>NZ_CP059163.1:0-1390008 GCF_013466785.1 Nocardioides marinisabuli
CCCGACCTGGTGGTCGTCGGCGCCGGGCCCGCGGGCTCCGCCGCCGCCCTGGCCGCCCTGGCCCACTCCCCCGACCTGCGCGTGCTGCTGGTCGACCGCGCCGACTTCCCCCGCGACAAGTGCTGCGGCGACGGCATCGCGCCGCACGTTCTCGACGTGCTGCGCCCGCTGGGCGCCGCCGACGTGGTCGAGGGCTGGCGCCCGCTGCGCCACCTCACGCTCGCCCGCGGCGGCCGGGAGGTCGCGGGCCGGATGCGTCGCGAGGTCCACGTCATCCCCCGCGAGACCTTCGACGCCCGCCTGGTCGAGCGGGCCGTGGAGCGCGGGGCACAGCTCGTGCACCACCGGGTGCGAGGTGTTGAGACCGGCGTCGACGGGGTCGACGGGGTCGGCGTCGACCACCTGCGGGCGGGGGTCGTCGTCGGCGCCGACGGCGCCCACTCGGTCGTGCGCGCCGCCGCGGGTCTCGGCCCCTCGGCACCGCGGGCCCTGGCCCTGCGCGGCTACGCCCCGACCCCGCCCGGGCGGCGCGGGCTGCAGGTGATCCGCTACGGCGAGCGCCGCCAGCCCTCCTACGCCTGGTCCTTCGACCGCGGCGACGGCCTGGCCAACGTCGGGTACGGCGAGCTGGTCGACGGGGACCAGCCGCCCACGCGCGCGCTGCTGCTCGAGCAGCTCGAGGAGCTGCTGCCCGGGGCCAGCCGCGGCGGCACCGCCTGGCGCGGGCACCACCTGCCGCTCTCGGGGCTGCGCTGGCGCCATCCCGCGGGCCGGGTGCTGCTGGCCGGCGACGCCGCCGGCCTGGTCAACCCGATGACCGGCGAGGGCATCTACTACGCGGTCGCCACCGGCGCCCTGGCCGGGCAGGCCGCGGCCCGCGCCCTCGCCGGGGGCGAGCCGTCCGCGGCCGGGGCGGCGTACGAGCGGGAGGTGCGGCGCCTGCTGGGCCGTCACCTGCGCCACACCTGGGCCGCCGCCCGGCTCTCGCGCCACCCGCGCGTGGTCGACGCCGGGATCGGCGCGGCCGCCCGCGACCAGCGCGTCTTCGACGACCTCGTCGAGATCGGGCTCGGCGGCGGCCGCATCGGCCCGCGCCTGGGCCTCGGCCTGCTCACCAGCCTCGTCCGCGACCCGCACCCCAGCGGCACCACCTGAAGGAGAGCACCATGCAGATCCTCGCTGTCCGGGGCACCCTGCCCGCGCACACCCACACCCAGGACGAGATCACCTCGGCCTTCGCCGACGTGATCGCCCAGGGCCGGCTCGACGAGCGGGTGCTGCGCCGCTTCCACCGCAACGCCGGGGTCAGCCAGCGCCACCTCGCCCTGCCACTGCCGGCGTACGGCGAGCTGAGCGGCTTCACCGAGGCCAACGACCACTTCATCGCCGAGGCCGTCGCCCTGGGCTCGCGCGCCGTCGAGGAGGCGCTCAAGGCCGCCGGCCTGACCCCCAGCGACGTCGACCTGGTGATCTCGGCGACCGTCACCGGGCTGGCGATCCCCTCCCTCGACGCGCGCATCGCGACCGCGACCGGGATGCGCCCCGACGTGAAGCGGGTCCCGATCGTGGGCCTGGGCTGCGTGGCCGGGGCCGCCGGCGTCGCGCGGCTGCACGACTACCTGCTGGGCCACCCCGGTCAGGTGGCCGTGCTGGTCGCCGTCGAGCTGTGCTCGCTGACCGTGCAGCGCGACGACGTGTCGGTGCCCAACCTGGTCGCCAGCGGGCTCTTCGGCGACGGTGCCGCCGCGGTGGTGGCCCGCGGCCAGGACGGCGAGCCCGGCGCCGCGCAGGTGCTCGACACCCGCAGCCGGCTCTACCCCGACTCCGAGCGCACGATGGGCTTCGACGTGACCGGCGGCGGGCTGCGGATCGTCCTCGACGCGGCGGTGCCCGAGATCGTGGGCCGCTACATCCGCGAGGACGTCGACGGCTTCCTGGCCGCCCACGACCTCACCCGGGCCGACGTGGAGTGGTGGGTCTGCCACCCCGGCGGCCCGAAGGTGATCGAGGCGCTGCAGGAGGCGCTGGAGCTCGAGCACGAGGACGTGCGCCTGACCTGGGAGTCGCTCGACCGGGTCGGCAACCTGTCGTCGGCCTCGGTGCTGCACGTGCTCGAGGACACCCTGCGCGACAGGCCGCCCCGACCCGGCTCGTACGGGCTGATGATGGCGATGGGCCCGGGGTTCTGCTCCGAGCTGGTGCTGCTGCGCGCCGGAGGTGGCGCGGCGTGACCTCGTTGACCTTCTTCACCGTCGTCGTCGCGCTGGTGGCGCTCGAGCGGCTCGCCGAGCTGGTGGTCTCCAAGCGCAACGCCGCCTGGTCCTTCGCCCGCGGGGGCGTCGAGACCGGACAGGGCCACTACCCCGTGATGGTGGTGCTGCACACCGGGCTGCTGGTCGCGATGCTCGTCGAGGCCTACGTCCGCCGCCCCGAGGTCCCCACGGCCCTGGCGGCCTCGATGCTGGTGCTGGTCGTGGCGTCGCAGGCGCTGCGCTGGTGGTGCATCACCGCGCTCGGGCCGCGCTGGAACACCCGCGTGATCATCGTGCCCGGGCTGCCCCCGGTCACCGGCGGGCCCTACCGGTTCTTCTCCCACCCCAACTACGTGGCCGTCGTCGTCGAGGGCGCCGCGCTGCCGCTGCTGCACCTGTCGTGGGTCACCGCGCTGGTCTTCACCGTGGCCAACGCCGTGCTGCTCACCGTGCGGCTGCGGGTCGAGGACGCCGCCCTGGCCACGCTCCCACCCTCACCCGCGGGGGCGCGCCGTGCATGACCTGGTCGTCGCCGGCGGCGGCCCGGTCGGGCTGGCCGCGGCCCTGCACGCCCACCGCGCCGGGCTCGACGTCGTCGTCGTCGAACCCCGCGCGGGCACGGTCGACAAGGCCTGCGGCGAGGGGCTGATGCCCGGCGCGCTCGCCCGCCTGGCCGACCTCGGGGTCGAGGTGGAGGGCGTCGACCTGGCCGGCATCCGCTACCGCGACGACCGGCGCAGCGTCGACGCCCGCTTCCGCCACGGCCCGGGGCGCGGGGTGCGGCGTACGACGCTGCACACGGCGTTGTCGCGGCGCCTCGCCGAGACGGGCGTCGAGGTCCGGCACGAGGCGGTGCGCTCGGTGGTCGACCAGGGCTCGCACCTAGTGGTCGACGGGCGGCCGGCGCGCTACCTGCTGGCCGCCGACGGGCTGCACTCCCCCGTGCGCCGGCTGCTCGGGCTCGACAAGGCCGCCCGCGGGCCGCGGCGCTACGGGCAGCGCTGCCACCTGCGGGTGGCGCCGTGGAGCGACTTCGTCGAGGTGCACTGGGCCGCGCACGCGGAGGCGTACGTGACCCCGGTGGCCCCCGACCTCGTGGGGCTGGCGGTGCTGAGCGCCCGACGCGAGCCGTTCGCCGCCCTGCTCGACGGCTTCACGGGGCTGCGCGAGCGCGTCGCCGGCGTCGAGCGCACCCGGGTGATGGGGGCCGGGCCGCTGCGCCAGCGGGCGCGGCACCGGGTCGCCGGGCGGGTGCTGCTCGTCGGCGACGCCGCCGGCTACGTCGACGCGCTCACCGGCGAGGGCATCGCGCTGGGCCTGGCCGAGGCGGCGGCCGCCGTCGCCGCGGTCGCCGCCGACGCGCCCGAGGGCTACGACGCCACGTCGCGCCGGCTGCGGCGCCGCCACGAGCTGCTCACCCTGGGCCTGGTCTCCGCCACCCGGCACCAGGCGGTGCGCCGCCGGCTGGTGGCCGCGGCCGAACGGGTGCCGTTCGTCTTCGGCGCGGCCGTCAACCAGCTCGCGAGGCCCGCATGAGCGCGCCGGGGCACGGGCGCGAGCAGGTGGTGCTGCTCGACGAGGCCGGCCACGCGGTCGGGGTCGCCGACAAGGCAGGCGTGCACCACGCCGACACCCCGCTGCACCTGGCGTTCTCCTGCTACGTCTTCGACCACGCGGGCCGGATCCTGCTGAGCCGCCGGGCGTTGGGCAAGCGGACGTTCCCGGGGCTGTGGACCAACTCCGCCTGCGGCCACCCGGCTCCCGGCGAGCCGTTCCTCGACGGCGTACGCCGCCGGGTGCGCGAGGAGCTCGGCCTCGAGCTCGACGACCTGCGGGTCCTGCTGCCTAGCTTCGGCTACCGCGCCGAGATGCAGGGCGTCGTCGAGCACGAGCTGTGCCCGGTCCTGGTCGCGACCACCGCCACCGAGCCGCGCCTGGACCCCGACGAGGTCGAGGAGGTGGCCTGGGAGTCGTGGGCCGACTTCCGTGCCGGGGTGCTCGACGGCAGCCGCGACGTCAGCCCCTGGTGCCGCCTGCAGGTCGAGGCGCTGCCCGAGGACCCGCTGGCCGCCCCCGGCCGCCCCCTCGACGAGCTCCCACCCGCCGCCCGCCCCGACCCGGCCCAAATCTCCCCCTGACCCGTCCCAAATCTCGCGTCGAGTCGGCCCGAACCTGCTCATGTCACCACCAGGGCGTGCCATGGACGACCCGGGTCCAGTCGAGCTGCGGCGCGCGCCCCCGCCGTACGGCGTCGAGGTCGCGCGTCCACGCCTCATGCTCCGCACGGCGCTCCGCACGCGTCCCACCACGCGGAGTCGCTGGCGGTCCAGCTGTCCACGCCGGCGGTGACGCTCCGGGCAGGCGCCTCGAGGTGCACGAGCTGCCCGGTCAGGGCGGCGGTCCAGGCCAGGGCCCGAGCACCCTCGAGGGGCCACTTGCGCGGGTCCGAGACCCGCGAGTACTCCTCGTCGCTCGGCTCCCGGTCGGGGTGCGGGTCGGCCCAACCGGGTGTGCTCGCCCCGGCCACGGCCAAGCGCGTCTCGACCTCCCGCAGCAGCCTCGACTCGTCCATGCGCCGCAGGGTAGACCGCGCTCCGTCCGCGAGCCGACTGGTTTGTACGCGCCGGGTCAGCGCGAGATTCGCGCCGGGTCAGGGGGAGATATGCGCCGGGTCGGCGGGAGTCAGCCTGGTCAGGTGGTGGCGGTGCCGTGCAGGGCGCCCTTGGCGTCGCCGCGGTGCACCGGTACGCCGCTGCCGGCCAGGTCGCGCAGGGCGTCGAGGTCGCCCGGCGTCACCGCGTCGGCGTCGGTGAGCACCACGGCGGCCTCGAGGCCCGTGGCGCCGGAGGCGACGGCCATCGCCACGCACACCCCGAGCGCGGAGACCTGCAGGGAGGGCAGGTCGACGGTGGCGGCGGCGTAGGTGCGGCCGTCGGCGTCACGGACCGCCGCACCCTCCGCGGCGCGGGTGCGGGCGCGCGTCGAGCGCGCCAGGGTCACCAGCTTCTTGTCCTCGGCGGCCGGCTCGGCGGGTGCGGGCGTCTCGCGGCTGCTATCGGGGGTGCTCACTGGTCCTCGTCGTCCTCTCGGTGGTCGCGGTCGTCGTCGCGGCGGTGGTCGGGACGCTCCTCCTCGTCGTCGCCGTGGTCGTCGGGTTCGATGCGCGAGATGAGCACGGTGACGATCTTGTTGCGGCGACCGGCGCTGTCCTCGGCGACGAAGCGCAGCCCGTGGGCCTCGACCGAGGACCCCGGGATCGGGACCAGGCCCAGGTGCTTGGCCATCAGCCCGCCGACGGAGTCGACGTCCTCCTCCTCGACGTCGTCGCCGAAGATCTCCTCGAGGTCGTCGACGGGGAAGCGCGAGGAGACCCGCACGACGCCCTCGGCGAGGTGCTCGACCTCGATCTCGTCCTCGTCGTACTCGTCGGTGATCTCGCCGACGATCTCCTCGAGGATGTCCTCGATGGTGATGAGGCCGGCGGTGCCGCCGTACTCGTCGACGACGACCGCGATGTGCTGGCGCCGGGCCTGCATCTCCTTGAGCAGCCCGTCGACGGCCTTCGACTCCGGCACCCAGTGCACGGGGCGCATCACCGACTCGATGCGCTCGACGAACTCCACGTCGGGGGCCTCGAAGTCGCGGCGCACGATGTCCTTGAGGTAGGCCATCCCGACGATGTCGTCGAGGTTCTCGTCGACCACCGGCAGCCGCGAGTAGCCGCTGCGCAGGAACAGGGAGAGGCTCTGGCGCAGGTTCTTGTGCTTCTCGACGTAGACCACGTCGTTGCGCGGCACCATCACCTCGCGGGCGGTGGTGTCGCCGAGCTCGAAGACCGAGTGGATCATCCGCCGCTCCTCGCTCTCGATGAGCGAGGAGGCCTCGGCGAGGTCGACGAGCTCACGCAGCTCGGACTCGGTGGAGAAGGGTCCCTCGCGGAACCCCTTGCCGGGGGTCAGCGCGTTGCCGAGCGCGATCAGCACGTGCGGGATCGGGCCCAGGACCCGGGTGATCAGGGTCAGCGGCCCGGCCGAGAGCAGCGCGACCGTCTCGGCGTGCTGGCGCCCCATCGTGCGCGGCGCCACGCCGACCACCACGAAGGAGACCAGCAGCATCACCGCGATGGCCGTCAGCACGCTGGCCCACCAGGCCCCCTGCATCAGCTCGTCGACCTGCAGGGCGACCAGCACGATCGCGGAGACCTCGGCGGCCATCCGCAGCAGCAGCGCGGTGTTGAGGTAGCGCGGCAGGTCGTCGAGCAGCGCCAGCAGGCGCTTGGCGCCGGCGCGGCCCTCGGCGAGCAGCTCGCCGGCCCGGGCGTGGGAGAAGGAGCCGAGCGCGGCGTCGGCGGCGGAGAAGACCCCCGCGAGCACGACCAGCGCGGCCGCCGTCACCAGCAGCCCGACGTCAGCCCCGCTCATGCGTCGTCAGTGGCGCGCCACGCGGCCAGCAGCTCGTCCTGCAGGCCGAACATCTCGCGGTGCTCCTCCGGCTCGGCGTGGTCGTAGCCCAGCAGGTGCAGGATGCCGTGCACGGTCAGCAGCTCGATCTCGGCCACCGTGCCGTGCCCGGCCGTCTCGCCCTGGCGGCGGGCGATCTCGGGGCACAGCACCAGGTCGCCGAGCACGCCCTCCTCGGGCTCCTCGTCGACCAGGCCGGGGCGCAGCTCGTCCATCGGGAAGGCCAGCACGTCGGTGGGGCCCTCCTTGTCCATCCACTGCTCGTTGAGCTCGGCGATGGTCGCCTCGTCGACGGCCTTGATGCACAGCTCGGCCTGCGGGTGCACGTGCATCCGGTCCATCACGAAGCGGCTCAGGGTGGAGAGCCGGCGCACGTCGACGCCGTGGCCGGACTCGTCGAGGACCTCGATGCTCATGGTCGGTTCCCCTGCACGGGTCGGGCGCGCTCGCTGCGCGCGTCGAAGTCGTCGTACGCCGCCACGATGCGGCCCACGAGCCGGTGCCGCACGACGTCGCTGGCGGTCAGACGGTTGAAGCCGATGTCCTCGACGTCCTCGAGGATCTCCTCGACCACCCGCAGCCCCGAGCGGGTGCCGCCGGGCAGGTCGGTCTGGGTGACGTCGCCGGTGACGACGATCTTGGAGCCGAACCCCAGGCGGGTCAGGAACATCTTCATCTGCTCGGGCGTGGTGTTCTGCGCCTCGTCGAGCACGATGAAGGAGTCGTTGAGCGAGCGGCCGCGCATGTAGGCCAGCGGGGCGACCTCGATGGTGCCGGCGGCCAGCAGCTTGGGGATCGACTCGGGGTCGATCATGTCGTGCAGCGCGTCGTAGAGCGGGCGCAGGTAGGGGTCGATCTTCTCGCTGAGCGTGCCGGGCAGGAAGCCGAGCTTCTCGCCCGCCTCGACCGCCGGGCGGGTCAGGATGATCCGGTTGACCTGCTTGGACTGCAGCGCCTGCACCGCCTTGGCCATCGCCAGGTAGGTCTTGCCGGTGCCGGCCGGGCCGATGCCGAAGGTGATGGTGTGCTTGTCGATCGACTCGACGTACTTCTTCTGGTTCACCGTCTTGGGCCGGATCGAGCGCCCGCGGTTGGAGAGGATGTTGAGGCTCAGCACCTCGGCCGGGCGCTCGGTGGTCTCGGTGCGCAGCATCGCCAGCACCCGCTCGACGGTCTCGGTGCTGACGCCCTGACCGGTGCGGATGATGGTCACCAGCTCGTCGAGCAGGCGGTGCGCGAGCGCGACCTCGCTGGGCTCGCCCTCGAGGGTGATCCGGTTGCCGCGCACGTGGACCGCGGTGCCGAACTCCTTCTCCAGCAGCGCGAGGTGCTCGTCGCCGGGACCCAGCAGGCTGACCATGTCGATGCTGTTGGGCACCACGACCGTGTGGTGGCCGCGCGCCGAGCCGCTCGCGGGACTCTCGGTGGGGGTGCTGCGATCATCGGTGTGGGACATGGATGCCCGGAGGGCGCCTCTCGGTCACGGGGACGGTGGGTCGAGCGCCTCCATGCTACGGCGTGGCCCCGACGAGCACCCAGCCAGTAAAGGGACCCGCCCGTTAGGCTGGAGCCATGGCCGGGGCCGAGCACGACCTGCGCTCGTGGGACGACGAGGATCCCGACTCCCACGACGACGACTCGCCGCCCTACTGGTTCGCCGGCGAGACGATGCCGCCGCACGCGCGGGCGATGGGCCTGACCCACCACACGGTGGAGGGGGCGCTGCTCGACTTCGGCGGCCGCCTCGACCCCGCCAAGCGGGTCCACTACTGGACGGCGTGGGCGCTGCTGGTGGTCTTCGGGCTGCCCGTGGTCTTCGCCGTGATGCGGCTGGCCTACCTGTTCTGAGGTCCTGGGCTACTGCCACGCCGGCGACGGCGCGACCGTCAGCACGACCGTGCCGCCCTCCTCGACGGGACTGCCCGGTCCGGGCTCGATGTCCAGCAGCGTCCCGCGCGGCAGGACCACGCCCGACGTCGTCTCGCCGGCATCGGCCGGTGGGGCCGGCACGACCCGCACCCGGAGCCCCGTGCGCCGCAGGAGAGCGGCGTACGACCGGGTGGTCGCGGGCCGGTCCCCCCACACCGGGGTGCGGCCCGAGCCCAGGGCGAGCGGGACCGTGGTCCAGCCCTCGGGCTGCAGCCGCAGCGAGCCACGCAGGACCGTGAGGTCCACGTCACCGGGGTCGGCGACGTGCACGGCGAAGGCGACCCCTCGCGACGGGACGGCGAGCACGGTCCGGCACACGCGCGGCGCGAGCCATCCGCACTCCCGTCCGCTCAGCACCGGCTCGCCCCCGACGTCCCCGTCCACCGAGAGGCCCTCGAGGAGCCGCGAGCCGTGCGCCGAGCCGGTGTCGACCACGGCCAGCGACGACACCTCGGTGGGGGCGGGCGGCACGGTGGAGGCGCAGTCGGTCACGGCGCCGGTCTCGACGTGCACCGTGTCCTCGACCGGCAGCAGGCACTCGGTGTCGCCGGTGGTCCACCAGTCCGGCACGGCCACCAGCACTCCCCCGTCACCGACCCATCGGTACCCCTCGGGCACCGGATCACCGGTCTCGCCCGAGGCGACCTTTTCGGAGCAGGAGACCGCGAGCAGGCAGGCGGCCAGCCCGCCCACCAGCAGCACGAGCCGGGTCGGGGACATGGCGGTACGACGCCCGCGCCCGGCGGACGGTTCCCCGGACCGGCTCAGAACCGCCCGACCGGCTCGCTGTCGTACGCGACCTGGAGCGTGCCCAGGCACATCTCGTCGGTGGAGCCCTCGCCCCACAGCACGTACTTCTCCTCCTGGCCCGCGAAGGCGGGCAGCTTGTCGCGCAGCCACTGCTGGTGGCGGCAGGTCACGGTCAGGGTCTCCCCCGCCTCCAGCCGCAGCGCCTCGACCTGGCGACTGCCCTGGTCGTCGAAGTCCCAGGTGTCGATGTCGAGCAGGGTGCGCTCCTCGGGCGTGCCGGCGTTGGCCACCACGGAGATCTCGCGGCCCAGCAGGTGCATGTGGCCGGCGACCCCGAGCACGGTCATCGGCTGGCTGACCCGGCGGGTGCAGGTCGTGGTCTCGGAGGGCCCGCCACTCTCGCCGCAGAGCAGGTGCAGCATGTCGACGGTGGAGGCGGCCCCGCCGAAGCGGCGGCGCAGGTCGGCCATCGCGGCGTCGCGCTCGCAGAGCGGCCCGTCGGAGCGCGCGGCGCGGCAGGGCAGCTCGACCGGGGCGGGCATCAGGTAGGTGTGCAGCGGCGTGAGGTCGCGCTCGCCGGGCATCCAGCGCAGCTGGGTCGCCGACCGGTCGGCCGACTGCCCGCGCAGCAGGTTGTAGTGCACCTGCATCACCACCTGCGAGCCGGCCTCGAGGCGTACGCCGTGGCCGTCGCGGGTGCGGGTCTCGTCGCCGCCCGGCGCCCAGGCGGCCAGCCAGGAGGCGTCGGCGAGGTTGGTGGCGCTGCCCTCGACGCCGCTGCCGCCGAAGCAGCTCCAGCCCGGGGCGACGGTCTTGTGGTCGAGTGCGCGGGCGGTCTCGACCTGGTCGGGCTCGACCCGGAAGAGGATCACGTGGTGCACGACCTCGGGGTTGCCGGGCAGCACGTGGCTGCCGGTCAGCCACACGTCGTCCTCGAGGCCGGGGTCGAGCAGGAAGCAGCGGTAGTCGTCGGTGCCGGCACCCCCGGGCGACGAGGGCGTGTAGTCGGTCGGCATCTCCAGCAGCATCCGCCGCTCGCCCCGGCGCAGCGGCAGCTGCTTGCCCGGCGGCAGCGAGGACAGCTGCTCGGCCACCACCTCGGGCGGGTCGACCGGCGAGAGCACGCTGGCGGGGTCGCCCTCGCGGTGGTCCTCGGTGCCGAGGGCGGCCACACCGGCGACGACCCCCGTGACCGCGAGGGCGGCGGTGAGGGCGAGCACGACGAGGCGGCGCCGGACCGGCCCGGCGGGGCGGTGCGGCCCGACGGTGCTCATCCGGGCGGCCAGCTCAGCGGTCGGCCGGCGAGCACGTGCAGGTGGGTGTGGAACACCGACTGCCCGGCGCCCGCACCGGTGTTGAGCACCAGCCGGTAGTCCTCGTGGCCCTCGGCGGCCGCCACGGCCGCCGCGGTGCTGACGAGCTCGCTCATCACCGCCGGGTCGCCGGCGGCCAGCTCGGCGGCGTTCGCGTGGTGCGCGCGCGGCACCACCAGCACGTGCACCGGCGCCTGGGGCGCCACGTCGCGGAACGCGACGGTGCCCTCGGTGACGTGCACGACGTCGGCGGGGATCTCGCCCGCGACGATCCTGCAGAACAGACAGTCCTCCACTTGTTGCCTCCCGCCGCTCATCGTGCCACGCGATCGTCTGCCGCGCCGAGGTAAACCCCCGGGGCCCCTCGCGCGTGGGACTAGCGTGACGACCCATGCGAGCGCACCCCCACGACGCCCCGGCGCCGTGAGCAGCGACCCCGACGGCTGGAGCGCCGACGAGGCGCTCGAGCAGCTGTACGCCGCGCACTGGCGCGAGCTGGTGCGGCTCGCGGTGCTGCTGCTGCACGACGTCGGCACCGCCGAGGAGGTCGTGCAGGACGCCTTCGTCGCGGTCCACGACCGCTGGGGCCGGCTCCGCGACCCCGCCAGGGCGCTGGCCTACCTGCGCCGCAGCGTGGTCAACGGCTCCCGGTCGCGGCTGCGCCACCGCGCCGTCGTACGACGTCACCTCGCGGCGCAGCCCCCGCCGCCCACCGCCGCCCCCGCCGACGAGGCCAGCCTGGTCGCCGACCGCCGCGCCGCGGTGCTCGACGCGATGCGCGAGCTGCCCGAGCGCCAGCGCGAGGTGCTGGCGCTGCGGCACTACCAGGACCTCTCCGAGGCCGAGATCGCCGATGCGCTGGGCATCAGCCGCGGCGCCGTCAAGAGCCACGCCTCCCGCGGCTCGGCCCGCCTGCGCGAGCTGCTCGCGCCCTACCTGGAGGACCGCTCATGAGCCCCCACGACCGCGACGCCGACCTGGCCCGGCTGCTGGGCGAGGCCGTCGACGACGTCGAGCCCACCGACCGGCTGGGCGAGATCCGGGCGCGCACGGCGACGCCGACGGCCGGCCGCCGCTGGTGGTACGCCGGGGCGCCGTGCTGGCCGCGGCCGCCGCCGTGACCGCCGTCGCGGTGCTCGGGCCCGGCAACCCGCCCGTCTCCGCGCCCGACCCCGTGGGGCCGGCCCCCTCCGGCTCGGCGACCCCCGGCCCCGCGCCGGCGCCCGCGACCGTCGCGACGTACTGGCTGGGCGAGACCCCGCAGGGCCCGCGCCTCTACCGCGAGCAGACGCGCCTCACGGACGACGGCGGGAGCAGGGTGGCGGCGGTGGTCCGTGCCGTCGTCGAGGGACGCCCGGCCGACCCCGACTACCGCAGCGCCTGGCCGGGGTTCAGCGTCGACTCCGTCGACCAGGGCGAAGACGGCGGCTCCGTCGACGTGCGGATGAGCTTCGCCGCGGGCGCCGAGCGCGACGTCCTGGCCGTGAGCCAGCTCGCCCACACCGTCTGGGACCTGCTGGGCGAGCGGGTGCCGGTCAACGTCGAGGCCACCGGGCCCGGCGGGGAGTCCGTCAACGCCGGGGTCGAGCCCTACGGCGAGGACCTCGACCTCGACGTGCTGGCCCTGGTCAGCATCGACGACCCCGTCGAGGGCCAGGAGGTGGCGGCCACCTTCACGGCCCGGGGCCGGGCCTCGTCGTTCGAGGCCACCGTGCCGTGGGAGGTCCGCGACGCCACCGGCGCCGTGGTCGCCGACGGCTTCAGCACCGCCGAGGGCTGGATGGACCGCCTCCACCCCTGGACGGCCGAGGTCGACGTCTCGGGCCTCGCACCGGGCCGTTACACGTTCGTTGCCATGACCAGTGACCCCTCCGACGGCGAGTCGGGCGGGCCGTTCACCGACACACGGACCATCGTGGTGCCGTGAGCACCAGGGAGAGCACCATGACCAGCCAGACCAGCCAGACCAGCCAGCCCAGCCAGACCAGCCAGCCCAGCCGCAGCCGTCGTCCGCACGCCGGCCGCGCCCTGCACCGCACGCTGGCGGGCGCCGCGACCGCCGCCCTGACCCTCGGTGTGCTCGCCGGCTGCGGCGAGGACAGCGACCGGGCCGAGGACCCCGCACCGGCCAGCGGCACCAGCAGCGCCACCGCCGAGCCCAGTGCCAGCGAGCCCACGACGAGCAGCGAGCCGTCGCAGAGCGCCGAGCCCGATCCGGGCGAGACCAGCACCGTCCCGGTCTACTACGTCGGCGACAGCCCGAGGGGGCCCCGCCTGTACCGCGAGTTCCGCAGGGTGAGCGGCGACCCGGGCCTGGGTGCCGCCGACATGGTCGCCGCGGGCGTGCCGGCCGACCCCGACTACCGCGCCGCGCTCCCCGTCGACGGCAGCTTCTCCTCGGTGCGCCTCGACGAGGAGGCCGGCCTGATCCTCGTCCAGGTCCCCGACGACCGCTGGGCCGACCGCCCCGCGGACATGTCGGGCAAGCAGGCCCGGCTGGCCGTGCAGGCGCTGGTCTACACCGTCCAGGGCGCGCTGCAGAGCCGCGCCCCCGTGCAGGTCGTGGGCGAGCCCGGCGGGCCCGCCGTGCCGCTCTTCGGCGTCGACACCGACGGCGGGGTCGCCAACGCCGACCAGCTCGACGTGCTGTCGCTGGTCAGCGTCACCAGCCCCGAGTCCGACGCCGAGGTCTCGGGCACGTTCACCGCCAGCGGCGTCGCGTCCTCGTTCGAGGCCACCGTCCCGTGGGAGGTGCGCGACTCCTCGGGCGAGGTGGTGGTCGACGGGTTCGCCACCGCCGAGGGCTGGATGGACCGGCTCTACCCCTGGGAGAGCGAGGTCGACGTGTCGGGCCTCGCGCCCGGCGAGTACACCTTCGTGGCGATGACGGACGACCCGAGCGGCGGCGCCGAGGGCCCCGGCGCGTTCGAGGACAGCAAGGTCATCAGCGTCGGCTGAGCCGGCAGCCCCGTCGTACCCGGGCACGACCCCGACGCGGGGTCCCCGCGGCTACAGGTCGCGGTGGACCTCGTCGGGGCGCGGGGTCGAGGACGAGCGGCTCAGGTTGAGGACCGCCAGCGCCAGGCCGCCCCAGATCACCAGCATCGCCACCACCATCATCACGATCGCCGTGGTGCTCATCGCTGCGCTCCTTCGCTCGGGTCGTGCTCGTCGATGATGGCCTCCACGGCCCAGGGGTCGCGCCAGCCCAGCCGCGCCAGCACGAAGCCGATCACGAGCACGGCCACCGCGGAGCCCCAGCCGAAGGTCACCAGCATCCAGCTCGGGTAGCCGCCGTACGGCGTGCGCAGGTCGGTGAGGAACGCGTCGACCAGCACGTAGGTCAGCGCCACCGGCGTCACCACCCCGACCAGCGCGCGCCACCACAGGCCGATGTGGACCGAGGTGTGGTCGTTGAGGTGCGCGGCCAGCACCGGCAGCGCGCGGAGGCCCCACACGACGACGACCATCGAGACCACGGCGACCAGCAGGATGCCGAACTGGTTGATGAAGTGGTCGACGATGTCGAGCACGTGCAGGCCGCTGGTGGTGCCCAGGAACAGCACGCTCAGGAGGCCCATCGGCAGCGAGACGACGAGGGTGGCGGCCACCCGGCCGAGCTCGAACTTGTCGCGCACCGCCGAGATCACGACCTCGGTGATCGAGATCAGCGAGGTCATGCCGGCCAGCACCAGCGAGGCGAAGAACAGCACACCGATCAGGGCGCCTGCGGGAGCCTGGTTGATGATCGCCGGGAAGGCGATGAACGCGAGCCCGACACCGCCGTCGCCGGCGACCTCGCTGACGGCCTGACCGCTGTCCTGGGCCATGAACCCGAGGGCGGCGAAGACGCCGATGCCGGCCAGCAGCTCGAAGCCGGAGTTGGAGAACCCGACGACCAGCCCGGAGCCGGGCATGTCGGTGTGGCGGTGCACGTAGGAGGCGTAGGTGATCATGATCCCGAAGCCGATCGACAGCGAGAAGAAGATCTGGCCGAACGCCGCCGCCCACACGCTCGGCTCGGCGAGCGCGCTCCAGCTGGGCGTGAAGAGCGCGTCGAGGCCGCTGCCGGCCCCCGGCAGGAACAGGGAGACGACGACCAGGGCACCGAAGCTGAGCACCAGCACCGGGATGAAGACCATCGCGGTCGCGCCGATGCCCTTCTGGACCCCCAGCGCCAGCAGCCCGATGACCAGCGCCCACATCACCACGAGCGGCACCATCACGCCGGCGACCGGGTCGGCGGTCACGCCGGGGTCGCCGACCTGCAGGAACTCGCCGATGAAGAAGTCGGCCGGCGTGTCGCCCCAGGCCTTGGTGAAGGAGAAGAAGGTGTAGCGCACCGCCCACGCCAGCACCGCGGCGTAGTAGATGGCGATGACGGCACAGATGCCGACCTGCCACCAGCCCAGGCCCTCGGCGCCGCGCCGCATCCGCGCGAACGACAGCGGCGGGGAGCCGCGGAACTTGTGGCCGATGCTGTAGTCGAGCAGCAGGAACGGCAGACCCGCGGTGAGCAGCGCGACCAGGTAGGGGATCACGAACGCTCCCCCGCCGTTCTCGTAGGCCACGTAGGGGAAGCGCCAGATGTTGCCCAGGCCCACGGCCGAGCCGATCGCAGCGAGGATGAAGACCCGCCTGGAGGAGAACGCGCCGCGGCGCCTCTCCTCCTCGACCGCCATGGACTCGCTCACTGCTGACCTCCCGGACGTCGATGACGTGAACCACCCCATGCTAGGCCCAGCAGAGCCCCGGCCGCGGCCCCGGCGCCGTACGCCGATGGGGCCACCCGGGTTCGAGACGGTTGCTGGCGCAACCTCCTCAACCAACGACCGCCACCACCCGAGCTCAGGACGGCGCTCGCGGCGAACGCCTAGGACCAGCGGGGGGTGCGGGCGAGGAGGGCGGAGCAGGCGGCGAGGCCGGCGGTGGAGGTGCGCAGCACCTCGTCGCCCAGGCGTACGGCGCGCGCGCCGGCCGCGGCGAAGGCGGCCAGCTCGTCGGCGGAGACGCCGCCCTCGGGGCCGACCACGACCACGACGTGGCCGGCGGCCGGGACGTCGAGCCCGGCCAGCGGCTCGGTGGCGTCCTCGTGCAGGACCACCGCAAGGTCGGCGCCGCGCAGCAGCTCGACCACCTCGTCGGTGCTGGCCATCGGGTCCACGACGGGGTGCCAGGAGCGGCGCGCCTGCTTGGCGGCCTCACGCGCCGTCGAGCGCCAGCGCGCCAACGACTTGGTGGCCCGCTCGCCCTTCCAGACCGCCACCGACCGGGAGGCCGCCCACGGGACGACCCGGGCGACCCCCACCTCGGTGAGCACCTCGACCGCGAGCTCCCCGCGGTCGCCCTTGGGGAGCGCCTGCACGACCGTGAGGGACGGCCCGGGCTCGGGCGCCTGCTCGGCGCTGAGGACCGTGACGTCGAAGACGCGCTTGCCGGTCGAGGTCACCTCGCCGACCACCGAGCGGCCCCGGCCGTCGGTGAGCACGACCTGCTCGCCCACCCGCAGCCGTCGTACGGCGACCGCGTGGTGGGCCTCGTCGCCCTCGACGGTGACGGCTGCGCCCACGGCCGCCGCGTCGAGGCTCGGCACCAGGTGGACCGGGAGGCTCACCGTGGCCTCAGTGCGCGTTGAAGGCGTCGCGCAGGCGGCCGAAGACCGACTTCGCGCCGCCGGGGCGGACCTGCCCGTCGGGGGCCTCCTCGCCGCGCAGGGCGGCCAGCTCGCGCAGCAGCTCCTCCTGGCGGGCGTCGAGGCGACCGGGCGTCTCGACGGCGACGGTGACGATCAGGTCGCCCCGCCCGCCGCGCAGCCCGGGGACGCCGCGCCCGCGCAGCACCTGCTCCATGCCCGACTGGGTGCCCGGGCGCACCTCGAGCTCGAAGGACGTCTCGAGCTCGGGGTCGCTGTCCTCGGAGGCCACGTCGGCCTCGAGGGTCGGGATCGTCAGCGTGGTGCCCAGCGCGGCGGCCGTCATCCGCACCGTCACCGTGCAGTGCAGGTCGTTGCCGGAACGGGTGAAGACGTCGTGCGGCGCGACGTGGATCTCGACGTACAGGTCGCCGGCGGGCCCGCCGCCGGGGCCGACCTCGCCCTCCTCGGCCAGCTGCACGCGGGTGCCGGTGTCGACGCCCGCGGGGATCTTGACCGTCAGCGCCCGGCGCGAGCGCACCCGGCCGTCGCCGGAGCACTCCCGGCACGGCTCGGGGATGACCGTGCCGAAGCCCCGGCAGGCCGCGCAGGGGCGCAGGGTGCGGATCTCCCCGAGGAACGAGCGCTGCACGTGGGCGACCTCGCCCTGGCCGCGGCAGGTCTCGCAGGGCACCGGGTGGCTGCCCTGGGCCGCGCCGTCGCCGCCGCAGGTGGTGCAGGTGACGGCCGTGTCGACCTTGAGCTCGCGGGCCACGCCGAAGGCAGCCTCGGCGAGGTCGATCTCGAGGCGGATCAGCGCATCCTGGCCGCGGCGTACGCGCGGACGCGGACCACGACCCTGGCCACCGCCCTGACCGCTGCCTCCGAAGAAGGCGTCCATGATGTCGGTGAAGGAAAACCCGGCACCCTGGCCGAAACCACCGGCCCCCGCACCACCGAAGGGGTCGCCGCCGCGGTCGTACGCCGCGCGCTTCTGGGGGTCGGAGAGGACCTCGTAGGCCCGGGAGACCTCGCCGAACTTCTCCTTGCTGGCGGGGTCGGGGTTGACGTCGGGGTGGTACTGGCGCGCCGCCTTGCGGTACGCCTTCTTGATCGCGTCGGCGTCGGCGTCGCGGGAGACACCGAGGAGGTCGTAGAGGTCCTGGCTCACCATGTTCCTTACAGGGACTTGATCGGGGTGCTGGCTGTGGTGCTGGCTGTGGTGCTGGCTGTGGTGCTGGCTGGGGTGGGTCGTGCGGGGACGGGGCTCAGCCCTCGTCGAGGATGCGGGAGACGTAGCGGGCCACCGCGCGCACGGCGGCCATGGTGCCGGGGTAGTCCATGCGGGTAGGGCCCACGATGCCCAGGGTCGCCAGCGACTCGTCGGGGGGGCCGTAGCCGGTCGAGACGACGCTGGTGGAGGCGAGCTCCTCGTAGGGGCCCTCGGCGCCGATGCGCACGGTCACCAGACCGCCGGTGCCGGCCTCGCCGAGGAGCTTGAGCAGCACGACGTGCTCCTCGAGCGCCTCGAGCAGCGGGCGCACGGCGGAGTCGAAGGAGTCGCCGTAGCGGGCCAGGTTGGCCGCGCCGCCCACCGCGATCCGGTGGTCGGAGCGGTCGTCGCTGAGCGCGTCGAGGAGCACCTCGACGACGGGCCCGCTGGCGCTCGTCGGCCCGGTGGGCTCGGCGCTGAGCGGCGGCAGGTCGCGCAGGGCCGCCATCGCCTCGGCGATGGTCTGGCCGGTGACGGCGCGCAGCACCCGCTGGCGCAGCTCGACCAGGGCGTCGTCGGCGAGGTCCTCGGCGAGCTCGACCAGGCGCTGCTCGACGCGGCCGGTGCTCAGGATCAGCACCACCAGCAGCCGCCGGGGCGCCAGCGACACGATCTCGACGTGGCGCACCGTGGAGCGCGAGAGCGTCGGGTACTGCACCACCGCGACTTGGCGGGTCAGCTGGGAGAGCAGGCGCACCGAGCGCTGCACGACGTCGTCGAGGTCGACGGCGCCGTCGAGGAAGCTCGAGATCGCGCGCTTCTCGGCCGAGCTGAGCGGCTTCACCGTCGTGAGCCGGTCGACGAACATCCGGTAGCCCTTGTCGGTGGGGACCCGCCCGGCGCTGGTGTGCGGCTGGGTGATGTAGCCCTCGTCCTCGAGCACGGCCATGTCGTTGCGCACCGTCGCGGGAGACACGCCGAGACCGTGGCGCTCCACGAGCGCCTTGGAGCCCACCGGCTCCTCGGTGTGCACGTAGTCCTCCACGATGGCGCGGAGCACGGCAAGCCTGCGGTCCTCCTGCACGTCGCCTCCTCGCAGCCTCGTCGGCCTGGTCCCGGCCCGGTCACCTCGCACGACGAGGTTGGCACTCGCCAGCGCGGAGTGCCAATCCTACAAGGCCACCCCGGGCGCGCTCACCTCTTGACGCAACACTCAGGTTAGGCTTACCTAACTCTCATGGACCTCTCCTTCCTCGCCGGCCCACCGTCGTACGCCGTCGCGGCGGCCGCCCGCAGCATCCTGGCCTGCCCCGCGACCGCCGTGCTCGAGGTCGACCGCGCCCCGCTGCCGCTCGACGACGCGGTGATCGGCGACCGCGACGGGCGGCCCACGCTGACCTGCGAGGCGACCTCGCCGCTGGCCCGCGCCGCGACCTCGCGGTCGGTGGCGCGGCTGCGGCTGACCAGGGGTGAGCGGGGGCGCCGGCGACGTGCTCGTGCTCTCCGGCCGCCTGGTCCGCATCGACACCGCCACCTGCGGGTCCTGCGCCGAGGAGCACCTGGTGGTCGCCCTCGACCCGGCCGCCGCCCTCGTCACGCTCGCCGGGCAGCGCCACCCGCTGCCGCTGGCCGACTTCCTCTCCCCCGCCCACCGGCTCAACCGCGGCTACCTGCAGCGCAGCCTCGAGCACGTCGAGACCCACCACCACGACGACCTGCGCCGCAGCGTCGCCCACTCGACCGGCACGCCGCCCGACGACGTGATCGCCGTCAGCCTGCGCGACCTCGACGCCAGGGGCGTCACGCTGCGCTGGGTCGACCCCGGCGGCGCCCACCAGGTGCGGCTGCGCTTCCCGCGCCGCGCGACGAGCACGGCCGACCTGGGCCGCCTGCTGCGGGAGGGCATCGGCGCGCCCCTAGGGTGAGGCCATGGTCTTCTCCGAGGTCGCCGACCGGGTCTGGGTGGCTCGCCACGAGTGGTACGACGTCAACGTGGGCGTCGTCGCCGGCGAGCGGGGGCTGGTCGTGGTCGACACCCACGGCTCGGCCGCGGCCGGCCGGCGCGTCCTCGAGCAGGTGCGGGCGCTCGGGGTCGGCGAGGTCGTCGCCGTGGTCAACACCCACGCCCACTTCGACCACGCCCTCGGCAACGCCGCGTTCCGCGAGGCCGACCCGACCGTGCCGGTCCACGCCCACGAGACGGCGCTCGAGGAGCTGCGCGCCACCAGCGTCGAGGCGGTGGCCGCGGCGTACGCCGCCGACGACGCCGCGCGCCGCGAGGAGGTGCTGGCCACCGAGGTCGTGCTGCCCGACCGCACCTTCTCCTCCGCGACCGTGATCGACCTCGGTGACCGGGTGCTCGAGCTCGTGCACCCGGGCCCGGCCCACACCGCCGGTGACCTCGTCGTGCTGGTGCCCGACGCCCGGGTGCTGCTGGCCGGCGACCTCGTCGAGGAGTCCGGCCCGCCGGGGCTCGGCGAGGACAGCTTCCCGATGCAGTGGCCGCTCTCCCTCGACATCGTGCTGGGCCTGACCACTGGCGCGAGCACTGTGGTCCCCGGGCACGGCGCCGTCGTCGACCGCGACTTCGTCGAGGTGCAGCGCAACGAGCTCGGCATCGTGGCCGAGACGATCCGCGACCTCGCCGGCCGCGGCGTCCCCGTCGAGGAGGCCCTGGCGGCCGGCGAGTGGCCCTGGGAGCCCCACCACCTCGCGACCGCCGTGCGCCGCGGCTACGAGCAGCTGCCCCGCAGCCAGAAGCGCCTGCCGCTGATCTGAGCACCCCGGGACGTCCGTCCCGCGGCGCGACCCGGAGGGTGGGTGACCCGGGCGCCGGTCGTGACTAGCGTCACGCCCATGAGCGAGCACGAGACCGACCACGAGACCGAGCGCCCCACCGACTCCTCCTCGATCGGCGACGACCAGCTGCCCGAGGACCTGGTCGCCTCCGACGACAACCCGCTGGCCGAGGGGCTGGAGGCCGGCGAGGACGTGCACCTCCTCGAGGAGGGCAAGCGCGCCGAGGAGATGGAGGAGCCCACCGACGGGTGACCCGTACGACACCCCCGGGCGGGCCGCCACCGGCGCGCCCGCCGCACGACGTCGGTGCGCTCTCCTAGCCTCGTGCGGGTGAGCGACCGATACGGCCACGACGTCCTGTCCGGCGACTGGCGCGCCCCCAAGCGGGGCCGCGCGACCGAGGCCCCCGCCAACCCCGGTGAGGTGGTCGAGGAGGTCACGACCGACTTCTGCGGCGAGGTGGTGCAGGTCGACCGCGACCTGCACACCGTGACGCTGGAGGACCGCCGCAACCGGCGCCGCACCTTCCCGCTCGGCCCCGGCTTCCTGCTCGACGGGCGTCCGGTGATCCTGACCGCGCCGGTCACCCGCACGGCCCCCACCCGCCCGACCCGCACCGCCTCCGGGTCCGTCGCGGTCCACGACGCGAAGGCACGGGTGGCGCGGGCCAGCCGGATCTTCGTCGAGGGCCGCCACGACGCCGAGCTGGTGGAGAAGGTGTGGGGCGACGACCTGCGCATCGAGGGCGTCGCGGTCGAGTACCTCGGCGGCGTCGACGACCTGGCCGACCACCTGCGCGACTTCGGCCCCGGCCCCGGGCGCCGGGTCGGTGTGCTGGTCGACCACCTCGTGCGCGGCTCGAAGGAGAGCCGGATCGCCGACGCGATCAGCCGCTCCCCGGTGGGCAAGCACGTGCTCGTCGTCGGCCACCCCTTCGTCGACATCTGGCAGGCCGTGAAGCCCGACCGGCTGGGGCTGCAGGAGTGGCCCACCATCCCGCGCAGCATCGAGTGGAAGAAGGGCGTGTGCCAGCACCTGGGCTGGCCGCACCGCGACCAGGCCGACATCGCGCGGGCCTGGAAGCAGATCCTGGGCCGGGTGCACTCGTTCGCCGACTGCGAGCCCGCGCTGCTGGGTAGGGTCGAGGAGCTGATCGACTTCGTCACCGAGGAGGGCCCGTGAGCCAGGTGCCGCCACCACCGTCAGGCCCGCCGGCGGGCCTGACCCCTGACGAGCGCACCTGGGGCGGAGCCGCGCACTGGTCGGCGCTGGTCGGCGCCTTCGTGGCGATGGCCTTCCTCGGTCCGCTGCTCGTGCTGCTGCTCAAGGGCTCGACCTCGCCCTACGTGCGCCGCCAGGCGGTGGAGTCGCTGAACTTCCAGCTCTCGATGCTCATCTACGTCGCCGTGTCGTTCGTGCTGGCCTTCGTGCTCATCGGCTTCCTGCTGCTGCCGGTGGTCGGTGTGCTGTGGCTGGTCTTCACCATCATCGGGTCGGTGAAGTCGGCCGAGGGCGGCGAGTACCGCTACCCGCTGACCATCCGGATGGTCAGCTGAGCAGCTCGCGCACCACGCCGTCGGCGAGCAGGCGGGCCCGCTCGGTCAGGGCGACGCGCCCGTCCCGCTCGACGAGCAGCCCCCGGGCCACCAGGCCCGGCACCGCCGCCCGCCCGTGGGCGTCGAGCACACCGGCGTCGAGCCCCTCGCGCAGCCGCAGCTCGAGCAGCACCCGCTCCACGCGCCGGTCCTCGGCGCCGAGCACCTCACGGGCCTGCGCGGGGCTGCGGTCGGCCCCGATCCGGTCGGCGTACGCCGCCGGGTGCTTGACGTTCCACCACCGCACGCCGCCCACGTGCGAGTGCGCGCCGGGGCCCACGCCCCACCAGTCGCCGCCGGTCCAGTAGAGCAGGTTGTGGCGGCAGCGGGTCTCGGCCCCGCTCGACCAGTTCGACACCTCGTACCAGCCCAGCCCGGCCGCCACCAGCCGCTCGTCGGCCAGCGCGTACTTGTCGGCGAGGTCGTCCTCGTCGGGCATCGGCAGCTCGCCGCGGCGCACCCGGCGCGCCAGCGCGGTGCCGTCCTCGACGATCAGCGAGTACGCCGAGACGTGGTCGGGCGCGCAGGCCACCGCGGCGTCGACCGAGGTGGCCCAGTCGTCCTGGCTCTCCCCCGGGGTGCCGTAGATCAGGTCGAGGCTGACCTGCTCGAAGCCGGCCTCGCGGGCCCACCCGACCACGGCCGGCACCCGGCGCGGGTCGTGGGTGCGGTCGAGGACCTCGAGCACGTGCCGCACCTGCGACTGCATGCCGAAGGAGACCCGGTTGATGCCGACCTCGCGCAGCCGCTGCAGGGACTCGGCGTCGACGGAGTCGGGGTTCGACTCGGTGGTGATCTCGACGTCGGGGGCCAGCCCGAACTCCTCAGCGGCCGCGGCCACGACCGAGCCGAGGTCGTCGGGGCTCAGCAGCGTGGGCGTGCCACCTCCGAAGAAGATCGTGGAGACCGGCAGGTCGCGCTCGCTCAGCACCGCCCGGGCCCGGCGCACCTCGGCCACGGCCGCCTGCGCGTACGTCGCGCGCGACGCGCCCGGCGCGCCGCCGGCGGGGCCGAGCTCCTCGGCGGTGTAGGTGTTGAAGTCGCAGTAGCCGCAGCGCACCGTGCAGAACGGCACGTGCACGTAGAGGCCGAAGGGGCGCTCCCCCAGCTCGGCGAGCGCGGCGTCGGGCAGCGAGCCGTCGGCGGGGACGGGTTCGCCGTCGAGCGGGGTGGAGGGCACCGCCCCATCCTCCCCCACGCTCCTCGCGGGCCCGCACGCAGCAGGGCCCGCGCACCCGTGGTGGGGTGCGCGGGCCCGGCGTCGCGTCGGTGCGGCCGCTCAGCTGTAGAAGCTGGCGATCTTCTCCTTGTTGTTGCTCTCCACGACGTTGCGCTTGACCTTCATCGAGGGGGTCAGCTCACCCGACTCGATGGTCAGGTCGTGGTCGAGGATGTCCCACTTCTTGATGGTCTCCCAGCGGTTCAGGCGCCCGTTGAGCTGCTCGACGTAGCCGCCGATCATGTCGTGGACCTGCTGGGAGCGGACGACCTCGGTGTAGTCCTTGCCGGCCATCCCGTTCTCCTCGGCCCAGCCCGCCACGGCGTCGGGGTCGAGGGTGATCAGGGCGACGACGTAGTTGCGCTCGTTGCCGAAGACCATGAACTGGCTGACGTAGGGGCACAGCGCCTTGAACTTGGCCTCGATGGCCGAGGGGGCGATGTACTTGCCGCCGGAGGTCTTGAAGAGGTCCTTGATGCGACCGGTGATGGTCAGGAAGCCCTCGGCGTCGAGGCTGCCCTTGTCGCCGGTGCGCAGCCAGCCGTCCTCGGTGAACGCCTGGGCGCTCTCCTCGGGCAGGTTGTGGTAGCCCTGCATGACGTGCGGTCCGCGCAGCTGCACCTCGTCGTTCTCGCCGATGCGCACCTCGGCGCCCGGCAGCGCCTTGCCGACGGTGCCCATGTGGTACTCGTCGGGGTGCCCGACGGTGGCGCCGGCGGCGTTCTCGGTCATCCCGTAGCCCTCGAGGATGAGGATGCCCGCGCTGTGGAACCACTGGGCGATCTCGGAGTTGAGGGCGGCGGAGCCGGAGATGAAGAAGCGCACCCGGCCACCGAACCGGTCGCGGACCTTGCTGAAGACCAGCTTGTCGAAGAGGCCGTGCTGCAGCTTCAGCGGCAGCGGCACCGACTTGCCCTCGCGCTTGAGCTCGTCGACCTTGGCGCCGACCTCGAAGGCCTTGTTGAAGATCTTCTCCTTCGCCCCGCCCTCGGCGGCCTGCATCATGTGGATGCGCGAGTAGGCCTTCTCGAAGATGCGCGGGGCCGCGCCCATGAAGGTGGGCTTCACGACGGCCAGGTTGTCGATGATCTTGTCGACGCGGCCGTCGATCGCGGTCGCGAAGCCGCAGGCCAGCTGCGAGGAGAGCAGCACCTTGCCGAACGAGTGGGCCATCGGCAGCCACAGGAACTGCAGGTCGTCCTCGTGCAGCAGGTCCTGGACCCGGATCGCCTCGCCCTCGTAGACCCACGAGCGGTGCACCAGGCGCACGCCCTTGGGGCGCCCGGTGGTGCCGGAGGTGTAGATCAGGGTCGCGAGCTGGTCGGGCTCGATCTTGCGGGCCGTCTCCTCCACCGCGCCGGGGTGCTCGGCCAGGTACGCACGGCCCAGCTCGGCCAGGTCGTCCATGCCGATGACCCAGTCACCGTCGGTGGTGCCGTCGAAGGTGACGACCTTGATCACCTCGGGCAGCTCGTCGCGGTGCGAGCGCAGCTTCTCCAGCTGCTCGTCGTCCTCGGCGAAGACGATCCGCGAGCCGGAGTCGCTGAGGATGTAAGCGGTGTCCTCGCTGTTGGTGCTGGGGTACACGGTGGTGGTCGCCGCGCCGGCGCACATCACGGCGAGGTCGGCGAGGATCCACTCGTAGCGGGTCCCCGAGGCGATGCCGACGCGCTGCTCGGTCTCGATGCCCAGGGACAGCAGCCCGGCCGCCAGGGCGGTGACCCGGTCCCCCGCCTCGGACCAGGTCACGGACTCCCAGGTCTCGCCGACGGGGAAGCGGAAGGCCTCGGCGGACGAGGACTTGGCGACCCGGTCGAAGAACTGGACGGCGACGTTGGCGGGCATCGTGTCGACGAAGCTGGCGTCGTGGTTGGCAGGCATGGCGCTCCTGGCTGTGCTGGCGGGCGGTGCGGGCGGGCGGTGCTGATCCGTGGTGCTGATCGACTACGGCAGTAACCTAGATCACTTTGCGTACTCGCGCGTAGCAACCCCACCGAGGTCGTGACCAGATCGCGACCTGCGCCCCTCGCGGGGCGCCCCGCGGCCCCGTTCCCGTGCCCGTCGGGCACCGGTTAAGCACCCCATTTCACGCAGGAGGTGTAGAGATTGCCCGATCGGGCACAATGACCAGTGGTGACGTCTTCCATGGGGGGCGGCGTCGCCTGCCTTGGGGGGTAGTAGTTCGTGCAGCAGTCCATCCACGCACGCAGCGGTCTGTCCGGCATCGGGCCGCTGCTCGTCGTCTCCGACCTGGTCGCCGTGCTGGCCACCGGGATGCTCGTCGACCGCGGCCTGTGGCCGGTCGCCCTGGGCACGGCAGCCCTGGGCCTGGCGCTCGTGGCCCGCAGCCTCGGCCTCTACCAGTCCCGTCTGGTGCTCTCGGTGCTCGAGGACCTGCCGGCGCTGCTGCTGGTCACCCTGACCGCGGGACTGATCGTCCTGGGCCTGGGCCTCGACCCGGCCGCGCCGCGCAGCGACGCCCTGGCCCGCGCCGCCTCCTTCACCGCCGTGCTGGCCGTGGTGATCGTCGCCGCGCGCACCGTCGGCTACGCGCTGCTGCGCACCGGGCGGCGCCGCGGCCACCTCATGCACCGGGTGCTCATCGTCGGCGCCGACGGCATCGGTACCCGCCTGGCCCGGGCGCTGCTCGCCGACCCGAGCACCGGGCTGCACCCGGTCGGCTTCGTCGACGACGACGTCGACCCGCGCCGCCTGCCCGCCCCGCTGCTCGGCGACCTGCGCTCGCTGCCGCGGGTGATGCGCGACCTGGGCGTCAACGACGTCGTCTTCGCCTGGGGCGCGCGCACCGACGACCAGACCATCGCCCTGGTGCGCCACTGCCAGATGATGCAGTACCAGGTCTTCGTGGTGCCGCGCTTCTACGAGGTCATGGGCCTCGACCGCGCCCGCCGCGTCGAGGTGGTGCGCGACGTGAGCCTGGTGCGGCTGCGGCGCTGGGCCGTGCGGCCCGGCTCGATGCTCGTCAAGCGCAGCCTCGACATCGCGGCCTCCGCCCTGGCCCTGGTGCTCCTGGCCCCGGTGCTCATCGGCACCGCGGTGGCCGTGCGCCGCGAGCTCGGCTCGCCGATCATCTTCCGCCAGACCCGCGTCGGGCGCGACGGCCGGACCTTCGAGCTGCTGAAGTTCCGCTCGATGGCCGCCTCGCGCGAGCAGGGCGACACGACCTGGAACATCGACACCAGCGACCGCCTGGGCCCCGTGGGCCGCTTCATCCGCCGCACCGGCGTCGACGAGCTGCCCCAGCTGTGGAACATCCTGCGCGGCGACATGAGCCTGGTGGGCCCCCGCCCGGAGCGTCCGCACTTCGTGGAGCAGTTCTCCGAGGACACCCCCGGCTACCGGCACCGCCACCGCATGCGCACCGGCCTCACCGGCTGGGCGCAGGTCAACGACCTGCGCGGCGACACCCCCATCGACGACCGCGCCCGAGCCGACAACTACTACATCACCAACTGGTCGCTGTGGGGCGACGTCAAGATCGTGATGCGCACCGTGCGCACGGTCGCTCGGCGCGAGCCCCGCAGGGACGACGAGATGATGGACCTCATCGTCGAGGCCGGGACTCCACCAGACTCAGCGAGAGCTGGCTGACCCGCCGCGCGGCCTCGGCCGCGTCCCGGGTGGCCAGCACGTGGCGCCAGCCCCGCACGCCCTCGGCGTCGGCGAGCCCCGGCTCGGTGAGGCGTCGCACGATCGCCTCGGCGAAGTCCTCGGGCCGGTCGGGCCGCACCATCGCCCCGCACTCGTAGGGCAGGCTCTCCTCGATCCCCTCGATCCAGGAGGCGATCACGCTGCGACCGGCCGCCATCGCCTCCATCGGCGCCAGCGCCGCCCCCTCGTACTGCGAGGGGAAGACCACCATGTCGGCGGCGCTGAGCCAGGTGGGGACGTCGCTGCGCGGGCCGACCATCTGCACGCCGTCGAGCCCCTCGGCCCGTGTGCGCAGCATCTCCTCGTCGGGGCCGCTGCCGACCAGCACCAGGCGAGCGTCGGGTCGGGCCCTGAGCACCGCCGGCCACGCCTCCAGGAGCACCTGCTGGCCCTTCTGGGCGCTGAGCCGGCCTATGCACACCACGGTGGGCGCGTCGACCACCAGGCCGAGGGCCCGCCGCGCCTCGCGACGCTCGTCGTCGTCGGTGAGCGTGAAGCGCTCGAGGTCGACACCGTTGGGCACGACCGACAGCGGGGCCAGCACGCCGCGCTCGCGCCCCACGGCGGCCTCGCCGTCGCTGACGCAGATCAGGTGGTCGGTCCAGCGCGCGGCGAAGCGCTCTCCCAGCGCCCCGCCAGCAGCGCCTTCGGGCCCCCTCCGGCGAGGAAGGACCAGCCGTGGGGCTGGAAGACGGTGGGGACCTGGCTGCGCACCGCGAGGCGGCCCACCAGACCGGCCTTCGAGCTGTGCAGGTGCACCAGGTCGGGCTGGACGTCGTCGACGAGCCTGGAGTAGCGGGAGACCTCCTCGAGCACCGAGGGTCCGGGCTCGCGGGCGGCGTCGAACCAGCGGACGTCGGCGCCCAGGGCCCGCGCGGAGTAGCCCAGCCAGCCCTCCGAGGGGCACGCGACGGTCACGCCCCACCCGCGCTCGACCTGGTCGCGCACGTAGGTCAGCAGCACCCCCGCGGTGCCCTCGCTGGTGGGGACCGAGGTGTGCAGGACCCGGGGACGGCCGGGGTGCCGGCCGGCCCGCTGGCGGCTCAGGCCGCCCACTTGTCCTTGCTCCGCCCGACGAGGACGGCTCCCAGCAGGCGTGAGCCCGAGGCCACCAGGCGGTAGTGCACCTTGGTCAGCTCGTGGGGGCGCAGCTCGCCCTCGGTGACCGCGAGCAGCACCGCACCCTGGCTGCCCATGATGGCGGCGTCGTCGCTCTGGGTGATCGAGTTGGAGATGACCACGACCACGTCGAAGTCCTCGCGCATCGACCGGGCAGCGCCGGCGAAGCTGGTCTCGAGCAGGCGGGCGTGGGACTCCGCGCCCCAGCGGCCCGAGGAGAGCACCTCGAGCCCCTCGACCGGGCCCGGGTTCAGCGCCGAGGAGAGCGGCGCGCCGCGCAGCACCTCGTAGAGCCCGGCGGTGCTCGGCTCGAGCTGGGTGGGGCGCTTGGCGCCGGCGCCCATGCGGGCGTCGACCAGCAGCGTGCGGCGCCCGACGCCGGCCAGCGAGATCGCGAGGTTGGCGGCCAGCCAGGCGTTGAGGTCGCCGTCGGTCACGCCCGTGACCACGACCATCCCGGCCGGGTCGCCGCTGGCCTCGACCTCCATCGAGACCCGCAGCCGGCGGAAGACGTCGGCGTCGGGGGTGCCGGCGTACATCGCCAGCAGCCCCGGCTCGCGCGGCGGCTGGATGTGGGCCAGCACCGGGAGGTCGAGGACGTCCTCGACGGTGGCGGCGCTCGAGACGGTGTAGGTGCGGCGGTCGCGCACCAGGGCCGCGGACGCGGCCAGCACGAGCGCGAGCAGGCCGCCCACGCCCATCGCCAGCAGGAGGTTGGGGCTGGAGAAGGTCACCGGGGGCAGGGCCGGGTCGCTCGGCGAGAAGCGGAAGGCACCCTCGCTGGGGTCGTTGAGGGGCAGCGCGGCGGTGACGAGGTTGGCGATGTCGGCCGCGACCTGCGGGTCGCGGTCGTCGACCTCGACCTCGATGAGGACCGTGCCCTCGACCCACCGGGCGTCGATGGCGCGGCGCAGCTCGTCGACGGAGCGCTCGACCTCGAGCTGGGAGCGGACCTCCTCGACGACGTCGGTGGAGTTGGCGTTCTCGGCCAGCGTGCCGCGCAGGGAGTCGAGGTCGTCGCCGGTGGCGCCGCCCGCGGCGGCTGCTGCGACCTCGGCGCGTGCGGTGTAGGTCTTGGGGGCGACCACGACGCCGACGGCCACGGCCGATCCGACGAGCACCATCACGAGCAGGACCAGCCAGCGCTGCCTCCACAGGGCACCGCCGAGCTCACGCATCTCCATTTCTCTTCCCCCCAGAAGAACTGCTGTCGGGTCTTCAACGACCGGTCGGTCAGGAAGTCCCGCATCTGCCGCTGTGATGCTCGGCACCAGCCACAACCCGGCTGTTGCCGAGCCACCTTCTCCTACCCTGAGAGTCAGTGACCAAACGTGCACCGGGTCGCATCTCGTCGCCACCCTAGAGCAGGCACGGTGACGCGGGTCAGGCCCGGACGCCGAGCTCGGCGTAGAGACGCAGGTAGTCGGCCCGCATGGCGGCCACCGAGAACCGGCGCCCGACCAGCTCACGCCCGCGCTCGGCCAGCGCGGCGGCGTACGCCGGGTCGTCGAGCACCGCCGCGAGACCGTGGGCCAGGGCGTCGACCTCGCCCGGCTCGACCAGCTCGGCGGCGCCCGCGAAGGCGCTCAGCCCGCCGACGTCGCTGGCCACCAGAGGAACCCCGGCCGCCAGGCTCTCGAGCGCCGCCATCGAGAGGCCCTCACGGTCGCTGGGCACCACCGCCACGTCGGTGGCGGCCAGGAGGGTGGCGACGTCGCTGCGGTTGCCCAGCAGCCGCACGCGGTCGCGCAGCCCCAGCCGCCCCACGAGCCGGTCGAGCCGCTCGCGCTCGGGGCCGTCGCCGACCACGAGCAGGGTGCCGCCCGCACGGCCCGCCCAGGCCCCGACCAGGAGGTCCTGGCGCTTGGGCGGCACCAGGCGTGCCACGCACAGGGCGACCTGCTCGTCACGGCCCAGGCCCAGGGCCAGGCGGGCCGCGGCCCGCGACGGCAGCCGCGGCACCGCGACGGCGTTGGGCACCACCCGCACCCGCTCGGGCGGCAGCCCGCGCAGCACCAGGTCGTCGGCGACCGGGTCGGAGACCGCCACCACCAGGTCCGACCAGCGTTCGAGCACCCGCACCGCGGGCGCGTAGTCCTCGGGGGCCAGGCCGTGGACGGTGCTCAGCACCGGCGGCCGCCCGGCCGCCAGCGTGCCCAGCCGGCCGGTCAGGGTCGCCCGCACGTTGTGGGCGTGCACCAGGTCGGGGCGCGAGCGCAGGCTCCACCAGGCGACCTTGGCGCTGGCCAGGGTCAGGCGACGGCGGCCCGGCACCCGCATCGGCACGCGCAGGTGGTCGATGCCGGCGCCCTCCAGCTGCTGGGCCCGCCAGCCCACGTCGCTGGCCACGCACACCTCGTGCCCGCCGGCGACGAGCGAGGCGGCCAGGTCGGCGACGAGGGTCTCGGCACCGCCCGAGCCCATCTCGGCGATCGACATCAGCAGGCGCACGGCGCCTCCCCCGCGTAGACCGCCTCGAGCCCGTCGAGGCAGTGCTCGAGGGTGTACGCCGTGAGCACCCGCTCGCGCGCCGCCGCGCCCATCGCGGCCCGTCGGCCCGGGTCGTCGCGCAGCACGGCCAGCGCCGCGGTCACGGCGGCGGGCCGGCCCGGCGCGACCAGCAGCCCCTCGCGGCCGTGGCGCACGACCTCGACCACCCCGCCCACGGTGGTCGCGACGACCGGCAGCCCGCTCGACAGCGCCTGCAGCAGCACCAGGGGGCAGCTCTCGGCCAGCGACGTCATCACCAGTGCGTCGGCCCGGGCCAGCACCTGCTCGGGGGCCTCGACCCGGCCCAGCACCTCGACCCGGTCCGCCAGGGCGCCGTGGCGCAGCCGCTCGGCCAGCAGCCCGCGCGAGGGCCCGTCGCCGGCGAGCAGCACCCGGACCCCCTCGACCCCGGCCAGCGCCTCGACCAGCACGTCGAGCCCCTTGACCGGCTCCAGGGACCCCATCCAGGCCACCACCAGCCCGTCGGGGCGCTCCCTGAGGGTCGGCGCCGGCGCGAACCGGGCCGGGTCGACGCCGTTGGGCACCACGCGCACCCGGTCGGGGTCGAGCCCCACGTGCTCGACGGCGTACGCCGCCACCGCGGCGCTGGGCGAGACCACGACGGCCCGGCTCCAGCGGGTGCTCCAGCGCTCGCCGTGCAGGTAGTAGAGCCGGTCGCGGCGCCGGCGGGGGGCCACGCGCAGGTTGCCCCGCACCAGGTCGCTGAGGGAGTCGGGCACCCCGTGCAGGGTGTAGACGACGCGGGTGCCGGGCAGGGCCGGCGCCAGGGCCCGGCCCACCCAGCCGGCGCGCCGGTCCTGCAGGTGCAGCACGTCGGGGCGCAGCGCGCGCAGGCGGCGCGCCAGGCGCACCAGGCCGCGCAGGTCGAGCTTCGAGGCGGCTGCGACGCGGTGCCAGACCACCCCGGCGCCCTCGGCCCGCGCGGTGCCCGGGCCGGGCGGGCCCACGACGTGGGAGTCGACGCCGCGGGCGGCGAGCCCGACGGCCACGTCGACCGCGTGGTCGACCGGCCCGCCGTGCTCCTGGGTCAGCACCTGCACCACCCGCGGTGCGGGGCGGGTCCCCGCCACCCTCAGTCCTCCGGGTCCGGCTCGTCGGGCTCGTCGACCAGGAGCACCGCACCGAGGGCGACCAGCAGCCACAGCGGCAGGAAGAACTGCTCGCTGAGGAAGCACGCCGCGGTCGTCGTCGCGACCAGCGAGGCGAGCACCGCCGAGGCCAGCGCCGAGCCGTCGCGGCGCCAGGCGCGCCAGGCGCCCCGCACCCCGGCCGCCAGCATCGCCACGAAGGCGGCCAGGCCGACGAGGCCGACCTCGGCGGCGACCTCGAGGTAGGTCTGGTGGGCCACGTCGAGGTCGCTGGTCGCGCTCACGGGCAGCTCCTCGAGCCAGCGCTGGTGCTCGACCCCGAAGGCTCCCGGCCCCTGCCCCAGCACCGGGGCGTCGAGCACCATCTCCCCCGCGGCCTCCCACAGCTGCAGCCGCTCGGCGACGTTCTGGTCGGCCACCGCGTCCTTGGCGGTGAGGCTCTCGGTGACCAGGTCGGGGAAGAGCGCGACCACGAGGGCGGCCAGCACCAGCAGGGCGCCCAGCGCACCGGTCAGCTGCTGCAGGCTGACCTGGCGGAGCAGGACCGCCACCAGCAGCATCACCACCAGGCCGATCAGCGCGCCGCGGGAGAAGGTGCCGAGCAGGGCGAGCGCGATCAGCACCGTGGCGACGTCCCAGACGCCCGGACGCCAGCCGGGGCGGCGCACGGCCAGGGAGAGCGGCAGCGCGGCGAGCAGGAAGAACGCGAAGTCGTTGGGGTCGCCGATCGGGCCACCCACCCGCCGGTCGAGGCCGAGTGTGTAGGAGACGATGCCGGCCGCCGCGGCGAGCGCCGAGGCGCCGACGTAGACCCGGGCCAGGCTCGCCGGGGCCAGACGACCGGCCCGCATGGTGTCGACCAGCACCAGCAGCAGGGCCAGGAAGCCGCCCCAGCGCAGCAGTGTCGTCCCGCCGTCGGGGGCGCCGTTGACAAGGGTGGAGGCGAGCAGCGCCACCGCGAGGACCGCCGCCGCCCCCAGGACCTTGGTCCTCGGCCCTCGGTGCAGGCGCCCGCGCGCACGGCGTACGAGCCACGAGCCGATGGCCAGCGCACCCAGCACCTTGAGGGCCCGGGGGTCGAGGGCGGCGAGGTAGTCCTCGAAGACGGAGGCCGCCACCACCAGGCCCAGCGCGACCTCGAGCCGGGTCAGCATCACCACCAGCGCGAGGAGGCCGACCAGGACCGGGCCGGCGAGCGCCGGGGCCATGCCCACGGCCACGCCGCCCAGCACCGCCAGCAGGGCCGGCCCGACGACCAGCCACGGCTGGCGGGCGGCGCCGCGCTCGGGCGCCGAGGCGGGGGCGGCGGGCGAGCCCGGCCCGGCCGGGTCGTGGCCCGTGGTCGGCGGGACGGTGCCGCTCATGCCAGCACCTCCGGACGGCTCAGCAGGGCGCGTGCCGAGCGCCACGTCTGCGGGCCCACCGTGCGCAGCACGACGAGGAAGACGCCGACGGCGGCGACGGCGAGGAGGGCGACGGCCCAGACCCCGGCGGCGGCGCCGAGCCCGAGCGACCGCAGCGCCACCACCGCCAGCGCCATCGCGGCGGTGGCGACCAGGGCCGGGCGCACGTCGGCGAGGAGGCGGGCCGCGGAGGTGCCCGGCACCGAGCGCCGCGCCAGCCACAGCGCGGGCACGCCCACGGCGGCGACGGCCACGACCTGGCCCAGGGCGACGGCGGCGATGCCTGCCTCGACCACGGCCAGCAGCACCAGCGCGAGCACGAGCAGGTGCAGCAGCCGCACCCCCAGGGCGTGCCCGGGGCGTCCGGCCGCGTTGAGGACGGTGAGGCCGACCTGCAGCACCGCGAGCAGCAGCGCGTAGCCGGCCAGCAGGACCAGCACGGGCGCGGCGGGGGCCCACTCGGGGCCCAGCAGCACCAGGTCGTCGGCCACCAGGGCCAGCAGCACGCAGGCGGGCAGCATCAGCGACACGGTCACGGCGAGCGCGACCTCGACGCCCCGGGCGCGCAGCGGGCCCTGGGCGCGGCACAGGTAGGGGAAGGCGGCCCCGGTCACCACGACCGCCACCATCAGGTAGGGCATGTTGGCGACCCGGTAGGACAGCGAGTAGTGCCCCAGCGCGAGCGCCCCGAGGACCCGCGCCACGAGCAGGTAGTCGAGGTTGAGCTGCACGACCTCGAGCAGGTGGGCCCCGGAGAACGGCAGCCCGAACGAGACCAGGGCCCGGGCGTCGGCGCGGTCCCAGCCGGGGAGCACGGGCGGGTGCACGGCCCAGACCAGCACCATCATCAGCAGGGCCTGCACGACCTGACCGGCGACCAGCGCCATCACCCCGACGCCCTGGGCGACGAGCAGCACCGCGACGACCGCGCCGACCACCGCCGAGACGGTGTCGGGCACGATGCGGCGCGCGAAGGCCAGCCGCCGGCGCAGCAGCTCGGTGGTCACCGCGGCGACGGCCAGGCAGGGCAGCACCACGGTCAGGCCGCGGATCACCGCGGCTCCACCGGCCTCGGCGCGCAGGGCGGAGGCGAGGCTCGGCGCCGCCACCCACAGGCCCGCCGCGAGGAGGGTGCTGGTGACCAGGCCCAGGGTGAGCGCGGTGCGTGCGGCCCGCTGGGCGTCGGCGGCGCTGCCCGGCAGGTGCACCAGCGCGCTGGCGGTGCCGAGGCCGCCGAGGATCGCCGCCACGGTGGCCACCAGGGTGCCCAGGGCCACCAGGCCCAGGGCCGAGGGTGTCAGGGCGGCCGCGAGGGCGAGGAGCACGACCGTGTGGGCGCCCTTGACCACGATGCCGTTGGTGGCCAGCCACAGCGCGCCGCGAGCGGTGCTACGAGCGGCGTCGGGGTGCGCACGCACCACTGTCACCTGACACCCCCCGGTCGTCGTCGCGCAGCGGGATCACCCCGCGGCATCCTGCTTACGTTACCCACAGAGTTTCGGACTACACATGTACGGTCATACTCTCGCCAGGCGGCGCCGTGACCTGGACGGCGCGTCTCGTCCGGGACAGGGGGATCGTGTGCGCCAGCTCGTCGTGGGAGCCGTTGCTCTCGTGCTGACCGGTCTGCTGAGCTCGGGGTGCAGCACCATCCGGGCCCAGGTCGACGGGTCCACCCGGGCCGGCGAGGCCCCCGTCGAGGTGCCGCCCGTGCTCGAGACCGCCGAGTGGGCGGTCAACGACGGGCTCGTCTCGGTGGTGGTGCGCAACGACGACGTGCGCGTGCTGCGCACCGCGTCCGTCGCCCTGCGGGGCGTCGACGAGGACGGCGTGCTCGTCGGGGTGTGGGACACCGACTCGATGGCCGGGGAGAGCGTCTGCTGCACCGTGCTCGACCTCGAGCCCGACGAGGAGTTCGGGCTCTACTTCGCCATCGGCGAGGACGCCGAGCGGATCGACGAGGTCGACCTCTCCTTCAGCCAGATCTCGTGGGCCCAGGCCGGCGACCCCGCCGCCGAGCCGGTCGCCTCGGCGCTCCCGCAGGACACGGTGCTGGGTCCCGACCGCACGGTGGTCACCGCCCGCGTCGAGACCGGTGAGCAGGACGTGCCCCGGGCGCTGGTCCAGGCCGTGCTGCGCGGACGCTCGGGCCGGCTGATCGCGGTGGTCACCGGTCGCTGGAGCTGCTTCGAGGCCGGCGAGGTCCGGCGCATCCGCATGGAGCTCTTCCAGCGGGTGCCGGTCGGCACCGCCGTCGACACCGTCACCGTCGACCGGCTCGACAGCGGTCCCCAGCCCGACTGCTCCTGACGGCCAGCCGCTCAGTGGCCGCCCGGTGGCCGCCCGGTGCCGCTCAGTGGCCGCGGAAGAGCCAGCCCAGCGGCCGCGGGTCGCTCGGCGCCTCCTCGAGGTCGTCGGGGGTCGTGCTCCGCTCCCCCTCGACGCTCGGCTCCGGCTCGCGGTCACGCTCCACCGAGCCGTGCAGCGCCGTGACGGCGTAGAGCGAGTCGCGCTGCTCGACGACCGGCTCGCGGTCCTCCGCGGGCTCCGACGCGACCGGCTCGGGCTCCGACGCGACCGGCTCGGGCTCCGGCTCGACCTCGGGCTCCGGCGCCGGCGCCCGCTCGGGCTCGACGGCCACCGGGACAGCGGGCGCGGTGGCCTCGTCGAGCTCGGACCCGGCCAGCGTCAGGCCCTCGGCGGTGCGCTGGACCTGCTCGACGGTGGACCGGGCCCCCGACAGCAGCGAACCCAGGTCGCCCAGGCTCCCACCGATGTCGCCGAGCAGCCGCTCGACCCGCTCCCGCAGCTCGGCGGTCTCCGCACGCACCTCCGCGGCCACCTCCTCGCGGCCGCGTCGACGCTCCTCGTCGAGGCCGCTGCGCAGCTGCTCGGCCTCGGCGCGGGCCGCCGCGAGCGTCGCCTCGGCGCTCCGGCGCGCGTCCTCGACGAGCGAGGCGGCCAGCGCCTCGGCCTCGGCGACCATCGACTCGGCCTCGGCCGCCGCCTGCTCGCTCATCCGGTTCGCCTCGGCGACGATCTCGGAGGCCTCACGTCGGGCCGTCAGCTCGGCGCGCAGCCGTGAGGTCTGCTCACCGGCCTGCGAGTCGCCGTGCTGCGCACCTGCGGGCGCGTCCTGGTTCGTGTCCGTCACTGGCCCCCCTAGCTGAGAGTCCGCCCGGTGGCGGACTCGACGGTCGAGACGAGCGTACCCGCCGCGGGCGCAGTCACACCTGTTCACCGACCTCTTGTCCGGCCGGGGTCCTGCCCGGCGTCACTCCTGCACCGCCTTGGCCACGCTGAGCATCCGGGTGACCACCGCCCGGTCGGCCGCGTCGAGCGCCGAGCCGCGCTCGACGGCGGCCTGCACCACCCACAGCACCGCGAGCACCTGGCGCACGACGGTCCAGGCGACCGCACGGTCCTCGTCGAGGCCGGCGGCGTCGACGATGGCGTGGAAGCGGCGGCGGATCCCGCCCCGCACGTCGCCCGCAAGCTCCTCCCACCGGTTCCACAGCAGCGGGGCCGGCTCCCAGTGCGGGTCGCCGCTCAGCGGCTTGGGGTCGATGGCCACCCAGTCGGTGTGGTGGTCCGGGCCCGCGGCCAGGACGTTGGCGTAGTGCAGGTCGCCGTGCACCAGCACCCCGTCACTGCGCTCGTCCCCGGCCAGGTCGCCGATCAGGGAGAGGCACTGCTCGACCATCCGGCGCGGCAGCGGCGCGGCGGGCGGCAGCGCCCGCAACGGCTCGACGTAGCGGCCGACGTGGTCGGTGAGCCGGCGCAGCCGGGGCGGGGCAGGCACGTGCAGCCGCCCGTAGAGCGCACCCACCTCCTCGCAGGCCTGCACGTCCCACAGGTCGGCGAGGTCGGTGCGCTCGAGGCGCTCCAGCAGCAGCGCCCGGCGCCGCGGGTCCGCGCGCTGGAGCCGCACCGCCCCGTGACCACCCCAGCGCTGCAGGGCCAGCGCCTCGTGCTCGGTCTCGTCGTCGGGGAAGGCGACCTTGAGCACCGCCGGCGACCCGTCGGCGTCGCGCACCGGGAGCACCACCGCGGTGTGGCCCCACCAGGTCTCGCCGGCCGCCTCGAGCGACCACTCCCCCAGCAGGTCGCCCAGCAGCCCCGGCAGCGCGTCGACGTACGCCGCCCAGGCGGGGCCGCGGTCGGCGAACGCGAGCACCGGCTCGGGGAGGGGGTGCGGCCAGGTCATCACGGCGAGCCTACGCACCACCGAGCGTTCATCCCCCGGTCACCTCGACGACCGTCACCCGGCGTGCTGCGGCCCGTTGGACGGCCCGAGGGGTGCCACCGTGGCGCTCCGCTCCCGAGAGGACACCCCGTGGGTCACGGTCCGCACCGCCCGTTCGTCTCCCGTCGCCAGTTCGTCCAGCGCTCCGCGGCGGTCGGCATCGCCGCGGGGGCCGGCCCCTTCCTGTGGCAGCAGCCCGGCTACTCCGCCGCGACGCCCGTCGAGCAGATCCACGCGACCTTCGGCCACGACGCCTCCCGCCAGGCGGCCTTCTCGTGGATGACACCCGGCCCGGTGCGCCGCCCGTTCGTGCAGATCGGCGGGGAGCGCGTCGGCGCCGAGACCGTGCAGTACGCCGGGTACCCCGGCTACTTCCACCACGCCCGCGTCTCGCGGATGCTCCCCGACACCGCCTACCGCTACGCCGTGGGCCACGAGGGCAGGGTCGTCTCGACCAGGGCGACCTGGCGCACCGGCCCCCGCCCCGGCACGGCCTTCACCTTCACCGCCTTCGGCGACCAGGGCACCGACGAGCCGGACCTGACCAACATCCAGGACTTCGACCCCACGACCCTGCAGACCATCACCCACCAGCAGCCGCCCTTCCAGGCCTCCCTGAACCGCGACCTGGCCTACTCGATGCAGCCCGCCTTCCACGTCATCGTCGGCGACACCTCCTACGCCAACGGCGACCAGGCCGTCTGGGACGCCTGGTTCCGCGGGATCGAGAAGATGGCGCGGACGATGCCGTGGATGCCCTCGCTGGGCAACCACGAGATCGAGATCGCCGGTGGCATCGGCGGCTTCTCGCTGCTCGGTGGTGACGACGACTCGTGGGGACCGCTGGGCTACGACGCCTACCGGCACCGCTTCGCGCTGCCCCGCAACCACGACAAGGACTGGGAGGGCTGCTGGTACCGCTTCCGCTACGGCTCGGTGGAGTTCATCTCGATCGACAACAACGACGTCAACACCGAGGTGACCGCCAACATCGGCTACTCCGAGGGCCGGCAGAAGCGCTGGGTGCGCCAGCAGCTGAAGAAGGCCGCCGCCGACCCCGACGTCGACTTCATCGTGGTGCTGATGCACCAGGCCGCGTTCTCCTCGGGCCTGCACGGCAGCGACCCGGGCGTGCGCCGGGCGTGGTTCAAGCTGTTCGCCAAGTACGGCGTCGACCTGGTCGTCCAGGGTCACGACCACCACTACGAGCGCACCCACCTCATGCGGCGCGCCAAGGTCGTCGAGACCGGCGAGGACGGCCACTACACCTCGGAGGTGGGCACGATGTACATCGTCTCCGGCAACGGCGGTGGCGTGCAGCGGGGCGAGGGGATGACCGGCGGCGGCTCGTTCACCGCCGCCATCCAGGCCATGGAGGTCGGCACCGTGAAGGTGGAGGTCGTCCCCGACACCGGGCGCGGCACCAAGCGGCTGGTCATCGGCGAGTACTCCGCCACCCGCGGCGGGGCCCCGATCGAGGAGGGGATCGTCATCGAGCGGCGCCTGGGCAAGGGCCGGGAGGGCTCCCGCGAGGCCGTGGTGCTGCCCTCGGAGGACCCGGTGGGGCCGCTGCACGAGACGCGCGGCGGGGTGGCCGCCCTGGCGCTCGGCGCCGCCTCGAGCGCCGCCCCCGCCACCACCTGGACCCGCGGGTCGGGCGACGACGAGGTGGCCGAGCTGCGCGGACGCCGCCGCGACGCCGTGCGCCGGGTGCTGCGCGACCTGCGCTGAGGCCGTCGGGGCCGGCCGGAGGGACCGGCCGGCCCGGGGGCTACTTCTTGGGCTTCTCGGGGGCCGGGGCGTTGGAGAGCGCGGCGACGAACGCCTCCTGGGGGACCTCGACGCGGCCGACCATCTTCATCCGCTTCTTGCCCTCCTTCTGCTTCTCCAGCAGCTTGCGCTTGCGGCTGATGTCGCCGCCGTAGCACTTGGCCAGGACGTCCTTGCGGATGGCGCGGATGTTCTCGCGGGCGATCACCCGGGCGCCGATCGCGGCCTGGATCGGCACCTCGAACTGCTGGCGCGGGATCAGGTCCTTGAGCTTGCCGGCCATCATCACGCCGTAGGAGTAGGCGCTGTCGCGGTGCACGATCGCCGAGAAGGCGTCGACCGGCTCGCCCTGCAGCAGGATGTCGACCTTGACCAGGTCGGCGGCCTGCTCGCCCGAGCGCTCGTAGTCGAGCGAGGCGTAGCCCTTGGTCTTCGACTTCAGCTGGTCGAAGAAGTCGAAGACGATCTCGCCCATCGGCAGCGTGTAGCGCATCTCGACGCGGTCCTCGGAGAGGTAGTCCATCCCCTGCAGGGTGCCGCGCTTGGTCTGGCACAGCTCCATGATCGCGCCGATGTGGTCGCTGGGGCTGAGGATCGTGGCCTTGACGACCGGCTCGCGGACCTCGGCGATCTTGCCCTCGGGGAACTCGCTGGGGTTGGTCACCTCCGACTCCGAGCCGTCCTCCATCACCACGTCGTACACGACGTTGGGGGCCGTGGAGATCAGGTCGAGGTCGAACTCGCGCTCGAGGCGGTCGCGGGTGATCTCCATGTGCAGCAGGCCCAGGAAGCCGATGCGGAACCCGAAGCCCAGCGCGCCGGAGGTCTCCGGCTCGAAGGTCAGCGCCGCGTCGTTGAGCTGCAGCTTCTCCAGCGCCTCGCGCAGGTCGCCGAACTGGTCGCCGTCGATCGGGTACAGCCCGGCGTAGACCATCGGGTTGGGGTGCTTGTAGCCGCCCAGCGCCTCGGTGGCGCCGTGGTGCAGCGTGGTGACGGTGTCACCCACCCGCGACTGGCGCACGTCCTTCACGCCGGTGATCAGGTAGCCGACCTCGCCCACGCCGAGCTCGCCGGCCTTGACCTGCTCGGGGCTGATCACGCCCACCTCGAGCATCTCGTGGGTCGCGCCGGTCGACATCATCTTGATGCGGTCGCGGTGGTTGAGCTTGCCGTCGACGACGCGGACGTAGGTGATGACGCCGCGGTAGGTGTCGTAGACCGAGTCGAAGATCAGCGCACGGGCCGGCTTGTCGGCGGCGCCGACCGGCGGCGGGGTCTGCTTGACGATCTCGTTCAGCAGCGCCTCGACGCCCAGGCCCGTCTTGGCGCTGACCCGCAGCACGTCCTCGGGCTCGCAGCCGACGAGGCCGGCCAGCTCGGCGGCGTACTTGTCGGGGTTGGCGCTGGGCAGGTCGATCTTGTTGAGCACCGGGATGATGTGCAGGTCGGCGCCCATCGCCAGGTAGAGGTTCGCCAGCGTCTGGGCCTCGATGCCCTGCGCGGCGTCGACCAGCAGCACGGCGGTCTCGCAGGCCTCCAGCGAGCGCGAGACCTCGTAGGTGAAGTCGACGTGCCCGGGGGTGTCGATCATGTTGAGCACGTAGGTGCCGGCCTCGGCGCCCTCGTCGTTGCCCTCCTCGACGCCCCACGGCATCCGCACGGCCTGGCTCTTGATCGTGATGCCGCGCTCGCGCTCGATGTCCATCCGGTCCAGGTACTGCGCCCGCGCGGCCCGCGCGTCGACCACGCCGGTCAGCTGCAGCATCCGGTCGGCCAGCGTCGACTTGCCGTGGTCGATGTGGGCGATGATGCAGAAGTTGCGCAGCATCGCCGGGTCGGTCTGCCCGGGGACGGGCCAGGACTTGGCAGGAACAGCAGGCACGGGGTCTCGGAGATCTCTCGGACGACGGGGCACGGGCGGCCCCATCCTTCCACGGGTGCGGTCGATCACCCGCCTCCTGGGGCCTCACTCCGGGCTGACGGCCATCTCCTTGACCTTGGCGATCGCGAAGCCCCAGCCCTGCTCCAGCGTGGGCTTCGAGGGCACCGCGATCTCGTCGGGGTTGGTGACCACGTCGAGCAGCACCGGGCCCGGGTGCGCGAGCGCACGACGTACGGCGTCGTCGAGGTCGTGGGGGTCCTCGACCCGGATGCCGTGCACCCCGACCGCCTCTGCGACCGCCGCCAGGTCGGGGTTGTGCAGGACGGTGCCGAACTCGGCCATCCCGACCTGCTCCATCTCGAGCTTGACCATGCCCAGGCGCCCGTTGTCGAAGACCACGAGCTTGACCGGCAGCTCGTGGGTCGCCGCGGTGATCAGGTCGCCCAGGAGCATCGTCAGCCCGCCGTCGCCGCAGAACGCCACGACCTGGCGCTCGGGGTCGAGGGCCTGGGCGCCCAGCGCCTGGGGCATCGCGTTGGCCATCGAGCCCAGGTTGAAGGAGCCCAACAGGCGCCGGTCGCGGTCGATGCGCACGAAGCGCGAGAGCCACGTCGTGGCCATGCCGGTGTCGGCGGTGAAGACGGCGTCGGGCGCGGCGTGCCGGTCGACCAGCCCGGCGAGCAGCTCGGGGCGGATGCGGCGGTCGGGGTTGTCGACCTTGCGCCGCAGGAAGCCGGCCGGCTTCTTCTCGTAGTCGGGGTCGACGAAGTGCTGCTGCAGGCCCTGCCAGGTCTCGTACGCCGACCGGGCGCGGTCGAGGTGGCCGCGGTCCTCGCGCCGCGCCACGTGAGGCAGCAGGGCGCCCACGGCGAGCCGGGCGTCGCCGACCACCGCGTGGTCGACCGGGTGCCGGCGCCCGATGTGGGTGCCGTCGCTGTCGACCTGCACCACGGTGACGCCGGAGGGGTAGAACTCCTTGTAGGGGAAGTCGGTGCCGATCATCAGCAGCAGGTCGCAGGTCTCGAGCGCCAGCGTGGTCGCGGGGTTGCCCAGCAGCCCCGACTGGCCGATCTCGTAGGGGTTGTCGTGGTCGAAGCCCTCCTTGCCCTTGAGCGCCACCACCATCGGCGCCCCGAGCCGCTCGGCCAGCTCGAGCACCTCGTCGCGGGCGCCCCGGGCGCCCTGGCCGACGAGCAGGGTCACGTGGTCGGCGGCTTCGATGGCCCCGGCCGCGGCCCGCACCGCCTCCGGGACCGGTGCCGCGGCGGGGAGGTCGGCGACGAAGCGGGGGGCGCTCGTGCCCTTGGCCACCTCGAGCTCCCCGACGTCGCCGGGGATGGTCAGCACCGCCACGCCACGCTGCTGCAGCGCCGCGTTGCCGGCCTGCTCGAGCAGGGTCGGCAGCTGGGCGGGGTCGGTGACGGTCGCGGTGAAGACGGCCACGTCGGCGAAGAGCACGTCGTTGTCGACCTCCTGGAAGAAGTCGCTGCCGATCTCGGGACGGGGCACCTGGCCGCAGATCGCCAGGACCGGCGCGTGCGACTTCTTGGCGTCGTACAGGCCGTTGAGCAGGTGGATGGCGCCGGGTCCGACGGTGCCCATGCACACCCCGAGGCGTCCGGTGAGCTGGGCCTGGGCCCCGGCCGCGAAGGCCGCCACCTCCTCGTGGCGCACCCCCATCCAGCGCAGCCGGTCCTCACGCCTGATCGCGTCGGTGACCGGGTTGAGCGCGTCGCCGACGACGCCCCAGACCTCGGTGGTGCCGTGCTCGGCGACGGACTCGATGATCAGCTCAGCGACGGTGGTCATGGCTCCCACGCTCGCCGACCCGCTCCCGAGGCGTCAGGTCCGCCCGGGTGAGAGACGCGGCCCTGGTGCGGGGTGTCTGCCGCGACCGGCGGCGGGCCTGGCGCAGGATGACCGGGTGGACGAGCCGCTCGACGACCTGCCCCACGGCCTCACCGCGCGCCGCCTCGAGTGGGTGCACCTGCCACCGCACGTGCGCCGGCTCGTCGAGCAGCGCTGCGGCACCGCCGTCGTCGACGCCCGCTCGTGCACCGGCGGCTTCACCCCGGGCTTCGCCTCGGTGCTGCGCGGCGCCGACGGCTCGCGCCACTACGTCAAGGCCGCCTCGGTGACCGCCCAGCGGGCCTCTGCCCTGACCTACGCGGCCGAGGCCGCCTCGCTGGCCGCGCTCGACGCAGCGTCGCTGCCCGCGCCCCGGCTGCTGTGGAGCCACGGCACCGAGCCCGGGCGGCGCCACCGCGCCGACGACTGGGTGGTCGTCGGCATCGAGCACGTCGCCGCCCGGGCCCCGTACCGGCCTTGGCGCGCGACCGACCTCGCTGCGGTGCTGGGCACGCTCGACCGGCTGGCCGTCTCCCCCGCCGCCACCGGCGTCGACCTCACCACCGTCGCCGAGGACCTCGCCGACTGGCCGGCCCGCTGGGCCGACGTCGCCGCCGCCCGCCCCGACCTCGATCGCGCCCACGTCCGCGAGGCCACCGGGCTCGCCGCAGCGCTGCCGACCGCGGTCGCCGGGCACTCGCTCGTGCACGGCGACGTCACCGACGACAACGTGCTGATGACCGAGGACGGGCGGGTGCTGCTGTGCGGCTGGGCCTGGCCCGCGCTCGGCGCACCCTGGCTCGACAGCCTGTGGGCGCTGGTGGGCCCCCGCTCCGACGGGGTCGACGTCGAGGCCGTGCTGCGCAGCACGCCCCTGCTGGCCGCAGCGCCGGCGGAGCACGTCGACACGGTCCTGGCCGCGACGGCGGCGTACTTCCTGTCCTCGGCGCAGGGGCGCTCGCCCGCGTGGTCGCCGTACCTGCGGTTGGCCCAGCGCCGCCAGGGTGAGGCATGCTGGGCCTGGCTCGGCGAACGGCGCGGGTGGTGGTCAGGCACGACCCCCCGCAGCGGCGCCGGCTCCAGGTCGGAGGATTTGGGCGGGCTCGTGCGCCGCTGATAATCTCCGATGTCGCGTGTGTGGCGCCCGTGTGCCCACCCGCGCCCCGACTCAGCACCAGACCATTCGTTCTCAACACCAGCAAAGGCATGGCCCGTGGCGAACATCAAGTCCCAGATCAAGCGCAACAAGCAGAACGAGAAGGCGCACGAGCGCAACAAGGCCGTCAAGACCGGCCTGAAGTCCGCCGTCCGCAAGTTCCGCGCTGCCGCGGAGGCCGGTGACAAGGAGACCGCTCTGGTCGCCGGTCGCGAGGCCGCCAAGAAGCTCGACAAGGCCGCCTCCAAGGGCGTCATCCACAAGAACCAGGCCGCGAACCGCAAGTCCGCGATCGCCAAGCAGGCCGCTGCTCTCTGATTCCGCGTCTCCGCCCAGCGCGGAGACCGTCTGGTCCTGAGCCGACCCGCCCGACCTCGTCGGGCGGGTCATCGGCATTTCACGACCCGTGCGGGTTTGCGCCGGGTCGGCGCGAGATATGCGCCGGGTCGGCGCGAGATGTGCGCCGGGTCAGCGCTCGCGGAGCTCGGTGATCGTCAGGACCAGACGTTCCATCGTGTACGACGCGTCGCTCGCGGCACCCTTGATGTCGGCGTCGGCGCGGGCCACGGCCCGCACGGCCTCGCCCAGCGCGGCGCTGGACCAGCCGCGGGCCTGCTCGCGCACCGAGCGCACCTTCCACGGCGGGACCCCGATCTCGCGGGCCAGGTCGCCCTCGCTGCGTGAGCGCGCCCCCTTGAAGCGGGCCAGGCCGCGCACGCCCCCGGCGAACGCCGAGGTGATGAGCACCGCCGGTGTACCGCCGTCGAGGGCCCAGCGCAGCTCCTCGAGCGCCTCGAGGCGCCGTCCCGAGAAGGCCGCGTCGGCGACGGCGAAGGACTTGGCCTCGGCGCGGCCGCCGAAGTAGCGCTTGACCCGCTCCTCGGTGAGCGTCTCGCCGGGGAAGTCGTTGGTCAGCTGGTGGGCCGCGGCCGAGAGCGAGCGCAGGTCCTGGCCCACGGCCTGGACCAGGGTGGTCGCGGCCTGCTGGTCCATCCGCGCCCCCATGCTGCGCGCCTCGTTGATGACGAACGAGGGGTACTCCGACGCCTTCAGCTCGGCGGACTTCACCTCGGTGACCGGGCCGAGCTTGCGCAGCTTGGTGAGCACCCCGCTGCCCTTCTGCCCGCCGCTGTGCACGAGCACCAGCGCGACGTCCTCGGCCGGCGCCGCGCAGTAGCCGAGCAGGCCGGCCACCGACTCCTCGGGCAGGTCCTCGAGCTTGCGCACCACGACGCAGCGGGTGCTGGAGAACAGCGAGGGCGCCGAGAGCTCGCCCAGGGTCGCCAGGCTCAGCTCGGCCGCCGCGGCCTCCGAGACCTCGGCCTCGGCGTCGTGGGCGCGCACCGCCCCGCGCACCGCGGCCACGGTGCGCTCGCCGAAGAACTCCTCCTTGCCCGTCACGAGCGTGACGCGGCCCAGCACGTCGGTGGCGGAGGGGGCGCGGGGGGCGGCGGAGCGGGGCGCTGGCATGGTGCGCGCAAGCCTGCCACAGCCGACCGACACCCCCGACGGCCGCGTCAGCGCCGACTCACCCCTGTCGCGGCGCCGTCGCGCACCACCACCGCCAGGGCCCCGTCGGTGTCGGTGCGCAGCACCTGCGCGCCGGCCCCCTCGAGGGCCGCGAGCAGCCCCGGGTCGGGGTGCCCGTAGTCGTTGTCGGCGCCGACCGGCACCAGCGCCAGGTCGGCACCCAGCGAGGTGAGCAGGTCGAGGTCCTGGTGACGGCTGCCGTGGTGGGGCACCTTGAGCACGTCGACGTCGAGGGCGGGCAGCGCCCGCCCCAGCGCCGCCTGGCCCGGCGGCTCGAGGTCGCCGGGCAGCAGCACCCGCACCCCGCCGACCTCCGCGAGCAGCACCACGCTCTGGTCGTTGGCGGTGCTGCCGTCGCCGGGTCCACGGCGCGGGGTGCCCATGGTGGGCCACAGGGTCTGCAGGGTCACCTGCCCCACGCGCTCGGTCGCGGCGTACGACGCCACGCCGGCCTCGGCGCCGGCCGACGCGGCCAGCCCGGCCACGGTCTCCACGGCCTCGGGCGGGTCCAGCAGCGGGCTGGTGACGACGCGGTCGACCCGTCGTCCCGCCAGCACCCCCTCGAGCCCGTCGACGTGGTCGGCGTGGAAGTGGGTGAGCACCACCAGCGGCACGTGCTCGACGCCCAGGTCGTCGAGGCAGGTGTCGACAGCGACCGGGTCGGGCCCGACGTCGACGACCACCGCGCTGCCCTCCCCCGCCCTGAGCACCACCGCGTCCCCCTGGCCGACGTCGCAGACGACCACCACCCAGCCGGCCGGCGCGAAGGCCGCCGAGGGCGGACGCACCACCACGACGAGCCCCGTCACCAGGCACAGCAGCAGCGTCGGCACCGGCCGCGACAGCAGCCGCGGCGCCAGTACGGCCACGAGCAGGCTGAGCGCGCTCAGCAGCGCGAGCGCCACCACCCCGGTGCCCCAGTCGACCGCCGCGGCCGGCAGCGCGGCGCCCCGCTCGGCGACCGCCACGATCCAGCCCACGCACCAGGTGGCTACCGTGCCGAGCACCCGGCCCAGGGCCGGCACGACCAGACCCACGAGACCACCGGCCAGCCCGACCACGGTGGCCGGGCCGACCACGGGGGCCGCCAGCAGGTTGGCGGCCACCGCGACCAGGCTCACCTGGCCGGAGAGGCCGGCCACGACCGGGGTGCAGGCCAGCTGGGCGGCGGCGGGCACGGCGACCGCCTCGGCGAGCCAGCGCGGCAGCCACCGGGCCAGCGCGTCGCGCCACCCGGGCGCGAGCAGCATGATGCCCGCGGTGGCCAGCACCGATAGGGCGAACCCGGCCGAGACCGCCAGCCCGGGCTGCACCAGCAGCAGCCCGGTCACCGCCACCCCGAGGGTGCGAGGGCCGCGCCGGGCCCCGTCGGTGCCCAGCGCCACCAGCGCCACCGCGCCCATCACCGCGGCCCGCAGGACGCTGGGCTCGGTGCGCGCCAGCAGCACGAAGCCGACGATGCCCGCGGCCCCGACCAGCAGCAGCCAGCGCCCCCGCACCCCGGCCCCGCGCGCCAGCCACAGCAGGCTGCCCACCACCAGGGTCAGGTTGGTCCCGCTCACCGCCAGCAGGTGGGTCAGCCCGGTGGCGCGGAAGTCGTCGGCGACGGCCGGGTCGAGCCCGACGTCGTCGCCGTCGACCAGCGCCGGCACCAGCACCCGCTCGGGCGCCGGCCGGTGGGCCACCGAGTCGCGCAGCGACTGCCGCACCGCGCCGGCCCCGCGCCACCACAGGTCGGGCGGGTCGCGGACCTGCGGTGCGCCGGTCGCGTGCAGCAGGGCGGCCAGGTCGTCGCCGTCGGCGGCGCCCAGGCGCCCGTCGGCGACGACGGTGGCGCCCAGCGGCACCTCGCCCCACTCGGGTGGGGCCAGCACCAGCACCGGCGCGCGGAGCGTGTGGGCGCTGCCCCGGCCCTCCACCTCCCGCACGCTCGCCCGCAGCCACACGCCGTCGGCGTACGGCCCGGTGAGCGGGCGGGGGTCGCCGGTGATCGTGGCGACGACCCGCACCACCGCGCGCTCGGCGGCCAGGTCGGCCAGGGGGCCGTGCCCCACCTGCTCGTCGCGCAGGATCGCACCCAGCCCGACCGCGAGCAGCACCACCAGCAGCAGCGCGCCGGTCAGCGACGCCCCGCGCCGCGCCCGCCGGTGCAGCAGCCCGACGCCGGCCCCGCCGACGAGCGCGGTCAGCGCGAGCGCCGTGGCGGGCGCCAGCGAGCCCAGCAGCCCTCCGGCCCAGGCGGCGGCGCCCACCAGCGTCATCCGCAGGTCGGCGCCCGGCGCCGTGGGTTCCTCCGCGTCGGCGGACGGCCGCCCGAGGATCACACCGTCACGAGCGGGGCGAGCTGGGCGAGGGTGGCCTCGCCGATGCCGTCGACCTCGAGCAGCTCCTCGACGGCCGAGAAGGCGCCGTGCTCGGTGCGCCAGGCGAGGATCGCGCCGGCGGTCACCGGCCCGACCTGCGGCAGCGTCTCGAGCAGCGCCTGGTCAGCGGTGTTGAGGTCGACCAGGGGCGCCCCCGGGGTCCCCGGAGCGGGCGCGGCGACCCCGGGCCCGGCCGGCGCCGCGACACTGCCCGGGACCCCGACCAGCACCTGCTCGCCGTCGACCAGCACCCGCGCCAGGTTGAGCCCGGCCAGGTCCACCCCCGGTCGGGCGCCCCCGGCGGCCTCCAGCGCGTCGACCACTCGCGAGCCGGCCGGCAGCACCGCGATGCCGGGTCGCCGCACCTTGCCGGCCACGTCGACGGTGACCTGCCCCTCGGGGCCGCCCGTCTCGACGACGGGCTCCTCCTCGGGCGGCACCAGGTCGACCAGCGGCTCCGCGACCTCGGCGACCTCGGCGACGGTGGTGAGGCGGGTGCCGCTCGGCTCGGGGTCGGAGCGCACCACCCACCACGAGGTGACCGCCAGCCCGGCCGCGACCAGCAGCGCCACCACGCCCAGGTGCGCGGACGACAGCAGCGCGCGACCACGCACCGTCGGGGGCACCAGGTCGTGCGCCGCCCCCAGGACCGCCGGGCGCGGTCGCACCCGGCGCGCCGCGTGCCGCCCCGGCACGGGCACCGGCTGCGGCACGGGCGCCTGCGGGAGCGGCTCCGGTGCCGGCGCGCCGCCGGGCGGGGCCACGACCGGGCGGATCCGCGTGTGCGGCGCCCACCAGTCGTCGTCGGCGTCCAGCTCGTCGTCCTCGGCGGGGGCCGGCGCCGGTCGTACGGCGTCGAGCTCGGCGCCGAGCTGGGCCAGGCGGCGGGCCACCGCCTCCTGGTGCTCCGGGTTGGGTCGTCGGCTGCGCATGCGGGCAACCTAGGCAGCGCGGACCGGCCCCCTCGGCGACCGGCACCGCCCTGTGCACGAGACCCCGCGAGGCCGTCCCTGTGCACGCCTCGTGGCCCGCCGCACGCCGACCCGGCCCGTTCGAACCGGCCGGCTCGCGGTCAGGGGTGGAGCGGGGCGACGCAGACGGCGATCATGCCGGGCCCGACGTGCGCGCCCAGGACCGCGCCGAGCTCGCCGCACCACAGCTCGCGCCCGCCGAGGTTGTCGGCGAGGCGCTCGCGCAGGTGGTCGGCGAGCGCACCGGCCCGCTCGGGGTTGGCCAGGTGGGCGACGTAGACGTCGACCTGTTCCTCCCCCGCGGCCTCCACGGCCAGCTCCTCCAGGCGCGCCAGGGCCCGGGCCGAGGTGCGCACCCGCTCGAGCGAGGCGACCCGGCGTCCTCGATGCGCAGCAGCGGCTTGACCGCCAGGGCCCCGCCGAGCAGCGCCGCGGCCGCTCCGATCCGCCCGCCCCGGCGCAGGTACTCCAGGGTGTCGACGTAGAACAGCGAGGCGGTCGCGGCGGCGCGGTCGCGAGCCGCCCGGGCCGCCTCCTCGGCCGTGCCCCCGGCGGCGCGACCCGAGCGGCGGCAAGGCGGCGTAGCCGGTGCCGATGCCGACCTGGCGGGTGTCGACGCAGGTCACCGGCAGCGGCGCCTCGCGGGCCGCGAGCTGCGCGGACTCAAAGGTGCCGCTCATCTCGCCCGACAGGTGCACCGAGACGACCGCCGACGCGCCCTCGGCGTGGGCGCGCTCGTAGGCCTCCAGCATCACCGCGGGCGAGGGCCGCGACGTCGAGACCGGCGTGTACTCGCGCAGCGCCTGCGCGACCCGGTCGGGGGTGGCGCCCTCGGCCCCCTCGTCGAGGACCTGCGCACCGATGACCACCTGCAGGGGCACCACGACGACACCGTGCTCCACCACCGCCTGCTCGGGCAGGCTGGCGGTGGAGTCGGTGACGACGACGACCGGGCCCGTGCCGGCGCTGGTCCCGGGGGTGGAGGTGCTCACGGGCACAGGGTCTCAGACGACGATGTTGACCAGCTTGGGCGCGCGCACGATGACCTTGCGCACGACGGCCCCGTCGAGGGCGCGCTGCACGTCGGCGTCGCCCATCGCCAGCTGCTCGAGGTCGGCCTCGGAGATCTCCGGGGAGACCTCGAGGCGCGCCTTGACCTTGCCCTTGACCTGCACGACCGCGGTGACGGTCTCCTGCACCAGCAGCGACTCGTCGACGACCGGCCAGCCCGCGCGGGCGACCGTGGGCTCGTGGCCCAGGCGCTCCCACATCTCCTCGGCGACGTACGGCGCCACCAGCGACAGCAGCACCGCGACGGCCTCCACGGCCTCGCGCACCGCGGGGTCGGCTCCGCCGGGGCCCGAGTCGATGGCCTTGCGGGTGGTGTTGACCAGCTCCATGGTGCGCGCGACCAGCACGTTGAAGCGCTGGGTCTCGACCAGCTCGGTGGCCTCGGCGACGGTGCGGTGGACGGCCTGGCGCAGCGCGGTGTCGCCGCCCTCCGGCGCGGTGCCGGGCTCGCTGGTGACGTCGCCGGAGAGCCGCCAGGCGCGCTGCAGGAACTTCAGCGAGCCGCCGGGCGACATGTCGGCCCAGTCGATGTCGGCCTCGGGCGGGCCGGCGAAGACCATGGTCAGCCGGATCGCGTCGACGCCGAAGGCGTCGATCATCTCGCCCAGGTCGACGCCGTTGCCCAGCGACTTCGACATGCCGCGGCCCTCGTTGATGACCTCGCCCTGGTTGAGCAGGGCACTGAAGGGCTCGGTGAAGTCGATCATGCCCATGTCGTGCAGCACCTTGGTGAAGAAGCGGCTGTAGAGCAGGTGCAGGATCGCGTGCTCGACGCCGCCGACGTACTGCGCGGCCGGCATCCAGTCGCGCACCGCCTGCGGGTCGAAGGGCCCGTCGGTGAACTGCGGGGAGCAGTAGCGGAAGAAGTACCACGACGAGTCGACGAAGGTGTCCATCGTGTCGCTGTCGCGCTTGGCGTCGGCGCCGCAGGTCGGGCAGGCGACGTTGACCCAGTCCTCGGCCGCGGCCAGCGGCGAGACGCCCTTGGGCTTGAGGTCGGAGCCCTTGAGGTCGGGCAGCTCGACGGGCAGCTGGTCCTCGGGGACGGGCACCTCGCCGCACCGCTCGCAGTGGATGATCGGGATCGGGGCGCCCCAGTAGCGCTGGCGGCTCAGCAGCCAGTCGCGCAGGCGGAAGTTGACGGTGCCGGTGCCGGTGCCGCGCTCCTCGAGCTGCTCGATGATCCGCGCGATCCCGGCGGTTTTGTCACCCAGCCCGTCGAGCGGGCCGCTGTTGACGTAGGTGCCGTCGCCGGTGGTGGCCTCGTAGGTCTCCTCCGGGTTCGGCTCGCCGGTGTCGACGACGCGGCGCACCGGCAGCCCGAACTCCTTCGCGAAGTCGAGGTCGCGCTGGTCGTGCGCCGGCACCGCCATGATCGCGCCGGTGCCGTAGTCGGCCAGCACGTAGTCGGCCGCCCACACCGCGATCTGCTCGCCGGTGACCGGGTTGGTGGCGGTGACGCCCAGGTCGACGCCGGTCTTGGGCCGGTCGGTGGCCAGGCGGTCGATGTCGGAGGAGCGCCGCACCTCGTCGACGTACGCCGTCAGCGCCTCGGCGCGCTCGGGCGCGACGATCTCGGCGGCCAGCTTGGCGTCGGCGGCCACCACCATGAAGGTCGCGCCGTGCAGGGTGTCGGGGCGGGTGGTGAAGACCGTGACGGTGCGGGTCTCCCCCGAGGCCAGCGTGATCTCGAAGTCGACGTGCGCGCCCTCGGAGCGACCGATCCAGTTGCGCTGCATGGCCAGCACCTTGGAGGGCCAGGTGGCCTCCAGCGGCTCCATGTCGTCGAGCAGGCGCTGGGCGTAGTCGGTGATCTTGAAGTACCACTGCGACAGCTCGCGCTTGGTGACCACGGCGCCGCAGCGCTCGCAGGCACCGTTGACGACCTGCTCGTTGGCCAGCACGGTCTGGTCGTTGGGGCACCAGTTGACCGGCGAGAACTTGCGGTAGGCCAGCCCCCGCTCGCGGAACTTCAGGAACAGCCACTGGGTCCAGCGGTAGTACTCGGGGTCGGAGGTGTTGAGCCGGCGCGACCAGTCGAAGCTGATCGCGTAGCGCTTGAACGACTCGGCCTGGGTCTCGATGTTGGCGTAGGTGAAGACGGCCGGGTTCTCGTCGCGCTTGATCGCGGCGTTCTCGGCGGGCAGGCCGAAGGAGTCCCAGCCGATCGGGTTCAGCACGTCGTGGCCCTGCTGCCACCAGTAGCGCGCCACGACGTCGTGCAGCGCCATCACCTCGGCGTGACCCATGTGCAGGTCGCCGGAGGGGTAGGGGAACATCGTCAGCGCGTAGCGCTTCTCGGCGCCGGGCGCCGCGGAGCCGGCGCGGAACGGGTCGAGCTCGTCCCAGACCTTGCGCCACTTGTCCTGCACCGCGACGACGTCGTACGTCGCCGCCTCGGGGGCGCCGTCGTCGTTCCGGTCGGTGGGTCGCTCGCTCATCTGGGTCTCTCTTCACGTCTGGTGGCCGGCGTGTGGGCCGCCGCTGATCCGGGCACAAAAAAACCCCTCGGGGCGAGGGGCAGCCGCGTCGAGGTCGTCGACGCGGCTAGGCAAGGAGCAGGGCGTGCTGCATGCGCCCAGTCTAGCGCCCGCGCGCCGCCACGGAGCAATGGTCACCCTCCCCCGGACGACCGAGCACTCGAGCCATCGACTTGGACGGGCCGCCGACTTAACCGAGCGGTCTCACCGAAGTCGTTGACATGACGGTCATCACATCCCTAACGTCGTCCGGATTGCGGCACCCGTTCCGCAATCCGGAACAAGGAGATCAACATGGCAGTGTTCGCACACCCCCGCCGGCTCGTCGTGGCGACTGTCGCCGGCCTGGCCCTGACCAGCGCTCTCGGCGCGTGCAGCAGCGCTGACGGCGACGACGCCGGCAGCGACGGCGCGACCAAGATCGGCCTGATCGCCGCCGAGCAGGGGCCCTTCGCCTTCGCCGGCACGTCCTACCTCAAGGGCGCCGAGCTGGCCGCCGAGCAGCTGCAGGAGGACGGCGTCGAGATCGAGCTCGTCGTCGAGGAAGGCTCCGAGGACCCGGCCAAGAGCATCACGGCCTTCAACAAGCTCGTCGGTCAGGAGGACGTCGCCGAGGTCGTGTGCTGCATCAGCAGCGCGGTCGCCGGTGCCATGAAGCCGCTGGCGACCCAGCGCGAGGTGCCCCTCGTCGTGTACGGCGCCACCACCCCCGGTCTCGAGGACCCGCCGTACGTCTACCGCCCCGCGCTGCTGCCGCAGCAGGGCATCGCCCCCGTCGCCACCGAGCTCGCGGAGGCCCTCGAGCCCGCCAGCGCGGTGCACGTGACCGCGAGCGACAACGACGGTCTCGTGGCCCAGAGCCAGGCCGCCGCGGAGGCGCTGGGCGCCGCCGGCGTCAAGGACCTCGGCACCGTCAACACCCTGGTGGCCGACACCGACTTCAGCGGTGCCGTCACCGAGATCCTCTCCACCAAGGCCGAGATGGTCACCATCTACACCCTCGGCGAGGCCGCGGCCAACATCGTCAAGTCGCTGCGTGAGCGCGGCTACGACGGCGTCATCCTGGCCAACAACGCCATCGCCACCGGCCCCAACCTGGCCTCCTTCGGCAAGACGCTGGCCGACACCTACTACTCGGTGGAGTACTTCCCCACCTCCGAGCTCGAGATGGCCGCCGACTTCACCGAGGCATACGAGGCCACCTACGACGAGACCCCCGATCTGTTCAGCTCGCAGGGCTACACCGCGGTGATGTACGCCGCCGCCGGTGTCAGCGGGAGCGACGGCGACGTCGACGCCGAGTCGATCAGCGCCGCGCTGGGTGAGATCTCCACGTTCGACTCGGTGTGGGGCGAGCTGACCTTCGAGGACGGCCAGTCCAACAGCTCGAGCTTCCAGGTCGTGCAGATCGACGACAGCGGCGCCCCGCAACTCTGGTCGAACGACTGAGCGAGCGCAGCCACTGACGATGACCCCCACCACCACCCCACCACACGAAAGGCGGCGCTGAGATGGATGTGCTGCTGCAACAGCTGGTGAACGGCCTGGCCCTCGGCTCGGTCTACGCCATGTTCGGGCTGGGCTTCGGGCTGATGCTCGCGACCCTGGGCGTCCTGAACGCCGCCCACGGCACCTTCGCCACCTGGGGAGCGCTGATCGCGCTCTATCTGCTCAACGACGCCGGTCTCGGCTTCTGGACCAGCGCCCTGCTCGGCGTGCTGGCCAGCGGCCTCCTGGCGGTGCTGGTCGACCTCATCGCCTTCCAGCCGATCCGCCGCCGCGGCGGCGACCTGCTGCCGGCCCTGATCACCAGCATCGGCGTGTGGATCTTCCTGCTGGCCGCCGCTCGCATGGTCACCGACGCGAAGACCTCGCGCTTCGACCCCGAGCGCTCCCCCAGCGGCACCTTCGAGGTGCTCGGGCTCACCCTGGCCCGCACGCAGCTCGTCGGGATGCTGGCGGTCGTGGTGGTGGGGGTGGGTCTCTACACCCTGCTGCACCGCACCCGCACCGGCGCGGCGATGCGCGCCGTCGGGTTCTCCCCGATGGCGGCCGCGCTCAGCGGCGTCGACGCCCGCCGGGTCGTGGCGATCACCGCCTTCCTCTCCGGTGCTGTGGCCGCGGTCGCGGGCATCACGATGGGACTCAACACCAGCACCATCAACTTCGTCCTGGGCGAAGGCCTGCTCCTCAAGGGCTTCGCCGCGGTGATCATCGGCGGCTTCGGTGACGTGCGCGGCACTGTGCTGGGCGGACTGTTCCTCGGGGTCGCCGAGGTGCTCACCGGCCAGTACGTCTCCGGCAGCGCGCGGGACGCGGTGACCTTCGGTCTCCTCCTCGGGTTCCTGGTCTTCCGGCCCAACGGGATCTTCGGCAGCGCCGCGACCCTGGCGAAGGTGAGGGCCTGATGAGCAGCCTGTGGGAGCAGTACCGCAGCGTCGTCGAGTTCGCCTTCGCCAACGCGATCTTCGGGCTCAGCACCTGGATCGCGATGTGGGCGGGCGTCTTCAGCCTGGCCGGCGCCTCGTTCGGCGCGGTGGGCGGCTTCACCGCCGCCCACCTCGACCTCACCTACGGCTCCGGCCCGGCGGTGCAGCTGCTGGCCGGCGCGGTCGGTGGCCTCCTGGCCGCCGCCGTGCTCTCCGTGCTGCTGCTCAAGCTGGAGAGCCACTGGATGGCGATGGCCACCATCGCCCTCATCCTGATCACCCGGGTCGTCGTGCTCTCCGCGGAGGGCCTGACCGGGGGCAGCGTCGGTACCGGCCTGTTCCGCCGGGTCGACCTGATCACGATCGTCGTGCTGGTCGCGGTGATCTGCTTCGCGCTGGCCCGGCTGCGGCACTCGAAGTTCGGACTGGCCGCGCACGCCGTCCGCGAGGACGCGGCGGTCGCCGCCGCACTCGGGATCAATCCGTTCACGATCCGCGCCACCGCCTTCGCCGCCAGCGGCATGGTCGCCGGCGTGGGTGGCGTGGTGCTGGCCAACCTGTTGCAGTACATCGGTCCGGACACCTTCTACATCACGCTGGCCTTCACCATGGCCGCCGCGATGGTGCTCGGTGGGACCTACCACTGGGCGGGTCCCTTGGTCGGGGCGATCGTGTTCGTCGGGCTGCCAGAGGTCGTGCGCAGCTACATCGGCGACATCGACGAGCTGATCACCGGAGCGCTGCTCGTCGTGATCATGGTCTGGCTGCCCCGCGGTCTCGTCGACCCGCAGCGTCGACTGCCGCGGCGCCGGCGTCGCGGCTCCCAGCACACCCCCGTCATCGAGCCGACGTTGCAGGAGGCCGCCCGATGAGCGCCAGGACCCTCGGCAGCACGCTGCTGCACCTCCAGGACGTCGCCAAGCACTTCGGCGGGGTCAAGGCCGTTGACGGCGTCACCCTGAGCGTGCCCACCGGCACCGTGATGGGCCTGATGGGCCCCAACGGCGCGGGCAAGACCAGCCTGCTCAACCTGATCACCGGCTTCTACAGTCCCGACCAGGGCTCCATCGTCTTCGAGGACGCCGAGATCGCGGGCCACAGCGCGCACGCCATCAGCCGGCAGGGCATCACCCGGACCTACCAGAACGTCCGGCTGCTCAGCGGCTTCAGCGTGCTCGACCAGGTCGTCACCGGCATGTACGCCGATCGCAGGGCGTGGTCGCTGGGCAGCCTGCTGTTCTCCCCGCGGGAGCGGCGCGAGCGGCGCGAGTGCGAGGAGCGCGCCGCCGCGCTGCTCGACCGGGTCGGTGTGACCGAACGGCGCGAGCTGGCCGACGAGCTGCCCTACGGCACCCAGCGTCGGGTCGAGATCGCGCGGGCCCTGGCCACCGGGCCCCGCCTGATCCTGCTCGACGAGCCCACGGCCGGCATGAACGCCGAGGAGTCGACGCAGATCGGCGAGCTCGTGCGTTCGGTGCGCGACGACGGAGTCACGGTGATGCTCATCGAGCACAACATGCGCCTGATCCTCGACTACTGCGACGCCGCCTACGTCATGAGCTTCGGCACGGTGCTCGCGCACGGCACGCCCCGTGAGTGCGTGGACGACCCCCCGTGTCCAGGAGGCCTACTTCGGAAAGGAAGCCGATGCTTCAGACATCCCGGCTCTGCGCGAGCTATAGAGCGATCCAGGCGGTCCGCGACGTCAGCATCGAGGTGCCCGACGGCAGCCTCGTCGCGGTGCTCGGCGCCAACGGTGCCGGCAAGTCCACCCTGGTGCGCTCCATCGCCGGGGTGCACCGCCAGAAGACGGGGACGGTACTGCTGGACGGCACCCCCATCCAGTCGATGCCGCTGCACAAGATCACCCGGCTCGGCGTGGCCCTGGTGCCCGAGGGCCGCCACGTCGTCGCCCCGCTCACCGTCGCGGAGAACCTGGCGCTGAGCAGCTACGCCGGCCGTTCGGACCAGGCGCTGGAGGACCGGGTCTACGACCTGTTCCCCCGCCTGGCCGAGCGACGCGACCAGGCCGCGGGCCTGATGAGCGGTGGCGAGCAGCAGATGCTCGCGATGGGGCGCGCCCTGATGACCCGACCCCGGGTGCTGCTGCTCGACGAGCCGTCGATGGGGCTGGCCCCCTCGATCATCTCGGTGATCTACGAAGCCATCGCCGCCCTGCACGCCGAGGGCCAGAGCATCCTGCTGATCGAGCAGGACGCGACCCGGGCGCTGGCGGTCGCCGACCACGCCTACCTTCTCCAGCGCGGAGAGGTGCGCATGGCCGGCACCCCGGCCGAGCTCGCCCAGAGCGACGACATCAAGAAGGCCTACCTCGGATGAGCGCGCAGAACCCGCCCGTGGCGATCGGTGAGGGGGTCGACCGCCGCAATGTGGTCGCCTCGGTGCTGAAGGCGTGCTCGGTCGTGGAGGCCCTGGCCGGCGGCGCCTCGGAGTACTCTGTCGCCGAGGTAGCCGAAGCGACCGGCCTCGGCAAGACCACCGTGCACCGGTTGCTGGCCACGCTGGTGCTCTCCGGCTGGGTCGAGCGCGGACCGCGCGACGGCTACCGGCTGAGCATCAGCATGCTGCGCCTCTCCCACGCCGCCCAGCGCAACTTCAGCATCCGCGACCAGGCCCTGCCGCACCTGCGTGACCTGGCGGGGCGCTTCGGCGACACCGCGTTCTTGATGGTGCCGACCGACGACGGCGCGGTCATCGTCGAGATGGTCGAGGGCAACAGCCCGTTGAAGGTCAACACCGTCTCCGTCGGCACCGTGCTGCCCTACCACGTCGGTGGCGGCGCGACGGTGATGGCCGCTTTCGTCGACGAGCTGCACCAGCGCGCCTTGAGCGCGCCCCGCCGGCGCTTCACCCAGCGCACGGAGACGTCGGTGGAGGCACTCGAGGCACGCTTCGAACGGATCCGTCGCGACGGCTACGTCGTTGCTGCCGAGGACCTCAACAACGGCGTCGCCGTGGTCAGCGCCCCCGTCTTCGACCGGGGCGGCGAGCTGATCTGCACCCTCAGCCTCGGCGGTGCCGCCGCCGGCTTCGCCGGGGCGCGTCTCGACGAGGTCGTCTCGGCCATCGTCAACGCCTGCGCAGGTCTCTCCTCGCGCCTGGGCGCACCCGCCTCGCTCGTCTCAGACCTGTGGCCCGACGCCACCCATACCGACAGACAGGACTCCCATGAATGACTTCCGCCAGCAGCTCGCCGAGGACCTCGTCTTCGCGCCGGGCGTCTGGGACGGGCTGACCGCACGGCTGGCCGAGCAGGCCGGCTTCCGGGCGCTGTGCGCCAGCGGCTTCGCCATCTCGGCGAGCCTGGGCCTCCCCGACGCCGAGCTCTACTCCATGAGCGAGAACCTCGACGCCGTGCGCCGCATCCGTGGCGCCTCGCGCCTGCCTGTGGTCGCCGACATCGACACCGGGTACGGCAACGCCGTCAACGCGGCGCGCACCGCGCGGATGTTCGCCGATGCCGGGGTCTCCGCGGTGTTCATGGAGGACCAGATGGCGCCCAAGCGGTGCCCCATCTGCGTCACAGACGCCCCGGACCTCCTGCCGATGGGCGAGGCCGCCGGCAAGATCCGGGCGGTGCGCGACGAGGTCGGCGACCAGCTGGTCCTGATCGGTCGAACCGACGGGATCGGCGACGACGCCATCCGTCGGGCGGTCGCCTACGTCGAGGCCGGCGCCGAGATGATCATGCCGATCTCGCGGGGCTTCCCGGACGCCGAGTCGTGGGCCCGCCTGCGCCGCGAGTGCGGGGTCCCACTCATGTGCAGCCAGACCGCCTGGACCTGGGTCGCCGAGCAGTTCACGCCCGAGGTGATGCGCGAGATCGGGATCGGCCTGGCCCTGCTGCCCACCCAGATCCTCCTCGCGGCCACGACCGCCATGCAGGACTCGCTGCGCGCCCTGGCCGCCGGCACCCAGCCCTCGCAGGTCAGCGCCGACTACATGGAGCACCGCGAGTTCCTCGAGGTCATCGGCTTCGACGAGGTCATCAGCCGCCAGGAGAAGTACATGCCCGCCACCCTGCAGGAGGACTGAGCCATGGGCCAGACCATCACCCAGAAGATCCTCGCCCGGGTCGCCGAGCGCGAGCACGTCGGACCCGGCGAGAACCACGCCGTGCGACCCGACTACATGATCGCCTACGACTTCCCCGGCTACACCGACCGGTTCTTCCGCCAGATGGAGGAGGACTTCGGGATGACGCAGGTGGCCGAGCCGGACCGCTACGTGCTGTTCGTCGACCACATGCTCACCAACAACGACGCCCGCGAGGCGGAGGTGCACAAGGTCACCCGCGACTGGGCGCACAAGAACGGTGTGCACTTCCACGAGAACGAGGGCATCGGGCACCAGGTCGCCGCCGAGCTCGGGTACGCCCGGCCCGGCACCTTCCTCATCCACTTCGACGGCCACATCTCCAGCCTCGGCGCCTTCGGTGCCCTGGGCATGGGCGTGCGCCGCGACCTGCTCGAGGGCTGGGTCACCGGCGGCATCCACCTCGACGTGCCGGCCAGCACCCGCTTCCACCTCACCGGCGGCTTCGCGCCGGGTGTGGAGAGCCGCGACCTGATCCACCAGATCATCTCCGACATCGGCGCCGACGGCGTCGCCTTCCAGGTGATGGAGTACACCGGTCCCGGGGCGGAGTCGATGCCGCTGGGCCACCGCCAGTCGCTGTGCGGCATGGCGATGTTCGCCGGCGGGGTGTCGGCGATCTTCAACCCCGACGAGATGAGCCTGGAGTACAGCCGCGGGGTCACCGACCGCGACCTCGGGCCGCTCTACAGCGACCCCGACGCCGTCTACACTGCGCGCCACGACTACGACCTCGACCAGCTGAGCCCGCAGGTGGTGCTGCCGGGCTCCGCGCGCTCCTCGCACACCGTGCCGGTCGGCGACGTCGCCGGGCAGAGCATCAACCGGGCGTTCATCGGCTCCTGCGCGAGCGGGCGCATCGAGGACATCCGCGCGGCGGCAGAGATCCTGGAGGGCAAGAAGGTCGCGTCGGGCATCGAGCTCAACGTCGTCCCGACCTCGAAGCGGATCTACGACCAGGCCGAGTCGGAGGGCCTGCTCACCGTGCTCCGCGACGCCGGCGCCCAGGTCGTCGACTCCTCCTGCGACTTCTGCTTCGGCTACGCCAAGCCGCTGGCGGCCGGGGAGTCCTGCGTGTCCACCGGGGTGCTCAACATCTCCGGACGGATGGGCAGCCCCGACTCCGAGATCTACATGGGCTCGGCCTCGACCGTGGCCGCCAGCGCCCTGGCCGGCCGGCTCACCGACCCGCGGGAGGCAGTGCAGTGACCACCGGGACGACCACGACGTCCGGCACCCCGAGCAGCTCCGGCTCGGCCCTGCCGGACGTGATGACCGGGCGCGTCGCCTGGATCTTCGGCGACGACTTCGACATCGACCTGATGATCGGCGTCGCGAACATCAAGTACACCGACCCCGAGAAGCTGCACGCGGTGTGCATGAAGGCCTATGAGGAGGACTTCACCGACCACGTCCGAGCCGGTGACTGGCTCGTCGGCGGGCGCAACTTCGGGTACGGCCACCCGCACTACGTCGCGATGACCGCGATGCGCAACGAGGGCATCGTCGGGGTGCTGGCCGAGTCCTTCTCCCCCGGCTTCTGGCGCGGGGAGATCTCCAACGGCATGCCGCTGCTCAGCGTCCCGGGCATCTCGACCGCCGTGGAGCGCTGGGACGACCTCGAGGTCGACTGGCGCGCCGCGACCGTGCGGGTGCCGGGCAAGGACCTCGTGCTGCAGGGCGAGGTCCTCAACGAGCGCTACCTGACGATGCTCGCCGCCGGCGGCCGCTACCAGCTGCTGCTCGAGGAGCACCGGCAGCGCACCCGCTAGGTCCGGGCGCCACCGCCGGGCACGGCCGGGGGACCCGGACCGCAGGACCGGCCTGGTGGCCTTGACAGCACGCGGCGCCCGGTCTTCCCGGGCGCCGCGGCGTGTAGAGGTCGAGCCGGGGCTCAGCGGTCCCGGAAGGCGACGACGACCGAGGGCCGCGGGAAGTCGTCGCTGTGCGGCCAGGTGGAGGCCTGCTTCTCGAAGGTGGCCCCGTCGACCTCGCCCGGGTGCTGCACGGCGACCCACAGCGAGCGGTTGTCGTCGGTGACGAGCGGCCCGCAGGCCTCCGCACCCCGCGGCACCGTCAGGAACTGGGTCACCCGGCCGCGCTCGGCGCCGGCGACCGGCACCCGGAAGACGCCGTCGTTGGAGCCCAGCGCGTTGCCGTCGGTGGAGATCCACAGGTTGCCGCGGTCGTCGAAGGCCACGTTGTCGGGGCAGGAGATCGGGCTGACCTGCGACTTGTCGAAGCCCGCGAAGTAGCTCTCGGGCGCCTCCGGGTCGCCGCAGACCAGCATCAGGTCCCAGGTGAAGGCGAGGGCCGCGTGGTCACCGCCGGCGGGGGTCAGCTCGAGCACGTAGCCGTTGCGGTTGCCGGAGGCCTGGGTGAGCGGGGCCCCGATCGAGGAGCGCACCATCGAGGAGGTCAGCGGGTTCGCCTCGTCGGGCGGGAAGGTGCTGCCGCGCTGGGAGTTGTTGGTCAGCGCGACGTAGACCCGGCCGTTGACGGGGTTGGGCTCGACGTCCTCGGGCCGGTCCATGCGGGTGGGCGCGACCTGGTCGGCGGCCAGGCGGGTCCACAGCAGCACGTCGGCGACGCTCATGCCGGGCACGAACGAGGTGGTCTCGTCGCAGAGCGGGATCCACTCGCCGGTGCCGTCGTGCTGCCCGTCCTCGGTGCCGTCGCCGACGAGCTTGGCCACGGACAGGGTGCCGGCGGTGAGCAGCGTCTTGTTGTGTCGGCGCGCCTTCGCCGAGGGCCCCTTCCGCATCGCGTCGCGGGAGACGAACCGGTAGAGGTAGTCGCCGCGCTCGTCGTCGCCCATGTAGGCCACCACGTGCCCGTCGTCGGTGAGCGCGACGTTGGCGCCCTCGTGCTTGAAGCGGCCCAGCATCGTGTGCTTGACCGGCGCCTCGTCGGGCTCGTAGGGGTCGAGCTCGACGATCCACCCGAAGCGGTGCGGCTCGTGCGGGTCGGCGGCGAGGTCGAAGCGGTCGTCGACGGCGCTCCAGCCGCGCCCCGACCCGGTGATCCCGTAGCGGGCGTAGGCCTCGGTGTAGCGCGGGTCGAGGCTCTGGCCCTCGGGCAGGTCGAAGTACTGGTTGAAGTTCTCCTCGCCCGACAGCACGGTGCCCCACGGGGTGTGGCCGCCGGCGCAGTTGTTCAGCGTGCCGAGCACGGTGGTGCCGCTCGGGTCGGCGCTGGTGCGCAGCCGCTCGTCGCCGGCCGCGGGACCGGTCAGCGTGAACGGGGTGTCGATGTGGACCCGGCGGTTGTAGCGGGCCTTCTTGAGGCTCTTGACCCGGCGCCAGGAGCCGGCGCGCGAGCCGCGGCGGATCTCGACGACCGACATGCCGTGGTTGGCCATCGCGATCGCGGCGACCTCGGTGTCGCTGTAGAGGCCCGTGGGGAACATCAGGGCCTCGTCGGTGTACTCGTGGTTGACCACGAGCAGCGAGCGGTCCTTGCGGTCGCGCTTGGCGTCGCGCAGCGGCAGCACGCCCACGTAGTCGCAGTTGTAGCCGAACTGCTGCTTGGCAGCCTCGGGGGTCTGGCGGCGCACGTCGAAGGCGGGGGCGCCGGCCACGACGCCGTCGCCCCAGCGGATCACCACGTCGTGGGCGAAGCCCGAGGGGGTCACGACCGCGTCGCGCTTGTTCGGCGGCACGGGGGTGAACGCGGCGCGGGCCAGGTCGCCGGAGACCGGGCGGCCCGCGGCGGCGGGCCCGGCGGGCTCGGCGGCGGCCGGGGCCACCGCCACGGCGGCGAGGGTGCCGCCGAGCACCATCACGCCACCGCCGGCGACCGCGCCGCGCAGCACGGCGCGACGGGCGACGGCCTTGGTGATCTCGTCCTGCACGTGCCCGTGGCCGGTGCGGTTGGGCTCGGGGTGGTCGCAGGCGTTGCCGCAGCGGTACTGGCAGGTCATGAAGCTCCGGCCGCCGTGGCGCAGGCCGGTGGGGGCGAGCGGCAGCAGCGTCCGGGCGCCCGGGGAGGTGGCCGGGGAGGCGCCCGGGGAGACGGCGGGGCGGGCGGGGGTGCAGGTCATGGCGGGTGGCTCCTGGGTCGTGGGGGTCCTACGCGCCAGCGAACCTAGGGACGCTGCGGGAGCCCGCCGCGACGGTGCGGTGACGCGTCGCCGTCGGCCGGGTGAACGCCGGGTGCCGGGCCGCGGCGCGCCGCGCCGGGTGGGCGCCCGGTCCAGCGGCGGTGGGCGTGCACGAGCGCCGCGGGCTCGGCGTACCCCAGGCGCGCGGCGACCTCGGCGACCGGCAGGCCGGCGCGGAGCAGGTCGGCGCCCAGCGATCGGCGCACCTCCTCCAGCAGCGCGCGGTACGACGTGCCGCCGGCGGCGAGCTGGCGGCGCAGGGTCCGGTCGGTGCGGCCCAGCGCCGCGGCCACCACCGGCATCGGCGCCCCGTCGGCGAGCCGCTGGGTGATCAGCACCCGCACCTCCTGGGGCAGCCCGGTGGCGCTGCGCCGGTCGGCGGCCAGGTCGCGGCACACCGCCTCGGCGAGCTCGCGCCGGCGGGCGTCGCCACCGGCCAGCGGCCGGTCGAGCTCGGTGGCCGCGAAGCGCAGCACGGCCCGGTCGGGGCCGACCTCGAGGTGGGCGCCCACGCCACCGGGCACCAGCGAGTCGAGCACGGTGCGCACCGCCGTCGCGTCGCGGGCCACCAGGAAGGCGCGCACGTCGCGGGGCAGCGAGGAACCGTCGAGGAACGCCACGACCTCGTCGTCGACCAGCTCGACCCGCAGCACCACGAACGCGTAGCTGAGGTCGAAGAAACGCTGCGTCACGTCGGCCACGTCGAGCACGGTGCGGCTGGTCATCAGCGCGAAGCCCAGCGCGCCGAACGAGCCGACGTCGTACGACGCCCCGACGACCGCGCCGTCGTCGGGGACCCGGTGGCGCAGCGCCCGGACCACGCGCAGCTCCTGCGCCGCGGTCACCTCGCGCACCCCGCCGGGGCCCAGGTCGTCGAGGTGCAGGCCGGTGCCGACCAGCAGGGCGGCCGGGTCGAGGCCCCTGGCCCGCGCGTGCCGCAGCAGGTGGCGCACGCCGTCGGCCGAGCGGGGCACGTCCCAGCCGGCCAGCCGGTCGGGCGACGGCGAAGTCGACGACATGTCCGCGATTATCAAGTCTCTTGCGGCCGATGTCTCCCCCGCCCGCCTCGACCGACCTAGCGTCCAGGGCATGAGCCCGTCATCCTCCCCGGCCAGCCCGTCCCCCGCCCCCACCGCCCGGTCGCCGCGCGTCGTCGTGGTCGGCGCCGGCTTCGGGGGGCTGGGCGTCGTGCACGCCCTGCACGAGCAGGGCGTCACCGACGTGACCGTGCTCGAGCGGGCCGACGAGGTCGGCGGGGTGTGGCGCGAGAACACCTACCCCAACGCCGCCTGCGACGTGCCCTCGCCGCTCTACTCCTGGTCGTGGTCGCCCAACCTCGCCTGGGGCCGCCGCTACTCCCCGCAGCCGGAGATCCTCGGCTACATCCGGCGCACCGCTGCCGAGCACGGCCTGCTCGACGCGGTGGTCACCGGCACCACCGTCACCGGCGCGCGCCACGACGGCGAGGCCTGGCGGGTCTCGACCGAGGTCGCCGGCGCGGCGGGGCCGACGTACGACGCCGACGTGCTGGTGCTGGCCACCGGCCAGCTCTCCGAGCCGGTGGTGCCGGACCTCCCGGGCCGTGACGACTTCGCCGGGCCGGCCTTCCACTCCGCGCAGTGGCGCCACGACGTCGACCTGCGGGGCAAGCGGGTCGCGGTCGTGGGCACCGGCGCCAGCGCGATCCAGTTCGTGCCCGGCATCGCCGACGACGCCGCGGCGATCACGGTCTTCCAGCGCTCGGCGCCGTACGTCGTGCCCAAGCCCGACCAGGCCTACTCGAAGCGCCACCACGCACTCTTCCGGCGCCTGCCCGGCACCCTGGCCGCCGAGCGGCGCGCCGTCTTCTGGCTGACCGAGCAGCTCAACGGCGCCCTGGCAGGCGAGAGCCGGATGTCGAAGCCGCTGACCCGGGCGCTGGAGGCGGCCTGGCGCGCCCACCTGCGCCTCACCGTCAAGGACGCCGGCCTGCGCGCGCGGCTGGTGCCCGACTACCCGCTGGGCTGCAAGCGCCTGCTCTTCTCGAACCAGTGGTACCGCACCCTGGACCGCGACCACGTCGACGTCGTCACCGGCGCCGTCGAGCGCGTGGAGGCCGGCGGGGTGCGGACAGCCGACGGCACCCTGCACGAGGCCGACGTGCTGATCTGGGGCACCGGTTTCGCGGCCACCGACTTCCTGCGCGGCCTCGACGTCGTGGCCCCCGACGGGCGCAGCCTGGGCGAGGTGTGGGCCGACGGCGCCCGTGCCCACCTGGGCATGGGCGTGCCCGGGTTCCCGAACCTGTTCAGCATCTACGGGCCCAACACCAACCTCGGCGGCAGCTCGATCATCGCGATGATGGAGGCCCAGGCCGGGTACGTCGCGCAGGTCGCGCGCCGCCTGGCCGACGGCGGCGCCCGCGCGCTCGCGCCGCGCCCGGAGGTCTGGGAGGCCTTCGACGCCGAGATGCAGTCGCGCCTGGGCGACAGCGTGTGGGCGGGCTGCACCAGCTGGTACACCGACGGGCCGCGGATCACCACCAACTGGCCGGGCCTGGTGGCCGAGTACCAGCGCCGCACCGCCACCGTCGACTGGTCGGAGCTGGAGGAGGTCGGCTGACCGGCAGCCGAGCGGCCCGCGCACCCGCCGGTCGGGGTTGGTACGGTCCACCTGCCAGTCACGCCTCCCCCGGGAGGCTCAGGGAACCCGGTGCGACTCCGGGACTGACGCGCAGCGGTGTGGGTGACGGGCGGGACACGTGGCACCTCCGGGTGCCGCAGCCACTGGGCTCCGGCCCGGGAAGGCGTCCTGGCCCGGTCGAACCCGAGTCCGAAGACCTGCTGGCCCTCACGGCAGCCGCCGGGAGGTCACCCACGGGCTCCGCGCACGGGCCCCGACCTCGAAGGAACCGATGGTCGACGTCGCCGTCCCCCAGACCCACTCCCCCGCCTCCCCCCGCTCGCGAGCAGACCGGTGCCCCGGGGTGTCGCGCCCCTGGCCCGCCGACGACGGCGCCCTGGTGCGGGTGCGCCTGGTCGGCGGGCGCGTGCCCGCCGCCGCGCTGCGGGCGCTGAGCCGGGTCGCCCAGGAGCACGGCGACGGCCGGCTGCACCTGACCGGCCGGGCCAACCTGCAGCTGCGCGCCCTGCCGTCGTACGACGTCGGCGCGCGCCCGGCGCTGCTGCCCGAGGTCGTCCACGCGATCCGGGCGACCGGTCTGCTGCCGGCCCCCGCCCACGACCTGGTGCGCAACATCGTGGTCTCCCCGCAGACCGGGCTGGCCGGCGGCCGCGCCGACCTGCGCCCCGTGGCCGCGCGCCTCGACACCCTGCTCTGCGCCGACCCGGCCCTGGCCGCGCTGCCCGGGCGGTTCCTGCACGTGCTCGACGACGGCCGCGGCGACGTGGCCGGGCGCGGCTGCGACCTGGGGTTGGTGGCGCTCGACGACCGCACCGCCCAGCTGCGGGTCGGTGACGCGTGGGGCGAGGTGCTGCCCCTCGACGACGCCCCCGCCCGGCTCGTCGACCTGGCCCGCGCGTTCCTCGCCACCCGCGGCAGCGGCCCCCAGGCGGCCTGGCACGTCAGCGAGCTGGCGCGCCCGCTGGCCCCGCCCAGCCCGCCGGACGAGCGGGCGCTGGTGCGCAGCGCGCCGCCGGCGTACGGCGTGGTGGCCGGCGGGTGGCACCAGGAGGCGGTCGACGGCGTGCTGGGCGCCGCCGACGTCGACGCCCTGGTCGAGCGGGCGGGCGGCCCTGACTGCGAGCTGGTCATCACCCCGTGGCGCGGCGTGCTGGTGCCGGAGGTCGCGCGATGAGCCCGCTGGTCGCGCCGCCGCGGCGCTACGACTACATCAGCGACGGCCCGGCGATCTACGTCGACTCCTTCGCCACGATCCGTCGCGAGGCGGACCTGACGGGTGTGCCGGCCGACGCGGAGAAGCTGGCCGTGCGGATGGTGCACGGCAGCGGCCAGGTCGACCTGGTGCCCGACCTGGTCATCCACCCTGGCCTGGTCGCGGCCGCCCGTGACGCGCTGGCGGCGGGCGCCCCGGTGCTGTGCGACGCGCGGATGGTGGCGATGGGCGTCACCGCGAGCCGGCTGCCCGCCGGCAACGAGGTGCTGTGCCACCTCACCGACGCCGAGGTGCCCGACCTGGCGCGCCGGTGGGGCACGACGCGCACCGCCGCGGCGGTGTCGCTGTGGGAGCCGCGGCTGGAGGGGGCGGTGGTCGCGATCGGCAACGCCCCGACGGCGCTGTTCCACCTGCTCGAGATGATCCTCGACGGTGGTCCGCGGCCCGCTGCCGTGATCGGCTGCCCGGTGGGCTTCATCGGCGCCCGGGAGTCGAAGGAGGCCTTGGCCGCCTTCGGCGACGAGCACGGCATCGACCTGCCGTTCGTGACCGTCCGCGGCCGCCGCGGCGGCTCGGCGATGGCCTCCTCGGCCGTCAACGCGCTGGCCCAGGAGCAGGAGTGAGCGGGCGGCTGTACGGCGTCGGGCTGGGGCCCGGCGACCCGGAGCTGGTGACGCTGAAGGCGGCCCGGCTGATCGGGGCGGCCGACGTGGTGGCCTACCACGCGGGGGTCGGCAAGCAGTCCAACGCACGACGCATCGCCGCCGACCTGATCCCGGCGGGCGCGGTCGAGGAGGAGCTGCGCTATCCCGTCACGACCGGCGCGACGAGCCACCCGGGCGGGTACGCCGGCGCGCTGGCCGACTTCTACGCCGAGTGCGGCGAGCGGCTGGCCGCCCACCTGGAGGCCGGGCGCGACGTGGTGGTGCTCGCCGAGGGCGACCCGTTGTTCTACGGGTCGTTCATGTACCTGCACGACCAGCTCGCGGAGCGCTTCGAGACCGAGATCGTGCCGGGGGTGCCGGCGTTCGCGGCCGCCACCGCGGCCACGGCCACGCCGCTGGTGCGCCAGACCGACGTGCTCACGGTGCTGCCGGGCACGCTGCCGAAGCCCGAGCTGGCGCGCCGGCTCGCCGACACCGACGCGGCGGTGATCATGAAGCTCGGGCGCACCTTCCCGGCCGTGCGCGAGGCGCTCGCCGAGGCCGGGCGCCTCGACCACGCGCTGTACGTCGAGCGCGCGGCCATGCCCGAGCAGCGCTGGCTGCCGGTCGCCGACGTCGACCCCGCGACCGTGCCGTACTTCTCGCTCGTGGTGGTGCCCGGCGACTCGCTGTCGGGCCAGGGGCGCCGGGCGCCGCGGGTGGCGTCGGAGGTCGTGGCCGACCGTGCGGCGCCGACTGCGGAGCTGCTGGTCGTGGGCCTGGGGCCGGGGCCGGGGCGGTGGCTGACCCCGGAGGTCGAGTCGGCGCTCGCGGAGGTCGACCACGTGGTCGGCTACGCGCCGTACGTCGCCCGGGTGCCGCAGCGCCCCGGCCTGACCCGGCACGCCTCGGGCAACACCGTCGAGGTCGACCGGGCCAGGTTGGCGCTCGAGCTGGCCTGCCGCGGGGAGCGGGTGGCGGTGGTCTCGGGAGGTGACGCGGGCGTCTTCGGGATGGCCTCGGCGGTCTTCGAGGCGGTCGACGCCGACCCGGCGCTGGCCGACGTGCCGGTCAGGGTGCTGCCCGGTGTCTCGGCCGTGCAGGCCGTGGCGGCCCGCGCCGGTGCCCCGGTGGGCGCCGACTTCGCGGTCGTGAGCCTGTCGGACCGGCTCAAGCCCTGGTCCGTGGTCGAGAAGCGGCTGCGCGCGATCGCGGAGGCCGACCTGGTCCTCGCTGTCTACAACCCCGCCAGCCGATCGCGCACCGACCAGGTGGTGACGATGCAGAAGGTGCTCCTCGAGCACCGCTCACCCGACACCGTCGTGGTCGTCGGGCGCGACGTGGGCCGCGCCGAGGAGTCGCTCGAGGTGACCACCCTGGGCGCGCTCGACCCCGAGAGCATCGACATGAAGTGCCTGCTGCTCGTCGGGGCGACCTCGACCCGCGTGGGCGCCGGCGGCGCGGTCTGGACGCCCCGGTACGTCGACGATCAGGCGGCGGGCGTGTAGTCGTCGAGGACGACCTGCAGGCGCGGGTGGACGACGTCGACCCTTGGTCGTGAGGGTTCGGGTGTGACCGGTGGGTCGCCGGGTGGGAGGTCGGGTGCGCGGGAGCGGACCTGCTGTCCGGTGGGGGTGGTCGTGACGACGGCGCTGCCCACGGTGGCGGCGGTGAAGCCGGGGGCCTCCTTGGCCTGGTTGCAGGCCTCGCACAGTCCCTGTCCGTTGGTGGCGCTGGTGGGGCCGCCGGCGTGGTCGGGGACCACGTGGTCGCGGTGCCGGATGGGTGCGTCGCACCACGGGGTACGGCACGACCGGTCGCGCAGGTCGATGAAGAAACCCAGGCTGGCGGGGAAGGCGCGGGCCCGGGAGTCCATCGCCACGAGCGCCCCGGCGCTAGTGGTGTAGAGCCGCCGCAGCGTCGCCTGCGCGTCAGCGATCGCGGTGGCGACCAGCTCGCGGGCGAACCCGGCCGGCACCGGCCCGTAGCCGGTCACCCAGCCCGGCTGGTGGCCGCCGCCGAGGAGGGTGGCGTCGGAGACCGTCAGGTTCACCGCCACCGGGACCGCGGGAACTGGCGCCGGCTCGGCGGACCGGGTGAGCACGGAGGTGACGAGGGTGTCGGCCATGACCTGCCCGCGGGAGCGCTCATCACCGTCGGCGCGGGCAGAGTCGGCGGCCCGGGTCAGCGCGGCGTACGCTGCGACGCCCTGGGCGACCGGGAGCAGCGCGGTCAGCCAGGTCATCGTGTCCGGTGCCGGTCGCAGCGACACGTACCGCTCACCCTCGGCCTTCCTCGACCGCTTCAACGCGGCGTGCGGATCGAGCTCGTAGGCACGAGCCCGCGCAGCAGCCGCCAGCCGCTTGTCACCCCACCCCTCGGTGGTCTCGGGGTCGGCCATCAGCTCCGCATCGACACGGCGCCGGTCCTCCAGCGACAGGCACGCGGTCTCGCGGGCCAACAGGGTGGCACGCCACTCACCGCACCAACCCGCGCGCATCGCAGCCAGCGTGTGCGGCATCTCAGCCACCAGGACCTTCGCCAACCCCAGGTGGCGGGCACCCCGGTTCGGCGACTCCCGCCGCGCCAGCCCGACCTGCGAGGCCACCCCCGCGCCCTGCCGATCGACGGGCAGCCCGGCCGCGGCGTGCCGGCGGCGTACGACCTCGTCGAGACGAGCCGCCAGCTCCACCTGCAGCGCGTCCAGCCGGCACTTCTGCTCCTCCGCCGCCCGCAGCGCCTCGACCAGTTCGACCTCAGTGAGGTCGGCCGGGTCGAGACCGGCAGTCGGAATGGGAACCATGACGACACCTTACTCGAACACACGTTCGACATCAAGAGGTGCTGCACAGCGAGATGGGCTCCTCCCGCCGCTTGCGGCCCGCGTGGCTGACGGACACACGCGCGCCGTACAGGACCACCACCCCGACACCCTGTAGCTCGGGCCCGCTTCTAGGGGGCCGGGACATCTTGGCGCTTACTTGGCATGTCCTGTTTCCCATTCATCGAGGCCCGCGAGAAACGCACTCTCATGCCGATGTCCGGGCGGATGGAATCACTACGCTGAGGGCGTGTTCCGGGACCTCATGCGTGACAAAGCCAAGACCATGCCGACCGATCCGGATGCTGCCGACGTCACGGCGCTTCGGGTCTGGCACTGCAACTACGCGTCACTCGCGCTGGTGACGCAGTACCAACACCTGAGGACCCTCGTAGTCGCTACCTACCCTGACGCCGACCTCGAACCCGTCGCCTCGTTGGAGGACCTGGAGTACCTGAGCCTCCTGCACCTGCCGGGTGTGACCGACTTGGCCCCGCTGGCGCGGTTGACGAATCTCCGCACGCTCCGACTCTCGACACTGCCGAGTTGGGACTCGTCGGGCAAGGTGACCCAAGTGGACTCGCTGCGACCGCTCGCCATGCTTCCCAAGTTGACTCGCCTGGAGCTCTTTGGGGTACGGCCCGCGAGCAAGTCGCTAAGCGACCTGGAGGGTTCGACAAGTCTCGTCAGTGTCCGGGTCTCGAAGTACCCCAAGGCAGAGGTCGCGCGTTTCCGCGACGTGACAGGTCTTTCGGATGAGTTCGCACCGGCGCCCGGTGTCGCTGACTGGAACTGACTCGACCGGACATGCCGCATTGTGCGCGGTCGTGCCGAGGCGGTCGGCTACCGAGTTGAGGGGCGATTGGTGTACACGAAGAGTGCAGAACGGACTCCGAGCGCGACGGCGGCCACGGCGATGACGCCGCCAACAATCCGCATCCATGTCGGCCCATCCGTCTCCAATGCAGTGGCAAGGGCCAAGAAGAACACGACAGCATCGAGCACGAGCAGGGTCATGCTCGGTTCTGACCTGAGGCGGACGGGAAGCACCTGCACACGCTAGTCGAGCGGCGGGCCGATATACGCACGCTCTTGCCGCGAAGCGCTCGGCCGTGCCGAGATCCGGGCTTCTGGTCTCGTGAGTCAGGAACGCGTCTTGAACAGCCGAGAAAGGGCCACGGCAAGAGCACCCACGAGCAGCCCAACTACTGCGACGACGGCTAAGACGATTAGCACATTCCCGACGAACGCCACCGCCGACACGTCCGTTGGGTGTTCCCATGGCGAGGACAGGCCCAGCCGGTACGGCAAGGGTGAGTCCAGCGAACTCTGGTTCTGGTGAATCCAATCGAACGGCCAACCCAGATCGACGCTCCGCTGGCCCCCTCGCGTAGCGACAAGGTCCGTGTCACGAAGCGCTGCCACGAGGACGACACCGAGTGAGACCGCGAAGGCGGGGATCGCCCCGAACGCCGTCGCCATGACCGCCCAACGTCGACGGCCACGAGGAGTCGCGTCCGAGACGTCGCTGGACGAAGTCACCAGTTGCTGCACCCACGAAGTAGACCATCCGGATCTGCCGCGATCCGCGCGGTTTCGACGACCAGCGGACGGGGCAGCTATTGCTGCTGTTCAAGTACTTGCCTGCCACCAGTGTCAGATCCCACCGCCGCCAGTGACCAGCATCTGTCCGCCACGGCGTTGACGGCTTCACGATGCAGGTTCTTGCTGAAGTGATGACTGCTGACGCCGCACTCCCCGTGACTATCGACATCAACGACCAGGTCCTTCATCTGGCTGTTGCCGCACACCTCGCCCGCTACAAGGGCCAGAGCCGCACCCACACCGCCTCCGACCTGAACACCTACCTGGCGTGGTGCCGCGACCACGGCCTCTTGCCGCTGCAGGCCACTCGAGCTCACATCGAGCTCTTCCTGCGATGGATGCAAGAAGTTCGGCAGCTCAAGCCCTCCACGGTGTCCCGACGCCTGTCGGTCCTGACGGGCTTCTACCGGACCTGCGTCATCGACGGCGTCCTCGAGCACTCCCCAGCCGAGCACGTCCGCCGACCGAAGGTGACCCCCGAGTCGCCCACACTTGGGCTAAGCCACCTGCAGTTTGAGGCGATGCTCACCGCTGCTCGCGACTCCAGTAACGTCAACGACTTTGCTCTGGTCGCCATGTTGGGTTTGCTCGGACTACGCATCTTCGAGGCCACCGGTGCCGACATCGAAGCACTCAGCGAAGTCCGCGGCCACCGAGTGCTCCGCGTCCATGGCAAAGGCGACAAGGTCGTCCTGGTGCCACTCTCACCCGCGGTAAGCCGAGCCATCGATCGAGCTGCCGGACACCGCGAAAGCGGCCCGCTGCTACTCAACCGCGAAGGCCGACGCATGGACCGTCACGCCGCGACCCGTCGGCTACGAAGACTCGCCAAGACGTCTGGCATCACCATCGAGCGCATGCATCCCCACATGCTCAGACACACCTTCGTCACCACCATGCTCGACGCCGGAGTCGATCTGCGCGACGTCCAGATAGCTGCCCGCCACGCCGACCCCCGCACCACCATGCGATACGACCGAGCACGCACGAACCTCGATCGCCACCCCAACTACATCCTGGCCGCCTACATGGCCTCGGCTACCTGACCAGGTCCGTAACAAGCCTCGCGCGCTCGTGCCGAGAGCCGGACGTGCGGGCGCAGACGCGATTACCCTCGCTAGGTGCAACCGCCGAGACTGCGGCACTCTGCCCGCGCCCTACTCCTCGACGAGGACGACCGTCTTCTACTGGCAAGGCACGACCTCACGACTCGGCACATTGGCAGTGTCATTTGGGCGCCGCCCGGCGGCGGCTTGGAGGTCGGGGAGACGCCACTCGAAGCCGTCGTGCGCGAGTTGGCGGAGGAGGTGGCGCTGTCCGTGCCGATGGACGGCCCCCGCCATGTCTGGCATCAGCAGGTGGTGTCTTCGGCTTACGCGAGGGGCTGGGATGGGGCTGTCTTCGACTACTTCCTCGTCAAGTGCGACGCCTTATCTCTCCCCTCAACTTCCAACGATCGGTTGTTGAGAGACGAAGGCATAACCGAGTTTCGCTGGTGGACGATCGACCAACTTCACGACGCATCGGGCAGCGGTCTACTCCGCCCGCACCACCTGGCCGCGTTGCTCAGCGACCTACTGACTGAATCAGCAGAGTCGTATCCCATCGCCATCTGACATGCTCGGTGGCGCCGGTGAACGGCGCGTCGGCTATTGACGATCTACCCGCGTGCGCTCCTGGTGCAGCGCTACCTCGGGTCACTTCTGTCGTTGCCGCAGGGAGATCCCCGAGTTGCGCGCGCCGCGCGCGGCCCCGCGTTGGAGGGCAGTCCAGCCAGACGCCCCCATGATGATCGCAAGAACCACCATGACCGACACCCCTGGAGAGAACGGAAGCGGATCGGCCACGAGAGCGACGACAACGCCGATCAGGCAGGCTACCGCTAGGCACACGAGCCACCACTTCGCGTTCATGCGGCTCACCTTAGAGGGCGCGCAGCGTGCGCCCGCGATCATCCGGAACTGCCGCGTCAGCGCGCGAACATCTGCCGCAGGTCGCGCCTACTGACGGTCGGTGATCCGACGAACGATCAACTTCCCAACTCCGAGCGCCAGTAGCAGTGCCAGCGGCAGAACGAGTGCAGGGTGCAAGTCAACAGCGCGACCGGCCCAACTGAAGATGACGATGAGCAAGAGGGTGCATAGCCCTACCGCGACAAACGGGCTCACCGCTCGTAGGTCTGTTCGCGTGGTCACGATCTGCTCAACGAACTTCGGATCGGGTGGCTACGCGTCGGCTGCCGCGTAGCGTGCGCGTCAGCGCGCGCTCATCTGCCGCGTTGAGGGCGGAGAGATGAGCGGCAAGATCAAGTTGAGGCCGATGCGGTCCCCATCCTTCGGGACTGCTGCTCGACGCGCGCCTCAGGCTTTCGTCCTCCTAGGTCGTCACAAAGAACAAAAGGCTAGAGAGTACGCACGCGATCCCCGCCCCGTAGAGAGCCAGAGTCACCTTGGGAAGCGGCTGGTCGCCGCTCTGTAGCGCACGAAAGATGGAACGTGGAGCGTGAGTGGTTGCGTGATAGCGGGAGTTCCACGCCAGCAGTCCGAGCATCCCGACAATCGTCAGCGGCAAGCCGCCGACGAGCAGCAAGAAGGAAAGATCCCGAGTGTCCACCTGGAGCACTCTAGGCAACGCTTACTCGCTGCACCCTGCCCTCGGCTGACGAAGCCGGGACGACGCACATGGAATGCGCGCTCGTGCCGCGATCCGCGCGGTCGTGCCGATGAGCGGACGTCCCACCTATCCTCGAATCGTCGACGCGTGCCACCGCCCCGAGCAAGGGAACTGATTCTTGAAACTGAAACTTGTGAACGACGGTGAGGCCTTCCGTGACGTCTATGGAATCGTCGCTGGTGGCGCAGTAATTATTGCGGCAATCAGTGCGGTGCAGGGTGGTTGGCGCGCAGCAGTTGTCTTTGTTTGCCTCGCGCTGATTCCCGGAGCCATCTGGCTTCGCGCTCGGTCCAGTAGTCGCCACCGACGTTAGGAAGCCACGTTGAAGACTCGGGCCACCGCACGCACGTGCCGATGAGCGTGCGCACGCCTACCGGGGTCTGCCGAACCTGAACCCGCGCTTCTTCTGCCTCTCCCGTTCGGGAGAAAGGTGCGTGAGAGCGAACTCCAAAGCCAACCCCTTGGTCTGGCCATCGTCGAAGTCGATCCAGACCAAGGGCACGTCCTTGTAGGTGCCCACGCGTCCAACGCTCCCCGGCCCGAAGGTGCTGTGCAGAACTCGGGCCCCTTCGACCAGCCACGGGGGCGGCTCGACGCTGAAGTCTGGATGATCCCACTTGGGCATGGGCAGAGTATGAGTCACCAGCCTGGGGCTTGCGACCGCTCATGCCCCGTAGCGCGCCCTCAGAGACGCTCGCTCATGCCGCCGACAGCGCGCGGTCGTGCCGATGAGCGCGAGGCGCTTGTTGGCGATCTACCGGCGTGCGCTTCTGGGTGCAGCGCTACCTCGGGTCATTCCTGTCGATGCCGGAGGGGCGACCCCGAGTCGCACGCGCTCCCCGCGCTGCAGCGATCATTGCGCCGATCAGGTGTCTGGGTGACCGGGGCAGGGTCGATAGCGTGCCGCGAGCTGCGTGTTTACCGGCGGAGCTCGGTGCGTAACCTCGTCGCGAACGGCGGCCAGTGCCGTCGTGGACTGGGACGATCGAATTCTTTCCATGTCCACACAGTGAATCCCGAACCGCCCATGAGCGATAGTACTGCCAGAATCACTAGTGTTCGATATTGCAGCGTTATGGCCAGAGTGGTGAAACCCATTGCGAAGGCCATGCAAAGTGCTGACAGTGACGCAGGGAACAAGCAGAATCCCAATTTTGCCCGCCACAGCGCCTCGCGTCGACTTCTAAAATTGTCAACACCGGCTTTGCCGAAACCGCGATGAAACCATCGATGTTGAACCCACAGCACACCCGCGGCCAAAAAAAGGCCGATGGAGAGGGCCAGAGAGAACAGCATCTCGCCAAGATGCGGATTAGACATCGCCTTCACCACAGAATTTCGGCGAGCTCAAGTATGGCGAAGTTCACAAATGCCCAACTACTGGCCCCAGCCCCGAAGGGATGACGAGTAGGACTGTGTCGACTATGGCAGGTGGCAAGGTCGTGAGCAGGGACCGGCTCCTGGTCATGTCTGAGGCGTCATCCACGGCAGGACGGTATCCCGCCCGCGTAGCGTGCGCCCGCGGCCATCCGGTTCTGCCGCTAGTGGTGCGCCCTCGGAGCGAGATACGTGCGTTCCTACGCGGGCGCACGAACCTCGACCGTCGAACCTGGCTGACGTTAGTTCGTGGATCACGATCACGGGCGATACTCCGAGCATGAGCATCTCGGAACGGTCGACTATCGAAGAGACGCACGCGTCCGGGACCAGGGCAGGATGGACAACTCGACGCGTCGTTCTCGCTGCCGTTCTCGCACTGCTCCTCGTATCGCTCGGCTACGTCGGCGGTGCTCGTTCGCCGTGGATGGCTCACCATCCTTCTGTCGTCAGCGGCACCGCGGAAAGGGTTCCAGCGAACGTTCCCTACGCTTACTTCCAGCCGGACGACGGTGACAAGTTCGCCTTCCGACTCGACGACGTCGCGTGGGAATCCGGGGACAGGGTCGGCTCTGGGAACATCCCGCCCTGCCTGCGAGAAGCCGGTGAGAGCGTGGCCGTGCACGCGGGGGTCATCGAGGTGGCCCGCCCCTATGGTTCCGGTTCCTATCGGCAGGTCCTGTCAGTGACGTGCCTCGACTGACCGACTCCGCCGCGATGCGCTGAACGGATGCAGGAGGCACGCAGCCAACCCGGCGTGGGACCGCTCGCTCAGTCCCGGGCCGCCCGGTAGCCCCACTCGAGGGCGCTCTCGCGCGAGCGCGCCCGACCACGCAGCCGGATGGTCGCCCGCGGCCCGCCCTTCGTACCGCCCCCGGCGGCCCGACGGGCCCCGGCGACGACGTGCACGCGCTGCGCGAAGACCACGTAGCGAGCGTCCTCCTCGGGGCTCCCCGCCGGGGTCACGTCCACCGCGAGCCACAGCCCGTCCGGCTCGAAGCCGACGACGGCCTTGCCCGTGCCGGGGCGCTCCCTGCTCACGGCGGAGGAGGTGAGCTGCAGGTCGAACTCGACCGCCCGGGCGTGCGCCCCACGGGTCCTGCGCAGCAGCTGCGTCGCCTCGACGAACGCCCGCTCCTCCGAGGAGATGACGCCGGCCGCGATCCACGGCGCCCGTGGGCCCGCGGCGTCGATCCCGGGTCGAACCTTGTCCCCGTTGACCCAGACGTCTCCCCAGCTCATCCACGCATCCTCGCACTGGCCCCGGCCCGGTCCGGAGGAGGTGCGGTCGAGGCCTACGACGTCGTCCGCTCCCGCGCCGCGTCGTAGAGGTACGACTCCCCGCCGTCGCGCGCCAGCGCCCGCCCGACCAGGATCACCGCGGCCTGGCGCAGCCCGGCCTCCTCGACCCGGTCGGCGATGTCGCCGATCGTGCCGCGCAGCAGCAGCTCGTCGGGCTGGCTGGCCCGGTGCACCACGACGACCGGGCAGTCGCTGCCGTAGTGCCCCTCGACCTCGGCCATCAGCTCGCGGGTGCGGGTGATCGCCAGGTGCAGCACCAGCGTGGCGCCGGTGGCGGCGTAGGCGGCCAGCGACTCGCCCTCGGGCATCGCGGTCGAGCGGGCCTGGGTGCGCGTCAGCACCACCGACTGCGCGACCAGCGGCACCGTCAGCTCGCGCCCAGCCAGCGCAGCCGCGGCGGCGTACGCCGGGACGCCGGGGGTGACGTCCCACTCCACGCCGGCCGCGTCGAGACGCCGCGACTGCTCGGCCACCGCGGAGTAGAGCGACGGGTCGCCCGAGGTCAGGCGCACCACGTCGAGGCCGTCGCGGGTGGCGGCCACCATCTCGGCGACCATCGTGTCGAGGTCGAGGTGCTGGGTGTCGACCAGGCGCGCGCCGTCGCGGGCGTGGGAGAGCACGGCGGCGTCGAGGTAGGTGCCGGGGTAGAGCACCACGTCGGCCGCGCCGACCAGCGCCGCGGCGCGCAGGGTGATCAGGTCGGCGGCGCCGGGCCCGGCGCCCACGAAGTGCACGGTCACGATGGCTCCTGGCTGGTCGGGAGGGGCTTGGTCCACGCCCACTGGGTCACGGCCCGGGCGGGGGTCCAACCGGTGAACGAGCCGAGCGCAGCGGCGTGCTCGACCGAGGTGCGGGTCAGCTCACCGCCGTGCGCGGCGTACGCCGCCGCGAGCACCTGCTCGCTCTCGAGCGTCACGCCGTGCACCACCAGCCGCCCACCCGGGCGCAGCCGGTCGCGGCACAGGTCGAGCAGGCCGCGCGCGGTGGCGCCGCCACCGACGAAGACCGCGTGCGGGTCGGGGAGGTCGGCCAGCGCGTCGGGGGCCCGCCCCGGCACCACCTCGAGCCCGGGGACGCCCAGCCGCGCGGCGTTGCGCACCACCCGCTCGGCACGGGTGCCGTCGGCCTCGACCGCGAACGTGCGGCAGGTGGGGTGGGCGCGCATCCACTCGATGCCCACCGAGCCCGCGCCCGCACCGACGTCCCACAGCAGCTGGCCGGGCTGGGGCGCCAGCCGCGCCAGGGCGGCCGCCCGCAGGTCGCGCTTGGTGAGCTGGCCGTCGTGCTCGAAGGCATCGTCGGGCAGCCCCGTGGCCCACGAGCCGACCACGGGCCCGCGCAGGTCGAGGGCGACGACGTTGAGGGCCGGGACGTCCGGCGGATCGGCGGCCCAGGCCCCGACGGTGGCGTCGACCCGCGCCTCACGCTCGCCGCCGAGGTGGCTCAGCACGCTGATCCCCGAGCCGGCGTACCCCCGCTCGACCAGCAGCCGCGCCAGCACCGACGGCGTGGTGGCGTCGGAGGAGAGCACCAGCAGCCGGCGGCCGGGCGCGAGCTCGCGCAGGACGGTCTCGGGCCGGCGGCCCACCACGGAGACGACCTCGACCGTCTCGGCCGGCCACCGCATCCGGGCCCGCGCCAGCGCCACCGACGACACGGCCGGGTGCACCTCGACCGCCTCGGCGCCGAGCAGGCCGACCAGGGTGCCGGCGATGCCGGAGACGAACGGGTCGCCGGAGGCCAGCGCGACGACGCGGCGCCCGTCGTGCTGCCACAGCAGCGCGGGCAGCCCGTCGCGCAGCGGCGAGGGCCAGGCCACCCGCAGCTGGTCGACGTCGGTGGGCAGCATCGCCAGGTGGCGCTGCCCGCCCAGCACCACGTCGGCCTCCAGCACGGTGCGGCGCTGCGGCTCGGGGAGCCCCTCCCAGCCGTCGTCGCCGACGCCGATCACGACGACGGTGGACGGGCTGGGTGGACTCACGGGCGCTGACGCTATCGTGACGCCGAAGCCACGAGGTGCCCCGAGGCCCGGTCGAGACAAGCCGACGCGGAGGGGAGAATCTGGGAAGCCGGTGAAAGTCCGGCACAGGCCCGCTGCGGTGACCTGGAGGGTGCGAGAGCACCGGTCCAGGAAGTCCGAAGACCGGCCTCGAGGCGCCTATCCGATGGCGGACGAGCGGGAGCCTCCCATGCCACAGCAGTACCCCTTCTGCGCCGTTGTCGGCGCTGACGACCCCGACGGTCCCTTCGGCGAGATGGCCCTCGCCCTCCTCCTCACCACGATCTCCCCCGAGGTCGGCGGCGTGCTGGTGCGCGGCGAGAAGGGCACCGCCAAGTCCACGATCGTGCGGGCGCTGGCCGAGGTGCTGCCCCGCATCGACGTCGTCGCCGGCGACCGCTTCTCCAGCGACCCGCGCGACGACACCCACCTCTCCCCCGACGGCCCCTTCGCCGCCGACGCGCCCGTCGAGTCGCGCCCGGTGCGCCTGGTCGAGCTGCCGGTCGGCGCCACCGAGGACCGGGTGCTCGGCTCGCTGCACCTCGAGCGCGCCCTCTCCGAGGGCCGCACGGAGTACGAGCCCGGCCTGCTGGCCCGCGCCCACCGCGGCCTGCTGTACGTCGATGAGGTCAACCTCCTGCACGACCACCTCGTCGACGTGCTCCTCGACGCCGCCGCGATGGGGCGCGCCACCGTGGAGCGCGACGGCGTCTCGCTGACCCACGCCGCGCGCTTCGTGCTGGTCGGGACGATGAACCCCGAGGAGGGCGAGCTGCGCCCGCAGCTGCTCGACCGCTTCGGGCTCAGCGTCGAGGTCGCCGCGCCCCGCGACCCGGCCGTGCGCGCCGAGGTGGTGCGGCGCCGGATGGCCTTCGACGCCGACCCGGCCGGGTTCACCACGTCGTACGCCGCCGCCCAGGCCGCGCTGACCGAGCGGGTGCGCACCGCCCAGGAGCTGGTGGCCCACGTCGAGCTCACCGACGCCGGGCTGCTGAAGATCGCCGAGGTCTGCGCCGCCTTCGACGTCGACGGGCTGCGCGCCGACATCGTCACCGCCCGCACCGCCGTCGCGCACGCCGCCTGGCAGGGCCGCGACCGGGTCGTCCTCGACGACATCCGCGCCGCGGCCCGCCTGGCGCTGCCGCACCGGCGCCGCCGCAACCCCTTCGACGCGCCCGGCATGGACGACGACCTGCTCGACCAGGTGCTCGGCGACGACCTCCCCGAGCCGCCCGAGCCGCCCGAGCCCGAGCCGGACCCCGACGGCCCCGGCGACCCCGGCGACCCCGACAGCCCCGACAGCCCCGGCGGCCCCGACGGCCCCGACGGCCCCGACGGCCCCGACGGGACGTCATCCGCTGGGGACGAGGGGACGTCCCGCCCGGATGACGTCCCGCAGGACCCCGCGCCCAAGGGCGACTCCCAGGCCGGCGCCGGCTCCACCGTGGCCTCGGGCCAGCCCTACCGCACGCGCCTGCTCACCGCCCGCGGCACCGGGGCGGGCGAGGCCGGGCGTCGCAGCCGGGCCACGACCGAGCGCGGGCGCCGGGTCGGCTCCTCGACCACCGGCAGCGGGTCGGTGCACCTGCTGGAGACCCTGCGCGCCGCCGCGCCCCACCAGGCGGCCCGGGGCCGCGACGGCGGCCGGCTGCTGCTGCGCCCGCCCGACCTGCGCTTCGCGACGCGGGAGGGCAAGGAGTCCAACCTGGTGCTCTTCTGCGTCGACGCGTCGGGCTCGATGGCCGCGCGCCGCCGGATGGAGGAGGTCAAGACAGCGATCCTCTCGCTGCTCCTCGACGCCTACCGCCGCCGCGACAAGGTGGGGCTGGTGACCTTCCGTGGTGCCGCCGCCGAGCTGGCGCTGCCGCCCACGCACTCCGTCGACGTCGCCGCCCGGCGCCTGGAGGAGCTGCCCGCCGGCGGGCGGACCCCGCTGGCCGAGGGACTCCTCGAGGCCGGCCGGGTGCTCGCCGTCGAGCGGCTGCGCGACCCGCGGCGCAGGCCGCTGCTCGTGGTGGTCACCGACGGCCGCGCCACCAGCGGCCCCGACGCGGTCGACCGCTCGCGCCGGGCCGCCGACCTGCTCGCCGCCCAGGGGCTCTCGAGCGTGGTCGTCGACTGCGAGAGCGGGGCGATGCGCCTGGGCCTGGCGGGCGTGCTGGCCGGCCACCTGGGTGCCGAGCACCTGCCGGTGGGCGAGGTGAGCGCCGAGGCGCTCGCCGACGTCGCGCGCGCCGCGTGATGGCGGCGCCCGAGCCCTCCCCGATGTCGCTCTACGAGGCGATCGAGCGACGCCGCGACGTGCGGGCCGAGTTCACCGGGGAGCCGCCCGACGACGAGGCGCTGACCCGCGTGCTGGGCGCCGCGCACCGCGCCCCCAGCGTCGGGATGAGCCAGCCCTGGGACTTCGTCGTGGTCCGCGACCCCGCCACCCGCGAGCGCTTCGCGGCCCACGTCGCCGACGAGCGGGCGTCGTACGCCGCCGGGCTTGACGACAAGCGCGCCGCGACCTTCGCCGGGATCAAGGTCGAGGGCATCCGCGAGGCCGGCCTCGGCGTGGTCGTCACCCACGACCCCGACCGCGGCGGGCCACAGGTGCTCGGCCGGGCCACCATCGACGACACCGGCCTCTACTCGACCTGCCTGGCCGTCCAGAACCTCTGGCTGGCCGCCACCGCCGAGGGGCTGGGCGTCGGCTGGGTCTCCTTCTACCGCGAGCAGCACCTGCGCGACCTGCTGGGCATCCCGCCCCGGGTGCGCCCGGTCGCCTGGCTCTGCGTCGGCCGCGTCAGCGGCCTGCACGACGTCCCCGACCTCGAACGCCACCGGTGGCGCAGCCGCCGCCCGCTGGCCGAGGCCGTCCACCACGAGAGATACCGGAGCTAGACATGCCGCAGGGCCGACCCACGACCGTCCCCGACGACGGGCTCACCACCGCGCAGCGCCGCTCGCTGCCGCTGCTGATGGTGCACACCGGCGACGGCAAGGGGAAGTCGACCGCAGCGTTCGGCGTCGCGCTGCGCGCCTGGAACCAGGGCTGGGACGTCGGCGTCTTCCAGTTCGTGAAGTCCGCCAAGTGGCGCATCGGCGAGCAGACCGTCCTCGAGCGCCTCGGCGAGCTGCACGAGCAGACCGGCGAGGGCGGGCCGGTGACCTGGCACAAGATGGGCGCCGGCTGGTCGTGGAGCCGCAAGGAGGGCTCGACCGAGGACCACGCCGCCGACGCCGCCGAGGGCTGGGCCGAGGTGAAGCGGGCGATCGCCGAGGAGCGCCACGACCTCTACGTGCTCGACGAGTTCACCTACCCGATGGAGTGGGGCTGGGTCGACGTCGACGACGTCGTGTCCACGCTGCGCGACCGCCCCGGGCGCCAGTACGTCGTGGTGACCGGGCGCCGCGCGCACCCGGCGCTGGTCGAGGCCGCCGACCTGGTCACCGAGATGACGAAGGTCAAGCACCAGATGGACCGCGGCCAGAAGGGCCAGCGGGGCATCGAGTGGTGAACGAGCCCGCCTCCTCGCGCCTCCCCCGCGTCGTGGTCGCCGCCCCCGCCACCGGGGCCGGCAAGACCACGGTCGCGACCGGGCTGATGGCCGCGCTGGCCCGGGCCGGTCACGAGGTCTCGGGCCACAAGGTCGGCCCCGACTACATCGACCCCGGCTACCACGCGCTGGCCTGCGGGCGGCCCGGCCGCAACCTCGACCCGCACCTGGTCGGCGAGGACCTGCTCGCGCCGCTGCTGCTGCACGGCGCCCGGGGCGCCGACGTGGCGGTGGTCGAGGGCGTGATGGGCCTGTACGACGGCCGGGTCGGCACCGACGGCTTCGCCTCCACCGCGCACGTCGCGGGGCTGACCCGCTCCCCCATCGTGCTCGTGGTCGACATCTCGCGCTCCTCGCGCTCGATCGGGGCGGTGGTGCACGGGATGGCGACCTACGACCCGGGCGTGCAGGTGGCCGGGGTCGTCCTCAACAAGGCCGGCTCCCCGCGGCACGCCCGCGAGGTGGTCGACTCGATCGCGCCGACCGGCATCCCGGTGCTCGGCACCATCGGCCGCGACCAGGCCGTCGAGGCGCCCTCGCGCCACCTCGGGCTGGTGCCGGCGGCCGAGCGGGGCCTGGCCGCCGAGTCGCTGGACCGCCTGGCCGCCCAGGTGGCCGAGCAGGTCGACCTCGAGGCGGTGCTCGCGATCGCGCGCAGCGCCCCCGACCTCGCGGCCGCGCCCTGGGACCCCGCCGCGCAGGTCCGGCCCCCCGCGGGCGCCACACCCACCGGTCGACCGGTCGTGGCCGTGGCCGGCGGGCGCTCGTTCACCTTCCGCTACACCGAGACCGACGAGCTGCTGCGCGCCGGCGGCTGCGAGGTGGTCACCTTCGACCCCGCCACCGACACCGCGCTGCCGGACGGCACCCGCGGCCTCTACCTGGGCGGCGGCTTCCCCGAGGTGCACGCCACCGCCCTGGGTGACAACGCCGCCCTGCGCGCCGAGGTCGCGGCCGCCGTGGCCGCCGGGGTGCCGACGGTGGCGGAGTGCGCCGGGCTGCTCTACCTGTGCCAGAGCCTCGACGACGTCCCGATGGTCGGCGCGGTGCCGGCAGCCGCGTCGATGACCGAGCGGCTGACGCTGGCCTACCCCGAGATGACCGCCGCCTCCGACTCGCTGCTGACCCGCGCCGGCGAACGGGTCACCGGCCACGAGTTCCACCGCACCCACGTCGAGCCGGCCGCCGGGCCCGCGCCGGCGTGGAGCGGCGAGGGGCACACCGTCGGCTTCACCAGCGCCAGCCTGCACGCGGCGTACCTGCACGTGCACTGGGCCGGGCACCCGCACCTCGCGCAGCGCTTCGTGGACGCGGTGCACCGTGGCTGAGGCGCTGCCCACCGATCCGCTGCGCCACCACGGCGACGTGGAGGTGCGCGGCAGCGACCTGCTCGACCTGGCCGTCAACGTCTACCCCGGCCCGCGGCCGGGGTGGCTCGACGCCGCGCTGCGCGCCAGCCTCGACGACGTCGGTGCCTACCCCGACCCGACGCGCGCCGAGCGGGCCGTCGCGGCCCGGCACGCCCGCCCGGCCTCAGAGGTGCTGGCCACCGCGGGCGCCGCCGAGGCGTTCTCGCTGGTGGCCCGGCTGCGGCCCTGGCGTCGCCCGGTGGTGGTGCACCCCCAGTTCACCGAGCCGCACGCGGCGCTCGAGCAGGCCGGCCACCGGGTCACGAGCGTGCTCACCCGGGCCGCCGACGGATTCGCCCTCGACCCCGCAGCGGTGCCGGACGACGCCGACCTCGTCGTGGTCGGCAACCCCACCAACCCGACCGGGCGGCTGCACCCGGTCGACGACCTGCTCGCCCTGCGGCGCCCGGGCCGGCTGGTGCTCGTCGACGAGGCGTTCATCGACACCGTGCCCGGCGAGGCCGGGACCCTGGCCGGGGCACCGGCGGAGGGCCTCGTGGTGCTGCGCAGCCTGACCAAGCACTGGTCGATCCCGGGCGTGCGGGCCGGGTACCTCCTCGGCACGCCCGACGTGGTGGCCGCGCTGCGCCGTGGGCAGGTGCCGTGGTCGGTCTCCACCACCGCCGCGGCCGCGATCGAGGCCTGCTGCACGCCGCTCGCGCTGGCCGAGGCGGAGCGTCGGGCCCGCACGATCGCGGGCTGGCGGACCCACCTGGTCGACTCGCTCACCGCCCTGGGCACCACCACCCTGCCCTCGCGGACGTCGTTCCTGCTCGCCCGGCTCGGCGAGGGCGGGCGCGAGCGGCTGCGCGCGCAGGGTGTCGCCGTACGCCGCTGCGACACCTTCCCCGGCCTCGACGCCGGGTGGGCGCGCGTCGCGGTGCGGCCCCCCGACGTCACCGACCGGCTCGTCGCCGCCCTGCGCGCCGGCCCCGCCGCTCCAGCCCCCGCTCCAGCCCCCGTCCAGCCCCGAGTCCAGGAGGACCCGTGACCGCTTCCCTGCCCGTCCCCGCGCCGCACGCCCCGAGCGCCCGGGCCGCCGCCGAGCGGCTGGCCGGGCTGGCCGTCCCGGCCGGTGCCCTGGGCCGCCTCGGCGAGCTCGGCACCTGGCTGAGCGCCGTGCAGGGCCAGGTGCCGCCGCGCCCGCTCGACGACGTGCGCCTGGTCATCTTCGCCGGCGACCACGGCGTCGCCCGGCACGGCGTCTCGGCGTACCCGCCCGAGATCACCGCCGCGATGGTGCGCACCTTCGTGGCCGGGCGCGCCGGCGTCAACGCCCTGGCCGGCGCCCACGGGGTGCGGGTGCGGGTGCTCGACCTCGGCGTCGACGACGACCTCGACGGACTGCCCCCGGAGGTCGGCGAGCACAAGGTCCGCCGCGGCAGCGGCGCCATCCACCTCGAGGACGCCCTGACCGCCGCCGAGACCGCGCAGGCGCTGGCTGCGGGCCGGCGGGTGGCCGAGCGCGAGGTCGCCGACGGGGCGCAGCTGCTGCTCAGCGGCGACATGGGCATCGGCAACACCACCCCCGCCGCCGCGCTGGTGGCGGCCGGCCTGGGTCTCGGCGCGGGCGACGTGGCCGAGGTCGCGGGCCGGGGCACCGGCGTCGACGACGCGGGCCTGGCCCGCAAGCGCGAGGTGCTGGGTGCCGCGCTCGAGCGGGCCGGGAGCGGGCCGCCGACCCGGTCGAGACGCTCACCGCGCTCGGCAGCGCCGACCTGGCCGCGAGCGTGGGCTACGTCGTGGGCGCCGCCGAGGCCGGGGTGCCCGTGCTGCTGGACGGGCTGATGTCGGTGGCCTGCGCGCTCACCGCCGAGCGGATCGCCCCCGGCACCGCCGCCTGGTGCGTCGCCGGGCACCGCTCCCCCGAGCCGGCCCAGACGCTGGCGCTGGCCCGCCTGGGGCTCGACCCGCTGCTCGACCTCGGGATGCGGCTGGGCGAGGGTAGCGGCGCGGTCGCGGCGGTGCCGCTGCTGCGCAGCGCGGTCGCGCTGCTCAACGACGTCGCCCTGCTGAGCGACCTGGGCGACCTGGTGCCCACGGATGCCTGACTCCTGGCGGCTGGCGCTCGGCACCCTGACCGTGCTGCGGGTGCCCCCGCCGCGCGCCGTGACTCCCGTGGTCGCCGGTCGGGCGATGCTGCTGGCTCCGCTGGCGGTCCTCCCGCTGGGTCTCGTCGTCGCCGTGGTCGGCCTGGTCGGCGCCCGGCTCGAGCTGCCCCCGCTCGTCGTGGCACTCCTCGCGGTGGGCGCGCTCGCCGCCGGCAGCCGGGCCCTGCACTGGGACGGGCTCTCCGACGTGGTCGACGGACTCACCGCCTCCTACGACCCGGCGCGCTCCCTCGAGGTGATGAAGTCGGGCACCTCCGGACCGGCCGGCGTGGTGGCGACGGTGGTGGTGCTGGGCGTGCAGGCCGCTGCGCTGGCGCCGCTGCTCACCACCGCCCGCGGGGCGCTGGTCGCCGGGCTGCTGGTCTGCGTCTCCCGGGCCGCGCTCGGCTGGTGCTGCCTGCGCGGGGTCCCGGGTGCGCGCCCCGACGGTCTCGGGGCGGCGTACGTCGGCACGGTCGGGCCGCTGCCCGCCGCAGCCGTGTGGCTGGTCGCGGCCCTGCTCCTGACGCTCACCGCGGGCTGGTCGGGCCTGCTGGCCGCGGTCCTGGCGGCGCTGGTGGTCGCGGCGCTGCTGCACCGCGTCGTGCGCCGGCTCGGCGGGGTGACCGGCGACGTGCTGGGCGCCGCCGTCGAGCTCTCCCTGGCGGCCCTGCTCGTGGGCGTGCTCGTCGGAGGGCCGCCGAGCGGAGGCGTCGGGTGAGCCCCTCAGAGCCGCAGCACCCGGCCGGCCACCACCAGGTGCACCTCGTCGCAGGCCTCGGCGACGCGCTGGTTGGCGAGGCCGAGCAGGTCGCGGAAGAGCCGGCCCGACCGGTGCGCCGGCACCACGCCCAGCCCCACCTCGTTGGTCACCAGCACCACGTCGTGCGGGCAGTCGCGCAGCGCCGCCACGACCGCGGCCAGCCGGGCCTCCACCAGCGCGACGACGTCGTCGGAGGAGCGCTCCCACGCCTGCTCCTCGTCGAGCAGACCGGTCACCCAGGTGCCCAGGCAGTCGACCAGCAGCGGGCGGTCGGCGCCGACCAGCGCGCCGGCCAGGTCGCGGGTCTCGAGCGTGCTCCACGACGCCGGGCGCCGCTCGCGGTGGGCCGCGACACGCGCCGCCCAGTCGGGGTCGTCGTCCTTCGGCACCGGGCCCGGCGCGACGTAGGTGACGGGGGCGGTGCCCACGAGCGACCCCACGAGCGACTCGGCGTGCCGGGACTTGCCCGAGCGCACGCCGCCGGTGACCAGGACCTTCACGAGAGCCTCCAGTGCTGAGCAGATCGGTGGGGATGGTGCTGGGGGTCGGCCTCGACCGCGCCCTGGCCGACCCCGCACGATGGCACCCCGTCGCCGGCCTCGGCACCCTGGCCGCCCGCCTCGAGCAGACGACGTACGCCGACCGGCGCGCGGCGGGCGCCGCCCACGTGTTGGTGCTGGTCGGGGGCTGCGTGGCGCTGGGGGCCGTCGCCGAGCGCGCCACCCGCGACCGGCCGGTGCCGCACGCGCTGGTCACCGCGGCCGCGACCTGGACCGTGCTGGGCGGCACCACCCTGGGCCGGGAGGCCGCCGAGGTGGCGCGGCTGCTGGAGGCCGGGCGGCTCGACGACGCGCGCACCCAGGTGGCGCGGCTGGTGGGCCGTGACACCCGCACCCTGGAGGCCACCGACGTGGCCCGGGCCGCGCTCGAGTCGCTGGCCGAGAACACCTCCGACGCGGTGGTCGCCCCGCTGGTGCTGGGCGCGGTGGCCGGGGTGCCGGGGCTGCTCGGCTACCGGGCGGCCAACACCCTCGACGCGATGGTCGGGCACCGCAGCGCCCGCTACGCCCGCTTCGGCTGGGCAGCGGCGCGCCTCGACGACGTGCTCAACCTGCCCGGGGCGCGGCTCACCGCGGCCCTGGCCACCGTGCTCGGCGCCGACCCGGCGGCGAGCGTGCGGGCCTGGCGGCGCGACGCCGGCGCCCACCCCAGCCCCAACGCCGGCCCGGTGGAGGCCGCGTTCGCGGGCGGGCTGGGCGTCCGCCTGGGCGGGCGCACCGTCTACGGCACCGGCGCCGAGGCCCGGGTCGAGCTGCGTCCGGTGCTGGGCGACGGGCGCGCCCCGGCCGCTCACGACGTGGCCCGGGGGCGCCGGCTGGCCGACCGGGTCGGGGTCGGTGCGCTCATCGTGACGGCAGCCGTCGCAGCCAGGCCAGCGCGCCGTCGACGTCGCTGACCGTGGGCACGCCCGGCGGCGGTGCCGGGCGGCGCACGACGACGGTGGCGACCCCGAGGTCGGCGGCGGCCTGCATCTTGGGCCAGGTCAGCGCCCCGCCGGAGTCCTTGGTGACCAGCACGTCGGCGCGGTGCCCGCGCAGCAGGTCGCGCTCCCCCGCCTCCTGGTAGGGGCCGCGGCTGCGCAGCAGCGTCCAGGTCGCGGGCAGCGGCACGTCGGGCTCGTCGACCACCCGGGCCAGCACCGTGTGCTCGGCCAGCGGACCGGCGAAGGCGCCGAGCTGCTGGCGGCCCACGGTCAGCACCGGGCGCCGCCCGAGCCGCGCGGCCGTGGCGGCCGCCTCGTCGTGGCCGTCGACCCAGTGCCAGCGCCCGGTCGGGTCGCTCCAGCCGGGGCGCTGCAGCCGCAGCAGCGGCACGTCGACCGCGGCGGCGTGCGTCGAGATGGTGGCCGCGAAGGGGTGCGTCGCGTCGACCACGGCGTCGTGCGCCGCGGCGTACGCACGCAGCGCCTCGGCGCCCCCGAAGCCGCCGATGCGCACCCGGCCCACGGGCAGGCGCGGCCGCACCACCCGCCCGGCCAGCGAGGACTCGACGTCGACGCCGGCCTCGACCAGGGCGGCGGCCAGGGCCCGCGCCTCGCCGGTGCCGCCGAGCAGCAGCACCCTCACGGCTGGGCTCCCGGCGCTCCCGGCGGCAGGAACGGCAGCCCGGCGGGCGCCCCGTCGAGGGCCAGCGCGAGCAGCGCGTCGACGTCGAGGTGGGTCTCGACGAGCTCGCCGAGCAGGTCGAGCCGGCGCTCGCGGGCGGCGGGGAACGACGCCGTCGACGCCACGCCGAGTGCCCGGCGCAGGTAGGCGGCGCGGTGGGCGTCGTCCTCCAGGGCACCGTGCACCATCGTGGCCGTCACCGCCCCGTGCTCGCGCTGGCCCTCGAGGCGCCCGTGGTGGATCTCGTAACCCGCGGGCTCGTGGCGGCGCAGCACCTTCGCGGGGGTGAAGGCGGTGACGGCGTCGAGCAGCCCCAGCCCCTCGACGTCGGCGCCCGCGGGCCCCTCGACCCCCTGCGGGTCGCGGATCCGCCGGCCGAGCATCTGGGCGCCGCCGCAGATCCCGAGCAGCGGGCGACCCGCCGCGACGTGGGCCTGCAGGGCGGTGTCGAGGCCGCGCCCGCGCAGCCAGGCCAGGTCGGCGAGCGTGGCGCGGGTGCCGGGCAGCACCACCAGGTCGGCGTCGGAGAGCGCCTGCGGGGTGGAGGCGAAGACCACGTCGAGGCCGGGCTCGAGGCCGAGCGCGTCGACGTCGGTGAGGTTGGAGATCCGCGGCAGCCGCACCACGACGACCCGGGCGGTCGACTCCCCCGCGCCGGCGCCGCGGCGGGCCCGGCGCCCCTCCAGGTCGAGGGCGTCCTCGGAGTCGAGCCACAGGTCCGGGCTCCAGGGCAGCACGCCGTAGGTGCGACGACCGGTCGCGGCCTCCAGCTGGGCCAGGCCCGGGCGCAGCAGCTCGAGGTCGCCGCGGAACTTGTTGACCACGAAGCCCGCCAGCAGCGCCTGGTCCTCAGGTGCGAGCAGCGCGACCGTGCCGAGGAACGCGGCGAAGACCCCGCCCCGGTCGATGTCGCCGACGACGACCGTGGGCAGGTCGGCGTGCCGGGCCAGGCCCATGTTGACGTAGTCGCCCGCGCGCAGGTTGATCTCGGCCGGGCTGCCTGCCCCCTCGGCGACCACGACGTCGTGGCGCCCGGCCAGGTCGTCGTACGCCGCGTGGGCGGCGCGGGCCAGGTGGGCGCGCCCGGTGGTCCAGTCGCGCGAGGACACCTCGCCGGCGGGCCGGCCCAGCACCACCACGTGGCTGCGCCGGTCGCTGCCGGGCTTGAGCAGCACCGGGTTCATCGCCGGCTCCGGCTCGACCCGCGCGGCCAGCGCCTGCACCCACTGGGCGCGGCCGATCTCGGCGGTGCCCCCGTCGGGGTGGGCCACGACCATCGAGTTGTTCGACATGTTCTGCGCCTTGTACGGCGCCACCGCCACCCCGCGGCGGGCCAGGGCGCGGCACAGCCCCGTGGTGACCACGCTCTTGCCGGCGTCGGAGGTGGTGCCGGCGACCAGCAGGCCGCCCATCAGGCGACCGCCTCGGCGGCGAGGGGGAAGGAGTGCAGCAGCCGGCACCCGTCGGCCTGCCACCACTGCAGGTCGACCCGGTCGACCCGGGTGCGCACCGGCAGGCGCCCGGAGAGGTCACCGGCCACGGAGCCGACCGTGACCCGCTGGCCGACCTGCTGGCCGACCCGGGTGGGGCCGGGCCCGACCTGGTCGAGGCTGAGGTGCGGCTCGACCGCGCCGTACCTGCCCTCGTAGGGCGGGTGCTGGGGGTAGGCCTCGGCGAGCAGGCCGGTCAGCGCCGCGAACCGTCCGTGCGGCTCGGGGCGCAGGTGCACCAACCCGTTCGGGAAGACGTCGACCTCGCCCAGCCGGGCCTCGAAGGTCGGCACCGAGGCGAGCAGGGCCGCGACCCGCCCGAGGTCGGCGTCGTCGGGCGCCGGCACCCACGGCGCCAGCACGGTGACGTGGGCGTGCACGAACGCCGGGTCGCTCGAGACCCACGCCGGGTCGTACTCGTGGGTGCGGGCCCGCACCCAGTCGTCGAGCGCGGGCACCGGCACGGCGAGCACGGTGTGACCGCTGGTGGGGTGCCCGCTCACGGGGCGTCCCCGGCCGGCGCCCGCAGCAGGTGCAGGTCGAGCACCCAGCCGTCGTGGGCGCGGGCCCGCTCGCGGGCGGCCTCGATGTCGGCGAGCACCTCACCGACCCGCCCGGCGACCAGCTGCTCACCGGGGGCGCCGAGGTTGGCCCCCCACCAGATCGACCAGTCGGCGAGCGCGGGGTCGGCCAGCGCGTCGAGGCGACGGTTGAGCACGACGACGACGTTGCGCTGCCCCTGGGCGAGCGCCTCGGCGAACCGGCGGGCGGTGGTGACGTGCAGCGGGGCGCCGACGTCGTGCAGCACCAGCCGGTGCCGGGCGGCGAGCAGCTGGAGGCTGCTGATGCCGGGCACCACCTCGACGGCCAGCGGCAACCGCTCCTGGAGCCGGTCCAGCAGCCGCAGCGTGGAGTCGTAGAGGCTCGGGTCGCCCCACACCAGCAGCCCCACGTCGCCGGGGTGCGTGGCCAGGGCGGCCTCCCACGCCTCGGCCCGCGCGGCGTGCCAGGCGTCGACCGCCGCGTCGTAGTCGACGTCGTCGTGCCGCGCGCGCGGCGGGTCGTCGAGCACGACCAGCTCGACGCCGTGCAGGTCGCAGACCTCGCGGCGCACCGCGAGCAGCGGGTCGTCGGCGGACTTCACGAAGGCGAGCACCACGTCGACGGAGCCGATCGCGGCCGCGGCCTCGACGGTCACGTGCTGCGGACCCATCCCGATGCCGACGACGACCACCCGGCGGGCCGCCGTGGCGGTCCCGCCCGGCGCCTCAGCCACCGGCGCGGTCCTCCAGGTCGCCCTCGAGGTCGAGGTAGACCGCCTGCATCCGCGCCAGCGTGTCGGCGTCGGGCGACTCCCACAGCCCGCGGTCGGCGGCCTCGTGCAGCTTCTCCACGATGCCGCGCAGCGCCCACGGGTTGGAGCGGCGCATGAACTCCTGGTTGGTCTCGTCGAGCACGTACTCCTGGGCCAGCGACTCGTACATCCAGTCGTGCACGACCCCGGCGGTGGCGTCGAAGCCGAAGAGGTAGTCGACGGTGGCGGCGAGCTCGAAGGCGCCCTTGTAGCCGTGGCGCTGCATGGCGGTGATCCAGCGCGGGTTGACCACCCGGGCGCGGAAGACCCGGTTGGTCTCCTCCTGCAGGGTGCGGGTGCGCACCGCGTCGGGGCTGGTGGAGTCGCCGACGTAGGCCTTCGGGTCGGAGCCGGTGAGCGCGCGGACGGTGGCGACCATCCCGCCGTGGTACTGGAAGTAGTCGTCGGAGTCGGCGATGTCGTGCTCGCGGGTGTCGATGTTCTTGGCCGCGACCTGGATGCGGCGGTAGGCCGTGCGCATGTCGTCGGCGGCCGGGGCGCCGTCGAGGCCGCGGCCGTAGGCGAAGCCGCCCCAGGCGGTGTAGACCTCGGCCAGGTCCTTGTCGTCGCGCCAGGAGCCGGACTCGACGACCTGCAGGATGCCGGCGCCGTACGAGCCCGGCTTGGAGCCGAAGACCCGGGTGGTGGCCCGGCGCCGGTCGCCGTGCTCGGCCAGGTCGGTCTCGACGTGGGCGCGCACGAAGTTCTGCTCGGCCGGCTCGTCGAGGTCGGCGACCAGCTGCACGGCGTCGTCGAGCATCGCCACGACGTGCGGGAAGGCGTCGCGGAAGAACCCCGAGATCCGCACGGTGACGTCGATGCGGGGTCGGCCGAGGTCCTCCAGGGGGACGACCTGCAGCTCGGAGACGCGGCGCGAGGCCTCGTCCCAGACCGGGCGCACGCCCAGCAGCGCGAGCACCTCGGCCACGTCGTCGCCGGAGGTGCGCATCGCGCTGGTGCCCCACACCGACAGGCCCACCGAGGTCGGGTAGGCGCCGGTGTCGTCGAGGTGGCGCTGGAGCAGCGAGTCGGCCATCGCGACGCCGGTCTGCCAGGCCAGCCGGCTGGGCACGGCGCGCGGGTCGACGGTGTAGAAGTTGCGCCCGGTGGGCAGCACGTTGACCAGCCCGCGCAGCGGGGAGCCGGAGGGGCCGGCCGGCACGAAGCCGCCGTCGAGGGCGTGCAGCACCGCGTCGAGCTCGTCGGTGGTGCAGGCCAGCCGGGGCACGACCTGCTCGGCCGCGAAGCACAGCACCCGGCGCACCTCGGGGTCGTCGTGCAGTGCTGCGACCGCGGCCGGGTCCCACCCGGACTCCTCCATGGCCAGCACCAGGGCACGGGCCTGCTGCTCGGCGGCGTCGACGGCGCCGGTGTCCTCGTGCCCCTCCTTCAGCCCCAGGGCGACTCGCAGGCCGGGCACCGCCGCGGACTCGCCTCCCCACACCTGGGAGGCACGCAGGATCGCGAGCACCAGGTTGACCCGGGCCTCCCCGTCGGGCGCCTGGCCCAGCACGTGCAGGCCGTCGCGGATCTGGGCGTCCTTGATCTCGCAGAGCCACCCGTCGACGTGCAGCAGGAAGTCGTCGAACTCCTCGTCGTCGGGGCGCTCGTCGAGACCGAGGTCGCGGTGCATCTCCGCGGCGTGCATCAGCTGCCAGATCTCGCCCCGCACCGCCGGCAGCTTGGCCGGGTCCATCGCGGCGATGTTGGCGTGCTCGTCGAGCAGCTGCTCCAGGCGCGCGATGTCGCCGTAGGTCTCGGCGCGCGCCATCGGCGGGATCAGGTGGTCGACGATGGTGGCGTGGGCGCGCCGCTTGGCCTGCGCGCCCTCCCCCGGGTCGTTGACCAGGAACGGGTAGACCAGCGGCAGGTTGCCGATCGCGGCGTCGGTCGCGCAGGAGGCCGAGAGGGCCGCGTTCTTGCCGGGCAGCCACTCCATCGACCCGTGCTTGCCCAGGTGCACGACCGCGTGCGCGCCGAACCCGCCGGACTCCGGCGACGCCTCCAGCCAGCGGTACGCCGCCAGGTAGTGGTGGCTGGGGGCCAGGTCGGGGTCGTGGTAGATCGCGACCGGGTTCTCCCCGAAGCCGCGGGGCGGCTGGATGAGCAGCACCACGTTGCCGGCGGTGATGGTGGCCAGCACGATCTCGCCGGCGGCGTTGGTGAAGAGGGTGCCGGGCGCCGCGCCCCACGCGTCGGTGATCTGCGCGCGCAGGTCGGCGGGCAGGTCGGCGGTCCACGCGTCGTACTGCGCCGGGGTGATCCGCACGTGCGCGTCGCTGAGCTGGGCGTGGGTCAGCCACTCCTCGTCCTGCCCGCCGGCCGCGATCAGGGCGTGGATGAGGGCGTCGCCGGCCTCGGTGTCGTCGTCGAGCTCGAGACCCGGGATCTCGCCCGGCGCCCCGAGGTCGTAGCCGGCCTCGCGCATCCGGCGCAGCAGGCGGATCGTGGAGACCGGCGTGTCCAGGCCCACCGCGTTGCCGACCCGGGAGTGCTTGGTCGGGTAGGCCGAGAGCATCAGCGCGACCTTGCGCTCCGCGGGCGGCGTGCTCCGCAGCCGGGCGTGGTTGACCGCGGTGCGGGCCACCCGGGCGCAGCGCTCGGCGTCGGCGACGTAGCGCGGCAGCCCGTCGGCGTCGACCTCCTTGAAGGAGAACGGCGCGGTGATGATCCGCCCGTCGAACTCGGGGATCGCGATCTGGGTGGCGGAGTCGAGCGGGGTGACTCCGTCGTCGCTGGCCTCCCACTCCGCGCGGCTGCTGGTCAGGCACAGGCCCTGGAGGACGGGGATGTCGAGGGCCGCCATCCGCTCCACGTCCCAGGCCTCGTCGTGCTCGCCGGCGCTGGCCGAGGCCGGGGTGCTGCCGCCGGCGGCGAGCACGGTGACCACGAGGGCGTCCAGGGTGCCCAGCGCGTCGTAGAGCGCGTCGGGGGCCGCGCGCAGCGAGCCCGCGAAGATCGGGACGCCGACCGCGAGCCCGGTCGCGTCGACGGCGTCGGCCAGCGCGTGGGCGAAGGCGGTGTTCCCGCTGGCCTCGTGGGCGCGGTAGTAGAGGATGCCGACCCGCGGCAGGTCGCTGTCGACGTGCGGGCGGGCCCACCCCCACTGCGGCAGCGCGACCGGGGGCTCGAAGCCCTCGCCGGTGAGCAGCACGGTGTCGGAGAGGAACGCGTGCAGCTGGGCCAGGTTGGCCGGGCCGCCCTCCGCGAGGTAGCGGTGCGCCTCGGCGGCCACGCCCATCGGCACCGAGGAGAGCTCCATCAGCTCGGCGCTGGGCTGCTGCTCCCCGCCCAGCACGACGGTCGGCACGCCGGTCGCCGCCACGCGGGTGAAGCCCGAGCAGAGGTCCTGGGGCGAGCCCAGGACGCGTCCGACCACCAGGTCGCAGCCCTCGATGGTCTCGGCCATCGACTGGTGACCCGGCCGGGCCGGGTTGGCCACGACGTAGTCCGCACCGCTGGCGCGGGCCGAGAGGAGGTCGGTGTCGGAGGTGGAGAGCAGCGCGATGCGCGCGCGTCGGTTCATCGTGTTTCTCCTCGGGGTTCTCGCCCCTGGTCGGCGGAGGTCCCGTGGCCAGTGTCTGGCTTCACCCGCTGCTCTCGCAGCGGGCTCACAGTGGCGGAACCGCCCCGGACTTCGGCATCGCTGCCGGCACCGGGTTCCTGGTCACCACGAGACGTGTGCGACCACCCTAGTCCCCTCGCCGGGCCACGGCGCCGCGGCAGCCGCTGCTCGGTCACGGGCGCGCCCGCGACGAGGTGCTGCGCGACGACCCGGGTCGCCGCGGCGTCGTCCACGCGGCCGTACCAGACGTCGTCGGGCTGCACCGCGACCACCGGGGCGTGGTTGCAGGGGAACAGGCAGCCGGTCTGGGTGACCAGCACGTCGTCGTCGCCCTGCCCGTGCTCGACCAGGGCCCGCGACAGCGCGGCCGCGGTGGCGTCGGAGCCGCGCGCGGTGCACCGCGGCCCCCGGCACACCAGGACCTGGTAGCGGTGGCCCGGCACGTCCTGCCAGGCCGCGGAGGCCAGGCCCGCCTCCCGACCGGTGACCGGGCGGACCGCGCGCCCCAGCACCGTGGGCAGCTCGCCGTCATGACGCAGCAGCTGGGCGGCCACGGTGATCTCGGGCCGGTGCCCCGACCGCTCGCGCCACCAGTGCCCGGCGACCCGGCGCAGCCACGACGCGCCGGGGCCGCTCGCGCCCAGCCGCACCCCGACCAGCGCCACCCGCCCGGTGCCGAGGTCGGCCAGGCGGGTCAGCTCGCGCGAGAGCGACGGGTCGCCCACCTGCAGGAACGCCACCGTGGCCAGCCGGTCGCCGGCCAGCCGCGCGACCCGGTCGGCCAGCGCCACCTCGTGGGCCGACATCCCCACCAGCACCAGGTGCTCGGCCCGGTCGTCGACGCTCACCGGGCCTCCCCCACGGGCCGGGCGGCCCCGAGCACGCCGTTCCACCGCACGTGCGGTGCCGGGCGGCGGGGGTGGTCCTCGACGTCGACGTCGACCCCGTAGACGTCGGCGACCAGGCCGGGCGTGAGCACCTCGGAGACCGGCCCGGCGGCCCGCACCTGCCCGTCGTCGAGCACCACGACGTCGTCGCAGTAGGCCGCGGCCATCTCGAGGTCGTGCAGGGCGGCCACCGTGGTCAGGCCGCTCGCGCGCACCCGCTCGAGGAAGTCGAGCTGGTGGCCCAGGTCGAGGTGGTTGGTCGGCTCGTCGAGCAGCAGCAGCGACGGCTCCTGGGCCAGGGCCCGGGCCAGCTGGGTGCGCTGCCGCTCACCGCCGGAGAGCCGGTCCCACCCGCGCTCGGCGAGGTGCTCGACGCGCACCGTCCGCATCGCCTGCTCGACCGCGTCGGCGTCGGCGCCGCGCAGCGGCCCCGCGCCCCACCGGGAGCGGTACGGCGTCCGCCCGAGGCCCACGACCTGGCGCACCGTCAGCGACAGGGCGGTCTCGGCGTGCTGCTCGACCAGGGCGATCCGGCGGGCCCGGAGCCGCGCGGGCATGAGGTGCACGTCGGCGCCGTCGAGGCGCACCAGTCCGTCGTCGGGGCGGCGCAGCCCCGCGACCAGGTGCAGCAGCGTCGTCTTGCCCGAGCCGTTGGGGCCCAGGAGGCCGGTCACCCGGCCCGGGCGGCAGCGCAGGTCGACGGCGTCGAGCACCGGCGCCCCGCCCCCGGCACGCGCAGGCCCACGCCGAGCGCCTCGAGCGCCGGCGCGCTCACGCCGCCACCCGGGTGCGCCGCAGCAGGTAGGCGAAGAAGGGGGCGCCGACCAGCGCCGTCACGACCCCGATCGGGATCTCCTGGCCCTGCACCAGCGAGCGGGCCAGCGTGTCGGCCCACACGAGCAGCACCGCGCCGAGCAGCGCCGCGAGCGGCAGCAGCAGCCGGTGCTGCGGCCCGGTCACGAAGCGCACCACGTGGGGCACCACCAGGCCCACGAAGCCGATGGCGCCCGAGAAGGCCACCAGGCAGGCCGTCACCAGGGCGGTGACGACCATCAGCACCCAGCGCAGGCGCTCCACCTCGATGCCCAGCGAGCGGGCCGAGGACTCCCCGAAGGCCAGGGCGTCGAGCTGGCCGGCCATCGCCACGAAGACCACGGTGGAGACGACGGCGACCACGCCCACGGTCAGCGCGGTGCCCCAGCGCAGGCCGGCCACCGACCCCAGGGTCCAGGTCAGCACCCGGCGGGCCGCGTCGGAGTCCCCGGCCAGGATGACGACCATCGAGGTGTAGGCGCCGCACACCTGCGCCGTGGCCACGCCGGCCAGGACGGTGCGTCCGGGCGAGAGGCTGCCGCCGCGGCCGGCGGCCAGCACCAGCACCAGCACCAGGGCCCCGAGGGCGCCGGCGAACCCGGCCGCGGCCACGGCGGCCGAGCCCACCAGCCCCACGACCGAGACGCCGAGCACGATGACGGTGACCGCCCCGACCGCGGCCCCGCTGGAGATCCCGAGCAGGTAGGGGTCGGCCAGGTCGTTGCGGGTCAGCGCCTGCAGCACCGCGCCGCAGCAGGCCAGCGCCGCCCCGATGGCGGCGGCCCCGAGCACGCGCGGCATCCGCAGCTGCCAGACGATCTGGTCGTCGAGCAGCCGCACGTCGAGGCCGTCCGCGCCCAGCCGGCGCGCCACCACCTCGACGACCGTCGACAGCGGGACCGGGACCGCCCCGATGCCCAGCGCCGCGGCCATGCTCAGCAGCAGCAGGGCCGCCGTGGTCAGCAGCGCGAGGGTCGAGAGGGCCGGTCGGCCCCGCCTCACGAGGCGTCCAGGCCCGCCAGCTGGGCGGCCACCGAGACGGCACCGTCGACCAGCCGCACCCCGGCGGTCGACTCGGAGAACGCGACGGTGACGAAGCGCTGCTCACGCACCGCCCGCAGGGTGCTGAGCACCGGGTCGGCCTCCAGGTAGGCGATCTTCTCCTCCGCACTGGACCAGGAGGCGTCGGCGAGCACGACGACGTCGGGGTCGGCGGCGACGACCTCCTCCCAGCTGGCCTCGACCCAGCTGCCCGGCTGGTCGGCGAAGACGTTGCGCGCACCCACGGCGTCCAGCACCAGCTGCGGCCCGCCCGCGCCCGCCCCGACGTACGGCGCGCGGTCCCCGGAGTCGTACCAGAGCACGTCGAGCCCGGCCCCCGCCTCCTCGGCGGCGAGCCCGGCCAGCCGCTGCTGCTGCTCGGCGCGCAGCGCCTCGGCCCGCTCGGGCACCCCGAACGCGGCCGCCACGGAGTCGACCTCGTCCCACACCGCCTCGAACGACGCGTCGGGACGCAGGTTCTGCTCCTCGCAGCCGAACGGCGAGAGGTAGGCGGCGGTGCCGGTGCGCTCCAGCTCGGCCCGGCTCCCGGCCGCACCGGGGTCGAAGGCGCTGGCGTAGGCGCCGTACACGAGGTCGGGCTCCACCGCGAGCAGCTCCTCGCGGGTGGGGTACTCCGGGGACAGCACCGGCACCGCGTCGTACGCCGCCGCCCAGCGCTGCGGCACGGCGTCGTCGAGGTAGGCGGTGCCCGCCAGCCGGTCCTCGACGCCGAGCGCGAGGGCGACCTCGGTGGCGCCCTGGTTCATCGTGACCGCCCGGTGCACGGGGCTCGCGATCGTGCTGGTGTGCCCGCAGCTGGTGATCTCGACCGGGAACCCGGTGGCCTCGGCCGCGGCGCTCGCCGGCGGCTGCGGGGCACCGGCGCACGCGGAGGTCAGCAGGGCCAGCGCGAGAGCGGCCGTGGCCGCCAGCGGGCGCCGGCTCGTCGTGGGGTGGGTGGACACGGACCGGCAGGGCCTCATGGGTTTCTCCTCGGGGTTCTCGCCCCTTGCTCGACGGAGGTCCCGTGGCCAGTGTCTGGCTCGCCCGCGGTGCTGCTGCGGGCTCACAGTGGCGGAACCGCCCCGGACTTCGGCATCGCTGCCGGCACCGGGTTCCTGGTCACCACGAGACGTGTGCGGGCAGCGTAGCGCCGTGGCGCCTAGGCTCGGCGCGGCAGGTCCACGCAGCGGTCGACCTCGACCGTCCGTCCCCCCACGAGGAGAGTCTCTTGATCTTCATCACCGCCCGGTTCCGCATCAAGCCCGAGCACGCCGAGGCCTGGCCCGAGATCTCGCGCGAGTTCACCGAGTCGACCCGCGCCGAGCCGGGCTGCCTGTGGTTCGACTGGGCGCGTGCGCTCGACGACAGCGACGAGTACTTCCTCACCGAGGCCTTCGCCGACGGTGACGCCGGCGCGGCCCACGTGCAGTCCGAGCACTTCCAGAAGGCCACCCGCGAGCTGCCGGCCTACCTCGTCGAGACCCCGCGCATCGTCAGCACCGAGGTCGAGGGCACCGGCTGGTCCGAGCTCGGCGAGATGCGGGTCGGCTGAGGCTCGAGCGGCACCGATGAGCACTCCGTTCGACACGCTCGGTCCCGACCTGGTCACCACCGACCCTGACCTCGTCGCGTCGTACGCACGCGACGAGACGGCCCTCGGGGTGAGCGGCGGGGCCGGGCCGGTCGCCGTCGTCAGCCCCCGCACCACCGCCGACGTCGCGGCGGTGCTCGCGATCGCCCACGAGCACCGGGTGCCGGTGTGGTGCGCGGCGCCGGCAGCGCCTGTCCGGCGCCGCCAGCGCACCCGAGGGCTCGGTGGTCCTCTCCACCCGGCGCCTGACGCGGGTGCTCGAGGTCGACCCCGACGAGCGGCTGGCCGTGGTGCAGCCCGGGGTCGTCACCGGCGACCTGCGCGCCGCCGTCGCCGAGGTCGGCCTCTTCTACCCGCCCGACCCCGGGTCGGTGGCCTTCTCCACCATCGGCGGCAACGTCGCGACCAACGCCGGCGGCATGTGCTGCGTGAAGTACGGCGTCACCGGCGACTTCGTGCTCGGCCTCGAGGTGGTGCTGGCCGACGGCACCGTGACCCGCACCGGTCGCCGGACCGCCAAGGGCGTGGCCGGCTACGACCTCACCGCGCTGCTGGTCGGCTCCGAGGGCACCCTCGGCGTCGTCACCGAGATCACGCTGCGGCTGCTGCCGGCGCCGGCGCCGGCCCGCACGCTGGTCCGCGACGTTCCCCGGCCTGGCCGCCGCCGGCGCGGCGGTCGCCGCCGTGACCCGGGCCGGGCTCGACCTGTCGATGCTCGAGATCATGGACCGCACCACGCTCGACGCCGTCGACGAGCTGACCGGGATGGGCCTCGGCGCCGACGGCACCCGGCGGCGATGCTGCTGGCCCAGTGCGACGGCGAGGACGCGCCCGCCGTGCTGGAGCGGATGGCGGCGCTGTGCGAGGACGCCGGCGCCGAGGACGTCCGTGGCGGCCGACGACGCCGCCGAGGCGAGGCGCTGCTCGAGGCGCGGCGCCAGGCGCTGCCGGCGCTGGAGCGGCTCGGCGACTGGGTCCTCGACGACGTCTGCGTGCCGCGCGGACGGGTGGTCGAGCTCCTCGAGGCCGTCGAGCGGGTGGCCGAGCAGGAGGCGCTGACCATCGGCGTCTTCGGGCACGCCGGCGACGGCAACATGCACCCCACGATCGTCCACGACGCCGCCGACCCGGCCTCCGTGGCCGCCGCGACCCGTGCCTTCGACGCCATCACCGCTGCCGCTCTCGAGCTCGGCGGCACCATCACCGGCGAGCACGGCGTGGGCCGGCTCAAGCGCGACTGGCTGGCCCGCGAGCTCGACCCCGGCGCGATGGCGATGTCGCGGGCGGTCAAGGGGGCGCTGGACCCGCTCGGCATCTTGAATCCTGGGGCTGTGCTGGCCTGAGGCAGTTGCCCGGCGTGCGGTGGCCCGGCACCTCACGCTTCGCTCCGGGATCGCCGAGTCGTCGCTTCTTCCCGTCCCCCGCTTCGCTCCTCCCGGGAAGGAGCGACGACTCGGCTCCTCTGCACAACGAAGAAGACCCCCGGCTCAGCGCTCTCGCGCTGTGCCGGGGGTCTGTCTTCGTTGTGGAGCTGAGGGGACTCGAACCCCTGACCCTCTGCATGCCATGCAGATGCGCTACCAGCTGCGCCACAGCCCCAACTCGTCTGCCTCCCCGTTGCCGGTGAGCGACCTGCGGAACATTAGCCGACGCCCACGACGATGTGAAATCGGGGGTCAGGACACCGTGCGGTTGTAGGCCTCGAGGCGCAGCACGCCGTCGCCGGCGTGCTCGCGGAAGACCACCCAGCCGCAGTTCCCGACTCCCTGGAGGGTCGCGAACTGCTGCTCGGGCCACCCCAGCAGCGCCCCGGTGGCGACGCGGATCGCCGCCCCGTGCGAGACCGCCAGCGCGGTGCCGCCCGCGGGGGTCGCCCGCAGCAGCTCGCCGAGCGCCTCGCCCATCCGCAGGCCCACCTCGGCGGCCTTCTCGGCCCCCGGCACCACGTCGTAGTCACCGGCCCGGAACGCCGAGAACTCCGTCGCGTCGAGCGCGCGGTACTCGTCGTGGGTGAGGCCCTGCCGCTCGCCGAGGTGGAACTCGCGCAGCCGTGCGTCGTACGACGCCCACGACGGCTCGCGGCCCAGCTCGCGCAGCACCGGCGCGACGGTGGCCCGGGCACGGGCCAGGTCGGAGCACCACACGACGTCCGGGCGCAGCGCGGCCACGACGGGCGCGGTGCGCGCCGCCTGCTCGCGGCCGGTGTCGTCGAGGTCGACGTCGAGCTGGCCCTGGATCCGCCGCTCGCGGTTGGAGGCGGTCTGGCCGTGCCGGAGCAGGACCAGGGTGCGGCTCACGCCGGGTCGCGGGGAGCGCTGGGACCCGTGGCGTCGGCCGGCAGCTCGATGACCGGGCAGTCGCGCCACAGCCGCTCGAGGGCGTAGAACTCGCGCTCCTCCTCGTGCTGGACGTGCACCACGATCTCGCCGTAGTCGATGAGGACCCAGCGCCCGTCGCGCTCGCCCTCCCGGCGGATCGGCTTGGCGCCGATCTCGCGCAGCTTGTCCTCGACCTCGTCGACGATCGCCTTGACCTGGCGGTCGTTGGAGGCGGAGACGAGGAGGAAGGCGTCGGTGATGGCCAGCTGCTCGCTGACGTCGTAGGCGAGGAGGTCCTGGCCGAGCTTGTCGCCGGCGGCGCGCGCCGCGGCGTGCACGAGCTCGATCGCGTGGTCGGTGGCGGTCATGAGTCTCCGAGGTGGGTCGTGGCGGCGCCGGGAGCGCCTGGGTAGAGGTCGTGCTTGGCGATGTACTGGACGACGCCGTCGGGCACGAGGTACCACACCGGCTCGCCACGCTGCGTGCGCGCACGGCAGTCCGTGGACGAGATGGCCAGTGCGGGGATCTCCACCATCGTGACACGGTCGGCCGGGATCGACCGCAACGTCTCCTCGTCCATCTCGTAGCCGGGCCGGGTGCAGCCCACGAACTGGGCGAGCTCGAAGAGCTCGTCGGCGTCGCGCCAGGTGAAGATCTCGGCCAGCGCGTCGGCGCCGGTGATGAAGTAGAGGTCGGCGTCGGGCAGCCGCTCACGCAGGTCGCGCAGGGTGTCGATCGTGTACGTCCGCCCGCTGCGGTCGATGTCGACGCGGCTGACGTTGAAGCGCGGGTTGGCCGCGGTCGCGATCACCGTCATCAGGTAGCGGTGCTCGGCCTCGGTGACCTGCCGGTCGGCCTTCTGCCAGGGGTCGCCGGTGGGGACGAAGACGACCTCGTCGAGGTCGAACCACGCCTGGACCTCCGAGGCCGCCACGAGGTGCCCGTGGTGGATGGGGTCGAAGGTGCCGCCCATGACGCCGACCCGGCGTCGACGCGTCACGAGCCGAGGCTCAGCTGTGCTCGCGGCCGTTGCCGAACCCGAGCAGCGCGGCGAGCAGGCCCAGCATGATCACCAGGACCAGCAGTCCGACGCCGTAGGACACCAGGTGGTCGACCTCGTGCTCGGCCTCGGAGGCGAGGACGACGGTGCTCTGCAGGATCTGGGCCGCGGTCATGGCCACAGACTACCGCCCGCGCCGCCCCCGCCCGGCACCGCCTCAGCGCACGTGCCCCTCGCCCGTGACGACGTACTTGGTCGAGGTCATCTCGGGCAGCCCCATCGGGCCGCGGGCGTGCAGCTTCTGGGTGCTGATCCCGATCTCGGCACCGAAGCCCAGCTCTCCCCCGTCGGTGAAGCGGGTGCTGGCGTTGACCAGCACCGCCGCCGAGTCGACCGAGGCCACGAAGCGGCGCGCGGCCGACTGGTCCTCGGTGAGGATGGCCTCGCTGTGGGCGCTGGAGTGGCGGCGCACATGCGCGATCGCGGCGTCGATCGAGTCGACGACGGCCACGGCCAGGTCCAGGGAGAGGTACTCGGCGTCCCAGTCGTCGTCGGTGGCAGGCACGACGCCGGGCAGCGCCGCGGTCGCGGCGTCGCCGTGCACGGTCACCCCGGCCTCCTGCAGCGCGGTCACGACGCGGGGCAGGAAGGTCTCGGCGAGGTCGGCGTGCACGAGCAGCGTCTCGGCGGCGTTGCAGACGCTGGGGCGGTGGGTCTTGGCGTTGAGCACGACCGCCAGGGCCTTGTCGAGGTCGGCGGCGCGGTCGACGTACACGTGGCAGTTGCCGACCCCGGTCTCGATGACCGGCACCGTCGAGCCCTCCACCACGCTGCGGATCAGCCCCGCTCCCCCGCGCGGGATCAGCACGTCGACGCGCCCGCGGGCGCGCATCAGGGTGGTGACGCTCTCGCGGGAGTCGGCGGGCACCAGCTGTACGACATCGGGCTCGAGGCCGGCCCCGGCCGCCGCTCCGCGCAGCACCTCGACGATCGCGGCGTTGCTGGCCGCGGCGCTCGAGGAGCCGCGCAGCAGCACCGCGTTGCCCGACTTCACGCAGATCCCGGCGGCGTCGGCCGTGACGTTGGGCCGGGCCTCGTAGATCATCGCGACCACGCCGAAGGGCACCCGCACCTGGCGCATCTCGAGGCCGTTGGCCAGGGTGCTGCCGCGCACCACCTCCCCCACCGGGTCGGGCAGGCCCGCGACGTCGCGCAGCCCCTGGGCCATCGCCTCGACGCGCTCGTGGGTCAGGCGCAGCCGGTCGACGATGCCGCGGGCGTGCCCGCCTCCTCCGCCCGGCGCACGTCGTCGGCGTTGGCGCCCAGCACCGTGTCGGCGGCCGCGACGAGCGCGTCGGCCATCGCGTGCAGCGCCGCGTCCTTGGTGGCGCGCGTGGCCTGGGCGAGGCCGTGGCTGGCCTCGCGGGCACGGTCGGCCAGGACGAGCACGGGGTCGGTGGGGGCGTCGCTCATGACGCGATCGTAGAGGCCGCGCCGGGGCCGGCCCCGCGGCCTCCTAGGCTGCGGACATGCGCATCGTGCTGCTCGGCGACAGCCACCTCGACCGGGTCCGCCGCGACCTGCACCGGCTGGCTCCCGAGCCCGGGGTCGAGGTCGTCAACGCCGCCGTGGGCGGCTCGTTCGCGTTCGAGCTGCGCGGGCAGGCCGACGGGGTGCACCTGCGCCCCGAGGACGCCGTGGTCGTCTCGGTCGGCACCAACGACGCCGCCCCCTGGAAGGCGGTGCCGCCCTACGACTTCGAGACCAACCTGCGCGAGCTGCTCGACCACCTGGCCGACCTCGGCACCACCCGCCTAGGCCGCCTGGTCTACGTCACCCCGCCCGGGGTCGACGAGGCCCGGCTCGGCGGCCCCGGCGACCGCACCAGCGCCGTCGTGGCGTCGTACGCCGCCATCGGCGCCCGGCTCACCACCGAGGCCGGCGGCCGCGTCGTCGACGCCCTGGCCCTGCTCGCCCCGCTCGGCGCGGCGGCGTACCTCGACGACGGCGTGCACCTCACCGGCGCCGCCTACGACCTCCTGCTGCCCGCCGTCGCCGACGCCCTGCGCTGAGACCGGGTCGTGGCCTGAGTCGTGGTCCGGGTCGTGGCCTGGGTCGTGGCCTGAGTCGTGGCTCGGGTCGTGGCCTGTGGCCGCGCCATGGCGCGTCCTCGACCACACGACCGGGACCACGACCCGGACCACGACCCGGACGCGGACGCCGAAGGGCCCCGACCACGTCGTGGTCGGGGCCCTCGGTGAGGTGAGCCGGGGGCTCAGCCCTTGCGCTGGTTGATCTTCTCGGTGGCGGCCGGGAGCACGTTGTGCAGGTCGCCGACGACGCCGAAGTCCACGAGCTCGAAGATCGGGGCCTCCTCGTCCTTGTTGACCGCGACGATCGTCTTCGAGGTCTGCATGCCGGCGCGGTGCTGGATCGCACCGGAGATGCCGTTGGCCACGTAGAGCTGCGGCGAGACGACCTTGCCGGTCTGGCCGACCTGGAAGCTGTGCGGCATCCAGCCGGAGTCGACGGCGGCACGCGAGGCACCGACCGCGGCGCCGAGCGCGTCGGCCAGGCCCTCGATCGGGGCGAAGTCGCCACCGGTGCCACGACCGCCCGAGACCACGATCGCGGCCTCGGTCAGCTCGGGGCGGCCCGAGGCCTTGCGCGGCTGGGCGGCCACGATCTGGGCCTTCTTGGCCGAGTCGGAGATCGTCGCGGCGAACTGCTCGACGGTGCCGGCACCGGCGGTCTCCTCGGGCGCGGCCGAGTTGGGCTTGACCGTGATGATCGGGGTGCCGTGGGTGACCTTCGCCTTGACGGTGTAGCTGCCGGCGAAGACCGACTGGGTGGTCACGCCACCCTCCTCGACGTCGACGGCGTCGGTGATCAGGCCCGAGCCGGTCTTGATCGCCAGGCGGGCCGCCACCTCCTTGCCCTCGTAGCCGGAGACCAGGAGCACCGCGGCGGGGCTGGTCTTCTCGACCAGCTGCTGCAGGGCCTCGGCCTTGGGGGCCACCAGGTAGCCCTTGATCTCCGCGTCGTCGACGACGTAGATCTTCTCGGCCCCGAAGGCCGTGAGCTTCTCGGCCGCGGCCGAGGCCGCCTCCGAGCCGCCGAAGACGACGGCGCTGGGCTCGCCGAGGCGCTTGGCCAGGGCGAGGAGCTCGAAGGTGGGCTTCTTGACTGCGCCGTCGACGTGGTCGACGACAACCAGGACTTCAGACATCTCGGACGCTCCTCAGATGAACTTCTTGGAGGCGAGGAAGCCGGTGAGCGCCTCGGCGCCCGACCCGTCCTCGTCGGTGACGATCTCGCCGGCGGTGCGCGGCGGGCGGGCGGCGGTCTCCTCGACCTGCGACCACGCCACGGACAGACCGACCTGGTCGGCCTCGACGCCGATGTCGGCCAGCGACCAGGTCTCCATCGGCTTCTTCTTGGCCGCCATGATCCCCTTGAAGGAGGGGTAGCGGGCCTCGCCGGTCTGGTCGGTGACCGAGAGCACCAGCGGCATCGTCGCGCCGATGACCTCGGTGGCGGTGTCGCCGTCGCGCTTGATCCGCACCTGGTCGCCCTGGGCCTCGATGACCGAGGCGAAGGTGACCTGGGGCAGGTCGAGACGCTCGGCCAGCATGGCCGGGACGACCGAGCCGGAGGCGTCGGTCGAGGCCATGCCGCACATGACGAGGTCGACGGGCTTCTCGGCGCCGGCCTTCTCGACGGCCTTGGCCAGCACCAGCGACGTGGCGATGTAGTCGGAGCCGGCGATGGCCTCGTCGGAGACGTGGATGCCCTTGTCGGCACCCATCTGCAGTGCCTTGCGCACGGCGTCGACGGCCTTCTCGGGGCCCACGCACAGCGCGGTCACCTCGGTGTCGTCGCCGGCCTTCTCCTTCAGCTGCAGCGCCTGCTCGACGGCGTACTCGTCGAGCTCGGACAGCAGGCCGTCGACGCCCACGCGGTCGACGGTGTTGTCCGACTCGAACTGGCGGTCGGCGGTGGCATCGGGCACGTACTTCACACAGACAACAATGTTCATGGGATCTGGCCCGGTCAGGGCCCCTCCTGTGCACTCGGTGGTCTCGGCGAGGTTACCCGCGAGTCGGGGGTCCGCGGTACAGCGTCCGCGGTTGGGTATCTCACATGTGTGACAGCGGCGCTGTCACGGTCGGGCCGGCTGCTGGGCCGGTGGGTCAGGGCTTGACGACGCGCTCCACGAGGCGGCCGACGACCAGGTAGGCCACCGCCCCGAGGCCCCAGTTGAACAGCGCGTTCTTGGTCTCGGCGTTGGAGCCGTCGAACTCGCGGATGCCGTTCTCGCGGGAGAAGACGCCCAGGTCGACGCCGTCGGCGAGGTCGAGCACGAAGGAGACCAGGCCGTTGTCGCGGTTGGCGTCGATCGCGATCAGCAGTGCCCCCACGGCCAGCACCATCGCGAGCAGCACGAAGACCGCCCACAGGGCGGTGGCCACCTTGGCGCGCACCACCGCGGTGCTCGTGCCCCCGCGTCCGCGCTTGGCGGGCGCGGCCGCCGCGGTCGTGGTGTCCTGCTCGGCCACCTCGGCGCTCTTCTTCGATCTCTTCAGTGCCACGCGGCGCTCCTTGGAGGTCCGACCCTGACGCTCAGCTCCCGGTGAACTGAGCCTTGCCCGGTCCGTTCTCGACGAAGGATGACATACCGACGGTCCGGTCCCGGGTGGCGAACAGCGACGCGAACTGCATCCGCTCGATCTCCAGGCCCGTCTCGAGGTCGACCTCGAGGCCGCGGTCGATGCACTCCTTGGCCGCGCGCACGGCGTACGACGCCGCGCCGGCGAACTGGCGCGCCCAGGCAGTCGCCTCCTCCAGGACGCTCTCGTCGGGCACCACCTTGTCGACCAGGCCGATGGCCAGCGCCTCGTCGGCCTTCACGAAGCGGCCGGTGAAGATGATGTCCTTGGCCTTGCTGGGCCCGACCAGGCGCGAGAGCCGCTGGGTGCCGCCGGCGCCGGGGATGATGCCGAGCAGCACCTCGGGCTGGCCCATCACGGTGCGCTCCCCCGCGACCCGGATGTCGGCGGCCAGCGCGAGCTCGCAGCCGCCGCCGAGGGCGTAGCCGTTGACGGCCGCGACCACCGGCTTGGGGATGCGCGCCACCGCGGTGACCGCGGCCTGCAGCGGCCCGGAGCGCTTGACCATGTCGGTGTGCGACATGCCGGCCATCTCCTTGACGTCGTTGCCGGCCGCGAAGACCCGCTCGCCGCCGGTCAGCACGACGGCCTTGACGTCGTCGCGCTCGACGACCTCGGCCACCACCGCGGTGAGCTCCTGCTGCACCTGGATGGAGATGGCGTTCATCTTCGGGCGGTCCAGGCGGATGGTGGCGACGCCGTCGGCCACCTCGAGACGCACGAACTCGGCTTGGTCGGCCACGGGCACAACCTCTCTGGTCGGTGAGGATCGATGCTGTGCGCGGTGCGCACCCGGGCATCGTGCCACTGGCGCGACCGGTGCTGGGAGACTGGTGCGTGTGACTCCTTCGACGTGGACCCACCTCGGCCAGACATCCCAGGTCTGGCCCGGGCGCAACTGGCCCCTGGGGGCGACCTGGTCGGCCGAGTCGACCAACTTCGCGGTCTACGCACCGGCGGCCACCGAGGTGTGGCTGTGCGTCTTCGAGGAGGCGCCCGACGGCGGCGAGGTCGAGGTCCGCCACCAGCTGACCGAGCAGTCCCTGGGCATCTGGCACGGCGCGCTGCCCGGGGTCCGCCCCGGCACGGCGTACGGCTACCGCGTCGACGGGCCGTGGAAACCGGCCGAGGGCCTGCGCTTCAACCCCGCCAAGCTGCTGCTCGACCCCTACGCGCAGGCCACGACCGGTGACCTGGTGCCCGAGCAGCCCGCCTTCGCCTACGTGCTGGGCAGCCCCGAGGTGCGCGACGACCACGACTCGGCCGGCCACGTGCCGCGCGGCGTGGTCGTCGACCCGTCCTTCGACTGGCAGGGCGACGTCCCGATGCGCCGCCGCTGGCGCGACACCGTGATCTACGAGGCGCACGTCAAGGGGCTCACCGCCCTGCACGACCGGGTGCCCGAGCACCTGCGCGGCACGTACGCCGGGCTGGCGCAGCCGGCCGTGACCGACTACCTGCGCGACCTCGGGGTGACGGCCGTCGAGCTGCTGCCGGTCCACCAGTTCGTCTCGGAGCCGTCGCTGACCGAGCGCGGCGCCACCAACTACTGGGGCTACAACTCCATCGGCTACTTCGCCCCGCACGCGGCGTACTCCTCCTCCGGCGAGCGCGGTGAGCAGGTCACCGAGTTCAAGGAGATGGTGCGCGCGCTGCACCGCGCCGGCATCGAGGTGATCCTCGACGTGGTCTACAACCACACCGCCGAGGCCGGCCCGCTGGGCCCGACGCTGAGCTTCCGCGGCCTCGACGACCGCGGCTTCTACAAGCGGGTGGCCCCGGTGCCCGACCCCAAGACCGGCGCGGTGACCTTCGACGACACCTACTGGGACGTCACCGGCTGCGGCAACACCGTCGACTCCAACAACCCGCTGGCGCTGCGGATGATCCTCGACTCGCTGCGCTACTGGGTCACCGAGATGCACGTCGACGGCTTCCGCTTCGACCTGATGTCGGCGCTGACGCGCACCGGCTACGACATCGACATGAACTCCGACCTGCTCGTCGCGATCGGCCAGGACCCGGTGCTGCGCCACGTCAAGCTCATCGCCGAGCCGTGGGACGCCTCGATGGACGGCTACCTGGTCGGCGGCATGCCGCCGCCGTGGGTGGAGTGGAACGACCAGTACCGCGACGCGATCCGGGACTTCTGGCGCAACCACAACCACGGCACCCACGCGGTCGCGACCCGGCTGGCCGGCTCCTCCGACCTCTACGCCGACGACGGGCGCTCGGCGTACGCCTCGATCAACTTCGTCACCGCCCACGACGGGTTCACGGTGCGCGACCTGGTCAGCTACGAGCACAAGCACAACGAGGCCAACGGCGAGGACAACCGCGACGGCACCGACAACAACCGCTCGTGGAACCACGGCGTCGAGGGCGAGACCGACGACCCGGCACTCCTCGCGGTGCGCCGACGCCAGGCCGCCAACATCATGGCCACGCTGTGCCTGTCGAACGGCGTCCCGATGATCACCGCCGGCGACGAGCGCGGGCGCACCCAGCGCGGCAACAACAACGCCTACTGCCAGGACAACGAGCTGTCGTACGTCGACTGGCGCCCCGACGACGCCTGGCTCGACGTCTACGAGGTGACCCGGGCCGCGCTCCGGCTGCGCCGCGAGCACCCGGCGCTGCGCCAGCGGCACTGGTTCGAGGGCCGGCCCACGATCCGCGGCGGCCCGAAGGACCTGGCCTGGCTGCACCCGAGCGGGCGCGAGATGACCCCCGACGACTGGCACGACCCCGAGCTGCGCACCGTGGGGATGTTCGTCTCGGGCTCGCCGCTGCGCGCGCCCGGCCCGCGCGGCGAGCAGCAGGTCGACGCCTCGTTCATGGTGTGGTTCGGCTCCGGCTGGCTGCCCCAGCGGGTCTCGCTGCCCGAGAACGACTGGGTGCAGCGCGGCGAGGTGGTGCTCTCCACCGACGCGCGGCTGGCCGTGGGCACCGTGGTCGAGGCCGGCGGCGAGCTGACCGTCGGGCGGCGCAGCGTCGTGGTGCTGCGCAGCACCGCCCCCTGACGGCGGGTCGTGCCCCCGGGCGTGGTCCGGCGACCACGCCCGGGGGCACGACTCGTCAGAGCGGCAGCGCGACGACGCCGAGCTCGGCGTCGGAGGCCAGCAGCGGGTGCTGCGGCAGCACCCGCACGGTGTAGCCGAACGCCCCGGCGTGGGCCAGCGACACGTCGCCGTCGAAGCGGAAGCGCCCGCCGCCGTAGGTCTCGGCGAGCGCGAGCTCCGCGCGCTCGGCGTCGAGGATCGCGTCGTCGGCGTCGGCGCGGCCGTGCACCAGCTGCACGGTGACGTCGTCCGGGTCCAGCTCGCCCAGCGAGACGAAGGCCCGCGCCGAGAGCACCGAGCCGACCTCGGGCGAGTCGCCCACGCCGCTGCTCTCGACGTGCTCGACGCGCACCGAGGGCCAGGCGGCCAGCACCCGGCGCTTCCAGGCCGCCAGCTCGACGGCACCCGCGTAGTCGCTGTTGAGCGCGCGGGCGTGGCCGGTCGCGGGCGCGTAGAGCTCGCGCACGTAGTCGCGCACCATCCGGGTCGCGAGCACCTTAGGGCCCAGCGACCTCAGCGTGTGGCGCAGCATCTCGACCCAGCCGGTCGGCACGCCCGCCTCGTCGACGTCGTAGAAGCGCGGTGCGACCTGGTTCTCCAGCAGGTCGTAGAGCGCCGAGGCCTCGAGGTCGTCGCGGCGGTCGGCGTCGTCGAGCCCGTCGGCCGACGGGATCGCCCAGCCGTTGCCGCCGTCGTACCACTCGTCCCACCAGCCGTCGAGGATGGAGAGGTTGAGGCCGCCGTTGAGCGCGGCCTTCATGCCCGAGGTGCCGCAGGCCTCGTAGGGCCGCAGCGGGTTGTTGAGCCACACGTCGCAGCCGGGGTAGAGCGGCTGGGCCATCGCGATGTCGTAGTTGGGCAGGAAGACGATGCGGTGACGCACCTCGGGGTCGTCGGCGAAGCGCACCATCTCCTGGATCAGCCGCTTGCCGCCGTCGTCGGCGGGGTGCGACTTGCCGGCGATGACCAGCTGCACCGGCCGCTCGGGGTCGAGCAGCAGCCGCTTGAGGCGCGCGGGGTCGCGCAGCATCAGCGTGAGGCGCTTGTACGACGGCACCCGGCGCGCGAAGCCGATGGTCAGCACGTCGGGGTCCAGCGCGGAGTCGATCCAGCCGAGCTCGGCCGGGGCCGCGCCCCGCTCGACCCACGAGCGGGCCAGGCGGGCCCGGGCGTCCTGCACCAGGCGCAGGCGCAGCTCGCGCTTGACCGCCCACATGCGCCCGGCGTCGACGGTGTCGGCGGCGGCGAAGAACGCACCGGTGTCGTCGGAGTCGGGGTCGGCCCCGTCGGCCAGCCCGAAGACCTCGCGCGCCACCCAGGTCGGGGCGTGCACCCCGTTGGTGATCGAGGTGATCGGCACCTCGGCCTCGTCGAAGGCCGGCCACAGGCCCTGGAACATGCCGCGGGAGACCTGCCCGTGCAGCAGCGAGACGCCGTTGGCCCGCTGGGCCAGCCGGAAGCCCATCACGGCCATGTTGAAGACGCCGCTGTCGCCGCCGGCGTAGTCCTCGGCGCCCAGCGCCAGGATCCGCTCGAGCGGGACGCCCGGGGTGGCGCCGGCCTCGCTGAAGTACTGCTCGACCAGGGTGCGGTCGAAGCGGTCGATGCCGGCGGGCACCGGGGTGTGGGTGGTGAAGACGGTGGAGGCCCGGCCGACCTCGAGGGCGGTGTCGAAGTCGAGCCCGGGCCCGTCGGCCGCAGCGGTCAGCTCGCGGATCCGCTCCAGGCCCAGGAAGCCCGCGTGGCCCTCGTTGGTGTGGAAGACCTCCGGCTCGGGGTGCCCGGTCAGCCGCGAGAAGACCCGCAGCGCACGCACGCCGCCGACGCCGAGCAGCAGCTCCTGGCGCAGGCGGTGCTCGGAGGTGCCGCCGTACAGGCGGTCGGTGACGTCGACGTAGTGCTCGGGGTTGCCCTCGACGTCGGTGTCGAGCATCAGCAGCGGCACCCGGCCCACCGCGGCGACCCAGATGCGCGCGACGAGGTCGGGCCCGCCGGGCATCGCGATCGAGATGGTGGCCGCGGCGCCGTTCTCCTCGCGCAGTAGCGAGATCGGCAGCTCGTCGGGGTCCAGGACGGGGTAGGTCTCCTGCTGCCAGCCCTCGCGCGAGAGCGACTGGCGGAAGTAGCCGTGGCGGTAGAGCAGCCCGACACCGATGATCGGCACGCCCAGGTCGCTGGCGGCCTTGAGGTGGTCGCCGGCCAGGATGCCGAGGCCGCCGGAGTACTGCGGCAGCACCGCGGTGATGCCGAACTCCGGGGAGAAGTAGCCGATCGCGCGGGGCGCGGCCCCGCCGGTGGGCCCGGTCAGGGTGCCGGCGGCGACGCGCTTCTGGTACCACCGCTCCCCCTCGACGTACGCCGCCAGGTCGGCACGCGCCGCCTCGAGCCGCGCCACGAACGACGCGTCGGCGGCCAGCTCGTCGAGCCGCTCGGCGCCGACCGAGGCCAGCAGGCGCACCGGGTCGTGCCCGGTCGACTCCCACAGCTCGGCGTCGACGGCCGCGAAGACGTCCTGGGTCGGCGGGTGCCAGGACCAGCGCAGGTTGCCGGCCAGCTCGCTGAGGGCGCCCAGGCGGGCGGGGAGGACGGGGTGGACGGTGAATCGTCGGATCGCGCGCACCCGCTGACGCTAGCGCCTCGTGGAACGATCCAAAAAGCCTCTGCGCCGTATTTCTTCCCGGTCACGAACCTGTCACGGCGTCAGGTTCGTGGGCCACCACGCATAACCGCCGGCACCCGGTGGCGTTGAGAGGGCCATGACCACGAACCCCGTGCGCAGACGCCGCCGCAGGACGGCGGCGTTGGCCCTGGCGACCGCCACCTTGGTGCCCGGCCTCGCGCAGCTCCCCGCCCTCGCCACCAGCGGCCCTGCCGCCCCGAGCACCTTCTCCCTCGACGACGTCGTGACCATCGGCGACTCCGTGCCCGGTCTCTCCGACCTCGACGCGCGCGGCACCGCCCTGCCCACCCTGGCCCAGCGCCGGGTCGCCGACGCCCTGGGCGCCGTCAGCGTGCGGTGGAACGACTTCGGGACCCCCGCCTCGATCCTGCCCGCCGACGGGGTGCTGGCCCGCGCTGCCTTCCCGGGCGCCGGCGCGGCGAACGCCGAGAAGTCGGCGCGCGCCTGGCTCGAGGCCAACGCCGCCGTCTTCGGGATGGACGCCACCCAGATGCGCGGCCTCGAGCTGGTCAACACCCAGGAGCTCGCCGTCTACGACGACGCCCCGCACCCCGGGTACGCCGTGCTGCTGCGCCAGCGCTTCGGGGACCTCACCCCCGCCCTCGGCTCGATGGTGACCGTCGGGGTCGCGCGCGGCGAGATCGCCTACGTCTCCTCCTCGCTGGTGCGCTCCGGCACCGAGCTCGACGCCTCCGCGACGAAGCTCAGCCCCCAGCAGGGCTGGCTGGCCGCCGCCCGCAACGTGGGCCGCGACCTGACCGCCTCGGCCGTGGCCGACATCGTCCGCGACGTCACCGAGGACTGGACCGTGCTGACGGTGCCCGGCTTCGCCCAGCCGCAGCAGGTCCGCCTGCGCGCCCTGGCCAAGGCCGACGGCACCGTGCGCCCGGTGCTGGAGGCCAACGTCGTCGACAGCGACGCGGGCGACGCGTTCGCCTACACGCTGATGGTCGACGCCCTGACCGGCGAGGTGCTGCACCGCGAGAACAAGGTCGAGCACGACCAGGTCAACGACGTCTTCACCGGCGCCTTCACCGGCGACCAGTGCGGCCCCGTGCACGACTTCGAGCTGGCCGACGACAAGACCCGCACCATCAACGCGCTCGGCCTGAGCACCCCCGCCGACGACATCACCGTCAAGATCTTCGGCCCCGGCAAGGAGCTGCTCTTCACCCAGGACCTGCTCACCAGCCCCGAGCTGGCGACGTACTCCTCGGACAAGCTGAAGGCCGGCATCTACGGCGTGCAGGTCTGCCCCTTCGACTCCGCCTCCGCGGTGAGCGGCACCTACTCGCTGCTGCTCTCCACCAGCGACCAGGGCGCCCCGTCGACCGGCGGTCAGCTCTTCTCGCCGGCGTGGCGCTACTTCGCTGCCAACCCGGCGATGAGCTCGGTCAACAACGACTCGACGCCCACGAACTCGGTCATCGGCTGCTGGATCGCCGGTCCCGAGTGCACGCTGCCCAGCGGCCCCTTCAAGAACGTGGCCGCCACCTACCCGTGGGACGCGCTGGACGCCACCGGCACGACGACCGCGACCACCGTCGGCAACAACGCCAACACCCACGAGGCGTGGGCCAGCCCGCTGACCCCCGGCGGCCTGCTGCAGGCCCCGGTCTCCCCCACGCGCCAGTACACCGGCGAGTTCACCGACGCCTGGAACAACTCCGGGTGCAGCCCCAGCGAGCTGGTGCCCGGCGGCAACGACATCGAGTTCTCGACGCAGAACCTCTTCGTCTCCCACAACCGGATGCACGACTACAGCTACTACCTGGGCTTCACCGAAGCCAACTACAACCTGCAGCTCGAGAACTTCGGGCGCGGCGGTGTCGAGGGCGACCAGGAGATCGGCAACGTGCAGGCCGGCGCCCTCAGCGGCGGCCAGCCGACGTACCTGGGCCGTGACAACGCCAACCAGATCACCCTGCAGGACGGCGTGCCCGGCATCACCAACCAGTACCTCTTCCAGCCGATCGCGGGCGCGTTCTACGCCCCCTGCACCGACGGCGGGCTCGACATGGGCATCGTGGGCCACGAGTACACCCACGCCATCTCCAACCGCATGGTCGCCGGGCCCGACGAGGGCCTGACCTCCGCGCAGGGTGGCGCGATGGGCGAGTCGTGGGGCGACCTGGTCGCCGCGGAGTACCACTTCAGCCACGGCTACAAGAACGGCGGCAACGTCTGGGCCGTCGGCGTCTACGCCACCGGCAACAAGCGCACCGCGATCCGCGACTACGCCATCAACAAGAACCCGCTGAACTACAGCAACGTCGGCTTCGACACCACCGGCCAGCAGGTCCACGCCGACGGCGAGATCTGGAGCGGCACCCAGTGGTCGGTGCGCCAGGCCCTGGTGAAGAAGCACAACCGGCAGTTCCCCTACAAGGACAAGGCGCTGCAGCTGCGGTGCGCCCAGGCCACCGAGGACGCCAGCCCGCTGGCGCCCCAGTTCTGCCCCGGCAACCGCCGCTGGGTGCAGCTGATGTTCGACGCCTTCCTGCTCCAGCAGGGCGCCACCTCGATGCTCGACGCACGTGACGCGATGCTGGCCGCCGACCGGATGCGCTTCGGCGGCGAGGACACCAAGGTGATGTGGAAGGCCTTCGCGCAGCGCGGCATGGGCAAGGACGCCTCGACGCCCGACGCCGACTCCGAGCACGTCAAGGGCGGCTTCGCCTCCCCGAAGCAGCGCAACGGCACGGTCACCTTCAAGGCCTCGCGCGGCGCCGGCAAGATCTACGTGGGCGACTACCAGGCCCGGGTCACCCCCGTCGCCGACACCTCGCCGAAGTCGAAGCTCGACGCCACCGTCTCGATGGTCCCCGGCACCTACCGGATGCTCTACACCTCCGGCAAGGGCGGCTTCAAGCGGTTCACGCTGCGGGTCAAGGCCGGCGAGCGCAAGACCGTGCGGCTGACCAAGCAGAAGAACCTGGCCGCGGCCGCGAACGGCGCGAAGGTCATCGACGCGACCCCCGGCTCGCTCAACACCGCCCACCTGATCGACGGCAAGGAGTCGACCAACTGGGGTGCCGTCACCGAGACCAACGTCGACGAGTCGAAGCCCTTCGTCTCCGTCGACCTGGCCAAGGGCACGCACACGATCCGTCGCGTGCAGGTCAGCGCCCTGCTGACCCCCGCGCCGGCCTCGGGCGACACGATCCCGCTGGCCACCGACGAGGACCCGGCCTCCGGCTCGCGCTTCACCGCGCTGCGCCGCTTCGCCATCGAGGTCTGCACCAGCGGCTGCGAGTCGGACAAGGCCACCTGGAAGCGCGTCTTCACCTCGAAGGCCGACGCCTTCCCGGCCGGGCGCCCCCGCCCGGTCGCGCCCGACCAGACGATGCGCTCCTTCAAGATCGGGAAGACCAGGGCCGCCGCGGTGCGCCTGGTGACCCTGGAGAACCAGTGCACCGGCACCCCGGGCTACTCCGGTGAGCAGGACAACGACCCGCTCAACGACACCGACTGCGCCACGGCCTCCGACCGCGGCACGATCGTGCACGCCTCGGAGCTGCAGGTCTTCTCCCGCTGACCCGACGCTCCACCGCACCACCGCCGAGCCGGCTCGTTCGAACGAGCCGGCTCGGCGCTTTTCGTAGGTCGAGCAGCGAGGGCCGGAGGCTCGAGCGTCGCCGAGACCCCTTGAGTCACGGCACGTCCTCAGCCAGGGGACGCCGACACCGGCCCCGCGCGAGCGCGGGCAGGTCCTCGTACCGTCCCTCGATCAGGGCGATCCGCTTCGCCCGGCTCCATCCCTGGATCCGCTTCTCACAGGCGTAGGCCTCGTCCCTCCGCTGGAACTGAACCGCCCAGACCAGCCGCACCGGACGACGTCGACTGGGTGTGGTGTACTCAGCTCCCTCTCCGCGGTCGTGTTGGCTGATGCGGCGCTCGAGGTCGGTGGTGCTGCCGACGTAGAACGAGCCGTCGGCGCACTCGAGGATGTAGGTCCAGGCCATGGCATGGACGCTGTCCTGATCCACGGCTGGGCGCTCCGGGTGGCGGCGACGCTCAGGACAGCGCTGAGGCTCAGCGGGGCTGTGCAGGACAGGTGGGCCGGTCACCGGGTCTCGGCGACGCTCCTCGCTGAGGCTCCTGTCCGTCGGTCGAGCAGCGAGGGCCGAAGGCTCGAGCGTCGCCGAGACCCCCGCCACCACACGGCGTACGGCGGGCGCGCCACTCACCGGGTCTCGGCGACGTTCGTCGCTGGCGCTCCTCACTGCTCGACCAACGGCGGGAGTCCTCGTCGTACGCCGAGTGGGCACCTCACCGGGCCTCGACGGGCACACGTCGCTCGCGCTCCCACCCGTAGGTCGAGCAGCGAGGGCCGAAGGCTCGAGCGTCGCCGAGACCCCGCCACCACACGGCGTACGGCGGGCGCGCCACTCACCGGGTCTCGGCGACGTTCGTCGCTGGCGCTCCTCACTGCTCGACCAACGGCGGGAGTCCTCGTCGTACGCCGAGTGGGCACCTCACCGGGCCTCGACGGGCACACGTCGCTCGCGCTCCCACCCGTAGGTCGAGCAGCGAGGGCCGAAGGCTCGAGCGTCGCCGAGACCCCGCAACCACACGGCGTACGGCGGGCGCGCCACTCACCGGGTCTCGGCGACGTTCGTCGCTAGCGCTCCTCACTGCTCGACCAACGGCGGGAGTCCTCGTCGTACGACGAGTGGGCACCTCACCGGGCCTCGACGGGCACACGTCGCTCGCGCTCCCACCCGTAGGTCGAGCAGCGAGGGCCGAAGGCTCGAGCGTCGCCGAGACCCCGCAACCACACGGCGTACGGCGGGCGCGCCACTCACCGGGTCTCGGCGACGCTCCTCGCTGGCGCTCCTCGCTGCTCGACCAACGGTGGAACCGCCGGGGCTCAGACGGCGCTGCCGGGTGGTGCTCGTCACTGCTGGATGCGTGGGTCGTGGGTCTCTCACCCTGGTGGCGGCTTGCAGGTGGGGGCGTGGGCCGGAAGGGTGGAGGCATGGTCGGACGCATCCCTGTCATGGACGTCACGCCGCTGGTCGACCTCGGTCGACAGCCGGCGAAGGCGACCGTCGGTGAACCCTTTCCCGTCGCCGCCACCGTGTTCCGCGAGGGGCACGACAAGCTGTCGGCGGAGGTGGTGCTGACCGGGCCCGACGGACGCCGCGCCGCACCGGTGCGGATGCGCAAGCTGGCCGATCCGCCCGACCGCTACCTCGCCTGGGTGACCCCCGACGCGGAGGGCGCCTGGACCTTCGAGGTGCAGGCCTGGTCGGACCCGCTGGCCACCTGGCAGCACGCGGCGGGCCTCAAGATCCCTGCCGGCGTCGACGTGGAGCTGATGTTCACCGAGGGCCGCCTGCTGCTCGAGAAGGTGCTGGCCGAACTGCCGAGGGTCGACCCCGCCCGCGAGGTGCTGGGCGCCGCGGTCGCAGCCGCCCAGGACACCTCGCGGCCCGCCGAGGCCCGGCTCGCCGCGCTCCAGGACCCCGCCCTGCTGGCGGTGCTCGAGGAGCACCCGATCCGCGAGCTGATCAGCGTCGAGGGCCCCTTCCCGGCGTACGCCGACCGCGAGCGCGCGCTCTTCGGCTCCTGGTACGAGTTCTTCCCGCGCTCCGAGGGCGCCACCCGCGACGAGAAGACCGGCAAGGTCACCAGCGGCACGCTGCGCACCGCGGCGAAGCGGCTCGACGCGGTCGCCGAGATGGGCTTCGACGTCATCTACCTGCCGCCGATCCACCCGATCGGCGAGGTCAACCGCAAGGGCCCCAACAACACCCTGACCCCGGGCCCCGACGACACCGGCTCGCCGTGGGCGATCGGGTCGAAGGACGGCGGGCACGACGCCATCCACCCCGACCTGGGCGACTTCGACGACTTCGACGCCTTCGTGGCGAGGGCTCGTGAGCTCGGCCTCGAGGTCGCGCTCGACCTCGCGCTCCAGGCCGCGCCCGACCACCCGTGGGTCACCGAGCACCCCGAGTTCTTCACCACCCGCGCCGACGGCTCGATCGCCTACGCCGAGAACCCGCCGAAGAAGTACCAGGACATCTACCCGGTCAACTTCGACAACGACCCGGAGGGCATCCGCCGCGAGGTGCTGCGGATCGTGAAGCTGTGGATGTCGCACGGCGTGCGGATCTTCCGCGTCGACAACCCGCACACCAAGCCGGTGGCCTTCTGGGAGTGGCTGCTGGAGGAGGTGCGCCGCACCGACCCCGACGTGATCTTCCTGGCCGAGGCCTTCACCCGCCCGGCGATGATGCGCGGGCTCGGCGCGGTGGGCTTCCAGCAGAGCTACACCTACTTCACCTGGCGCACCGCGAAGTGGGAGATCGAGGAGTACCTCACCGAGCTCGCCACCGAGACCGACCACCTGATGCGGCCCAACTTCTTCGTCAACACCCCCGACATCCTGCACGCGTTCCTGCAGTACGGCGGCCCGGCGGCGTTCAAGATCCGCGCGGTCCTGGCCGCCACCGGCTCCCCGACCTGGGGCGTGTACGCCGGCTACGAGCTGTACGAGCACGTGGCCGTCAAGCCCGGCAGCGAGGAGTACCTGGACTCGGAGAAGTACCAGATCCGCATCCGCGACTGGGAGGGCGCCGAGGCCGAGGGCCGCACCCTCGCGCCGTACCTGACCCGGCTCAACCAGCTGCGCCGCCAGCACCGGGCGCTGCAGCTGCTGCGCACCGTGGTCATCCACGGCAGCGACGACGAGAACGTCCTCGTCTTCAGCAAGCAGGCCGTGGCCGGCGACCCCACCAGCGACACCGTGATCGTGGTGGTCAACCTCGACCCGCACGCCACCCGCGAGACCACGGTGCACATCGACCTGCCGAGCCTGGGCATGGACTGGGGCGACTCCTACGTCGTCCACGACGAGATCACCGGCGAGGCCTGGAGCTGGAGCCAGCACAACTACGTGCGCCTCGACCCCCACCACGAACCCGCTCACGTGCTGAGCGTCAGGAGGACCGCGTGAACGACCCCCACCCCACCTCGCAGGACCACGGGGCGCAGGTCACCCACGCCGACGGGCCGCCGCTGGGCGACGACCCGGTCGTCGACGGCCACACCGACTCCGGTGTCGACGTCGGCCACGCCGCGCACGCGACGCCCGACTGGTTCAAGTCGGCGGTCTTCTACGAGGTCCTGGTCCGCTCCTTCCGCGACTCCAACGGCGACGGCACCGGCGACTTCCGCGGCCTGGTGGAGAAGCTCGACTACCTGGAGTGGCTCGGCGTCGACTGCCTGTGGGTGCCGCCGTTCTTCCCCAGCCCGCTGCGCGACGGCGGGTACGACGTGGCCGACTACACCGGGGTGCTCCCGGCGATCGGCACGATGGAGGACTTCCACTACTTCCTCGACGCCGCCCACGAGCGCGGCATCCGCGTGATCATCGACTTCGTCATGAACCACACCAGCGACCAGCACCCGTGGTTCCAGGCCAGCCGCTCGGACCCCGACGGGCCGTACGGCGACTTCTACGTCTGGTCCGACACCGACGAGCTCTACCAGGACGCGCGGATCATCTTCGTCGACACCGAGCCGTCGAACTGGACCTGGGACCCGGTGCGCCAGCAGTACTACTGGCACCGGTTCTTCCACCACCAGCCCGACCTGAACTTCGACAACCCCGCCGTGCACGACGCGATGATCGAGGCGATGAAGGTCTGGCTCGACATGGGCCTCGACGGGTTCCGTCTCGACGCGGTGCCCTACCTCTACGAGCGCCCCGGCACCGACGGGGAGAACCTGCCCGAGACCCACGAGTTCCTCAAGAAGGTGCGCCGCATCGTCGACGAGGAGTACCCCGGCCGGGTGCTGCTGTGCGAGGCCAACCAGTGGCCCCAGGACGTCGTGGAGTACTTCGGTGACTTCGAGTCCGGCGGCGACGAGTGCCACATGGCCTTCCACTTCCCGGTGATGCCGCGCATCTTCATGGCGGTGCGCCGGGAGTCGCGCTACCCGATCTCGGAGATCCTCGAGCAGACCCCCGCGATCCCGCACAACTGCCAGTGGGGCATCTTCCTGCGCAACCACGACGAGCTGACCCTCGAGATGGTCACCGACGAGGACCGCGACTACATGTGGTCGGAGTACGCCAAGGACCCGCGGATGAAGGCCAACATCGGCATCCGCCGGCGCCTGGCCCCGCTGCTCGACAACGACACCAACCAGATCGAGCTGTTCAACGCGCTGCTGCTGAGCCTGCCCGGCTCCCCCGTCCTCTACTACGGCGACGAGATCGGGATGGGCGACAACATCTGGCTCGGCGACCGCGACGGCGTGCGCACCCCGATGCAGTGGACCTCCGACCGCAACGCCGGCTTCTCCTCGGCCAACCCCGGCCGCCTGGACCTGCCGGTGGTCCAGGACGCGATCTACGGCTACGAGTCGGTCAACGTCGAGGCTCAGATGGAGAACCCCTCCTCGCTGCTGCACTGGACCCGCCGGATGCTCCAGGCCCGCCGCCACCACCCGGCGTTCGGCCTCGGCGAGTTCCACGACCTCGGCGGCTCGAACTCCACCGTGCTGTCCTACGTGCGCGAGCACACCGACGAGGACGGCCACGAGGACGTGATCCTCTGCGTCAACAACCTCTCGCGCTTCCCCCAGCCGGTCGAGCTCGACCTGCGCCGCTTCGAGGGCCGCCGCCCGATCGAGATCATCGGCGGCGTGCCGTTCCCCGAGATCGGCGAGCTGCCCTACCTGCTCACGCTCGCCGGCTACGGCTTCTACTGGTTCCGGCTCACCACGCCGGAGCACCACGAGGAGGGTCAGCTGCTGTGAGCGACCAGACGAGCACCCCCACGAGCGGCGACGGCCTGCCCGCCGCCCCCGACCCGCAGGTCTTCGTCGAGTACCTGGCCCGCACCCGCTGGTTCGGCGGCAAGGGCCGCCCGCTGGCCGTCACCGGCGTACGCCGCGTGGGCACGGTGCCCGGGGCGGTGCCGGGCGGGCCGCTGGTCCTGCTGTGCCTGGCCGAGGTGACCTACGACGACGTGGGGCCCGAGGCCCCCGACAAGGTGGAGCACTACCAGGTGCCGATCGCCCTCTACGGCGAGGCGCAGGAGCGGCTCGAGCACGCCCACATCGCCACCTGGGAGGACCCCGCGCGCGGCCGGCTGCACGGCTACGACGCCCTGCACGACCGCGGGGCGATGGCCTGCTGGCTGCGCTCCTTCGACCGGGCCGCGACCGAGCCCGGCGGCAACCTGGTCGACGACGACAGCTCGCTGGCCTTCCACCGGCTGCCCGGCCACGACCTCGACCTCGAGACCCACTCGACGCTCTTCTCCGGTGAGCAGTCGAACTCCTCCGTGGCCTTCGGCGAGGACGCGCTGATGAAGGTCTTCCGCAAGGTCACGCCGGGGGTCAACCCCGACGTGCAGGTGCACGAGGTGCTGAGCCGGGTCGGCTCCCCCGACGTCGCCGCGCTCTACGGCTGGCTCGACTGGGTCGACCCCGAGCAGCGCGGCGGCGACGACCACACCGACGACCCCGGCTCGGGCGGGGTGATGCAGCTGGCGATGCTCCAGCAGTTCCTGCGCACCGCCTCCGACGGCTGGGACCTGGCGCTCTCGAGCGTGCGCGACCTCTTCCGCCAGCCCGAGCTGCACGCCTCCGAGGCCGGCGGCGACTTCGCCGGCGAGGCCACCCGGCTGGGCCGCACGCTGCGCGAGGTGCACGCCCTGATGGCCGAGCACTTCCCGACCTCGACGGTCCCCGGCGCCGACGTGGCGGCGACCATGGCCGGCCGGCTGCCGCCGGCGCTGGCCGCGGCCCCCGGGCTCGAGGAGCACCGCGCCGGGCTGGAGGCGCTCTTCGCCCGGGTCGGCGACCTGGGCGAGGTCCCGGTGCACCGGGTGCACGGCGACCTGCACCTGGGCCAGACCCTGCGCACCGCGCTGGGCTGGAAGATCGTCGACTTCGAGGGCGAGCCGGCCAAGCCGCTGCACGAGCGGCTGCTGCCCGACTCCCCCTGGCGCGACGTCGCCGGGATGCTGCGCTCCTTCGACTACGCCCCGCGCGTGGTCGAGCGCACCTGGGCCGAGGACGACCCCGAGGGCTCGGAGGTGCGCGCCGCCAAGGCCGCCGAGTGGGCCAACCGCAGCAAGAACCACTTCCTCTACGCCTACGCCGACGGCGACATCAGCGACCAGCAGCGGACCCTGCTCGACGCCTACGTCGCCGACAAGGCCGTCTACGAGACCGTCTACGAGACCCGCAACCGGCCGACCTGGGTGGACATCCCGCTCCAGGCCGTCGCCGAGATCGGAGCACCATGACCCCGGAGCAGCCCGTGAGCACCACCGCCAAGCCCGTCAGCCACGACGAGCTCGACCAGCTCGTGCGCGGCGAGCACGGCCACCCCCACGCCGTCCTCGGCCCGCACCCGCACGACGGCGCGGTCACCGTGCGCGTGCTGCGGCCGCTGGCCTCCTCGGTCACGGTGTGCGGCGAGTGGGGCGAGACCCCGCTCGACCACGAGCACCACGGCGTCTGGGTGGGGGTGCTGCCGGTCGCCGAGGTGCCGGCGTACACGCTCTCGGTCAGCTACGAGGGCGAGCCGTGGGACTCCGACGACCCCTACCGGTTCCTGCCCACCCTGGGCGAGATGGACCTGCACCTGATCAACGAGGGCCGCCACGAGCAGCTGTGGACCGTGCTCGGCGCGCACGTGCACCACTACGACGCCCCCGGCACCCCCGGCGGCAGCGTCACCGGCACCTCCTTCGCCGTCTGGGCGCCCGCCGCGCGCGGCGTGCGGGTCAAGGCCGACTTCAACTCCTGGGACGGCCGCGAGCACCCGATGCGCCAGCTCGGCACCTCGGGCGTCTGGGAGCTGTTCGTGCCCGACGTCGGCAGCGGTACGTCGTACAAGTTCGCGGTGCTGGGCCCCGACGGCCAGTGGCGCGACAAGGCCGACCCGATGGCGGCCTGGGCCGAGAAGCCCGCCAGCACCGCCTCGCGCGTCTTCGAGTCCTCCTACACCTGGGGCGACGACGCCTGGATGACCGCGCGCGCCGAGAAGGCCGCGATCGAGGCCCCGATGAGCGTCTACGAGGTGCACCTGGCCTCGTGGAAGAAGAACTACGACCAGTCGATGTGGTCGTGGGAGCAGATGGCCGACGACCTGGTCGCCTACGTCTCCGACCTCGGCTTCACCCACGTCGAGATGATGCCGGTGATGCAGCACCCGTTCGGCGGCTCGTGGGGCTACCACGTGACGTCGTACTTCGCCCCCGACGCCCGCTTCGGCGACCCCGACGGCTTCCGGCTGCTGGTCGACCGGCTGCACCAGGCCGGCGTCGGCGTGATCCTCGACTGGGTGCCGGGCCACTTCGCCACCGACGAGTGGGCGCTGGCCCGCTTCGACGGCACCCCCCTCTACGAGGACCCCAACCCCCAGCGCGGCTGGCACAAGGAGTGGGGCAGCCACATCTTCAACTTCGGGCGGCGCGAGGTGCGCAACTTCCTCTACGCCAACGCCGTCTACTGGTGCGAGGAGTTCCACGCCGACGGCCTGCGCGTCGACGGCGTGGCCTCGATGCTCTACCTCGACTACTCCCGCGAGGAGGGCGAGTGGAGCCCCAACATCCACGGCGGGCGCGAGAACCTCGAGGCCGTGCAGTTCCTGCAGGAGATGAACGCGACCGTCTACCGCCGGGTGCCCGGCGTGGTGACGATCGCCGAGGAGTCGACCTCGTGGCCGGGCGTGACCCGCCCCACCGAGCACGACGGCCTGGGCTTCGGCTTCAAGTGGAACATGGGCTGGATGAACGACTCGCTGGCCTACATGGCCAACGACCCGGTGCACCGCGCCTACCACCACGGCGAGATGACCTTCTCCCTCGTCTACGCCTTCTCCGAGAACTACGTGCTGCCGATCAGCCACGACGAGGTCGTGCACGGCAAGGGCTCGATGCTGCGCAAGATGCCCGGCGACCGCTGGCAGCAGCTGGCCAACCTGCGCGCCTACCTGGGCTACATGTGGGCCCACCCCGGCAAGCAGCTGCTCTTCATGGGCACCGAGATGGGCCAGGAGTCGGAGTGGGCCGAGGCCCGCGAGCTCGACTGGTGGCTGCTCGAGCACCCCGAGCACCGCGGCGTGCAGAGCCTGGTGCGCGACCTCAACCGCACGTACGCCGACACGGCGGCGCTGTGGGCGCGCGACCACTCCCCCGAGGGGTTCATGTGGCTCGACGGCAACGACGCCGGGCGCAACACCTTCTCGTTCGTGCGCCGGGCCCCGGGCGAGCCCGACCTGGTGTGCGTCTCGAACTTCTCGGCCGTGCCGCACCACGGCTACCGGCTGGCGCTGCCGTCGGTCGGTGAGTGGGACGAGGTGCTCAACACCGACGCCGAGGGCTACACCGGCTCGGGCGTGGGCAACTACGGCGCCGTCACCGCGGTCGAGGGCGAGCACCACGGGCAGCCGGCGCACGCCGAGATCTCGGTGCCGCCGCTGGCGACGGTGTGGCTGCGGGCGCGCGCCTGAGCGCCCGCAGCCGCGGCGCGGGGTGCCTGGCTAGGGTGGCGGCGTGACCCACGAGCACCCCACCCTCACCGACGGCACGGTCACCCTGCGGCCCTCGGCGCCGACCGACCACCCGATGGCCGTCGACAAGGACGCGGCGCTGGCCTTCACGGTCGTCGTCGACGACGAGAGCGTCGGCAGCCTGGTGGTGGTCCGCAAGGACGCCACGACGGTGTGGCTCGAGGGCGGCCTCGACGACGCCCACCGGGGCCGCGGCTACGCGACCCGGGCGCTGCGGGTGCTGGTCGACTGGTCGCTGACCGCCGAGCACGAGGGCGGCCTGGGCGTCTCCCGGGTCGAGTCGCGCATCCCGGTCGACGCCGAGGGCGCCCTGCGGGTGGCCACCCGCGCCGGCCTGCGCCGCGAGGGCGTCGAGCGGGTGGTGCCCGGCGAGAGCACCACCGAGGGGTACGTCGTGCTGGCCCGCCTGGCCACCGACCCGCCGCTGAGCGAGCCCGGGGCCTTCCGCGCGCTGCTCAACTCGTTCCTGCCCCGCAAGCGCGCGATCAGCCAGATGCTGGTGCGCGACCGCGACGGGCGGGTGCTGATGTGCCAGCTGACCTACAAGCAGGACTGGGACCTGCCCGGCGGCGTCGTCGAGGTCGGCGAGTCGCCCCAGGTCGCGGTGGCCCGCGAGGTCACCGAGGAGCTGGCCCTCGAGATCCCCGCCGGCCGGCTGCTGCTCACCGACTGGCTGCCCACCTGGGGCGGTTGGGACGACGCGATCTGCCTGGTCTTCGACGGCGGCGAGCACGACGCCTCGATCACCGAGAAGATCGTCGAGCAGGTCCGCGAGATCCGCAGCGCCCGGTTCTGCACCCTCGCCGAGGTCCACGAGCACGCCGCCGGGTTCACCGCACGCCGCATCGAGGCGGCCCTGGCCAGCGCGGCGGGCTCGCCCGGCGCGGCGGCGTACACCGAGAGCGGGCGCAGCCACCCCGACCCGGCGCATACTTCACGCTGACCCGGCGCATACTTCGCGCCGACCCGGCGCAGATCTCACGCCGACCCGGCGCGAAGCACCTCGGCGAGCACGTCGGTGTCGGCACGTGCGGCATCGACCACCACCACCCCGGCACGCGGCGTGAGCTCGTCGTAGAGGCGGGCCATGGCCTCCAGCACCACGAGCGGCTGGTCGCCCGGCTTGCGTACGGCGGCCGCCCGGGCCTCGACGCGCAGCAGCACCGCCACGTCGGGGCGGGGGAAGCCGCGGCGCAGCAGCCACTCGGCCACCCGGTGGCGCCCGTAGCGCAGGCGCAGGTCGACGAGCGCGTCGAGCAGCCACCGGTCGCAGACCACGTGCACGCCCGAGCGCCGCAGGCGGCCGGCGTGCCGGGCCGCGCGCACGCTGGACAGCGCGACCGCCAGCACCCACACCCCGTCGAGGAGCCCGCCGCGGCGCTCGACGGCCGCTCCCGCAGCCCCGCTCGCCTGCCCGCTCGGCGCCTCGGCGCTCCCGCCCTGCGGGTCCTCGACTGCCACCGACACCGAGCGGTCGCGGCGCAGCAGCCGCCGCGCGATCCGGCCGACGTGCACGAGCAGCCCGAGGTCGGCCCCCACCCGCGTCCAGTGGACCAGGGCGGCCTCGTCGAGCCGCTCGAAGTGGTCGAGCAGGGCCAGTGACGCCGTGGACTTGCCGGCGCCGTCCATGCCGCTGAGGGCGATCATCCGCGGACGCGCGACCGGGGGCGTCGCGGGCCTCGTGACGGGCTCACCGACCAGCCGGGTGCGGGCGGCGCGGCGGGCGCGCGGCGAGCCGGCCAGCGCCCGGGCCACCTCCCCGGCGCCCAGGTGCTCCGCCGTCGCCGGGTCACCCGACCACGCCAGCCCCGCGATCCGGCCCAGGGCCGGGTCGACCGCCCGCGCGGCGGCCAGGACCTCGGCCGCCTCCCCGGAGGCCTCGAGCACCGAGCGCACCCGGGTCGCGCAGCGCGACCACGGGCGTCCCGCCACCGCCTCCGCGGCGTGCACCAGCACCCGGTCGACCGGGGCCGCCACGAGCAGGCCCAGCGTCCCCGGCGCCGCGCGTCGTCGTACGTCGGGCAGCGGCGGGTACATCGCCGGCCACGCGTGGTCGGCCAGCACGTCCACGACCACGTCGAGGTCGGGGAGTCGGCGCCACAGCACCCGGCCGGGGTCCTGGGGCGCCGGGACGAGGCCGGCCGCGCGCAGCGCCCGGGCCACCGGGGCACCGCCGCCGGGCAGGACGACCACATCGAGGTCGTTGCCGGTCAGGTCCTCGCCGCGCCACAGCAGCAGGTGCGTCCCCACGTCGCGAGTGATCCTCGCGAGCACGAGCTCGACCGCTGCCGGGTCCATGTCAGTGCTCGGCCTCGGAGCGCCGGTCGCGCCACCGCATCGTGGCGCGCAGCGCGAGCGCCGGGGCGAGTGCCACGCGACCGCGCAGCGGCACGACCAGCGTGTCGAGCCGCCGGCGGTCGGGGTAGAGCATCGTCGAGGGGCTGGCGGGGTCCTCGACCGAGCCCGAGTCGATCCACCCGAGCGCGGGGTCGTCGTGGAAGGCCTCGAGCACCGCGACCTCGAGCTGCAGCCCGGGCGAGGTCGAGGCGAAGGCCTCGTCGAAGGCGGTCTTGACGTGGAAGGCACCGTCACCGCCGACCAGCACGCACAGCGCCGCCACGACCGTGTCGCCGCCGCGCAGCTCCCACAGCTGGGCCCTGCCGCGGGCTGCGGCCTCGACGAAGGTCTCGGTGAAGGCGGCCCCGCGCGCGGGGTCGGCGGCCAGCGCGGTGCCCGACTCGCCCTTCCAGCCCGCTGCCTCCAGGGCCAGGAAGCGGGCGACGGCGGCCTCGGGGTCCTCGGCGGAGCGCTCCTCCAGCCCGACCGGGGCGCCGAGCTCGCGCTCGAGGCGCCGCCCCCAGCGCCCGAGCCGGCGCCGGCGCGACGAGCTCAACCGCCCGTCGAGGTACGTCGGCTCGGCGCGGCGGTGCACCACGGGCCGGTCGGTGCAGGCCAGCGCCACCGGCGCCGCGCGTGAGGCGAGGGCGCCCTCGAGCGCCGTACGCACCGGGCCGTCGCCGGGCAGCTGCTCGAAGGACAGCCAGCCACTCGCACCGGTGGCGAGCCGGGCGAGGGCGCTGCGCCAGGTGGCCTCGGGGTCGGGGCTGTCGAGCAGCGGGGTCTCGAGGAAGCAGTCGTCGTGGCCCCAGGCCCGGTAGGTCGGCACGGGGACCCGACGGTAGGAGCGCGAGCGGAGCACCGGCAGCGCCAGCTCGACGCGCCGCCCCGCTCGACCACGAGCAGCTCGGCGGTCGGCGCAGGCGGGCAGGTGCCGGGCGGCCGCGAGCACCGGGCCGGGCTCGACGTAGGGGTTGGGCTCGACGGCTCGACCGGCCAGGTCGTGCCAGGCGTCGCGCAGCGCGGTGTCGACGTCGCGCAGCGGCACCAGGCGGGCACGTCGACCAGGTCCGTCAGCCATCGCGCCACCTGTTCCGGAGCACCGCCAGCACCGGCCCCGGGTCGCGCAGCCGGGCGTGCGGGTGCACCGAGCCCGGCGCCTGCGCCAGCGTCGACAGCACGTCGCGGGCCAGGCCCCCACGGCGCTCGACCCGCGCCCGTGACAGGTCCTCGAAGAACGACTGGAAGCGCACCCCCACCCGGCCGGGTCCGGCCGGGGTGACGTCGTCGCCGAGCGCGGCGCGCGCCCACAGGTCGGGCAGGGCGACACCGCTGCCGACGGCCAGCGCGAGGCTGCCGTAGAAGCGGCCGTTGAGGTCGATAAGCCGGGGCGCCCCGCCGGGCGCCGTCATGAACTGCAGGTTCGCCAACCCCCACCAGCCCAGCTCCGCGAGCAGCCGTCGTACGCCGGCGAGCAGGTCGGGGTCGACGGGGACGGTCACGGCCCGCGAGCTGGTGAGCCGGCCCGAGAGCCGCGGGCTCCACTGCTGCACGGCCCCGAGCAGGCGCCCCTGACGGTCGACGACGACGCTCAGCGCCGAGAGCCGACCGTCGACGACCTCCTGCAGCAGCGGCTCGCCGCCGGCCGCGCTCATCAGCCGCGCCACCTGCTGCGCCTCCTCACGACCGGCGCACACCCGGGCCATCAGGTGGCGCGCGCTGCCACCGGCGGTGGGGTCCCAGTGCAGCCGGGCCTTCACCACGACCGGGCCGTCGACCATCTCCAGCGCCTCGGCGGTCGCGGCCACGGTGCGCGGCGCCGCGAGCCCGACGCGCTGGGCCGCCTCGACCAGGGCCAGCTTGTCGACCGCGGCCACCACGTCGGTGTGCTCGCCGTAGGGCACCACGCACCCGATCTCGTCGCGGCGGGCCGAGACCAGCAGCACCTCGATGTCGTCGGCGCCGAAGACGACGTCGTAGCCGTGCTCGGCCACCAGCCGCGCCAGCGCGGCGACGAAGGCGTCGGGGTCGGCCTCGGGGGGCGGCACCTCGTGGTCGCGGCGCACCGCGCGCGAGTACGTCGGCCGCCCGTGCGAGGCGGCCACCCCGACCTCCCAGCCGGCTGCGCTCAGCGAGCGCGCCGCGGCCAGCACGTGCACCCCGCCGCTGTGGACGATGAGGGCACGGCGAACGTCCGGACCGGACGCCCCGGTCCGACCTGAGGAAGGGAGCACGGCGACATCCTTCCAGAACTCCCACCACCCCGGCGCGATCGAGCGCGCTGAGGCCGGGTCGGTGCGACTTCGGGCCGGGTCAGCGCGACATTTGCGACGGGTCAGCGGGAGGTTTGCGACGGGTCAGCGCGAGGTTTGCGCCGGGTCGGCGGGAGATGTGGGACGGGTGAGGAGGTCGCGGGCCAGGACGGTGGCGCCGACGACGGCGGCCGGCATCACCGCCACCGCGCCGAGCGGCACCAGGAAGCACGCCTGGGTGGCCATCCCGAAGCCCAGCACCCGCGCCCGGTGCCCGCGCAGCAGGTCGCGGCGCTGCACCCGGTCCATGCCCCGGGCCTCCAGGGGGCGGGCCAGCAGCTCCCCGGCCAGCAGCCAGCCGGAGACCGCGAGGCCGGCCACGGCGCCGACGACCGCGCCGACGACCGGCAGCAGCCCCACGAGCAGCACGCCCAGGGCGGTCGCCAGCCCGAGCGCGACCAGCACCAGGGAGTCGGAGACCGAGCGCCAGGCCGAGAGCCCCGAGGTCGGCACCGGTCCGCCGAGCCAGGCCTCGGTCTCGCGCCAGATGCGCGCGTAGAAGGGGTCCCCGACCGCCAGCGTGGCGGCGGTGAAGGTGACCGAGGTGAGCACCAGGAAGCCGACCAGCACCAGCAGCCCGAGCCCCAGGCGCAGCAGCCCGCGCAGCGCCTCGGCCCACCCGTCGGCGAACGGCGTGGCCCAGGCGACGAGGTCGCCGAGGTTGACCAGGAGCGCGACCAGCGCCGCCAGGACCACCAGCAGCACCAGCAGGGCGGGCACCGCGCCGAGCAGCATCAGCCCGGGCCGGCGCCGCCAGGTCGCCAGCCCGCGCCCGACGTACGCCGCCCCGGCGACGCCGTCGAGCAGGGCCATGACCTCGGGCCTGCTCAGAAGAGGGCGTTGGCCAGGTTGCCGCGCCCGCGCAGCACCCGCTCGTCGTCGTTGCCGACGGCGGCGAAGAGGCCCAGGAGGTGCTCGCGGGCCTTGGTGCGGTCGTCGCCGCTGGTGCGGCGCACGAGGTCGACCAGGCGGTTGAAGGCGTCCTCGACGTGGCCGCCGGCCAGGTCGAGGTCGGCGCAGAGCGTCTGCGCCTCGACGTCGTCGGGGTTCGCCGCCGCCGCGGCCCGCGCGGCGTGCAGGTCGACGCCCTGGGTGCGCTGCATGACCTTGGCGATCGCCAGGCCGGCGACGGCCTCGGCGTCGGCGGGGTTGGCGTCGACGAGCTTCTGGTACTCCGCGACCGCGAGGTCGATGTCGCCCGAGCCCAGCGCGTCCTGGGCGGCGGCGTAGCGGGGGTCGACCTGCTCGGCCTCGCCCTCGTCGCCGGCCGGGGCGCCCGCACGCGGCTGGTGGCGCCCGGTCATCCCCTGCGCGGTGAGCTGCTGCACGACCTGGGTCAGCGCGCCCCGCAGCTCCTCGAGCGGCACGACGTCCTGCAGCAGCGGCGCCGGGCGGCCCTCGAGCACGGCCACCACGTAGGGCAGCGACTGGACTTGCACCGCCTGGGCGATCTGCGGGGAGGTGTCGACGTCGACGAGGCCGACCAGGAAGCGGCCGTCGAACTCGTCGGCCAGCGTCGCGAGGTCGTCGGCCATCTGGCCGCTCTCGGGCAGCTGGGTGCGCGAGTAGAAGGCCAGCAGCACCGGGGCGGTCATCGACGACTCGATGGTGGTCTGGAAGTTCTGCTCGTCGACCTGCACGGCGTAGGCCCCCGCACCACCGGCACCACCGGCACTGCTGCCGCCCGCGCCGGCACCGGGGGCACCGGGGGCACCGGGCTGGGCGGGCGGCGCCTGGGCGGGGCGCTTGAGGGCGGAGAGGTCGATCGCACCGGGACGGGAGAACGGCTGCTGCGTCATGTCCCCCATGCTAGGGATCCTGTGGCGGCGCGCGCGGACCGGTCCGGGCCCAGGCTCGACGCGGCGGCGTGGGAGGCGCAGTCTCGTAGGCATGCTCCGCGTGCGGGTCCTGGGAGAGCGCAGCGCCGTCGACGACGAGACCGGCGAGGTGCTGACCCGTTCGTCGCGCACGATCGCGCTGATCGCCTACCTCGCGCTGCACCCGGGCAGCCCCCAGCCGCGCTCCCGGATCGCCGAGGCCTTCTGGCCCGACTCCGCTCAGCAGCAGGCCCTGACCAACCTGCGGCGCGAGCTGCACCAGCTGCGCCGGCTCCCCGGCGCCGACGCCTCGGTGGTCGTCACCGCCACCGACCTGACCTGGGTCGGGACCGGGGAGGTCGCGGTCGACCTGGTCGAGCACCTCGCCGGCCGGGCCCGCGCCCTCGACGGCACCCACGACGACCCCGACACGCTGCTCGCCGAGGGCCAGCGCGCCCTCGCGGCGTACGGCGGCGACCTGCTGCCCGGCCTGTACGACGAGTGGGTGCTGACCCAGCGCGCCGGCCTGGTCGACGGGGCCCGCGAGCTGTGCGGCGCGCTGGCCGTGGCCGCCGGCGCGGCGCGACGCTGGGACCTGGCGGTGCGCGCCGCCCGGCGGCGCATCACGCTCGACCCGCTCGACGAGACCGCCTACCGCGACCTGATGCGGCTGCAGGCCGAGCAGGGCGACCGGGCGGGGGCGCTGGCCACCTTCCACCGCTGCGCCGACGTGCTGGAGGAGCAGCTGGGCGTGCGACCCGACCCGGCCACCTGCGAGCTGCGCGACCGGCTGGTGGCCGACCGGGCCGCCGCCGAGCCGGAGCCCCCGGAGCCCACCTCCGTGGGCCTGGTGGGGCGGGCCGACGAGCTCGCGTGGCTCGAGCGGGCGCTGGAGGACGCGGCGCGCGGCTCGGTGCGCACCGTGCTGGTCACCGGCGAGCCCGGCGTCGGCAAGACGCGCCTCGTCGACGAGCTGGTGCAGCGTGCCGCGGCGGCGGGGGCCTGCGTGGCCGGCGCCCACTGCTACGCCGACGCGGCCCCGCTCCCGCTGGCCCCGGTGGCGCAGTGGCTCGCCGAGCCGGCGCTCGAGCCGTGGCTGGCGGCCCTGCCCGCCCCGTGGCGCGAGGAGGTCGACCGCCTGCTGCCCGGCGGCGGGGGCAGCGCCGACGGCGGCGGCGGCCGCGGTGTCGTGGACGCCTGGCGACGCCACCGGTTCTCCCGCGGCCTCGCCGAGGCGCTGCGCCCGCCCGGGCGCGTGGTCGTGCTGGTGCTCGAGAACGCGCAGTGGTGCGACCTCGAGACCCTCGAGCTGCTCGGCCTGCTGCGCAGCGACGACCCGCGGCGCCCGCTGCTGCTGGTGCTGACCGCCCGCAGCGGCGACCTGGGCGCCGGTCCCGGCCTCGACGGCTGGGTACGCCGTGCGCGCGCGGCAGCCCCGGTGCGCGAGCTGCCCCTGCGACCGCTGGGCCCCTCGGCGAGCGCGCCCTGCTGCAGCGCCTGTGCCCCGGGGCCACGACCGAGCAGGCCCGGCTCCTGCACGCCGCGACGGGAGGTTTCCCGCTGCACCTGGTCGAGGCGGTGCGGCGCGACCCGGGGCTGGTCGACCTCGACGTGGCCTCCCCCGACCTCGGCGAGCTGCTGCGGAGCCGCTTCGACGACCTCGACGCCGAGTGCCGGGGCGTCGTCGACCTGGCGGCCGCGGTCGGGCGCGACGTGGCGCTCGACCTGCTCGTGGCCGCCTCCGATCTCTCCCCCGAGGCGGTGGTGCGTGCCGTCGACGAGCTGTGGCGCCGGCGGATCCTGACGGTGCACCGCGAGCGCTACGACTTCTCCCACGATCTCCTGCGCCGCGCGGCGTACGAGCAGCTGACCCCGGCGACCCGCTGGCTGCTGCACCGCCGGGTCGCGGCGGGGCTCGAGGAGCTGCACGCCGGCGACCTCGACCCGGTCGCCGACCAGCTGGCCGAGCAGTACGCCCGGGCGGGAGCCACCCGTCGCGCCTGCGAGCTCTTCCAGCGCGCGGCGCAGCTGGCCGACTCGGTCTACGCCCACGCCGACGCGGCCCGGCTGCACCGCCGCACGACCCGCCTGGTCGCCGACCTGCCGGCGGGCCCGGGCCGCGACCGGCGCGAGCTGCGCGCCCTCTCCGGCCTGGCGCGCTCGCTGAACGCCTCCCGCGGCTACTCCGACCCCGAGCTCGCCGCCACCCTGACCCGGGCGGTCGAGCTGGCCGAGCACGCGGGCCTGCTCGACGCCACCGTCGACGGCCTCGTGGGCCTGTGGGCCGCGCGGTTCGTGCAGGGCGACATCCCCCGCGCGCACGGGCTGGCCCAGCGGGCCCTCGCCCTCGTCGAGCCGGGCCGGCCGGGCGACCCGGACAGCGACCTGCTGCGCTCGCAGGCGCACTTCGCCTGCGCCGGCTCGCTGCTCTCGCTCGGCGCGCCGGGCGAGTCGCTGGTCCACTTCGAGCAGGCCACCACCCTGGGGGCCGACGAGGCGTCGCTCAGCATCGGCAGCCACCCCGCCGTGCACGCCCACGCCTGGTCCGCCCACGCCCACTGGCTGCTCGGCGACGCCTCGTCGGCCGGGCGGCGGGCCGAGGAGGCGGTGGCCCGGGCCCGCGCCCTCGCGCACCCCTACAGCCTGACCATCGCGCTCGGCTACGCCGCCCTGACCCGACAGCTGCTCGGCGACACCGACGGGCTGCTGGCCTGCACCGACGAGCTGGCCGAGCTGTCCGGCCGCCACGGCTTCGCCTACTACGCCGACTGGGGCGAGCTGCTCGCCGGGTGGGCCGCCGACGACGGGGCCGGCACCGCCCGGATGGAGGCGGCCCTCGCCCGGCTGCGCCGCATCGGGGCCTTCACCCGGATGCCCTACTGGCTCGACCTGCTGGCCCAGCGCACCGGCGACCCGCACCGGGCGCTGGCCCTGCTCGACGCGGCCACCGTCAGCGCCCGCACCCACTCCGACGTGTGGTGGCTGCCCGAGGTGCTGCGCCGGCGCGCCGGGCTGCTGGCGCCGGAGCAGGCGACCCCGCTGCTCGAGCAGGCCGCCGCCCTGGCCGCCGAGCACGGCAGCGCCGCCCTGCTCGAACGCTGCCGCGACGCCCTCGCCGCGACGCGAACGCTGGCTGAACGCCCCGCTCCCTAGCTTCGGCCCCGACGGGCACCGGCCCGTCCCGACGACGCACCAGGAGACCCGAGATGACCACGACCGCACCCACCAGCCCCGGCACGCGCGCCGACCGTCCTCCCTGGGAGGAGCTGACGGCCCTGCTGCGCGGCCCGCTCGTGCTGCCCGACGACGACGCCTACGACGAGGTCCGCGCCGTCTACAACGGCATGATCGACCGCCGGCCGGCGGCACTCGCGCGCTGCCGCGACACCGTCGACGTGGTCGCCGCGGTCGGCTTCGCCCGCGAGCACGGCCTCGACCTCGCCATCCGCGGCGGCGGCCACAACGCCGGCGGGCTGGGGGTCTGGGACGACGCCCTGGTCGTCGACCTGTCGCTGATGCGCTCGGTGCGCGTCGACCCGACCACGGCCACGGTGCGCGTCGACGGCGGCTGCACCTGGCAGGACGTCGACCACGCCACGGTCGGCTTCGGCCTGGCCACCCCCACCGGCTTCCTCAGCTCGACCGGCGTCGGCGGCCTGACCCTGGGCGGCGGGGTCGGCTACCTGAGCCGCCGCTACGGACTGACGGTGGACAACCTGCTCTCGGCCGACGTGGTGCTCGCCGACGGCCGGCTCGTCACGGCCGACGCCGAGCACCACCCCGACCTGTTCTGGGCGCTGCGCGGCGGCGGCGGCAACTTCGGCGTCGTCACCTCCTTCGAGTTCCGCTGCCACCCGGTCGGCGAGGGCGGCGTGGTCATCGGCGGCCCGGTGCTCTACGACATCGGTGACACCGCCGAGGTGCTGCGGTGGTACCGCGAGCTGCTGCCCTCGCTGCCCGAGGAGCTCAGCGGCTGGTTCGGGGTGATGACCATCCCGCCGGCCGCGCCCTTCCCCGAGGAGCTGTGGGGCCGCAAGGCCTGCGGCATCGTCTGGTGCTACACCGGCCCGCACGACCGCGCCGACGAGCTGCTCGACCCTGTGCGCTCCTTCGGCGAGCCCCTCGTGGTGGGCATGCACGAGATGCCCTTCAACGTGCTGCAGTCGGCCTTCAACGCCCTCTACCCCGCCGGGCTGCAGTGGTACTGGCGCGCCGACATGTACGAGTCCATCAGCGACGAGGCCGTCGACGTCCACAGCAGGTACGGCGAGGCGCTGCCGACCGGGCACTCCACGATGCACCTCTACCCCATCGACGGGGCGGCGGCGCGGGTGCCGCAGGACGCCACGGCCTTCGCCTACCGCTCGGGCGGCTGGGCGGGGGTGATGGTCGGGGTCAGCCCCGACCCGGCCGACAACGCAGCGATGACCGAGTGGGCCAGGAGCTACTGGTCCGAGCTGCACCCGACCTCGGCCGGCGGCGCCTACGTCAACTTCATGATGGACGAGGGCGAGGACCGGGTCCGGGCGGCCTACCGCGGCAACTACGCGCGCCTGGTGCAGGTGAAGACGGCCTACGACCCGACCAACTTCTTCCACGTCAACCAGAACATCCGCCCGGCCGGGGCCTGACCGGGCGGCGGGCCGCGCCGGGCACCCGGGCGGCCGCTCAGGCGGCGCCCAGGCCCCGGTGGGTCCAGCCCGCGGCCCGCCAGGCGACCGGGTCGAGGGCGCCGCGGGCGTCGACGACCGCACGGCGCTCGACCACCGCGCCGAGCCGGGCCGGTCGAGCCCGCGGAACTGGTCCCACTCGGTCAGCAGCGCGACCACGTGGGCGCCCGCCGCGGCCTCGAGGGCCGAGCCGGCGTACTCCAGCTCGGGGTGGGTGCGCCGGGCGTTGTCGAGGGCCTGCGGGTCGACCACCACCACCCGCGCACCCTCCTCGTGCAGCCGACGGGCCACGTCGAGGGCGGGCGCGTCACGCACGTCGTCGGAGTGCGGCTTGAAGGCGGCCCCGAGCACGCACACGCGCACCCCGCGCAGGTCGCCGCCGGCGGCCTCGCGCACCAGCTCGACGGTGCGCCCGCGCCGGCGCTGGTTGATGTCGTCGACCTCGCGCAGGAACCGCACGCTGTGACCGGTGCCGAGCTCCTCGGCCCGGTGGATGAAGGCCCGGATGTCCTTGGGCAGGCAGCCGCCGCCGAAGCCCAGGCCGGGCTTGAGGAACCGGCCCCCGATCCGGTCGTCGAGGGAGAGCGCGGCCGCGAGCTGGTGCACGTCGGCGCCGGACGCCTCGCACACCTCGGCCATGGCGTTGATGAAGGAGATCTTGGTGGCCAGGAACGAGTTGGCGGCCACCTTGACCAGCTCGGCGGTCGCGAGGTCGGTGACCACGCACGGCACCCCGGCGGCCAGCAGCGGCGCGAACGCCGCCTCCAGCCGCTCGCGGGCGTCGTCGGAGGTGACGCCCAGGACGAGCCGCGAGGGACGCAGGGTGTCCTCGATCGCGTGGCCCTCGCGCAGGAACTCGGGGTTCCAGGCCAGCCCGGCCGCGTCGCCCGCCGGGGCCAGGGCGGCCAGCGTCGCGGCCAACCGCTCGGCCGTGCCCACCGGCACCGTCGACTTGCCCACCACCAGGCAGGGGCGCTCGAGGTGGGGCGCGAGCGCGGTGACCGCGCCCTCGACCTGCGAGAGGTCCGCGCCCATCGAGCCGGGCAGCTGGGGGGTGCCGGTGCAGACGAAGTGCACGTCACCGAAGGCCGCCACCTCCGCGACGTCGTCGGTGAAGCGCAGCCGCCCCGAGTCCAGGGCCTTGCGCAGCATCTCGGGCAGTCCGGGCTCGTGGAAGGGGACCCGACCGCCGGCGAGGGCCTCGAGCCGGTCGAGGTCGCGGTCGAGGGCGAGCACCTCGTGCCCGAGGACCGCCATGCAGATGGCGTGGGTCGCGCCGAGGTAGCCGGTGCCGATCACGGTGAGTCGCATGGACCCCACGGTGGGCACCGGTGCCGACGTCTGCGGAGCGGTCTCGTGGAGGGCCGGTGAACGGGTGCCGAACGCTTGCGGCGCCGGGTCGCCCGTCGTTGCCGCAGCGTTCACCGAGGTGTGCGCCACCGGCCCCCGGGCGCCCCTAGCGTCGGGCCGTGCCCGCCACCACGACCCCTCGTGCGGTCTCCTCCCTCACCACCCTGCGCCTGGGCGTCGTCGGCTCGGTGCTCGTGCTCCTCGGCGGTCTCGTGATCAGCGCCGTCCCCCACAGCTCCTGGGTCGCCGACCTCGCCTGGCGGCACTCGATGCCCGGGCGGATGAGCGGTCTCGTGGTGGTGGTCGGCGGCCTCGGGCTGCTCAGCGCCGCCTGGGTCCGGCTGTGGCGGGCCGCCGGGCACGGGCACGCCGACCTGCACGCCGTGCGCCGCGCCACCGTGCTGTTCGTCCTGCCGCTGCTGGTGGCCCCTCCCCTGTTCAGCCGCGACGGCTGGAGCTACGCGGCCCAGGGCGAGCTGACCCGGCTGGGGCTCTCCCCCTACACCTGGGGCCCCGGCGTGCTCTCCGGGCCGGTCGTCGAGGCCGTCGACCCGCGCTGGCTGGCCACCCCGACGCCGTACGGCCCGCTGCCGCTGCTGTGGGGCTCGGGCACCGCGCGGCTCGTCGACTCCCCCTGGGCGATGGTCGTCGGGCACCGGCTGCTGGCCCTGGTGGGCCTGGCGCTGCTGGCCTGGGCGCTGCCGCGGCTGGCGGCCTGGACCCGCCACGACCCCGCCTTCGTCTCCGCGCTGGTCCTGCCGAGCCCGCTGGTGCTCGCCCATGGGGTCGGCGGCCTGCACAACGACCTGCTGATGGTGGGCCTGGGCGCCGCCGCCCTGGTGGTCGCGGCCGAGCGGGGGTGGGTGCTGGGAGCGGCCACCGGCGGCCTGGCCGCCGCGGTGAAGCTGCCCGGCGGGCTGGTCTGCCTCGGGGTGGTGCTGCTGAGCCTGCACGCCGGGCCGGCCTGCGCGAGCGCCTGGGCCGGGTGGCCCAGGTGGGGCTGGTCAGCGTGGCGGTGCTGGTCGGGGTCGGCGTCGTGGCCGGGACCGGGAGCGGCTGGGTGCACGCGCTCGGGGTCCCCGGCACCGTGCACACACCGCTGGCCCTCAGCGCGACCGTCGAGCTGCTGCTGCCCGGCACCCGGCTGCTCGCCCAGGTCGTGGCAGTGGGGCTCGTGGTGCTGCTGGCGCTGGGCGCGCCCACCGGCGACGGCGCGGCGGCGCTGCGCACCACCGCCCTCGCCCTGACGGCGACGGTCCTGCTGAGCCCCGTCGTGCACCCCTGGTACGCGCTGTGGTGCCTGCCGCTGGCGGCGGCCTGCCACCTGCGGGGGCGGGCGCTGGCGCTGCTGCTGTGGTTCTCCTTCGCCCTGGGGATCACCGCCCCGCTCGACTCCGAGCTGCGCGGCCTGCACGTGGCGATCGCGCTGACCCTGACCATGGTGGTGGGTCTGGCGATCGCGCTGACCTGGGCGGTCAGGCCGTCCGGCCTGCCGGCGCCCCGGCGGCCGGCACGTCCCTCGCTGCCGGCCTGAGGCCGGCGTGCACGGCGAGCATGTCGTGCACGGTCCGGTCCCAGCCGAAGACCTCGGCCCGGGCCCGGGCGGCGCTGCGCACCACGTGCTCGGGCCGGGCGGCGAGCGCCAGCACCGCGTCGGCCAGGTCACCCCGCCCGGGCGGCCCCAGGCGCCGCACACGTCGTCCGACGAGCTCCCGCGCGCCGCCGTACGACGCCGTGACCACGGGGGTGCCGCAGGCCAGGGCCTCGAGGACCGCCAGCCCGAAGGTCTCGCCGGGGCAGACCGAGAGCGCGACGTCGGCGCGGCCGAGCCGCTCGGCGAGCGCGCGGCGGCCCGCGACGTGGCCGTGGAAGGTCACCGGGGCCTCGGCGGCCAGGGCGACCAGCTCGTCGCGGTGCGGCCCGGTGCCGTAGACGTCGAGCGCACCGGCACGCCGCGCCGGTGCAGCTCGACCGCGGCACCGACCGCGAGGTGCGGGCTCTTCTCCCGCGAGAGCCGGCCGGCGTGCACCAGCCGCAGCACCGCTCCGCGCCCGGCGCGGTCGTCGGGTGGTGTGAAGGTCTCGAGGTCGACGCCGAGCGCGACGCGGTGCAGCGTGGTGCCGGCGGCGCCGGCCACCTGCTGCAGCTCGCGGCGGGCGAAGTCGGAGGTCACCACGATCTCGTCGAAGCTGCGCGCCAGCACCCGGTTGAGCACCGAGACCGGGGCGGTGATGCCGGGGCCGCCGACCTCGCGGCCGGTGCGCAGGGAGAGCATCGCGTCGAGGCGCTCGTGGGAGAACAGCACCGAGCGCACGCCGCGCCGGCGGGCCCAGTGCGCGACCGGCCACAGGGTCGCCTTGTCGGAGACCTCCACCGAGGTCGGCGCGAACTGCTCGAGGACCTCGCCGACCCGCCACGGCTCGACGATCAGCCGGTAGCCGCCGCCGACCCTCGGGGCGCGCAGCTGCACCACGTCGCCGTGCTCGGTGGCGGTGCGCCGGTCGCGCGGGCCCGGCACCACGAGCAGGCGTGGCACGCCGGCCGCCGCGTAGCCGGCGCCGAGGGTCTGCACGGCGGTCTTCATACCCCCGGAGGCGGGCCCGACGAAGTTGGCCAGCTGGGCGATCCGCACCCTCAGGCCGCCGATCGGTGCGCGGCGGGGCGCAGCACGGCTCGGTAGTGCTCCTCGACGAGCTGGCCCACGACGGACGCCCAGCTGCGCTGGGCCACCTCGCCGGCGGCCCGGGCGGCCAGGTCGGCGCGCAGGGCGGGGTCGGCGACGAGCCGCGCGACCTGCGCCTCCAGGCCACCCGTGCGGCGCGGGTCGTAGAGCAGCCCGGTGCGGTCGTGCTCGACCAGGTCGAGCGGTCCTCCCGCGGCCACGGCCACCACCGGCACCCCGCTGGCCTGGGCCTCCTGCACGGTCTGGCAGAAGGTCTCCGACTCGCCGGGGTGGACGAAGGCGTCGAGGCTGGCGAAGGCGCGGGCCAGGTCGGCGCCGCCGAGCATGCCGGTGAAGACCGCCCCGGGCATCCGGCGCTCCAGGGCCTCGCGCTCGGGGCCGTCGCCGACGACCACGACCCTCACCCCGGGCAGGCGCGAGACCTCCACCAGCCGACGCACCTGCTTCTCCGGGGCCAGGCGACCGACGTAGCCCACGACGCACTCGCCGTCCGGCGCCCACCGGGCGTGCAGCTCCGCGCTGCGGCGGGCGGGGTCGAAGAGGTCGAGCGAGACCCCGCGGCGCCACAGGTGCAGGTCGCCGACACCCATCGCCCGCAGCTGGGCGTACGACGTCGTCGAGGGCACCAGGGTGCGGTCGACGCGGCGGTGCAGCCGGCCCACCCACGCGCTGGCCAGCAGGTCGGCGCGCACCCGGTAGTGCCGCGCGAAGCCGGCGACGTCGGTCTGGTAGACGGCGACCGTGGGCACCCCGAGGCGGCGCGCGGCGCGCAGGCCCACCGCCCCGAGGGCGATCGGCGAGGCCAGGTGAACCACGTCGGGGCGGAAGTCGGCCAGGGCGCGGTGGACGGCGGCGTCGGGCAGCCCGATCGGGAAGGAGCGGTAGGTCGGCAGCCCCACCGAGCGCACCCGCACCACCGGCACCCCGTCGTACGACGACGGGCCGGGGCCGGGCGCGACGATGATCGCCTGGTGGCCGGTGCGGCGCAGGTGGTCGACGACCTGGCGCACGGTGTTGGTGACCCCGTTGACCTGGGGCAGGAACGACTCGGTGACCACGGCGACGCGCATGGCCCCACCCTCGAGCGCCCGGGTTGACGCAGCAGGAGCGGCGCGGGGGCGGGCGGGTGATCAGTCGGTGAACGCGGAGAGCAGGTCGTCGGCAGCGGTGTAGGGGTCGGTGCCGCCCTGCGCCACGGCGGCGGCGAGCTCGTCGAGCCGCTCGCTGCGCCCGACGTCGGCCCAGCGGCGGCGCAGCGTGGTGACGGCGATCGCCTCCACCTCCACGCGCGCGCGGCGGGCCCGGCGGCGGCCGAGGGCGCCGGTGCGCTCGGACCACTCGCGGTGCCGCTCGATCTCGGCGACGACGTCGTCGACGCCCTGGCCGGCCGAGGCCACGGTCTTGACGATCCCCGGGCGCCACGCGTCGTCGGGCCGCTCGCCCAGCGACAGCATCGAGCGCAGGTCGCGGCGCACCCGGTCGGCGCCCTCGCGGTCGGCCTTGTTGACGACGAAGACGTCGCCGATCTCGAGGATCCCCGCCTTGGCGGCCTGGATGCCGTCGCCCATGCCGGGGGCCAGCAGCACGAGGGTGGTGTCGGCGGCCGCGGCCACCTCGACCTCGCTCTGGCCGACGCCGACGGTCTCGACCAGCACCACGTCGAAGCCGGAGGCGTCGAGCACCCGCACGGCCTGCGGCGTGCTCCAGGCCAGGCCGCCCAGGTGGCCGCGCGAGGCCATCGAGCGGATGTAGACGCCCGGGTCGGAGGCGTGGTCCTGCATCCGGATCCGGTCGCCGAGCAGCGCGCCGCCCGAGAAGGGCGAGGAGGGGTCGACCGCGAGCACCCCCACCCGCTTGCCGGCGGCGCGCAGCGCGCCGACCAGGGCGTTGGTCGAGGTCGACTTGCCCACGCCGGGCGAGCCGGTGATGCCCACGACCTGGGCCCGCCCGGTGTGCGGGGCCAGGGCGGCCATCATCTCGCGCAGGGCCGGGGACTCGTCCTCGACCAGGGAGATCAGCCGTGCGACGGCCCGGACCTCGCCGGCGCGGGCGCGCTCGACGAGGTCCGGGACGACGTGGTCAGCTCGTCGGGACACGCACGATCAGGGCGTCGCCCTGGCCGCCGCCACCGCAGAGGGCGGCCGCACCGACGCCGCCGCCGCGGCGCTGGAGCTCGAGGGCGAGGTGCAGCACCACGCGGGCGCCGGACATGCCCACCGGGTGGCCCAGCGCGATCGCGCCGCCGTTGACGTTGACCTTGGACTCGTCGAGGCCCAGGCTGCGCGCCGACTCGATGCCGACGGCCGCGAAGGCCTCGTTGAACTCGACCAGGTCGAGGTCGGCGGGCGAGATGCCCTCCTTCTCGCAGGCCTTGGCGGTGGCGTTGGCCGGCTGCATCTGCAGCGTCGAGTCGGGGCCGGCGACCATGCCGTGCGCACCGATCTCGGCGAGCCAGGTCAGGCCGAGCTCCTCGGCCTTGGCCTTGCTCATCACGACCACGGCGCAGGCGCCGTCGGAGATCTGCGAGGCGGACCCGGCGGTGATGGTGCCCTCCTTGGCGAAGGCGGCGCGCAGCTTGCCGAGCGACTCGGGGGTCGTCTCCCCGCGCACGCCCTCGTCCTGGGCGACGACGACCGGGTCGCCCTTGCGCTGCGGGATCTCGACCGGCACGACCTCGTCGTCGAAGACGCCGTTCTTCCACGCCTCGGCGGCGCGCTGGTGGGAGCGGGCCGAGAACTCGTCCTGCTCCTCCCGGGTCAGCTTGGTGCCCTGGGCGTTGCACTGCTCGGTCAGCCCACCCATCGCCTGCTGGGTGGCCTGGTCGAAGAGGGCGTCGTAGGCCATCGAGTCGACCAGGGGGACGTCGCCGTACTTGAAGCCCTCGCGGGACTTGGGCAGCAGGTGCGGCGCGTTGGTCATCGACTCCATGCCGCCGGCCACGATCACGTCGGCCTCGCCGGCGCGGATCATCTGGTCGGCGGTCGCGATCGCGTTGAGCCCCGAGAGGCAGACCTTGTTGATCGTGATCGAGGGGACCGAGGCGGGCAGGCCGGCCAGCAGGCCGGCGGTGCGGGCCGGGTTCTGGCCGGCGCCGGCGAGGATGACCTGGCCCATGATCAGGTAGTCGACCTGGTCGGCGCCCACGCCGGCCTTCTCGAGCGCACCCTTGATGGCCACGCCGCCGAGGTCGGCGGCGGTCTGGCTCTTCAGTCCGCCGAGCAGGCGGCCGATCGGGGTGCGAGCACCCGCGACGATGACGGTTCCGGACATGTTTCCTCCAAGGACGACGACTGCGGGCGGGTCGGCAGTGGTGCGGACCACGCCTCCCAGCGACGATACCGACGAGTCACTTCGCTGGGTACCGGCCGCCGACCACCGGTCGTGAGGCACACGTCACAACTGCGCTCGGACCGTTGTCGCGGGGCGGTGCGGCGTACGACCATGCTCGCCATGACCTCCTCCCCTGCCCCGAGCCCCGGCGAGAGCGACGGCCCCCTGGGCGTGCCCGGCCACCTCTTCACCGCCATCGACCACGTCGGCATGGCGGTCCCCGACCTCGACGAGGCCATCGCCTTCTACCGCGACGTCTTCGGGATGCGGCTGGCCCACGAGGAGGTCAACGAGGAGCAGGGCGTGCGCGAGGCCATGATGGCCGTGGGCGACTCCACCTCGTGCGTGCAGCTGCTCGCGCCGCTCTCGCCCGCCTCGACGATCGCGAAGTTCATCGACCGCAACGGGCCCGGCTGCCAGCAGGTGGCCTACCGCGTCACCGACGTCGAGGCCGTCAGCGCGCTGCTGCGCGAGCGCGGCCTGCGGATGCTCTACGACGAGCCGCGCCGAGGCACCTCCGACAGCCGCATCAACTTCGTGCACCCCAAGGACGCCGGCGGCGTGCTCGTCGAGATCGTCGAGCCGGCCGCCGGGCACTGAGCCACCACCGGCCCACGGTGAGCCGTGGGTCACACCGGGTCGACCCCGAGGTTACCCGGCAGTAATCTTCGCGACCAGCACCCCGCACCACCACCCGCGACACCCCGCCCAACCCACCAGGAGCCCACGTGCAGCACATCCTCGACGCGATCATGGCGGGCGACACCGCCCCCGGAGACTTCGCGAACCTCGACCTGCCCGAGTCCTACCGCGCCGTGACCGTGCACGCCGACGAGGTCGACATGTTCGAGGGCGTCGCCACCCGCGACAAGGACCCCCGCAAGTCGCTGCACGTCGAGGACGTGGCGCTGCCCGAGCTCGGCCCGGGCGAGGCGTACGTCGCGGTGATGGCCTCGGCGATCAACTACAACACCGTGTGGACCTCGATCTTCGAGCCGGTCTCGACCTTCGGCTTCCTCAAGCGCTACGGCCGCCTCTCCGAGCTGACCAAGCGCCACGACCTGCCCTACCACGTGGTCGGCTCCGACCTGGCCGGCGTGGTGCTGCAGACCGGCCCGGGCGTGACGAAGTGGCAGCCCGGCACCGAGGTCGTCGCGCACTGCCTCTCGGTCGAGCTCGAGGACGCCGAGGGCCACGACGACTCGATGATGGACCCGCAGCAGCGGATCTGGGGCTTCGAGACCAACTTCGGCGGCCTGGCCCACATCGCGCTGGTCAAGTCCAACCAGCTGATGCCCAAGCCGGCCCACCTGACCTGGGAGGAGGCCGCCTCGCCGGGCCTGGTGAACTCCACCGCCTACCGCCAGCTGGTCTCCCGGAACGCCGGGCAGATGAAGCAGGGCGACAACGTGCTGATCTGGGGCGCCTCGGGCGGCCTCGGCGGCTTCGCCACCCAGTACGCCCTCAACGGCGGCGCCGTGCCGGTCTGCGTGGTCTCCAACGAGGAGAAGGCCCAGATCGCGCGCTCCATGGGCGCCGAGCTGATCATCAACCGCTCGGAGGAGGGCTACAAGTTCTGGAAGGACGAGCACACCCAGGACCCCGCCGAGTGGAAGCGCTTCGGCGCCAAGATCCGTGAGCTGACCGGCGGCGAGGACATCGACATCGTCTTCGAGCACCCGGGTCGCGAGACCTTCGGCGCCTCGGTCTACGTCACCCGCAAGGGCGGCACCATCACCACCTGCGCCTCGACCTCGGGCTACATGCACGAGTACGACAACCGCTACCTGTGGATGAACCTCAAGCGGATCGTCTCCAGCCACTTCGCCAACTACCGCGAGTCGTGGGAGGCCAACCGCCTCATCGCCAAGGGCATGATCCACCCGACCCTGTCGCGCACCTACTCGATGGACGAGGTCGGCCAGGCCTCCCTCGACGTGCACCACAACCTGCACCAGGGCAAGGTCGGCGTGCTGTGCCTGGCCCCCGAGGAGGGCCTGGGCGTGCGCGACACCGAGATGCGCGAGAAGCACATCGACGCGATCAACCGCTTCCGCGGGGTCTGAGCCCCAGCACCACCAGCACCACCAGCCCCGTACGACGCTCGACCAGCGGCCCGCCTGCAGCTCCTGCAGGCGGGCCGCCTGCGTCACGCCGGCGTGAACACCGCGCGGCCTGCGGCACTCACAGCGCCTTCTCAGGCGGATCCGGGGGTGGCGAGGTGTGCTCCGGGGGCGGCATCGGCCAAGATGAGCACCGGGAGCACGCCGACTCGGGCGATGCGTCACCAGTTCCTCCCCCCAGTGCGGCAAGAAGGGTTTTCTCGATGAGCGACCAGGGCCTGTCCATCTTCGACGACGAGCCGGAGCGCCCCGCGGGCGACGCCGACAAGACCCAGGTGATCCCCACCGTCGGCAGCGACGCCAAGAGCGGCGCGAGCGGCGCCGCTCCAGCCCCCCGCAGCACCCCCGCGACCGCGCCCCGCGGGGCCGCCGCGGGCGGCAGCGCCGGCACCGGCAGCAGCGGCGGAGCCGCACGCACCGACACCCCGACCTTCCCGACCGTGCGTCGCGGCGGCTACGACGCCGCGGTCGTCGACACCAAGGTGCGCCAGCTCGTCGGCGAGAAGAGCGGGCTCTCCAGCGCGCTCGCCGAGTCGGAGCGGCGGGTGGCCGAGCTGCAGCGCGAGGTCGCCGCGGCCCGCGAGGAGCTCGCCGAGGCCGAGCGGCCGTCGTACGCCGGGCTGGGCGGGCGGGCCAGCTCGATGCTGCGCCTGGCCGAGGAGGAGGCCGCCGAGATCCGCGACACCGCCGAGCGCGACGCTGAGGAGATCCGCAGCCAGGCCACCCGCGACGCCCAGGCGATCCGGGCCGACGCCTCCCGCGAGGCCGAGGACATGCGGATGGTCCAGCTCAAGGAGCTCGAGGAGCACCGCACCCGCATCCTCGCCGACGCCCAGCAGGAGCTGAGCCTGGCGCGCAGCGAGGCCGCCGACGTGCTCGCGGCGGCGCGCCGCGAGTCCGACCAGCTGCGCCTGGCCGCCGAGCAGGAGTCCACCGAGATGCGCACCTCCGCGCAGCGCGCGGTCGAGCAGGCGCGCGCCGCGGCCGACCGCGAGGTCCAGGAGGCCCGACGCACCCTCGCGGTGGAGAAGGAGCGCCTGGCCCGCGAGGCCACCGACCACCACAACACCGCCATGGCCGAGACCCAGCGCCTGGTCGCCGAGGCCGAGCAGCGCGCGAGCGCGGCCGAGGAGCGCGCCGCGCAGGCCACCGCCCAGGCCACGCAGCACCGTGAGCAGGCCACCAAGGAGTCGGAGGCGATGCTGGGCCGCGCCCGGCGCGAGGCCGAGCAGATCGTGGTCTCGGCCCGCACCCAGTCGGAGTCGATCAGCTCGACCAGCACCGCCGAGGCCGAGCGAGAGCTGGCCAAGGTCCGCGCCGAGGTCGAGCGGCTGCGCAAGCGCCGCGACGGCATCACCGCCCAGCTGGCCTCGCTGGCCGACCTGGTCAACGCCTTCGGCGACGACGAGGAGACGCAGACCGGCTCCACCTCGTGAGCGACGCGGCCGCCGAGGAAGCGCCCGTCGAGGAGCAGGAGCACCACGACGAGGCGTCCGACGACGCGGGCTCCTCGGAGGACCTCGGCACCCCTGGTCCCCCGATCGACCGGCGCGCGCCGTTCTACCTGGGCTTCTTCGGCGGCCTCGGCGCGCTGACGGCCTGGTGGCTGGGCACGACCCTGCTCTCGATCAGCAGCACGCTGCTGCTGGTGGTCGTCGCGCTGTTCCTGGCGGCCGGGCTCAACCCCGCCGTCGAGGCGCTGGTGCGGCGCGGGCTCAGCCGGTCGATGGCCGTGCTGGCCGTCATCGTCGCCTTCCTGGTCGTCGTGGCCCTGTTCACCGTGGCGATCGTCCCGGTCATCACCGACCAGGTCGCGGCCATCGGCCAGAACGCGCCCGGCTGGTTCGACCAGCTGCAGAGCAACGAGCGCGTGCAGCAGCTCAACGACGAGTACCAGGTCGTCGACAAGGCGCGTGACTACGTCGCGGGCGGCGACTTCGTCGGCACCCTCTTCGGGGGCGCGCTGGGCATCGGGCTCGCGGTGCTCGGGGCGCTGTTCAACGCCTTCATCATCATCGTGCTGACCCTCTACTTCCTGGCCTCGATGAAGGCCACCACCGCCGGGCTCTACCGGCTCGCGCCGGCCTCGCGCCGCGACCGGGTCAGCAAGCTCGGCGACCGCGTGCTCGCCGGCATCGGCGGCTACGTGTCGGGCGCCTTCGTCGTCGCCCTCGCCGCCGGGCTGTCCTCCCTGATCTTCCTGTTCATCGTGGGGCTGGGCGAGTACGCCGTCGCGCTGGCCTTCGTGGTGGCGCTGCTCGACGTCATCCCGATGATCGGCGCCACCATCGGCGCGGTCATCGTGACCGCCATCGGCTTCGCCACGGACCCGACCATCGGCCTGGCCTGCCTGGTCTTCTACGTCGTCTACCAGCAGGTCGAGAACTACGTGATCTACCCGCGGGTGATGTCACGCTCGGTCGACCTGCCCGGCGCGGTCATCGTGATCGCGGCCCTGGTCGGTGCCGCCCTGCTCGGGGTCGTGGGCGCCCTGCTCGCCATCCCGACCGCGGCCGCGATCCTGATGCTGGTGCGCGAGGTCTTCATCCGCCGCCAGGACGCCGCCTAGCCGCGAGCCGGCGCCAGTTCCTCGCCGAGCCGGCGCCAGTTCCTTGCCGAGCCGGCGCCGGCTCCCGGCTCGGGGTCAGGCGCCGGGGTAGATCCGGAAGCCCTGCATGCGCGTGTGGCTGAAGGACTCGTAGAGCCCCGAGGCCGAGTCGGTGATCAGATCCATCCGCAGGGTGCCGGTCGCCTGGAAGACCGCGACCACCAGCAGCCGGGCGATGCCGCGGCCGCGGTGGTCGGGGTGCACCGCCACGAACCCGAGGTGCGACTGCAGGACACCGTCGCCGAGCGCCTGCGCCCAGCCCACCAGCTCGCCGTCCACGTCGGCGACGTACGCCTCGGCACCCGGCGCGGTGCAGACCCGGTGCACGACCTCGGCGTCGGTCAGGGAGGGCCACTGCACGGTCGTGGACAGCCGAGCGATCGCCTCGGCGTCGCGGCGGTCCTGGTCGCGGTAGGGGCGGATGTCGGCGGTCGCCATGCCGAGCACCCTAGGCCGCTCGCGTCGACGGCCTCAGCGCTGGTCGCGGTTCTCTCCCCAGCCGAAGCGGCTCTCGGCCACGAAGTCGACGAGGTTCGATCGCAACCGCTCGCGCCACTCCTCGGGGGTCGTGTGGGGCACGTGGCCCTGGACGACGAGATCACGGAAGATCTCACCTTGGACATCGAGACGCAGGACGACCGACCCCTCCAGCTCGTCCGAGAGTCCTAGCTCGAACGAGCGAATCTCGCCGTCGTCGAGGACAGACCGCAGTGCGGGGAGCACGACAGCAGTCGTGGCCTCGAGGAGCGTCATCACGTGGCCGAACCTAGCGTCCCGGGCGGCACAAGATCAGGCCCGCCCGACGGATCAGTGCGTGGAGTCGGGCATGCGCTGCCGACCCCTGTAGGTGCGCTGGTCGTACCTCTTCGCGGCGATGTAGAAGCAGAACCCGGCGACGATGAGTGGCAGACCGATGCCCGAGGCGGAGCCGCTGCTGACGGCACGCACCACGGCGAGCACGACGACCAGGCTTCCCCAGGCGACGAGCGCGTGGTGGCTCCACGGTCGGGTCACGGCGTTCCACCAGCGGCGCGGGAGGTTCGGCAGCCGTGGCGGTGGAGCGGGGTCCCGGTCCGGCATCGGGAGGTGGCGAGCAGGCGGGACCAGAGCATCAAGGAGCTCGACCGCCTTGCGACCGCCACGCCAGTCCTGTGGTTCGACGGTCAAGCCCCACCCGTCGAAGGTGATGAGGTGGCGTCCTCCATCGTCCCAGCGCATCATGCCCGCGATGTCGGACGCGCGGTAGCGGGTGTACTCGTCATTGGCGACGAGGTGGGCCTCGTCCGAGTCGACCACGAGCGCATGGGTGGTCGCTGGCCAGTCGGCCCTGCGGAAACGGTGACCTGTGACGACGCCCGCCTCGAGGGGTTGCGCGACGACAGGGATGTCGGTGGGTGCGGTGGCGTCACCAGGGAGTCCCAGGAGGAGCGAGGAGGCGAATTCCTGGGCGCTGGCTCGGACGTCCTCGGTGGTCGTGGCGTCCAGCTCAGCCAGGACCTCGTCCTGGTCGAGGACGGGCCGCCCACGGAGGTGCTCGTGGGCCGCCCGCATGGCGGACCCGACAAGTGCGTAGGGATCCGTCATGGCCTGGCGCCGCATGGCCTTGACGTCGTCCAGCCACGTCGACTCCGGGCCGTGGTTCCCGAGATCTCGGACAAGCATCCGGGCCTGGTGCGCGAGGGTCGGCATGAGGACACGTGAGGCGTCGGAGCCCGCAATGACCAGGGCGCGCTCGGCGTCCACCGCCTCGTAGGTCGCCCACGGGGCGTAGGACGCAGCAGCCTCGTCGCGGAACTTCACGCGCAGCCCACGCTCGATGATGTCGGGCAGGATCGTCGCTGCGTCGGATCGGGTGACCACGCCGCTGAGGACCAGGCCTTCGTCGACGTACCACGCAGGGAGTCTCTGCTTGCAGGGATGTGCTTGTGCGAAGGGAAGCAGCTCACCGTCGGGGAGGTCCAAGCGCAGACCGGGAGGCACCGGGCCGTCGAGCACGAGCGCGGCGTTGCCCCGCGCGAACACACGGTGCGCACGCTCCTCGAGACCTGCGACCGTGGCACGTCCCAGTCCGGGCTCACCCATCGCCACGACGCCAGGACCGCGCGCCCCGTAGCGCCAGCTGAGTGCCCGGACACTCGGGCCACCGCGCATCTCACCCTCGGCCCGAAGCACGTCACGTTCACGCAACAGCCGATCCGGATCCGGACGGGTCAACGTCGACGTCATCTCGTTGAGGTGCTGCACCACCGCTTCAGTCGGCCCGTGCGCGTCGAATCCGGTCACCAGAGGTGCGACGAAACCGTTGACCTGCAACGCGCCGCCGCCCCGGCCGTGCAGGGCTGAGTGCTCGAGCAGGTGCAGCCAGCCAGACTCGTTCAACGGCTCGTCAGCACTACCGACGCGGAAGAGCAGACGAGCCGTCAGGGTGGGCCGGCCCGAATCGACCCAGAAGCATGGGACACCGTCGACGGTGGTCTGCTGCACGAAGGACCTCTCACATCCGCTACCCGCCCGGTCGGCGGTGGACCGAGAACTCTACGAATCACACGACGCCGGCCCGCAATCGCGATATCGCTCGTCGCCGGCGATCACCCCCCATCGCATCGAACAAGTGTTCGACAATTCGGTCTCCGCGTGGGAGAATGATGGGCATGAGGCTGCTCCAGCACCCCACCAGCGACCGGGCCCCCGGCCCGGGTCCTGGGGTGCCCGCCAGCCTCGCCCCAGCGCCTGAGTCGGGTCCTGTCGCGGCGGCGGTCGCGGCGGCTCGTGCTGCGATGGCCGCGGCACGCGACGGGGATCTGCGTCGGCAGCCGGTCGAGGACCTCGCCGTGCTGGTCCAAGCCCTCTCGGGACTGGAGGCGGAGGCGTCCGCGCTGCTGGGCGAGGTGCTCGGTGAGGCCGAACGACGCCAGGTCGCCGACAGCGAAGCCGCCACCGGTACCGACGCGTGGGCGGCCGCGCTGACCGGCCAGTCCCGGGAGGTGCTCGCCGGTGGTGCCCGGGTCGCGGAGCTGCTCCGCAGCAAGTACCACCACGCCCGTCAGGCATACGCCACCGGCGCGATCACCACCCGCCAGGTCCGCATCATCGTCGCCGCCGCCGAACAAGCACCCCTCCAGACCACCCCCGAACAGCTCGCCGCCGCCGAAGAGGTCCTGGTCAACAAAGCCACCGGCATCGGCACCCGCACCGGGCGCCCGATGAACCCCAAGAGGCTCAGACAGGCCGCTCGGCGGATGCTCGACGTCGTCGACCGCGACCTCGCCGACAAGCACGAAGCGATCATGCTCGGGCGCGAGTCCCGCCGTGCGAAGCACGAGACCTACCTGGCGCTGCACGACAACGGCGACGGCACCTACTCCGGGAAGTTCACCATCCCCGAGCTCCACGGGTCCCTGCTCCGCACCGCCATCGAGACCCTCTCGGCACCCCGCCGCCTCAACAAGGCGCGCACCGGCGCTGATGGTGAGTCGATGTCCGGGTACGACGAGTCCGCCCCCACCGGCCCCGACCACGGCCTGTCCGGCTGGGAGATCGCGGGCAACGCCCTGTGCGAGCTCATCGAGCACCTGCCCACCGACGGCTGGAACGGCGCCAACGCCCTGACGCTCCTGGTCACCATGACCGCCGAAGACCTCACCCGCGACCTCGCCGCCACCGGTGACCTCGACCCCAGCAACTGGCCCGACTGGCAAGGCCCCCACGAGACCGGCACCGCCCGCCTCGACACCGGTATCCGCACCGCCGCCGGCGACCTACGCCGCCTGGCCTGCGAAGCCGGACTCGTCCCCACCGTCCTCGGCGCCCCGCCCGGCACCAACGACTCAGTCCCACTCGACCTCGGCCGCACCCGACGACTCCACACCCACCACCAACGCAAAGCCCTGTTCCTGCTCTACGACACCTGCGCCATCGGCACCTGCGAGAGACCCTTCGCCTGGACCGAGACCCACCACCTCACCCCCTGGGCCCACCACGGCGACACCGACCTCGACGACGCACTACCCCTCTGCTCCTGGCACCACCACCGCGCCCACGACCCCCGGTGGCACCTCACCCAGCACCCACTCCGAGGCTGGGAGCTCAAGGCACGCCGGCGGGTCAGGTGACGACGGGCTCCGGCCGCACGGTGCGCGACTCCCCCAGCTTGACCACGACCACGCCGGCGAGGACCAGCACGCCGCCGACGAGCTGGACGGCGCGCGGGAGCTCGTCGAGCAGCAGCCAGGCGAAGACCACCGCGGCCAGCACCTCGGTCAGCGCCACGAACGACGCCAGCCGCGAGCCCAGGCGCCGGCCGGCGGCGATCCCGCTCGTGTAGGACAGCCCGGCGGTCACCAGGCCCAGCAGCAGCACCGGCACCCACCAGGCGACCTCCCCGACGGCGTACGACGCCGGGGCGGTGCCGGCGGTCATCGGCATCAGCCCCACCAGGCCCAGCGTGCCGAGCACCAGCGAGCCGACGACGAGCCCGCCGGCGGCCAGCGCGAAGGGCGGCAGTCCGTTGTCCTCGTCGGCCGAGATCACGAAGTACGTCGCCGCGCCGACCATCGCCCCGAGGCCCCAGGCGACGCCCGGCAGGCTGATGTCGGCGCCGGAGGCCACGTCGAGCACCAGCACCAGGCCTGCGGCCGCGAGGCCGGCGCCGAGGAGGGTGACCGCACCCGGGCGCTGGCCGTGGCGCAGCCACAGCCAGACCACCACGGCAGCGGGGGCGGTGTATTCGATCAGGAGTGCCGGCCCCACTTGCATGTACTGCACGGCCGAGAAGTAGCAGAACTGGGCACCGGCCACGGCCAGCACGCCGTAGGTCACCACCAGCCCGGTGTTGCGGCGCAGCAGCGCCCAGCGCCCGCGCAGGGACAGGAGACCCAGCGGCAGCACGACCGCTGCCGCGATCGCGACCCTGATGAGCACCGTCGCGCCCGGGCTCCAGCCCGTGTCCAGCAGACCTCGCGCCAGGGCGCCCGAGAGCCCGAAGGACAGGGCGGAGACCAGGGCGAAGGTCAGCCCGGCCCCGAGGCGGGACGTCGCCGCGGCGGGCATCGGCGCGTCATGAGTCAAGGTCGTCATGGGTCATGACGCTAGAGCCTCGTTTGGTAACGTGTCAACGTGGTATTCGCTCATGACACCGAGATGTCCCTGCAGTCCGCCGTGGTCCTGGCCAACACCGCCCTGGAGCCGGACACGCTGACGACGATCGAGGAGCTCGACGACTTCTTCACCTCCTACGAGTACAGCGGTCGCCACGAGCGCACCCTCGAGGAGCTCGAGCAGGTGCGCGCCCTCCGGCCGGTCCTGCGCGCGCTGATGCTGGCCGAGCGCGACGACGCCGTCGAGATGGTCAACACGATGCTCGCCGACGCCGGGGCGGTGCCGCGCCTGGTGCGCCACGAGCCGTACGACTGGCACATCCACGCCTGCGACCCCGACGCCGACCTGGTCACCCGCCTGACCGTCGAGACCGCCATGGCGATGATCGACGTGATCCGCACCGACGAGATGTCGCGCCTGGGCGTGTGCGCCGACGACGACTGCGACGGGATCGTGCTCGACCTCTCCCGCAACCGCTCGCGCCGCTTCTGCTCGACCACCTGCGGCAACCGCAACGCGGTCGCCGCCTACCGCGCCCGGCAGAGCGACACGGCGTGAGCGACACGGCGTAACCGACACCCGCGCACCGCGTTGGAGGGGCGTCCCCACCGAAAGGCTCCTCCATGACGCCCCCGCGCCACCGCCTGCTCGCGCTCACCAGCGCCGCAGTCCTCTCGCTCTCCGTCCTCGGCCCCACCGGCGCCGCGGCCGAGGGCTCCGCCTCCACCACTGCTCGGACCGCTGGCACCGACGCCGCCGTCGAGCGCCTCGCCGCCACGCGGCCCGGCCTGACCCGGCTCGCCGCCACGCCGACCACCACTCGTCGTGAGCGCGCGATCGTCACGTTCGCGACCGTGCCCACCACCGCCCAGGTCACGGCGCTGCGCGCGCTCGGCCTGGTCGTCCAGCCGATGCGCGAGCTGCCGCTCGCCCTGGTCGAGGGCCCGCGCACCGCGCTGCTGGCCAGCGTGCTCGAGGGCGTCGGCCTTGACGTCTACCCCGACGAGCAGCTGAGCTACCACGACACCGCCTCCAGCGACGTCGTCTCCTCGAGCCCGAAGGCCGCCGCCGCCCTGCGTCGCAAGGGCCTGACCGGCCAGGGCGTCACCGTCGGCATCGTGGACTCCGGGTGCGACGGCACCCACCCCGACCTGACCCAGCGGATGGCCTACAACACCATCCTGGTCAGCCCCGAGTACGTGAACGCCGGCACCGACCCGATGCTGGTCGTGCCGACCACCGGCTCGCCCTACGACAACACCGACCTCGGCTCCGGGCACGGCACCCACGTCGCCGGCATCGTGGCCGCCGACGGCACCACCGGCGCCGAGCACATCGGCGTGGCACCCGATGCGAAGCTCGCCTGCTTCGCCATCGGCGCGGTCATCACCACCACCGCCGTGGTGACCGCCTACGACCACATGCTCGCCGACGACGACCTCTTCGACATCGATGTCGTCAACAACTCCTGGGGCAACAGCTTCCGCCAGTACGACCCGGCCGACCCCGTCAACGTCGCCACCCGGGCCGTCACCGAGCGCGGTGCGGTCGTCGTCTTCTCGGCCGGCAACTCCGGCAGCGACGACGCCGAGGCCAGCGTCTCCCCGTTCAACCAGGCGCCCTGGGTGATCTCGGTGGCCGCCAGCGACCTCGACCGCAAGCGCGGGGGCTTCTCCTCCAACGGCCTCGAGCACGACAACCTGCGTGCCGTGCCGATCGGCGAGGACGGCCACACCGTCTTCCGTGGCGACCGCTTCGGCTCCACCTCGCCCGACCTGACGGCGCCCGGAGTGTCGATCTCCTCGTCCTGCGACAGCACGGGCAGCGTCATCGGCCCCTGCCCCCAGGGCGGCAACGCCTCGGCGTCGGGCACGTCGATGTCCTCGCCCCACATCGCGGGCGTGGCAGCGGTGCTCGTGCAGGCCAACCCGCGCCTGAGCCCGCTGCAGGTGCAGGACGCCCTCAAGGCCACGGCCACGCCGGTGACCGGCGACGCCGGCCGGGTGCTGTCGTACCAGATCGGCTACGGCCACGTGAACCTCGACAAGGCCGTGCGCCTGGTCCAGGGCAAGAAGGGCAAGCGGCTCACCCGCGCGATCGCCAAGCGGCTGCGCACCGCCGACCGCCGCCTGGCCCGTGAGGACGCCTGGAGCGTGCGCCGCAGCGACGTGTGGCAGGACGACGCCCCCGTCCTCGCCCTGGGCGGCTCCTACTCCGCCACCCGCGAGGTGACGGTCGGACGTCGCACCGACGCCCTCAAGGTCGCGCTCGTCTACCCGACTCCGGGCACCGCCGCCAACCTCGCGCTCTACACCGCCACCGTGCGGGACGCCGACGGCGAGCAGGTCGCCCAGACCACCACCGAGATCGGCTACAGCACCGGCAGCGCCTCCGCGCTCGTCGAGGACCTGGCGCCCGGGCGCTACACCGTCGAGGTGAGCGGCGAGTACTCCGTCTCAGACCCCGACACGATCGACAGCGACTCGCTGAACGGTCGGGTCGTGTTCCTGCAGGTGGCCCAGCTGCGCGCCCGCGGCTGAGACACGGTCGTCGTCGACGGCGAAACGCCACCACCAGCCCGCCCCCGGTGCCACACTTGGCGCCGGAGAAGGGGGACCCGGATGCGCGTGCTCGTCGTCGACGACGACCCGGACCTGTCGATGCTCATGCAGCTGGTGCTCTCGCGCCAGGGTGGGCACGAGGTCGACACGGCCGGCGACGGCATCGAGGCGCTCGCACTGCTGGGTGCGACGCAGTACGACGTCGTGGTGCTCGACTGGAACATGCCCCGGCTCGACGGGCTGGGCCTCTGCGCGGCCATCCGCGGCGAGATGCGGCGCCCCGACCTGCCGCTGCTGATGGTCACCGCCCTGCCCGACCACGCCACGGCCCGGGCCGCGGGCATCGACCAGGTGCTGGGCAAGCCCTTCAGCACGTCCGCGCTCCTGGGCGCGGTCGACGGACTGGCGCAGCCCGCCTAGAAGTCGAACAGGTCGCCGAAGCCCTCGCCGATCTCGCCCAGCCCCTCGCCGATGCCCTCACCGAGGCCGCCGAGCGCGTCGAAGCCGCCCAGCCCGCTGAAGAGCAGGCCGGCGAACATCCAGTCCATCGGTGAGAACGCGCCGTAGTAGCCCTGCGCGTAGGGCTGGTAGGCACGCCCGCCCTGCCAGTACGGCACCCGGCGGGTGCCCACCATCACCTGGCGCGCGTCCGGCTCGGCGCCGGCCAGCACGCGCTCGGCGTCGAGCGCGCAGGCGGGCACCTCGCGACGGGTGCCACCGGCCGGCGTGAAGGCGACGTCGGTCGTCGACGGCCCGTGGCGGGGGTCGAAGAAGCAGGGCGGGCGCCGGGTCGGAAGCGGCAGCCCGTGCACGCGCGCCTGCACGCAGGCCACGGCGTAGCGCCCGTCCTCGATGATCTTGGTGACGTCCTCGACCTGGCTCGGCTCGGTGATGGCGTCCCCGGCCGTCTTCGCGGCCTCGTAGGCGTCCAGCGCCCGCTGGTAGTCGGCGTTGGCCCCCGCGTCGAGGTGGTGGCCCGCTATCTCGGCGTCGAGGTCCTGCAGCTCGGTGCCGAGCGCGGTGACGTCCTCGAAGACGAGCTGGCGCACCGGCGCCAGCTCGGCGGCCCTGGCCTCCTCGGCGCGGCGGCCGCTGAGCCGGACCACCCACCCGAGCAGGCCGACACCGGCGGCGAGGGCCAGCAGGACGAGCAGCAGGTCGATCATGCGCTCATCCTACGGACCCCGCCACCGGCGGACAGGCCCAGCGAACCGGCCCAGCGGACCGGCCCGGTCAGGAGCTGCTCAGCGCACGCTGTAGTCGCGGAACCCGCGCTTGGTCTTGCGGCCCAGGTAGCCCGCGGTCACCAGGTGCTCCAGCAGCGGGGCCGGGGCGAAGCCGGGCTCGCGGAACTCCAGGTAGAGCTCGCGCTGGATGGCCAGCGACACGTCGTTGCCGACCACGTCGAGCAGCTCGAAGGGGCCCATCGGCAGCGCGCAGCCCTGCTTCATCGCGGTGTCGATGTCGTCGGCCGTCGCGTAGTGCGCCTCGAGCATCTTGACCGCGTCGTTGAGGTAGGGGAACAGCAGCGCGTTGACGATGAACCCGGCGCGGTCGGCGCACGAGACGGCGACCTTGCCGATCTTGGCGCACAGCGCACGCGTGGTCTCGGCGACGTCGTCGTCGGTGGCCACCGTGGAGACCACCTCCACCAGCTTCATGATGGTGGCGGGGTTGAAGAAGTGCATGCCGATGACGTCCTGGGGACGCGAGGTGACCCGGGCCATCTCGATGATCGGCAGCGACGAGGTGGTGGTGGCCAGGATCGCGCCGGGGCGGCAGATCTCGTCGAGGTTCTCGAAGAGCGTGGTCTTGATCGCCAGGTCCTCGGCGATCGCCTCCACGACGAGGTCGACCTGCGCGAGGTCGTCGAGGCTGGTGGTGCCGGTGACGCGGGCCAGCACCTCGTTCTTCTGCTCCTCGGTGGCCCGGCCGCGCTGGATCTGCTTGTCGAAGTTCTTGGTGATCATGGCGCGCACCCCCTCGACCTTGGCCTCGGCCCGGCCCACGCAGACCACGTCGTGGCCGGCCTTGGCGAAGACCTCGACGATGCCGGCCGCCATGGTGCCGGTGCCGACGACGCCGACGGTGCGGATGTCGTGCTTGAGCTGCGGGGCCTGGTCGGCCGACGGGGTGGCGGCGTCCGCGACCACGGTCGGGCTGTCGGGCGCCTCGTAGGTGTAGAAGCCGCGCCCGGTCTTGCGGCCCAGCAGGCCGGCGGTGACCATCTGCTTGAGGATCGGGGTCGGCGCGTGCAGCCGGTCGCGGCCCTGGCGGTACATCGTCTCGAGGATCTCGTAGGCGGTGTCGAGACCGATCAGGTCGAGCAGCGCCAGCGGACCCATCGGGTAGCCGCACCCGAAGCGCATCGCGGCGTCGATGTCCTCGCGGGAGGCGTACTTGCCCTCGAACATGGACGCGGCGTGGTTGAGGTAGCCGAAGAGCAGGGTGTTGGCGATGAACCCCGCCTTGTCGCCACAGACCACCGGGCTCTTGCCCAGCCGCGCCAGCACGTCCTGCACGTCGGCGAGCACGGTGGGGTCGGTGACGACGGTGCGCACGACCTCGACCAGGCGCTGCACCGGCGCGGGGTTGAAGAAGTGGATGCCGACCACGCGACCGGGGTGCGAGGTCGCGGTGGACAGCTCGGTGACCGACAGCGAGGAGGTGTTGGTGGCCAGGATCGTCGTGGGGGCCACGATCGAGTCGAGCTCGCGGAAGATCTGCTGCTTGGTGGCCACCGACTCCACCACGGCCTCGATGACCAGGTCGGCGTCGGTCAGGTCCTTGAGCGAGGTGGTGGTGCGGATGCGTCCGAGCAGGTCGGCGGCCTCCTGCTCGCTGAGCTTGCCGCGCGCCACCGCCCGGCCGGTGGAGGACTCCAGGTGCCGGCGTCCGCGGGCCACGCCCTCGTCGTCGAGCTCGACGCCGACCACGTCGAAGCCGTGGCGGGCGAACACCTCGGCGATCCCGGCGCCCATCGTGCCGAGGCCGACGACCCCGATGGTGGTGAGCTCGCGGGAGGGGGTCTCGGGTGTGGCGCCGGTCTCAGGGGAGGTCGTCATGGGCGGCATCATGGCACGCACTCGGCGTGCGCACCGTGGCGTACTTCACTCGCGAGTAACGTGATGCCGGACACACCGGCGGACGGGTGGTCAGCGGCGTCCCAGCGCCAGCTCCATCACGACCCGCTCCCCCGCCTCGTCGAGCCCCAGCGCCCGTTCGCGCTCCCGGAGCTCGGCCAGCACCCCGGTCGGCTCGACCACCTCGAAGCCCAGGCGCGCGTAGAACGGCGCGTTCCATGCCACGTCCCGGTAGGTGCACAGGGAGAGCCGGTCGAAGCCGCTCCAGCGCGCCTCCTCCGCCGCCGCCGCGACCAGCCGGGCACCGGTGCCGCGACGACCGTGCTGCGGCAGCACCGAGAGCTGCTCGAGGTGCGCGCGTACGCCGTGCCCGTCGGGCAGCAGCACCACGTGGGCGAAGCCGACCACCTCGCCCGCCGACGAGGCGACCAGCAGGTGCCCCGGCTGGTCGGCACGCTCGCCGCCGCTCGGGGCCGGGGACGCCGCCGCGCCGTCCGCCTCCTCCTCGACCCCCGCCAGGTGGCGCAGGTCGGAGGGGCGGGCGGCGCGGACCGTGATCAGGTGGTGGCTCGCTCGTCGCGGGGCACCTCGGAGATCTCGCCGCTGCGGCGACCCTCGCGCCACTTGACGACCTCCTCCTTGACCTTCGGCAGCAGCAGGTAGCAGCCGAGCAGGTTGAAGATCGCGCAGACGAAGAGCATGCCGTCGGCGAAGCTCAGCACCGAGCCCAGGTTGACGACCGCACCCAGCGCGGTGAAGACGCAGAAGATGATCTTGAAGGCGTTCTCCTTGGCGCGGCTGCGGCCCACGAGCGTGGTCCAGGCCTTGAGCGTGTAGTAGCTCCAGGTGATCAGCGTCGAGAAGGCGAACAGCGCGACGGCCACGGCCAGCACGTTGTCGAAGCCGGGCAGGAAGGAGTCGAAGGAGCGCGAGGTGAGCACGACGCCGGTGTCGCTGGTCACCGACTCGCCGTCGGCGGCGCGGGCCAGCAGGTCGTTGTAGAGCGGGACGTCGGCGATGACGATGGTCAGCGCGGTCGCGGTGCAGACCACGACGGTGTCGATGAAGGGCTCGAGCATCGCGACGAAGCCCTCGGAGACGGGGTGCTTGGTCTTGACCGCGGAGTGCACGATCGGTGCCGAGCCGACGCCGGCCTCGTTGGAGAACGCCGCGCGCTGGAAGCCCACGATGAGCACGCCGAGCGCGCCGCCCGTGACGCCCTCGGGGTTGAAGGCGCTGGAGATGATGGTGCCCACGGCGTCGGGGATCTGCGTGACGTTGCCGAAGATCACCAGCAGGCAGGCGCCGATGTAGAGGATGCCCATCACCGGCACCAGCTTGGAGGTGACCCGGGCGATGGAGCGGACGCCGCCGATGATGACGAGGCCGACCAGCGAGGCCAGGATGATGCCGAAGATCAGGGCGGCGCCGTCGGAGGCCAGCCAGCCGTCCTCGCCGCCGGTGATCTCGACCGCCTGCGCGTAGGTCTGGTTGGACTGGAAGGCGTTGCCGCCGAGGGCGCCGAAGAGGATCAGGGCCACGGCGAAGATGCTGACGCCGATCTTGCTGGCCGCGGCACCGAAGCGCTCGAAGGCCACCGGCAGGTACTTGAACGGTCCACCGGTCACGGTGCCGTCCTCGTGCACCTCGCGGTAGCGCACGCCGAGGGTGCACTCCACGAACTTGGTGCACATGCCGAGCAGGCCGGCCAGGATCATCCAGAACGTGGCGCCCGGGCCACCGACGGTGACCGCGACCGCGACACCGGCGATGTTGCCGAGCCCGACCGTGCCGGAGACCGCGGAGGACAGGGCCGCGAAGTGGGTGACCTCGCCGGGGTCGCTGGCCCGCGAGTACTTGCCGAGCACGAGGTCCTTGGCGGTCTTCAGCGAGGTGAACTGGATGCCGCGGAAGTAGATCGTGAAGATGGTGGCCGCGGCCACCAGCCAGAACACGATCAGCGGGAAGGAGTAGTCCCCGAGCGGGACGTTCCAGAAGATCACGTCTGTCACGGCGGTCGCGATGGGCTCGAAGGCGTCGTTGATCGCCTTCTCCACACCGCCGAGGAAACCGTCGGACTCCGCTGCGAGCGGGATCAGCATGGTCGTCATAGCCGTTAACTCAACCCGACCAGACCTGTGAGCGCAATCACCCACACCGCCCGGGCCCGGACCGAGGAGGGACCGGCAGGTAGGTTCTGGGTCCGTGAGACTCGTCGTTGCCCGCTGCCAGGTCGACTACGCCGGTCGGCTCACCGCCCACCTCCCGATGGCGACCCGGGTGCTGATGATCAAGGCCGACGGCTCGGTGCTCGTGCACTCCGACGGCGGCTCCTACAAGCCGCTGAACTGGATGTCGCCGCCGTGCACCCTGACCGAGGGGCACGACGAGGACGGCACCGCCGAGTGGGTGGTGACCTCCACCAAGACCGGTGACAGCCTGCGCATCCTGCTCGAGGAGGTGCACAGCGACTCCTCCCACGAGCTCGGCGTCGACCCCGGGCTGGTCAAGGACGGCGTCGAGAAGCACCTGCAGGAGCTGCTGGCCGAGCACCCGGCCACCCTCGGCGAGGGCCTGGTGCTGGTGCGGCGCGAGTTCCCCACCGCCATCGGCCCCGTCGACCTGATGTGCCGCGACTCCGAGGGCCGGTCGGTCGCGGTCGAGATCAAGCGCCGCGGCGAGATCGACGGCGTCGAGCAGCTGACCCGCTACCTCGAGCTGCTCAACCGCGATCCGCTGCTGGCGCCGGTGCGTGGCATCTTCGCGGCCCAGGCCATCAAGCCGCAGGCACGGGTGCTGGCCACCGACCGGGGCATCTCGTGCGCCGTCGTCGACTACGACGCGCTGCGTGGCATGGACGACCCCGAGGCGCGCCTGTTCTAGGGTCCCGGGCCCGACCGGGCCCCGTAGGGTCGCGGGCGTGCTGATCTTCCACATCGCCACGGCCGCCGACTGGGCCGCCGCGCGGGCCGGCGGGGCCTACACCACCTCGACGCGCGGGCGCACCCTCGAGGAGGAGGGCTTCATCCACGCCGCGCGGGCCGAGCAGTGGCGAGGTGTGCACGCGCGCTACTACGCCGACGTCGACGAGCCGCTGGTGCTGCTCGAGATCGACACCGACCGGCTGCGCAGCGAGGTGGTGCAGGAGCCGGCCGTCCCCGGAGGCGCCGAGACGTTCCCCCACGTCTACGGCCCGATCGAGCCGTCGGCGGTGCTGCGTGCGGTGCCGGTGCGCGACGCGCTCGCGGCGACGTCCTTCAGCGCGCTGTTCCTGCGCGAGCTGATGCGGGCGGCACTGCTGGGCCTGCTGGTGGTCGCCCTGGCTGCGGCCGGGGCGCTCCTGCTCGACGGGACCCTCGGGGGCTGGGGCGTGCTGGTGGGTGCCGTCGCCGGCGCCGGGCTGGGTGTCGCGGTGGCCGTGGCCCTCGGTCGGCGCGACGCGAGGGCCCGGCGCGGCTAGATCCGCTCGAGCCGTCCGAAGGTCGGCGGCTGGCAGACCCGGCAGGCCTGCAGGGTGCTGCCGGCGACGTCGGTCAACGGCACCAGGTGCGCCTCCGCACGCGCCTCGGGCAGCGCGCACTCGACGCGGTGGTAGGACTCGCTGCCGGCGACCACGTAGGAGTCCAGGCCCGCGCCCGCGGCACCCGCGTCGGCCCCCTGGCGCTCGACGGCCAGCGCGACCCGCTCGACGGCGGCCTCGAGCCGGGCCATGTCGGTGCGGAAGTTCTGCACCAGGATCATGGCGGCCCCCACGACCACCACCGCGATGCCGACGATGCCGCCCGAGATCAGGTACGGGAACTGGGCCGGCACGTAGTCGGTGCTCGCGGCACCGTTCCAGCCGAAGAAGATGATCAGCAGGCCGAGGAGGGTGAGCAGCACTCCGAGCTGCCCGCCGAGACGACCGAGGTTGTTCTGCATGGTGGCTCCTAAGCTCCGAGGTAGGCCTCTCGGAGGTTGACGTTGCGGATCTGCTCCCCCACGGCGGTGTGGAGCACGGTGCCCTTCTCCATCAGCAGGGCGCGGTCGGCGAAGGGCAGCGCCCCCGCGTTCTGCTCGACCATCAGCACGGTGGTGCCGCCGTCGCGGATGCGCGAGGTGACCTCCCAGACCGTCGTGGCCAGCGCCGGGCTCAGGCCCAGCGACGCCTCGTCGATGAGCAGCAGGCGCGGGCGCGACATGAGCGCCCGGCCCACGGCCAGCATCTGCTGCTCCCCGCCCGAGAGGGTGCCGGCCAGCTGGTCGGCGCGCTCCACGAGACGGGGGAAGTAGTCGAGCACCAGGTCCTGCTGCTCCCGCACGGCCCGCGGGCTGCGCCGCTGGCTCCACGCCCCCAGGCGCAGGTTCTGGCGCACCGTGAGCCGCGGGAAGACGCGGCGCCCCTCCGGGCACAGCGAGATGCCCTGCTTGACCCGGGCCGAGGGCGAGCGCCGACCCAGCGAGCGACCGTCGAGGCGGACCTCGCCGGCCTGCGGGCGCAGCAGCCCGGCGATCGTGTTGACGGTGGTGGACTTGCCGGCGCCGTTGAGGCCCAGCAGCACGCACACCTCGCCCTCCTCCACGTCGAACTCGACCTGGTGCAGCACCGGGTGCGGGCCGTAGCCGACGACCAGGCCGCGGACCTCGAGCAGGCTCATCGGGGCCCTCCCACCAGGGTCATCGTGTCGGTGTCGGTGTCGGTGTCGGGTTCCGGTGCGGGCGCGGGGTCCGGCTCGGGCTCGGTGCCCAGGTAGGCGCGCGCCACCTCGGGGTGGCGGCGTACGTCGTCGGGCTTGCCCTCGGCGAGCACCTCGCCGAAGTTGAGGCAGTAGACGTAGTCGGAGACCCGGGTCACCAGCGGCACGTGGTGGTCGATCATCACGATGCTCAGGCCGAACTGCTGGCGCAGCTCCAGCAGCGTGTCGCCCAGGGCGTGGGCCTCCTCGGGCCCCATCCCCGAGCCCGGCTCGTCGAGCAGCAGCAGGTCGGGGTCGGTGGCCAGCACGGCCGCGATCTCGACCTTCTTCAGCACGCCGTAGGGCAGGTCGGCGACCCGCTCCTCCCCCACGTGCCGCAGGTCGAGCAGCTCGAGGATCAGGTGGCTGCGCTCGCGGATGCGGCGCTCCTCGCCGAACGTGGTCGGGCCGCCTGCGATGCCTGCCCACGGGTCGTAGGAGACCTGCAGGTGCTGGGCGGTGGCGAGGTTCTCGCGCACCGTGGCGTTCTTGACCAGCCCGACGTTCTGGAAGGTGCGCCCGATCCCGAGCGCGGTCCGCTTGTGCACCGGCAGGCCGGTGATGTCACGGCCGCGGTAGGCGACCCGGCCGGCGGTCGGGCTGTAGAAGCCGGTGATGCAGTTGAAGAGGGTGGTCTTGCCGGCGCCGTTGGGACCGATGATCCCCACGATCTCCCACTCCCCCGCCCTCAGGCTCACGTCGTTGAGGGCGGTGATGCCGCCGAAGCGGATGGTCAGGTTGCTGATCTCAAGCACGGACATCAGTGACCTCCACGTCGTCGACGCGACCGGCGTGCCGGTCGAAGCGGTGCCCGGTGAGCCAGAGCCGGATCGGCGCGACCTGCTGGCCGATGCCCCCGGGGTAGAGCGTGAGCGTCAGGACCAGCAGGACCGGCCCGACCACCAGCGAGACGAACTCGGTGGGCAGCCCCAGCAGGCCCTCGAAGAACCCCTCGAGGCCGAACATCGCGACCAGGGCACCCTCCTCGAGCAGCGCGAAGAACACCGCACCCAGCACGACCCCGGTGCGGCTGCGCAGCCCGCCGACGACGGTCATCAGCACGAAGAGCAGCGCGAGGCGGAAGTCGAACGAGCTCGGCACGATGACCTCGTCGTGGTGGGCCACTAGCGAGCCGGCCACGCCGGCGAAGAGGCCCGAGACGGCGAAGGCCACCAGGATGTAGGCGCGCACGTCGATGCCGTACGACGACGCGACCCGCGGGTTCTCGCGCAGCGCGGCCATGGCGCGGCCGGCCTTCGAGGCCGTCAGGCGCCAGTCGATCCACAGCACCAGCGCCAGGAACGCCAGGCACAGGTAGTAGTAGCGGTAGCCGCTGGTGAAGAAGTCCGGGCGCGGGGCCGGCTTGCCGCCCTCGCCGCCGGTCAGCGAGGTGATCCCGAAGAGGGTCTCCTGCGCGAACGAGCCGTAGGCCAGCGTCACCAGGGCGAAGTAGAGGCCGGTCAGGCGCAGCGAGACCGCGCCGAGCAGCACCGCCTGCACCGCCCCGAAGAGCGCGGCCACCCCGACGGCGAGGAAGAAGCTGAGCTGGAGGTTGGTGACGATGTAGGCGGAGGCGAAGGCCCCGACCCCCACGAAGGCCTGGTGGCCCAGCGAGATCTGGCCGCAGTAGCCGAGCAGCACGTTGAGCGACAGCGCGCCGATCGCGTAGATGACGGCCAGCGAGGCGACGTCGATGTCGGTGACCCCGACCTCGAAGGGCGAGAGGACGTTGAGCGGCAGGGCCAGCACGACCCACGCCAGCACCGCCCAGACCAGGCCACGCGCGGTCCAGCCGGCCCGGCTGGGCCGGAAGCGCGGCTCGGGGGCGGCGACGGGCGTCGTCTCGGGCTCGGCCGGGACGGCCGGCAGCACCTGGGTGGAGTCGCTCATGCCGTCGCCGCCGCTCGGGGGACGAAGATGCCGTGCGGCTTGACCAGGAGCACGACCAGGAGGAAGCCGAAGAGGAGCATCGCCCGGGCGCCGGGGACCTCGATCATCACCGAGAGCGTGCCCATCTGCTCGACCACGCCGACGGTCAGGCCGCCGGCCACGGCACCAGGCATCGAGCGCATGCCCGCGAGCACCGCCGCCATGAAGCCCGGCAGCAGCGCCCGTCCGGCGCCGAAGCTGAGGAAGCCCGCGGTGAAGGTCAGGTTGGGGCCGGACAGGATGCCGGCCAGGCCGCCGAGCAGGGCGGCCATCGCCCAGGTCAGCATCGAGACCCGACGCACGCTGATGCCCACGAGCTCGGCCGCGGTCGGCTCCTGCTGGGCGGCCTGGATGGTCAGCCCCGCGGGCGAGCGGAAGAACAGCGCCAGCAGCACCGAGGCCACCACCAGCACCCCCAGGGTGATCAGCTGCTGCACCGTGACCGGGGCACCGATGACCGGCACCAGGAAGAAGGAGTCGACGATGCGCGGCATGGTCATGATCAGCGTCTCGTTGAACTGCCAGAACTGGATGCCGATGGCGGCCAGCGCCACGCCCGCCGTGCCCACCAGGACCGTGACCCGCGAGGCGTTGCGCAGCGGGTGCACCACCAGCCGCTCGGTCAGCAGCCCCATCGCGACCGCGACCCCGAGGCCGAAGGCGATCGCCCAGGTGTAGCTCCACCCCCACAGCGTCAGGGCGGCGTACGCCGCGAAGAGCCCGGTGGTGCCGAACTCGGCCTGCGCGAAGTTGAAGACGCCCGAGGCCCGGAAGACCAGCACGATGCCCAGCGCGACCAGCGCGTAGACGCAGCCCTGGAGGAGGCCGGTGACGATGGCGACGCCGACCTCCTGGCCCAGCCCGCTCATGGCCGCTCGTTGCGCCGGACGGTGACGAACTCGTTCTTGTTGCAGTCGGCCCGCAACAGGTTCATCGCCGTGCCGCCGAACCGGCTCGAGAAGCTGGTCGGCGGGTAGACGCCGGGGTTGAAGTTCTTGGTGCGGGCGATGGTGCCCATGAACGACTCGCGGGTCAGGTCCTTGCCCGTGGCCCGCAGGATCGCGCCCACCATCTCCTCGGCGCCGTAGATCGCGGCGCCGATGTCGTCGGGGGCCGAGCCGTTGCGCTGCTGGTAGGCCTGCACGAACGTCTTGTTCTGGCGCATCACGTCCATGCCCGGGAAGGGCGAGTAGAACAGCGACCCGCTGACGTTGGGGCAGCCGACCGAGGCCACGATGTTCAGACCGTTGGTCAGGCCGGGGCCGATGAAGGTCACCGAGCAGGCCATCGACTTGAGCACGTTGAGGAACGAGCTGGGGCTGGCGTTCCAGAGCACCACCTTGGCGCCGCTCTGGCAGATCGAGGTGCCGACCGCCGGTGCGTCACTCGTGGTGTTCTTGGGGATCCGGCGCGAGAGCACCAGGTTGCCGCCGGCCACCGACTTCACCGCGCTGTCGGCGCGGGAGTAGAAGTTGTCGAGGCTGTCGTTGTCGGCCACGATCACGCCGACCTTGTCGCCGCCGAACTCGCTCTTGACCAGCTTGGCCAGCAGCGGCACCTGCTGCTCGTAGGTCAGCGACAGCGCGAAGTACGTCGACAGGTTGGCCAGCGGACCCAGGCCGGGGCGGGTCTCGTGGACGCCCGCCGACAGGTAGGGCACCCCCACCGCGGAGGCGTAGCGGGCGCACGCGTCGATCTGGTCGGCGCCGGCGCCCCCGATGAGCAGGAAGACCTCCTCCTGCTCGACCATGGTCTTGCACACCGACCGGGCGCGGTTGGGGTCGAACCCGTCGTCCTCGAAGAGCACCTCGACCTTGCGGCCGTTGATGCCGCCGGCGCGGTTGACGGCGTCGAAGTAGACGCCCACGGCGTTCTCGAAGGAGGCCTGCGGGATCGCGGCCGCACCGGTGACCGGGGCGTGCACGCCGATCTTGATGGTCGAGGAGGTCACGCCGGTGCTGTCGCCGCCGGAGGTGCCGCCGGGCTCACCGGGCTGCGGCGAGCCCTCGTCGCCGGGACCGCCGGAGCCGCCGGTCCCACCGGTGCCGGAGTCCCCCGAGCCGCCGCTGCCGGAGCCGCCCCCGGAACCGCTGCCGGACCCGCCCCCGAAGCCGCCGGACCCGCCGCCCGAGCCGCTGAGGTCACCCCCGCCGCCACCGGAGAAGTCGCCGCCCTCGCCGCCGGGCGCGCCGAAGGCGTCGCCGGCTGCGCCCTGCTGCACCTGGCCGCCGGCGTAGACCGTGCCCACGCCGGCCTTCTGGCCGCAGCCGGTGGCCGTGAGCGCGAGGACGAAGCCCAGCGCGGCGACGCGGCGCGCGCTCGTGCGCCCGCCCCTCATCGGGCGACCTTGGTCAGGGCGAGGGTGCGGGTCTCGCGCAGCCGGTCGAGCGCACGGCTCACACCGCGCCGGTTGGCCGCGGGGTCGGGGCGACCGGCGGGACCCAGCGCGAGCATCATCAGGTAGGCCAGTCCCAGGACCAGCGGCAGCAGCACCACGGTGCTGCGCGGCAGGCCGGAGTACCAGGCCGGCATCGCGGAGACGGGTGCAGCCGCCGCGTCGAGGTCGCCCTCGACGCTGCCGCCCGCACCGTCCGCGCCGGCACCCGGGTCGGAGGAGCCGGGCGCACCCAGGTCGCCCAGGTCGCCACCGCCACCGCCACCGTCGTCGAACCCGCCCAGGCCCTCGGTGCCCGTGGACCCACCGAGGGAGCCGCCACCGCCGTCCGAGGAGCCGGTCGTCCCGCCGCCGTCCGTCGAGCCGCCGTCGGTCCCCTCCCCGCCGGGTACGGCGTCGGGAGCGGTGGTGCGGACATCGAGGCCCACGCCGTCGGCGCCCGGGCCCGCGAAGGAGACGTCGAAGGTGACCGGGGCGTCGGCCTGCTCCACCAGGACCACGGAGCGCGAGCCGACGAAGTCGGTCTCCAGCCACCCGGCGGCCACGTCGGTCAGGTCGAAGCTCCAGCGCCCGTCCTCGTCACGCTCACCGACGGCCGAGGCCAGCTCGCAGTCGTGGGCGGGTCGGTTCTTCCACGCGGCGCCCTGCCCGTCGGCCCAGAAGACCTCCGTCACCGGGCAGGCGACCAGGGCGGCCACCTCGCCGCCGAGCGCCGCGGCGGGCTCGCCCGACTCCTGCAGCACCATCTCGAACCGGTCGATGCTCGAGCCGGGCTCGGCCTCGAAGGAGAACTCGATGGCCGAGAGCTTGGCGGTCTCCCCGAGCAGCGCGGCGACCGGCATCGCGCCGGCCGGCGTGTTCGGAGAGGGCGGTTGCGGGGCCGCGACGACGCCGGTGTCCGGCGGCGGCTCGTTGGCGACGTACCACCACCCGGTCTTGACCACGGCGGCACCGCGCAGGGTGCCCGGCTCGAGGCCGGCCTTCTTCGCGCGCTTCTGCTTCTCGGCCGTGCGGTCCCGGCCCGCGCGGCGCGGGGTCGCCTGCTCGGCGTCCTGGGCCGCGGCGCCGGTGGCGGCGGCCGCCTCGGGCAGCGGTGCGGCACCACCGGGGTCGGCTGCGGCGGCCAGGCCGGGCAGGACGGTGATGACAAGGGCCGGCAGCACCGGCAGCACGAGTCGGGAGAGCGACACGGGAGGCTCCTGGCAAGGGGACGGGGGCGGGGCGACGTCGGGGGACGTCGAGGAGATGAACGACGCCACCCGGGCCGGGTAACGCCCGTCACACCCGGAATCGCCGGATACCGGCCCAGGAGCCGTGGTGGTCCAGACCGTCCACCCCCTGAGACGGCTCTCAGTTGACGGGAGCGCCCCGGGTCAGCCGACGAGCGAGGTGACCTCGTCGGCGCAGCCCCAGCTCAGGGTCACCCCGGCCCCACCGTGGCCGTAGCAGTGCACCACGTCGCCCTCGCGCTCCAGGCGGACCGACGGGCGGGCCGGGCGCAGCCCGACCCGGTGCCCCAGCACCCGCGCGCCCGCCAGCTGCGGCACCAGCCGGGTGGCCCGCGCCAGCACCTGCTCGGCGACCAGCGGGTCGGGGGTGCGGCTCCACTCCCCCTCCTCGGCCGTGCCGCCGACGACGACGTCGTGCTCGCGCGGCACGACGTACGTCGGCCCCTCGCCGTCGATCACCCAGCGCGAGATCCCCACCTGCGCCAGGCGCACGACCTGCCCCTGCACCGGCACCACGGTGCGGTCCGAGGCGAGCAGGCGCGAGCCGATCCCGGCGCACGACACCACGACGTCGACGCCGCTCGCGGGACCGGGCTCGGGCAGCGCGGAGAGGTTGAGGCGGGTCACGGTGCCGCCCAGCTCGTCGACCCGGGCCAGCAGCCACCGCAGGTAGACGGGCATCTCGACCACGGGTGCGGCGAAGGACCACCCGTCGGCGTAGCCCGCGGGCGGCGAGGACAGCCTGGTCAGGTCGGGCACCGCGGAGCGCCACCACGGGTCGGGCGCGGGCAGGCGCACCAGCTCGTCGCCCTCCTGGACGCGCACCCCCGTGCCCGGCACGTCGGCCAGGCGGACGAGCTCGTCAAGGCACGTGGCCGACCAGGCGGTCACCCGCTCCTGGGGCAGTGCCCGGTAGGGGTACCAGATCGCCGCCGCCACGGCGCTGGTCGTCTCCAGCGGCAGGTCGCGAGCCACCACGTCGACGCGGTGTCCCGCCTCCAGGAGCCGCACGGCGCAGCTCAGCCCCACGACGCCGGCACCGACCACGACCACCCTGCCCATGGCAGGAGTCTGGCAGGAAGGCGCTGCCCGCGGGGACGCACAGCGTGACGTCGCACACGTCACATACCGATGGTTTGTGAGCGCGGCTCCTATTGACATACGTTCAACGCCATGAGGCCCACCCTGCGCACCCTGCTCGTCGGACTGCTCGTGGGCGCGCTCAGCGGCGCCGTCGTCGGCGCGCTCGCCGGACAGGCCGCCGCCGACGGCACCGGGGGCTCGACGGTGATCTCGCGAGGGGTGGCCTTCGACCTGGTCAACACCAACGACACCCACCTGCTGTGCCTGCCCGACGGCGACGACTACGTCGTTGAGGCCCGCCTCATCGGCCCCCGCGACGAGGTGCTCGGCCGCGCCGGCTCGCGCCGGATCAACGTGCTCGTGCACGACGCGGGCACCGGCGGCTGGTTCTGGGGCATGGACTCCCCCCGGCGCTACGACTACGCCCGCCAGCTGGCCCGCCGCGGCGAGACGTCGCTGGTGCTGACCCGGCTGGGCTACGACGAGAACGGGCTCGGCTCCGGGCGCGACACCTGCCTGGGCGCCCAGGCCACGATGCTGCACCAGGTCGTGCAGCACCTGAAGTCGGGCAGCTACCGCTTCACCGGCGACGTCGGCACCACGACCCCGCACGCGGGTCACGTCGTGGTGCACGGGCACGGCGTCGGCGCCGCCGTGGCGCAGCTCGAGGCCTCGACCTTCGACGACGTCGAGGGCCTGGTGCTGATGTCGTGGACCGACACCCAGTTCACCAGCCGCGCCGTCGCCGAGGCCACCCGCCAGGGCACGACCTGCCTCTCCGCCGACTACGCGAGCTTCGGTGAGACCCGCGCCGACTACCGCGACCTGCTCTTCGCCTCCGCGCCCGCACGGGTGCAGCGCCAGGCCGCGCGCCAGCGCAACGACGTGCCCTGCGGCGACGTGCTGAGCCTGGGCGCGATGGTGACGTCGCTGACCCTGGGCACCGGTGACATCGAGGCGCCGGCCCTGCTCCTGTTCGGCGACCAGGACGTCCGCACCCGTGCGGGCGCCGCCGAGCGCCAGGCCGACCGGTTCCGCTCCAGCGAGGCGGTGCGCACCCGCACCTTCAGCGGCGCCGGCAGCGCGCTGCCGCTCGAGCGGTCGGCTCCGCGGGTGCGGCGCGAGGTGCTGTCCTTCCTGACCACCACCCGCGGCGGGCGCGACTAGGAGCCGGCGGCGCGGGGCGCGGTGGGGTCGTCGATCCCGGCGTCCTGCTCGCGCGCGACGTACTCCTCGATGTCCTCGACGTCGTCGAGGTTGCGTCGCACGACGGCCAGGAGGTCCGACATGGTCGCGATCTCCTCGACCTGCTCCTTGATGAACCACTGGAGGAACTGCTCGGAGGCGAAGTCCTGCTCCTCGCGCGCGGTGCGCACCAGGTCGTAGATCTGCTCGGCGACCTGGCGCTCCTGCTCCAGCGCCAGGGCGACCGGCCCCACGACGTCGTCGAAGGAGCACTGCGGTGCCGGCACGCCGGGGATGACGACGGACGCGTCGGTGTCGAGCAGGTACTGCATCATCATCATGGCGTGGTCGCGCTCCTCCAGCGCCTGGGCGTAGAAGAACGCCGCCATCTGCGGCATCGTCTCGGCGTCGTAGTGCACGGCGCAGGCCAGGTACTGCTGGTGGGCGGCCAGCTCGTGGCCGATCTGGGCGTTGAGCTGGTCGACGAAGCGCGGTGCGGGCACGGGGTTCCTCCGGAGGTCTGGCAGGTGAGGGTGGCAGGTGGCGGGCGACCCCGCAGGTCAGGCCGAGGCGGCCAGCTGCTTCTTGGTCACCTTCGAGCCGTCGAGCCGCACGAGCCGGCGCTTCTTGACGGTGTAGCCGGAGGGAAGGGTGCCCTCCTTGAGCATGCGCAGGGGGCAGCGGCCGCACTTGCTGCGCGACTCGCAGCACTCGGTCTTCGGCAGGCGGACCACGGTCGCGCCCTTGCTGCCCTTGCCGCTCTTCTTGCCCTTGCTCTTGCCCATGCAGGCACGGTAGCACGCAGTTAGGTGAGGCTTACCTGCTCGCTCAGCGGTCGGTCGGCAGGTCGTTGGCCCGGCGGATCACGTCGACGATGCCGCCCATGATCTCGGTCAGGCCGAAGTCCTTGGGCGTGTAGACCGCTGCGACACCCTGCTCGGCGAGCTTGCGGGCGTCGGAGTCGGGGATGATGCCGCCCACGATGACGGGGATGTCACCGGCCCCGGCCTCGCGCAGCCCGGCCAGCACCGCCGGCACCAGCTCCATGTGGGAGCCCGAGAGGATCGAGAGGCCCACGCAGTGCACGTCCTCGGCGACGGCCGCCGAGACGATCTGGGCCGGGGTGAGCCGGATGCCCTGGTAGACGACCTCGAAGCCGGCGTCACGGGCGCGCACCGCCACCTGCTCGGCACCGTTGGAGTGCCCGTCGAGACCGGGCTTGCCGACCAGCAGCCGCAGCCGCCCGCCCAACTCCTCGCCGGTGGCCCGGACCCGCTCGCGCACGGCGGTGAGCTCGGTGCCCGCCTCCGCCACGCCCACGGCACCGGAGACCCCGGTCGGGGCGCGGAACTCGCCGAAGACCTCGCGCAGCGTGCCGGCCCACTCACCGGTCGTGGCGCCGGCGCGGGCCGCGGCCAGCGTCGGGCCCATCAGGTTCTCGCTGCCCTTGGCCGCCGCGGCCAGGGCGGCCAGCGCGTCGGCGACCTCCTGCTCGTCACGCTGGGCCTTCCAGGCGCTCACCGACTCGCGCGCCGACTGCTCGGCACGGGGGTCGGCGGTCATGATGGCGCCGTCGAGGTCGGAGGTCAGCGGCGAGGGCTCGGTGGTCTCGTACCGGTTGACGCCGACGATGATCTCCTGGCCGTCCTCGATGCGTGCGCGGCGCGCAGCGTGCGCCGAGACCAGCTCCTCCTTCATGTAGCCCGACTCGACGGCCGCGATCGCGCCGCCCATCGCCTGGACCCGGTCGATCTCGGCCTTGGCGCCGGCGACCAGCTCGGCCACCTTGGCCTCGATGACCGTGGAGCCCTCGAAGATGTCGTCGTACTCGAGCAGGTCGGACTCGAAGGCCAGCACCTGCTGCAGGCGCAGCGACCACTGCTGGTCCCAGGGCCGCGGCAGGCCCAGCGCCTCGTTCCACGCCGGCAGCTGCACGGCGCGGGCGCGGGCGTTCTTCGACAGCGTCACCCCGAGCATCTCCAGCACGATGCGCTGCACGTTGTTCTCGGGCTGCGCCTCGGTCAGGCCCAGGGAGTTGACCTGGACGCCGTAGCGGAACCGGCGCATCTTGGGGTCCTGCACGCCGTACCGCTCGCGGGTGATCTCGTCCCACAGCTCGACGAAGGCGCGCATCTTGCACGTCTCCTCGATGAAGCGCACCCCGGCGTTGACGAAGAAGCTGATGCGCCCCACGACCTTCTCGAAGTCCTCGTCGGCCACCTGGCCGGACTCCTTGACCTGGTCGAGCACCGCGATCGCGGTGCACAGCGCGTAGGCCAGCTCCTGGGTCGGGGTCGCCCCGGCCTCCTGCAGGTGGTAGCTGCAGATGTTGATCGGGTTCCACTTCGGGATCTGGTGGACCGTGTAGGCGATCATGTCGCTGATCAGGCGCAGGGAGTGCTCGGGCGGGAACACGTAGGTGCCCCGCGACAGGTACTCCTTGATGATGTCGTTCTGGGTGGTGCCGGCCAGCTGGGCGGCGACCTCCTCGGGCGACAGGTCGGGGTTCTGCTCCTCCGCGACCACCTGGTACATCGCCAGCAGCCACATCGCGGTGGCGTTGATGGTCATCGACGTGTTCATCGACGTCAGCGGGATGTCGGCGAAGAGGTGGCGCATCTCGCCCAGGTGCGGCACCGGCACGCCCACCTTGCCGACCTCGCCGGTCGACATGACCGAGTCGGGGTCGTAGCCGGTCTGGGTCGGCAGGTCGAAGGCCACCGACAGGCCGGTCTGGCCCTTCGACAGGTTGTTGCGGTACAGCTCGTTCGACGCCTGGGCGGTCGAGTGGCCGGCGTACGTGCGCATCACCCAGGGGCGGTCCTTCTCAGGACGCTCGAGCAGGGGTCGGTCCTTCTCCGTCATGGACAGAGGGTAGAACGGGATCTACGCGCTGGTAACCGCCTCCGGTGTGGCTTATCCGACACCGAGCGCGGGCCGGTCGACGTCGACGACCCGGATCAGGTGGGACAGGTGCAGCAGGCGACGCACGGCAGGGCCGCACCCGCGCAGGGTCAGGTGGCCGCCGCGCAGGTCGGCGGCCCGGCTGGCCACGGCCAGCACCCGCAGCGCGGTCACGTCGGCGCCTTCGACGGCGCTGAGGTCGACCACGACGTGCTCGTGGTGGGCCAGGTGCTCGTAGACCGCCGTGCGCACCTCGGTCGTGCTGCGCACGTCGAGGTCGCCGACCAGTCTCACGGTCGCTCCGTCGGTGCTGATCTGCATGTGCCCTCCCACCCTGCCGGGCCCGCTCCCCCGATGGAACGGGACTCCGCGAGGTCGTCCTCACCCACCTTGACGCGTCAGCGGCCCGGATGGTTGCACCGAACGGGCACTTTTCTCGCGTGTCGCCCCGACCAGGGCCAGACCCGCGGTGCCCACGGCCAGCAGGGCCATCCCGGCGACGCCCTCGGGGGCGAAGATGTGGCCCGCGTGGACCAGCCAGGCGCCGGGCAGCAGCGGCAGCCCCGCCAGCGCCCGCGGCCCCCGTCGCACCACCTGGTCGGCCAGCAGCAGCACGACGCAGACCAGCAGCGCCCACGAGCCCACCTCGCCCAGGGGCGTGCCGATGCGGAACATCTGGCTGACCGCGGGCGGGCGGGGCACGTCGGGGCCCAGCTGGTGGGTGACCCAGCCGGCTCCGATGCCGCTCACGACGTCGAGCGCGGTGTAGAAGGTCGCGTAGACGTAGGCCGAGACCCGCACCAGCCAGGCCAGCGGGTCGCTGCGCCCACGCACCAGGACCGCCAGCGCCAGCCCCACGAGCGGGAAGACCAGCAGGCCCGGCAGGTGCAGGGCGTACCAGCGCCAGGCGGTCTCGTAGGACAGCGAGTGCGGGTGGAAGAGCCCGGCCACGGCCAGGCTCAGGCCCGGCAGGCCCAGCAGCAGCGGCCAGAGGAAGTCACGTCGCACGACGCGAACCTACGCACGGCCCGCTGGCGCCGCGACCACCCGTGGCTACCCTTCAGCCATGGTCAACCTGACGCGCATCTACACCCGCACCGGCGACGCCGGCGAGACCCGGCTCGGCGACATGAGTGTCACGACGAAGACCGACACCCGGCTGCAGGCCTACGCCGACGTCGACGAGGCGAACGCGCACCTGGGCCTCGCGGTCGCGCAGGGCGACCTCGAGGAGGAGGTCGTCGCCGTGCTCGTGCACGTGCAGAACGACCTGTTCGACGTGGGCGCCGACTTCTGCACCCCGGTCGTGCCCGACCCCGAGTACCCGCCGCTGCGGATCACCCAGGACTACGTCGACCGGCTCGAGGGCTGGTGCGACGTCTACAACGAGCCGCTCGAGAAGCTGCGCTCGTTCATCCTGTCCGGCGGCACGGTCGGGGCCGCGCACCTGCACGTCGCCCGCACCGTCGTACGCCGCGCGGAACGCTCGGCGTGGGCGGCGCACGCCGAGCACGGCGAGAGCATGAACCCGCTCGCGATCACCTACCTCAACCGCCTCTCCGACCTCGTGTTCATCCTGGCCAGGCACGCCAACCGCGAGCGCGGCGACGTGCTGTGGGTGCCCGGCGGAGAGCGCTGAGGAGACGACGATGACCCCCGACCGGTTCTGGCGGCTCATCGACCTGCTCGACGGCACCGCCGACGAGGAGTCGGTGCAGCTGATCGAGGCGGCGCTGGCCCCGGGTGAGGAGGAGACCTTCGCCGACGCCGTGCTCGACCACGTCGACCGGCTGCTGGCGCGCCGCGAGGCCCTCGTCGCGCACGCCTGCGACAGCCCGTACCCGGTCGCGGCGGCGGTCGTGGCGGCCGGGCGCGAGGTCTACGAACGCGAGCTGACGCTCGACGGCCCGCTCGACCCGGCGCAGTGGCAGGCGCACGAGTCGGAGGAGCTGCTGGTGGTGGGGCTCGGCGAGCCGGACCCGTCCCGGCCCCGCGGCAGCGACCAGACCTGGGCCGAGCAGCTGGGGCTGCACCTGCAGTGGCGCTCCACCCAGGTGCCGGAGGGAGTCCTGACGAGCTGGGGCGCGGAGATCGCCGAGCTCGACGGCGTGGTCGGCGACGACCCCTCCTTCGGCCGGATCCCGACCGACGACCCGCAGTGGCACGAGGCGCTGAGCCGGCTCGCCGCCGACCCCGAGTTCCACCGGCGTCGCGAGGCCGTCGCCGACCTCGAGCTGCACGTCGTGGTGCGCGACACCGACGAGGCCACGCTGAGCGCCTACCCCGACGCCGAGGCCGCCGAGCACGTGGTGCTCGTCGTCCCGGTGGGGGCGCTGACCGCCGATGCCGACCGCGCCGAGGCCTACGTCGAGGCCGTGGTCACGATGCTCGTGTCGTTGACCGAGGGGTAGGCGCCAGGGCTAGGACCCGACGACGTCGCTGCGCACCCGGGTGGCCCCGACGCTGAGCGCGGCCGGGAGCATGAGCGCGGCGACGACCAGGAGCACCTCCAGGGTGCCGATGCGGTCGGCGAGCCGGCCCAGCAGCGGCGGCCCGGCCAGGAACGCCCCGTAGCCGATCGTCGAGACCACCGAGACCCGCAGCGCCGCCCCCTCCGGGTCGTCGGCGGCGGCGCTCATGCCGACCGGGAAGCCCAGCGAGGCACCCAGACCCCACACCAGGATGCCCAGCGCGACCAGCACGAGCGTGCCACCCAGCGCGGTCAGCAGCGCGCCCAGCAGCGCCAGCCCGGCACAGCCGAGCAGCACGGGGGCCCGCCCCCACCGGTCCAGGAGCAGGGGGCCCACCAGCCGCCCCACGGTCATCGCCACCACGAAGAGCGTGAAGCCGGCCACCCCGACCCACTGCTCGACGCCGTAGCCGTCGATGAGGGCCAGCGACAGCCAGTCGTTGGCGGTGCCCTCCACCATCGCGAAGCACAGCACCATCACCCCGATCGCGAGCGTGCGCGGCTCGGTCCACGCCGAGCGACGCACGGGACGCACCAGCGGCGAGAGGGGCTCCGCGGCCGGGGGCTGCGCCGGCCAGAAACGGGCTGCACTCCCCCAGGCCAGCACCAGCGCGACGACGCTGACCGCCAGCAGGTGTGCCAGCAGGGGCAGCCCCAGCGCCAGGACCAGCACGCCGACCCCCGCCCCGAGGATCGAGCCCAGGCTCCAGCCGGCGTGGAAGCGCGGCATGATCGTGCGGGCCAACCGCCGCTCGACCTCCGCGGCCTCGACGTTCATGGCGACGTCCCAGACGCCGATGCCGGTGCCGTGCACCAGCAGACCCGCCGCCGTGAGCGGCAGGGAACCGGCGGTGACCCCGACGGCGGCCACCGCCAGGCCGCAGGTGTCGAGGCCGGCGCCCAGACGCACGGTGGCGCCGGCCCCGATGCGGGTGATGACGTGGCCGGTGCTCGGCAGCGCCACCAGCGACCCGATCGCCACCGCGAGCAGCAGCAGGCCCAGCGCCCCGTTGCTCAGGGCCAGGCGCTCGCGCACGTCGGGCAACCGCGAGACCAGCGAGGCGAAGACCAGCCCGTTGAGGACGAACGTGAGCGCCACCGCGTCGCGGGCGCGCCGGAGGGTGGGGTCGGTCCCGTCCAGGGCCCGGTCAGCGGTGCGGAGCATGCGGCCATGGTGCCAGTTGACCGGTCAACCAACCAAGCGACGAGCAGTCCCGTCAGCAGCGAGGCCCCCACCGTTGGTTGAGCAGCGAGGGCCGCGCCGTTGGTTGAGCAGCGAGGGCCGCGCCGTTGGTTGAGCAGCGAGAACCGAAGGCTCGAGCGTCGTCGAAACCCCGCAACCACACGGCGTACGGCGGGCGCGGTCCTCACCGGGTCTCGACGACGCTCCTCGCTGGCGCTCGTCCCTGCTCGACCAACGGGATCGTTGGTTGAGCAGCGAGGGCCGAAGGCTCGAGCGTCGCCGAAACCCCGTGAGCACACCGCGTACAGCAAGCGGGGAGCTCAGCGGGAGCCGGGCATCTCCGCGCCCGGGGGGCGGGCCTCCAGCCACGACTGGAAGCCGGTCAGCGAGGAGGCGCTCATGGCCAGCTCGACGTCGCCCGCGTCGCTGCGGCACACGATGACCACGTGGTCGGGGAAGAGCGAGGACTGCTCGGGGCCCTCGGTCGCGCGCCGGCGCTCGTAGGTGAGGTCGGTGCGCTGCCAGGTGCGCTTGGGGCGGGGCGAGAGGGAGAAGATGCGGAACCACTCCAGCTGCTCGCCGGAGTAGCGCCCGATGCCGAGAAGCCAACCGCGCCCGGCCCTGTCGGACCGGACGCGGTGGCTGAGCTCGAAGGTGCCGCCGTCACGTGCGATGACGCGACGACGCACGACCAGGGCGAGGCCGTAGAGGAGGACGAGCACCAGGAGCACACCGGCTGCGTCGAGCAGCCACTGCCACACCGGCATCCACGTCCCCCTGCCTGAGTCCCGACCGCGTTGAGGACATCACCTTAGCGGCACGGTCGGGACCCTGGCAGGCGGGGTCAGCCCGCCTTCTCGGCTGCCCGGATGCGCGCCTGCGCACGACGCAGGTGCAGCTCACGCTCGTCGCCGGTGGGCATGCCCTCGGCAGCCTCCAGCGCCGCGTGCGCCTCGTCGATCTTGATCTCCTCGGCCAGCAGGGCGTGCTGGGTCAGGATCGAGACCCGGTCACCGGCGACGGAGAGGAACCCGCCGTCGACGGCCGCGTGCACGACCCCCTCGACCGCGCTGATCTCGACAGCGGCCTCGGTGAGCAGCGACAGCAACGGGGCGTGACCGGGCAGCACGCCCAGGTCACCCTCCGTCGTGCGGGCGATGACCATCGACGCCTCGCCGGACCACACGGTCCGGTCGGCGGCGACGAGCTCGACCTGCAGGCCGGTGCCGACGTCGTCCGCCATCAGAGGTTCTTCTGGATCTCGGCCCACTTCTTCTCGACGTCGTCCAGACCGCCGCACATGAAGAAGGCCTGCTCGGCCACGTGGTCGTACTCGCCCTCGGCGATCTTGTTGAACGCCTCGATCGTGTCGGCGACCGGCACGGTCGAACCCTCGATGCCGGTGAACTGCTTGGCCACGTAGGTGTTCTGCGACAGGAACCGCTGGATGCGGCGGGCGCGGGACACGATGACCTTGTCCTCCTCCGACAGCTCGTCGACACCGAGGATGGCGATGATGTCCTGGAGCTCCTTGTTGCGCTGCAGGATCTGCTTGACGCGGATCGCGCAGTCGTAGTGCTCCTTGCCGATGTACTGCGGGTCGAGGATCCGCGACGTCGAGGTCAGCGGGTCCACGGCCGGGTAGATGCCCAGCGAGGCGATCTCGCGCGACAGCTCGGTCGTCGCGTCGAGGTGCGCGAACGTGGTGGCCGGCGCCGGGTCGGTGTAGTCGTCGGCGGGGACGTAGATCGCCTGCATCGAGGTGATCGAGTTGCCTCGCGTCGAGGTGATCCGCTCCTGCAGCACACCCATCTCGTCAGCCAGGTTGGGCTGGTAGCCCACGGCCGAGGGCATCCGACCCAGCAGGGTCGAGACCTCCGAGCCGGCCTGGGTGAAGCGGAAGATGTTGTCGATGAAGAGCAGCACGTCCTGGTTCTGCACGTCGCGGAAGTACTCCGCCATCGTCAGCGCCGAGAGCGCGACCCGCAGGCGGGTGCCCGGCGGCTCGTCCATCTGGCCGAAGACGAGGGCGGTCTGCCCGAGGACGCCGGCCTCCTCCATCTCGACGATGAGGTCGTTGCCCTCACGGGTGCGCTCGCCGACACCGGCGAACACCGACACACCACCGTGGTTCTTGGCCACACGGGCGATCATCTCCTGGATGAGCACCGTCTTGCCCACGCCGGCGCCGCCGAACAGGCCGATCTTGCCGCCCTGCACGTAGGGGGTCAGCAGGTCGATGACCTTGATGCCGGTCTCGAACATCTGGGTCTTCGACTCGAGCTGGTCGAAGGCCGGAGCCTTGCGGTGGATGCCCCACCGCTCGTGCTCGGCGAGCTGCTCGCCCTCGCTGAGGTTCAGCACGTCGCCGGTCGCGTTGAACACGCGGCCGAGCGTCACGTCGCCCACCGGCACCATGATCGGCTCACCGGTGTCGACGACCTGGCCGCCGCGGACGAGGCCGTCGGTCGGCTTCAGCGAGATCGCGCGGACCATGCCGTCACCGATGTGCTGGGCCACCTCGAGGGGCAGCACCGTGGTCTCACCGTTGAGGACGACCTCGGCGGTGAGCTTGTTGTAGATCTCGGGCATGTTGTCGACGGGGAACTCCACGTCGACGACCGGGCCGATGACGCGGGCGATGCGGCCCACGCTGGCCCCGCCGGCCTGGGTGGTCTCTTCAAGCGTTGCAGTCATGTCTCTCACTCACTCCACTTATTCGGCACCGGCGTTGGCGTCGGCGAGCGCGTTGACGCCACCGACGATCTCGCTGATTTCCTGGGTAATGCCGGCCTGGCGGGCCTGGTTGGCGATCCGCTTGTACTTCTTGATGAGCTCTTCGGCGTTGTCGGTGGCCGACTTCATCGCCTTCTGGCGGGCGGCGAGCTCGGAGGCAGCCGCCTGCAGCAGGCAGAAGAAGATCCGCGACTGCACGTACTGCGGCAGCAGCCCGTCCAGGACGGCCTCGGGCGAGGGCTCGAACTCGTAGAGCGGCAGCAGCTCGGACTCGTCGGGGGCCTCCTCGCCCTCGACGACCTCGAGCGGCAGCAGCCGCACCGCGGTCGGCTCCTGGGTCAGCATCGACACGAAGCGCGTGTAGACCACGTGCACCTCGTCGACGTCACCCTCCTCGCCCTGCTCGCGCAGGAACCGCTCGATGAGCGTCTCGCCGATCTCGGCCGCGACGTCGTACGAGGGCTGGTCGGAGAAGCCGGTCCAGGTCTGCTCCACGGGGCGCTGGCGGAACTTGTAGTACGCCTCGCCCTTGCGGCCCGCGATGAAGGTGTCGATCTCCTTGCCCTCCTCGCGCAGCCGCTCGGCAAGCCTCTCGGCCTCCTTGAGCACGCTCGAGGAGTAGGCCCCGGCCAGGCCACGGTCGCTCGTCACGATCAGGACGGCGGCCCGCTTGGGGTTCTCCTCCTCCTTGGTCAGCGGGTGGTCGACGTCCGAGAACGTCGCCACCGCCGACACCGCACGGGTCAGCTCACGGGCGTACGGCGCTGCCGCCTGTGCCCGCTGCTGCGCCTTGACGATCCGGGACGCAGCAATGAGCTCCATGGCGCGCGTGATCTTCTTCATCGACTCGGTCGACTTGATCCGCGCGCGGTACTCACGCAGCGATACGGCCATGGTCAGCCCCGCTTCTGCTTGACGATCTGCTCCTGGCCGAGCTCGTCGTCCTCCATCGCCTCGGCCTCGGCCTCGTGGCCGACCTTGATCGAGCCGCCGTCGGAGGTCTCGAACTGGTTGAGGAAGGAGTCGTACGCGCTCTCCAGGCCGGCCTCGTCCTCGAACTTCTGCGTCTCGCGGATCGAGGACAGGATGCCCTCGTGCGAGCGGCGCACGTAGTCGATGAACTCCTGCTCGAAGCGGATCACGTCGCCGACGGGCACGCGGTCGAGACGACCGGTGGTGCCCAGCCACATCGAGACCACCATGTCCTCGAGCGGGTACGGCGAGTAGGCCGGCTGCTTGAGCAGCGCCATCAGGCGCTGGCCGCGGTCGAGCTGCTGGCGCGAGGCGGCGTCGAGGTCGGAGGCGAACATCGCGAACGCCTCCATGGCGCGGAACTGCGCCAGGTCGACCTTGAGCGAGCCGGTGACCTTCTTCATGGCCTTGGTCATCGCCGCACCACCCACGCGCGAGACCGAGACACCCACGTCGATGGCGGGGCGCTGGTTGGCGGCGAAGAGGTCCGACTGCAGGAAGATCTGGCCGTCGGTGATCGAGATGACGTTGGTCGGGATGAACGCCGAGACGTCGTTGGCCTTGGTCTCGATGATCGGCAGACCGGTCATCGAGCCCGCGCCGAGCTCGTCGGAGAGCTTCGCGCAGCGCTCGAGCAGCCGGCTGTGCAGGTAGAAGACGTCACCGGGGTAGGCCTCGCGGCCCGGCGGGCGACGCAGCAGCAGCGACACGGCGCGGTAGGCCTCGGCCTGCTTGGTCAGGTCGTCGAAGACGATCAGGACGTGCTTGCCGTCGTACATCCACTGCTGGCCGATGGCCGAGCCGGTGTAGGGGGCGAGGTACTTGAAGCCGGCGGAGTCCGAGGCGGGCGAGGCCACGATGGTGGTGTACTCCAGCGCGCCGGCCTCCTCGAGGGCGCCACGCACCGAGGCGATGGTCGAGCCCTTCTGGCCGATCGCGACGTAGATGCAGCGCACCTGCTTCGTCGGGTCGCCGGAGTCCCAGTTCTGCTTCTGGTTGATGATCGTGTCGATCGCGATCGTGGTCTTGCCGGTCGCGCGGTCGCCGATGATCAGCTGACGCTGGCCGCGCCCGATCGGGGTCAGCGAGTCGATCGCCTTGATGCCGGTGGCCATCGGCTCGTGCACCGACTTGCGGTCCATGACCGTCGGGGCCTGCAGCTCCAGGGCGCGGCGGCCGGCGGAGGAGATCTCGCCGAGACCGTCGATGGGGTTGCCGAGCGGGTCGACGACGCGACCCATGAAGCCGTCGCCCACCGGGACCGAGAGGATCTCGCCGGTGCGGCGCACCGTCTGACCCTCCTCGATCTTGTCGAAGTCACCCAGGATGACGACGCCGATCTCGCGGGTGTCGAGGTTCAGGGCCAGGCCCCGGGTGCCGTCCTCGAACTCCAGCAGCTCGTTGGCCATCGCCGACGGCAGGCCGCTGACGCGGGCGATGCCGTCACCGGCGGAGGCGACGTAGCCGACCTCTTCACGGCTCGACGCGTCGGGCTGGTAGTCGGCGACGTACTTGGCGAGCGCGTCACGGATCTCGTCCGGACGGATGGAGAGCTCCGTCATCTTGGTGCCTTCTCTCTTGTGTCTCTACGAAGTCGGGTTGGTGCGGGCGGTCAGCCGACGAGGCGGCGGCGGGCGTCGTCGAGACGGCTGGAGATCGTCCCGTCGATGACGTCGTCGCCGATCTCGACCCGGATGCCACCGATCACGGCGGGGTCGACGACCACGTTGAGGTGGACGGGACGGCCGTACTGGCGCTCGAGGGCGCCGGCGAGCCGGGCGCGCTCGTCCTCGGGCAGGTCGCGAGCGACCCGCACCGTGGCGACGCCCTGCTGCTGGGCGGCGGCGGCGACCTTCTGGTACTCGGCCAGCGCGACCGCCACCGTGCGGTAGGTGCCGGCGAGCGCCTGGGTGACCAGGCTGGTCGTGGCGGGCAGGGCCTTGTCGCCGAGGAGGTCCTCGACGAGGCGGGCCTTGTCCTGGTGCGAGCGGGCGGGGTCGGAGAGGGCGTCACGCAGGGCGGGCGTCGTCTTGACGGCCTGCCCGAACGCGAACATCTCGTCGGCCAGGCGCGAGGCCTCGCCACCGGCCGAGCGCACCAGCGCCACGACGCTGAGGTGCTCGAGGGCGTCGGCGAGGTCGCGGGTGGCCGTCCAGCGACGGCTGACCGCCGAGCGCAGCAGGCCCATGGCCTGCTCGCTCACCTTGCCGCCGACGACCTGGCCCACCAGGCCCTGACGGGCCTCGGGGGCCACCGAGGCGTCGGTGACGAAACGGCGCAGCGCACCCTCGCCCCGCAGGGTCGTCGCGACCGAGAAGAGGTCGCGACTGACCTGCGCGGCGACCTCCGGCGAGCCGGAGACGGAGGTCTCCAGCTCACCGGTCAGCGTGGCGACGGCGTCGGCCGATGCTCCGCGGAAGTCCGAGGTCATCTCAGTTGACCCCCGGCGTCCCGGTCTCGAGGTCGGCGAGGAAGCGCTCGACGACGCGGCCCTGACGGGCCTCGTCCTCCAGGCTCTCGCCGACGATGCGACCAGCCAGGCCGGTGGCCAGCGATCCGACCTCGGCACGCAGCGAGGCGACGGCCTGCTGGCGCTCCGCCTCGATCTGCGCCTTGCCGGCCTCGACGATGCGGGTCTGCTCGGCCTGCCCCTGCGCACGCAGGTCGCTGACGATCGCAGCGCCCTGCTCGCGTGCCTCCTCACGGATGCGCGCCGCCTCGTGGCGGGCGTCCGCGAGCTGGGCCTCGAGCTCGGCGAGCTTGGCGTCGGCCTCGGCCTGCTTGGTCTCGGCCGCCGCGAGGCCGCCCTCGATGGCGGCGGTGCGGTCGGCGTAGGCCTTCTCGAAGTTCGGGACGACGAACTTCCAGATCAGGCCGAGCAGGATGAGGAACCAGACTGCGCCGAGGATGATCTCGGACAGGTGCGGGATCAGCGGGTTGAGCTCTTCCGCTGCCCGAACGGACTCAGACATGTATCACCTCGTGAGGTAGGGCGCCGAGGCGTAGGTCACTGGATGGCGAAGGCGAGCGCGATGCCGATGATCGCCAGGGCCTCGGCGAGCGCGAAGCCGAGGATCGCGATCGACTGGAGGCGCGACTGGGCCTCGGGCTGGCGGGCGACACCGTTGATGTAGGCAGCGAAGATCAGGCCCACAGCGATCGCGGGACCGATCGTGGCGACGCCGTAGCCGAGCATGTTGAGAGAGCCGGTCACAGCTTTCCTTTCGTCGTGACGCAGGGCGCGTCGTGGAGTCTCATGACTTTGTTGACCATATGAAGTTGTGGGAATCGGGGGTGCGGGGCGGGCCCGCACGGTGCGCCGGGGCGCGTGCGGCTCAGTGCTCCTCGGCGACCGCACCGGCGACGTACATCGCGGTGAGCAGCGTGAAGACGTAGGCCTGCAGGAACATCACCAGCAGCTCGAGGGCGCTGACGAGGAAGAACATCAAGATGGCGCCGACGCCGCCGACGATGTTGAGCACCGAGGGCGAGGCCTCCACCAGCAGGTACTCCCCGCCCAGGGCGAAGAGGATCAGCAGCAGGTGGCCGGCGAACATGTTGGCGAAGAGTCGCAGCGCGAGCGTGACGGGGCGCACGACGATGTTGGAGAGGATCTCCAGGGGGACGATCAGCAGCAGCATCACGCCGCTGACGCCGGCGGGCACCGCGACGTGCTTGAGGTAGCCCAGCGCGCCGTGCTTCCAGATGCCGACGCCGTTGTAGAGCAGCCACGAGAGCAGTGCGAGGCCGTAGGCGTAGCCCGAGTGCGAGAACGTCGGGAACTGCACGATCGGGATCATGCCGAAGTAGTTGTTCACCAGGACGAAGGTGAACAGCGCGAAGAGGTAGGGCACGAACTTCATGAAGTGCTCGGAGCCGATCGACTCACGAGCGATCGAGTTGCGCACGCCGCCGTAGACGAACTCGCCCGCGAACTGCATTCGCCCGGGGACGACGGCGGCCTTGCGCGACATCGCGTAGAAGAGCGCGAAGATCAGCACCACGGACAGGCTGATCATCACCATCGGCTTGGTGACCTCGCCGACGATCGGCGGCAGGTCGAAGTCAGCCGGCCCGGGTGGCGTGAAGCCTCCCTCGGCCATGATCACCGCAACGGTGTCAAGCATCAACGCCCTGTCTCCTTCGTGTCGCATTCTGTGCAGAAGATCGTGCCGGTGCTGCTGGTCTTGGTGGTGCTGGGGTACGAGCCGGGGTTCGTGCCGGAGCTGCTCACGCGTCGTGCTCCGCGGGCTTCTCGGGTGCCCGTCCGAAGCGGACGATCACCACGTAGAAGCCGAGCACCGCGCCGAGCACGAGTCCCACCGGCAGCAGGAACGAGGTTCCCAGCCAGCGGTCCCCCGCCCACCCGAGGCCCCCGTAGAGGAGCACACCGGCGCCCAACGACCCGAACGCGGCCCAGGGGTCCGTCGACGGCTCGCTCGAGCGATCGGGGACGTGGTCGTTCGGCGCCATGGCGATCCGGACGATAGCAGTCGCGCGTCACGTCGCGTCACCCGCGTCCTGCTCGGTGCCGGCCGCCGGGCGGACCGGCGTGCGCAGGTCGTAGACCGGGATGCGCACGCGCACCGCGGCGGTGACCTGCCCGGCCATCCACGCCAGCACCACGGCCAGCAGACCGCCGAAGAGCCAGCGTCGCTCAGCGACCCCCGCGAAGGCCGGCTGCTGGGACAGCGTCACCAGCAGGACCACCACGAGCATCAGCTGGAGCGTGTAGGTCAGCAGCGCCACCATGAGCGAGGCGTGCGGCATCAGGCCGCTGACCACGTCGACGGTGACCGAGCCGAAGAGCAGCACGGCCAGGACGGCCAGGGACCCGATGAGCGCGGCGCCCGCGGCGTCACCGCCGGCGAGGACCAGGCCGGCGCCCGCGACCAGGAGGCCGGGCACCAGCGCCGCCGTCGCCACGGCCCCGTGCAGCGCGACCGCGCCGGGGCGGCGGTCCTGCGTGGCGGTCGTCGCGGAGGTCATCGGCGGCCGTTCTCTGGGGGGCAGACGGAGGTCGAGTCGGTGCTCGCGGACCCTGCCGCAGCACCTCGTGAAAACTATCACAAGGGGTCCGTGCCCCGGCAAGTGGAACGATCCAGGCCGGTCCGGAGGGTTGTCCGCGGGGTCCGTCGCGGGTCAGGGCGAGGGGCCGACCGGCACGGCGTGGCCCGGGCGGTGCAGCACCGGCAGCAGGAAGGTCAGGGCCACGGTCAGGGCGCCTCCCCCGACCAGGGCGGCCACCACCCAGGGTCCGGAGTACAGGCTGGCCAGCACCGTGCCGAAGGCGACCAGGGCCGCCCACATCCACATGATCAGCACCGCCCGGCGCTGCGAGTGCCCGATCTCGAGCAGGCGGTGGTGCAGGTGCTGCTTGTCGGGCGCGAACGGCGAGCGGCCGGCGCGGGTGCGGCGCACGACCGCGAGGACCAGGTCGAGCAGTGGCACGACCAGGATCGTCACCGGCAGCAGCAGCGGCAGCAGCGTGGGCGCCAGGCTCGCCTGCGACCCCGCGCCGCCCTGCGAGAGCTCGGAGCCGGCGAACTGGCCGGTCAGGGTGACGGCGCTGGCCGAGAGCACCAGCCCGATCAGCATGGATCCCGAGTCGCCCATGAAGAGCCTGGCGGGGTTGAAGTTGTGGGGCAGGAAGCCCACGCACGCTCCCGCCAGCGCTACCGCCAGCAGGGCCGCGGTCGTGGCCCGCGAGGTGTTGTTGAGGCTGGTGAGCTGGTAGCAGAAGACGAAGAAGGCCAGCGCGCCCACGCCGACCACCCCCGCGGCGAGCCCGTCGAGGCCGTCGACGAAGTTGACCGCGTTGATGGTCGCCACCACCAGGAAGCCGGTCAGCAGGGCGCGCTGGGCCGGGTCGAGCGAGAAGACCTGGCCGTCGGGACCGGTGAAGAAGTAGAACTGGACCCCGAAGGCCACCAGGAAGCCGGCCGCCAGCAGCTGCCCGCCGAGCTTGGTCAGCGCGTCGAGCTCGAAGAGGTCGTCGAGCACCCCCACGGCGCAGATCAGCGCACCCGCGATGATCACCACGCCGGCGTCGCGGAAGACGAACGGGCCGCTCAGCGACAGGAACGGCAGCTCCCTGGCCACCAGGTAGGCGGCGACCAGGCCGCCCAGCATCGCCAGCCCGCCCAGGTAGGGGATCGGCTCGGCGTGCACGTCGCGGTCGCGGACGCGGGCCACGGCGCCGGTGCGCAGGGCGATCTCGCGGGCGATCACCGTCAGCAGGTAGGTGACCGCCGCGGCGACCAGGAAGACCAGGATGTACTCGCGCACGCTCGGCCGCTCAGTCCTCGGCGGTCAGGGTCGCGCCGAGGGGCTCCAGGACGGCGTTGAGCTGCTCCAGCGACAGCGCGCCGACCCGCAGGACGCGTCCCTGCGGCCCGGTCACGTCGACGATCGTCGAGGGCTGCGCCCCGTCGTCGCCGCGGGGGCTCGGGCCGGCGTCGACGATCACGTCGACGTGCTCGCCGAGCATCTCCTCGGCGGCGTCGGCGTCGGTGGCGGCCGGGAGCCCCGTGCGGTTGGCCGAGCTCACGGCCAGGGGGCCGGTGCGCTCGAGGAGCTCGCGGGTCACCTCGTGGTCGGGCATCCGCACCGCCACGGTGCCCCGGGTGTCGCCCAGGTCCCACTGCAGCGAGGTCTGCTGGTGGCACACGATCGTGAGCGGACCCGGCCAGAACGCCTCGACCAGCGCCCGCGCGTAGCCGGGCACCCGCACCGTGAGGGCGTCCAGCGTGGTCGCCGCGCTGACCAGCACCGGGGGCGGCATGTCGCGACCGCGCCCCTTCGCCTCCAGCAGGGCCCGCACCGCGGCCGGGTCGAAGGCGTCGGCCCCGATGCCGTAGACCGTGTCGGTCGGCAGCACGACGAGGCCGCCGCGCTGGATCGCCAGGCTGGCGGCGTCGAGCGCCTTCTCGCGCTCCTCGGGTGTCGAGGTCCCGTGGCGTTCCATGGGGCTCATCGTGCCAGCCTGGCCGTCACGAAGCGCGCACGCCCTGCCAGGTCGTGGTGGTCGCGCACGTCGCGCCAGCGTCCCGTGCGGCTGAGCACCTCGGGCGCCGAGGCACCCTGCACGTCGGCGTGCTCGGCTCCCAGCACTCCCCCGGGCCGCAGCAGCACCGCGGCCCGGCGCTCCAGCACCCGCAGCGCGTCGAGGCCGTCCTGGCCGGAGAAGAGCGCCAGGTGGGGGTCGTGGTCGCGGGCCTCGGGCGAGACCGACTCCCAGGCCTCCAGCGGCACGTAGGGCGGGTTGCAGACGACCACGTCGACCGTGCCGACCAGCTCCTCGAGCTCGGTGGCCATGTCGCCGAGGCGCAGGTCGACCCCGGTGCCGGCCAGGTTGCGCTCAGCCCAGGCGTGCGCGTCGGGATCGAGCTCGACGGCGTGCACGTGCGCGTGCGGCACCTCGTGCGCCACCGCCTTGGCGACCGCCCCCGAGCCGGTGCACAGGTCGACGACGACCGGCTCGTCGAGGGCCAGGGCCTGCTCGACGGCCCAGCCGGCCAGCAGCTCGGTCTCGGGCCGGGGCACGAACACGCCCGGCCCCACGGCCAGCTCGACGTGGCGGAACCAGGCGCTGCCGGTGAGGTGCTGCAGCGGCTCGCGGCTCGCGCGCCGCGCCACCAGGGCGTCGTACGACGTCACGGCCCGGGGCTCGACCTCGTCGACCAGCACCAGCCGGCCGCGGTCGGTGCCGAGCACGTGGGCCAGCAGCTCGGCCGCGTCGTGCTCGGGGCTGGCGACCCCGGCGGCGCGCAGCCGCTCGACGGCCGAGGCCAGGACGGCCCGGCGCGCAGGCACTCAGTCCTCCAGCGCCGCGAGGCGCGCGGCCATGTCGGTGTCGATGCACGACTGCAGCACCGGACCGAGCTCCCCGTCGAGCACCTGGTCGAGGTTGTAGGACTTGTAGCCGGTGCGGTGGTCGGAGATGCGGTTCTCGGGGTAGTTGTAGGTGCGGATCCGCTCGGAGCGGTCCACGGTGCGCACCTGGCTGCGCCGGGCGTCGCTGGCCTCGGCGTCGGCGGCCTCCTGGGCGGCGGCCAGCAGGCGGGCGCGCAGGATGCGCATCGCCTGCTCCTTGTTCTGCAGCTGGCTCTTCTCGTTCTGGCAGCTGGCCACCATGCCCGTCGGCACGTGCGTGATGCGCACCGCCGAGTCGGTGGTGTTGACGCTCTGCCCACCGGGCCCGCTGGAGCGGAAGACGTCGATGCGCAGGTCGTTCTCGTCGATGCTGACGTCGACCTGCTCGGCCTCGGGCAGCACCAGCACCCCCGCGGCGCTGGTGTGCACCCGGCCCTGCGACTCGGTCACCGGCACCCGCTGGACCCGGTGCACCCCGCCCTCGAAGCGCAGCCTCGCGTACGGCGCCTCACCGGGCTCGGGCGTGCCCTTGGCCTTGACCGCCACGGTCACCGACTTGTAGCCGCCCAGGTCGGACTCGGTGGCGTCGAGGATCTCCACCGCCCACCCGTGGCGCTCGGCGTAGCGGGTGTACATCCGCAGCAGGTCGCCGGCGAAGAGGGCCGACTCCTCGCCGCCCTCCCCCGACTTCACCTCGAGCAGGGCGTCCTTGTCGTCGGCCTCGTCGCGCGGCACCAGCAGGCGCCGCAGCCGCTCGGCAGCCTCCTCGCGGCGCGCGTCGAGCTCGACCGCCTCCTCGGCGAACGACGGGTCCTCCCCCGCCAGCTCGCGGGCCGCACCGGCGTCCTCGCCGAGGCGCTGCCACTCGCGCCAGGTGCGGATCACCGCGGACAGCTCGGAGTAGCGACGGTTGAGCCGCTTGGCCAGGCGCGCGTCGGCGTGCGTCTCCGGCTCGGCCAGCCGCGCCTCGAGCTCGGCGTGCTCCCCGAGCATGCTCTCGACGGCCTCGAACATCGGTGGGCTCCTGTGCGGCTGGCTGGGGTGGGCGGGCCTACGACGGCTGGGACAAATGACGAGCGCCGGTCCACCGCTGCTGGGCGGTGGACCGGCGCTCGTCAGGGTGCTACTTCTTCTTGGCGTAGCGGGCCTCGAAGCGGGCCACGCGGCCGCCGGTGTCGAGGATCTTCTGCTTGCCGGTGTAGAACGGGTGGCACTGCGAGCAGACGTCGGCACGCATGGTGCCGGAGGTCGCGGTGCTGCGGGTGGTGAAAGTGCTGCCGCAGGTGCAGGTCACCTGGGTCTCGGTGTACTCCGGGTGGATGTCCTTCTTCATGCTTCCCTCTTTCGTCGGGGCCGCCGGGTCGCCGCCGTGGTGTCCGCGGGTGCGGTGCGGTGACGTGAACCGGAGCCGGTCGTATTGTGCCAACCAACGGCGGCACCTTCCAATTCCGTGCTAGCCGGGGCTACGACGGACCGGTCTGCACCGGGAGGCGCAGCACCACCCGGGTGCCGCGGCCCTCCTCGGAGTCGATGCGCACGTCGCCGCCGTGCTTGTCGACGATGGTCTGCACGATGCGCAGCCCCAGGCCGGTGCCGGCGATCTCGTTGGTCACCGCGTTGGAAGCCCGGAAGAAGCGGCTGCCCAGCCGCTCGAGCTCGGCGGCGGGGATGCCGATGCCCCGGTCGCGCACCGCCACGACGGCCGTCGCGCCGTCGTCGGACTCCTCGACGGACAGCGACACCGAGACACGGCCCTGGTCGAGGCTGAACTTCACCGCGTTGCTCAGCACGTTGAGGAAGGCCCGGCCCAGCATCGGACGGTCGGCCAGCACCATCACGGGTGCGGCGCCGAGGTCCTGCTCGAGCGAGATGCCCCGGCCCGAGGCGGTGATGGAGACGTCGGTGACGGCGTCGCGCACCAGCGGCACCAGGTCGACCGACTCCAGCGTGGTCGTCCGGTTCTCGGCCTTCGACAGCGTCAGCAGGTCGTCGATCAACGTCTTGAGCCGCGCCACGTTGCGCCGGCTCGCCTCGAGGATGCGCTCGTGGCGCGGCGTCATGGTGTCCTCGAACTCCTCGGCCACCATCTCGAGGTAGCCGTGGATCGTGGTCAACGGGGTCCGCAGCTCGTGGGAGACGTTGGAGACGAAGTCGTCACGGGCGGTGTCGAGCACCCGCAGCTCCTCGGTCACCTTCTGCTCCACCGCGCGCGCCCGCGACTGGGCGTCGGCCAGCTCGTTGAGGGCCAGCGCCACCGAGCGCACCTCGCGCGGGCCGTCGAGGCGGGCTCGCGCCGAGGGGTCCTTGGCCATCTGGTGCACCACGGCCTCGAGGGCCACCAGCGGACGCGACACCTCGGCCAGCAGCCGGCGGCGCGAGCGACCGACGACCAGCCAGCCCAGCAGCGTCAGCACCGCTACCGAGGCGATGGTGGCCCGCAGCCGCCACGTCGCGTCGGCGCTCGCCTCGCGCACCCGGCTGCCGAAGAGCCCGGAGGTCTCCTGGTGGGCGGCCCGCACCTGCTCGAAGAGGCGCTGGCCGTTGCGGTAGCGAGCCATCCGGAAGGTCTCGGCGCCACCCGGGGCCCGGACCCGGGGCTGGGCGTAGTCGTCGAGCCAGCGCTCCGCCGCGGCTCGCTGCTGCTGCACCAGGCCCAGCAGCCGCGCGTCGTCGGCGGCGTACTGCTCCACGACCTGCTGGTGGCCCGGCAGGCGGGCGAGCGCCTGCTGGTAGTCGTCGAGGGCGCCGGGATCACCGCTGCGCGCCCACGCTCCGACAGCCGACTCCAGGTCGGTGAGGTCCTGCAGCACCGACTGGTTGGCCACGGAGGCCGGCTGGAGCCCCTCGGTGAGGTCGTCGACCGCGCGCGTGGAGAGCACCACACCCAGGATGGCGATCAGCGCCAGCACCCCGAGCAGCACCGCCAGGCGGTGCAGCGCCGGGGTGACCGTCCGGGCGACGGTGCGCGGGCTCGCGCTCTCGGCGACGACCACCGGGTCCTGGCCGCTCAGACCGACCGCGACAGCAGCGCCTCGACCCGAGCAGCGAGCTCGCGTGGGCTGAAGGGCTTGGTGATGTAGTCGTCGGCACCGGAGTCGAAGCCCGACTCGACGTCGGACTCCTGGGCGCGCGCGGTGAGCAGGATGACCGGCAGGTCGGCCAGCCCCGGGTCGGCACGGATGGCCCGGATCGCCTCGAGCCCCGAGACCCCCGGCATCATCACGTCGAGCACGGCCAGGTCGGGACGCGCCGCCTGGCAGGCCTCGACCGCTGCGGCGCCGTCGGCCACCGCGGTGATCTCGTGGCCCAGGGTGGAGAGCTTGAACTCCACCAGCTCTCGGATGTCGACGTCGTCGTCAGCGACCAGGATGCGTGCCACGGTACGAGGCTTCCTCTCTCTCCGGCTGACCCTCCGGCCTCCCGAGGAGAGCCGCCAGCATGTGGGTGACAGCGTATCCACATCGCTGTCGCGACGATGGGCACACCGCCGATAAAGGTGTCGGCTCCCCGCCCGGGGGCGCCGGTTCTGCTCAGCCGCGCGCGGCGCGGCGCGGCGAGCGCTGGAAGGCGCTGAGCATCTCGTAGTTGGTCTGGGTGCTCGTCAGCCGCTCGCGCAGCTCGCGCACCGCCTCCACGACCCCCTGGCCGGCCAGCGAGTCGAGCAGCGACTGCACGACCGGCAGCTCGCCCTCCCCCAGCAGCAGCTCGGTGTGGCGGGTGCCCGAGCGGGCCACGTCGACAGCGGGGAAGACCCGCTGCTGGGCCGCCTCGCGCGCCAGCCGCAGCTCCATGTTGGCGGTGCCGGTGAGCTCCTCGAAGATCACCTCGTCGACCTTGGAGCCGCTCTCGACGGTCGCCGTCGCGAGGACCGTCAGCGACCCGCCGTTCTCGATGTTGCGCGCGGCACCGAAGAACTGCTTCGGCGGGTGCAGCGCGGTCGAGTCGACCCCGCCCGAGAGCACGCGGCCGTTGCCGGTGCCGGCCAGGTGGTAGGCGCGACCCAGGCGGGTGATGCCGTCGAGGAGCACGACGACGTCGTGGCCGAGCTCGACCAGCCGCTTGGCGCGCTCGATGGCCAGCTCGGCCACCACGGTGTGGTCGGAGGGCTGGCGGTCGAAGGTCGAGGAGATGACCTCGCCCTTGACCGAGCGCTCGTAGTCGGTGACCTCCTCGGGCCGCTCGTCGACCAGCACCACCATCAGGTGGCACTCGGGGTTGTTGGCGCTCAGCGACGCGGCGACGGCCTGCAGCACGGCGGTCTTGCCGGCGTGGGCGGGCGAGCTGATCAGGCCACGCTGGCCCTTGCCGATGGGGGCCACCAGGTCGATGGTGCGCCCGATGAGGTCGTCGGGACCCTTCTCGAGGCGCAGCCGCTCCGAGGGGTGCAGGGGCGTCATCTTCTCGAACTCGACCCGGGTGCGGGCGGCCTCGGGGTCCGCCCCGTTGACGCTCTCGATGCGCACCATCGGGTTGAACTTCTCCTTGCGCTCGCCCTCACGGGGCTGGCGCACCTGCCCCACCACGGCGTCACCGCGGCGCAGCCCGAACTTGCGGACCATCGACAGCGACACGTAGACGTCGTCGGCGCCCGGCAGGTAGCCGCTGGTGCGCACGAAGGCGTAGTTGTCGAGGACGTCGAGGATGCCCGCGGCCGGCACCAGGACGTCGTCCTCGAGCACGGTGGTGTCGGGCTCGTTGCGGCCCCCGCCGCCGCCTCCGCCGCCCGTGGTGCGACCCCGGTCGCGGTCACGCCCACGCCGGCGCCGGCTGCGGCCGCGGCCGTCACCGTCGTCGTCGCCCTGGTCCTGCTGGTTCTGGTTCTGGTTCTGCTGGTTCTGGTTCTGCTGCTTGCCCTGGTTCTGCTGCTTGTCCTGCTGGGACTGCTGCTGCTTGTTCTCCTGCTGCTTGTCCTGCTTGTCCTGCTGGGACTGCTGCTGCTTGTCCTGCTTGTTCTCCTGCTGGCCACGACCCTGCTGCTCGCGCGACCTGCCCTGGTCCTTGGCCTGCTGGTCCTTGGGCTGCTGGTCCTTGGGCTGCTGGTCCTTGGGCTGGCGGCGCGGCTGCCCCTGCTGCGGGGCCGGCTCCTGCACCGGCTCCGGGGCCGGCTGCTCGGCGCGCGAGCGGGTGCGCTGCCGCGTGGTCGTGGTCGTGGTCGTGCGGGTCGCCCCGGCCGGGGTCCCGGCCGGCTCCGACGACTCGGTCGAGGACTTGCCCGACGACTGGGCAGCCTTGATGGCCTCGACCAGCTGGGCCTTCTTCATCGAACCGGCGCCCGAGATGCCCAGGCCCCCGGCCAGCGACTTGAGGTCGGCGATGAGCATCCCGTTGAGCCCCCCGGAGCGCTTCTTCGGCGTGCTGGCCTCGGTGGCGGGGACGGAGTCTTGCGTCACGTGGGTCCTATCGACGTCTCACGGAGCCGACCGGCGCGGGCCGGAGGCTGCTGGTCACTGGTCCGCGCACCGCACGGCGGTGAGGGGACGCACCGCACAGATCGCGGGTGCACGCCGGAAGAGCTGGTCGTCGGCGCGGCGCCACAGTAGCACCGGCCGGCGCCGGTGCGGCTCCACCGGTCGCCTCACAGCACCCGTACGCCGTCGGTGTCGACCGCGAGGTACGACGACCACCACCCCGCGGGGCAGCGCTCCAGCAGCGACGCCGTCAGCGCGGTGCCCGGGCCGTCGCAGAAGGCCAGCACCGTGGGCCCGGCCCCGGAGACGACGGCGGCCACGCCGTCGGCGCGCAGCTCGTCGACGAGTGCGAGCGACTCGGGCATGGCCGGGCGGCGGTAGTCCTGGTGCAGGTAGTCACGGGTGGCGCGCAGCAGCTGCTCGGGCTGCCCGGCCAGCGCGGCGACCAGCAGGGCCGCGCGCCCGGCGTCGGCGGCCGCGTCGGCGTGCGGCACGCTCGCCGGCAGCAGGCCCCGGGCGGCCTCGGTCGAGACCGGGGTCGGCGGCACCATCACGACCGCACCCACCCGCGGGTCGACCGGGCAGCGCACCGCGTAGAAGCCGCCGTCGTCCTCGCTGCCCGCGACGACGAACCCGCCCAGCTGGGCCGGGGCGACGTTGTCGGGGTGCCCCTCCATGGCTGCGCACAGGTCCAGCACCGCCTCGTCGTCGAGCAGCAGCCCGCCGCCGGCGACCAGGGCGCGCCCCAGGGTGACCCCGGCGACGATCGCGGCCGAGGAGGAGCCGAGCCCGCGGGCGTGCGGGATGACGTTGTGGCAGCGCAGCCTCAGGCCGGCCGGGCGCACCCCCATGGCGTCGAAGGCCGCCTGCATCGCGCGCACCACCAGGTGCGTGGCGTCGCGCGGCACGTCGTCGGCCCCGGCGCCCTCGACGAGCACCTCGACCCCGTCGCCGACGACCTCGGCCTCGAGCTCGTCGCGCAGGTCGAGCGCCAGGCCCATCGAGTCGAAGCCGGGGCCGAGGTTGGCCGAGGTGGCCGGCACGGAGACCCGGACCGGCCCGGTGACGAAGGAGGTCATCGGGTCAGGCGAGACCGGCGGCACGGGCGGCGGCGACCACGTCGTTGTCGATGACGGTGTCGACGATGCCCGGGCGGCCCTGCTCGGCCTGGGCGACCGAGAACGCCTCGAGGGCCGTGGCGGTGTCCTTGAGGCCGTGACCGGTCACGGTGACCACGACGGTCGAGCCGGCGTAGGACTCCCCCGCCTCCAGCTCGGCCAGCAGGCCCGCGACGCCCGCCGAGGAGGCCGGCTCCACGAAGACGCCGTCGTGCTGGGCGAGCAGCCGCTGCGCGGTGAGGATCTGCTCGTCGCTGACCGCGGCGAACCGGCCGCCGGACTCCTCGGCGGCCTCGACCGCCAGCGTCCACGACGCGGGGTTGCCGATGCGGATCGCGGTGGCCTTGGTCTCGGGCTCGGGGAAGGGCTCGCCGGTCACCAGCGGGCTGGCGCCCTCGGCCTGGAAGCCGCGCATGACGGGCCGCTTGGTGGCGCGGCCGAGCTCGGCGAACTGCCGGTAGCCCATCCAGTACGCCGAGATGTTGCCGGCGTTGCCGACCGGCAGCAGGTGGTAGTCGGGGGCGTCGCCGAGGAAGTCGACGATCTCGAAGGCGGCGCTCTTCTGGCCCTGCAGGCGCACCGGGTTGACCGAGTTCACCAGGGCGACCGGGTACTGCTCGGCCAGCTCCTTGGCGATGTGCAGGCAGTCGTCGAAGTTGCCGCGGACCATGATCACCTGGGCGCCGTGCACGATGGCCTGGGCCATCTTGCCGGCGGCGATCTTGCCCTCCGGGACCAGCACGAGCGGGGTCAGGCCCGCCTTGGCGGCGTACGCCGCCATCGAGGCGGAGGTGTTGCCCGTGGAGGCGCAGACCACGGCGCGGGCGCCCTCGTGCTTGGCCACGGAGATGGCGGCGGTCATGCCGCGGTCCTTGAAGGAGCCGGTCGGGTTGTCGCCCTCGACCTTGAGGTGCACCTCGGCGCCGGTGAGGCCCGAGAGCCACTCGGAGTGCACCAGCGGGGTGCCGCCCTCGCGCAGCGTCACCGCGGGGGCGTCCTGGGGGATCTCGAGCAGCTCGCGGTACTCCTCGATGACACCGCGCCACTGGTGGGTGGCACGGCCGGCCTCGCGGTCGAGCTGGTGGGTGCTCACTCTGCTCCTCCTTCGACGCGCATGACCGAGCTGACCTCGCGCACGCTGTCCATCTGCTGCAGGTGCTCGACCGTCGCGCGCAGCTGGGCGTCGGTGGCCTCGTGGGAGACCACGACCAGCTGGGCGTCGTCGTCGCGGCCCTCCTGGCGCACGGTGCGGATCGAGACGCCGTGCTCGGCGAACGCGGTCGCGACCGTGGCCAGCACGCCGGCGCGGTCGTCGACGTCGATGGCCACGTGGTAGCGGGTGCGCGCCTCGCCCATCGGCAGCACGGCCCGGTCGGCGTACGCCGACTCGCCGGCGCCGGTGACGCCCTCGCGGCGGTTGCGGGCCACGGTGACCAGGTCGCCGAGCACCGCGGAGGCGGTCGGCGAGCCGCCGGCGCCGGGGCCGTAGAACATCAGCTGGCCGGCGGCCTCGGACTCGACGAAGACCGCGTTGTAGGCCTCGCGGACCGAGGCGAGCGGGTGGGTGCGCGGGATCATCGCCGGGTGCACCCGCACCGAGACGGCCTCCTCGCCGCCGGGCTGCTCGCGCAGCTCGCAGATCGCGAGCAGCTTGACCACGCAGCCCATCTCGGTCGCCGAGGCGACGTCGGCGGCGCTGACCTCGGTGATGCCCTCGCGGTGCACGTCGGAGGCGGTGACCCGGGTGTGGAAGGCCAGCGAGGCCAGGATCGCGGCCTTGGCCGCGGCGTCGAAGCCCTCGACGTCGGCGGTCGGGTCGGCCTCGGCGTAGCCGAGCTCCTGGGCCTCCTCGAGCGCGTCGCCGAAGCCGGCGCCGGAGGAGTCCATCTTGTCGAGGATGAAGTTGGTGGTGCCGTTGACGATGCCCAGCACGCGGGTCACCTTGTCGCCGGCCAGCGACTCGCGCAGCGGGCGCAGGATCGGGATCGCGCCGGCCACGGCCGCCTCGTAGTAGAGGTCGCGCCCGGCCTTGGCGGCCGCCTCGAAGAGGGTCGGGCCGTCCTCGGCCAGCAGCGCCTTGTTGGCCGTCACCACCGAGGCGCCGTTCTCGAGCGCCGAGAGGATCAGGCTGCGGGCCGGCTCGATGCCGCCGATCACCTCGACGACGAGGTCGACGTCGTCGCGGGCCACCAGGCCCTCGGCGTCGGTGGTCAGCAGCCCCTCGGGCACCTCCACCTCGCGGGCCGCGTCGAGGCGGCGCACGGCCACCCCCACCAGCTCGACCGGCGCGCCCACGCGGGCGGTCAGGTCGGCGGCCTGCTCCTCGAGCAGGCGCACCACCTGAGAGCCCACCGAGCCACAGCCCAGCACGGCCACCTTGAGCGGCTTGCCACTCTCCGTCACGACTCGATCACCTCGGGGTCATCCACGTCCGTTGCCAACAGGTCCTGCTCAGTCTCACGTCGTACGACGACGCGCGCGACCCCGTCCCGGACAGCGATCACCGGCGGACGGAGCGTGTGGTTGTAGTTCGAGGCCATCGAGCGGCAGTACGCACCGGTGCCGGGGACGGCCACCAGGTCGCCGGGAGCGACGTCGCCGGGCAGGAACTCGTCCTTGACCACGACGTCGCCGGCCTCGCAGTGCTTGCCGACGACCCGCGCCAGCACCGGGGCGGCCGCGGAGGCCCGCCCGGCCAGCGTGCAGGAGTAGTCGGCGTCGTAGAGCGCGGTGCGGATGTTGTCGCTCATCCCGCCGTCGACCGAGACGTAGGTGCGCACGGCACCGCCGTCGAGGCGCACCGGCTTGACGGTGCCGACCTCGTAGACGGTGCACACGGACGGGCCGACGATCGCGCGCCCCGGCTCGATGGACAGGGCGGGGGCCTCGATGCCGAGCGCGCGGCACTCGTGCTCGACGATCGCGGACATCTCCGCGGCCAGCTGCGCGGGCTCGGCCGGGTCGTCCTGGGTGGTGTAGGCGATGCCGAAGCCACCGCCGAGGTCCATCTCGGGCATCGCGACGCCGAGCTCGTCGGCGACCCGGGCGTGCAGGGCCAGCACCCGGCGCGCGGCGACCTCGAAGCCGGAGGAGTCGAAGATCTGGCTGCCGATGTGGGAGTGCAGGCCCAGCAGCTCGAGCCCGGGCGCCTCGTGGACGCGGCGCACCGCCTCGAGCGCGTCGCCCGAGGTGATGGAGAAGCCGAACTTCTGGTCCTCGTGGGCGGTCGCGATGTACTCGTGGGTGTGCGCCTCGACGCCGGCGGTGACCCGCACCATCACCCGCACCGTGGTCCCCATCCGCGTGGCGACCTCGGACAGGCGCTCGATCTCGGCGGTGGAGTCGGCGATGACCCGGCCGACGCCCAGCCGCACCGCCCGCTCGATCTCGGCGGGCGACTTGTTGTTGCCGTGGAAGCCGACCCGCTCCATCGGGAAGCCGGCGCGCTCGGCGACGGCCAGCTCGCCGCCGGTGCAGACGTCGAGGCACAGCCCCTCGTCGGCGACCCAGCGGGCGACGGCCGTGCACAGGAACGCCTTCCCGGCGTAGAAGACGTCGTAGTCGGCGAACGCGTCACGGAAGGCCGCGGCGCGCGAGCGGAAGTCGGCCTCGTCGAGGACGTACGCCGGGGAGCCGTGCTCGGCGACCAGGTCGGGCAGGGCCACCCCGCCGACGCTGAGCACCCCGTCGTCCTTGCGCGCCGAGCGCGACCAGAGGTGCTCGACCAGCTCGTTGGGGTCGGCGGGCTGGCGCAGCCAGGCGGGACCCTTGAGGGCCCCGTCGGCGTGCGCCCATCCGGCCTCGTGGGAGACGGGCACTCAGCTCACATCCGTTCCGGCGCCGAGACCCCGAGCAGGCGCAGTCCGTTGGCCAGCACCGTGCGGGTGGCGGCCACCAGCACCAGGCGGGCCCGGTGCAGGTCGTTGGGCTCCTCGTCGCCCATCGGCAGCACGCGGCAGTTGTCGTAGAAGCGGTGGTAGACCCCCGCGGTGTCCTCCAGGTAGCGCGCCACCCGGTGCGGCTCGCGCAGCTCGGCGGCGCTGGCCACGACCCTGGGGAACTCCGCCAGTGCGCGCAGCAGCTCGCCCTCCTTCTCGTGGGAGAGCAGGGCGGGGTCGAAGTCCTCGGGCACCGAGCCGGGCCCGGCGAAGCCGAGGTCGGCAGCGTTGCGCAGGATCGAGGAGATCCGGGCGTGCGCGTACTGGACGTAGAAGACGGGGTTGTCGCTGGACTGCTTGGTCATCTCGGCGGCGTCGAGCGTCAACGGCGAGTCGGCCGGGTAGCGGGCCAACGTGTAGCGCAACGCGTCGACCCCGATGAGGTCGACCAGCTCCTCGAGCGTCACTAGCGTGCCGGCACGCTTGGACAGCTTGAGCTCCTGCCCGTCCTTCATGATCTTGACCATCTGCCCGATGAGGACCTCGATGTGGTGGTCGGGGTCGTCACCCGCGCAGGCAGCCATCGCGCGCAGACGGTTGACGTAGCCGTGGTGGTCGGCGCCCAGCAGGTAGATGCACCGGTCGAAACCACGCTGGCGCTTGTCCACGTAGTACGCCGTGTCGCTGGCGAAGTAGGTCAGTGAACCGTCGCTCTTGATGAGCACCCGGTCCTTGTCGTCGTCGAAGTCCGTCGTGCGCATCCACAGGGCGCCGTCGGCGTCGAAGAGATGGCCCTGTCCACGCAGCTTCTCCAAGCCGGCAGCCACGTCGTCACTGTCGTGCAGGGACCGCTCTGAGAACCAGACGTCGAAGCGAGTCTCGAAACGCTCGAGCTGGTCCTGCTGCTGGCGCAGCTGCAGGGCGTAGGCAGCCTCCCGGAACGCGGTGTGGCGCTCACCTTCAGGAAGGTCCACGATGCCGGGATCGGCAGCGACGACCTCGCGGGCAAGGTCAGCGATGTAGCCACCGTGGTACCCGTTCTCGGGCGTAGGTCGGCCCAGCGCGGCTGCCTCGACCGAAGCCCCGAAGAGGTTCATCTGGTTGCCGCGGTCGTTGATGTAGAACTCGCGCGTCACCTCTGCGCCGGCCGCGTCGAGGACCCGTGCCACCGCGTCACCGACGACCGCCCACCGGGTGTGCCCGAGGTGCAGGGGGCCGGTCGGGTTGGCCGAGATGAACTCCACGTTGATGCGCTCGCCGCTCAACGTGCTCGTGCGGCCGTACTCGTCCCCCGACTCGACGACCTGCGCGGCCACGGCGCCCTGGGCCCCGGCGGACACCGAGATGTTGAGGAAGCCCGGACCGGCGATCTCGACGTCGGCGACCCCCTCGACCGCGCCGAGGCGCTCGCGCACCAGCTCGGCGAAGGCCCGCGGGTTCATCTGGGCCTTCTTGGCCAGCTGCAGGGCCACGTTGGTGGCGTAGTCGCCGTGCCCCTTCTGCCGGGGTCGCTCCACCGTCACGCTCGCAGGGACGCCGTCCGGCAGGGTGATCGCACCCTGGTCGGACAGCGTCGTCAGCACGTCGACGATCACGGCGGAGAGCTGTTCGGGAGTCACCCGTCCAGCCTATCGGCGCGCACGGTCGTGACCTGCATCGATGTCGGGGCCTGGGACGCCCCGTCACGGCGCCCCACCGGATTCGTCCGCCCGACCCCGTGGTTGTAGGGTGACGCCGTCCCGCAGCCGCGTGCCGTGGGACCTGCCTCCGTAGCTCAGGGGATAGAGCACTGGTTTCCGGTACCAGTGGCCGCAGGTTCGAATCCTGCCGGGGGCACCCATCGGTGAGGCCCGGGTCTACGAACGACAGACCCGGGCCTTCGTCGTCCCGCGGGCCCTTCTCCGGCCCCGCCACCCGTCCCTCACGGGTCCCCACCGGGCCCGACCACCCGTTCGTACTGGTCTGTACCAGCCCGAACGGACTACCTAACCCCACCCCTGTTCCCGCGTTTGACCTGTCGAGGGATCGCGCGACTGGTCCCCGCCGGGAGGGGAGGGTGCTCCACACGCTTCTTCCGGTCCCCCACGTCCCGCAGCGCCGCTGCGCCGATGAAAGTAGGAGAGCGTGAAGAAGTCCTTCAAGAGGGCCGCTGCGGCGTCCGCCGTCTGCGCGGTCAGCCTTGCCGGCACCCTCGCCACGAACCCCACCGCCGTCGCCGGCGAGGCCGCCGAGGCGCGCGCCAGCCAGAAGGCGATCACCGACTTCGGCATGAAGGCCCTCGCCTTCGGCACCAAGGTCTCGGTCGGCGGCATCGACATCAAGAGCCTCAAGGACTCCCTCGACATCCTGGCCTGCACCCGCAGCGCCGGGGTGGAGCGCGTCAAGCCCTCCAAGCTCAGCACCGAGCAGATCACCAGCCTGATCGCCGAGAACGCCCCCGTCGACATCGCGAAGCTGATCAGCATCTCCCCCAGCACCAGCCGCACCTCGACCTACCGCGACGGCGCCGTCACCGGCACCCGGGCGGTCAACACCATCGCCGACATCACCCTCGGCGGCGAGCTGGTGCAGGACCTCAAGATCCCCACCCTGAAGATCCAGGGCCTCAACGCGGTCGCGGACTCCTTCCACGACCCCGCCGACACCGATGGCGACGGCAACCCCTTCGGCACCGACGAGAGCTTCGGCTTCGAGGGCATCTCGCTCGACTACGAGGGCACCGTCGTCGAGGGCACCCCGCTCGCCGACCTGCTCGACATCGTCAACCAGGTCGCCGCCCCGGTGAACGAGATCGTCGACGAGCTCGTCACCCTGCTGCTCGACCAGGTCGGCCAGATCATCGAGATCCCGGGCCTGGGCTCGATCGGTCTCGGCAGCTCCTTCAGCAAGGTCGACGACACCTCGGCCGTCTCGGGCGCCAACGCCCTCAAGATCGAGGTCGACCCCAGCGACGAGGGCAACGACTCCGCGGTCCTGCTCAAGCTCGGCTACGCCCAGTCGCGCATCTCCGACTCCAAGCCCTCCGGCGTCTTCCGCTCGACCATCATGGGCCTGGACTTCGAGGCGCTGCCGCTGAGCGACGACGTGTCGCTGCTGCACCTCGGCGGCATCGGCACCGAGTCGATCCCCTGCGAGGGCACCGGCAACAAGAAGGTCGTCAAGAGCATCGAGGGCGACCGGGCCATCCCGCTGAACATCCCGGGCCTGGGCGGCGTGGCCGTGCTGAACGGCCTGGAGTACTCCTACAAGGCCAAGCAGATGTCGCGCGGTCGCGCCCGGTCGATGGCCAAGAGCTCGCTCGGCTCCTTCTCGATCCCGCTCCTCGACCTCGAGGTCACCGGCATCAGCTCCAAGCTCAACCTCCTCAGCCGTGAGGGCGAGCGCGTGCGCGGCTCCAAGAACCCCAAGTTCAAGGTCGCCGACATCCTCTACAAGGGCGAGAGCCTGATGCCCGCGGGTGGTCTCAAGATCCGCGAGACCGTCGAGTTCACCATCGACGAGCTCGGTGGCGAGAAGGGCTTCCTCACCTTCGGTCCCCGCTACAGCCGCAACTACTACGGCGCGAAGCTCTCGGCCCTGAGCCTGGAGATCCCCGCCGCGCAGCTCAAGCTCGACCTCGGCTGGCTCGAGTCGCAGATCTACCCGCGCTGACCCCGCTGACCGGCTAGCCCGGTCCAGCACGCGCACCCCGACCGGGGCGGCCCACCAGGGCCGCCCCGGTCGTCCGCGTCCCGGGGTGGTGCCGGGCTCAGCAGCCGCGCGGCAGGGTGGCGTCGCCCCGTGCCGCCGCACCCAGGCGCCTGGCCTGGGTCAGGTTGGGCCGCACCACGCTCATGCCGCGGATGGTGGCCACCGAGCCCCCGACGACGCAGGTGGTGATCCGCGAGGCGTCGACGCGCGCCACGGCCCGGGCCAGCCGGAAGAGCTCGCCGGGACCCAGGTCGGTGGACATGTGCTGCACGACGCTGAGCACTCCCCGCTCGACGAAGCCGGGCTTGTCGGCCTTGGCCCGGATCTCCGCCCCGATCCCGCGCAGCACCCGCTGCTGGTTGGCCGAGCGCGCGAAGTCCCCGCCGGCCAGGGTCTTGCGGATGCGCGCGAAGGCCATCGCGCCGTAGCCGTTGAGGCGGATCCGCCCCTGGGCGAAGCCCTCGGGCTTGAGCGAGCTGTCGGAGAAGCGGCGCGGGTTGGTGACGGTGATGCCGCCGATGTCGTCGACGAGGTCCTCGAAGAAGGGGAACCTGGTGACCATCACGTAGTCGGGCTGGACGCCGACCATGCCGGCGACCGTGCGCCCGAGCAGCTCGGGCCCGCCGAGCACCATGGCGGCGTTGACCCGGTTGGCGGAGTGGCCCGGGATCGCCACGAACGAGTCGCGGGGGATGCCGATCGCCGACGCGGCGCCGGTGCGGGAGTCGATGCCCACCATCTGCAGGGCGTCGCCGCGCGAGCGGGTCATCGACTGCCCGGGGCGCGCGTCGGAGCCCACGGCGAGGATCCACACGACGTCGGGCGTCAGGTCGACCGCGCCCGAGCGCTGCGCGCGCACCAGCGCCACGTCGTCGGGGGCCACCTCCGGCGCCGGCACCACGACTGCGGTGGTGGCCAGGACCGCGCCCAGCAGGCCGGTGCGGAGGGCCTTCACGACGTCCCCCCGGCCCGAGGGCCGGTGACCGGCTTCGGTCCCTGCAGGACGTCGTACCCGAAGACCTTCCAGCCCTCCCGGTAGAGCATGAAGAGGCGGGCGCTGACCCGCACCTGCCGGTTCACCTCGCCGCGGGTGCGGTAGTCGAGGGTGGTGCGGGCGGTGACGGCCCGGGCGGTCTCGCGGGTGGCGAGGATGTCGACGACCACGCGGCGGCGCACCGGCACCAGCGAGTCGATCCGCTCCCCGAGCCGGTGGCTGGTCATCCGGTCGAGGTCGCGGCGCGCGGCGCGCGCCGCGCCCGGGGTGAAGCCCGGGAACACGTCGCGGTAGCGGCGGCGGGGGTAGTCGGCGTCCACGAACGCAGCGTCCCACCACCGGTCGACCGCCCGGCCGACACCGGTGGCGACCCTACGACGCTTCAGGGGGCCGAGGCCGCCGACGACCTCGCCCACCTCGACGTTGGTGCGCACGGTGCGCGCCGCCGCGGAGCGGTCCCCGCCCCCTCGTCCGGGGCGTTGCGCGCCCGGTCCGTCGTCGGTGCAGGCGACCAGGACGGGGGTGGCGGCCAGCGCCGCCACCAGGCCGGTCGCCACGGCCCGTCGGGCCCGGCCGGGGGGTGCCGAAGTCATGGTGTGGTCCTCCAGGGGTGTTAGTCCGACAACACCCTGTCCGAAAGGAGCCCCAACCTCGGCATTTGCTGGCACGGGGGTCTAGCCTTGACCACCGACTCCACCCATCCACGCGCGCTCATCGGAAGAGGCGAAGCAAGCCGTGCCGCAGTCCCCCAGCAGTTCCCCCTCCACCTCCCCCGAGGTCTCTGACGACTTCGGGGCCAACGAGTGGCTCGTGGAGGAGATGTACGAGCGCTTCAGCAAGGATCCGAGCAGCGTGGAACCGAGCTGGGCGGAGTACTTCAAGGCCAACGACAACGGCGCGACGACGACGCCGACGGCCCAGAAGAAGCCCGAGCAGAAGACCGAGAAGGCGCAGAAGCCGGAGCCGGAGCAGGCTCCCACCGAGAAGACCCAGAAGACCCAGCAGACCGCCCAGCAGAAGCCGCAGGCCACGGGGTCCGACGCCCCGGCCCCGGTCGCGAAGCCGCGCCCGGAGTCCAAGGCCGCCGAACCCTCGAAGGGGACCTCGACCCCGATGGCCAAGGAGTCCAAGCCGCCCGCGCCCGCCGAGGTGAGCGACGAGCCGACCTACAAGGTGCTGCGCGGCGCCCCGGCCCGCACCGCGGCCAACATGGACGTCTCGCTGACCGTGCCGACCGCCACCTCGGTCCGCTCGGTCCCGGTCAAGCTGCTGTGGGACAACCGCACCGTCATTAACAACCACCTCGCCCGCGCACGCGGCGGCAAGGTGTCCTTCACCCACCTGATCGGCTACGCGCTGGTCAAGGCGCTGAAGTCGATGCCGGAGATGAACAACTCCTACGCCGAGGTCGACGGCAAGCCCAACCTGGTCACCCCGGCCCACGTGAACCTGGGCCTGGCCATCGACCAGAAGAAGTCCGACGGCACCCGCCAGCTGCTCGTGCCGAGCATCAAGGGCTGCGAGTCGATGGACTTCGCCGGCTTCTGGACCGCGTACGAGGACATGGTCAGCAAGGCCCGCGACAACAAGCTGGGCGTGCCCGACTTCCAGGGCACCACCATCAGCCTGACCAACGTCGGCGGCCTGGGCACCAACCACTCGGTGCCGCGCCTGATGACCGGCCAGGCCGCCATCATCGGCGTGGGCGCGATGGAGTACCCGCCCGAGTGGCAGGGCGCCTCGGAGGAGGCCATCGCCCGCAACGCCATCTCGAAGGTCATGACGCTGACCTCGACCTACGACCACCGCGTGATCCAGGGCGCGCAGTCGGGCGAGTTCCTCAAGCGGGTCCACCAGCTGCTGCTGGGCCAGGACGGCTTCTACGACGAGATCTTCCGCTCGCTGCGCATCCCCTACGAGCCGATCCGCTGGGGCCACGACATCGCCACGTCGCACGACGACGAGATCAGCAAGCAGGCCCGCATCCTCGAGCTGATCCACGCCTACCGCGTGCGTGGGCACATGATGGCCGACACCGACCCGCTGGAGTACCGCCAGCGCACCCACCCCGACCTCGAGATCGAGTCGCACGGGCTGACCCTGTGGGACCTCGACCGCGAGTTCGCCACCGGCTCCTTCGGCGGCACCGGGCGCCGCTTCATGCGCCTGCGCGACATCCTCGGCATCCTGCGCGACTCCTACTGCCGCACCACCGGCATCGAGTACATGCACATCATGGACCCCGAGCAGCGCCGCTGGATCCAGGAGCGCGTCGAGCAGCCGCACACCAAGCCGCCCCGCGAGGAGCAGCTGCGGATCCTGCTCAAGCTCAACCAGGCCGAGGCCTTCGAGACGTTCCTGCAGACCAAGTTCGTGGGTCAGAAGCGCTTCTCCCTCGAGGGCGGCGAGACCACGATCCCGGTCATCGACGAGCTGTGCGAGGCCGCGGCCGAGTCGGGCCTCGACGAGGTCACCATCGGCATGGCCCACCGCGGTCGCCTCAACGTGCTGGCCAACATCGTCGGCAAGAACTACTCGCAGATCTTCCGCGAGTTCGAGGGCAACATCGACCCGCGCACCGTGCAGGGCTCCGGCGACGTGAAGTACCACCTCGGCGCCGAGGGCGAGTTCGAGGCCGAGAGCGGCGAGACCGTCAAGGTCTCGGTCGCGGCCAACCCCTCGCACCTCGAGGCCGTCGACCCGGTGCTCGAGGGCATCGCGCGCGCCAAGCAGGACGTGCTGGACCAGGGCAGCGCCTACCCCGTGCTGCCGCTGCTGGTCCACGGCGACGCCGCGTTCGCCGGCCAGGGCGTGGTCGCGGAGACGCTCAACCTCTCCCAGCTGCGCGGCTACCGCACCGGCGGCACCGTGCACGTGGTGGTCAACAACCAGGTCGGCTTCACCACCTCGCCGGGCTCCTCGCGCTCCTCGCTCTACTGCACCGACGTGGCCCGGATGGTCCAGGCGCCGATCTTCCACGTCAACGGCGACGACCCCGAGGCCTGCATCCGCGTGGCCCGCCTGGCCTTCGAGTACCGCCAGGCCTTCAACAAGGACGTCGTCATCGACCTGGTGTGCTACCGCCGTCGCGGGCACAACGAGGGCGACGACCCGTCGTACACGCAGCCGCTGATGTACGACCTGATCGAGCAGAAGCGCTCGGTGCGCAAGCTCTACACCGAGTCCCTCATCGGTCGTGGCGACATCACGATCGAGGAGGCCGAGCAGGTCCTCAAGAACTACCAGCAGCAGCTCGAGCGCGTCTTCACCGAGGTGCGCGAGGCCACCGGCCAGCCCTCGGAGTGGACCACGGTCCCCGACTACCCCGAGAAGCCGACCGGCGAGGCCGACACGTCGGTGCCGCTGGAGTACCTCAAGCGGGTCGCCGACGCCTACGTCACCCCGCCCGAGGGCTTCACCGTGCACCCCAAGGTGATGCCGCAGCTGCAGCGTCGCGCCAAGGCGATCACCGAGGGCCCCATCGACTGGGGCACCGGCGAGGTGCTGGCCTTCGGCGCCCTGCTGATGGAGGGCCGTCCGGTCCGCCTGGCCGGCCAGGACTCGCGCCGTGGCACGTTCGTCTCGCGCTTCGGCACGATCATCGACCGCGTCAACGCCGACGAGTGGACGCCGCTGTCCTCGCTCACCGAGGACCAGGCCAAGCTCTACCTCTACGACTCGCTGCTCTCCGAGTACGCCGCGCTCGGCTTCGAGTACGGCTACTCCGTGGCCCGTCCCGAGGCGCTGGTGCTGTGGGAGGCGCAGTTCGGCGACTTCGTCAACGGCGCGCAGACGGTCATCGACGAGTTCATCTCCGCCGGTGAGACCAAGTGGCGCCAGCAGTCGGGCGTCGTGCTGCTGCTGCCGCACGGCTACGAGGGCCAGGGCCCCGACCACTCCTCGGCGCGCATCGAGCGCTTCCTGACCATGGCCGCCGACGAGGCGTTCGTGGTCGCGCAGCCCTCGACCCCCGCGTCGTACTTCCACCTGCTGCGCCAGCACTCGCTGGGCGAGGCGCACCGGCCGCTGATCGTCTTCACCCCGAAGTCGATGCTCAAGCGCAAGGAGGCCGCCTCGCAGCCCGAGGACTTCACCTCGGGCACGTTCCGGCCCTTCATCGGCGACGCCGACGCGGACGCCTCGAAGGTCGACACGCTGCTCATCTGCTCGGGTCGCGTGACCTGGGACCTGATGGTCGAGCGGGCCAAGCGGGAGGGCTCGGAGCGCTTCGCTATCGCGCGCATCGAGCAGCTCTACCCGCGCCCGATCGACGACATCAAGGCCGAGATCGCGCGCTACCCGCACCTGAAGACGGTGCGCTTCGTGCAGGACGAGCCGCGCAACATGGGCCCGTGGCCGCACTACCAGCTCAACGTGTGGCCCGAGGTCGACGCCCAGGTGGAGCCGGTCACCCGGGAGGAGTCCTCCTCCCCGTCGGTCGGTACCGCGAAGCGCCACCAGGCCGAGCAGAAGGACCTGCTCGACCGGGCCTTCGCCTGAGCGGCGCCCGCCATGTACTTCACGGACCGGGGCATCGAGGAGCTCGAGCGGCGCCGGGGTGACGAGGAGGTCACCCTGGCGTGGCTGGCCGAGCAACTGCAGGCCTTCACCGACACCCACCCCGAGCACGAGAGCGCGGTGGAGCGGCTGGCGACCTGGCTGGCCCGGCTGGACGATCCGGAAGACTGACCTGTCAGATTCGGCGTGCAGGGGCGGGAGCGTGGCTAGAATCCGGCCATGAGCACGGACTCCCCCTCCTCCCCCGCACCCGACAGCCCCGCCGCGGCGTACCCGCCGGCGCCCTGGCGGATGGTGGGCCAGATGTGGGTCTCCGTCTTCCGGGTCGCCGACGACGTCGACGCCGCCCACCCGCGGGGCATCTACGGGGCCGCCTTCGTCTCCTACGAGGAGGGCAGCCCACTGACCTACTCCGAGCTGCTCGTCGCGCGCGTGCTGCGCACCCCGGCGGGCGACCGCCGGGTCAGCATCACCGACATCTGGGTCGACTCCCCCGCGTCGGTGGCCGGCGGCCGCGGGCTGTGGGCGATCCCCAAGGGCCTGGGTGACTTCGAGTCCTCCACCTCACGGCGCGGGCCGCTCGAGCGGGCCCGGTGGTCGATGAGCACCGACGGCGCGCCCGTGGCCAGCGCCCGCTTCAGCGATCTCTCCGCCATCGCGCCCCGGCTGCCGGCCAGGGGCGGGGTCTGGCAGGCGCCCATCGACGCCCACACCGTGCCGGTCGAGACCGACATGGTCGGGCGCTCCAGGCTGGCGCCCGGCACCAGCAGCTGGACCTTCGACACCGCCGGCCCGCTGGGCTGGCTGGCCGGACGTCGCTCCCTGGCCTCGTTCCGCCAGCGCGACTTCACGCTCTCCTTCGGTTGAGCGCGAGCCGGCCGGTTCGAACCGGCCGGCTCGCGCTCAGTCCTCGGCGTGCCGGTGGGCGCGGCGCGCGGCCTCGCGGATCTCGAAGACCTCGGTGGCCAGGCCGCCGAGCGCGCCCGCCACGCCCCGGACCGCACCGGTGATGATGGTCGCGACCTCGCCCACGGTGCTGGCGGTGGCCTCGATGGCGCTCTGGGCGGCGTCCTTGCCGATCTCGGCGCGGCTGAGCCGCTCCTCGCCGCGCTGCTCGGGGGTCTGGCTCATGGGCCCAGTCTCACCGTGATCGGTCGCGTTGACCAGGTGGGCTGGCTCACGCCGCCGCCGGCTGGGCCTGCGCGGCCGGCTGCTGCGCGCGACGACGGTCCGGCAGCGCCAGGCGGCAGATCTTGCGGGCCACGCTGACGAGCTGCTTGCCCAGGGGGCCGGTGTTGTAGGGCAGGCCGTAGCGCTCGCAGATCTCCTTGACCTCCCCGGAGATCTCCGGGTAGCGGCGCGCCGGCAGGTCGGGGAAGAGGTGGTGCTCGACCTGGAAGGACAGGTTGCCGGTCATCAGGTGGAACAGCCGGCCGCCGTCGATGTTGGCCGAGCCGCGCAGCTGGCGGTAGTACCAGTGCCCGCGCGACTCGTCGCGGCACTCCTCCTCGGAGAAGGTCGCCACCCCGGCCGGGAAGTGGCCGCAGAAGATGATGTTGAACGCCCACACGTTGCGCACCAGGTTGGCGGTCGCGTTGCCGGCCAGCGTCAGCGGGAACAACGGCCCGGTCAGCGCCGGGAACAGCAGGTAGTCCTTGAGGGCCTGGCGCCGGACCTTGCGCATGATGCCCGCGTGCAGGGCCTTGTTGTCGGCCAGGGTGCGCCGGCCCGCGACGATGTTCTCGACCTCGAGGTCGTGCATCGCCACGCCCCACTCGAAGAAGACCATCAGCAGCAGCGCGTAGACGGGGTTGCCGAGGTAGTAGGGGTGCCAGGGCTGGTCCTCGTCCATGCGCAGAATGCCGTAGCCGATGTCGCGGTCCTTGCCGAGCACGTTGGTGAACGTGTGGTGGATGTAGTTGTGGGAGTACTTCCACTGCTCGGAGGGGCACACGTTGTCCCACTCGTACATCCGCGAGCTCAGGCCGGGCTCGCCCATCCAGTCGTACTGCCCGTGCATGACGTTGTGGCCGATCTCCATGTTGTCGAGGATCTTCGACACGCTCAGGGCCGCGACGGCCACCGGCCACGCCGGCGGCAGGTAGAACAGGGCCCGACCCGCCACCTCGAGCCGGCGCTGCAGGCGCACGACGCCGTGGATGTAGTCGGCATCCGCCTCGCCGAGGTCGGCCAGGACGCGTTGGCGGATCGCATCCATCTCGGCGCCGAGGGCGTCGAGCTGGTCCGGGGTGAGGCGGGTGCTGGTGCTGGTGCTGGTGCTGGTGGTCATGGGGTGTTCCTCTCGGGGTGGAGGGGTCAGAGGTCGACGGAGCAGTCGCCGACCGGTGCGGAGACGCAGATGCGCACGTCCTCGTCGGGCCGTGAGGACTCCTCGCCGGTGACGACGTCGCGCACGGTGCCGCTGGTCTTGCGGCTGGTGCAGGTGAAGCAGATGCCCATCCGACAGCCGGTCTCGGGCCGCAGCCCGAGCGCCTCGGCCTGCGCCAGGAGGGTCTCGCCGGTGTTGGTCGCGCCCAGCCCGCTACGGGTGAAGCTGGTCTCGCCCTGCGCAGGCCCCGCGCCGGCGGCGGTCGCAGGCGCCTTGAAGTGCTCGACGCGCAGCCGCGCACTGCCGTCGTACGCCGCCGCCACGGCGTCGACGAGCGCCGTGGGGCCGCAGACCCAGGTGTCGGTGTCGCGGAAGCCGGGGACCAGGCGCGCCAGCGCGGCCGGGCTGAAGCGGGTGCCGCCCCGAGCGGTGTGCACCAGGTGCACGTCGACGTGGTTGTCGAAGCGCGCCACGGCGGCCAGCTCCTCGGCGTAGATCTGCTCCTGGGGGCTGCGGGCGTAGTGCAGGAAGGTGACGGGACGGTTGGCCCGCCCGTCGTAGCCGTCGCGCAGCAGCGTGCGCAGCATCGACATCACCGGGGTGATGCCGGAGCCGCCGCTGACCAGCAGCAGCGGGTGCGGGGTCGGGGTGGCGGGGCTGGCGTGCATGGTGAAGTCGCCGCCCGCCTGGCTGAGGTGGAGCAGGTCGCCCGGCCGGGCCCGGGTCGCCAGGTGGCGCGAGAGCGAGGTGCGCTCGTCGGTGTCGTCGTGGGCGCGCACGGTGAGGGTGAAGCGCTCGCCCGGGGCGGAGGCGGCCGAGGAGAGGGAGAAGCAGCGCGTGGCGCGTCGGGCCCCGGGCAGGTCGACCCCCACCTGCACGTGCTGGCCGGCCCGGTGCCCGCGCCAGGTCGACGTCGGCTGCACCGTCAGCGTGGTGACCGGGTGCACGCCTGTCGTCTCGGGACGGACCTCCACGACCCGGCCACGGACCTCGTGGGCCGCCCAGAGCGGGTTGACCTGCTCGAGGTAGCGGTCCACCCCGTGCGGGGACGCGAGGGCCGCGACGGCTCGGGACCGCAGGACGGCGCTGACGAGGCGCATGGCCACCTCCGGGGATTCGGTGAACGGGCGTACACCGAAATAGCACCACCCCGCGTCAGTGGCGTCAACGTCCGTCCCCGGTGATCCCCACCACCTGCACCGTCGCCGCCCCGTCGTCCGCCCCGTCACCAGCGCGGTGGGCCACGACGACCGGGCGCCGCGCCCGGCGATAGCATCGACCCGTGACCGAGACCCGTGTCGAGCGCAAGGAGCGCACCCGACGAGCCATCCTCGACGCGGCCCTCGAGTTGTGCGAGGACAGCAGCCTCGTGGCGCTCTCGCTGCGCCAGGTCGCCAAGGAGGTGGGCATCGTGCCCACCGGCTTCTACCGCCACTTCGACTCCATCGAGTCGCTGGGCCTGAGCCTGGTCGACGAGTCGTTCGCCTCCCTGCGCGCGCTGCTGCGCGACGTGCGCCGCGACGACACCTCGACCACCGACATCGTCGACGGCTCGGTCTCGATCCTCGTCGACCACGTGCACCGCCAGCGCTCGCACTTCGCCTTCATCGCGCGCGAGCGCACCGCCGGTCAGCCCGCGGTGCGCGAGGCGATCCGGCACGAGATCGAGCTCTGCGAGCGGGAGCTGGCCACGGACCTGGCCCGGCTGCCCGGGACCACCGCGTGGTCGCCGGAGGACCTGCGCATCCTCTCGGCGCTGATCGTCTCGGCGATGGTCGCCGTCGCCGAGGAGATCCTGGCCGCCGCGGGGCGGCCGGAGGCCGAGGAGCAGATCGTGCACGAGGCCCGCACCCAGCTGCGGATGGTGCTCGTCGGCGCCCTCAACTGGCGCTCGCGCACGTGAGCAGCCGTCGCTCCCACCTCGCCGGCGCCCTGCTCGACCCCGCTTCCCGGGCGTGGTGGCGTGCGGCCGGCCGCCGCGTGGACCTCGAGGGCGAGCACGCCTGGCTGCAGGCGCCCACCAGCAGCGCCTCATTGGTGGGCGACACCTGGCTGGCCCAGGAGGCGGACCGGCTCGGCGGGCGGGTCACCGAGGGCCGCGCCGACGCCGGGCTCATGGCCGACCTGGCCGCCCTCGACGGCCCCGGCTTCGCCGCGAGCGACCTGCGCGCGGAGGTGCGTGACTTCTACGAGCACACCGCGTCGTGGCGGATGGAGGTGTGGACCGGCTGGCAACCGCTCTTCTGGCCCGGTGGCGAGCTCGTCTCCCGGCGCTTCGGGCGCCGGGTGGGCCAGCTGGCCCTGCCGATGCGGCCGCTCGACGTCGCCCGTGGGATGGACAGCCGGGTCTCGGTCATCACCGACCGGCACGGCGCCCAGCAGGCCGCCGGGTGGCTGCGCACCCTGCGCTCGACCGGCGAGTACGTGTACTCCGGCTGCTACTCCCTGCGCCGCCTGCCCGGCTCCGACCGGCTCCGACCGGCCCAGCGTGCACGTCGCGTTCCCCCTGGAGCACGGCAACGTGCAGGTCTTCCTGCGCCCGGAGGTGGGCCCCGGCGGCTCGCTGGTGCTGCGCTCCCCGTCGCGGGCCTTCGGCGGCGACGGCTGCTACGTCACCGTGCGCCACCGCGGGCGCACCTTCGCCGCGCGGGCACCGGTGCGCGAGCGCTTCCACGTCCACGTCGACGACGAGGGCGTGCTGCGCACCGACCACCACCTCTCGCTGTGGTCGGCCCGGGCGGTCTCGCTGCACTACCGCCTGGAACGGCTGGCGCCGCCCCGGGCTACCCCCGGGGTCGCACCGTCAGGTCGCTGAGCACCGCGTCGTCGGGCAGGTCGAGGGCGTGCAGCACCGCGCCGACCACGGTCGCGGGGTCGATCCACTGCGACGGGTCGTAGTCCTTGCCCTCCTGGGCGTGCACCTTCTCCTGCATCGCGGTGGCGGTGCGTCCGGGGTAGACGGAGGTCACCCGCACCCCGTGGGCCGCCTCCTCGGCGCGCAGCGAGTCGGCCAGCGCCTTGAGCCCGTGCTTGCTGGCGGCGTACGCCGACCACTGCGGGTGGGCGAAGAGCCCGGCACCCGAGTTGACCAGCACCACGGTGCCGCGCGCCGCGCGCAGGGCGGGCAGGGCCAGCCTCGTCAGCACGGCCGGCGCCACGAGGTTGACCGTCACCTGCTCCACCCAGGCAGCGGTGGACAGCTCGGCGACCGGGCCGAGCTCGACCACCCCGCCGGCGTGGACCAGGGAGTCGAGGCGCGCGGGCAGCCGGCCCTCGAGCGCGTCGACGGCACCGGGGTCGGCCAGGTCGGCGACGACCGTGCGCGCCCCGGGGTGCGCCGCCTCGAGCTCGGCGGCGCGCTCCTCGGAGCGGGCCAGCAGCCAGGTCTCGTCGCCGCGCTCACGCAGCCGCTGGGCGAGCACCTCCCCGATGCCGGAGCCGGCGCCGGTGAGCAGGTGGGTGCGGGGGCTCATCGCGGGCGCCTCCTCAGCGGGTCAGCACGATCTTGCCGAAGACGTCACCGTCGATCATGGCGGCGAAGCCCTCGGGTGCCCGGTCCATCGGCAGGGTGCGGTCGACCAGGGGGCGCGCACCGGTGGCGTCGAGCATCGAGACCAACGAGGCCAGCTCGTCGCGCGTGCCCATGGTGGAGCCGACCACCGAGAGCTGGAGGAAGAAGATGCGGGTCAGCTCGGCGTCGTCGAGCTGGGGACCCGAGGTGGTGCCGCTGATGACCAGGCGACCGCCGGGCTTGAGCGAGCGCACCGAGTGCGACCAGGTGGCGCGACCGACGGTCTCCATGACGGCGTCGACCTTGACCGGCAGCCGGGCGCCGGACTCGAAGACCTCGTGGGCGCCGATCTCAAGCGCCCGGGCGCGCTTGGCCTCGTCGCGGCTGGTGGCCAGCACCCGCAGGCCGGCGGCACGGCCCAGGATGATCGCCGCGGTGGCGACGCCGCCGCCGGCGCCCTGCACCAGCACGGTGTCGCCCGCGGTGAGCTGGCCACGGGTGAAGAGCATCCGGTAGGCGGTCAGCCACGCGGTGGGCAGGCAGGCGGCCTCCTCGAACGACAGCGAGGCGGGCTTGGGGACCACGTTGCGGCGCGGCACGACCACCTTGTCGGCGAAGGTGCCCTGGTGCCGCTCGGAGAGCAGCGAGCGCTTCGGGTCGAAGGTCTCGTCGCCGCTCCACGACGGGTCGCTGACCACGGCGTGCACGACGACCTCGTTGCCGTCCTCGTCGAGCCCGGCGGCGTCGCAGCCCAGGATCATCGGCAGCGACTCGTCCTTGAGGCCCACGCCCCGCAGCGACCACACGTCGTGGTGGTTGAGCGAGGCGGCCTTGACGGTGACGGTGGTCCAGCCCTTGGGGGCGACCGGGTCGGGACGCTCCCCCACCACCAGGCCGGAGATCGGGTCGTCGGAGGAGAAGGACTCGGCGTAGACGGCGAACATGTGGGTCACGTTACTGCTCGACCGCGAGCCTGAGCCGGCGCAGGGCCAGCAGGTCCACACTGCGGGCATGGTTGCTCAGCACGACGACCGCGACCCGCTCCGCCGGGACGAAGCCGACGAAGGAGCGGTAGCCGCCGGTCCCACCGTTGTGCCACCACAGGTGGTCGGGCCGGTCGTGGCGCAGCCACCCCAGGCCGATCGTCTGCCCGCGGGTCACCCGGGGCTGCTGGGTGAGCCGGACCGCCTCGCCCAGCGGCGTCGAGGCGGGGTCGAGCTGCGCCTCGAGGTAGACCAGCAGGTCGTCGACCGTCGAGCGCAGGGCGCCGGCGCCCGGCATCCCCGCCAGCGGCCACGGGGCGGCGGGGGCCGACCTGCGGCGGTGGCCGGGCACCAGCCGGGAGCGCTGCTCGTCGCTGAGCCGGTCGTCGGTGGCGGTGGCCACCAGGCCGAGGGGGGCGCACACGCGCTGCTGCACGAGGTCGCCGTACGACGTGCCGGTGGCGTGGGCGAGCGCCTGGCCGAGCACCCCGACGCCGAGGTTGGAGTAGTGCACGGTGCCGGTGCCGGGCGTGCGCCGCAGCCGTGCCCGGCCGAGCGCCTCGAGCAGGCCGGAGGTGTGGGTCGCGAGGTGGGCCAGGGTGATCTCGACGCCGTCGCGGGCGGGCACGCGCGTCCCCGGCAGCAGGGCCGTGAACGTCTTGGTGATCGAGCCGATCTCGTGGAGGCTGCGCCCGTCGGGGACAGCCCCCTCGCGGGCACGGCCGACGACCCGGGTCGAACCGTCCCGCTCGCGGACGCCCACCACCAGGCCGGCCCGGCGCCGGACGGCCCGGTCGAGCGCCGCCCCGACGTCGTCGGTGCTCCAGCCACGTGCGTACCCCCGGGTCAGCGGCGGGCGACCCCGTCGCGGCGCGCCGCCTCGGCGACCGCGCTGGAGACGGCGCCCGGCACCCGCTCGTCGAACGGCGAGGGGATGATGTAGGTCTCGCTGAGGTCGTCGCCGACCAGCTCGGCCAGCGCGTTGGCCGCCGCGAGCTTCATGCCCTCGGTGATCCCCGTGGCGTGGACGTCGAGCGCCCCGCGGAAGATGCCGGGGAAGGCCAGCACGTTGTTGATCTGGTTGGGGAAGTCGGAGCGCCCGGTGGCCACCACGCGGGCGTACTTGTGGGCCACGTCCGGGTGCACCTCGGGCGTGGGGTTGGCCAGGCCGAAGATGATCGAGTCGGGCGCCATCCGCGCCACGTCCTCCTCGGGCACGGTGCCGCCGGAGACGCCCAGGTAGACGTCGGCGCCGGCCAGGACGTCGCCCAGCGAGCCGGTGCGCCCGGTCTTGTCGGCGGTCATCTCGGCCAGCGCGCGCTTGACCGGCGTCAGGTCGCCGCGCGAGGAGTGCAGGACGCCCTTGCGGTCGGTGACCGCGAGGTCGGTGATGCCGGCCTCGAGCAGGATCTTGGCGACCGCGACACCGGCGGCGCCGGCACCGGAGATGACCACCCGGGTCGTCGCCGGCTCGCGGCCGGTCAGCTTGAGGGCGTTCTTGAGCGCCGCGAGGGCCACCACGGCGGTGCCGTGCTGGTCGTCGTGGAAGACCGGGATGTCGAGCATCTCCTTGAGACGGTCCTCGATCTCGAAGCACCGGGGCGCCGAGATGTCCTCGAGGTTGACGCCGCCGAAGCTCGGGGCGAGCCGCGCGACGGTCTCGATGATCTGCTCGGTGTCGGTGGTGTCGAGGCAGATCGGCACGGCGTCGACGCCGCCGAACTGCTTGAAGAGCACCGCCTTGCCCTCCATCACCGGCATCGCGGCCGCCGGGCCGATGTCGCCCAGGCCGAGCACCGCGGTGCCGTCGCTGACCACGGCCACGGTGTTGGGCACCCAGGTGTAGTGCTGGGTCATGCTCGGGTCGGCGGCGATCGCCTCGCACACCAGCGCCACACCGGGGGTGTAGGCCAACGACAGGTCGGCTGCGTCCTTCAGCGGCGCGGTCGCGGCGACCTGCATCTTGCCGCCCACGTGGAGGTCGAAGACGGGGTCGCCCTCGAACGGGTGGGTGGTGGCGGTGGCCGGCTGGGGCGGCACGGGGACTGAGGACATCTCGTTGAGGTCTTTCCAGGCTGAGGGCCGTCGGGGACGGATCCGGCTCGACGGGCGGGGTGGTGCCTCGGAGCGCCGGGACCCATGCGGGGTGCGCGTGCTCGCAGTCTGGCACAGCGGACCCGCCCCTCCGAGGGGCGTCCCACCGTGCGGCGGGTCACATCCGGCCGCACCGCGGGCGCGGCCACACCCGGGCCACGACGACGCCCCGCACGTCGTCCTCCGGCACCGGGCCCCGGTGCCGCGAGTCGACGCCGACCTCCGGGTCGTCGCTGAGAGCCACCACCCCGGGGCCCCCGACGCCGTGCGCCGGCGCTCGGTGGCGCGCTTGACCGCCAGGGTGCCGTCGGCGAGCCGGCGACGACCACGCGCCCCGGTCGTACCGGCCGCCGGTAGGAGACCAGCAGCCGGTCGCCGGGGCGCAGCCCCGGGCGCATCGAGTCCCCGCGCACCAGCGCCCAGCCCCAGGGCAGCGCCCGGCGGGCGGGCCGGGGCGGCCGGCCCGCCCGAGCGGGTGGGGACGTGTGACTCACGCGGAGTAGTGTCCCAGCCAAGAGTCAGACGACGTACGAGAGGACCTGCATGTTCGCCAAGCTGTTCGCGCCCACCATCGAGGTGTCTGCCCACTGCGACCTGCCCTGCGGTGTCTACGACCCCGCGCAGGCCCGCATCGAGGCCGAGTCGATCAAGGGCATCATCGCCAAGGTCGCCGACAACGACGACCCTGACTTCCGCACCCGCGCCATCATCATCAAGGAGCAGCGCGCCGAGATGGTCAAGCACCACCTGTGGGTGCTCTGGACCGACTACTTCAAGCCCCCGCACTTCGAGAAGTACCCCCAGCTGCACGTGCTGGTCAACGAGGCCACCAAGCTCGCCGGGGCCTCCGGCGCCAAGGGTGCCCTCGACGCCGACGTGGCCGACCAGCTGCTCGCCAAGATCGACGAGATCGCCGAGATCTTCTGGGAGACCAAGAAGGGCTGAACCACCCACGCGGCCCGCGACGGGTCGATGCGTTTGCGAGGGCCGGGCCCGGGGTAGCACCTCGGGGCCGGCCCTCGTGCCGTCAGCAGCCCCTCCTGCCCACTAGGGTGCGAGCACCCACACCCGTGAAGGACGGCTCCATGTCTGCCACCTCAGCGACCACCGGCCCGGTCGCGGACCGACCCGACGTCGAGATCCGCCTGCCCGCGGACGGCGCCTACGTCTCGGTGCTGCGCACGACCACCGCCGGCCTGGCCGCTCGGCTCGACTTCACGATCGACGACATCGAGGACCTGCGCATCGCCGTGGGCGAGGCCTGCGCGATGGTGCTGCCCGAGGCCGACGAGGTCTCCGACCTGACCGGGCAGTTCCACCTGCGCCCGGGCCAGCTGACCGTCTCGGTGGCCGTCACCGCCACCGAGCCCTCGGCCCCCGACTACGACAGCTTCGCCTGGCAGGTGCTGACCACGCTGGCCGACTCGGCCACCGTCGGCACCAGCGAGGGCCGGTTCGTGGTCACGATGGTCATGCACCCCACCGCCCTCGGCGAGGGCAGGTAGCCGGTGCCCGCCTCGCTCCCCCCGGACCCTCCGGTCGGGGTCCCGACCCTGCTGCCGGGGGAGGCGCCCCCCGACCCGCCCGAGAACGACGACGCGACCCGCCGCCGGCTGGGCATCGAGACCACCCGTCGACGCAGCGCCGAGCTCTTCCGCGAGATGCGCGACGAGGAGGCCGACGCCGCGGTGCGCGAGGGCGCCCGCGACTCGCTGGTGCACCTGCACCTGCCGCTCGTCGAGCACTGCGCGCGCCGCTTCCGCAACCGCGGTGAGCCCTTCGAGGACCTCGTGCAGGTCGGCACCATCGGGCTCATCAAGTCCGTCGACCGCTTCGACCCCGAGCGCGGGGTGGAGTTCTCGACCTACGCCACCCCCACGATCATCGGCGAGATCAAGCGCTACTTCCGCGACAAGGGCTGGGCCATCCGGGTGCCGCGGCGGCTGCAGGAGCTGCGGATGCAGATCAGCGCCGCGACCGCCGAGCTGACCCAGTCGCTGGGCCGCTCCCCCACCGCCTCCGAGCTCGCCGCCCAGGTGGGCTGCAGCGTCGAGGAGATCATCGAGGGCATCGAGTCCTCCAACGCCTACTCGACGCTGTCGCTGGACGCCACCGACGACTCCGACGACGGCACCGCCTCGATGCTCGACGCCATCGGCGCCGAGGACGCCGGCCTCGAGCACGTCGAGATCCGCGAGTCGCTCAAGCCGCTGCTGGACCGGCTCGAGCCGCGCGAGAAGCGCATCCTGCTGCTGCGGTTCTTCAAGAACCAGACCCAGTCGCAGATCGCCGAGGAGATCGGGGTCTCCCAGATGCACGTCTCGCGCCTGCTCAGCCGCACCCTCGACCAGCTGCGGGCCTCGCTCGAGACCCCCGACTGACGGCCGAGCAGTCAGTTCTGAACCTTCCACCGGTCACTTGTGCACCGCGCAAGGTGCAAAAGTGACCGCTCGATGGTTCAGAAGTGACCGGTCGGCCGTCAGGGGTGGGGCTCGTCGCCGAGGGCGCGCATGGTCTCGGGGTGGACCAGCCCGGCGATGGCGATGCCGCTGCTGAGCACCAGCACCACCACGACCGCCCAGGTGCCGCGGAAGCTCCAGGCCAGGCCGAGCCCGATGAGCTGGGCCAGCAGCAGCGGGCCGCGGGCCCAGGTGGCGGTGCGCGTGAGCGCCCAGGAGCAGGCCAGCAGCAGGAGACCGAAGAGCGCGAAGAAGGCGGACGTGGTCGTGCCGAGGGCCAGCCGCTCGGTCGAGAGGTTCGCCAGCTCGGCGCCGGCGAGCAGCAGCAGCACCAGCCCCTGCACGGCCCCGATCGAGGCCGCGACCACCAGCGGCGCGGGCGCTCGGTCGCGGTCAGGGCTGCTCAGGGGGTCCACGGGGTCCACAGGGCAGGAGCCTAGAGGGGCGTGCACGGGACCTCGGCAGGCACCGGTAGGCAAATTGTGGCGGCTGTGACGTAGGAGACCCACCATGATGCGGCCCAGGGGGTTGTTTAACGGTCCAATCGTTGGGACGCTTGTCGCTGCGCTCGTCGACGCGTGCACCGTTGCGTGCCCGTCGCCGCAGCCTCGCAGGCCCTGCCACCCCTGGCCTGCACGTCGTACAGAAAGAGGGACACCCCAGCCATGGATTGGCGCCACCGTTCGGCCTGCCTCGACGAGGACCCTGAGCTGTTCTTCCCCATCGGCAACACCGGCCCGGCCATCCTCCAGATCGAGGAGGCCAAGCAGGTCTGCCGACGCTGCGACGTGCGCGAGCTGTGCCTGCAGTGGGCCCTCGAGGCCGGCCAGGACCACGGCGTGTGGGGTGGTCTGAGCGAGGACGAGCGCCGCGCGCTCAAGCGCCGCAACGCCCGCGCCCGGGTGCGCACCGCCTGAGGGAGCCTGCCCACCACGACTAGTCCAGGGGTACGTCGATGTCGACGCGGGTGCCGGGACCGTGCGGCACCTGCCCCAGCGTGAGGTGACCGCCGAGCTCGGACTCGACCAGCGTGCGCACGATCGAGAGCCCCAGGCTCGTCGACGACGCCAGGTCGAAGCCCTCGGGCAGCCCGTGGCCGTCGTCGTCGACGGTCAGGTGCAGGCTCGAGCCGGGTCGCTGCACGCGCACCGTCACCACGCCCTCGCGGGCGTCGTCGGCGCTCGCGTCGTACCCGTGCTCGACGGCGTTCTGCAGCACCTCGGTCAGCACCATCGACAGGGCTGTCGCCGACTCCGAGGGCAGCCGCCCGAAGGTGCCCTCGCGCCGCACCCGCACCCGGCCGGGAGCGGCGCTGACCTCGGTCACCATCCGGCCCAGCCGGTCGGCGATCTCGTCGAAGTCGACGTCCTCCTCGACGGCCTGGCTCAGCGTCTCGTGCACGATCGCGATCGAGCCGACGCGTCGCACCGCCTCCTCGAGGGCGTCGCGCGCCTCCGGTGAGTCGATGCGGCGCGCCTGCAGCCGCAGCAGCGCAGCGACGGTCTGGAGGTTGTTCTTGACCCGGTGGTGGATCTCGCGGATCGTCGCGTCCTTGGTGATCAGCTCCCGGTCGCGGCGGCGCAGGTCGGTGACGTCGCGCACCAGCACCAGCGCCCCGAGGTGCTCGTGCTCGGAGCGCAGCGGGATCGAGCGCGCGATCAGCGCCACCCCCTCGCCGCCGAGCTCGGTGTCGCGGTGCACCCGACCGCCCATCACGGCGCTGAGGGTCTCCTCGTCGACGCGGCGCCGCGGCGGCACCAGCGACCGGGTCAGGTCGGGCAGCACGTGGCCGGCCAGGTCGCCGGAGAGCCCCAGCCGGCGGAAGACGGACTGGGCGTTCGGGCTGGCGTAGACCACCCGCCCGGCGGCGTCGACGCGCACGAAGCCGTCGCCGACGCGCGGGGAGTCGGCGTGGTCGCTGCGCTGGCCGGGCGGCGGGAAGTGGCCCTGCGCGATCATCCGGGTCAGGTCGGCGGCCGACTGCAGGTAGGCCAGCTCGAGACGGCTGGGGGTCCGCACGCCGAGCAGGTTGGTGTTGCGCGCGACCACCGCGATCACCCGGCCGCGGCGGCGCACCGGGATCGTCTCGACGCGCACCGGCATGTCGTCGCGCCACTCCGGGTCGCCCTCGCGCACCAGCCGCCCCTCGGCGCGGGCCCGGTCCAGCAGCGGGCGCTCGCCGGTGGCCACGAAGTCGCCCAGCACGTCGTCGACGTACGCCGTCGGCGCCGTCGTGGGGCGCATCTGGCCCGCGGCCCAGAAGCCCGAGCCGCTGCGGTCGGGCAGCCAGAGCACCAGGTCGGCGAAGGACAGGTCGGCGATGATCTGCCAGTCGGCCTGGAGCAGCTGGAGCCACGCGACGTCGTCGTCGTCGAGGTCGGTGTGGCTGCGCACGAGCTCGCTGAACGTCGACACGCCGACAGCCTAGGCCCGTGCCTCGGCGGGTCGGCCCGGCGACCGGTCCGCGGGTGCGTCCGGGGGTGGTGTTTGGCAAGATGTGCGCCATGTCGGCGTCGTACTGGAACCAGGTGCTCGCCGACGGTCTGACGGTCCCCGAGGACCGTCCTCTCGGGGACCTCACGGCAGAGCTCACGCGCATGCTCGGAGACCCCGACCCAGGCCGTCGGGACGAGATCGCACTGCAGACCCTCGCTGCCTGGATCGAGCGCGGGGTCTACGACGACCTCCTGGTCGGCCTGGGCGACGGGATGAGCGAGGGGCTGCGGGTCGGGATCGAGACGCCCGGCACCGACGACGTCTTCCGGCGCAGCTTCTCGGCCCTGGTGCTCGGGGTCTGCCTCGAGCGCGCCAACGCCGAGGACCTGCTCGGCCGCTCCACCGTCCTCGACTGGGGCGACCGGCTGGCCACCTGGCTGCTGCGCGAGCAGGACCTGCGCGGCTTCGTCGAGGGCAAGGGCTGGGCGCACGCCGTCGCGCACGGCGCCGACGCCATCGGGGCCCTGGGCGGCTCCCCCCACCTGGAGGCACCCGAGCTGACGGTGCTCCTCGACGTGCTGGCCGACCGGGTGCTCGCCGAGCGGCTGCCCGGCCAGCCGCCGCTCGACCACGGCGAGCTGGACCGCCTGGCGATCGCCACGCTGCGGCTGCTGCGCCGCGACCTGCTGCCGCTCTCGGTGCTCGAGCCCTGGGTCAACCGGGTCGCCACCGTCGCGACCGAGGCGATGGCCGGCCCCGTGGGCCAGGACCCCTACCCGCGGCGCAACCACGCCGAGGGGTTCCTGCGCGCGCTCTACGTGCAGCTCGCGCTCACCACCCGACCGCCCGCGGTGCGCGCCGACCTGGTGCTCGTGGTGGTCGACGCGCTGCGACGCACCAACCACGCGTTCCTCACCTGAGGACTCGTCGGTAACCTGCGTCACATGAGTGAGCAGACCACCGACCAGGGCGCCGACCGGCCGGCCGCCACCACCTCCGCGCGACCGGGCGAGGAGCTCACCGGCCATGCGGGCGTGCTCGCCACCGCCGCCGCCCGCGCCCACGGGGTCGAGACGATGTTCACGCTCTCGGGCGCGCCCACGTCTTCCCGATGTACGACGCCGCGGTCACCCGCCGACCCGCCGGTGCGCCTGCTCGACGTGCGCCACGAGCAGACCGCGGCCTTCGCCGCGGAGGCCACCGGCAAGCTCACCCGGGTCCCGGGCCTCGCGGTCCTGACCGCCGGGCCGGGCGTGACCAACGGCGTCAGCGCGATCGCCCAGGCCCAGTTCAACGGCTCCCCCATGGTCGTCGTCGGGGGCCGCGCCCCGCAGAACCGCTGGGGCTCCGGCAGCCTGCAGGAGCTCGACCAGCCGCCGATCCTGGCGCCGGTCTCGAAGCTCGCCAGCACCCTGCCCACCGCCGCCGAGGTGATGGGGGGCATGGACGAGGCCTTCGCGCTCGCCCGCTCCTCGCACCGCGGCCCGGTCTTCGTCGACGTGCCGATGGACGAGTTCTTCAACAGCGCCACCGGCGTGGTGCCCGCGGGCGGCGAGCAGCGCGGGGCCGCGCCCGACACCGACGCCATCGACCGCATCGCCGGTCTGCTGGCCGCCGCCCGGCGCCCCGTCGTGGTGCTCGGCACCGACGTGTGGGCCGACCGGGCCGAGGAGGCCGCGCTGCGCTTCGTCGAGGCCACGGGCGTCCCCGCGATCACCAACGGCATGGGCCGCGGCCTGGTGCCCGGCGGCCACCCGCTGCTGGTCACCAAGGCCCGCGGCCAGGCGCTCGGCGGCGCCGACCTGGTCGTCGTGGTCGGCACCCCGCTCGACTTCCGCCTGGGCTACGGCGTCTTCGGGGGCAAGGACGGCGCCCCGGCCGCGCAGGTCGTGCACGTGGCCGACTCCCCCGGCCAGCTCTCCGGGCACGCCGAGCTCGCCGCCTCGGTCAGCGGCGACCTCACGGCCGTGCTCGACGGCCTGCTCGGCGCGCTCGAGCGCCGCGGGCAGACGTCGTACGCCGCCTGGGTGGAGGGCCTGCAGGAGACCGTGAAGGCCGCCACCGAGCGTGACCGGGCGCTGCTGGGCGCCGAGGCCGACCCGGTGCACCCCGCCCGCATCTACGGCGAGCTGGTGCCGCGCCTGGCCGACGACGCCGTCGTGATCGGCGACGGCGGCGACTTCGTCTCCTTCGCCGGCAAGTTCGTCGAGCCCCAGCGCCCCGGCGGCTGGCTCGACCCCGGCCCCTACGGCTGCCTGGGCGCCGGCCTGGGTGCCGCGATCGCCGCGCGGATCGCCCGTCCCTCGGCGCAGGTGGTGCTGCTGCTCGGCGACGGCGCGGCCGGCTTCTCGCTGATGGACGTCGACACCCTGGTGCGCCACGACCTGCCGGTGGTGATGGTGATGGGCAACAACTCCGCCTGGGGCCTGGAGAAGGGTCCGATGCAGATGCTCTACGGCTACGACGTGGCCGCCGACCTGGCGCCGCGCACGGCCTACGACGAGGTCGTCAAGGCCCTCGGCGGCGCCGGCGAGACCATCACCGACCCGCGGCAGATCGGCCCGGCGCTCGACCGTGCCTTCGCCTCGAACGTGCCCTACCTGGTCAACATCATCACCGACGTCGAGGCGGCCTACCCGCGCGCGACCTTCGGCATCTGAGCGCGGTGCGGATCCGGCGGGCGGGGCCCGCAGACCTGGTCGTCGTCGGTGACGTCACGGCGGCGGCGTACGCGCCGTTCCTGGACGGCCCCGACGACCCGTACGTCGCGCGGTTGCGCGACGCGGCGGCGCGCGCCCGCGAGGCGGAGCTGTGGGTGGCCTCCCCCGACGACTCCGACGAGGTGCTGGGCAGCGTCACCGACTGCCCGCCCGGCTCGCCGTGGCGCGAGGTCGCCGTCGACGGCGAGGGCGAGTTCCGGATGCTGTCGGTCGCGCCCGGCACCCAGGGCCAGGGCGTGGGCGCCGCCCTGGTCGAGCACGTCCTGCAGCGCTGGCGCGAGCGCGGCGCCGACGCCGTGGTCCTCTCCTCGCTGCGGGAGATGGCCGCGGCGCACCGGCTCTACGGCCGCCTCGGCTTCGAGCGCCTGCCCGAGCGCGACTGGCAGCCCGTCCCCGACGTCCACCTGATCTGCTTCCGGAGGCACCTGTGAGCACCCCCGTCCACGCCACCACCAGCCACGAGGTCACCGAGGCCGACACCGCGCTCGCGGTGGGCTCCGGCTCGCTGCCCGTCCTGGGCACCCCCCGCCTGCTCGCGTGGGCCGAGGCGGCCACCTGCGCCGCCATCGACCCCACCCTGCCCGAGGGCTCGACCAGCGTCGGCACCCGCATCGAGCTCGAGCACCGTGGCGCCAGCCCGGTCGGCGCCACCCTCGAGGTCACCGCGACCCTCTCCCACGTCGACGGCCGCCTGCACCGCTTCTCGGTGGCCGCCCGCCACACCGGCGCCTCGGGCGGCAAGGTGGTCGCCTCCGGCGAGGTGACCCGCGTGGTCGTCGACGCCGAGCGCTTCCTCTCCCGCCTCTGACCCGGCCCGGATCTCGCGCTGACCCGGCCCGGACCGGCGTACGCCGGGGAGCCGGCGCCGGCTCGGCGGGGGCCGATTCGTGCCCGCGACGGTCATTTGAGAGACTGACCCTTGGCCCAGCCACGGGTCGACCGCGATTCGGAGGAGAACACCATGGGCAAGACCGGCCGCAAGCGCCGCGCTCGTCGCAAGAAGGGCGCCAACCACGGGAAGCGTCCCAACGCCTGACGACGGCGCTACACGCTGAAAGAGCCCTCGGACCGTTGGTCCGAGGGCTCTTCGCACGTCCGGGGCCGGCCCGGGTGCGCACGCATCAGCGCTCGGTGATCTCCACCCGTACCTGGCGCATCCGCATCATCACGCGCTCGCGCAGCTCGGCGGGCGCGGACTCCGAGCAGGAGCGGGCGACGATCTGCTTGACGGTGCGCTGCAGGTCGTACTTCTCCAGGCAGGGGTTGCAGGAGTCGAGGTGCAGGCGGACGGCGTCGCAGTCGGAGGCCTCGAGCTCGTTGTCGAGGAAGTAGACGATCCGCTCGAGGAAGTCGACGCACTCCTCGGCCGACACCTCGTCGGTGTGCTCGTGGTCGTGGGGCCGGTCCTCGTGGGCGGGGTTCTCGTGGCTGGTCATGACACCTCCCCCGGCACCGTCGAGGCGGGCAGCAGGGAGTTGGCGCGCACGTGGTCGGAGAGCATGTCGCGCAGCTGGCGGCGGCCGCGGTGCAGCCGCGACATCACCGTGCCGATGGGGGTGTCCATGATCTCGGCGATCTCCTTGTAGGCGAAGCCCTCGACGTCGGCGAGGTAGACCGCCAGGCGGAACTCCTCGGGCAGGCGCTGGAGGGCGTCCTTGACCTGCGAGTCGGGCAGGTGCTCGAGCGCCTCGGTCTCGGCGGACTTCAGCCCCGAGGAGGTGTGCGACTCGGCACGGTGCAGCTGCCAGTCCTCCACGTCCTCACCCATCGACTGCTGCGGCTGGCGCTGCTTCTTGCGATAGGTGTTGATGAAGGTGTTGGTCAGGATGCGGTACAGCCAGGCCTTGAGGTTGGTGCCGGGCTTGAACTGGTGGAAGGAGGAGTACGCCTTCGCGAACGTCTCCTGCACCAGGTCCTCGGCGTCGGCGGGGTTGCGGGTCATCCGCATCGCAGCCGAGTAGAGCTGGTCGAGGAAGGGCAGGGCGTCGCGCTCGAAGCGCGCCGAGCGCTCGGCGTCGGTCTCCGTCTCGCGGTCGACGACCTCGGGGGTCGTCGCCGGCGCGGCGTCGTCAGGGGTCAGGTCCGCGGGCGCGGGGGCCGGGGACTCGGTGGTGTCGCTCATCGAGTCCCAGCCTAGCCGCGGTGCGGTCGGTTCGAGCAGGGCCATCACGTCAGGGGGAACCAGCGGACCCCGCCGGATGTTCCCGCGGGTCAGCGCCGGGTGGCGGCCGGGTTGCCGACCACGTCGCGCACCAGCCACTCCAGGGTGGTCTCGACGAGCACCGCCAGCGCCTCGTCCTGGGTCACGTCCCCTGTCTTGAGGGTCTTGAACCCGTGGTCGGCGCCGGGCACGACCGAGAGCACCACCCCGTCGGGCAGCTCGTCGGGGAACTCCTCGGGGCGTCCCATGGTGTCGCGCTCGCCCTGCACCACCAGCGTGGGTACGCCGCACCCGAGGAGCTCGTCGAGCCGGGAGCGCTCGGGCCGGCCGGGCGGGTGCAGCGGGAAGGCCAGCGCCAGGCAGCCGGCGGCGCCGAGGTCGCGGGCGCAGCGGGTCGCGGAGCGCGCCCCGGCGGAGCGGCCGCCGACCACGAGCGGGGTGCCCGGGGCCGGGGCCAGCGACGCGAGCGCGGCCGCGGCCGCCCGCAGCCCGTCGTCGAGCGTGGGCGGCGGTGAGGCGACCTTGCGCCCGGCCAGTCGCCACGGCTGCTCGAAGCGCGCCACGCTGACGCCGTTGCCGGGGAGGGCGGCGACGAGGGCCTCGAGGTCGCGGGTGTCGATGCCGACCCCGGCCCCGTGGCTCAGCAGCAGCCGGCACCCCTCCTCGCGGGCGCGGGTCAGGACCAGGCGTCCCGGCCCGTGCGGCGTCTCGACGGTGACGCTCACCTCCGGGGCGCTCATGCCGGCCTGCCGGCCAGGTCGTCGGCCAGCTCGTCGGCGACTCCCTCGGGCAGGTCGTCGAGCGGCAGCGGGCGCACCAGCTCGGGGCCGTTGTTGCGCACGTTGCTGACCAGCGGCGCCACCGGGTAGGCCTCGAGCCGTCCCGGCGCGGCCGGGCTCAGCAGTGCCGCGAGGTCGGCGGCCCCCGGCGCGGTGGCCGGGTCGAGCCACTGCGCCCACCGCTCGCGCTCGACCATCATCGGCATCCGGTCGTGGATGCGCCCCAGGCCGTCCTCGGCCTCGGTCGTGATCACGGTGCAGGTCCAGCGGAACCGCTCGGGGTCGTCGTCGCCGCGGGTGGGGTCGCGCCAGATCTCGTAGAGCCCCGCCATCGCCAGCACCCCGCCGTCGGCCGGGCGGATGAAGAAGGGCTGCTTGCGCGGGCGCCCCGCCGCGGTGGTCTGCGAGGTCGGGTACCACTCGTAGTACCCGTCGGCGGGCAGCAGGCACCGCCGCGAGGCGAAGGCGCGCCGGAAGGCCGGCTTCTCGGCGACGGTCTCGCTGCGGGCGTTGATCATCCGGTTGCCGATCGAGGGGTCCTTGGCCCAGGAGGGCACCAGCCCCCAGCGCAGCACCCGCAGCTGGCGCTCGGGCGGGGCCGGCTCGCCACCGTCGTCCTGCGAGCGCGGCGGGCGCTGGAGCACGGCGTAGACCTCCTTGGTGGGCGCGACGTTGTAGTCGGCCTCCAGGGGCGCGGCGATCCGCGGCTGGTCGATCTCGAACTCCTCGATGAGGTCCTCGGGCCGCCGGCTCGAGGCGTACCTGCCGCACATGCGGCCCACCCTAGACCCGGTCCGCCGCCCTCTCACCCCGTGAGGCGACCACGCCGCGCGCACGGTCGTGTAGACAGGGGGCCATGTCCCTGAGCCGCATGATCGCCCGTCCCCTGATCGCCGCCGGAGTCATCTACGGCGCCCAGAACGCCCTGCGCCACACCGACGACCTGGCGCCCAAGGCCGCCAAGGTCACCGACAAGGTGGTGCCGGCGGCCAAGAAGGCCGTGCCGCAGGCCCGCGTCATCCCAGAGGACCCGGCCACCCTGGTGCGCATCAACGCCGGCGTGCAGGTCGCCGCCGCCCTCGCCCTCGCCACCGGCCGCGCGCCGCGGCTCTCGGCCGGCGTGCTGACCGCCTCGCTGGTGCCGACCACGATCGCCGGGCACGCCTTCTGGGCCGAGTCCGACCCCGACGTCAAGCGCACCCAGCAGATGGCGTTCTTCAAGAACCTCTCGATGATCGGCGGGCTGCTGATCGCCTCCGGCGACACCGACGGTCGGCCCGGCGTGGCCTGGCGCGCGCGCCGCGCTGGCAAGGACGCGCGTCGCGAGGCCGCCCACCTGGCCTCATCGGCCAAGCAGGAGGCCCGCCTGGTCCGCGCGAAGTCCCCGGTCGGCTGAGCAGCCGGGGTCGGTAGTCTTCGCGGGTGCCCGACGCTGCTGCCGACCCCCGGCCCGACCACCGCTCCGAGCACTGGGCCGCGCCCCGGGCCACCTCCCCGCTCACCGCGACGGTCTCGCTGCCGGGCAGCAAGTCGCTGACCAACCGCGCGCTGGTGCTGGCGGCCGTCGCCGACGGCCCGAGCGTCGTACGACGCGCGCTGCGCTCGCGCGACACGACGCTGATGGCGCGCTCGCTGAGCGCGATGGGCGCCCACGTCGACACCTCCGGCGAGGACTGGCAGGTGACGCCGGGCGAGCTGCGCGGCCCCGCCCACGTCGACTGCGGCCTGGCCGGCACCGTGATGCGGTTCGTGCCGCCGGTGGCCGCGCTCGCCACCGGTGACGTCTCCTTCGACGGCGACCCCCACATGCGCAACCGCCCCGTCGGGGAGGTGCTGACCGCGCTGCGCGGTCTGGGCGTCGACATCGACGACGCGGCCCGCGGCGCGCTGCCCTTCACGGTGCGCGGCGGCGGGTCGGTGCGCGGAGGCACCGTCGTGCTCGACGCGTCGGCTTCCTCGCAGTTCGTCTCGGCGCTGCTGCTGGCCGGCGCCCGCTACGACGAGGGCGTCGACGTGCGCCACGACGGCAAGCCGGTGCCCTCGCAACCCCACATCGACATGACGACCGCGATGCTGCGCGCCCACGGCGTCGAGGTCGACGACTCGACGCCGAACCGCTGGTCGGTGGCCCCCGGGCCGGTGCGGGCCGTCGACCACCTGATCGAGCCCGACCTCTCCAACGCCGCTCCCTTCCTGGCGCTCGCGGCCCTCAGCGGCGGCAGCGTCACGGTGCGCGACTGGCCCGCCAGCACCACCCAGGCCGGCGACGCCCTGCGCGAGATCCTGGCCCTGATGGGCTGCGAGGTGGAGATGGTCGACGTCCCCGACGCGAGCTCGGGCCGCGGGCTGCGGGTCACCGGCCCCGAGAGGCTCCAGGGCCTCGACTACGACCTGCACGACGTGGGCGAGCTGGCCCCGGCGGTGACCGCGCTGTGCGCCCTGGCCGAGGGCCCCAGCCACCTGCGCGGCATCGCGCACATCCGCCACCACGAGACCGACCGGCTCGCGGCCCTCGCCACCGAGCTCGGTGCCCTCGGCGCCGAGGTCGTCGAGCACCCCGACGGCCTGAGCCTGCGCCCCGCGCCGCTGCACGGCGGGGTCTTCCACACCTACGCCGACCACCGGATGGCGCACGCCGGCGTCATCGTCGGCGCCGCCGTCGACGGCGTCCTGGTCGAGGACGTCGCCACCACCAGCAAGACCTTCCCCGACTTCGCCGGCTTCTGGGCCGGGCTCCTGGGCCCCGGCGCGGACGAGCGGGGCTGAGGCGGCGGTGAGCCCGGTGCGCGGTCGCTACTCGACCCACGACCACGAGCACTACGAGCGCCCGCGCCGCCGCACCAAGCCCCGCACCAAGGAGCGCCCGACCTACGACGACGCCCTCGACGGCCTCGTCGTGACCGTCGACCGGGGCCGCTACACGCTGCTGGTCGAGGACCGCACCGTCACCGCCATGAAGGCCCGGCCCCTGGGTCGCAAGGCGGTCGTGGTCGGCGACCGGGTGCGCGTCGTGGGCGACACCACCGGCGACGACGGGTCGCTCGCCCGCATCGTCGAGGTGCACCAGCGCAGCACCGTGCTGCGCCGCACCGCCGACGACGACGACCCGGTCGAGCGGGTCATCGTCTCCAACGCCACCCAGCTCGTCGTGGTGACCGCGCTGGCCGACCCCGAGCCCCGTCCGCGGCTGCTCGACCGGGCCCTCGTGGCGGCGTACGACGCCCGGATGGCGCCGCTGCTGTGCATGACCAAGTCGGACCTCGCCGACCCCGAGGTGCTGCTGTCGACCTACCGCTCCCTGGGCGTCCCGTGGGTGGTGACCCAGCGCGGCGGTGACCTCGACGAGCTGCGCGAGCGCCTCGCCGGGCAGATCAGCGTGATGGTCGGGCACAGCGGCGTGGGCAAGTCGACGCTGGTCAACGCGCTGGTGCCCAGCGCGCACCGCGAGGTCGGCCACGTCAACGCGGTCACCGGCCGCGGCCGGCACACCTCGACCTCGGCCTACATGCTGCGGCTGCCGCCGCTGCCGGGGCGCTCCGAGGCCGACGCCGGCTGGATCGTCGACACCCCGGGCATCCGGTCCTTCGGCCTGGCCCACGTCGAGCCCGAGCACCTCATCGAGGCCTTCCCCGACCTCGACGAGATGACCGAGGGCTGCCCGCGCGGGTGCACCCACGGCGAGGACGAGCCCGAGTGCGGCCTCGACGAGGCGATCACCTCGGGCGAGGCCGACCCCGACCGGGTGACGTCCTTCCGGCGGCTGCTGGCCGCCCGCTCCGCCTCCGACCACTAGCCTGTGGGCGTGTCCCCCGACCAGAGCCCCGCGCACGACTACACCGACGACCTGCGCCTGGCCCACCTGCTGGCCGACGACGCCGACTCCCTGAGCACCGCGCGCTTCAAGGCGCTGGACCTGCACGTGATGAGCAAGCCCGACCTGACGCCGGTCACCGACGCCGACCAGGCCGTCGAGGAGGCGATCCGGCGCACCCTGTCGCGGGTCCGCTCGCGCGACGCGGTGACCGGCGAGGAGCAGGGCACCACCGGCAACAGCCAGCGCCGCTGGATCGTCGACCCGATCGACGGCACCAAGAACTTCGTGCGCGGCGTCCCGGTGTGGGCCACCCTGATCTCGCTCGTGGTCGAGGACGAGGTGGTGCTCGGCGTCGTCTCCGCCCCGCAGCTGCAGCGGCGCTGGTGGGCCTCGGCCGGCCACGGCGCCTGGACCGGCCGCTCCCTGCTCAAGGCCACCCGCATGCAGGTCTCCGACGTACGCCGCCTCGAGGACGCCTCGCTGTCCTACTCCTCGCTCTCGGGCTGGGACGAGCGCGGCCGCCTCGACGACATGGTCGGGCTGATGCGCCGGGTCTGGCGCACCCGCGCCTACGGCGACTTCTGGTCCTACATGCTGGTGGCCGAGGGGGCCGTCGACCTCGCGGCCGAGCCCGAGCTGGAGGTCTACGACATGGCCGCGCTCGACGTCATCGTGCGCGAGGCGGGCGGGCGCTTCACCAGCCTCGACGGCACCGACGGACCCTTCGGCGGCAACGCGCTGGCCTCCAACGGCCACCTCCACGAGGCCGCGATGACGTTCCTGGGCTCGTTGCCCGACGACGACGGCGGCGACGAGGACCCCGACTGGCCGCGCACCGGGCCGGGCTCGGTCTCGCCGCTGCGCGGGCGTCGCGGCGGCGACCAGCACCTGCCCTGAGCCGGTCGTCCACGACCTGGGCGGGTCCCGTGCGTGAGCGCGCTCACACTTGTACCGTCGAGGTAGCGGTCGTCGACGTCGGCGACCCCGGTCACGGAGGTGTGCACATGAGGATCGCGGACCTGTTGAGCGGCAAGCGCGGCGTCGAGGGCGTCGTGACCATCTCCCCCGAGGCCGGCGTGCGCGAGCTGCTGGCGCTCCTGGCCGAGCACAACATCGGCGCGGTCGTCGTGAGCAGCGACGGCGAGGCGATCGAGGGCATCGTCAGCGAGCGTGACGTCGTGCGCCGCCTGGCCCAGGACGGCACGGTCGTCAACAACACCGTGGGCGCGATCATGACGGCCTCGGTCGAGTGCACCGAGCCCGACGCCGACCTCGACGTGGTGATGCAGCTGATGACCGAGCGCCGCATCCGCCACGTGCCGGTGCGCGACGGCGGCGCCCTGGTGGGCATCGTGAGCATCGGCGACCTGGTCAAGCACAAGATCGACCAGCTGACCTTCGAGCGCGACCAGCTCGACTCCTACGTGCACCAGGCCTGACGCACGACATTTACCCCCCTGACATCGACACGTGTCAGTATTCACGCATGTCGATGTCTGCCTGCGCCCCTGACGACCCGCTCGCCTGCTGCACCCCGCTGGCCCGCGAGCCGCTGAGCCTGGAGCAGGCGACCTCGGTCGCGGCGGTGCTCAAGGCGGTGGCCGACCCCGTCCGCCTGCGTCTGCTCTCCCTGGTCCTGGCCCACGAGGGCGGCGAGGCCTGCGTCTGCGACCTGCAGCCGGCTTTCGACCTCTCCCAGCCCACGATCAGCCACCACCTCAAGGTGCTGCACGACGCCGGCCTCCTGCACCGCGAGAAGCGCGGGGTGTGGGTCTACTACCGGGTGCGTCCCGAGGCCATGCAGGCCTTCCTGACCCTCTTCGGCGCCGTACCCGACTCGCTGACCGGGACCCCCGCATGAGCGCGGTGCAGCAGGACGCCGCCGACGCCGCGGTCGGCGCGCGGCTCTCGACCCTCGACCGCTTCCTGCCCGTCTGGATCCTCCTGGCGATGGCCGCGGGCCTGCTGCTCGGCCGCGGCGTCCCCGGGCTCGACGAGGCGCTGGCCCGGATCGAGGTCGCCTCGGTCTCGCTGCCGATCGCGATCGGCCTGCTGGTGATGATGTACCCGGTGCTGGCCAAGGTCCGCTACGACGAGCTGGGCCACGTCACCGCCGACCGGCGGCTGCTGGTCGCCTCGATCGTGCTGAACTGGCTGGTCGGCCCAGCCCTGATGTTCGCGCTGGCCTGGCTGATGCTGCCCGACCTGCCGGAGTACCGCACCGGCCTGATCATCGTCGGCCTGGCCCGCTGCATCGCCATGGTGCTGATCTGGAACGACCTGGCCTGCGGCGACCGCGAGGCCGCGGCGATCCTGGTGGCGATCAACTCGGTCTTCCAGATCGTGGCGTTCGCCGGCCTCGGCTGGTTCTACCTCGACCTGCTGCCCGGCTGGCTCGGCCTGGGCGACGACGGCGCCGGGGGTGGCCTCGACGTGTCGATCTGGTCGATCGCGGTCTCGGTGCTGATCTTCCTGGGCATCCCGCTGCTGGCCGGCTTCCTGACCCGCACCCTCGGCGAGCGCGCCAAGGGCCGCGAGTGGTACGAGGCGCGGCTGCTGCCGGCGATCGGTCCCTGGGCGCTCTACGGCCTACTCTTCACGATCGTGGTGCTCTTCGCCCTCCAGGGCGAGACCATCACCAGCCAGCCGCTCGACGTGGCCCGCATCGCGCTGCCGCTGCTGGCCTACTTCGCGCTGATGTGGGCGGGCTCCTTCGTCTTCGCCATGGCGCTGGGGATGACCTACGAGCGCACCACGACGCTCGCCTTCACCGCGGCCGGCAACAACTTCGAGCTGGCGATCGCGGTGGCGATCGGCGTCTTCGGCGTCACCTCCGGGCAGGCCCTGGCCGGAGTCGTGGGGCCCCTGATCGAGGTGCCCGTGCTGGTCGGGCTGGTCTACGTGTCGCTGTGGGCCCGACGGAGGTTTTTCTCAACAGTTTCCTAAACAGCCTGTTGAGTATTAGGGTGTGGGCATGACCCAGCCCACCGAGCACGACGCCCGCGACGCCCGTGACGCCCGCCTGTCGATCGGCGACCTCGCCGAGCAGACCGGCGTCTCCCCCGCCACGCTGCGCATGTGGGAGCAGCGCCACGGCTTCCCGGTGCCCCAGCGCCTCGACAGCGGGCACCGGCGCTACCTCGAGACCGACGTCGACGCCGTGCGTCGCGTGCTCGAGAGCCGCGACGCGGGCACCCGCCTCGACGTGGCGATCGAGCGGGCGGTGCGGGCGCTGCAGGCCGACGCCGAGTTCCGCACCCCCTCGGTGTGGGCCGAGCTGCGCCGCCGCCACCCCCACCTCGACACCCACCGGTTGAGCAAGTCGACGCTGCTGGCGCTGTCGTGGGCCATCGAGGACGAGTTCGCTGCGCGCGCCGACCGCGCCCACCTCTTCGGGCTCTTCCAGCGCCGGCGCAACTTCGAGCGCGCCGAGCAGCGCTGGGACGAGCTGGCCCGGGTGGCCGCCTCGACGTTCGTCTACGCCGACTTCGACGCCGACGCGGCGCGGGCCGACGACACGACCAGCATCCGGCGCCCGGTGCGGGTGCCGCTGGCCGTCGACGCGCCGATGCGCCGCGAGTGGGCGGTGGTCGTCGACAGCGTCGACCTGCCCATCGCGCTGACGGCCTGGGAGCTGCCGGGCCAGGACGACGTCGCCAACCGCGACAAGGTCTTCGAGTCGTCGTGGACCGTCGAGCCGCGCGCGGTGCGCGACGCCGCACGCATCTGCGCCCGGGTCGCCGCCGACGCCGGCGCCGCCCAGGCGCCCTCGACGCTCTACCACCTCGCCGACGAGCCGGGCCCCGGGATGGCCGACCTGCGCTCGGTGACCACGCTCTTCAACCGGGTCGTCGCCTACGTCGACCGCGCCCCCCGCTCGCACGGGTGAGCGGCACGCAGCGCCTGCCCGCCCGGGTCGACGTCGCCGTGCTCGGCGCCGGCCTCGCCGGGCTCCAGTGCGCCCGCGAGCTGGTCGGCGCCGGGCTCGACGTCGTCGTGCTCGACCCGGCCGACGCGGTGGGTGGCCGCGTGCGCTCCGAGCACGTCGACGGCTTCACCGTCGACCGGGGCTTCCAGCTGCTCAACCCCGCCTACCCCGCCGTGCGCCGCTGGGTGGACACCTCCGCCCTGGGGCTGCAGCCGCTGCCCGCCGGGGTGGCCGCCCGGCTCGACGGCGGCACCTCCCGCGTCGCCGACCCGCGCCGCGAGCCCCGGCTGCTGCCCGCGACGGTGCGCGGCGCCCTGCCCCTGCTGCGCGGCGCGCCCGCAGCGGCCCGCTGGGGCCGACCGCTGCTGACCCGCGACCACCGCGGGCTGGTCGGCCGGGCCGCCCGCACCCGGCCCGACGGGTCGCTGCGCTCGGCGCTCGACGCCCACGGGGTGCGCGGGGACCTGCGCCGCGTGCTCGACGCCTTCCTGGCCGGGGTGGTGCTCGACGACAGCGGCGAGACCTCCGACCACTTCGCGCTGCTGCTGACGCGCGCCTTCCTCGACGGCACGCCCTCGCTGCCGCGCGCCGGCATGCAGGCGCTGCCCGACCAGCTGGCCCGCGGGCTCGGCGAGCGCCTCCACCTCGGCCGGGCGGCGGTCGCGCTGCGTTCCGACGACGCCGGGGCCACGGTCGAGACCGAGGACGGCCCGGTCGAGGCGCGGGTGGTCGTCGTGGCCACCTCGGGCGTGGCCGCGGCCTCGCTGCTGGGCGACTCGGTGCTGCCGCCCCCGGCCACCCGCGGCGTCGTCACGCACTGGTGGGCGCTGCCCGGCGACCGGGTGGACCCGGGCCCCGGCCTGCTGCATGTCGACGCCCGCAGCCGCCCGACCGGCCCGCTGGTCAACACCGCCGTCGTCTCGGCCGCCGCGCCGTCGTACGCGCCGCGGGGGCAGCACCTGGTGCAGGCCTCGGCGCTCATCGGCGACGGGCGGGAGGTGCCCGACGAGGCGACGCTGCGCCGCCACGCCGCCGAGCTGCTCGGCGCCGGCGCCTCGGGGTGGGAGACGGTGGCGCGCCACGAGGTGCACGACGCGCTGCCCGCCCAGCCCGCGCCGCTCGCGCACCGCCGGCAGCAGGTGCTCGGCCCCTCGCTCGTGGTCTGCGGCGACCACCGCGACACGGCCTCGCTGCAGGGCGCGCTGGTCAGCGGCCACCGTGCCGCGGGCGCCGTACGACGCCTGGTCGGGGCACCCGCGCACGGGCGGCGCTGAGCGTGGCCGGCGCCGCGGAGCTGGCGCTGGCGCTCGTCGCCGCCGCCCACCTGGGCTTCCAGGCCACCGTCACCGCGCTGGTCTACCCCGCGCTCGCACGCACCGGCGTCGAGCGCTGGGCCGACGTGCACGACCGGCACAGCCGTCGCATCACGCCCCTGGTGGGGCTGCTCTACCCGGCACTCGTGGTCGCCGGGGCGGGCGTGGCGCTGGCCGGCCCCTCGACGGCCGGCTGGGTGGCCCTGGCCGGGGTCGCGGTGTCGGTGCTGGCGACCGCCGCGGTCGCCGCCCCCACCCACGCCCGGCTGGGGCGCCTGGGGCCACGCCCGGACCTGCTGCGCCGGTTGCTGGTCGCCGACCGGGTGCGGCTGATCGGCGCGGTGGTCGCGGCCGCCGGGGGCGCCGGCCTGCTGGTCTGAGCCGGGCCCCGGGGCGTCAGGAGCGCAGCGGCGCCAGGTCGGGCAGGTGCTCCAGCAGCCCGGACAGCTCGGGGGTCGCGGCCGCCTCGGCCAGCGCGTCGACGAGCGCCGCGTCGTGCACCGGGCGGGCCGCGGCGAGGGCCCGACGCCCGTCGGCGGTGAGCTCGGTGTAGATGCCGCGCCGGTCCTCCTGGCACAGGATCCGGGTGAGCAGACCCCGGTCCTCGAGCCGGTTGACCAGTCGCGTGGCGGCGCTGGGCGAGAGCGCCGCGGCGCGGGCCAGCTGCGCCATCCGCATGTGCCAGCCGTCCTGGCGCGAGAGCGCGTCGAGCACGGTGTACTCCACGACCGACAGGCCGGTGTCGGCGACGAGCTCGCGCTCCAGCGCCGACTCGATCAACGCGTGCAGCGCGGCCAGCCGCCGCCACCCGCTGGCGCGCACCTCGACCGCGTCGTCCTGGATGCCCATGCCCCCGACTTTAGCAGCATTTGGCAACAGCGCGCGTGTGCAACTACTTTAGTTGCACACGCGCTTAATTGTTTGAGCGCACCAACCTGAAGGAGCGGCTCGTGCCACTCGCACTCCTCGCCCTCGCCGCCGGCGGCTTTGGCATCGGGCTCACCGAGTTCGTCATCGCCGGACTGCTGCCCGAGGTCGCCACCGACCTGGCCGTCGACGAGGCCACCGCCGGCTGGCTGATCTCCGGCTACGCCCTCAGCGTCGCCGTCGGCGCCATCCTCGTCACCGCGGCCGTCTCCCGGCTGCCGCGCAAGCGGGTGCTGCTCGGCCTGATGGTGCTCTTCGTGGCCGGCAACCTCATCTGCGCCGTCGCCCCGTCGTACGACGTGATGATGGCCGGACGCGTCGTGGCGGCGCTGTGCCACGGCGCGTTCTTCGGCATCGGCTCGGTCGTCGCGGCCGGTCTGGTCGCCCCCGAGCGCAAGGCCGCCGCGATCGCCACCATGTTCGCCGGCCTGACCGCGGCCAACGTGCTCGGCGTGCCGCTGGGCACCCTGCTGGGCCAGCAGCTCGGCTGGCGCTCGGCCTTCTGGGCGATCACCGTCATCGGCGTCGTGGCCATGGTCGCCATCGCCGCGCTGGTGCCGGCGCGACGCGCCGACGCCCACCAGCCGCTGCCCCTGCGCCAGGAGCTGGGGGCCTTCCGCAGCAGCCAGGTGTGGCTGTCGCTGGTGGTCACGGTGCTCGGCTACGGCGGCATGTTCGGCGCCTTCACCTACATCGCCTACACCCTCACCGGGGTCAGCGGCTTCTCGAGCGGCGCGGTGCCGTGGCTGCTGATCCTCTTCGGGGTCGGTCTGGTCGCCGGCAACACGCTGGGCGGGCGCGCAGCCGACCGCTCGGTCCCCCGCACCCTGCTGGTGGCGATGAGCCTGCTGGTCGTCGTGATGGCGGTCTTCTCGGTGGGCGCGGGCTCGCAGCCGCTCACCGTGGTGGCCCTGGTGCTGATGGGCGGCCTGGGTTTCGCCACCGTGCCCGCCCTGCAGATGCGGGTGCTCCAGCACGCCGGCGACGCCCCGACGATGGCCTCGGCGGCCAACATCGCCGCGTTCAACGTCGGCAACGGGTTCGGGGCGTGGATCGGCGGGGTGACGATCACCGCCGGGCTGGGCTACGCCTCGCCGCTGTGGGCCGGCGCCCTGGTCACCACGGCCGGGCTGGCGGTGCTGATCGTCGCCGAGGCCCTGCTGTCGCGGCGGCCCGCGGCGCCCGTGGACGAGCCGGTGCTGGTGGGCAGCGCCGCCTGAGCGCCGCGCCGGGCCGAGCGGCGTACGCCTCAGTCGAGGGCGTCGAAGGCCTCGGGCTTGTCGAGCAGCGAGAAGCGGCTGGCCGGCCAGACGCGGGCGAAGACCTTGCCGACCACCAGGTCGGTGCCGACCCAGGCGTCGGTGCCGTCGCAGGTGCCGGCGCTCTCGGGATCGGCGTCCTCGGCCTGGTCGCCGCGGCGCTGCGCGCGCTCCTTCGACAGGTCGCAGGACAGGTGGAAGCTGGAGTCGGCGGAGTCGTCGCGGTGGTCACCCATCACGAAGACCGAGCCCTCGGGCACGGGGCCGGCCGACCACTCGCAGGAGGCGACCATCGGGCCGTCGCAGTCGCGGCCGTTGCGGATGAAGGCGCTGGAGTCGAGCGGCTCGCCGTTGACCAGCAGCCGGCCCTGGTCGTCGCAGCAGGTGATGGTGTCGCCGGCGACGCCGATGACGCGCTTCACCAGGTGGCCACCGGCGGGGTAGAGCCCGATGCGGCTCAGGGTGCTGGCCACGGCACCGGTGGGTCCGGCCGACTCGGCCGGGCTCAGCCAGCTGCCCGGGTCCTCGAAGACGACGATGTCGCCGCGCTCGGGCTCGCCGGTCCAGTAGGACACCTTCTGCACCAGGATGCGGTCGTTGACCTCGAGCCCGGGCTCCATCGAGCCGGAGGGGATGTAGAAGGCCTGCACCAGGAAGGTCTTGACGACCAGCGCCAGCACGACGGCCAGGCCCATCAGCAGCAGCGACTCCTGCCACAGCGGCAGCGCGTGCCGCTTGCGCGCCTTGTCGGCTGACGCTTCCTCCGGCACGTGCCCTCCCTCGCCTGGACCGGTGTCCCCCACCAGCCGCCGCAGACCCTACCTGCAGGGCACTAGGGTCGGGGCCATGGACAAGCCTGAGATCGACTTCCCCGACTTCGACCCGCCCGCCGACCTCGTGGTCACCGACGTCACCGTCGGCGACGGCGCCGAGGCCGCCGCCGGCCAGACCGTGTCGGTGCACTACGTGGGCGTGGCCCACTCCACCGGCGAGGAGTTCGACGCCTCGTACAACCGCGGCACCCCGCTGCAGTTCCGCCTCGGCATCGGCCAGGTCATCAGCGGCTGGGACCAGGGCGTGCAGGGCATGAAGGTCGGCGGGCGCCGCAAGCTCGTCATCCCCCCGCACCTGGGGTACGGCGACCGTGGCGCCGGCGGCGTCATCAAGCCCGGCGAGACGCTGATCTTCGTCGTCGACCTGCTCGGCGTCTCCTGACCCCCTAGGCTCCCTGCACCACCCCACCTGAGCAGCGGAGCCGCGTCATGGGCCACTTCGGCGACCACCAGATCTCGATCTACGTCGACGGGATGATCGGCGGCACCACGCCGGCGATCACCACCGACCTGGCTTCGCTGGAGACCGCTGCGGCCCAGGTGCTCGACCCCGCCCCGCTCGGCTACATCGTGCCGAGCGCGGGTGGGGGCTCGACGGCCCGCGCCAACGTCGCGGCCTTCGAGCGCTGGCGGATCGTGCCGCGGATGCTGCGCGACCACGCCACCCGCGACCTGTCCACCGAGGTGCTGGGCACCCCGATGGCCGCCCCGGTCCTGCTCGGCCCGGTGGGCGTGCAGACCCTCGCCCACCCCGACGGCGAGCTGGCCAGCGCCCGGGCCGCGGCCGCCCTGGGGCTGCCGTTCGTGCAGTCCACGCAGGCCGACCACTCCATCGAGCAGGTCGCCGAGGCCTCCGGCGACGGCGCCCGGTGGTACCAGCTCTACTGGCCTTCCGACCCCGAGCTGTGCGAGAGCTTCCTGTCCCGGGCGCAGGCCTCCGGCTACACGCACCTGGTCGTCACCCTCGACACCACGATGCTGGGCTGGCGCCCGCAGGACCTCGACCGGGGCTACCTGCCGTTCCTGGCCAACCAGGGCATCGCCTCCTACACCTCCGACCCCGTCTTCAACGCGCGGCTCGAGAAGCCGGCCGACGAGGACCCCACCGGCGCCGGCATCGCCTTCGCCGGCGTCTTCCCCAACCCGGGCCTGACCTGGGACCAGCTGCCGTGGCTGCGCGAGCGCTGGCCCGGGCCGATCGTGCTCAAGGGCATCCAGCACGTCGACGACGCCCGCCTGGCCCGCGACCACGGCGTCGAGGGCATCGTGGTCTCCAACCACGGCGGCCGCCAGGTCGACGGGGCGGTCGCCTCGCTCGACGTGCTGCCCGCGATCGCCGAGGCCGTCGGCGACGACCTCTGCGTGCTCTTCGACTCCGGCGTGCGCTCGGGGCCCGACGTCCTCAAGGCGCTGGCGCTGGGCGCCGAGGCGGTCCTGCTGGGCCGTCCCTACCTCTACGGCCTCGCGCTGGGCGGACAGCCCGGCGTCGAGCACGTGCTGCGCTGCCTGCTGGCCGAGCTCGACCTGACACTGGCCAACGCCGGTTACGCCAGCCACCGCGACCTGGGCCCGGACGCGCTGGTCCGCGGCTGAGCCCTGCCGGCGCGGCTCCTACCAGGGCAGCCCGTCGTCGTACGACGCCTCGTCGGCGACGCGCGCCGCCTGCGGGCCCAGCCGCACCACGTCGCCCATCGCGAGCTGGCGCCCGCGGCGGGTCTCGACCTCGCCGTTGACCAGCACCTCCCCCGAGGCCACGACCTCCTTGGCCTGCGACCCCGACTCGATCAGGTTGGCGAGCTTGAGGAACTGGCCGAGGCGGATGACCGACTCCTCGCGGACGGGGACGTCGAAGGGCTCCACGGGTTCAGGCACTCCCCCAGTGAACCACCCGCGTGCCGGCGCGGGGTCAGGCGGCGGGCGTGTAGTCGTCGAGGACGATCTGCAGGCGGGGGTGGAGGATGTCGACCCGTGGTCGCGTTGGTGCTGCTGTGACTGGTGGGTCGCCGGGTGGGAGGTCGGGTGCCCTCGAGCGGACCTGGTGGCCGGTCGGGGTCGTGGTGACGACTGTGCCGTCCTCGGTGGTGGCGGTGAAGCCGGGGGCTTCCTTGGCCTGGTTGCAGGCCTCACAGAGCCCTTGTCCGTTGGTGGCGCTGGTGGGGCCGCCGGCGTGGTCGGGGACCACGTCGTCGTGGTGCCGGATCGGTGCGTCGCACCACGGGGTGCGACACGACTGGTCGCGCAGGTCGATGAACAGCCCCAGGCTGGCGGGGAAGGCGCGTGCCCGGGAGTCCATCGCGACCAGGGCCCCTGCGCTGGTGGTGTAGAGCCGGCGCAGCGTCGCCTGCGCGTCGGCGATCGCGGTGGCGACCAGCTCGCGGGCGAACCCGGCCGGCACCGGACCGTAGCCGGCGACCCAACCCGGCTGGTGGCCGCCGCCGAGGAGGGTGGCGTCGGAGACCGTCAGGTTCACCGCCACCGGAATCGCCGGGACCGCGGGAACTGGCGCCGGCTCGGCGGTGCGGTCGGTGAGCACGGAGGTGACCAGGGTGTCGGCCATGACCTGCCCGCGAGAGCGCTCATCGCCACTCGCGCGGGCGGAGTCGGCGGCCCGGGTGAGCGCGGCGTACGCCGCGACGCCCTGGGCGACCGGGAGCAGCGCGGTCAGCCAGGTCATCGTGTCCGGCGCCGGTCGCAGCGACACGTACCGCTCGCCCTCGGCCTTGCGGGACCGCTTCAGCGCGGCGTGCGGGTCCAGCTCGTAGGCCCGGGCCCGGGCCGCAGCGACGAGTCGCTTGTCACCCCAGCCCTCGGTGGTCTCGGGGTCGGCCATCAGCTCCGCGTCGACCCGGCGCCGGTCCTCCAGCGACAGGCACGCGGTCTCGCGGGCCAGCAGGGTGGCACGCCACTCGCTGCACCAGCCGGCGCGCATCGCGGCCAGGGTGTGCGGCATCTCGGCGACCAGGAGCTTCGCCAACCCCAGGTGGCGGGCACCCCTGTTCGGTGACTCCCGCCGCGCCAGCCCGACCTGCGAGGCCACCCCCACGCCCTGCCGATCGACGGGCAGCCCGGCCGCGGCGTGCCGGCGGCGTACGACCTCGTCGAGACGAGCCGCCGCCTCGGCCTGCACAGCCTCCAGCCGACACTTCTCCACCTCACTGGCGCGCAGCACCTCCACCAGCTCGGCCTCGCCGAGGGCGGCGAGATCGCGGGTGGAGGGAGCGGCTGTCATACCCCGATTCTAGTCGAACACACGTTCGATGCATAGGGATGGGAGGAGACCTGTGGATGGTGATGTCTCAGGAGATCGGTGACGGCCGAGATGATTCTCGATCACCGGCGTGGTCGTTCTCCTCGAGGACGACACCACTGACGGGAGCCTGGCACCGTGCGACGACTGATCTACTCGATGAACACGACCCTGGACGGCTACGTCGCGACGCGCGACGGCGACATCGGCTGGGGCGTGCCCGGCCCCGAGCTGCACCAGTGGTTCAACGACCGGGCCCGCGACATCAGTGTCTCGCTGTACGGCCGCAGGCTGTGGGAGGTGATGAGCGCGCACTGGCCGACCGCCGACCGGCAACCGGACGTGTCACCCGTGGAGGCCGAGTTCGCCCGCATCTGGCAGAGGACGCCGAAGGTGGTGTTCTCCTCGACCCTCTCCGAGGTCAGCGGCAACGCGCGGCTGTGCACCGGCGACGCCGTCTCCGAGATCGCTCGCCTGAAGGCCGAGGACGGCGGCCCGATGGAGATCGGCGGCGCCGGCCTCGCGGGGGCGGCGATGCGCGCCGGCCTGGTCGACGAGTACCAGGTGCTCACGCACCCGGTGCTGGTCGGCAGCGGCACACCGTTCTTCACCCCGTTGGACTCCCGGGTCCACCTGCGTCTCGTGGCGACGAGGACCTTTCCGGGCGGCGTGACCCTCTCCCACTACGAGGCCGGTCACTGACCGGCCACTGCGCCTCGGTCAGGGCAGCAGCACGTCGAGGGTGTGGATCAGCACGCCGACGAGGCCGCCGACGATGGTGCCGTTGATCCGGATGAACTGCAGGTCGCGGCCCACGTGCAGCTCGATGCGCTCGGCGGCCTCGCGACCGTCCCAGCGCTCGATGGTGTGGGTGATGACGGTGGTGACCTCGTCGCCGTACCGCTCGACCACGAAGACGGCAGCGTCCGCGGCCGCGGAGTCGAGGCTCTCGCGCAGCCCGGGCTCGGTGACCAGGCGGTGGGCGAACCGGTCGACCTCGGTCTGCAGCCGGGTGCGCACCGCACCACGGGGGTCGGCCAGGGAGTCGGTGAGTGCCCGGCGCAGGGCGTCCCACAGCGCGATGGCGGTGGCGATGACCTGCGGCTGGTCGAGGAGACGGTGCTTGAGGGCCTCGGTGCGCTCGCGGGTGGCCGGGTCCTCGCACAGGTCGTGGGCCAGCTGGCGCAGCATCGAGTCGAGGGCGGCACGGGCCCGGTGGCGCGGGTCGTCGCGGATGTCGGCGACCCAGCGCACCAGCTCGAGGTGGATGCGCGAGGTGACCCGCTCGTTGACGCTCTGCGGCGCCCACCACGGCGCCCGCTCGCCCAGCACGTCGGCGACGGTGTCGGGGTTGTCGACCAGCCACCCGTGCAGCTCGTCGAGGACCAGGTCGATCACCCCGTGGTGCAGGTCGTCGCGCATCGCCTCGGACAGCAGGTTGCCCAGCAGCGGCGAGATCGGCTCCTCGCGGAACCGCGGCACCAGCGCGTCCTCGACCAGGCTGCGCACGTGCTCGTCGCTGACCTTGCCCAGCGCGGTCGCGACCACCTCGGCCGTCTCGTCGACCACCCGCCGCGAGTGCTCGGGCTGGGAGAGCCAGGCGCCGACCCGCGCCGCGACCTGGGCGGCGCCGACGCGCTCGCGCACCACGTCCTCCTGCAGGAAGTTCTCGCCGACGAACTCCTGCAGCCCGCGCCCCAGGTCGTCCTTGCGGCGCGGGATCAGCGCGGTGTGCGGGATCGGCAGCCCCAGCGGGTGGCGGAACAGCGCGGTCACCGCGAACCAGTCGGCGATGGCGCCCACCATCGACGCCTCCGCGCCGGCGTTGACGAAGCCCCAGAAGCCGTCGGCCTCGCGGGTCAGGGCGTAGACCACCGCGGCCAGGACGAGGAGTCCCAGGGCGACGCTGCGCATGCGGCGCAGGCCACGACGGCGTACGTCGTCCTGCGTGGTGTCGGTGCGGGGGGCGGCGGCCGCGGTCTGGGTGCTCATCAGGGTCAGATTCTCGCGCACGGGCGTCTGGTGCGAGACTTCGCGGCATGTCGGCACCCTCCTCCGCGGCCCGCACCGTGATCACCTTCGGGACCTTCGACGTCTTCCACGTCGGGCACCTGCGCGTCATCGAGCGCGCCGCCGCCCTCGGCGACCGGCTCGTGGTGGGGGTCTCCGCCGACGAGCTGAACATGCGCAAGAAGGGCCGCGAGCCCGTCTTCAGCGAGGGCGAGCGGATGGCGATCGTGGCCGCGCTCAAGCCCGTGCACGCCGTCTTCCTCGAGGAGAGCCTCGAGCTCAAGCGCGACTACATCCTCGAGCACGGCGCCGACGTGCTGGTGATGGGCGACGACTGGGAGGGCCGCTTCGACGAGTTCCGCGACGTCTGCGACGTCGTCTACCTCCCGCGCACGCCCGCCATTTCCACGACCGCACTGATCGAGAAGATCTCCGCCACCGGCTGAGCCCCCGGGCCACACCGGCCACACCGGCCCCGCCCAACCGGCGCGTCCCGCGTGCGCGACCCGGTATCACCGGGCACCCTGGTCCAGACAGCTCGTCGGCCCAGTTGCTAGGAACCTCATGCGTCGCAGACCCGCCACCCCGCTCCTCCTCTCCGCGACGCTGGTGACCCTCGCTGCGACGCTGGCCCTGGGCAGCACGCCGGGCGCCGCCGCCCCCGGCACCCAGTCCGCCGGCACCCAGTCCGTCGGCGCCCAGTCCTCCGGCGCCCGGCTCTCCTCCACCCCGGCCGGGGCGGGCACCGACCCCGACGAGGCCCTCGCCGCGGCGCGCACCGCGCTCGGGCTGGGCGACGGCGCGCAGTCCCGCGGGCCGGGGCAGCCCGTCGGCGAGGGCAACGAGGCGACGATGGCGCTGCGCGACCTGCGCGTCGCGCTGCCGCAGCTCGGCGCCGAGCAGCGGCGCGAGGGCGAGGCCCTGCTGGCCCGACCCACCGACGGCGGCGACGACCCGGTCGGCCAGGGCTACGACAGCCGGTCGAAGAAGCTGTGCAGCGGCAACGTGTGCGTCCACTACGTCACCAAGGGCGCCGACCGGCCCGACTCCCAGAAGTGGGTCCGCAAGACCCTCCAGGTGATGAACAAGGTCTGGGACTTCGAGACCGGCACCCTGGGCTACCGCAAGCCGGTCAGCGACCGCAGCCTGCCCCAGGGCAAGAACGGCGGCAACGGCAAGTTCGACGTCTACCTCAAGGAGCTCAGCGGGCAGCGCCTCTACGGCTACTGCGCCCCCGAGTACCTGGTCAAGGGCAACAAGCGGCTCGCCAACGGCTACTGCGTGCTCGACGACGACTTCGCCAAGGCCGAGTACGGCCGCAAGCCGCTCGACACCCTGCGCGTCACCGCCGCGCACGAGTTCTTCCACGCGATCCAGTTCAACTACGACTACCGCGAGGACCGCTGGCTGCTGGAGTCGACGGCGACCTGGGTCGAGGAGCGCTTCGCCGACGACGTCAACGACAACCGCCAGTACCTCCCGGTCGGCCAGGTGCGCGTCCCTGACGAGCCGCTCGACATCTTCAGCACCACCTTCGGGCGCCACTACGGCAACTGGGCGTGGTGGGAGTTCCTGACCCAGAAGTACGGCGGCGGCATCGTCCGCAGCGTGTGGAAGCAGGCCGGGCAGTTCAAGGGCGCCGGACGCGACTACTCGACCAAGGCGCTGACCAAGGTGCTGGCGGCCAAGGGCGGCTTCTCCCGCAACTACGCCCGCTTCGCTGCGGTCAACAACAACCCCGCGGCCTTCTACCCCGAAGGCGCCAGCTGGCCGAGCGCGGCCCGCATCGCCAACCTCAAGCTCTCGAAGGACGCGACGAGGAAGTCGCAGGCCACGACGGTCGACCACATGTCGGCGCAGAACGTCGACGTCACCCCGGCCGCCGAGCTCAAGGACAAGGCCTGGACCCTGCGCCTGACCCTTGACGGGCCGGCGGCGGCGACCAAGCCGATGGCCGCGGTGCTGGTGCAGAACAAGAAGGGCGCCTGGGACGAGCGCCTCCTGGAGTTCAACCGCAAGGGCCGCGCCCGGCTGAGCGTGCCGTTCTCCGCGCGGCGCGTCGACGCGGTGACGGTCTCGCTGGTCAACACCTCGACCAGCTTCGACTGCTGGGAGGACCAGGCCTACTCGTGCGCCGGCATCGCCGACCACGACGCCGCGCCGTTCGAGGTCACCGCCAAGGTGTTCAAGGACAAGTGAGCAGGCAGCCCTGAGGGGCCTCGGAGCGTCGCAGCCCCTCGAGCGGCCCGTCGGCCAGCTCGCCGACGATCCCCACCACGGCGACCGCGCCCTGGCTCACGGGCTGGGTGGCGCCGCCGCTGAGGCCGTCGAGGACCTCGGCCGCGGTGGCGGCGACCGGGTTGAGCACTGACGAGACCGGGCCGCCGGGGCCCGGTGCCGGGTCGGGGTCCGGGGTCGGGGTCGTCGGGGTCGTCGGGGTCGGAGTCGTCGGGTTCGGGTTCGGGTTCGCCGGGGTCGGGGCAGGCGCCGGAGCCGGGGCCGGGGCCACGGCGGGCTGTGCCTGCGGCGTCGCGCGGCCGCCTGGCACGGGGGCGCTAGCCCGACGAGCGTCACCGGTGCCGCTGACCCCAGGGGCGGTGCTCGTCCGGGGCCGCATCTGCGCACCGTCGACGACCCGCTGCTCCTGCGCGAGCACGGGCTGCTGGAGGTCGAGGTCCGGCAGCACGTCGACGAGGTTGGTCGTCACCACGAGCGCACCGACGAAGGCACCTGCGCCGATCACCAGGCCGGCGTACCCGAGCCGCACGTCGCGGTCGCGGCGGCTCCGCACCCTGCTCCTGCGCACCGTCGCCGCCTCTCAGCATCGTCCTCGTGGTGGTCCTCCCACCAGCCGGTCAGGCTAGCGGCGCGGCCGCGGGCGCCGCACCCGATCCGGGGCCCAGTGCCCGGGAGGACCAGGGATCCTGACCGAAAGGACGAGACCAGGTGTCTAGGGTCGGGGCGTGACCCAGCGCCACCGCTCCGCCGTGCCGGTCGACGTCTGCGTCGTCGGCGCCGGGCAGGCCGGCCTGGCGGCCGGCTTCTACCTCCAGCGCGCCGACCGCGAGCGCCGCCGGCGCGGGGCGAGGCCGCTCACGTGGGTGCTGCTCGACGCCCACGACGAGCCGGGCGGCTCGTGGCCCGACACCTGGCCGAGCCTGCGGCTCTTCTCCCCCGCCGCCTACAGCTCGCTGCCGGGGTGGCCGATGCCGCGCTGGAGCGGCGAGGACAACCCGCCCGCCGCCCACGTGGTCGCCTACCTGCGCGACTACGAGCAGCGCTACGGCCTCGACGTACGCCGCCCGGTGCGGGTGCGTGAGGTCCACCGGGCCCCGGACGACCGGCTGGAGGTGCGCACCGACCACGGTGACTGGTCGGCGCGGGTGGTCGTCAGCGCGACCGGCACCCAGGAGCGGCCGTTCGTGCCGGCGGTCGCGGGGGCCGACGAGTTCGAGGGGGTGCAGCTGCACACCGGCTCCTACCGCGGCCCCGCGCCGTTCGCCGGACGCCGGGTCCTGGTCGTCGGCGGCGCCAACTCGGCCGCCCAGGTCGCCGCCGACCTGCTGCCGGTGGTCGAGCGGCTGCACTGGGCCGCCCGCCGCCCGCCGCGCTACCTGCCCGACCACGTCGACGGGCGGGTGCTCTTCGAGACCGCGACCCAGGCGGTGCGCGACCGGGCCGCCGGCCGCCCCTCGCGCGGCGTCGCCTCGCTGGGCGACGTGGTGGCGGTGCCCGCGGTGCGCGAGGCGCGCGACCACGGCGGCCTGCGCGCGGTGCCGATGGTCGAGCGCCTGACCCGCAGCGGCGCCCGCTGGCCCGACGGTCACGAGGAGCCGCTCGACGCGGTCGTGTGGGCCACCGGCTTCCGCCCCGCGCTGCGCCACCTGCGGCCGCTGGGGCTCGACTCCGCGAAGGGGCGTCCGCTCACCGAGGCGCCGGAGGGCGCGGTGATGCCGGTGCGCGCCGTCGGCGAGCCCCGCCTGCTCCTGCTGGGGTACGGCGACTGGTGCGGGCCCGCGTCGGCCACCCTGGTCGGCGTCGGTCGCCCGGCCCGGGAGGCGGTGGCTGCGGCCGAGGCGCTGGTCGACCGCGACGAGGCTGCGTCAGGACAGGACTGAGGGCGCCAGCTCGAGGTCGGGCACCAGCTCCACCAGCAGCCCGCGCACCCGCTCGTCGAGGTCGGCCACGATCGCGCGCACGGTGGCGGGGTCCTGGCCGCCGGGGTCAGCGACCGGCCAGTCGACGTACCGCACCCCGGGCACGTAGGGGCACTCCTCGCCGCAGCCGAGGGTGATGGCCATCGAGCTGGCGGCGATCGTCTCGCGGGTCAGCCGGGTGGGCTCCTCGCGGGAGGTGTCGAGGCCGAGGCGCTCGAGGGCGTCGGCGACCTCGGGGTGGATGTGCTCGCCCGGCGCCGTGCCCGCCGAGAGCGCACGGACGCGGCCCTGGGCGTAGTGCTCGGTGAGGACGCGGCTGATCACCGAGCGCCCGCCGTTGCGGACGCAGGCGAAGACGACCTGCGGGACGTCGGGGGTGGTGCTGCTCATGGGCTCTCCTGGGGGTGGCGGTGCTCGGGTCCGAGGTGGGTGGCCAGCCGGGCGACGCGCCGCTCGATCTCGGCGGCGGCGTCGTCGAAGGCGGCGTCGGTGCCGACCGGCACGGGGTCGGGCACCGACCAGTGCGGTCCCGTCGGGGTGCCGGGCGCGAGCTCCTCGTGGGCGCGGTCGCAGACGGTGACCAGCAGGTCGCCGGGGGCGGCGACGTCGGCGAGGCGCACGGGCTCGTCGGCCAGGCGCAGCCCGCGTCGCCGGGCGGCCGCGCGGGCTCCGGGCGCGACCCGGTCGGCCGGGTGGGTGCCGGCCGAGAGCCCCGGCACGGTCCCGGTGGTGTTCCACAGCGCGGCGGCGAGCTGGGAGCGCGCCGAGTTGGCGGTGCACACGAAGACCACCCGTCGCGCCTCCACGCCGCCCCGGCCGCCGGTCGGCGCCAGGTCGTCGAGCGCGCGCGCCTCGAGGCTGACGTAGCTGCGCCGCCGGTCGGCCTGCGAGCCGTGCCTGGTCACCAGGCCGGCCCGCTCGAGGACCCCGAGGTGGTGGGCCAGGAGGTTGGAGGACAGCCCGAGGGCCGCGCGCAGCTCGCCGGGCGAGGCGTCGCCCAGGACCAGCAGGTCGACGACCCGCAGCCGGGCCGCGTCGGCGAGCGCCGCGTGCCGCGCCACCCGCCGCTCCAGCACGCCGTCCCCGATTGCCTCAACGTTCATTGAGGTTATTCAAGGCCCCTGGGCCTGGCCAGGTCAACCCACCGGCGGGCCGAGCAGTCACTTGTGAACCACCCACCGGTCACTTCCGCACCCCAGCCGGTGCGGAAGTGACTGCTCGATGGTTCACAAGTGACTGCTCGGCCGGGCTTAGCGCACCGTGATGCGGGGGTGGGCGCCGGCCCGCGCCACGATCTCGCCCACGACCGGGTGGCCGGGCAGCTCGCCGGCGACGAGCAGGCCGCCGGAGGTCTGGGCGTCGGCGAGGAGGACCAGCTCGTCCTCGTCGACGGAGGCCTCGAGGTGGGGGCGCACCCAGTCGAGGTTGCGGCGGCTGCCGCCCGGCACGAACCCGGCGGCGTACGACGCCCGGGCCGGCTCGAGGTAGGGCACGGCGGCGGCGTCGACCACCGCGTCGACCCCGCTGGCGCGGCACATCTTGAACAGGTGGCCCAGCAGCCCGAAGCCGGTGACGTCGGTGGCGGCGGTGTGGCCCGCGGCGAGCGAGGCCCGCGAGGCGTCACGGTTGAGGGTGGTCATCACCGCGACCGCCTCCTCGAAGACCTCGCCGGTCGACTTGTGCCGGTTGTTGAGCACCCCGAGCCCCAGCGGCTTGGTCAGCGTCAGCGGGGTGCCGGGGGCGGCCGCGTCGTTGCGCAGCAGGCGGGCGGGGTCGGCGGTGCCGGTGACGGCGAGGCCGTACTTCGGCTCGGGGTCGTCGATGCTGTGGCCGCCGGCGAGCAGGCAGCCGGCCTCGGCGCAGACCGCCGCTCCCCCGCGCAGCACCTCGGCGGCGACCTCGAAGGGGATCCGGTCGCGCGGCCAGGCCAGAAGGTTGACCGCCACCAGCGGCTCGCCGCCCATCGCGTAGACGTCGGAGAGCGCGTTGGCCGCCGCGATCCGGCCCCAGTCGTAGGGGTCGTCGACGACGGGGGTGAAGAAGTCGGTGGTCAGCACGACGGCGCGGTCCCCGTCGAGGCGGACCACCGCCCCGTCGTCGCCGTGCTCGAGACCGACCAGCAGGTCGTCGCCGCTGGCCACCGGCAGCCCGGCCAGCACGCGTTCGAGCTCGCCGGGCGGCACCTTGCAGGCGCAGCCGCCGCCGGAGGCGTGCTGGGTCAGTCGGAGCGGGGCGTGGGAGGTCGCACTGGTCACGAGGACACAGTGCCGGATTCCTGGCGCTGCGCCTCCTCCTCCCGGGCACGCATCCGCTCGCGCTGCGGCACCACGACGTACTTGGGGTCGCGCGCGGACTCGCGGCCGGCCTCGAAGACCGCGAAGCGCAGCGCCAGCGAGCCGGCGGCGTACGACGCCCCGGCCACCCGCCGCGCCCACGGCCGGCGTCGCGAGAGCGCGCTCAGCCCGAGCCCGGCGACGGTCAGGGCCCGCGACAGCCTGGTCAGCCTCCCGGCCAGGCCCTTCTCGTAGGGCTCGGCCAGCATCCCGAGCCGCTGCTCCATCAGGTGGCTGACACCGAGCTCGGCGACCGCGCCGATGCCGGCCATCCGCGCCGCGGGGCCGCTCTCGGCCACGGGGGCCAGCACCATGGCGGTGCCGCCCGCGGCGGCGGCCGCGGAGCCGCCGAAGACGAAGGGCAGCTCGCGGTGCGCCTCGTGCCAGACCGGGATCGCGGTGTTGGCGAACAGCGCGGCGGTGTAGGTGGCCAGAGGCGGGCCGAACACGGCGGCCCCGGCCCCGGCCAGGCGGCCCAGGCGGGGCGCCACCCCCGTCACGTGCGACGCGGCAGCCGCGCCGGCGAGGCTGCTGAAGGGGGCCAGGATGTAGGAGCCGACCGAGAGCGGCGAGGTCGGCTTGAAGACGCGCAGCATGTTGAGGAACCGCTCGGGGCGGCCCAGGTCGTGCACCAGCGCGACGGTGCCGATCGCGGCGCCCGTCGCCGCGGTGAGCCGGGTGACGTGCTCGAGGCCCGGGCGTCCGCTGAGCGCCGCACCCTCGGCCAGCAGCGCCGAGCCGCCGGCGATGCCGCCGATCCACAGGTAGATCGGCACGTCGGGGGTCTTCCAGGTGGGTTCCTTGAGGATCGGTCGCCCGTAGTAGGACCGGAACTCCGGCTCGGGCACCATCGACTGCTCGCGACGGCTCATCGGCGCCTGCCCAGGAACGAGGCGGCCCCGAGGCCGGCCAGGGCCAGCGCACCGGCGCCGACGTGGCGCCACATCGAGCCGAGGTCGCGGGTCGTGACCACCGGGTCGGGCGGCAGCCCGTAGACCTCCGGCTCGTCGAGCAGCAGGAAGAACGCCCCGTCGCCGCCGACCCCGTCGTCGGGGTCGGCGCCGTAGAGCCGCGCCACGTCGACGCCCTGCTCGTGCAGCTGCTCGACCCGCGCCGCCGCCCGCTCGCGCAGCTCGTCGAGGTCGCCGAACTGGATCGACTCGGTCGGGCAGGCCTGGGCGCAGGCCGGCGTCTGGCCCTCCTTGAGCCGGTCGTAGCACAGGGTGCACTTGAAGGCGCGCCCGTCGTCCTTGCGCTGGTCGATGACGCCGTACGGGCAGGCCGGCACGCAGTAGCCGCAGCCGTTGCAGATGTCCTCCTGCACCACCACCGTGCCGAACTCGGTGCGGAAGAGCGACCCGGTCGGGCAGACGTCGAGGCAGGCGGCGTGGGTGCAGTGCTTGCACACGTCGGAGGACATCAGCCACCGCACGCCGCTGTCGCCGGAGGCGGCGCCCTGGTCGGCCCCGTCGGCCCCGTCGGGCAGGGTCACCTCGCGCTCCCAGCCCGGGGGCCGGCTGCCCGGCATCCCCAGGTCGGTCGGCGCAGCGGTCGGCCCAGCACCCGAGGACGCCGGGCCGAGCGGCTGCTCGATGAAGGCGACGTGGCGCCAGGTGCTCGCACCCAGCTGCTGGGTGTTGTCGTAGGACATCCCGGTCAGCAGGTAGCCGTCGTCGGGCACCTGGTTCCACTCCTTGCACGCCACCTCGCAGGCCTTGCAGCCGATGCACACCGAGGTGTCGGTGAAGAAGCCCTTGCGGGCCGGGTGGTCCTCGTAGCCCGCGTTCTCGCTGGGGTCGTCGAGGCGCCCCCACAGGGACTCCGGGGAGAGGAACTCGCTGAGCCTGCTCACGTGCTGCCTCCGTCGGCGGGGTGGTCCTGCTCGGTCTCGGTGACCACGCCGGCGCGGCGGCGGTAGTCCTCGACGTACGCCGTCAGGTCGGCGCCGCGGGGGCGGCGCCCCGGGCGGATGTCGCAGGTGCCGACCTTGTCCTGGATCGAGACGTTGGGGTCCATCGTGACGTTGACCAGGTCGTTGGGCGAGTCGCCCTTCGAGATGCCGTTGACGCCCCAGTGGTAGGGCAGGCCCACCTGCTCGACCCACTGCTCACCGAGCCGCAGCGAGCGCAGCCGGTCGGTGACCAGCACCCGGGCCTCGATCGCGGTCCGCGCGGTCACGATCGTGACCCACTGCCCGTGCTCGAGGCCGCGCTCGGCGGCCAGGCGCGGCGAGACCTCGCAGAAGGGCTCGGGCTGCAGCTCGGTCAGGTAGGGCAGGGTCCGGCTCATCGCGCCGGTGGTGTGGTGCTCGGTGAGCCGGTAGGTGGTGAAGACGTAGGGGAACACCTCGGAGAAGCTCGGGTTGACCGGGTTCGAGGGGGTCGAGAGCTGCTTGCGCCCGGGGTTGTTCTGCTGGGCGTAGACCGGGTTGCGCACCGGCGACTCCGGCGGCTCGTAGTGCGCCGGCAGCGGACCGTCGGCGACGCCGACGGGCGCGAAGAGCCAGCCCTTGCCGTCGGTCTGCATCACGAACGGGTCCTGTCCGCCGATGGCGTCGGGGCCCTTGGCGCCGTCCTCGGGCACGTGGTCGGGCGGACGGTCGACGACGAAGTCGGGCACGTCGGAGCCGGTCCAGCGGCCCTCGTCGGCGTCCCACCACACGTAGCGCTTGCGCTCGCTCCACGGCGTGCCGTCGGGGGCCGCGGACGCGCGGTTGTAGAGGATGCGGCGGTTGGCCGGCCACACCCAGCCCCACTCGGAGGCGACCTGGTCCTGCTCCCAGTGCGGCTTGCGGCGCCGCGCCTGGTTGACCCCGTCGGCGTACACGCCGCTGTAGATCCAGCAGCCGCACGAGGTCGACCCGTCGGCCCTCAGCTCGGTGTACGACGACAGCGGCGCCCCGTCGGGCCCGGTGCCGTTGATCTCCCGCAGCACCGCCTCGGCGTCGGGCTCCCCGTGCTCGTCGACCGGGTAGTCCCAGGCCAGGTCGAGCAGCGGTCGGTCCATCTCGTCGGTGGAGCCGGCCAGCTTCTCGCGGAGGCGGTTGCCGAGGTCGACGTAGAACTCCAGCTCGCTCTGGCAGTCGCCGGGCGGCTGCACGGCCTGGTCGCGCCACTGCAGCATCCGCTGGGTCTGGGTGAAGGAGCCGGCCTTCTCGACGTGGTTGGCCGCGGGCAGGAAGAACACCTCGGTGCCGATCTCCTCGGTGACCAGCTCGCCGGTCTCGATCTCGGGACCGTTCTTCCAGAAGTCCGCCGACTCGATCATCTGCAGGTCGCGCACGACCAGCCAGTCGAGGTTGGCCAGGCCCAGGCGCTGCATCTTGCCGTTCGCCGAGCCCACGGCGGGGTTCTCCCCCACCAGGAAGTAGCCCTTGCACCGGCCCTCGATCTGCGCCTTGACCGTGGTGTACGTCGAGTGGTCGCCCGTCAGCCGTGGCAGGTAGTCGAAGCAGAAGTCGTTCTCGGGGGTGGCCGCCTCCCCCCAGTAGGCCTTGAGCAGGCTGACGGCGTAGGAGCGGATGTTCCCCCAGAAGCCGGCCTTGCCCTCGTCGGCGCGCACCCACTCGTCGAGGCTCTGGTGGTGGTCGGCCAGCGGCATCGGCAGGTAGCCGGGCAGGATGTTGAACAGGGTCGGGATGTCGGTGGAGCCCTGGATGCTGGCGTGCCCGCGCAGCGCCAGGATGCCGCCGCCGGGGCGCCCGATGTTGCCCAGCAGCAGCTGGAGGATCGAGGCGGTGCGGATCATCTGCGCGCCGGTGCTGTGGTGGGTCCAGCCCACGGCGTAGCAGAACGCGGTGGTGCGCTCGCGACCGCTGTTGGAGGTCAGCGCCTCGGCGACCTGGCGCAGCTGCTCGGGGCGGATGCCGCAGGCCTGCTCGACCATCTCGGGGGTGTAGCGGGCGAAGTGGCGCTTGAGGATCTGGAAGACGCAGCGCGGGTGCTGCAGCGTCTCGTCGCGACGGCCCTTCCAGTTCACCGGGGCCCCGCCCGAGCCGTGGCTCTCGGAGCGGGCGGCCTGGTGGGAGCGCTTGGCGTCGTCCCCGGTGGCCGCGGCCTCGGCGTCCTCGCGCAGCTCGCGGTCGCGCTCGCGCTCCTCGGCGTTCATGTCCTCGGGCGGCTCGTAGCGCCACGAGATCGGGTCGTACTGCCCGGTCTCGGGGTCGAAGCCGGAGAACAGCCCGTCGAGGTCGTCGGGGCCCTGGTAGGCCTCGTCGATGATGTTGGCGGCGTTGGTGTAGGCCACGACGTACTCACGGAAGTCGAGGTCGTTGCTCAGCACCTGGTTGACCAGCCCGCCCAGGAACGCGATGTCGCTGCCGGCGCGGATCGGGACGTGCAGGTCGGAGACCGCCGAGGTGCGCGTGAAGCGCGGGTCGACGTGGATGACCGTCGCCCCGCGACGCTTCGCCTCCATCACCCACTGGAAGCCCACCGGGTGGGCCTCCGCCATGTTGGAGCCCTCGATGAGGATGCAGTCAGCGTTCTGCAGGTCCTGCAGGCTGGTGGTAGCCCCACCACGGCCGAACGAGGTACCCAGACCGGGCACCGTGGAGGAGTGTCAAATACGGGCCTGGTTCTCGATCTGGATCGCCCCCATCGCCGTGTACAGCTTCTTCATGAGGTAGTTCTCCTCGTTGTCGAGGGCTGCCCCTCCGAGGCTGGCGATGCCGAGCGTGCGGCGCGTGCGCCGCCCCTTCTCGTCCTCCCACTCCCAGAACTGCTTGCGGGTGGCGATGACGCGGTCGGCGATCATGTCGAGCGCGGTCTCGCGGTCGAGGTCCTCCCACTCGGTGCCGTGCGGGCGCCGGTAGCGGACCGTGGTCACGCGGCTGGAGGAGGTGACCAGCTGCTTGCTGGCGCTGCCCTTGGGGCACAGCCGCCCGCGCGAGACCGGGCTCGCGGCCGAGCCCTCGATCTGCACGACCTTCTCGTCCTTGACGAAGACCTTCTGGGCACAGCCCACGGCGCAGAACGGGCAGACCGAGTCGACGACCCGGTCGGCGGTGGTGGTGCGCGGCTGCAGGCCGCGGCTGCGCTGCGACATGGCCGCCTCGCCACGACCGAGCCGGTCGCGACCGAGCACCTGCCGCACCAGCGGCCACCCGAGGAACTGCTCCATGGCGACACCCTGCACCACCCACCTCACCCTTGACCAGCACCCTGGGGGTGGGACGGCCCCCGCGTGTCGTCGGGCTATGTTGAGCGCGGAGGCGTACCTCGTCTGGTGACGGGCGCGGCCCTCAACGCCGTTGTGACCGGGCACCCCGGTCAGGCGGGTTCGATTCCCGTCCGCCTCCGCCAGCCGTCGTACGCCGTCGCCACCCGGGGAGGGGCCCGTGCAGGACACCCGCCGCCGGGTCCCGCGCACCGACGTCGTCCTCGACGACCCGGCCCTGGCGCCCGCGCTCGAGCGGCTCGGCCGGGCGCGGGTCAAGGCCGGGGTCGTCGCGGCCCTCGAGGCCTGCCGCGCGGGCCGGGTGGCGCCCGAGGACGTGGTGGTCGCCGTGCTCGACGACCTGCCGGCCGCCCCGGTCTCGCTGCGCCGGGTCCTCAACGCCACCGGCGTCGTGGTGCACACCAACCTGGGCCGGGCCCCGCTGTCACCGGCCGCCGTCGAGGCGCTGGCGCTGGCGGCGGGGGCCACCGACGTCGAGCTCGACCTAGACTCTGGCCTGCGCGGGCCCCGCGGCGCGGCCGCGCTGGCCGCCCTGGCCGCAGCCGTCCCCGACGCCGGCGGCGTGCACGTGGTCAACAACGGCGCCGCCGCCCTGGCGCTGGCGACCTGCGCCCTCGCCGCCGGGCGCGAGGTGGTCGTCTCGCGCGGCGAGCTGGTCGAGATCGGCGACGGGTTCCGCATCCCCGAGCTGATGGAGTCGCTGGGCGCGCGGCTGCGCGAGGTGGGCACCACCAACCGGGTGCACCTCGAGGACTACGAGCGCGCCGTCGGCGAGCGCACCGCCTTCGTGCTGAAGGTGCACCCCTCCAACTTCCGCGTCGAGGGCTTCACCTCGAGCGTGCCGGTCGAGGCGCTGACGGGCCTGGGGGTGCCGGTCGTCGCCGACATCGGCTCGGGCCTGCTCGCCCCGCACCCGCGGCTGCCCGACGAGCCCGACGCCGCCACCACCCTGCGCGCGGGCGCCGACCTGGTCACCGCCTCCGGCGACAAGCTGCTCGGCGGCCCGCAGGCCGGGCTGCTGCTGGGCGGGGCCGCGCTGGTGCAGCGGCTGCGCCGCCACCCCTTCGCCCGCGCGCTGCGGGTCGACAAGCTCACCCTGGCCGCACTCGAGGCGACCCTGACCGGCCCGGCGCCGCCGGTGGCCGCGGCCCTGGCGAGCCGTCCCGACGACCTGCTCGCCCGCGCCCGGCGGCTGGCCACGGCGATCGGCGGCCCCGCCGAGGCGGTGGCCTCCGAGGGCCGTGTCGGCGGCGGGGGCGCGCCCGGGGTGCCGCTGCCCAGCGCCGCGGTCGCGCTGCCGCACCACCTGGCCGCCCCGCTGCGCCACGGCGACCCGGCCGTCGTCGGCCACGTCCACGACGGCCGGCTGCTGCTCGACCTGCTGGCGCTGCCCGGCAGCGACGACGCCGCGCTCGTCGAGGGCGTACGACGCGTGCTCGCCGCCGACGGGGGCCGCTGAGTGCACGTCGTCGCGACCGCCGGCCACGTCGACCACGGCAAGTCGACGCTGGTGCGCGCGCTCACCGGTGCCGACCCCGACCGGCTGGCCGAGGAGCAGCGCCGCGGGCTGACGATCGAGCTCGGCTACGCCTGGACCGACCTGCCGGGCGCCGGCGAGGTGGCCTTCGTCGACGTGCCGGGCCACGAGCGGTTCGTGGCGACGATGCTGGCCGGGGTCGGCCCGGTGCCCGTGGCGGTGCTGGTCGTGGCCGCCGACGACCCGTGGATGCCGCAGGCCGCCGAGCACCTCGCCGTGCTCGACGCGCTGGGGGTGGCCCACGGCCTGCTGGTGGTCTCGCGCGCCGACCTGGCCGACCCTGCCCCCGCGCTGGCGCGGGCCCGCGAGGAGCTGTCCCGCACCGGCCTGGCGCACGTGCCGCACGTCGTCACCGCGGCCGGCGACGACGAGGGTGCGGCCACGCTGCGCACCGAGGTGGGCGCGGCGCTGGCGCGGGTGCTGGCGGGCGTCCCGGCCCCCGACCCCGGCGCCGACGTGCGGCTGTGGGTCGACCGGGTCTTCCACGTGCGCGGCACCGGCACCGTCGTGACCGGCACGCTGCCGGCCGGCACCGTGCACGAGGGCGACGTGCTCGACGGCCCGGGCGGGCCCGTGCGGGTGCGCCGCGTCGAGTCGCTGGGCCGCCGCCGCGACGCCGTGACGGGGGTCGCCCGGGTCGCGCTGGCGCTCGCCGACCGCTCCCCCGGCGCCGTCGACGCCCTGGGCCGCGGCGCCGCGCTGGTCACCCCCGGCGCCTTCCTCGACGTCGACCTGCTCGACGTCGAGGTCACCGGCCCCGACCTCGACCGGCTGCCCGAGCGGCCGCTGCTGCACGTCGGCTCGACCCAGCTGGCCGTGCACGCGCGCCCGCTCGACCCGGCCCGGGCGCCGGGACTGGTCCGCCTGCGCCTGGAGCGGCCGCTGCCGCTGCGGGTCGGGGACCGCGCGGTGCTGCGCTCCACCGGCGACCGGGTCGTGCGCGGCGTACGCGTGCTCGACCCGCGGCCGCCGTCCCTGCGGCGGCGGGGGGCCGCCCGGGCCCGCGCCGTCGACCTGGCCCGTCTCGACGGGTCGACGGCGGCCGACCTGCGGGTGCGGGGGCTCGCCCGCGAGGACGACCTGCGCCGGGCCGGCCTCGACCCGGCCGCGACCCCGGGCGCCGCGCGCGCCGGGGGCTGGCTGCTCGACCCCGCCCGGGCCGAGCAGGCCGCCGAGCGGGTGCGTGCAGCCCTGGGCGCTCCCGGGGCGGCCGACGGGCTCGCGCCCGCCGAGCTCGCGCAGGCCGCGGGCCTGCCCGACCCGGCGCTCCTCGACGCGGTCGGGGTCCCGGGGGCGCGGCTCGAGGGCGGGCGCTGGCGCACCCGCGGCCCCGAGGTGCCGCCCGACCTGGCCGCGGCGCTCGAGGCGCTGCGCGCCGACCTGGAGCCGGCCTTCGCCGCGCCCAGCGCCGACCGGTTGCGCGAGCTCGGGCTCGACACCCGGGCCCTGGCCCGCCTCGACCGGGCGGGGGCCGTGCTGCACCTCGGTGGCGCGGTGGTGGTGCGCGCCGGTGCCGACGACGAGGCCCTCCCCCTGCTCGCGGCGCTCGAGCAACCCTTTCCCGTCACCGCCGCCCGCAGCGCGCTGGGCACCAGCCGGCGGGTGGCCCTGGCGCTGCTGGCCCACCTCGACCGCACCGGCCGCACGGTGCGGCTGGCCGACGACACCCGCCGCCTGCGCTGACGCCGAGCCGGCGCCAGTTCCTCACCGAGCCGGCGCCAGCTCCCCGCCGAGCCGGCGCCACTTCCCCCTGCCGGTCCGTCCCGTGGGCGGGGTGTGGCCCGCGCCACTCCTGCGGCTTACGCTGCGCCGGCCGCCCCCGTCGTACGCCTGGAGTCCCCGTGTCCCGTCGCCCCGCCCTGCTCGCCGCCGCCACCACCGCCCTCGCGCTGCTGGCGACGCTCGTGCCCGCCACGGCTCCCGCGCTGGCCGAGACCACGCCGGCGGAGCGGGCCGGGGTGCGCTACGTCGCCATGGGCGACTCCTACAGCGCGGCCTCGGGGGTGCTGCCGCTCGACCCGGCCGCGCCGGTGCAGTGCCTGCGCTCGATCCGCAACTACCCCCACGTCATCGCCGAGGCGATCGGCGCCCGCCTCACCGACGTGACCTGTGGTGCCGCCGACACCGGTGACTACCGCGGGTCGCAGTACGACGACGTACCGCCCCAGCTCGACGCCCTGAGCCGCCGCACCCGCCTGGTCACGATGACCATCGGCGGCAACGACAGCTCGGTCTTCCTCAACTCGATCCTGCAGTGCGGCGCCGCCGGCCTGGCGACGCTGGGCCAGGGCAGCCCCTGCAAGGACGAGTACGGCGACTCCTTCGTCACCACCATCCGCACGACGACCTTCCCGGCCATCCGCAGGGCGCTGCGCGACGTGCAGCGCCGCGCCCCCAGGGCGGAGGTCGCGATCCTGGGCTACCCGTGGATCATGCCGGAGCGGGTGGGCTGCTACCCGCTGATGCCCGTCGCGCGCGGGGACGTGCCCTACCTGCGCACCCTGCAGCGCGTGCTCAACAACGCGGTCAAGCGGGCCGCCCGGGCGACCGGGGCGACGTACGTGAACCTCAACCGGGTCTCCGACGGCCACGACGCCTGCCAGCTGCCCGGCGAGCGCTGGGTCGAGCCGGTGCTGGCCGGCACCAACCCCGTCATCGTGCACCCCAACGCCCTCGGCGAGGAGCAGATGGCCCAGCGGACCCTGGCGGTGCTCGGGCGTCAGTAGTCGTCGTCGGGCTCGGGGGCGCGCACCGCCCGTCCCCGGACACCGACGACGGTCATCACCACGAGCGCCAGCACCCCCGCCGCCAGCACGAGCACCACCGTCCCCCGGCTCGAGAGCTCCTCGCCGGGATCGCTGCTCGCGACCTGGAAGGAACCCGTCGCCCGGCTCGGCGAGCCGGCGTCGCCGTCGGGTGCGACCGCCGCGGCGGTGGCCGTGAATGTGAACGACCCCACGACCGCGTGCCCGTCCGACCCCACCACCCGGTAGCCGACCGAGTGCTCGCCGGGGCTCGACAGCCGCAGCGCCTGCTCGACGCTGCTCCCCGAGACGGCCGCCGCACCGTGCGAGACGGTCCGGCCGGAGGCGTCCTGCACGACCACCTCGACGTGGTGCGGGTCGATCGGGGTCCCGAAGGCCAGCGCCACCCGCTCCAGCGGGCTGCTGATGGTGTCACCGTCGCCGGGCGTGCTCGCCACGAGACCGGTGTGCCCGTGCGCGGGAGCGCCGACCAGGGCGGTGAGCACGACCACGACGGCCACCACGGCTACCCGCACCGCCCGCCAGTGCTGCGACTGCCTCATCGTCTCCCCCTGACGTCGTCGATCCAGCCTCCCCGCGCGACCTTGGGGCGGGGTTGACCTCGGGACGCCGGACGCCCTCACCCCGTCACCAGCGCCTCGGGGAAGGCGGCGCTCAGCTCGGTCCCCGCCGGCGACGTCGCCGTCAGGTCCAGCCGACCGCCGAGGTCGTGGACGGCGTCGTGCAGCAGCCGCAGCCCGAGGTGCCCCTCGGTGTCGTCGCCCTGCGGGCGCGCCGGCCCCCGCCCGTCGTCGCACACCCGGACCAGGACCTGCCCGTCACGGCGCCGGACATCGACGTCGAGGTGCTGGGCCCCCGCGTGCTTCACGACGTTGCGCACCCCCTCGCGCACGACCCGGTAGGCCAGGCGAGCGGCGTCCGGCGTGAGCTCCAGGTCGGGGGCGAGCGTGACCCGGGACTCGACGCCCGCGGCGGCCGACTCGCTCGCCACGAGCTCCTGCACCGACTCGGCGAGCCCGGCACCGGCGAGGTCGGGGGGATGGATGTCGCTCATCAGCCGGCGCAGCTTGGTGACGTCGTCGCGCACCAGGTCGGTGAAGTGGTCGAGGTGCCGGCGCACCCCGGGCGCCTCGGGCTCCGGTGGGAGCGAGCGGGCCACGGCGGGCAGTGCGTAGCCCAGGCCGGCGAGGTCCTGGATGACGCCGTCGTGCAGCGCCGCGGCGATGCGCCTGCGCTCGAGCTCGGAGGCGAGCAGGACGTGCCTGAGCAGCACCGCGCGTCCGCGCTCGGCCCGTCGCACGCGCCGCCCCAGCGCCACGGCGAGCGGCATCACGACGACCAGGAACATCCCCAGCGACCCGACGGCCAGGCCCACGAGGGAGACCACGACCTTCTCGGCGTCGCGCTCCATCTGCTCGGTCGCCAGGTAGGCCTCGACGACCATCTCCTGCCCGTCGTCGTCCCGTGCTCCCACGTAGACCTCCAGCAGCGGCCCCTCGTCCTGCTCCGCGTAGTTCTCCTCGCGCGAGAGCTCCGACACCTCGACCCTTGCCCGGGAGCTGCCCAGCAGCCCGCGTACGTCGTCCGGCAGGTCGAAGCGCTTGCCGACCAGGCGCGCCTGGTTCGACCACAGCACGGTGCCGTCCGCCGCCCACACCTTGACGTGGCGGATGCTGCCGTCCTGCATCCGGTTGCGCATCACCGACGCCAGCCGCTCGCGCGCCGCTGGGTCCCCCTCGCGCAGGTCGCCGTCGACCAGCGGGGAGACCAGCCGGGTGGCCAGCGCCGTGCCGACCGCGCGGGCGCTGTCGAGCGCGCGCTCACGGGCGATCCGCTCGGCGACCACGACCGCGACGCCGGCCAGGAGCAGGGCCGCCAGCACGCTGAGCAGCACGAACCGGGTGACGGCCGAGCGCACCGTGTCGTCGGCCCCCGTCGAGGCCGGGGAGTCCTCAGCCCGGCCCCGGCCCATGGAGGAGTCCGTGTGCCGTGGCGGCCACGACGGCCTCCAGCTGCGAGTGGGCGTCGAGCTTGGCGAGCAGCGACTTCACGTAGCCGCGGCAGGTGTTGACCGTGATGTCCAGGTCCCGGGCGATCCAGCGCACGTCGTGCCCCTGGGCCAGGCGATCCAGGACCGCGCGCTCGCGCGCCGTCAGCCGCGGGACGGGCGCCGCGGAGGCCGTGCCGCCACCGCCCTCGCCGACCAGGCGGCGCAGCAGGCTGGGGTGCACGACCAGGCCCCCGGGCCGGGCGGTGCGCAGCACCTCCAGGAGCTCGGGCAGCGACCCGTTCTTGGGCAGCAGCGCGCAGGCTCCGGCGGCTGCCGCTCGCCGCAGGACACCCAGGTCGGCGTACGCGGTGAGGACCACCACGCGCAGGGTGGGCCGCAGCCGCAGCAGCTCCTCGGTCAGGACCAGCCCGTCCTCACCGCCGAGGTTGACGTCCATCAGCACCACGTCGGGGTGGTGCTGCTCGACGAGCCGACGCGCCCGCGCGGAGTCGGTCGCCGTACCGACGCACAGCAGGTCGTCCTCGGTCGCCAGCGCCAGGCTGGTCAGGTCGGTGAAGGTCCGGTGGTCGTCGACCACCAGGACGCGCGACCGGGCCTGGTCCCCCCGTGCCTGTGCTCGTGCCAGCATCGCCACCCCCGTCGGTCATCCGCCAGGCTGGCAGCGGTGACCACCCCGCTTCATCCCCACTATGCGGGGTTCGGGGATCGACGCCGCCGATGCTCAGAAGGCGTCGACCCAGCGGTGGGCGGCCCGCACGACCTCGCCCTCCCGGGGCGGCAGCTCCAGGCCGGGCACCGAGGTCAGGATCTGGCGCAGGAGCCCCACCAGGATCCGCACCTCCTCCGCCCCCGCGGCGTCGTCACGCTCACGGTGCGCACCGGCCTCCCGGGAGGCACCGCCGCGCAGGATCGCCAGGTAGAGGTCGGTGGTCTCCCGGCTGGGCTCGGCGCCCAGCTCGTCGACGAGCAGGTCGCGCAGCTGGGAGAAGCGGTGCAGCGCCTGGGAGCGCCGGCCCGACGCCCACAGCGCGGCCATCATCGTGCGCCACGCGTCCTCCGCGAACTGGTCGGCGCGCACCGCCGTCGTGGCCAGCCGTACGGCGGCCCCGAAGCGCTCGAGCGCCAGCGCGTGCTCGGCGGCCAGGGACGCGGCCTGCGCGAGCTCGTCGCGGAACTCCTCCCGCTCGCCCAGCGCCCACGAGGCGAGGCTCTCGCTGGCCAGCAGCTCGCCCTTCACCAGCGACAGCGCCGCCTCGAGCGCGGAGAGCGCCGTGGCGTGGTCGTGGGCGGTGTTCACCACGGCCGCGCTGACGAGCGCGCGGAACTGCATCAGGTCCACCTTGACGACGCCCGGGACCACGACGTAGCCGTTGGGGACCGTCATGATCCCGGCCGCCCCGCCGTCGCCGCAGCTGCGCGCCAGCGACCGGCGCAGCACGCAGACGTAGCTCTCGAGCGTCCCGAGGTAGGACCGGGGCGGCCGCCCCTCCCACAGCAGGTCCGCCAGCTTCTCCTTGGACACCGGGGTCCCCGCCGACAGCGCGAGGATCTCCACGATCTGCTGCGGCTTGGGTCCGCCGAAGGCGTCGGTCGGCGGCCTCCCGCACCCGCACCCGCACCGCACCGTCGTCGCGCCGAACAGCCGGATCTCCATCGGTTGCCACCTCCCCAGCCGGGGTGCGATCGCCCCCGGGCTCCTCCAGTCTCGGCAGGCCGGCCGCGTACCACAGCCCCACTTCTGGGGGCGCGCCCTCCCCCAGAAGTGACTAGTCCCCGGTCCCGGCGTCCCTGGGCCGACGGGCGCACGCACGAGGGCCGCACCCGGGGTGCGGCCCTCGCCGTGGGGGGGCGACGTCAGCGGGACCGGAAGGCGAACCCGGTGTGCGACCCGCCCATGGTGCTGACGGCGCTGACGGTGCTCTCGCCACCCGGGGCCACGGTGCCTGCGCCCCGGAAGTCCCAGTCACCGAGGGTGTCCACCTCGGCGAACCCCAGGGTCCGGCCGGTCAGGGCGCCCCCCAGCACCACCGCCACGCGGTGCCCGACGGGGAAGGACGAGGTGCCCCTGACCCGCCACTGCCGGCCGCTGCGGAACTCGCCCACGGTGATCGTCAGGGTCTCCGCGGCCGGGGAGACCACCACATCGTCGGTGGACTGCTGCCCGCCCTGGCCGGTCACCGTCAGCCGCAGGACGACCGGGTCCGCCTGCGTCGCGTACTGCGGGTTCGGGCCCGAGGTGTTCGTGGGCAGGGCCATCAGCGGGAAGGCGAACCGGGGGGTGGCGGTGTCCTCCCCGCTGAGGCTGATCTCGGGCCCGCTGACCTGGGACCACGCGTACTCGTCCACGAGGGTGCTGGCGCCTCCGTCGAGCGTCACGCTCGCGCCGCGCCGGACCTCCTGGTCGGGCCCCGCGTCGGCCCGGGGAGCGGCCGGCGGTCCCTCGGGGTCGGTACCCGTGACCTCGACGGTCACGACCGCCGGGGCGCTGGTCCCCGCAGGCCCGCTGACCACCAGCTCGAAGGCGAGGGGGCCGGCGGCCTGCGGGGCGTTGAAGGTGGCGACGGCCTGGTCGGCCCCCGAGAGCTCCACCCGGTTGGCGTCGGTGACCGGCACCTCGCCGTCCGCGCCCGCGGCCGGCACCTGCTGCCAGGCGTAGCCGGTGATCGTGCCGGTGGACGACGTCGCGTCGAGCGTGACCCGCTGTGCCGGCGCCGCCACCTCGGGGGTCGCCGTGCCGACGGCCACCGGAGCGTCCGCCTCCAACCCGGCCCCCGACACCGTCACGGGGGCGCTCGCCTCCCCGCCCTTGTCGGAGGTGACGGTGACCGAGGGCGGCGGGGCCGTCGTCTCGATGACGGCCGTCCCCTCCTGCACGGGCTGGTCCAGCACCGTCAGGGCCGCGGGCGTGGAGTCCTGGTCGCTGGAGGTCGCGGAGACCGTGAGCAGGTCCGCGTCGGCGTCGTAGGTGACCGCGGAGACGGTCACCACGTCGACGAGCCCGATCTCCTTGCGGGCGACCGGCTGGTCCCCCACGTTGGCGACCGTGACGGACTTCCCGTCGGGCGACTGGTCGATGGCGTACCGGCCGAAGTAGCGACTGCCGTCGGACTCCATCCGGGTGGCGACGAACCCGAGCCCGCTGTCCTCGACCGCCAGGGACTGCCCGGCGTCCGAGGTCGCGTAGACGTCGACGAAGCCGGTCCCGTCGGCCCCCACGGTGTACGTGGCGTGGTCGGCCTCGACCCCGGAGTTCACCGCGTGCCGGCCCTGGATCGTGAACAGGTCGGTCCGGGCCAGCTCCACCCAGGCGCCGGACTCGTCCCGGCGCTCGACCGACACGTAGTTGGTGCCGTAGGGGCTGCCGACCACGGGGTGCTCGACCGCGGGGTCGCCGACGTAGCCCTCGGGCGCGGCCGGGGCGACGTCGGGATCCCAGGTCAGGAACGGCCCGATCCGGCTGCCCAGCGCCTGCCCGAAGGCCCCCGGCGTGGTCCCGATGTCCTCGGTGTAGTTGATCCCCTCGCCCTCCACGTCGAACTCGTCGGCGCCGTAGGGGTGGGTGACCCGGTAGTGGCCGTCGGCGATCGCCCGGTCCCGGATGCGGACCCGGCCGAAGACCATCTGGTCGCCGTCCACGACCGCCTCGTTGGCCCAGGCTCCCTCGAGGTCGAGGCCGACGCCCATGTCGACCCCGTCCCCGGTGACCGAGGCCGCCGCCAGCTGGTAGAAGAACTCACCCGGGAAGTTGTCGGGGTAGGACACCGGGGCGTCCGGGTTCGGGACCTCGTCCGGGAGCGTCGCGCACAGCGGGTCGTCGAGGGTCGTGCACGCCTCCAGACGCACGCCGTTGCTGTCGCGGTACCAGGCAGGGAACCCGTGCTCGGCCGTGGGGCCGGCCTCGACGAGGCGCCCGGACCTGGTCAGTGGGCTGCCGTCGGGCCCGGTGGGCGTGACCGGGACGGCGAGCGCGCTCGTGCCGAGCGTCAGCACCAGCAGGCAGGCCAGCGAGCCGGCCACCCAGGTGCGAGATCGTTGCGTGGGGGCCATGGTGCTCAGCTCCTTCTCCGGCCCAGGCCGGTCTCAGTGGGGGAAGTCGCCAGCATCGGGGCCGCACCTTGGATTTTGCTTGCGCGGGGTCCCGGCCCGAGGTCCTGCACCGGGTCCGCTGCGGACGCAACCGGATCGCAAGGCCGCCCGCCCAGCCTGGGCGCATGAGCACCCGTGCCCGGCCCCGCGCCACGTCCACCCACCGCTCGGTGCTGCCCGGCGTGGTCGGCACGAGCGTGGCGGTCGCCGTCGTGGCGATGGTGCTGGCCGGCGGCGGCCCCGAGGAGGTCCCGCCGGGGTTGTCCGACCCGGGCCCCCTCGTGGGCTGGGGTGTCCGGCTCGCCCGGCTGGCCAGCGACCTGGCAGCGATCGCGACCGTCGGGTCGCTGCTGCTCACCGTGGCGCTGCTGCCGGGCCGGCCGGTCGGGCGCGCCGTCCGGTCGTCGGCGGCGTGCTGGTCGCTGGCGGCCGCCGCGACGTGGTTCCTCACGATGAGCGAGGCCAGCGGGGTCGCCCCGCGCGACCTCGACGTCGCCACCGTGTCGCGCGTGGTCGGCACGCCGCAGGTCTCGGCCGCCGCCTCGGTCGCTCTCCTGGCCGCGGCGCTCGCGGTGGCGGGGGGACGCCTGCGCGGACGATGGGAGGGACGAGGACTGCTGGGGGTCGCCCTGGGCGCCGCCCTGGCCATGCCGCTCACGGGTCACGTGGCCGGCGGCGAGCCGGGCTCGCAGGCGGCGACCAGCGCCCTGCTCGTCCACGTGCTGGCCGCTGTGCTCTGGGTGGGCGGCCTGGCGGCGCTGGTGCTGCACCTGCGCGGCGACCCGGCGGGGTTGTCCGTCGCGGCCCCGCGCTTCAGCAGGCTGGCCCTGGGGGCCTTTGTCGCCCTCGCCGGCGGCGGGGCGGTCTCGGCGGCCGGGGTGCTCGGACCCCCCGGGCCCGACTGGCTCAGCGGGTACGCCGCCGTGGTGGCGGCCAAGGTCGGGGTCCTCGGGGTGCTCGGGGCAGCCGGCCACCTGCACCGGCGCCGCACCCTGCCCCGCCTCGGGCGGGGTGAGCCGGGCGCCTTCGCGGCCCTGGCGTCGGCCGAGCTGGCGTGGATGGGGGCGGCGGCCGGGTTGGCGGTGGCGCTCTCGCGCACACCGCCACCGTCCGCGCTCGCCCCGAGCGCCGACGACCACGTCGCGTCCTCGACCCCACCCGTGCTCTCGGTCCCCGGCGTGCTGACCCAGGCGCGGCCGGACGTCCTCGTCGTGACGGTGCTGGCGGCCGCCCTCGTCTGGTACGTCGCAGCGGCCCGGTCGGCCTCGACGCGCACGGGGGCCCGGTGGCCCGCGCGCCGCACCGTCGCGTTCGTCGCGGGGCTGCTCGTGGTCTTCATGGTGCTGTGCTCCGGGCTCGCCGCCTGGGCACCCGTCCTGCTCAGCGTGCACCTCGGCAGCCTGGTCGTGCTCCTGGTGGTGGCACCGACCCTGCTGCTGGCCGGTCGTCCGCTGACCCTCGCCCGGGGCCGGGCCCGGGCACCCGCCCCGCTGGTCGGCGCGTCGATCGCGTGCGCGGCGGTCCTGCTCGTCCAGGTCGGCCCCGTCCTGGAGACCTCGCTGCGGTCGTCGGCAGGACGACTGGTCGCCGCCGCCCTGGCGCTGGCGATCGGGCTCGCGCTGTGGCGCCGCTGCTCGACCCGGGGCCCGGTGCAGGGAGGCCGGCCGACGCGGTCGGTGCCGTCGGTCTGGTCGCGCTCGGTCTGGGCGTGCTGGCCGTCCGGCTCACGGTCGGCGACGGCCTCCTGGCCGCCGACTGGTTCCTGGAGCTGCGGCTGGGCTGGTCGGACCCGCTGCGGGACCAGCGCGTCGCCGGCCTCGTGGTGGCCGCGGCCGCGGGGTGGCTCCTGCTCGTGGGGGCCGAGGAGGCGCTCCGGGGCGCCCACCGCGACGGCCCTCAGGAGCCGGTGCCGGACCCCGGCGGCCAGAGCCGCACCAGCACCCGGCCCACCAGGTCCTCCTCCGTGACCGGGCCGTAGTCCCGCGAGTCGATCGAGTTCCCGCGGTTGTCCCCGAGCACCACGACCTCCCCCTCGCCGGCGGTCCACACCCGGGTGTAGTAGCCGTCCAGGGGGTCGGTGACCCAGACCTCCTCCTGCGGCTCGCCGTCGACGTGCAGCACGCCGTCCAGGATCGCGACGCGCTCGCCGGGCAGCCCCACCACCCGCTTGAGCGTCCGGCCGCCGGCGGGGTCCCGGAACACGACCAGGTCGCCGCGGGCGAGGTCCTCGACGTCCGGCGCCAGCCGCGACACGAGGATGACGTCGCCGGCCTCGAAGGTGGGCATCATGCTGGCCGACGACACCCGCACCGGGACCACGAGGGTCGCGCGGACCACGAGCAGCACGAGCAGGAGCAGGACGAGCAGGAGCAGGAGCCCGGCGGCGACGGCGTGCCGGTGCGCCAGGACCGGGGCCCGGCGGTCCGGTCGCCGGGTCGCTCCCGCAGGACGCACCCCGGGCCGCCTCACACCGGCGGCGCGCCGTGGACCGGGTGGTTGGGGTGGTCCTCGCCCAGGTGGACCGTGCCATCGGCGGCCGCGAGCACGAACTGCCCCATCATGTCGTGGTCCTCGTGCGAGGCGTTGTGGCAGTGCACCATGAAGCGCCCGCCGAGCTCGGCCCCGGCTCCGGCGGGCCCCGTGGAGCGCCCGTCGGGGTAGTGCGAGGGCGCCACGGAGTACTGCACCAGCACCTCGACGATCTCCCCCTCGCCCACGTAGACCACGTCCTTGGGCCCCTTCTCCCAGGGCTGGACCCGATCGGAGCCGCCGTCGCGGTCGATGATGCGGAAGTCGACGAGGTGGATGTGGATCGGGTGGAACCACCCCCCGGACTTGTTCTCCAGCCGCCAGATCTCCACGTCCCCGGGACGAGGGGGGTCCCCGCGCTCGTCGAGGAAGAGGTTCCAGCTCTCGGCCTGCACGTCCTCCCAGCTCGTCTCGTTGAGCAGGAAGACGTTGGTGTCGTCGTCGCGCTCGAGGTCGATGTCACGGGTCCGGCGCGCCGCCTCGACCGGCACCGACATGATCGGGTGCAGCTCCTCGGGCGGAGGCGTGACGACCTGGTTCCAGCGGGTGTCCGTGGGCTCGGAGGTCACGCGCAGCTGCATCACCTTGTCGGTGTGCTTGAAGTCCCGGTTGTTCTTGTTGCTGGAGTTGAGCAGCTCCACGACGTCACCGACCCGGCAGGAGCCGAGGTCCACCATCATCTCGTAGCGCTCGGCGCTGGCGTGGCGCCAGCTGGTGACCTGCTGCGGGACCGTGAGCCCTCCGTCGGTCGCGACCACCCAGGTGGGCAGCGTGCGCCTCGTGCGCTTGTTGACGAACCTCAGCGTCATCGACCGGGAGATCGTGCCCATCAGGATCCGGAAGCGGTAGAAGCGGCGCTCCACCTCGTGGTAGGGCCACGGGACCCCGTTGACCATGATCACGTCGCCGTAGAGACCCGAGTGGTCGCGGTCCATGTGCGTCAGCGACCCGTCCTTGGCGAAGATCGCGTCGTGGACCGTGAGCGGCACGTCGTAGCGCTCCTGCGGCAGGTTCGCCTTCTCCCAGTCGTTCTGGATGTGGTACTGGGCCACCAGCCCGCTGTAGATGTTCTGCGCCGTCTTGTGCACGGCGTGGTCGTGGTACCAGATCGTGCGGGGGCCCTGGTGGTTCGGGTACCAGTAGTCCTTGTAGTGCCCGGGCTGGGTGACGTCGTCGGCGTAGCCGTCGTACTGCGGCAGGGTCGCGGAGCCGTGCAGGTGCACCGAGGTGCCCATCGCGTGGCCGAAGTCGGGGTGCACCGGGGGCAGGTCGTTGTGCACCCGCAGCCGCACCCGGGTGTGCTGGTCGACCTTGATGAGGGAACCGGTGAAGGTCGGGGTGGCCCCCACCGGGGCGTACCCCATGAGCCTGGTCGCTCCAGCGCCGTCGTCGAGGAGCTGGCCGGTGTAGGCCTGCTCACTGATCTCGTAGAGCAGGTAGTCGCCCGCCTCGTCGCTCGCGGGCACGGGGACCAGCGGGGTCTGCATCGGCAGCCGTCGCGCGAACCTGGCTGGCTTGCGCGAGGTGCTGATCCAGTCCTTGGTGCTCACACCCTCACCGAAGGGGACCGCGGTCCCCACTGCTGCCACGCCCAGCCCCAGCCCCCCGTAGGCGAGGACCTGGCGTCTCGTCAACGCCGTCATCGCTGATCCCTTCCTCGGGCACCGCGTCCCCGGTGCTCCGCGCACGAGACTGCTCCCCCGGCCTTGGGCATTCCTTGGGGTCGAGGAGCGGCGTCGAGCACCCGCCCAGGCCCGGAGGACCGGCCCTCGAGGCGTTGACTGGTTGTTGACGCAGCGGTCGCACCCTGCCCCCCTTCGAGGCCGGCACGCGGCCTCACCGGGAGCTGAGGAGCCCCCCATGACGCGAACGAGACGCGGCCTCGTGGCCGCAGTGACCAGCCTGGCTCTGACCGGGGCGGCCGCGGGCGCGGCGGTGGCCGGCGACGACGACGTGCTGCGACGAGGCTCGTGCACCGGCAGCACGGACTGGAAGATGAAGGCGGGGCCGGACGACGGCCGGATCGAGGTCGAGGCCGAGATCGACAGCAACCGCGTGGGACAGACCTGGCGGTGGGTGCTGCGCCACGACGGCGCCGTCGTCGCCCGCGGCAAGAGCAGGACCAAGGGGCCCAGCGGCTCCTTCGAGGTGGAACGCCGCACCGCCGACCACAAGGGCACGGACTCGTTCCGGTTCAAGGCGAAGCACCAGGGCTCCGGCGAGCGCTGCGTGGGCCGCGTGCGGCTCTAGGCAGCGAGGGCGCGGCGGATGCGGCGGCCCGCCAGCTCGGCGGCCACCGAGACGGCGAAGGAGGCGATCAGCAGGGTGGTGACGGCCGGGAAGCGGAACGCGTTGAGGTTCTCCTGGAGCAGCCGCCCGAGGCCGGCGGCGCCGACCACCCCGACGATGGCGGTGTCGCGCACGCAGATCTCGAAGCGGTAGAGCGTGTAGGTCACCAGCGGCTGCACGCCCGCCGGCACGGTCGCGGCGAGCCCCGCCAGCGGCCGCGGCACCCGACGTCCTGCAGCGCGCGCGCGGGGGCGCAGCGGCACCGACTCCCAGGCCTCGGCGACCAGGCGACCCAGGATGCCGCCGGTGTAGAGGCCCAGCGCCACGGCGCCGGGCAGGATGCCGGGGAAGAGGGCCAGCAGCGCGACCACCGCCCACAACGGTCGGCGGCACCGAGCGCAGCACCAGCAGGAGCAGCCGTGCGACGGCCCACCCGGCCCAGCGCAGCGGCCCGGCGCCGCTGCCGTCCTGGTCGCGACGCGGCCGCGAGGCCAGGGGGCCGATGGCCAGCGTCAGCGCGACCGCGAAGGCCATCGCGAGCACTGCCATCGCGACGGTGTCGAGCACGCCCGCGCTCAGCGTCGCCCAGCCGCCCGGCGGCAGGGCCGGCGGCAGCAGGTCGTCGCCCAGGCGCACCGACAGCTCGCGGGTGCGCTCGGAGAAGAGCCCCGACAGCGACACGTCGGCGTACCACCACGCGACCGCGAGCATCGGCAGCAGCGCCCACCCCGACCAGCCCACCCACCGCGAGCCGGACGCGGGCGCGCCGGTGCGACCGCTCGACCAGTCCGAGCAGCTGGCCACCGCCAGACCGGTGCGCACCCGGGTGCTCCACAGGTCGACCACCGCCGAGAGCAGCAGCACCGCGCCGATGAGGGTCCAGACCTCGTCCCAGTTGCGCGACTGCAGGCTCACCACGAGCTCCTGGCCCAGGCCACCCACGCCGACGACCCCCAGGATCACCGCCGACCGGATCGCGCACTCGAGCCGGTAGAACGAGTAGGACAGCAGCAGCGGCAGCGCCCCGGGCAGCAGCCCGTAGGCCAGCGCCGGCACCGGGCGCGCCCCCGCGACGCGCAGCGCCTCCAGCGGGCCCCGGGTGGTCGAGTCGAGGGTGTCGGCGAAGACCTTCGCGGTCTGGGCACCGAAGGGCACCGCGATGGCGATCACCGCCACCAGCGGGTCCAGGCCCAGCACGCTGACCAGCAGCAGCGCCCACACCAGCTCGTGGATCGAGCGGGCGGCCACGAGCACCCCCCGCAACGGCACGCGCACGACGCCCACCCACCGGCCGGGGCGCTCGCCCCAGGCGACGTCGCTGAGCACCAGCCCGCCCACGGCGCCGAGCACGAGCGCCCCGGCGGTGCCCAGCAGGGCGAAGGCGACGGTCACCAGCAGCGCTCGCCACACAACCGCCAGGAACTGGGCGTCGAGAGCGGGGTCGAGGGCCTTGCCGAGCAGGTCGTCGACCAGGCCCAGCCCTCCGGTGTTGACCAGGTCGACGCCCCCGCCCAGGGTCCGCGCCGAGGCCCACAGCAGCGGCACGACGACCACGGCGAGCGCCACGAGGCGACGTCCCCAGACGGTCCGCCCGGTGGTGCCCCGCCGCGCCGTGGTGCGCGTCGCGGGTCGGTCGAGGGTGGTCATGTCAGGACGTAGAGGTCCTCGAGGTGGTGGTCGGCGAGGTCGGCGGCCGCGACGTCGAAGGCGACGCGGCCCTCGCGCAGGCCGATGGCCCGGGTGCAGTGCTCGCGGGCCAGCGCCGGCTGGTGCAGGCTGACCACGAACGTGGGTGCGTCCGCGCCGGTGGCCCCACCGACCTGGGTCAGCAGCCGCAGGATCTCCGCGGCGCGGGCCGGGTCGAGGCTCGAGACGGGCTCGTCGGCCAGCACCAGCTCGGGACGCTGCAGCAGCAGGCGCGCGATGGCGACGCGCTGCCGCTCGCCGCCGCTGAGCCGCTCGGTGCGCTCGTGGACGGCCCAGCCCAGGCCGACCTGCTCCAGGACCGCGCGGACCTCGGACATCCCGACCGGCCAGACGAGCGAGCGCAGCGCGGTGGGCGTGCTCATCCTGCCCAGGCGACCGGCGTTGACGTTGTGGGCGACCCGCACCTGCTCGACGAGGTCGAGGCGCTGGTGGACGGTGCCGATGCGGGCCCGGAGGCGGCGCAACGGCCGGGGGCCCAGCTGGTCGGGGCGCTGCCCGAGCAGCTCGACGGTGCCCTCGCTGGGCCGCACGGATCCGTTGAGCAGCGAGAGCAGGGTGCTCTTGCCGGCTCCGCTGGAGCCCAGCAGAGCGACCCGCTCGCCGCGGTGGACGTCGAGGTCGATCCCGGCCAGGGCGGCCCGGTCGCCGAACCGGCGCGAGACCCCGGTGAGCCTGACGACCGGCGCCGCCCCGGCCTCGTTCACGCCAGCAGCCCCAGGTCCTTCGCGACCGCCTCGATCTGGTCGTAGTTCTCGTTCTCGGTCGGCACGAAGGAGGTGGCCCCGAAGAGCTCGAGGATGGCCGCGTCGTCGGGGTCGGCGGGGTCGAGGTCGTAGAGCATCTGCGCGATCGCCTCGGTGGTGCCCTCGCCGAAGGTCTCGTCGAGGTCGGGGCGCACCAGCCAGTGGTAGTCGGCGTACCCCGGCGTGCGCCACAGCACCACCACGTCGGAGAGGTCGACCTCGCCGGCCTCGACCGTCGCCTCCCAGACCTGCTCGTTGACCGCGCCCACCTCGTAGCTGCCGCTGGCGACGGCCTCGATGGTCGCGTCGTGCGAGCCGCTGTAGCCCGGCTCGCCCTTGAGGTCGGCGACCTCGAGCCCGGCCTGCTCCATGAAGTACTGCGGCATCAGCCGGCCCGAGGTGGAGGTGTCGGAGCCGAAGGTCAGGCTGTGCCCCTCGAGGGCGGTGAGCCCCTCGGTGTCGTCAAAGGGCTCGATGCCCGAGGCCTTGGTGGCGATGAAGAGGCTGTGGAAGTCGGCGTCGATGTCGCGCTGCGCGATGGCCTGCGCGCCCTCGACGCGGCTGCGGGCCTGCACCCCGGTCAGCCCGCCCATCCAGGCCAGGTGGATGTCGCCGACCTCGAAGGCCCGCACCACGGCGGTGTAGTCGGTGACGGCCTCGTAGGAGACCTCGAGGCCGGTGGCGTCGGCGACGGCGTCGGCGACCAGCCCGTAGAGCCGGTTGAGCTGCTCGGGGTCCTGGTCGGGGATCGCGGAGATGCCCAGCACGGGGGCCGAGCCCTCCGTGCCCGCCGCTCCCGAGGCGTCGTCGGCGTCGTTGCCGCAGGCGGTGAGGAGGAACAGGCCGGCGGTGCCGCCCAGCAGGGCGCGGCGGGTGGGGTTCATCGATGACGTCCTTCGGTGGGGGCGGAGGGAGCGACCCCCGGGCGGGGGCCCGTGGGCAGGCGGTCGGCGAGCGCGACCACGGCCAGGATGATCAGCACGGCGACGCTGGTGGCGTTGCCGCCGAGCCAGGGGTCGGTGAAGCCGATCTGGACCCGCAGCAGCAGGGCGCCGGCCAGCGCGAGGCCGGCGGCGGCCGGAGCGGCCACCCGCACGCCCCGGGCGGCCAGCAGCAGCCCGACACCGACGAGCAGCACGACGAGCCCGCCGAGCAGGTTGTAGACGCCGAGGCTGAGCGAGGGGTCGGTCGAGCGCAGCCCCGGGCCGCGGGAGGCGAGCGGGTCGTCGAGGGAGGCGACCACGCTGTAGAGCCCGACCACGACCGCCAGCACGCCCCAGGGGCGCTGCAGCCCGGCGAGCGGGACCACCCGGGCGCGGACCGCGTCGACGGAGAAGGCGCGCCCCGAGGAGCCGACGACCAGGGCCACGTGGGCGGCGATCATCAACCAGTACGACCAGGGCCACTCCTCGGGCGCGTAGGCCACCGAGAGGGCGATCGCCACCGACTGCGCGATCCCGAGCAGGGCCGCGGCCCGCACGTAGGTGCCCGAGACCAGCAGCACCGCGAGCGCGGTCTCGGCCGCCAGCACCAGCCAGCCGAACGCCGAGATGTTGGGCAGGACCAGGTTCTCGACCAGCCACGAGTACGGCGGCAGCACCGGGTGGTCGACGGCGAAGCCGGTGAACTTGTAGAGCCCGTTGCCGGAGTCGCGGCCGAAGTCGGCCGGCACCTTCCAGGCCACGTTGTAGAGCCACATCAGGCCGACGGTCACCCGCAGGAACGCCAGCCCGACCGCCTGGCGGCGGGGGACCTCGTCGGTGTCGGGGGCCAGCACCCAGCCGACCAGCGCGCGCAGCGTGTCAGGCACAGCGGAACACCTCTCGTCCGGTGGCGGCCGCGGCGTCCTGCACCGCGACGGTGTCGCGCATGACCCCGATGACCTCGCTGACCGGCAGCGGGTGGTCGGCGATGCGCATGTGCGGGTTGGTGACCGCGACCGGGTGCCACCAGGCGCCGTCGACGGTCAGGGTCGGCTCGGGCTCGAGGTTGTCGATCGAGACGTGGATCCCCTGGTCGGCGAATCCCTCGGCGGCCACCGGGCGGATCACCCGGTCCTCCGGGGCGATGTCGAGCTGGTCGAGGCGCCGGTGCAGGGCCTCGACGCCCGCGGGGTCCTCGTCGTACAGCGTGGCGGCGATGCGGACCCGGAAGCCGAGGGAGGCGGCGAGCTCGATGCCGTCGAGGGCCTTGCCCCACGTGCCGGCGCCGCGCTGGCGGTCGTGCAGGTCGGGGGTGGCGCTGTCCAGGCTGACCTGCAGGGCGACCGAGCGGTCGAGGCCCTCGAGGATCTCGCGGCGTCGCCCGCGGCCCAGGATCATCGCGTTCGTCAGCACGGTGCGCTCGAGCCCGGCTGCCGCCTCGACGAGCCCGTCGAGGTCGGGGTGCATGAACGGCTCGCCGCCGGTCAGGAAGACCTCCTTGCCGCCCATCGCGGCGAACTCCTCGAAGGCCGCCCGGGCGGTCTCCACCGGGAAGCGCCGCGCCTCGGCACGCGGGGAGGACTGCGCGCAGCAGTAGTCGCAGGCGAGGTTGCAGTCGAAGTTGGTGTAGACCCACAGCCGCTCGCCGACGGGAGTGCTCTTGCCGGTGGTGAAGACGGTGGCCGGCGCGCCGGACTTCTCCACGACGAACCACCACGGCCCCTGCTCGGACTCGGCGTGCGCGACCTCGACGCTGTGCCCGACCAGGTCGGCCCAGGCCGGCAGGTCGACGGTGACGCTCCGCTCGGCGCTGCGGATGCCGAGGTGCCCGCCGTCGTCGAGGCGGCGCATGTTGCGGGTGATCAGCAGCAGCAGCCCGCTTCCGCAGTCGAGGTCGCCCCCGTCGATCAGGCGTGCCACCGGCCCGGCCGGCGTGGACACGTGGTCCTGGCCCGGCTCCGGGAGCACGGTGGTCAGGACGGCGTCCGAGTGGCTCATCCTGTTCACCCTACGTGCGTGGGGTGACGACGGTCACAGTACAGGCCGCGGCGTCGGTAAAGGTTCGGCCGCGCGCGGGTGCCGGCCCGGCCGGGCGGGCGTACGTTCCTTGCCATGAGCAGCGACAGCGGCACCGAGGAGATGTGGCGGCCCGAGGACGCCGATGCGCGACGTGACTACTGGGAGCACGTGCACGACGGCAAGGACGTCGACGGCGTCTCGTGGTGGCAGTCCGTGCCGGGGCTGTCGCTCGGACTGGTCGACGACACCGGGGTGGACCCCGCCGACCCGGTCATCGACGTGGGCGCCGGCTGGTCGACGCTCGCCGACCACCTGCTGGAGCGCGGCTACACCGACGTCACCGCCATCGACCTCTCGCGCACCGCGCTCGACACCGTGCGCGAGCGGGTGGGCGACCTGGGCCGCCACCTGACCCTCGACGTCGCCGACGTGCTCGACCTCGACACCGGCCGGCAGTACGCCCTGTGGCACGACCGGGCGGTCTTCCACTTCCTGACCGAGCAGGACGAGCGCGACGACTACCGCGCCTCGCTGGCACGCTGCCTGCGGCCCGGCGGCTGGTTCGTGATCGCCACCTTCGGCCCCGACGGGCCGACCACCTGCAGCGGCCTGCCGATCGTGCGCTACACCCACGACGAGCTGGCCGCCGAGTTCCCCGGCTACGAGCTGCACGGCACCGCCGGTGAGGACCACCTGACACCGTGGGGCACCAACCAGCAGTTCACCGCGGTGCTGCTGCGCGCTCCGGGAGCCTGAGCCGCACCGCGCGGTGCGGCGCGGCGCGGCGTCCGGGGAATGTCTGGACCACCACGCAGGTTGGCCCAGGGTCCGAGGAACGATCCCCGCACACCCCAGGAGGCCTCCGTGCCCCGCATCCCCGTCCACACCGTCGACTCCGCCCCCGCCGCCAGCACCGACGCGCTGAAGCAGCTGGAGTCGAAGTTCGGCAAGGTCCTCAACATCCACGGCGGGATGGCGCACTCCCCCGCCGTGCTGCTCTCGTACGCCGCCCTCGGCGACGTCATCGCCGAGCACGCGACCCTCGACGGGAAGACCCGGGAGGCCATCGCCCTGGCCGTCGGCGCCGAGGACGAGTGCACCTACTGCCAGTCCGCGCACACCGGCGGGGGCAAGGCGGCCGGCTTCAGCGACGAGGAGATGGTCAACATCCGTCGCGGCAAGGCCGACGACGCCGAGCTCGACGCGCTGCTGCGCCTGGCCCGCGACTACACCGCGCAGGTCGGCCACACCAGCGACGCGGCCTGGCAGGACGCCATCGACGCCGGCTGGAGCGACGAGCAGCTCACCGAGCTGTCGGTGCACGTCACGCTCAACCTGTTCACGAACTACTTCAACCACCACGTGCACACCGAGCTCGACGTGCCCGAGGCCCCGGCGCTCTGACGCCTCCCCGTGTGGTGGTCCGGCCTACGCTGGGACGATGACCACCACCGCGCGACGACGGGCGGCCCGCCTCTGGGCGGGCCCCCTGCTCGCGCTCTCCCTCGTCGGCTGCGGCACCACCTCCGCCGACGACGTGGCGGCGACGACCGGCACGAGCCCTGCCGAGGCTGAGTCGCAGCCGCAGGAGCCCCAGGAGTCGCAGCAGCAGGACCTGCCGGCGCTGTACGACGTCTCCTCGCGCACCGTCGGCGGTGCCGACTGGTCGGGCGCCGAGATGGCGGGGCGCCCGGCGGTGCTGTGGTTCTGGGCGCCGTGGTGCCCCACCTGCCGGGCCCAGGTCTCGGGCGTCAACGCGCTCGCGCAGACCCACGGCGACGACGTCGCGCTGGTCGGGGTGGGCGCGCAGGACGACGCCGACGCCATCGCCGGGTTCGCCGCCGACGTCGACCCCGGGGTCACCTCCCTCTCCGACGTCGACGGCAGCGTGTGGCGCCACTTCGGCGTCACCGCCCAGAGCACCTACGTCGTGCTCGACGCCGACGGCGAGGTGCGCGGCGAGGGCTACCTCGACGAGGCCGAGCTGGGCGAGCTGGTCGACGAGCTCGTCGCCGAGCAGGCCGGCTGAGGCGAGGGCCGTGTCCGAGGGCCTGCTCGCCGTCGCCCTCGGGGCCGGGATGCTGGCGGCCGTCAACCCCTGCGGCTTCGCCCTGCTGCCGGCGTACGTCTCGCTGCTCGTCGCGGGCGACGACTCCCCCGACCGTGGCCGGGCGGTGCTGCGTGCGCTCGGGCTGACCGGTGCGATGACCCTCGGCTTCTCGGGGGTCTTCCTGGCCTTCGGGCTGGCGGTGGCACCGGTGGTCGGGCAGGTGCAGCGGCACCTGCCGTGGGTGACCGTGGTGCTGGGGCTGACCCTCCTGCTGCTCGGCGGCTGGCTGCTGGCCGGTCGCTCGCTGCGGCTGCCGTCACTGCGGTTCTCGCGCCGCCCGCGCGGGCCGGCGCCGCTGCGCCGCTCGTTCTGGTCGATGGCCGGCTTCGGAGCCGGCTACGCCGTGGCCTCGCTGTCGTGCACCGTCGCGCCGTTCCTGGCCGTCGTGGTCGCCGGCTTCCGCACCGACTCGGTCCTCGAGGGCGTCGCGCTCTTCGCGGCGTACGCCGCCGGCATGGGCGCGGTGGTCGGCACCCTGGCCGTGGCCACCGCCCTGGCCTCGCCGACCACCGTGCAGCGGCTGCGCCGCTCGGGGGCGTGGGCGCCGCGGGTGGCCGGGCTGGTGCTCCTCCTGGCCGGCGCGTACGTCGCCTACTACGGCTGGTGGGAGCTGCGGGTCCTCGGCGCCGACGCCGGGAGCGTCGCCGACGCGGCCGACGACCCGGTCATCGCGGCCGCCGCGGCGGTGCAGCAGGCGCTCGTCGACGTCGCGACCGCGGTCGGGCCCGGCGGGTGGGCGCTGCTGCTCGGCGCGCTCGTCGTGGCCGGGCTCCTCGTCTCGCGCGCCCGGTCGCGGGCCGCTCGTCCGTCCCGCCCGCAGGAGGCGCGCCGATGACGCCCCGGGCGGCCGGCGTACCGGCGCTGGTCCTGACCGGGGCCCTGCTGCTGTCCGCCTGCGGCTCCGACCCCGAGCCCTCGACGCCGGCCGCCGGGGCCGACCCGAGCGCCTCCGCGGGCGCGGTCGGCGGCTCCGCGCTCGACGACCTTCGCGACCCGGCGTTCCCCGAGCCGCTGCTCCCCCTCGAGGACCTGCTCTCCGGCGGTCCCCCGCCCGACGGCATCCCCGCGATCGACGACCCGCAGCACGAGCAGGTCGCCGACGTCGACTGGCTCGAGGACGACGAGCCCGTGCTCAGCCTCACCGTCGGCGAGGAGACCCGCGCCTACCCGCTGCGGGTGCTGACCTGGCACGAGATCGCCAACGACGTCGTCGACGGCGTCCCGGTCGCAGTCACCTACTGCCCGCTGTGCAACTCCGGCGTCGCCTTCGAGCGCACCGTCGAGGGCGAGGAGACGACGTTCGGGGTCTCCGGGCTGCTCTACGCCGACAACCTGGTGATGTTCGACCGGGCCACCGAGTCGTTGTGGCCGCAGCTGACCGGGGTGGCGGCGGTCGGGGTGCGCACCGGCACCGCGCTGCGCAGCATCCCGATGGGCACCGTCGGGTGGTCGCAGTTCCGCGAGGAGCACCCCGGCGCGCTGGTGCTGAGCCGCGACACGGGCCACGACCGCGACTACGGCCGCAACCCCTACGTCGGCTACGACGACCCGGGCTCCGACCCGCTCTTCGAGCTGCCCGGCGAGCCCGACGACCGGCTGCCCCCGAAGTTCCGCGTGGTCGGGGTCGGCACCGGTGCGGACGCGGTGGCCGTGGAGCGCGGCCGGCTCGCGACCGCCGGCGTCGTCCGCGTCGACGTGGGCGACCGCCCGGTCACCCTGTGGCACCTGCCCGGCCAGCGCTCGGCCCTCGGCGCCGCCGCGATCGACGAGGGCGCCGAGATCGGCACCGTCGCCGCCTTCGTCGCCCGTCTCGACGGGCAGGAGGTGGCCTTCGAGCGCGACGCCGCGGGCCGGGTCGTCGACGTCGTCACCGGCTCGACGTGGAACGCCTTCGGCCGCGCCACCGACGGCCCCCTCGCGGGGCGCCGGCTGCGCCCCGTGGTGCACCTCGACACCTTCTGGTTCTCCTGGGTGGCCTTCCAGCCCGAGACCGCCCTCGTCCAGCCCTGACCCGGCGCACATCTCTCGCCCACCCGGCGCATATGTCGCCCCGACCCGGCGCGTCTCAGCGACCCAGCCGGCGCCTCGTCGGCATCTCGGCGGCGTCACCGTGCTCGGCGCGGTCGCGACCCAGCCGGTCCAGCCGGCGCGCCAGCCGCCCCGACCAGGTCGAGGCGCTGAGCCCGTGCAGCACCACGCTCAGCAGCACCGTCAGGCACGCGACCTCGAAGACCTCCTGCCCCACCGGGCCGTCGACCTCCTCGACCACCAGCAGCGCGAAGAGGATCGAGGCGAGGCCGCGCGGGCCGAACCAGCCGAGGAACAGCCGGGTCTCGACCAGGGTCCGCGACCCCAGGAGGGCGACCAGCACGGGCAGCACCCGCACTACGGTCAGCGAGCACACGGCGTACGCCGCGGTGCGCCAGGTGACCTCGTCGAGCACCGGCCCCACCAGCACCGCACCGAAGACCAGGAACGTGGTGACGGTCAGCAGCTCGCCCTCGTCCTCGGAGAAGTCCTGCACGTGCTCGCAGTGCGCGCGCGCCACGTGCCCGAAGGCCAGCCCGGCCACGAAGGCGGCGATGAAGCCGTTGCCGCCCAGCTGCACAGCCCCGGCGTACGCCGCTGCCACCACGGCCAGTGCCGCGAGCTGGCGGTAGACACCCTCGACGGCACCGGCTCGGGCCCGCCGGTCGAGCAGCCACCCGCCGGCCAGCCCGGCGACCACGCCCACGCCGACGCCGAACCCGACCTGGCTCAGCGCCAGGCTCCACCACCCGTCGGTCGCACGGGCGCCCTCCTCGGCCACGACGACCGCCAGCAGCACCGTCACCACGGGCAGGGCGATGCCGTCGTTGAGCCCGCTCTCGACGTTGATCGCCTGGCGGATGCGCACCGGCAGGCGGGGGTCGCTGACCACGGCCTGACCCAGCGCGGCATCGGTGGGCGCCAGCACGGCGGCGAGCAGCGCGGCCTCGAGCAGCCCCAGCCCCGGCAGCAGCAGGGCTCCCACGGCGGTGCCGGCCAGGATCGTCAACGGCAGACCCACACCGAGCAGGCGCACCGGCAGCCCCAGGTGGCGCCGCAGCGCGCGCAGGTCGATGCGGATGGCGTCGGTGAAGAGCACCAGCGTGAGGGTGACCTCGACGAGGAGCGTGACGACCTCGCCGTCGAGCTCGAGGTCGACGAGGCCGGCGGCGCCGGCGAGCAGCCCGACTCCCGTGAAGACCATCGGCGCGGTGATCGGCGACAGGCTCAGCCGCGACGACACCATCGCGTAGGCCAGCAGGGTCAGGGCCAGGACCAGCAGCTCGGTCACGAGCCGACCTGGGAGCGCTCGATGGGGCCGTCGGTGGGGCCGCGCCGCAGCATCCGTCGGCCGACGAGCGTCGCGACGACGGCCAGCGCGACGAAGACGGCGAGCCCGACCGAGAGGCGCCCAGGGCTGGTGCCGAACGCACCGAGCGCTGCGTAGGCGACGGTGCCGGGCACCATGCCGACCGCGGTGCCCAGCAGGTAGGCCGCCAGGCCGACCGGCACCAGGCCCGCGGCGTAGTTGATCGCGGTGTAGGGCAGCACCGGCACCAGCCGCACCGCCACCACCGCGACCAGCCCGTGCTCTCTCATCAGCGCGTCGACCCGGTCGAGGCGACCCCCGATGATCCGGTCGACGGCTGCACGTCCCAGCAACCGGCTGAGCCCGAACGCGACCAGCGCGGCCAGCATCGCGGCGGCCCATGCCAGCACCGCGCCGACGGCGAAGCCGAAGAGCACTGCACCCAGGGCCGTCATCAAGCCCTTGGGCGTGGGCAGCAGCGCGAGCGCGGCGTACCCCACCACGAAGACGAACGGACCCCAGGCGCCGGCGTCCTCCACCCGCTCGCGCAGCGCGTCGACCTCGGGCACCCGCCCGGTCACCCAGGCCACCAGGAGCAGGAGGACCAGCACCGCCAGCAGCCCCAGGCGTACGACGCTGCCGCGCCCGAGGCTGCGCGTGGCGGGCTGCGTGTCGTCGCCGGTCGGGTGCACCCCGCCACGCTAGCCCCCTGGGCCCGGCCCGGTCCGACCTGGGAGCATCGGGTCGTGGCCGACCGAGACACGCGCAAGACCCAGCCCACCGACGGCGACGTGGCGGCGTACCTCGCTGCCGTCGAGCACCCCCGGCGCCGCGAGGACGCCCTGGCCGCGCTGGCGCTGATGCGCGAGGTCAGCGGCGTGGAGCCGCGGATGTGGGGCGCCTCGATGGTCGGCTTCGGGCGTCAGGACTACACGACCGCCGACGGCAGGCAGCACCAGTGGTTCGCGATCGGGCTCGCTCCGCGCAAGGCGGCGCTGACGCTCTACGGGCTGACCTACTACGACAGCAACCGCGACCTGCTCGACCGGCTCGGCCCGCACACCACGGGCAAGGGCTGCCTCTACGTCAAGCGCCTCGAGGAGCTCGACCAGGACGTGCTGCGCGAGCTCGTCGAGCGCTCCTGGCAGGCCAACCACACCGGCTGAGAGAGATCTGCGCCGGGTCGACGCGAGATCCGGGCCGGGTCAGCGTGAGATCTGCGCCGGGTGGGCGCGAGATTCAGGCCGGGTCGGCGTCGAGCTCGAGGTCCACCATCAGCTCGTCGGCCAGGCGCTCGAGGTCGGCGCGCACGCCCGCGTCGGCGCCGCTGGGCATGGTCAGGCGGGCCCGGGCCTCGAAGAGCATCCCGCCGCCCATCGGGGCGGCCACCACGTCGGTGAGCAGCTCCTCGATGCCGACGCCGCGCACGGCCAGCGCCGAGGAGATCTCCGCGACGATGCCGGGGCGGTCCTGGCCGACCAGGTGCAGCCGGAAGGTGGCGGCGGGCACGACCTCGCCGGCGGTGCCGGCGTCCTCCACGCGCACCGCGAGGCCCTCGGCCGCCAGGGCGGCGAGGGCCTCCTCGAGGCCGGCGCGCTGGGCGTCGGGCACCTCGACGAGGGCGATGCCGGCGAACTTGCCGGCCAGCCGGGTCAGCTGGCTGCGCTGCCACGACCCGCCACGGGCCTCCACGAGGGCGGAGACGGCCGAGACCAGCCCGGGGCGGTCGTCGCCGACGACGGTCAGCAGCAGGGAGGCCATGGCCGCAGGCTACCGCCCGCGGGGGCTCCCCTCCCCGCTCAGGCGAGCGCGAGGAAGAGCTTCTCCATCTTCTTGACGTCGACGCCGTCGAGGTCGTCGTCGCTGGCGGTCAGGCACTGCTGCAGGCCGGTGGCCACGATGGCGTAGCCGGCGCGCGAGAGCGCCTTGTTGACGGCGGCGAGCTGGGTGAGCACGGACTCGCAGTCCGAGCCCTCCTCCATCATCCGGATCACGCTGGCCAGGTGGCCGTTGGCGCGCTTCATCCGGGTGATGATCGCCTTGATCTCGGTGGGCTCGAGGTCCATCAGGTCGTTCCTTCCAGGGAGGCGAGGGCGGCGGAGAGCCGCTCGCGGGCATCGGTGGCGACGCTGCGGATCGCGTCACCGGCAGGGCCGCCGGCGTCCCCGAGCCCGACCGTCATCATGACGTCGGGGTCAAAGGCCTCCACGACGGTGGTGGAGTCGTCGAGGGCGCGCACGACGACGTTGCAGGGCAGCAGCGCCGCGATCGAGGGCTCGACCTCGAGCGCCTGGTGCGCCAGCTGCGGGCGGCAGGCACCCAGGATCACCTGGGGCGCGACGTCGACGTCGAGCTTCTTCTTGAGGGTCTCGCGCAGGTCGATCTCGGTGAGGATCCCGAACCCGGCCTCGGCCAGCTGTTCGCGCACCGCCGCGACGGTCTCGTCGTACGGGCGGTCCAGGGTCGTGCTCATGGTGTAGCTGCTCATGGGCTTCCTCTCGGCTCTGGCCACCCGGGTGGGGGTGGCGCGGTGCGTTCGTCGTTGACTATACATCCCCCCAGGGGGTTGTGCTAGGTTTCGGACATAACCCCCCGAGGGGATACTTCCCTCGACACCGGCACTGACACCGACACCGCCCCAGGAGGAGCCGACATGCGCGAGATCGACATCGACCAGGCCGCCACCGAGCTCGAGAAGGGCGCGACGTTCATCGACGTCCGCGAGCCCGCCGAGTACGCCGAGGGCCACCTGCCCGGCGCGGTGAACATCCCGATGGGCCAGCTGCCCGGCCGCACCGACGAGCTCGACAAGGACGAGACCGTCCACGTCGTCTGCGCCTCGGGCAACCGCAGCGGCGCCATGACCGACTTCCTGACCGGCAGCGGCTTCGACGCCGTGAACGTGGCGGGCGGCACCTCCGCCTGGATCCGCGCCGGCCGACCGACCGAGAAGTGAGGAGCCCCAATGAGCGAGCACACCACTGACAGGAACGACCTGATCGTGCGGGTCATCGAGACCCCCACCCTGGGCGACCGCAGCTATGTCGTCCACGACGGCGAGGTCGCGATCGTCATCGACCCGCAGCGCGACATCGACCGGGTCCTGGAGATCCTCGAGGCCGACGGCGTGCGCCTGACCCACGTCTTCGAGACCCACATCCACAACGACTACGTCACCGGCGGCCTCGCCCTGGCGCGCGAGACCGGCGCGGCGTACCTGGTCAACGGCGAGGACGACGTGTCCTTCGACCGCACGCCCGTCGCCGACGACGAGGTCGTCGAGGTGGGCGAGCGGATCGCGGTGCGCGCCATCGCGACCCCCGGCCACACCTTCAACCACCTGTCGTACGCCGTCACCGACGGCGGCGAGCCGTTCGCGGTCTTCACCGGCGGCTCGCTGCTCTTCGGCGCGACCGGCCGACCCGACCTGATGGGCGAGGAGCACACCGACGCCCTGGTGCGCCACCAGCACGCCTCGGCGCACCGCCTGGCCGAGGAGCTGCCCGACGAGGCCGAGGTCTACCCGACCCACGGCTTCGGATCGTTCTGCTCCGCGACCCAGACCGACGCGACCTCGTCGACGATCGGGCAGGAGAAGACGCAGAACCCCGTCCTGACCCAGGACGAGGAGACCTACGTCCGCGAGCTCCTCGACGGGCTGGGCGCCTACCCGGCGTACTACGCCCAGATGGGCCCGCGCAACGAGGCAGGCCCCGACGCCCCCGACCTGAGCACCCCCGAGCGTGCCGACGCGGCCGAGCTGCGCCGGCGCATCGAGGCCGGCGAGTGGGTCGTCGACCTGCGCAACCGCACCGCGTTCGCGGCCGGGCACGCCCCGGGCACCGTGAACTTCGGGCTCGACGGCGGCTTCGCGACGTACCTGGGCTGGCTCATCGAGTGGGGCACCCCGGTGACCCTGCTCGGCGAGAGCGCCGAGGACGTGGCCGAGGCCCAGCGCGAGCTGGTCCGCATCGGCATCGACCGCCCGGCGGCGCACGCCACCGGCGGCCCGAAGGACTGGACCGACGGTGACCTCGGCAGCTTCGAGACCGGCACCTTCGCCGACCTGGCCCAGGTGCGGCACCACCGCCCGGTGGTCGTGCTCGACGTCCGTCGCGTGGACGAGCACGAGAAGGCCGCCATCGACGGCGCCGTGAACATCCCGATCCACGAGATCCCGCGACGCGTCGACGAGGTGCCCGAGGGCGAGGTCTGGGTGCACTGTGCCGGGGGCTACCGCGCCTCGGTCGCCGCGTCCTTCCTCGCCGCCGCCGGCCGGACCCTGGTCTCGATCGACGACACCTTCGACAACGCCGAGAAGGTCGGGCTGCACCTGGTCGGCCCCGAGGCCTGAGCGTGACCCCTCTCCTGGTGGTGCTCGCCGTCGCGGCGGGCGCCCTCGTCGGCCTGTCCCTGGGCGCGCTCGGCGGCGGCGGGTCGATCCTGGCCGTGCCGGTGCTGGTCTACCTGCTGGACCAGTCCCCGGCGCAGGCCACGACCGGCTCCCTCGTGGTGGTCGGCGTGACCTCGCTGGCCGGAGCGGTCTCCGCCCACCGCCAGGGCAACGTGCTGCTGGGGCGCGGCGTCACCTTCGGCGTCGTCGCGATCGGCGGCGCCGCGGCCGGCGCCAAGGCCTCGGCCTCGGTCAGCGAGGACGTCCTGCTCGCCTCGTTCGCCGCGCTGATGCTGCTCGTCGGCGGCCTGATGGCCTGGCGCCGGCTGGGCCACGGCGACCCGACCAGGCCCGACCGGGGCGAGCGCCCCGGGCTCGACGACCCGATCATCACCTTCAGCCCGACCTTCGGCTGCAACTGCCCCCGGGCGCTCAAGGTGCTGGTGACCGCGACCGCGGTCGGCCTGCTCACCGGGTTCCTCGGCGTCGGCGGCGGGTTCCTCGTGGTGCCCGCGCTGCTGCTGGCGCTCGCGCTGCCGATGACGTACGCCGTGGGCACGTCGCTGGTGGTCATCACCATCACCTCGGCCTCGGCGCTGGTCGTGCGGGCCGGCTCCGGCGTCAGCCCCGACTGGGGGCTGGTCCTGGTCCTCACGCTGGCCTCCTCGGTCGCGGCCGTGCTGGGCGCCCGCCTGGCCGACCGGATCGACACCGACAAGCTCCAGGGAGCGTTCACGCTCCTCGTCCTGGGCGTCGCGGTCTACACCGCCGCCCGCGCCTTCCCGGCGCTCCTCTGACCCACGGAACGGAAACCCATGAGCACCACCACCACCCCGAGCCACCGGGCCGGGACGCCCCCCGACGAGACCGCGCCGCCCGCGGCCGGCCCCCTGGGCCGCCTCGGCCTGTGGGTCACCAGCCACGGCAAGCTCGTGGCGATCGTGTGGGCCCTGCTGATCGTCGGCCTGGGCGTCTTCGCGCCCTCGGTCGAGAAGAACCTCTCCGGGGCCGGCTGGCAGGCCGACAGCTCCGAGTCCGTGGCCGCGCGCGAGCTCGCCCAGGACAGCTTCGGCGGCAACGCCTCCTCGGCGATCCAGGTCGTCGTGCACTCCGACGACGGCCCGGTCACCGAGGGTGAGGGCGAGGCCGTCCTGGCCGAGGTGACCGCGATCCTCGAGGACGAGCCGCGCATCGCCGACGTGCTCGCCCCGCAGCCGGGCGCCACCCTGTCGGAGGACGGCTCCACCGCGATCGTGCTGGCCGGCGCCGGCGCCGACACCAACGAGATGGTGCGCGTCGCGACCGACATCAAGGAGGAGCTGCAGGAGCTGTCGACCGACAGCGTCCAGGTCAACCCGACCGGCTCCTCGCTGCTGTGGTCCGACTTCAACGAGGCCAACCTCGAGGCCATGCTGCAGTCCGAGCTGATGTCGTGGCCGGTGACGATGGCCATCCTGGTGCTCGCCTTCGGCGCGCTGGTGGCCGCCGGTCTCCCGCTCATCCTGACCCTCTCCGGCCTGGTCGCCTCGGCGGGCTCGCTGGTGCTCATCAACGAGCTGGTGCCGGTCTCCATCTGGGCGATGAACTTCGCGATGATGTTCGCGCTGGCGCTGGGCATCGACTACGCGCTGTTCCTGGTCGTGCGCTACCGCGCCGCCCGGGCCGCGCGGCCCCACGACAAGCCCTGGGCGATCGCGCAGATGATGGACACCGCCGGCAAGGCCGTGCTGCTCTCGGGCCTGACCGTGCTGGTCTCCCTCTCCGCGGTGATGATCGTGCCCTCGCCGTCCTTCCGGTCCATGGCCGGCGGCATCATGCTCTCGGTCGTCTTCATCCTGGCCGCCACGCTGACCCTGCTGCCACTGGTGCTGCACAAGCTCGACGACAAGATCAACAAGGGCGCCCTGCCCTGGGCGAAGTCCGGTGAGCACCGCTCGCCGCGCTTCGAGGCCTGGGGCGAGCGCCTGTGGAAGCGTCCCCTGGTCTGGGGTCTCGCCTCGCTGGTGGTCCTGCTCGCGCTGGCCGCGCCGGTGCTGGGCCTGAAGACCGCGATGCCCTCGATCAAGGTCCTGCCCGAGGAGTCCTCGGCCCGCGTCGGCTACGACCTGGTCCAGGAGTCCTTTGGCGAGGGCGCCCCCGGCACGCTGCAGGTCGTCGCCGACAAGGCCGACGCCGAGGCGACCACCGAGGCGCTGAACGCCGACTCCGGCATCGCCGGTGCCATGCCGCCGATGCCGGCCAGCGACGACAGCGACCTGGTGCTCATCCAGGCCGTCCCGACCGTCGACCCGTCCGACCCCGAGCTCGGCGAGACCGTCGACCGGCTGCGGGCCGACCTGCCCGAGTCCGCCCTCGTCGGCGGCGCCGCGGTCGAGAACCTCGACCTCAAGGCCCAGCTCGACGAGTCCACCCCCCTGGTCATCGGCATCGTGATGGTGCTCGGCTTCCTGTTGCTGCTCTTCGCCCTGCAGGCGCCGCTCATCTCCCTGCTCGGCACCCTGGCCAGCCTGCTCTCGACGGCCGCCGCCTTCGGCGTGGCCCGGCTGATCTTCCAGGAGGGCTACGGCTCCGACCTGCTCGGCTTCGAGCCCCAGGGCTTCCTCGATGCCTGGGCGCCGGTGTTCTTCTTCGCGATGATCTTCGCGATCGCGATGGACTACACGGTCTTCCTCCTGGCCTCGGCCAAGGAGCACTACGAGCGCACCGGCGACCCCAAGGACGCCATGGTCGGGTCGCTGGCCCACTCGGGCCGGGTGATCTTCGCCGCCGGCGCGGTGATGGTGGCGGTGTTCTTCACCTTCGCCCTCTCCGGGCCGATCCCGCCCAAGGAGATGGGTGTCGTCCTGGGCATCGCGGTGCTGCTCGACGCCTTCCTGGTGCGCCTGGTGCTGCTGCCGGTGATGCTGCGCCTGACCGGCAGGGCCGCCTGGTACACCCCGGCCTGGCTGCGCAAGGTGCTGCCCAACATCACCTTCGCCCACGACTGATCCCGTTCCCCACCCCGCGGCTGACGCCGCAGAGAGGAGGGCACCATGTGCCGTCCCACCACCTGCAAGACCTGCAAGAAGACCACCTGGGCCGGCTGCGGCAACCACGTCGCCCAGGTCAAGGCGAGCGTCCCGGCCGGGCAGTGGTGCCCGGGCCACTCCAAGGCCGAGCTCCAGCAGGCGCAGGCCGATGCCAAGGCCTCCGGCTCCCAGGGCGGTTGGTTCAGCCGCCTCCTGGGTCGCTGACCCGCCCCTGGTCCCGCGAGCCGGCCGGTTCGAACGAGCCGGCTCGCGGGGACCGGGAACAACGCGGAGGCGTCACCTGTTGGGACCAGTAACCCCCCTAGGGGTTGCACGCTTCCGACCGAACAGGAGACCACCCATGGCCACCACCGACCTGACCGCCGAGACCTTCGAGACCACCGTCGCCGAGAACGAGATCGTGCTGGTCGACTTCTGGGCCTCGTGGTGCGGCCCGTGCCGCCAGTTCGCCCCGGTCTTCGAGAAGGCCTCGGAGGAGAACTCCGACATCGTCTTCGCCAAGGTCGACACCGAGGCCGAGCAGAGCCTGGCCGCGGCCGCCAACATCACCTCGATCCCCACGCTGATGGCGTTCAAGGACGGCAACCTCGTCTTCGCCCAGCCCGGCGCCCTGCCGGCACCCGCGCTCGGCGAGCTCATCGGCGCGGTGCGCGCCCTCGACGTCGAGAAGGCCAAGGCCGAGGCCGCCGCCCAGTCCGGCTCCTGAGCCGCAGCACCACCACCACCCACCCGCCCGGAGGACCTGCTGGTCCCCCGGGCGGGTGAGTGCGTTCCTGGTTAGGGTCGTCCCCACCGTCGTACGGATGAGCGGACGAAGGAGGCCGGGTGCTGCACCTGCTGGCGATCGGGACCCTCGTGGGCCTGGGTCTCCTCACCCTGGCCGTCCTCCACCGTGCCCTCGCCGTCGACAGCGCACCGCTGCTGGTGCTCCCGCACGCCTCGGGACGGGTGCCGCAGCAGCACGCGCTCTCGCGCTACCACCCGCGCTGGTACGCCGCCAGCGTCGTCTTCCTCGCCTTCGACGTCGAGATGCTCTTCATGTACCCCTGGGCCGTGGTCGTCGAGGACCTCGGCCCCGGCGCGGTCATCGAGATGTTCGGGTTCCTGGCCGTCCTGCTGGCCGCCGTCGCCTGGGCGCGCCGCGAGGGGGCGTTCCGATGGGCCTGAGGGACCTCGTCGTGCGCGTCGCGACCCGCCGCCCCCGGGTCCTGGTCGTGGAGATGCCCGGCGGTGCGCCGACGCGGATGGCGGTCGAGCGCGAGCTCGACCGACGCGGCTGGCCGGTCGGCACCGCCCCGGGGAGCGCCGACGTGCTGCTCCTGGCCGGGGAGGTCCCCGAGCCGCTGGCCGAGGCGGTGGAGCTGCTCTGGGACCAGCTGCCGGGCCCTCGGGCCCGCGCCTGCCCGAGCGGGCCCGGCGACGTCGCGCACGAGCTCGACGCCGCCCAGGCGTCCCTGCGGGACGACCTCCAGCAGCGGGCCGACGCCCGCGAGCGCGACCGCGAGCCCGCGAGCTCGTGGGTCGAGGACGACGTGGACCACGGCGACCACGGCGACCACGGCGACATGGAGATGGCGCCGGGCGGGATCCCGCTCGCCGAGGGCGACGACGACCGCGACGGCCTCGAGATGGACGTCCTGGTCCACCCGCTCGGACCCCTGCTCGACCACTGGCCCGGCGGCCTCGAGCTGCGCACCCGGCTGCACGGCGACGTCGTGGCGCAGGCGGAGGTCCACCGCCCGGCAGCGGAGGCGGCGGAGGCCGCGGACGACGGACCGGTCGCCGTGGCGACCTGGGACGCCGTGGCCACCGTGCTGGCGCTGGTCGGCGACGAGGTCTGGGCACGGCGAGCGCGTGCGCTGCGCGACCAGCACCTCGGGCTGGATGGCGCCGGCGACCAGCACGCCGTGCGTGCGCACCTGGCCCGGCTGGCCCGCACCCACGTGCTCCCCCACTCCGTGGCCGACGTGCTCGGGCGGCTGCTCGACGAGCGGCTCGACCCCGCGGCGCACCGGCTCTCCGACGCCGCGCTGTCGTCGCTGCTCGAGGGGCACGACCTCGGTGACGTCCGGCTCCTGGTCGCCGCGCACGCCCCCCTGCTCCCGCTCGGCCGAGCCGAGGAGGTCGGCCATGACTGAGCTCCTCATCGCCCTGGCCGGCTCCTCCGGCGTCCTGCTGGCCACCCTGCTGCTGGCCTGGACGGCCAGCGCGTCGTACGTCGTCGCCACCGGTCGCGCCGGCGGTGACGCGCTGCTGCACGCCCCGCGCGAGTCGGCGCGGCTGCTGCGCCAGCGCCGCCGCACCACGCTCTCGGCCGACCGCCTGCTGTGGCGCGGCGCCGGCTGGTCGCTGCTGCTGGTGGCGGCACTGCTGGTCGCGCTCGTGCCGTGGGACGGCTCGGCCCTGCTGCCGGGCTCGCTCGGCGTGGTCTGGGCCAACACCCTCGACATCGTCGTCTGGGCGCTGGTGTGGCTGCTGGGCTGGGGCGCCAACTCCGTGGTCGGTCTCGTCGGCGGCTACCGCTTCCTCGCCCTGGCGCTCGCCTACGAGCTGCCGCTGATGTTCGCGCTGGTCGCGCCCGCGCTGGCCGCCGGCAGCCTCGACCTCGCCGTGGTCGCCGGCGCGCAAGGCACCCTCTGGTACGCCGTGTGGATGCCGGTGGCCTTCGCGGCCTACCTCCTGGGGGTGCTCGGCTTCGCCGTCCTCGGCCCGCCCTCGGCCCCGGCCGGGCGCGAGACCGGCTCCGGCGTGCTCACCGAGCTGTCCGGCCCCGACCTGCTGGTGGTCAACGCCGGGCGCTACGCGCTGCTGGGCGCCGGCGCGGCCGTGGCGGTCCCGCTCTTCCTCGGCGGCGGCGCGGGGCCCTGGCTGCCCGGCGCGGTCTGGGTGCTGGTCAAGGCGCTGCTGCTGACGGCCGCCCTGGCCTGGGTGGCCGGCCGGCTCCCGGTGCTGCGGGTGCACCGGCTGATGGAGCCGCTGTGGACCGTGTGGCTGCCGCTGGTGGTCGTGCAGGACCTGGTCGTGGCCGTCGTCGTGGTGATGGGGAGGTGAGCGGTGATGAGTGACGCCGGCTGGCTGGTCGACATCGCGTTCTGGGCCTGCGCCCTGGTCGCCGTCGCGACGGGCGTCCTGGTCTTCGTGGTCGACTCGATGGCACGGGCGACGTACGCGCTCGCGACCTCGTTCGTGGCCACGGGCGGGGCGCTGCTGCTGATGCAGCAGTCCTACCTCGGGGTCGTCGTGGTGCTGATGATGGTCATGGAGATGGCTGTGATGGCGGTCTACATGGTGATGTTCATGGGGATGAACCCGGCGCTGATGCCGATGAGCATGGTGCACTCGCACCGCGCCGCGATCGGTGTCGCCGTCGCGGTCTTCGTGGCGCTCGGGAGCGGCGCGGTCCTGGTGCCCTGGCCGGAGCGCCGGGGGGCGCCCTCGCCCGACGTCACCGAGGCCCTGGGGACCGCCATCATGGAGAGCCACATGCTGGTGATGATGGTGGTCGGCCCGGTGATGGTCGCCACGATCGTCGTCGGGGTGGTGCTCTCCAGCGCCCGCACCCGCTACGACCGGATGGGCGACGACCTCGACCAGCGCCCGGTCGACCCGCCGGAGGGCCGCTCATGACGCTGGAGACCGTCCTGCTCGTCGCCGCGGCCCTGCTGGCCGTCGGCGTCTACGGCGCGCTGTCGCAGCAGGTCGTGGTGATGGTGATGATGGGCCTGGAGCTGATGATCGCCGGGGTGCTGCTCGCGCTCGGCGGGTTCTGGTGGTTCCTGTCCCCCGACCCGTCGGGCCAGGTGCTGCTGCTGGTCGTGCTCGCCGCCATGACCGTCGAGATGGCGACCGGCTTCGCGGTCGCCACGCTGCTGCACCGCCGCGCCGGCTCCGACATGACCGACATGGCCACGGAGCTGCGCGAATGAACGCCCCCGACCTGCTCCTCGTCCTGCTCCTCGCGGTCCCCGCGGTCGTCGGGGCGCTGCTGGTGCTGGCCGGCCCCGGCGGTCTCCCGGCCCGCCCGTCGGCCTGGGCGGGCGTCGCCACGCTCGCACTGGCGGCCCTCGCGTCGGCACCGGTGGTGCTGGCCGGCGCCGAGGTCGGCGTCGGGTTCGTGGCCGGCTCGCGGTGGGGTCTCGAGGCGACCGGTCCCGCCGTCCTGCTGCTGCCCACCGTCCTGGTCGTCGCCACCCTGGTGCTCGGCGTGGCCGGCGCCACCGCCGAGACCCGGGAACCACGCTTCACCGGGTTGATGCTGCTCTTCACCGCGGCCGCGGTGCTGACCGTGCTGGCCACCAGCCTGCCGGGCCTGCTCGTGGGTTGGGAGCTGATGGGGGCGGCGTCGTACGCACTGATCGGCTACCGCTACGCCGACCGGCGCCGGGTGGCCTCGGGGGCCACCGCCCTCCTCACGACCCGTGCCGCCGACCTGGGTCTCTACCTGGCCACGGCGGCCGCGCTGGCGGGCGGCACCGACCTCTCGCTCGACGCCCTGGCCGGCATCGAGGGCGGCTGGCGCGACGTCGCCGCCGCCGGGGTGCTGGTCGCCGCGCTCGGCAAGGCCGCCCAGCTGCCCTTCTCGTTCTGGCTGGCGCGGGCGATGGACGGCCCCAGCCCGGTCTCCGCGCTGCTGCACTCGGCGGCCATGGTGGCCCTGGGCGGCTACCTGCTGCTGCGCCTCTCCCCCCTGCTCGCCTCGACCGGCTGGGCGGCGCAGACCACGGCGTGGATCGGCGCGGCGACGGCGGTCACCCTCGGCGCGGTCGCGGTGACCCAGACCGACCTCAAGCTGCTGCTCGCGGCCTCGACCAGCGCCCAGCTCGGCTTCGTGGTCCTGGCCGCCGGGGTCGCCGCCACCGCGGCCGGCACCGCCCACCTGGTCGCCCACGCCGCCGTGAAGGCGCTGCTGTTCCTGGTGGCCGGGGCCTGGCTGGAGGCGCTGGGCAGCAAGCGGCTCGACGTGCTCGACGGGGCCGCCCGGCGGTGGCCCGCCCTCGGGGCCCTCGCGGTCGCCGGGCTGCTCGCGCTCTCGGGATTGCCGCCGTTCTCGCTGTGGGGCACCAAGGACGCCGTGCTCGCCGGCGCGCACGCCGAGTCGACCGCTCTGTACGCCGCTGGGCTCGTCGCCACGGTCCTGGCGGTGGCCTACGCCGTGGTCGCGCTGGTCCACGTCGCCGGCCCTCCGGCAGACCCCCGGCGCGTCCCCGCAGCGGAGGACCGCGAGGAGGAGGCGAGAGGCAGCGTGCCCGCGCGGATCCCGGTGGCCCTCGCCCCGCTGGGCCTCGGCGCGCTCGTGCTGGGCGTCCTGGCGCTGCCCGCCGTCCTCGACCGGCTCCCGGGACGGGTGCCGGCCGAGCCGTCGCTGGTCGAGCTCGTCGGCTCCTCGGCGCTCGTCGTGGCCACCGCGGCGATCGTCGCCGCCCTGGTCCGGCGCTCCTCGCGCCGCCGCAGCCGTCGGCGCACGGGCAGGGTGGTGCGCGGTCTGCGCGGGTGGCTGCACCTGGAAGCCGCAGCGCACCTCGTGCTCGTGCGACCCACGATGCGCCTCGCCGGTGCGGCTGCACGTCTCGACGACCGGGCGCTGGCGCCGTCCGTGCGCGCAGCGGCGGCCGCGGTGCTGGGCGTCGGGCGTGGCACCGCCCGGGTCGACGACCGGGTGCTCGCCCGCGCCGTCGGCGGCGTCGGCTCCGCCGGGCTGCGTGCCGCCCGCGTCAGCGACCGCGCAGACGCCGGGACCGACCGGGCGGTCCACGGGGTCGCGACCGCCCTCGCCCGCGCCGGCCGGACGGTGCGCCGCAGCTCGGCGTCCGGCCAGCTGCACCACTACTACCTGCAGCAGGTGGGCCTGCTGCTGCTCGTGCTCGTCGTCGTGTCCCTGGTCGTCGTCATCGGAAGTCCGAGGTAACGCGTGCTCTCCGTCCTGGTGCTCCTCCCCCTGCTCGCCGCGGCGCTGCTGCTGGTCCCCGGGGTCTCCGACCGGTGGGCCCGGTGGGCCTTCGTGGGCGTCACGCTCGTCGAGGTGGTCCTGGCCGCCGTGCTCTGGGCGCGCTTCGAGGACCCCGGCGTCAACGGCCTCGCCTTCGAGCAGCAGGTCTCGTGGATCCCCGGCCTCGGCGCCAGCTACCACGTCGGCCTCGACGGGCTGTCCCTCGCCCTGGTCGTGATGACGTGCGTGGTCTTCGCCGCGTGCGCGGTCTACGCGCTGGGCGACGAGCAGCGACCGCGCCTCCAGGCGGCGCTGTTCCTGGCGCTGGAGACCACCTGCCTGGGGGTCTTCGCCGCCGCCGACCTGATCGTGTTCTTCCTCTTCTTCGACCTCTCGATCGTGGGCATGTACCTCGCGATCCACGGCTGGGGGCACGGCGACCGGGCCCGTTCGGCCCTGCAGTTCTTCCTCTACACCTTCCTGGGCTCCTTGGCGCTGCTGCTGGGCTTCATCGGCCTGTACGTCGCCTCCGAGCCGCGCACCTTCGACATGGTCGAGCTGGCGGCCTCCCCGCCGCTGCAGGGCAGCGGGGCCACCGGCGTCCTCGTGCTGGGGGCGGTGCTGCTGGGCCTGGCCATCAAGACCCCGACCGTGCCCTTCCACACCTGGCTGCCGCCGGCCCACACCGACGCGCCGGCGATCGGGTCGGCCGTGCTGGCGGGCGTGATGCTCAAGCTCGGCACCTACGGCTTCGTGCGGATCGCGATGCCGATGCTCCCCGACGCCTGGCGCGCCTGGGCGCCGGTGCTCGTGGTCGTCGGCATCGTCTCGGTGCTGTGGGGCGCGCTGGTGGCGCTGGCCCAGAGCGACCTGAAGCGGATGATCGCCTACACCTCGGTCAACCACATGGGTTACGTCGTGCTCGCGGTCGGTGCGGCGGGAGTGATCGCCGACGGCACGGCCGACGCCGAGGCCGCACGCACCACCGCGGTCACCGGCGCGGCCACCCAGATGGTCAGCCACGGCCTGCTGACCAGTGCGCTCTTCCTGCTGGCCGGGGTGGTCTGGAGCCGACGCGGCAGCTACGCCCTCGCCGAGTACGGCGGCCTGGCCCGCCCCGCCCCGCGCTTCGCCGCCCTCCTGGTGCTGGCGGCCCTGGGCTCGTTGGGCCTGCCCGGTCTCTCCGGCTTCATCGCCGAGCTGCAGGTCTTCGCCGGCTCGATCGCCGTCGTCCCCTGGAGCGCGGTGGCCCTGCTGGGCATCCTGCTGATGACGGCGGTGCTGCTGCGCGCGCTGCAGCAGCTGCTCACCGGCCCGGTGCACGGGCTCGCCGAGGGCTTCGCCGACGTCCGGGCCCGCGAGGGGCTGCCGGTCGCGGTGCTGCTCGCGCTGGCCGTGGTGGTCGGCCTGGCGCCCCGGCCGCTGCTCGACCTGCTGGAGCCGGCGGCCGCGGCCGCGGCGGCCCTGGTGGCCCGGTGAGCCGGCGGGTGCGCGTGCGATGAGCATGACGTCGAGCGTCGTGGCGCTGCTGCCCGAGCTGGTGCTGCTGCTGGGCGCGGTGGGGTGCCTGCTGCTGGGCTCGTGGACCCCCCGACGACGGCAGGGCCGCGTCCGCGGGGTCGCTGGCCTGGTGGTCCTCGGCTTCCTCGCCGCGACCGTCCGGGGACTGCTGGCGCCGAGCACGACGGCGTTCTCGGACACGTTCGCCGTCGACGAGGTCACCGGGCTGCTCCGGGTGGTGGTCGGTCTCGCGCTCCTGGTGCTGCTGGCGCTGGCCGGCGACGAGGTCGCCGGGCACCCGCGCGAGAGCGAGGTCTACGTCCTGCTGCTGCTGGGCGCCGACGGGGTGCTGCTCGTGGGCGGCAGCACCGACCTGGCCGTGCTGGTGGTCGGCTTCCTCCTGGCCAGCATCCCGCTCTACGGGCTGATCGGGCTGTCCACCGCGTCCACGGCGCCGGAGGCGGCGCTGAAGACCTACCTCGTCGGTGCGCTGTCCGGGATCGTGCTGATGCTCGGGGCGGCCGTGCTCCACGGCCTGGCCGGCAGCACGGCGTACGCCGACCTCGACGCGGGGGTCACCGCTGCTCCCACAGCGGCTGGGGCCGCCGGGGTGGTGCTGGTCCTGGTGGGCCTGCTGTTCAAGGCCGGGGCCGTGCCCGCCCACTTCTGGGTGCCCGACGCCGTGCAGGGCTCGTGGGTCACCAGCGCCGCCTTCCTCACCACCGTGCCCAAGCTGGGCGCGGTGGTGGCGATCATGCGGCTGCTCGACGCGCTGCCCCGCCAGGACGTGTGGCCCGCCCTGGTGGCTGTCCTGGCCGCGGTCAGCATGAGCGTGGGCAACCTCGCCGCCCTCACGCAGGACGACGTGCGCCGCCTGCTGGGCTGGTCGACGATCAGCCAGGTCGGCTACCTGCTCGCCGTGGTCGCGGCCGTCCCCGCAGTCGACCGGGCCCGCCCCACGCTGCTGCTCTTCCTCGCCGGCTACGCCGTGACCAACCTGGCCTGCTTCGCCGTGCTCCGGGCCGAGCCCGGCCGCGTGCGGGTCGAGCAGTGGCAGGGTGCGGCCCGGCGCCGGCCCGCCCTCACCGCCGCGCTCGGGGTCTCGCTGCTGGGCCTCGTGGGCACGCCCCCGACCGCGGTCTTCGTGGCGAAGGTGCTGACGATCGCGGTCACCTGGGAGGCCGGGCTGGCCTGGCTGGCGGTGCTGGTCGCGGCCAACACGGTGCTCAGCCTGGCCTACTACCTACGGTGGCTGGCGGCCTGCCTGGCCCGAGCCGGGGGCGACGCGGCGCGGACCGCCGATGCGCGCACCGGACCTGGACGTGCACCCGCGGCGCTGGCCGTGGGGTGCGCCGGCGCGGCGGTGCTACTCGGCCTCGTGGCGGGCCCGGTGCTGGCGCTGGCCGGCTGACCCGTCACCCGCCGTCCTCAGCCGAGCAGCCCCTCCATGGCCTCGATCTCGGCGCTCTGCGAGGTGATGACCGACTCGGCGAGGGCGACCGCGTCGGGGTGCAGCCCCTCCGCGACCTCCGTCTCGGCCATCTCGACCGCGCCCTCGTGGTGCTCGGTCATCATCTCCAGCCACAGCTGCTCGAACTCGGCGTCGTCGGCCTCGCGCAGCTCCTGCATCTCCTCGCTCGTCATCATCCCGGTCATGGCCTCCCCCATGGCCTCGCCGTCCTCCATGTCGTGCGACCCGCCGTCGTGCCCGGCGTTGGCGTGGTCGAGCCCGGTCTCGGGCACCGGCTCGCCCCAGGTGGTCAGCCACTCGGTCATGGTCTGCACCTCCGGCACCTGCGCCTCCCGGATGTCGGTCATGAGTGCAGCCATCTCGGGATCGACGTCGCGTCCCTCCGCCAGCACGACCATCTCGACAGCCTGCGCGTGGTGCGGGATCATCTGCGTCGCGAACTCGACGTCGGCGTCGTTGAACCGCGAGCCGTCGCGCGCCGTGCGGGCGGTGTCGTCCGGCTCCTCGTCCGTGCCGCCGCAGGCGGCAGCGCCGAGGAGGAGCCCGGTGAGGGCCACGGCCCCGAGGACGCGTCGGACGGGGCGGGAGGCGCGGGTGGCGGTCACTCCCCCAGCCTAGGAATCAGCCCAACCGCTCGACGCCCGAGTCCCCCTCAGGCGTCGTCGACCTGCACCCGGACCTCCCCGCGCGCGGGGTTGCAGGCCCGGTCGCCGGCGTAGGTGACCGTCACCAGGCGGTCGCCCGCCTTGATCGGCTTGCGGGCACCGAAGGTGGCCCGCAGCTTGCCGTCGCGCAGCGCGACCTGGTCGGAGCGTCCGCTGACCGTCACCGTCACCCGACCGGTGGGCACGACGTCGACGCCCTGCGCCGGCACCAGGTCGGCCTTGACGACCACCTTGCCGCGCCGGGAGCGCGCCGAGACCACGACCTTGACCGGGATGGTGACCCGGCCGGCGTTGACGACGTCCTGCGCCGCCTCGGCCCCCGGGCTGGTCGCGCGCACCAGGGCGCTGATCTCGCTGCCCAGGTCGTCCTCGGTGCAGCGGTAGCGCAGCCCGGTCGCGCCGCTGATCGCCTTGCCGGCGCGGCGCCACTGCACGCTGACCTTGGCCCCCGAGGGGTCGTAGGCGCCGGGGTCGACCTCGAGCCGCTTGCCCGGGCGGGTGCGTCCGCTCACCGACGGCCGGCGGGTGGCGCGCACCTTCTTGTCGGCGTTGCGGTACCTCTCGACGATGCGGTGCGCGTCGGAGCGCACGTCGGGCAGGCGCGCGTAGAGCAGCTTGCCGGGGCAGGCGGTGTCGTTGGTGTCGCGGTGCCCGTCGATGATCCGCAGCGTCGCCACGGTGCCGGCGCGGTACCGGTCGCTGCCCTCGGAGCGCACCTTGATCTTGCCGCGCGGGCGACGGGCGTACTGGTCGAGCTTCCAGGCGGCCAGGTCTGCCAGCGCGCCCTGCATCGCCTTCGACGGGCCGGTGACCTCGTAGTTGCCGATCGCCGCGACCCCGGTCGAGGTGGCGTTGAAGCCGAGCGTGTGGGCGCCGCGCACCGGCTTGGCCACGCCCCCGGCTCGGCCCTCCCAGAGCCGGCCGTACTTGTCGACCAGGAAGTTGTAGGCGATGTCGCTCCAGCCCAGGTTCTGGGTGTGGTAGCGGTAGAAGCCGCGGATCAGCGCGGGCACGTCGGTGCGCGAGTAGTCGTTGCCGCTCGCGGTGTGGTGCACGTGCAGCTGCTCGATCGTGGAGTTGTAGCGCGGGGAGCCGTTGCGCCACGACTCGGTGGCGCCCCAGCTCTTGCGGCTGCGGATCGTCGGCTTGGGCACGGGGTCGCCCTCGCGGGCGGCGGTGCTGCGCCCGGCCGCCAGCGAGGTGGGGACCTCGTCGGCGTCGGCGGCGCGCGGCTGGGGGTGCAGCAGCACCAGCGTCAGGTCTCGGGGCCGGGTGCCGCCGACCTGCACCTGCACGCCCTCCGCGGCCCCCACCCAGCGCAGGTGCGTGCCGCGCACGGCGGTCTCCTCGGCGTCGTCGGGGTCGGGGTGGTCGTCGAGGGCCGGCAGCACCTGCCACTGGCCCCAGCTGCCGGCGACCTTGGAGCGCACCGACACCTCGGCGGTGCTCTCGCCGCGCCAGGTCGCGGCCACCATCGAGTGCACCGAGGTGGGCAGCGCCCTGGTCGTCCAGCGCGCCTGGGCGGAGCGGGTGAGCAGCGAGTCGTCGAGGCGCACCTCGAGGGCCTTGACGTCCGACCCGCTGTCGGCCGAGAGCTCGAGGGCTCCGCCGGGCTGCTCGCGGGGGTCGTCGGGCTGGGAGGAGGGGTCGAGGCGCACGGCGACCCCGACCGCGCCGACGGCGACGCCGCCGACGACGGCCGCCTTCACGAGGGAACGTCGGTGGGTGGGCTCGGGGGGCATGCGCCGATTGTGCCGAGCCCGGGACCCCGATCCGGGGAGGCACGACGGGGCGGGTGCTCCTAGGAGGCCGGGACGGTCTCCGCTGCAGGCTCCGGCGCGGCCTCGAGGGTCTCGCCGCAGTGGGCGAACAGCCCCTCCTGGCGCGCGACGTACGCCGCCAGCGCCACGGTCAGCACGGCGGCCAGCACGTTGACGACCAGCATCAGGATGCTCTTGACGAGCACGAACGTCTCGAGGGACTGCGACTGCAGCAGCCACAGCGTCGCGCTCGCCTTGGCCAGCCCCAGCCCGGCCCACAGCGCGGTCAGGTGCCAGAACAGCCGGCGCACCCGCGGGCGCATCGCCAGCTCGTGGTCCATCGGGTAGAAGTCGCCGGCCAGCCGCGCCACCATCGGGCGGGCGCTGGCCAGGGAGAGCGCGAAGAGCAGCGCCACGACCCCGTCGGTGATCACCGGCTGCAGGAAGTAGAGCCACGCGCTGTCGGCGACCAGCGAGAGCGCCGTGCGCCCGCTGAGCAGGATCGCGGTCAGCCACAGCAGCCCCGAGGCGCGGCGCCGGGTCACCACCCGCCACCCGATGGCGCCGTACGACCAGGCGAGCGCGGCACCGATGGCGGTCCACACGCCGGCGAGGGCGAAGACGCCGTAGAACAGCACGGCGGGCACGACCACCGCGACGAGCAGGCTCTGGGCCACGCGGCGCACGACGCTGGCCAGGTCGGGTCGCGAGGCGGTCGCGGCGGGGGTCCGCGGAGTGGTGGTGGGCAGGGACGAGGGCGCTGGGACGCGAGGTGCCAAGGGGGCCGGTCCGCCGGTCGGTGCTGCACCGGGCTTCGCTCGGAGGTAGGACGGAAGTCTGAGTCTACCGGGTCCGCGCGGCGTCGGCGAAGGCCGCGGCCACCTCGTCCGAGGTGCGCCGCGCACCGGTCTGCAGGTACTCCATCGCTCGCAGCGCCGCCTCGTGGGCCTCGAGGCCCGACCCGGCCACGCAGTCCTCGACGACCCGGCAGTGGTAGTCGTGCTGGTGGGCGTCGACGAAGGTGTAGTGCACGCACACGTCGGTGTGGCCCCCGACCAGCAGCAGCGTCTCGGCGCGCAGCCCCTTGAGCAGGATCTCCAGCTCGGTGCCGAAGAAGCACGAGTAGCGGCGCTTGCGGATCACGTAGTCGTCGGGGCGCACCCCGAGCGCGGCGGCGATCTCGGTGCCCGGGTCGCCCTCCAGCAGGTGGACCCCCTCGGCCCCGTCGAGCTCCCGGCCGAAGTCGACCAGGTCGCGGCGGTGGGCCTCCTGGAAGAACACCACCGGGACCCCGCACTCGCGGGCGCGGGCGACCAGCGCCGGCACCCGGTCCATCGCCTCGGCGTAGCCGGGCATGAAGGGGATCGCCGACTCCTCGCCCTCGGCGCCACCGCCGCCCTGGACGTCGATGACGACGAGGACCGGCCGGCCCTCGATGAGCTGTCGCTGCTGCTGGGACATCTCGCCTCCTGGTGAGTCGCGACAGCCGGCCACGCCCGCTGTCGCGTGCGTCGTCGTCGGTCCGGGTACGGCGCGTCTCGTCCGGACGCCGCCGGGGACCGGCGACGTGCCGCGACCCTACAACGGCACCGGCTCAGGGGTGGGGCCACGCGTTGGGCACGCAGCCGTCGAGGACGACGGTCTGCTGCAGCATCACCGGGGCCGGCAGCCCGGCGCCCGGGCAGGCGGCGTGGCCGTGGCCCAGCGCGTGGCCGACCTCGTGGTTGACCAGGTAGCGGCGGTAGCCGCGCAGACCGCCGTCGTAGGCCAGCGAGCCCAGCTGCCACCGCACCGCGTTGAGGGCGACGACTCCCCCGTTGCGGCAGGACAGCTCGCCGCGGGTGCTGAGCGGGGCGCACAGCCGGTCGGTGGTGGCGGGGGTGGCCACCAGGATGCGCAGGTCGGGGTCGGTGGCGGTCGGCTCCAGCACGCCCGGCTCGCCGCGCACCCAGCTGCGCGGGTCGCGCAGGATGGCGTGGACCGTCTCGGCGACCTGCGCGGCGTCGATGCCCGAGGCGGCCAGCCCCCGCTCGACCTCGACCGTGTACGTCGTGCGCGTGCCCGCCGGCGGAGCCTGCTCGACCGGGGCGACGTCGAAGGTGCCGGGGCCGGCGTGGGGCACCGGCTCCGGCTCGGGCTCGGGTGCCGGCAGCGGGTCGCGCCCGCGCAGCGGGTCGCCCACCCCGGCCCCTGCCGCCCGGGCGTCCGCGGCGGGGCGCGTGGGCTCGACCGAGGCGGGAGCGGGGGTCTCCTCGGCGACCGAGGTCTCGGCACCGACCGGGCCGAGCATCGCGACCGCACCGAGAGCCAGGGCGCCTGCGGCCCCCAGCCCGACCACGACGCGGCGGCGGCGCGACCGGGCGGCGTACGCCGTGGCGCGCGGTGGCGGGCGCTGCTCACGTGTCGCCGACCTCCCTGCCGCCTCGGCACGGGACCTCGACGGCCCCCCGCTCCGCGTCATCCTAGGCAGCGCCCACCCGCCCCGACCACCGGCCTCCGCCCCCCTGAGGCTGCGCCCCGGCCCCCGAAGTTTCATCGGGCACCCGAGGGAACTGGCGCCGCCATACTGATGCTTCGTGCAGGAGGCGCGAGTTCCATCGGGTACCCGATGAAACTCCCGCGGCCCCGATCAGAACACGTTCTAGGCACTCAAGGCCGGGCGGTGGCCGCGGAGCGCCGCCACCTCAGCTTGTCGAGCTCGACGACGACGGCGGCCGCGACCGCGACCAGCACGATCCGCAGCCACACCCCCGCGTCGATGGGGGCGGTGTGGAAGAGGGCATTCATGGCCGGGAGGTAGGTCAGGGCGGCCTGCAGCACGACCTGCACCGCGACCCCGACCAGCAGCCACCGGTTGCCGAGCAGGCCGCTGCGCCACAGCGGGCGCACCAGGGAGCGGCAGCTGAAGAGGTAGAAGGCCTCCACGGTGACGAAGACGTTGATCGCCGCGGTGCGGCTGACCTCCAGCGACGCGCCCTGGGCCAGCTCGTGGTCGAAGACCCACCGCGAGCCGACCACCAGCAGCGCCGAGACCAGCAGCGTGCGCAGCACCACCGGGGCGCTGAGCAGCGAGCGGCGCGGGTCGCGGGGTGGACGGGTCATGATGCCGTCCTCCTTCGGCTCGAAGGCCAGCATCAGCCCGAGCGCCACCGCGGTGGTCATGTTGATCCACAGGATCTGCGTCGGCAGGATCGGCAGGCTGGTCCCGAGCAGGATCGCCACCAGGATCACCAGGCCCTCCCCCATGTTGGTGGGCAGCGTCCAGACGATGAACTTGGTGATGTTGTCGAAGACCCCGCGCCCCTCCTCGACCGCGGCCTCGATGGTCGCGAAGTCGTCGTCGGTGAGCACCACGTCGCCCGCGTCCTTGGCCACCTCGGTGCCGCTGCGGCCCATCGCGACCCCCACGTCGGCCCGCTTGAGGGCCGGGGCGTCGTTGACGCCGTCGCCGGTCATCGCCACCACGTGCCGGCGGGCCTGCAGCGCCTCGACGATGCGCAACTTCTGGCCCGGGCTCACCCGCGCGAAGACCGACGCCCGCTCCACCGCCTCACCGACGACATCGTCGTCCAACGCCTCGACCTCGGCCCCGCTCAGCACGGCGTCGCCGTCGCCGTCGCCGTCAAGGAGGCCGACCTGCCGGGCGACGGAGACCGCGGTGCCGGCGTGGTCGCCGGTGATCATCTTGACCTCGATGCCGGCCTCGCGGCAGCTGCGCACCGCCGCCGCGGCGGTGTCCCGGGGCGGGTCGAGCATGGCCTGCAGCCCGGTGAGGACGAGCGGGCGCCGGCCCGCCACCACGTCCGCCAGGGCGTCGGGCCGGCGTCGTCGAGCAGCGCGGTGGCCAGCACCCGCATGCCCTGCGCGGCGAGGGCGTGGGCCGCGGCGAGCACCGGCTCGGCGGCCAACGGCGCCGGGGTGCCGTCGGGGCCCAGCTGCTGCGAGCACAGCGCGAGCACCCGCTCGACCCCACCCTTGACCAGCACCACGTCACCGCCGGGGCGGCCACCGGAGGCGTGCCGGGTGGCCATGTACTGCCGCTCCGAGCTGAACGGCACGCTGCCCAGCCGCGGCAGCGCGTGCGGCGCGGCCCCGAGGTGACGGGCCACGAGAAGCATCGCGGTCTCGGTCGGGTCGCCGACCCCCTCGCCCGCCTCGGTCAAGGCGGCGTCGTTGCAGTTGGCGCCGGCCAGCAGGCACCACCACAGCGCCTGGTCGTCGCGCACCGCGGCCAGGGTGCCCGGTCCGGGCCGGTCGCCCACCTCGACCTCGCTGGAGGGCGACCACAGCAGCCGCACGCTCATCCGGTTCTGGGTCAGGGTGCCGGTCTTGTCCGAGCAGATGACGGTGGCCCCGCCCAGGGTCTCGACCGCCGGCAGGCGTCGTACGACGGCGCCGCGGCGTGCCATCCGCGAGACCCCGATGGCCAGGGTGATGGTCACCGCGGCGGGCAGCCCCTCGGGGATCGCACCCACCGCGAGGGCCACCGCCGCGGTGAACATCTCCGCGCCCGCCTCCCCGCGCGCCACCCCGACCGCGAAGGTCAGCACCGCCAGGGCCAGCACGACCCCGGTCAGCCACGCGCTGAAGACCGCGAGCTTGCGGCTCAGCGGGGTGGCCAGGACCTCGGCGCCGCCGACCAGGCGGTGGATCTCACCGACCTCGGTGCCGGCCCCGGTGGCCACCACCACCCCGCTGCCGGTGCCGGCGACCACGAGGGTGCCCGACCAGGCCATGTTGCTCCGGTCGGCCACCGGCGTACGCCGCTCGACCACGCCGGGACGCTTGGGCACCGGCAACGACTCCCCGGTGAGCGCCGACTCGTCGAGCCGCAGCTCGCTGCTGTCGACCAGCCGCAGGTCGGCCGGCACCTTGTCGCCGGCCTCGAGCAGCACCAGGTCGCCGGGCACGAGCTCCTCGGAGGCCACCTCGTGGCGCAGCCCGTCACGGACCACCCGGGCCCGGGTGTGCACCATCGAGCGCAGCGCCTCGAGCGCCGCGTCGGCCTTCGACTCCTGCACGAAGCCGATGACCGCGTTGAGCACCACCACCCCGAAGATCACCGCCGAGTCGACCAGCTCGCGCAGCGCCAGGGTGACGAACCCCGAGACGACCAGCACGTAGACCAGCGGGTGGTGCAGCTGGCGCAGCAGCCGTCGCACGGGCCCGGCCGACACGGCCCGCGGCAGGCGGTTGGGGCCGTGGCGTGCCAGCCGGTCGCGGGCCTCGTCGCCGCGCAGGCCCAGGCGCGGGTCGCTGCCCAGCAGCAACCACGCCTCCTCGGCGGGGAGGTCGTGGACCGTGCGCGCCTCGTCGACCGTCCCCGCACCCATGACCCCAGTCCAGCCGGGCGCGCGGACGCCCTCCAGTGCCGTTGGTCCCCAACCTCAGGACGTCAGGTCGTGCCGCTCACGTCGACGTGCCCGACTCGGTGGGGGCGGCCATGATCTGCACGGCGACGAGGTCACCGTCCCCGCTGGCGGCCGAGGCGAGCAGGAGGACCTGCTCGCCCTCGACGAGGTCGTCCGTCGTCGCGGCCTCGCCGCCCCGGACCACCACGGTCTGGTCGGTGGTGAGGTAGGTCTGGCTGCCGTCGGCGGTCTCCACCTCGATGCTCGAGGAGGACAGCGACCCGATCGTGCCCTCGACCCGCTCCCCGGACACGGCCCCGCCGCCGGGACCGCCCGGGACCCCACCGGGGCCGCCTCGACCGGCGCCGGGACCGGCGGCCCCGTCGGGCTGGGTGGGTTGGGCGGGCTGGGTGGCACCGACCGCGGTCTGCTCGGCGACCACGGCGGCGGTGTCGTCCGAGCCCTGGACCGCCCCCACGACGCCCACCAGCGAGCCGCCGGCGACCACGCCGGCCGCGACCAGCGCGGCGACGCGCCAGCGCGGCCCGCCACGGGTCCGGCCACGGGTCCGGCTCGTCGGCCGCAGCCCGTCCTGCTGTTCGGGCTGCTCGGTGGTGGGCCCGCTCGGGTCCTGGGCGTCAGTCATGTCGGTGTCCTTTCCGGGGACGGGGAGGTGCGGTCCGACGAGACTGGCCAGCGAGCCTGGGACCCACCCGCGCCGGTCCTGGGAGGTCCCTGGCAGGCGAGGGGGCCGAGGTTCACAGGAACCTCCCAGGTGGCCCACAGGCGCGGGCCGGGCGGGCGCGCCAGGATGAGCACGTGAACCAGACGCACACCACCCCGCCCGAGGCCCGGCTCCTGGTCGTCGACGACGAGCCCAACATCGTGGAGCTGCTGGCCGCGAGCCTGCGCTTCTCCGGCTTCGAGGTGCGCACCGCACCCGACGGCCGGGCCGCGCTGGAGGTGGCGCGCGAGTGGCGTCCCGACCTGGTCGTGCTCGACGTGATGATGCCCGAGATGGACGGCTTCGAGGTCGTGCGCCGGCTGCGCTCCGAGGGCCGCACCTACCCGGTGCTCTTCCTCACCGCCCGCGACGGCGCCGAGTCGAAGGTCCAGGGGCTGACCCTGGGCGGTGACGACTACGTGACCAAGCCCTTCAGCCTCGAGGAGGTCGTGGCCCGCATCCGCGCCGTGCTGCGGCGTACGACGCAGGGGGCCGCGGCCGCGCCCTCGACGCGGTTCCGCTTCGAGGACGTCGAGCTCGACGAGGACTCCCACCAGGTGTGGAAGGACGGCCAGGAGGTCGCCCTGTCCCCCACCGAGTTCAAGCTGCTGCGCTACTTCCTGCAGAACCCGGGCCGGGTGCTCAGCAAGGCCCAGATCCTCGACCGGGTCTGGCAGTACGACTTCGGCGGCGACGCCAACGTGGTGGAGTCCTACGTGTCCTACCTGCGTCGCAAGGTCGACACCTCCGAGCCGCGGCTGCTGCACACCGTGCGCGGCGTCGGCTACGTGCTGCGCGTGCCGAGCGGTTCCTGAGGTGCGTGCCCTGGCCCGCCGGGTACCCCTGCGCCGGGCGCTGGTGGCGACCCTGCTGCTGCTGGTGACGCTCGCCCTGGTGGGCTCGGGGTTCGCCACCCACGCGACGCTGCGCGGCTACCTGCTGGAGCGGGTCGACGACCAGCTGCGCGGCGCCGCCCCGGTGGTGGCCGGCTCCGGCGGTGCCGACGAGACGCTGGAGCGCCGCCCGGGCCCCGGGGGTCGTGGACCGCTGCCCAGCGCCTTCGTGGTGCAGGTGGTCGACGGGTCCGGCGCCACCGTGGTCGGGCCCACGAGCAACCTGCTCGACGACGAGCCGCTCCCCGACCTGCCCGACGACCCCGAGGCCGGGCCGGACGGGACGAGCTTCACCGTCGCCGCGGTCAGCGGCGACGGCCAGTGGCGGGTGCGGGCGGTCGACGTCACCCTCTCCGACGGCACGCAGGGCACCCTGATGGTCGCCCAGAGCCTCGAGGACGTGCAGGGCATCCTCGACCGGTTGGTGCTGCTGCTCCTGGTCATCGGCGGCGTGACGGTCGCGGTGCTCGGCGCCGTGGGCTACCTGCTGGTCCGCGGCAGCCTCAAGCCGCTGCAGGACGTCGAGCGCACCGCGGCCAGGATCGCCGCCGGCGACCTGGGTGAGCGGGTGCCGCACGCCGACCCGCGCTCCGAGGTGGGCCAGCTCGCCGCGGCCCTCAACGTCATGCTGGCGCAGATCGAGTCGGCCTTCGCCGAGCGCGAGGCCGGCGAGCGGGCCGCCCGCGGCTCCGAGAGGCGGATGCGGCGCTTCGTGGCCGACGCCAGCCACGAGCTGCGGACCCCGCTGACGACCATCCGGGGCTTCGCCGAGCTCTACCGCCAGGGCGCGGTCAGCGACGACGACGGCGTACGTCGCCTGGTCGGGCGCATCGAGGGCGAGGCGGCCCGGATGGGCCTGCTCGTCGAGGACCTCCTGCTGCTGGCGCGCCTCGACCAGCAGCGCCCGCTGGCGCGCGAACCCGTCGACCTGCTGGCGCTGACCACCGAGGCGGTCGAGAGCGCCCGGGCGGTGGCGCCGCAGCGGCCGCTGGTGCTCGAGGTCGGCGCGCTGCAGGGACTGCCGGTCGTGCTCGGCGACGGCCCGCGGCTGCGGCAGGTGCTCGACAACCTCATCGGCAACGCGCTGCGCCACACCCCCGCCGACGCCCGGGTCACGGTCTCGGTGGGCACCCGTCATGACCCCGGTGGGGAGCCGCGGGTGCGGGTCGAGGTCGCCGACGAGGGGCCCGGCATGGACCCTGACCACGCCGCCCGCGTCTTCGAGCGCTTCTACCGCGCCGACGAGTCCCGCAACCGCAACGACGGCGGCAGCGGGCTGGGCCTGGCCATCACCAGCTCGCTGGTCCAGGCGCACGGCGGCAGCATCAGCGTCGACACCGCCCCGGGCCGCGGCGCCAGGTTCCGGGTCGACCTGCCCGCCGAGCCGTGAGCAGCCCGGCCTAGGCGACCTTCTCTGCCACGATCCGCCAGTTCAGGTCGGCGATCTTGGCGCGCTCGGCCAGCGTCCAGGCCTCTCCACCCCGTTGCAGCAGCTCCAGGGACTCCTCTATCCAGGAGGGAGCGATCCGGGCCTTCTCGAGCACCCGCACCAGACGGCGCCCGTGCAGGATCAGGTCCCGCTTCTGCTCGCACAGCGGCCACGCCTCGCTCCGCGAGGGAGCAGACACGAGGACTCGGAATCCGGCGCGCTCGAGCGCCGCGCACACGTCGGCGGGGTACATCGACTGCGTGGCTGCCAGGGTCGGCAGGTAGAGCCGGTGCAGCGCGACGTGCTCCTCGTCGTCCCAGTCGAAGAAGGGGGTGAGGAGGTACTCCGAGCAGGCGTAGCGGGCCCCGGGCTTGAGCACGCGGTGCATCTCGGCGGCGTGCGAGTCGAGCTCCTCCTTCTTGAAGAAGGGCCACACGGCCTGGAACGAGTAGCACCCGTCGAACGACTCCGAGGGGTAGTCGAGCGGGTCGTGGTGGTTGCCGACCTGGAAGTGCAGCCGGTCGCTCATCCGACTCCGCGCCGCCCAATCGACGGCGTTCTGCACCTGGTCGGGGTCGATGTTGTAGCCGGAGACCCGCCCGCCGGTCAGGGTCGCGAGGTGGTGGGCGATCCGGCCGCGGCCGCACCCCATGTCGAGCAGGTGCGAGCCGGTCGGGTCGGCCAGCGCGAGGTCCTCGAGCAACGCCTTCTCGGTGAGCACCTGGTTGTCGTAGAGGCCCTTGCGGGCGTCCAGCATCGGCGGGATGTAGAGCTTCTCGAGGTCGAAGACCGACAGCAGGTTGTTGAGCACCTTGTAGTAGGCGGCCACCGCCCGGGTCTCGTCCTCGGTCGCGGTCTCCTCACCGGCCTGCATCCGTTGGAAGAACCGGTAGGCGTCGATGCAGGCCTGCTTGTCCTGCGCGGGCAGCGTCGCCAGGCGCTTGAGGCCCGTGAGGGCGGTGGAGACGCGGTAGGTGTCGATCATGCATCCATTCATACAGTCAATGTCTACTTGTATGGAAGAGTGCAGCCCATGGGACACCACGGCTGGAAGGGCGATCCGCCGCCCACCGAAGCGCTCGCACGCGCCCGCATCCTCGAGGGGGCTCGGCGCTGCCTCGAGCGCACCGGGGCCGCCAAGACCACCCTGTCCGACGTCGCCCAGGAGGTCGGCGTCACCCGACAGACGGTCTACCGCTACTTCCCCGGACTGGCCGACCTCCTGCAGGCCGTCGCCGAGGCCGGCGCCGCGGCGTTCGTCGAGCGGATGCGGGCACAGGTGGCCGCGATCCCCACGCCCGCCGAGGTGGTCTGCGAGGCGATCGCCTTCTGCGTCGAGGAGCTGCCGCGCGAGCCGCACATCGCCCCCCTGCTCGACGCCGACGACCGAGCCCTCTTCGGCCACGGCGTCACGTCGGGCACCGGGGTCGACCTCGCCGGCTCGTTCCTGCGCGACCTGGACATCGACTGGACCCTCGCCGGCGTCGCCGACCGGGAGCTCGACGAGCTGGCTGAGCTCATGCTGCGCCTGATCGGCTCCCTGCTGCAGCACCCGCCCGGCAGCCCCCGCTCACCCGACGACGTACGCCGCTTCGTGCGCCGCTGGCTGGGCCCCGCCCTGATACCCGGTCTGGACCGTTGACAAAACTGACGCGTGTCAACACAGTGACCCGTGTGACGCAGGACCCCCGTACCCAGGCCCATCCGTTCGCCGGTCGACAAGCCCTGGTGACCGGGGGTGGCTCGGGCATCGGGGCCGCACTGGTGCGGGCCCTGGTCGACGCCGGCGCCGACGTCGTCGCCGCCGACCTCGACGTGGACGCCGCAGAGCGCGTGGTGCGGGCCGCCACCGGCCCCGGCACCGCGCGGGCGTTGCGACTCGACGTCACCGACGCCGCCGCCGTGCAGGCCGCCGTCGACGACGTGGTCGAGCGCGGTGGCAGCATCGACCTGCTCTTCAACAACGCCGGCATCACCTTCGGCGGCGAGACCGAGGACCTGAGCCTGGCCCACTGGGACGCCATCATCGACGTCAACCTGCGCGGGGTCGTGCACGGCGTCGCGGCGGCGTACCCGCACATGGTCCGCCAGGGCGCCGGCGGCACCCGCTCGGGCGGCCACATCGTCAACACCGCCTCGATGGGCGGGCTGATGGCGGCCGGCCTGATCACCAGCTACGTCGCCACCAAGCACGCGGTCGTCGGGCTGTCGCTGGCCCTGCGCACCGAGGCGGCCGCCAAGGGCGTGGGCGTGACCGTGCTGTGCCCGGCCGCGGTCGAGACCCCGATCCTGGACAAGGGCCACCTCGGGCGCTTCCACGGCCGCGACTACTACCTGAAGGGGCAGGGCGTGCGCCGCCCGCTCGACGCCGACGTGCTGGCGGCCCAGGCGCTCGACGCGGTCGCCGCCGACCGCGCGATGCTGGTGACCCCGCGCCAGGCGCGCGTGGCCTGGCGCATCGGGCGGCTGGCCCCCGGGTTCACCGGCCGCGCGGCCACCCGCTTCGTCGCCAAGCAGCGCCGTCTCCAGGCCCGGCGCTCCGGTCGCGCAGGAGCACCGCATGAGCACGCCCGGCGCGGCGCCGGTCGCCCTGGTCGTCGGCGGTGCCTCGGGCCTCGGTGCCGCGTCCGCCGCCGCGCTGGGGGCGGCCGGTCACCACGTCGTCACCGGCGACCTGGCCGGCACGGGCGCCGACCTCGCCGTCGACGTCACCGACGAGGACGCCGTCGCGGCAGCGGTCGACGCCGTCGTCGCCGAGCACGGTGGGCTGGACGTGGTGGTCAACTCCGCCGGTGTCAGCACCCTGATGCGGGTCGTCGACCACGACGCTTCGGAGTTCCGCCGGGTGCTCGACGTCAACCTCACCGGTGGGCTGCTGGTGCTCAAGCACGCGGCGCGGGTGATGACGGCGGCCGGGCGCGGCGGCGCGGTGGTCTCGATCGCCTCGCTGAACGCCCGCCAGCCGGGCACCGGCATGGCGGCGTACTGCTCGGCGAAGGCCGGCCTCGCGATGCTCACCCAGGTCGCCGCGCTGGAGCTCGGCCCCAGCGGCATCCGGGTCAACGCCGTCTCGCCCGGCCTGGTCGTCACCCCGCTCACCGCGCCCGCGATGGACATCGCGGGGGTGCGTGACGACTACGTCGAGAACACCCCGCTGGGTCGCGCCGGCACGCCCGAGGAGGTCGCCGAGGCCGTGGTCTACCTGGCCACGGCTCGCTGGCTGACCGGCGAGGTGCTCGACCTCAACGGCGGCGCCCACCTGCAGCGCTACCCCGACCTCGTCGGGCACGTCACCCGGGCGTTCGGCTGACCGCCGGCACCAGCGCCGGGGCCCCGGCCCGGGCGGCGCCGTCGGCGAGCAGGAGCTGCGCCGCCGCGTAGGTGAGCATCACTGCCGACTCGAGGCGTCGCGGCGACTCCTCCAGGAGGAGCTCGCGCAGGCCGATGATCGCGTCGGAGAACAGGAAGAGGCCGGCGCCCGCGACGGTGCTGCGCCGCGCCGCGGGGCCGAGGGAGCCGTCCACCCGCGTCGCGGCGGCGACCATCGAGGAGAGCACCGCCGAGTAGGCCGCCACGCTCGCGCCCAGGCGCCGGTCCTGCCGCGCCGCGGCGAGTGCCAGGGGTGGGGTCGTGACCACCCACAGCGCCGCGAGCGCCACGGGGGCGGCACCGCAACGCGCCCGGCTCCGATCTCGGAAGCCGCGGATGTACGCCGCGTGGCCCACCGCGAACGAGCCAGCCCCGGCCATGAACCGCCCGGGGCCCTCCCCCAGCAGCAGCACGTCGCCGCCCCAGCCGCCCGCCTCCGCGACGAGGGTCGTGGTGCGCAGCGGCGACGTGGCCGCTCGCGGGTCGGTGGCCAGCGACGCGGCCAGCAGCGGCATCAGCAGCGGCTTGCTGAGCAGCCGCGCCCGGTGCGCCCGCTCGCCCCCGGTCCCGGCGAGCAGGGTGTCGGCCGCGGCCACGACGACGTACGCCGCCCGGAGCCGGCGCGCCGTGGTGCGGCTGCGAGCGAGGTCCATCCCCCGACGGTAGTGCTCCGCGCGGTCCGCGTCAGGCGATGACGTCGGCGCCCAGGTCGCCGACGGGTGCCTCACCCACCAGCAGGTCGCGCCGCACGACCAGCGCGGAGACCGACTCCAGGAAGCGCCGCGTGCTCTCGCCGACCTGGAGGTCGTCGAAGTAGTGGTGGCGCATCGCCATCCGCGCCAGGTGGTGCTCGTCGCGCTCGAGACGGGTGGTGAGCAGGGCGCCGAGCCCGTCGACCGTCGCGTCGTCGACCACGTCGGCGCACCGGCTCACCGGCACCTCGCGCCGCAGCCGCTCACCGTCGCCGTGCGGGTCGGTGAGGAAGATCGGCCGCTCGGTGCGCAGGTAGAGCCAGTCGAGGCCCACGGAGGAGACGTCGGTGACCATCGCGTCGCAGTCGGGGATGACGGCCAGGATGTCGCCGCGCAGGACCTGGGCGTGCCCGGCCTCCGGGTCGCGCTCGCCGGCCTCGGCCACCAGTCGCAGCACCTCCAGGTGCGCCTCGCGCACCGCCGGGGTCGTGCTGGTGACGATCTTGGGGTGCGGCTTGTAGACCAGCCGCACGTCGGGGACGCCGAGGACCTGCTCGACGATGCGCGTGCCCAGCACGTCGAGGGAGGTGTAGTCGTTGTAGTCGGCGTCGCCCTCCCAGGTGGGGGCGTAGAGCACCGTGCGCCGGGTGCTCGGCGCCAGCAGCGGAGCCGGGCGCAGGTCGAGCTGGGGCCGCCCGGTGCGCACCAGCTTGCGGGTGTCCAGCTCGAGCAGGCCGCTCACGTGGCGCTGCACCGCCGCCTCACCGGCCACGAAGACCCGGTCGTAGGCCTTGGCGTTGTTGCTGGCCATCGACTGCTTGTCGCTCTCCCCGTGGTTGATGTGCACGTGCAGGCGGCGACCGTCGAGCAGCGACTGGAAGTTGAGCATCGAGTTGTTGCAGTAGAGCACCACCTTGGCGTCGAGCTCCTCGTACAGCGCGGTCAGCTCGGGGAACTCCACGGCGAGCAGCACCGGCAGGCCGGTGCGCCGGCGCAGCAGGTCGGCCGAGCCGGAGTCGCGCACCACGACGGCGACCGGGTGCTGCTGGTCCAGCAGCGCCAGCACGTCGAGCCACTGCACGAGCTGGTAGGTCCGGGTCGGGTCATCGGCGAAGTAGGCGATGACGTGCACGTCGTTCACGAGCGGAGTTTACGGCCAGGGCCCGCATGGTCTGCTCGCCGGAGTCCGCCGCTACCGCGTTCGGTGTACCCGGCCACGCAACCTCTGGCCCTCCGGCGGCGTCAGGGTGGTAGGAGAGGCGGTGCCTGATGAGGACGACGACCACCGACAGCCGTCCCGCCGGGGCGGGTGTCACCGGGGTGACGGGTGCGCCCGAGGGCCTGGCGGAGCAGGTGCCCGGCCTGTGGCCCTGGCTCTACCGCTGCGCCTACCTGCTGACCGGCAACCACGCCGACGCCGAGGACCTGGCCCAGCAGACGCTGCTGCAGGCGTGCCGCTCGTGGTCGCGGGTGAGCCGCGCCGAGCAGCCGCAGGCCTACCTGCGGCGCATCCTGACCAACCAGCACCTCTCGAGCCGCCGACCGCGCTCGCGCCGGCTCGAGCTGCTCACCGAGGCCCCGCCCGAGCCTCGCTCGCCAGCGCCCGCCGGCCCCGAGGACCGCCTGTCCCTGTGGCCGCACGTGGCGTCGCTGCCGCCACGCCAGCGCGCCGTGATCGTGCTGCGCTACTACGAGCAGCTCACCGAGCGCGAGATCGCCGACGTGCTCGGGTGCTCCACAGGCAACGTCAAGTCCACGGCCCACCGCGCCCTGCGCGCACTGCGGGCGACCGTCGGCGCCGAGGCCGACCAGGAGGAGTCGAGATGACCACCGAGCTGGAGAAGACCCTGGTCCGCGAGCTCGACCTGGTGGCGGCGCACCTCCAGGTGCCCCCGGCGCCGAGCCTGCCGCCCGCCTCGGCCCGGCAGCGGCTGCACGCCCGGGTGGGCCGTCCCGCCCTGGTCGCCGCCGCCGTCGCGCTCCTGCTCGGCGCCGGCGCGCTGCTGGCACGCGGGACGCTGGTCGACCCCGGCGACCCCGTCGTCCCGGCGACACCGAGCCCCACGTCGATCTCGACCTCCGCGCCGAGCGTCCCGTTCGTGGTCGACGAGCGTCTCCACGTCGACGGCACCCAGGTGCCGGGGCGCTGGTGGGGCGTGGAGTCGCGCGGCCAGCAGTGGCTGGCCCAGCAGGCCGACGGGTCGTGGTGGTCGGGCGGGCCGGGCCGCGACACCGGGCGCATCGCCGCCGAGCTCGACCAGCCACCGGTGCTGTCCCCCGACGGTGGCTACGTGGCGATGATCGACCTGGGCCAGGGCGCGCCCGTGCTCACCGGCTTCGACACCGAGCCGGCGGGTGAGGGGCTGGGCGCCGCGCCCGTCGACCTGCCCCGCTCCGAGGGCGGCACCACGATCCGGGTCCGTGCCGTGACCGACCAGGGCGACGTCGTCGTCCAGGGCAGTCGCACCGCACTCGTGTGGCGCGCGGGGACCGGGGACCAGACCACCGTCCTCGACCTGTCCCGCACCGCGCCGGGCCAGCAGGTGCTGGAGGCCACCGCCGCGGGTCTGGTCGTCGTCGACGGGCTCGACTCCGACCCGCAGAGCGTCCCGGCCTACCTCGCGGACCTGTCGCCCGACGGCCGGCTGACGCGGACCGGCACCCTGCCGCTGTACGACGACCTGGAGGTCAGCCCGGGCGGCACCCGTCTGGTCCTCTCGCCGCCGGCCACCCTCGGCGGGGAGGTCGAGTCGGTGGGTTCGCTCGAGGCCCGGGCCGTCGCGGGCGGCGAGGAGGTGAGGCTCGCAGCACCCGACGGATGGGGCTTCGCCGTCGGGACCTGGGCCTGGGAGGACGACCGGACGCTCGTGGCCGAGCTGCACGCCGACGACGGCCGGCCGGCTGCGTCGCCACAGCTGGCTCGCTGCGACGCCGCCACCGGGGTCTGCCGCGGCTTCCCCAGCCCCTACGGCACTGCGGCGCAGGAGGCTCCCGACGAGCCGGCGAGCGCCGCCTCCGTGCTGGACACCGTGGCGCAGGCCGCCGCCACCGGTGACCGCAGCGCGCTGCGCGACGCGGCGGTCATCGGTGCGCCGCAGTGGAAGCAGCTGGTCACCTGGACCGCCGGTCTGGGCAGCTCCGGGGTCACCTGCCGGCCCAACGGCAGCCGCACCCGCGACTGCGAGCTGGACCTGGAGGCCGATCCCACCAGCACCTACTACGCCATCCTCGAGCCCGCCGACAACGCCTACGGCTGGTCGGTCACCTACGTGGGCATCGCGGACGGGTGAGCGTGCCGCCCCCTCAGGCGGCGTGGTCGATGCGGCGGGTGCCGGTGTGGTCGACGAGGTAGAGCGCGCCGTAGGGGTCGAGCCACACGAACACGCCGGGGTAGGGCTGCTTGACCCGCATGTGCCCGTGGGTCTTGACGCGGTGGTGGAGGGTGGTCATCGGCCCGTAGTTCCCGACCTCGCTCGCACCACCGGCGTCCCCGGGTGCCCAGGGGTCGGTGTGGTCGACCTGCATCCGGTTGCTGGTGCAGGAGGAGAAGGGGAACACGTCGGCCGGCGAGATCACCCGCACGGCCCGCCTATGTCGCGCCGGGATCTCATAGGCATCGACCGGCACCTGACCCAACGGGTCCAACACCGGGCGGATCGTGAACCTCGCGTGCGGTCCGAGGACGTCGCGGACCCACTCGCGGGTCACCGGGCCGTGGCCCTCCACGCGCCCGATCGGCGGCAGCGGTTCGCCCGCGTCAGCGATGGAACGGCCGTCGAGATGGACCACGATCTCTGCCCTAGGTGCCAGACCGGTCAGGTCCAGGTCGTCGGGGCGCGTGTCGGGGTTGGCGAGCATCAGCACCGCCAGCACCCGGCCCTCATCAGCGCTCACGGCCGTGGGGGTCGGGTCGGGCTGCTCCTCCCCCACCGGCTGGCGCAGGACCTCGGCGGCGTGCGGGTCATCGGGGAGCTGCTCGCGCAGCCGCTCCGCGACGGCGCTGATGGCGGTGTCGAGCTGCTCGATCACGGGAATGGGGGCGCGGATCAGGAACGAGGCCATCCCGTGCTCGGGTGTGCCGATCCTCTTCGCGAACGTCGCCCGCCGGGCCCGTTCCTCCTTCTCCCGCGCCAGCTCCGGTGCCGCAGCCGCGACCTTCCCGACCACCAGCGCCTCGAACCGGGTCCAGGTGATCCGCCCGTCCGCGGACTCCGCGACCTCCGCATCCACCCACCCGGCCTCGAGGGCGTCGAGCTCGCGGGTCTTGGTCACCACGAACCGGGCATAGGAGGCACGGACCTCCCCGGCCAGCACCCGCTCCCACAGCACCGGGTGGCGGTCCTGCAGGTCCTGCGCATCGGCGATCAGCGCTGCGGCAGCGTAGGTGCTGCGCCCGATCCGCGCCCCCAGCAGCGAGGCCGCGAACTCACTGACCGGCCGCGTCCCCGCACCGCCGTACTGCTTGGCCTGCTCCCGCCCCGGCTTCGACACCTCAGCAGGCTCCAGCGTGTTGTCCGGGTCGTTGAGCACCGCCCACCGATACGCCACCACCAGCATCTGCACCTCCGCCTGCTGCGCAGTGGTCGCGAGCGCGGCAGCAGTGTCGAGGACAGCGTCCTCCAACATCTCCCCCACCACCGGCTTCCCGAGCATGCACCCACTCAAGCACCCACCACCGACAACGAGCTCGGCGTCGGCAACACCAGTGCCACCCTTGACAAAATGGACCCCTATGTAAACCATGAGGCGCGACGCTCCCCATGGACAGGACCCCCGATGTCGCAGACCAGCTCCACCCCCGCTCCTCCGGCAGCGGCCCCGCAGGCGGTGCTGGGTCTCCCGGACCCCGGCGAGCGCGTGCCTCCCGTGGCCTGGCCGACCCTGGGCCTGTACGCCGGCACCCTGGCGCTCTTCGCGCTCGAGCTGTACGGCGCGCTGGTGGCCGGGTGGTCCCCCTGGCTGACGGTGCCGATGGGCACCGCGGTCACGTTCCTCATGTTCAGCGTGCTGCACGAGGCCACCCACCACGCGGTGAGCACCAGCACCCGCCTCAACGACCTGATGGGCCACCTCTCGGTGCCGCTCGTCGCGCCGTACGGCGGCTACGGGATGTTCCGCTTCATCCACATCGAGCACCACCGCAACACCAACGAGCAGAAGTCGGTCGACCCCGACGCGTGGACCAGCGAGGGTCCGTGGTGGCAGCTGCCGTTCCGGTGGGCGACCCTCGACCTCTGGTACGTCGTGTTCTACGCGCGCCGGGCCCGGCAGCGCCCGCGGGGCGAGGTGGCCGCGACCGCTGCGCTGGCCGTCGTCTCGCTGGCCGGGTTCGCGGCGCTGGTGGCGGCCGGCCACGGCGCCGCCCTGGCGGTGGCCTTCTTGGTCCCCCAGCGGCTCGGGCTGGTGGTGCTGGCCTGGTGGTTCGACTACCTGCCGCACCACGGGCTGCCCTTCACCGGCCGCCAGGACAGGTACCGCGCGACCCGGATCCGGGTGGGCGGCGAGCGGTGGATGACCCCGCTGTTCGTCTACCAGAACTACCACCTGGTCCACCACCTGCACCCCAGCGTCCCGTTCTACCGCTACGTGCGGGCCTGGCGCCGCAACGAGGAGGCCTACCTCGACCGCAACGCGGCCATCTCGACGGTCTTCGGCCGCTCCCTCACCCCCGCCGAGTACCGCACCTGGCGCCGCCTGACCAGCGAGCTCACCGCCGGCCGCGAGGCCACCTCGAGCAGCCGCCCCACGTTCCACCCGCTGCGCGTCGCGTCGGTGGCGCCGCTCACCGACGACAGCGTCGCGGTCACCCTCACGGTCCCGCCCGACCTGGCCCGGGCCTACGAGCACCGGCCCGGCCAGCACGTCACGCTGCGGGCCATGGTCGAGGGCCTCGACGTGCGTCGCTCCTACTCCCTGCTCCCCCCGGCCTCGGAGGGCACCCTGCGGGTGGCGGTGAAGCGGATCGAGGGCGGCGTGTTCTCGACGTACGTGCACGAGTCGCTGGCGGCCGACGACATCCTCGACGTGATGACGCCCGCCGGGCGCTTCGGCCACGACCCCGACCCGTCGGCCGCGCGCGCGTACGCCGCCGTCGCCGCCGGCTCCGGCATCACCCCGGTGCTCTCGATCCTGGCCGCCACCCTGGAGGCCGAGCCCGCCAGCACGGTGACGCTGGTCTACGGCAACCGCACCGGCGGCTCGACGATGCTCCGCAGCGAGCTCGACGCCCTGGTCGAGCGGTCCGGGGGCCGCCTGGTCGTGCACCACGTGCTGTCGCGCGAGCCCGGTGCACCCCTGCCCGGCCGGGTCACCCCCGACCTCGTCGAGCGGCTCGTCCCGGGCCCGGTCGACACGTGGTTCCTGTGCGGGCCCGAGCCGCTGGTCGAGGAGCTGCGCGGCGCCCTCGCCCCGCGTGGCGGGCGCGTGCTCTCGGAGGTGTTCCACACCGGGACCGCCGCCGGCGACGTCGGGCTCGACATCGAGAGCCGGGTCACGGTGGCCGTCGGCGGCCGGGAGACGACCTTCGCGCTGCGCTCGACCGGCGACACGGTCCTCGACGCCGCGCTGCAGCAGGGTGTCGACGCGCCCTACTCCTGCGCCGGCGGCGCCTGCGGCACCTGCCGGGCCAAGGTCCTGCTGGGCCGTGCGGTGATGGACCAGGACCACGTGCTCGACGACGCCGAGCGTGCGGCGGGCTACGTGCTGACCTGCCAGGCCCACCCGGTCAGCGAGGAGCTGCGGGTCGACTACGACGCCTGACGGCGCGTCGGCCCCGAGCAGGTGGTCGCTAGGCTGGAGCGATGTCGGCAGAGACCACCCCCCGCGCCTTCGCCGAGCAGGGTCGCCGGGACACGCGCCAGCGCCGGGTCCTGCGCGAGCACCTGGCCGACACCGACGCGTTCGTCACCGCCCAGCAGCTCTTCGAGGACCTGCGGGCCCGCGGCGACAAGGTCGGCCTGGCCACGATCTACCGGACCCTGCAGGCCATGACCGAGGCCGGCGAGGTCGACACCGTGCGCACCGTCGAGGGCGAGAACATCTACCGGATGTGCGGGCCGCGGCACCACCACCACCTGGTCTGCCGCAGCTGCGGGCGCACCGTCGAGCTCGACGGGCCGAGCGTCGAGACCTGGGCGGCCCGCGCCGCCGACGACCACGGCTTCTCCGACGTCACCCACATCGTCGAGCTCTTCGGCGTCTGCTCCGCCTGCACCGAGGCCCGGGACCGCTAGCCCGGCCGGTCCGGGGGCCCGCCGACCGCCACCAGGACGGTGACCAGGCTGTGCTCGCCGAGGTCCAGCAGCCGGGCCCAGGCGCGGTCGTCGTAGCCCATCACGGGGCAGACCGGGAGGTCGAGGGCGGTGGCGACCAGCAGCAGGTTCTGCAGGGCGGCGCCCGCGTCGACGTGCAGCGTGCGGTAGTGGCGCGGCGGGTAGCGGCGCGCGACCACCTCGAGGTCGGCGACCAGGGCCACCCACAGCGGCACCCGGGCCGCGAAGGGCGGCTGGTCCAGGGCGTCGGCGACGTACGCCGTCGGGTCGCCGCTCCGCACGCGCACCAGCCCCGGCGCCGGGGGGCGGAGGTCGGCCAGGTGCACCCCGCCCGGCAGCCCGTCGAGACCACGCGTCACGACGTACGCCGCCAGCGAGGGCAGGGCCCCCGCCCGGGGCGCGGAGCCGACCCCGTGGTGCAGCAGCGCCGCCAGGTGCCGCAGGTCCGGCGCCCCGCCGAAGGCGTACGCCGAGCGCCGTCGCGCCAGGACCCGACCGAGGTCGGCGGTGGGTGGCGGCGGCACCGGCAGCGGCCGCGAGACCACGGGGGCCCGCGCCGGCAGCAGCGCCTCGTCGGGGCGGCGCGGCACCGCCGTCGCGTTGAGGGCGGCGTGCACCGCCGCGACCAGCTCGTCCATCCGTCCCTCAGCGGCTGACGAAGAGCGGTCGTCCGGTCACGGGGTCGTCGACGACCACGGCGTCGACGTCGAAGACCTCCCGCAGGACCGTCGGGGTCAGCACCGCCCGAGGGGGCCCGTCGGCACGGACCCGACCACCGCGCAGCGCGACGATGCGGTCGGCGTGGCGCGCTGCCTGGTTGAGGTCGTGCAGCACCATCACGACCGTCATGGCGTGGTCGTCGCGCAGGTGCTCCACGAGGTTCATCAGGTCGATCTGGTGGCGCACGTCGAGGTAGGTCGTGGGCTCGTCGAGCAGCAGGATCCCGGTCTCCTGCGCGAGCGTCATCGCGATCCAGGCCCGCTGCCGCTCGCCGCCCGAGAGCGAGTCGAGCCGGCGGTCGGCCAGCGCGGTGAGGCCGGTCAGCTCCAGCGCGCGGCGCATGGCCGTGTCGTCGCGCCGCCGCAGCATCGCCCAGGCCCCCAGCTGGGGGTAGCGGCCCTGCTCGACGACCTCGCGCACGGTGGCGCCGGTGGGCACGACGGCGCTCTGCGGCAGCACCCCGAGCCGGCGGGCCACCTCGACGGACGACGTGCGGGCGAGGGGGCTCCCGTCGAGGAGGACCTCGCCGGCCTGGGGCCGCAGGACCCGCGCCAGCGTCATCAGCAGCGTCGACTTGCCGGAGCCGTTGGGGCCGACCAGGGCGGTGACGGTGCGCGGGGCGACCTCGAGGGTGAGGTCGTCGACGACCACGGTGCGGCCGTGACCGGCGTCGAGGTGGCGGGCGGCCAGGGCGGGGGTGCTCATGCTCGGTGCTCCTTGCGGACGAGGCTGATCAGGACGGGGGCGCCGATGAGCGCGGTGACCGCGCCGACCGGGACACCGGCGACGTCGGTGGCCAGGCCGGGGACCTGCACGCTGATCGAGAAGGCCACGAGGTCGGCGAGGCTGAGCAGCAGCGCACCCAGCGCCGCCGCGACCGGCACGAGCAGCCGGTGGTCGGACCCGACCAGCAGGCGCCCGACGTGGGGGGCGACCAGGCCCACGAACGCCACGGCGCCGGCGGCCGCGACCGCGGCGGCGGCACCGCTGACGGCGACCAGGAGCACCACGGCGACCAGCGGACCCGGCCGGACGCCGAGGCCGATAGCGAGCGGCTCGCCCAGCGCCCAGACGTTGAGCCGTGACGCCAGCAGCCAGGCGGCCGGCACCAGGACCACCAGCCAGGGCCACAGCAGCGCCCAGTCCTCGGGGGTGCGTGCGTTGAGCGAGCCGACCAGCCAGCGCAGCACCGTGCCGATCGGCGCGGAGTCGACGACCAGCAGCAGCGAGGTCGCGGCCGCCAGGACCGCCCCGAGCAGGACCCCGGTGACCGCGAACGAGCGTCGCCCGACGACGTACAGGACGACGCCGGTCAGGACGGCGCCCAGCAGTGCGGCGGGGTAGGCCAGCTGGTGGCCGGGCCGGAGGACCAGGGTGACGACGACCGCGAACGCCGCGCCCGCACCCACCCCCGTGGTGGCCGGCTCGGCGAGCGGGTTGCGCGCGACGGCCTGCACCAGGACCCCCGAGAGGGCCAGCAGGGCTCCCGCGCCAAGACCCACGAGCACCCGCGGCAGCCGGTAGTCCAGGACGATGATCTCGTACGCCGGGGCGCTCGCCCGGCCGGTCAGCACGCGGACGACCTCGGCGGGCGGCAGGTCGGAGCGGCCGAGGAAGAGGTGGGCGAGCACGAGCGCGAGACCGGTCCCCACGGCGAGCGCGAGCAGCCCGGCCAGGCGCAGGGCGCTCATCGCGCGCCCGCCGTGACCGGGGCGCGCCCGCGCAGCACGAGCACGAGGGCCGGGACCCCGACCAGGGTGGTCGCCACGCCGACCGGGACCTCGACGGGGTAGAGCAGGGTGCGCGAGACGAGGTCGGCCAGCAGCAGCAGGACGCCGCCCACCGGGGGCACCACCCAGAAGACCCTGCGGGTGCTGACGGTGCCCACGAGACGGCGCGCCAGGTGCGGCGCGAGGAGCGCCACGAAGGCGATCGGCCCGCACACCGAGGCCACCGCGGCCGCCAGCACGGCCGCGACGGCCACGGCCGCCACCCGCGTGGGCAGCACCGGCACCCCGAGACCGACGGCGACCTCGTCCCCCAGGGTCAGCGCCTCGACGCGGCGCCGCAGCAGGACCGCCAGGGCCATCGCCACGACCAGCCAGGGGGCGACGGCCCCCACGTGGTCCCAGCCGCGTGCGGCCAGGCTGCCGAGCAGGTAGCGGAACAGCACCACCACGTTGCCCTGGGTGCCCAGCCCGACGACCGCCACGACGAGCCCGCCGCACGCCGCCGAGACGGCCGCGCCGACGAGCGCGACGTGGTCGGGCGAGCGGGTGCGGCCGATGGCGAGCAGCACCAGTGCCCCGGCGGTGAGGGCGCCGGCGAGGGCGGCGTACGGCAGCGCAGCCACCGGGACCCCGAGCCCCAGCACCACGATCGTCGCCGTCACGACCGCCGCCCCCGAGGAGACACCGAGGAGCTCGGGCCCCGCGATCGGGTTGCGGAGCACGTCCTGCAGCAGCAGCCCCGAGACGCCGAGGGCGGCGCCGGCCAGCAGGGCGAGCACCACCCGCGGCACGCGGACCTCCCAGACGGCCACGTGCATCGGGTGTGCGGGATCGGCGACGGCGGCGAGCGCGGTCGACGGGGTGAGCGCCGGGTCCCCCACGCAGACCGCGGCGGTGGCGGCCGCGGGCACCGCGAGCGCCAGCCCCAACTTGAGAATGAGTATCATTACGGACACACCTTCGAGCACAGGAGCCACCATGCGCAAACCCGTCCGCCCTCTCGCCCTCGCCACGACCGCCCTGTTGTGGGCCGGCCTCGCGTCCGGGTGCGGCGCCTCCGACCCCGGGGCCGACGCCTCCGAGCCGGCCACCGCGCCCGGCGAGGCCACGTCGGGGCCGGTCAGCGTCACCGACGACACCGGGGTCGAGATCACCCTCGACCAGCCCGCCGCCCGGATCGCGTGCCTGACCATGATCTGCGTCGACGCCCTCACCGAGGTGGGCATCACCCCGGTCGCCTACCGCGACGCCCTCGCCCTCGACGAGCGCTACGTCGGCTCCGACGCCGACATGCGCGAGGTCACCGGCGGCTTCGGGGAGGAGAACGTCGAGGACGTGGTCCTCGCCGAGCCCGACCTCGTCATCGGCCTGGCCGGCGCCCAGGACGGGCTGCGGGCCGCCGTCGAGAAGGCCGCCCCGCTCTACCTCGTCGACTCCCGGTCCTGGCGCGACTCGGTCGACTTCCTCCGCACGGTCGGGGACCTCACCGGCACCCGCGAGGCGGCCGACACCGCGGCCGACGCCTTCACCGAGCGCGTCGAGGCCGTCGCCAGCGAGCCCAGCGACCTCACCACCCTGTCGATGTACGGCGAGCCCGGCAGCCTCGGCGTCGACTCGGTCGAGACCCCGACCGGCTCGCTGCTCGCCGAGGTGAGTGACTACCCGTGGCCGGCGGGCGACGACCCGCTCGCGAGCGTGGCCGTCGAGCAGGTCGCCGCGGTCGACCCCGACGTCGTCTTCGCCCAGGCCTTCTCCGCCTCCGACGACACCGAGCCGCTGTCCGACCGCCTGGCGAGCGACCCCACCTGGGCGCAGCTCTCGGCCGCACGCCGGGACCGCGTGGTCGAGGTGGAGGCCGCCGTGTGGGCGACCGGGCGGGGCACGATCTCGCTCGGCCTGGTCCTCGACGCCGTCGAGCAGGAGCTCGCGCTCCCCTGACCCCAGCTCGGTCGGTCCCTAGTTGATAATGATTCTCGTTATGGTTTAGGTTGTGACCGCGGCCCGATCCGGACCGCATCCCCCCACCACAGAGGAGAACCCCATGAACGAGCTCTTCACCCCCGTCGCCCAGCGCACCCAGCTCTCGACGCACACCGCCGGGCACAGCAACGCGCTGGTCGAGAACCCCTTCGACGAGGTCGAGGCCACCGACGCCGACTGACCGAGCACCGTCGACCGGCCCCCGTGCGCCCATCCGGGCGCGCGGGGGCCGTCCCACTCCGAGGACCCCGCCTTGATCCTGCAGACCCAGACGACCCAGACGACCCAGACGACCCGGCACACCCAGCAGACCCGGTACGAGCGCTCGCCGCGGCTGCGCGCCGACGTCGCCCTCCTCACCGGCCGCGACGGCCACCTCCTCCGCGTCGGCGAGACCCACCACCACGTCCACCTCGCGCGGGCCGAGGGCGACCAGCTCGTCGAGGCCCTGGCCACCGGCGCCACCCCCGAGGGCGCGGGCGCGCGCGCCGCCCTCGAGGCCCTCGTCGACGCCGGCCTGGTCGACCCGGCGCCCGCCCACCACACCGTCGTCGGCGAGGGCCTGCTCGCCGAGGCGCTGGCTGCCGCGCTCGTCCGGATGGGGTCGCGGGTCGGACCGGGCGGCACACCCGTCGTCGCGCGCGACGACGACAGCGACCTCCCCGCGACCGGCGTGGCCTGCTGGATCAGCGGCGACCGGGTCCTGCTCGCACCGCCCGCGGTGCCCGCCGTCGACGTGGCGGCCCGGCGCCGGGCGGCCACGGCGCACCGCGACACCGAGCCGCTCACCCGGCCCGTCCCGGGCGCTCGCCACGTCGCCTCGAGCGTGCTGGTGCCGCCCGCGGGCCTCGAGCTCGCCGCGACCACCGTCGCCGCCGAGCTGCTGCGCCGCGACCGCCCCTCCCACGAGGCCGTGACGGTCGACCTGCACCACCTGACGGTGGCCCGCCGCCCCGTCCTGCCCGTGCCGCCGGAGCCCCGGTGAGGACGACCGTCGGCGGCCTGGCCACCTACGCGTGGTGGCCCCGGAGCCCGCGCGCCGTGCTGGTCGCGCGCACGCCGTACGGCGCGGCCGGGCACGAGGGCGAGGCGGCCGGGTGGGTCGCGCGCGGCATCGGCCTCGTGGTCCAGGACGTGCGCGGGCGCCACGAGTCACCGGGCACCTTCCGCCCCTACGCCGAGGACCGCCTCGACGACGGGCCGGCGCTGCTGGCCTGGGTCCGCTCGCGCTGCTCGGCGCCGGTCGTCCTGCTCGGCACCTCGTACGGCGCCCACGCGGCGCTGGCGACCGCGGGCGTCGAGCGGCCCGACGGCGTGGTGGCCATGGTGCCGGCCCTCGGGCTCGGCGAGACCGCACGCACCAGGGGCGGGGTGCTCCAGCTGGCCTCCCGCCTGGGCTGGTGGCTGGCCCACGACGTACGCCGCCCGTGGCGCGAGGTCGTCACCGCATGCCGCCACGACGCCGAGCGCGCCGCCGCCGTGGCGGCCCTGGACTGCCCGCTGCTCGCCATCGGCGGCACCGACGACTTCTTCGCCCACGACACCGTCGACCTCTGGGCGGCGTGGGGCGGGCCGGCCCACCTCGTGCTCGGCCCCTGGGGCCACGACCTCGCCGGGGCCCATCGGGCCACCCGCATCCTGACCTGGCTGGAGACCGTCCTGGCGGGCGAGCCCGCGCGCGGCGTCGCGACGCTCGACCACACCGGCCGCACCCGCGCGACCCCGCCGGTCCAGGCCGTCGTCCACCTCGAGGTCGACCCGCACGAGCAGTGGTGCGCCTCCCTCACCCTGCGCGGGCGCGAGGTCGCCCACGGCGCGGCCCGCGGCCGCCTGCTCACCCTGGGCCCGCTGGTGCTGGGCGAGGGCGACGTCGGCGACCTCGACCTGCGGCTCGGCACCGACGACTTCCCCCGCTACGCGCGCTCCCTGCGTCCGCACCGTCCCGTCCCCCGCCACCACCTGGAGCTCATCGCATGACCGCCCCCACCTCCCCGCTGACGCTCGAGCACCTCGTCGACCCCGAGCTCGGCGTCGTCCTGGGCCTGCGCCCGGTCGAGCGGCTCCCCGGCCTGCCCGCCTCGTACGTCGGCATCACCGCCGAGGTGGCCGACTCCCGGGTGCACGGCAACTGGCCCAGCGACCGGGTCTCGCTCGGCACCACCTTCGACGACCTCCCCGGCGCGCGGGTCGCGGCGATCGGAGAGGCGGTCGAGCGCTACTGCGGCAACTACGTCCCCGCCGGGCTGGTCCGCGGCTCCGCGCGCGGGCTCGCCGCCGCCGGGCACCGGCTGCTGGGCCCCGACGACCTCCGCTTCTTCGCCGACTGGCAGCACGAGCAGCCGGGGTTCCCCTTCGAGCGGTTCACCGACGACGTCGAGATCGCCTGGCTCGAGGGCCGGGGGGCCGAGGGCCCGGTGCTGGTGCCCGCCTCCTGGGCGCACCTGAACTGGCACACCGGCCCGCGCCGCCGCGACCCGCGGCTGCACCACGTCAACTACGCCGGCATCGCCACCGGCCAGGGCCTCGACGACGCGGCTCGCCGCGGCCTCCTCGAGCTGGTCGAGCGCGACGCGCTCTCGCTGTGGTGGCACCTCGACCTGCCGGCGCGCGGCATCGACCCGGCCAGCGTTCCCGGCCTGGCCGAGCACCTGGCCGGCTCCCGTCTCGAGCTGCACCTGCTGGCCCTCCCCTCGTGGTTCGGGGTGCCCGTGGTCGCGGCGGTCGTCCGCGACCCCGAGACCGGCATCGTGGCCGGCGGGTTCTCCGCCAAGCTGGACCCGGTCGAGACCGCGACCAAGGCCGCCCTCGAGGCCATCCACAGCTGGGTCTTCACCCAGGGGCTGCTGGAGCCGGACGGCTGGGTCTTCGACGCGGTCGAGGCCGGGATCCTGTCCCGGGGGCTCTACCTGCCGCACCGGCCCGACCGCGACTACCTGGCGGTCGCCGGCGGGCGCCAGGAACGGGTGCGCGACCTCGGCGCACAGGCCCAGGTCTGGCTCGACCCCGAGGTCCAGCGCCGCCTGCTCCCCCGCTTCACCGCCCCGCCCGCACGGGTCGCCGTCGACGAGCTCCCCACCGGGACGCACGCGGGCCTGCGCACGGCCCTCGAGGCCGCCGGGCACGAGGTCGTGGTCTGCGACCTCACCACCCCCGACGTCGCCCTGACCCCACTGCGGGTCGCGCGCGTCTGCGCCCGGGGGCTGGTGCCCAACGCCCCCGCGGCCTTCCCATACTACGGCCTGCCCCGCTGGACCGACGTCGCGGGCCGTCCACCCACACCGGAGTCCCTGCTCCTCCTGCCCCCGCCCAGCCTGTGACCACGGTCGAGAACGACACCAGCGCCCTGGCCGACCCGACGTACCGCCGCTTCCTCGCGGCCCGCACCATCGCGATGGCGGGCAACGCGCTGACGCTGGTGGCGCTGCCCGTGCTGGTCTACCGGCTCACCGGCAGCGCCGCACTGACCGCGGCGGTCGCCGCGGTGGAGACGGCGCCCTACCTGGTCCTCGGCCTGCCGGCCGGGGCCCTGGTCGACCGGTGGAACCGCCGTCGCGTCCTCGTGCTGGCCAGCGCGGGCAGCGGCCTGGCGATGCTGACCGTGCCGGCCGCCGACCTGCTGGGGGTGCTCTCGTTCACCCAGCTGGTCGTGGTCGCGGCCACGATCTCCTCGCTGTTCGTCTTCGCCGACGCGGCGTCCTTCGGCATGGTGCCCCAGATGGTCGGGCGCCACCGGGTCGCCTCGGCCACCTCCAGCCTGGTCACCGTCGGCACCGCGATCGGCCTGGTCGGCCCCCTCGTGAGCGGGGTCCTGGTCACCGTCACCTCCCCCGCGCTCGTGCTGGGCATCGACGGGCTCGCCTACCTCGGCGCCGCGGCGCTGACCGCGCGGCTGCGGTGGCCCGGCAGCGACGACGTACGCCCGACTGCCCCCGACCGACGGCTGCGCGCCGAGGTCGCCGAGGGGCTGCGCTACATCTGGGCGATGCCGGTGGTGCGCTGGCTCACCGTCCTCGGCACCGGCGCCAGCCTGGCCGGCGGCGCCGTCACCGGGCTGCTGGTGGTCCTCGGCGTCGAACAGCTCGGCCTCGCCTCCGACTCGCCCCGGCTGGGGTGGTTGTTCGCCGCGGGCGCGGTCGGCACGTTCCTCGCGAGCCTCGCGCTGCCCAGGCTCCAGCGCCTCGTCGGCGTGGGGCTCCTGACCACCTCGGGCTACGCGCTGGCGCTGGTCTCGGTGCTGGCGCTGTCGCTCACCTCGACGCTGCTGGTCGCCCTGCCGCTGCTGCTGGTGCTCAACCTCGCCATGACCGCGCTCATCGTCAACGGCATCGTGGTACGTCAGGTCGTCACCCCCGATCACCTGCAGTCGCGGGTCAACACCACGGCGCGGCTCATCGCCTGGGGCGGCAGCCCCCTCGGCGCCGCGCTCGGCGGCGTCGTGGCGGGCGCCGCGAGCACCGAGTGGGCGCTGCGGGCAGCCTCGCTCGGGCTGGCCGCCAGCCTCGTGGGCGCCCTCGTCGTGGGGGTGCCCCGCTTCCCGCGCCTCGCCGCGCTGGAGCAGGACCCCACCATCCATGTATGATGAGAACGATTCTCATTCTTAGGAGTAGCCCATGAAGAAGGACCTGCACCCCACCTACGGGCCGGTCGCGTTCCGGGACCGCTCGACGGGCCGGATCACGGTCACCCGCTCGACGCTGGCCGGCCGCCCCCTCGACGCGGTCGTCGAGGTGGACGGCACCACCTACCCGGTGGCCGACGTCGACATCACCAGCGACAGCCACCCGTTCTGGACCGGCACCGCCCGCACGCTCGACAACGAGGGCCGGGTCGAGAAGTTCAGGCGTCGCTACGAGGGCCGCGCATGAGGACGCCCCTCGTCGTCGTGACCGGGGTCGACCCGACCGCGATGGACACGACGATGATGAGCCTGGCCTGGGACCTGCCCCGCGCGGTCACCGTCCGCCACCGCATCGACCCGCACTCCCAGGTGCTCTCCCGCACCGTCAGCGACGCCACCGGGGTCCTGGAGCACGAGCAGGTGCAGCTCGAGCACGCGTGCGTCTCGTGCGCCCTGCGCGAGGACATCCTCCCCACCCTCGAGCGGCTGGCGCGTGACGGACGCTGGAGCGCGGTCGTGTCGGGCCTGCCGACCGGCACCGAGGCCGGTCAGCTGGCCCACGCCCTGACCACCGACGCCCGCCTGGCCCGGCACCTCAGGCTGAGCAGCATCGTGGCCGCCCTGGGCGGGGAGGGCGTCGTCCACGACCTGCTCAGCGACGACCTGCTGCGCGAGCGCGACGCCCACTCCAACCCCGGCGACGACCGGGGCGTCGGCGAGGTCGCCTGCGCCCAGGTCGAGCTGGCCGACCTCGTCGTCCTCGACGGGCGAGCCGGACCCGCGGCCACGGACCTCGTGCGGGCCCTGGCCCGGCCGGAGGCGGGCGTGGCCACGGACCCCGCCCACCTGGACCCGGTCACGATCGTCGCCCAGCGACACCAGCCGACCCGGGCCGGCGCGTGGCTCTCCCTCGGGCTCGACGCCGAGCTGCCCGCCCTGGAGGGCGGCGGCGCGTGGCGGCTCGACCTCTGCTCCCCGCGCCCGTTCCACCCCGACCGCCTGCTGGACCAGGTCGAGCGGCTGGGCGCCGGCCCGTTCCGCTCGCGCGGGTCGTTCTGGCTGCCCACCCGCCCCGGCGTCCAGCTGGAGTGGTCGGGGGCCGGTGGCCAGCTCAGCATCGGCAGCCACGGCCCCTGGGAGCGGCGCACCCCGGTGACCCGCCTCCTGGTCACCGGCACCGGCAGCGTCCCCGACCAGCTCGAGGCGGCGTTCGAGGACATCCTGCTGACCCCGACGGAGGCCCTCCTCGACGCCCGCAGCTGGCTCGTCGCGGAGGACGGGCTGGAGCCCTGGCTCGGCGACATCCGCGACGCGGCCTGAGCCCACACACACACACACACACACCGAAGGAGCACTCGTGGCCGTCCCCAAGCGCCGCACCTCACGCAGCAACACCCGGCACCGCCGCTCGCAGTGGAAGGCCACCGCGCCGGACCTCGTGCCCGTCACCGTGGCCGGTGAGACCCACCAGGTCCCGCGCCGCCTGGTCCGAGCCGTCGAGCGCGGCTACGTCGACCCGAGGGTGGCCCGATGAGCACCACGCGCAAGTCGGCACGCCGGACCCCGACCACGCCCCGCGGCCCCCGAGCCGGCAAGAAGCCGCTGCTGGCTCCCGACGTCGACCACGTCGACCACAAGGACACCGCGCTCCTGCGGACCTTCATCTCCGACCGCGGGAAGATCCGCTCCCGTCGCACCACGGGCATCACCCCGCGCCAGCAGCGGATGGTGGCCAGGGCGGTCAAGAACGCCCGCGAGATCGCGCTCCTGCCCTACTCCAGCCGCTGACGCCCGTTCGTCCGGCCGACCCGAGGTCGTGCGCCGACGCGGGCGCACCTACGTCATCAACAAGCGCAATCCCCGGCTCAGACCCGCCAGGGCTGAGCCCCACACACGAGGAAGTCCATGCCACGCACCTGCCAGGTCACCGGAGCCCGACCCACCCTTGTCCGGCGCGGCATCGACGCCGTCGTCGCCGACAACCTTGCTCGGGGAGGGCGGCTCTGATGGCGAAGACCTCAAAGGTCGTGGCCAACGAGCGACGCCGGCGGACCGTCGCCCGCTACGCCGAGCGCCGCGCCCGGCTCAAGGAGGCCGTGCGGACCGCGGCCACGCCGCAGGAGCGAGAGGCGGCCGTCCGTGCCCTCGCGCGACTGCCGCGCGACGCCTCGCCCGTGCGGGTGCGCAACCGCGACCAGGTCGACGGGCGCCCGCGTGGGTACGTCGGCAAGGTCGGCCTGTCGCGCATCAACCTGCGCACCCTGGCCCACCGCGGCGAGCTGCCGGGCATCACCACGTCCTCCTGGTGACGAGCGGGTCGGCTCCCGGGGCTCCCCGCAGGCGCGGCGGCGCCGGCGATAACCACTGCCGCTGCACCCTCCTGCTCGCCTAGCCTGGAGGATGCACGCCGACCGGGCGTGCACAGCGCGTGGATGTGCCGGTGGACGAGACGAACCTGCTTCGGGTGAGCCTGCTGGGCCGTCTGGGGGCGTCGTACGACGGCGCGCCCCTCGACCTGGGTGGGCGGCGCCAGCGCGCGGTGCTGGCGGTCCTGCTGCTGGCCCGTGGCGAGCTGGTGCCGGTCGAGCGGCTGGTCGAGGCGGTGTGGGGCGGGCAGGCCGGCGACACCGCGGTCGGTGCGCTGCAGTCCTACGTCTCGCACCTGCGCCGTCGGCTGCAACCGGGCGCGGCCGCCCGCGCCCGCTCCGCGGTCATCGTGCGCGAGGGCCCCGGCTACGCCGTGCGGCTGCCGGAGGAGGCGGTCGACGCGTGGCGGTTCGAGGCCCTCGTGGCGCGCGCAGAGCGCCTCGAGCGGCCCGCCGAGGCCGTCGCCGTGCTGCGCGAGGCGCTCGCGCTGTGGACCGGCCCCGCGCTCGCGGAGTACGCCGACGAGCCCTGGGTGGCCGCCGACGTCGCCCGGCTCACCGAGCTGCGCCGCGTCGCCCGGGAACGGCTGCTGGCGGCCCGGCTGGAGGTCGAGGACCCTGCGGCGCTGGTGCCCGAGCTCGAGGCCCTGGTGCAGGAGGACCCGCTGCGGGAGGAGCGGTGGCGCGCCCTCACGGTGGCGCTCTACCGCTCGCAGCGCCAGGCCGACGCCCTCGCCGCGCTGCGCACCGCCCGGCGGACCCTGGCCGACGAGCTCGGGGTCGACCCGGGCCCGGCGCTGCAGCGCCTGGAGGCCGCCGTGCTGGCCCACTCCCCCGACCTGCTGCCGGCCCCGGCCGCGCCGACCGGGCCGGCCGCAGCAGCAGCACCAGGCCCTCCGACCGCCGTCGGCACGGCACCGCTCGTCGAGCGCCACGACGAGCTCGTCACGCTGCGGGGCGCGGTCGAGGCGCTCGCCCGGCGACGCTCCGGGCTGGTCGTGGTGCAGGGGCCGGCCGGCATCGGCAAGACCCGCCTGCTCCTGGAAACCGGCCGGCTGGCCGCCGAGCGCTCGGTGCGCCTGCTCACCGCCCGCGGCTCGCAGCTGGAGACCGCCTTCGCGCACGGCGTGGTGCGCCAGCTGCTCGGGCCGGCGCTCGGCGAGGGTCCGGGGCGCGAGGAGCTGCTGCGCGACGCCGGGGCGGCCCGCGGGGTCCTCGACCTCGCCGAGGGGGGCCGCGTCGACGGCTTCGCCGTGCTCGACGGGCTGCACCGGCTCGTGGCCGCGCTGGCGGCGCGGGGGCCGCTCGTGCTGGCCGTCGACGACGCCCAGTGGTGCGACGCCGGTTCGCTGCGCTTCCTGGCCTACCTCGCCCGACGCCTGGACACGCTCCCGGTGCTGCTGGTCGTCGCGGGACGCACCGTGGGTGACGAGCTGCGTCAGCAGGCGCCGCTGACGGAGCTGGCCCTCGAGCCCGACGCCCGGCTGCTGCGCCCGGCCGCGCTGTCGTACGCGGCGACCGTGGAGCTGGTCTCCGCCGCACTGGGCACCGAGCCGGCGCCGCTCTTCGCCGAGGCCTGTCACCGCACGACCGCCGGCAACCCGATGCTGCTCAGCCACCTGCTGAGGGCGCTGGCCGCCGACGACGTGCGGCCGGACGCCGCGCACGCCGACCGGGTGCTGGCGATCGGCACCCGGGCGGTGTCCAGCACGGTGCTGATGCGGCTGCGCGGCCTGCCCGACGACGTGGTCGACGTGGCCCGGGCCGCCGCCGTGCTGGGTGACGGCGCCTCGTCGGTGATGGTCGCCGACCTGGCGGGGGTGGCCGAGGACCGGGCCGTGGCAGCCCTCGGCGAGCTGACCCGTGCCGAGGTGCTCGGCGACCACCAGCCGATCTCCTTCGTGCACCCGGTGGTGCGCGACGCCCTGCACCAGTCCCTGGCGGCGGTCGAGCGGGCCCGCTGGCACGAGCGGGCCGCAGGCGTGCTGCGCGCCCGCGGCGGCAGCGACGAGCAGGTCGCCGCCCACCTGCTCGTGGCCCCGGCCCGCGGTGACGAGCAGGTCGGTGAGCTGCTGCGCAGCGCCGCAGCGGCGGCGGCCGACCGGGGCGCGCCCGAGAGCGCGGCGACCTACCTGCGCCGTGCCCTCGACGAGCAGCCGCAGGCGCCCTGGCGGCCGACGGCGCTGCTGCTGCAGCTGGGGATGCTCGAGGCGGCGTTCGACGGCGCCGCCGGGGTGGCCCACCTCGAGGAGGCCTACCGCCTGCACCCCGACCCGGCCCGCCGCGGCGAGATCGCGCTGGCCTGCGGCGCCACCCACGTCTTCGCCAGCCCGCCCGGCGTGGCGACCGCCTTCGCCCGCGAGGCCGCCGCCTGTCTCCCGCCGGGTGCACCGGGGTCGGCGGACCAGCGGCAGGGCCTGGTCGCGCTGCAGCGGATGGCGGGCTTCCTGCACGCCCACGAGGACGGCTGGCGCACGCCGGCACCGACGCCGGAGGGCCATGGACCGGGCGCGCAGATGCTGGCGGCGACCATCGCGCTGGAGTCGCTGGTCGCCGGCACCGACCGGGAGGGTGTCGTCGCGATGGCGCGCCGGGCGCTCGCGGACGACCAGCTGCTCGGCGTCGACGACGGCCTCTTCTGGATCAACGCCGCCGTCGTCCTCACCGTCTGCGAGGAGCCGCTCGGCGACTTCTGGAGCCGCGCCCGCCGGGTCGCGAGCGCGCGGGGATCGCTGTTCGCGACCCTGTCGATCAACCTGTGGGAGGGGTTCGAGCGCTGGCTGCACGGCGACCTCGACGGCGCCCTCGCGTGCCTGGGCGACGGGCTCGAGCAGGACCGGATGTGGGGCGGAACCGGCATCGGCGAGGCGGTCGGGCGCGCGTTCTCGGTCTGCTGCCACCTCGACCGCGGCGACGTCGCGGCGGCCCGCCGGGTCGCCGACGGGCTCACCCCGGGCCCGGCCTTCGGCGAGGGCGGACGCCTCCTGTCCCAGGCGCGGGCCCGGCTGCTGCTGGCCGAGGGCCGACCGGCGGAGGCGCTGGCCACCCTCGACGAGGCGCCGGTCGGCATCGCCATCGCCAACCCGGTGTGGAACCCCTGGCGCGCCGTGCGGGCCGCGGCGCTGCACGCGCTGGGTGAGGCGGCGGCAGCGCAGGAGACCGCCGCGGCCCAGGTCGACCTGCTGCGCTCGTGGGGTGCTCCCGGCGCGCTGGGCCAGGGGCTCTGCCAGCTCGGCGAGCTGCGCGGCGCCGACGGGGTCGACGACCTGCGCGAGGCGGTCGCACTGCTCTCCCGCACCCCGGCGGCCCTGGCCCTGGCGCGGGCCCGCTGCGCGCTGGGCCGGCTGCCGCGGGTGCCCGACGCCGAGGCCGTCCCGCTGCTGCTCGCGGCGCACCGCACCGCCGAGGAGCTCGGTGCCGGCGGCCTCCACGAGGCTGCCCGGGAGGGGCTGGGGCGACGCGGCCACCCGGTCGTCGGCTGTCCGGAGGCGCCTCGCGGGCCCTCGCCGACCGAGCGCCGGGTCGTCGACCTGGCGGCCTCGGGGCTGGCGCCCGAGGTCGTCGCGCGGCGGCTGTTCCTCACCCCGGCGACCGTGCGCCGCATCCTCGACGAGGTCGGCTCAAGTCGTCCTCAAGTGGGGGCGGGCATGCTCGACGACCAGGCGGACAGGAGACGCTCGTGACGGTGCAGCAGGACGACCGGGCCCGCGGGCTGCGTGGGCTGTGCGGCGGGGCGGTCTGCCTGCCCGGCGACGCGGCGTACGACCTGGCCCGCACGCCGTGGAACCTCATGCTCGACGACCACCCGGCCGCCGTGGCCTACCCGGCCGGCGCCCAGGAGGTCGGCGAGGTGGTGCGGGCCGCTGCTGCGAACGGGCTCTCGGTGGCCGCGCAGGGCACCGGGCACGGCGCGCCGCCGCTGGCCGGTCGGCTGGCCGACGCCGTGCTGCTGCGCACCTCGGCGATGACCGAGGTGCGGATCTCGCCCGAGACCCGGACCGCACGGGTGGGCGCCGGCGTGCTCTGGGGCGACCTCGCCGAGGCGGCCGGCCGGCACGGTCTGGCCGCGCTGCACCCCACCTCCCCCGACGTCGGCGTGGTCGGCTACTCCCTCGGCGGCGGGATCGGCTGGTACGCCCGCCGGCTGGGCCTGCAGTGCAACGCCGTGCGCGCGGCCGAGGTGGTGCTCGCCGACGGCAGCGTGGTGCGGGCCAGCGCCGACAGCGAGCCCGAGCTGTTCTGGGCGCTGCGCGGCAGCGGTGCCCCGCTGGGCGTGGTGTGCGCGCTCGAGTTCGAGCTGCACCCCGTCCGGAGCGTGGTGGCGGGCACGCTGGCCTGGGACTGGACCCACCTGGAGCGGGTGCTGCCCGCCTGGGTGGCGTGGTGCGAGACGGCCCCGCGCGAGGTCACCACCTCGTTCCGGGTGCTCAGCGTCGGCGAGGAGGAGGCGATGCCGGCCGCGATGCGGGGGCGCCGGCTGGTGCTGGTCGACGGCGCCGTGCTGGGCTCCGACGCCCTGGCCGCCGAGGTCCTGGCGCCGCTGCGGGCGCTGGCCCCCGAGATCGACACGGTGGCGCGGGTGCCGGCCGCCTCGCTCGTGCGGCTGCACCTGGAGCCCGAGGGCCCCACCCCGGCGTACGCGAGCAGCGTGCTGGTCGACTCCCTGCCCGACGCCGCCGTCGACGCGGTCCTCGGGGCCGTGGGTCCGGGCTCCGCGAGCGAGCTGTCGCTGGTCGAGCTGCGCCAGCTCGGGGGCGCCCTCGCCGAGCGCGACCCCCGCGGAGGGGCGCTGGACCGGCTGGAGGGCCGCTTCCTGGCGCTCGGCGTGGGCCTCGACCCCGACCCTGCGGGCTGGGCCCGCCAGCGCGAGGACGCGCGCCGCTTCGTCGACGCCGTGGCCCCCTGGTCGGGGCGCACCTACCTGCCGATGGTCGACGAGCGCTCCGACACCCGCAAGGCCTTCCCGCCCGAGGTGCACGCGCGGCTGAGCGCCGTACGCCGCGCCGTCGACCCGGCCGGCCTGTTCATGCCGCCGCACCACTGACCCCACGTCAGCCGACTTGAGCCGGGCCCTCAAGTCGCCGCCAACTCCTCCTCAAGCGACCTGGGCGACGGTCCTCCTGGCGTCACCCGGACGCCACCACGCAGGCCGACGAGGCCCTGACCCAGGAGAGACCATGACCACCACGTTCGACGACACCGTCGACGCCGGGACCGCCGCGCGCACCCCCTTCGAGGAGCTGCGCCAGCGACTGACCGGCACCCTGCACACCCCCGACGACCCCGAGTACGCCGTGCGCGCCTCGGCCTGGAACCTCGCCGTCGAGATGGCGCCGGCCGCGGTCGTGGCCGTGCGCACAGCCGAGGACGTCGCCACCACGATCCGCTTCGCCCGCGAGCACGGCTGCACCGTCGGTGTGCAGGCCACCGGGCACGGGGCGAAGTCGTCGCTGGCCGGGCACCTGCTCGTGGTCACCTCCGGCCTCGACGAGCTGGTCGTCCACCCCGAGGGCTGGGCGCGGGTCGGGGCCGGCGTGAAGTGGCTGCGCGTGATCGAGGCCGCGGCGCCCTACGGCCTGGCCCCGCTCAACGGCTCGTCGAGCGACGTCGGGGTCGTCGGCTTCACCACCGGCGGCGGGGTGGGCCCGATGTCGCGGATGCACGGGATCGCGGCCGACAAGGTGCGCGCCTTCGACGTGGTCACCGGTGACGGGGTGGCCAGACGGGTCACCCCCACCGAGCACCCCGACCTGTTCCTCGCGCTGCGGGGCGGCAAGGGGGCCACCGCGATCGTGACCGCGGTGGAGCTCGACCTGGTCGAGCAGGCGACGTTCTACGGCGGCGCGATCTACTTCGACGGCGCCGACGCCGAGGGCGTGATCCAGCGGTGGCGCGACTGGTCGGCCCGGCTGCCGGAGGTCGGCTCCACCTCGTTCGCGCTGTTCCAGCTGCCGGACCTGCCGGGGGTGCCGCCGCCGCTGGTCGGGCGGATGACCCTGGCGGTGCGCTTCCTGTGGGTGGGCGACCCCGCGGAGGGGCGGGCCCTGCTCGACGAGATCAGGGGGTTGGCGCCGGTCGTGCTCGACGACGCCGGCCTGCGCCCCTACACCGAGGTCGACGCCGTCCACGCCGACCCGGTCGACCCGATGCCGTGCACCGACCCGGCGATGCTGCTGACCGACTTCCCGGCCGAGGCCGCCGAGCTGCTGCTCGCCGTGGCCGGCCCCGGGTCGGGCTCGCCGCAGGTGCTCGTCGAGGTGCGCGCGCTCGGCGGGGCCTACGCCCGGCCGCCGGCCCACCCCGACGCGTTCTCCCACCGCGCGGCGGGCTACAGCGTCCTCGCGGTCGGCATCCCGGGCACCGGCTCCTCCGAGCACGCGCAGTGCCTGTTCTCGGCGCTGTCGGACTGGGACACCGGAGGCATCTGGCCGAACTTCGGCCCGCCGCACGACGAGACGACCGCACGCCGGGCCTACGCGCCGGCGACGCTGCGGCGCCTCGCCGAGGTCGCGCGGACCTACGACCCCGACGGTGTGCTGCAGTGCGGCGAGTACGCGCGGCTGGCCGACGCGGTCACGACGTGAGACGGCGGCGGCGCCGCGGGCCGGGCGTCGCCGTCGAGCAGGAGGAGCAGTCCCGCCTCGTCCACCGACTCCGACTCGAGCAGCTCGTCGACGAGGCTGTCGAGCACGCTCGCGTGCCGCTCGAGCACCGTGCGCGCCTCGGCCCGCGCCTCGTCGAGCAGACGGCGCACGCCGTCCTCCACGAGACGACGGTGGCGCTCGGAGAGCACCGGGTCGGTCGCCTCCGGGTCCAGCGCCTCGTCGGCGACCCGCCCGGCCAGCCTGACGACCCCGACGTCGGGGTCCAGCCCCAGCCGGGTCACCGCCTCGCGGGCCAGGCGGGTCGCCTCCATCAGGCCGTTCTCGCCCACCGACGAGCCCGAGCCGAGCACCAGCTCCTCGGCGACCCGACCGGCGAGCTCCACGCCGGCCCGGCGGCGTACGCCGTCGAGGGTCCAGCAGGTCGTCTCGGCGTCGGCGCTGGTGACCCTCGGCCCCGACGCGGCCAGCGTGACCCGGTGCACGTGGTCGCCGGCGGCGTGGGCCACCACGGCCCGGCCCGCCTCGTGCACCGCCAGGCGCTGCCGCTCGACGGCCGTCGCCTCGTGGCCGCGGCCGCGCGGACCCGAGACGACGCGCTCGACGGCCTCCTCCAGGCTGGTGGCGTCGATCGTGGCGCGGCCGGCGCGCACGCTGAGCAGCGCCGCCTCGTTGACCACGCCGGCGAGGTCGGCGCCGGTGAGCCCGGGGGTGCGTCGCGCCAGGGTGAGCAGGTCGATCCCCGGGTCGAGGGGGCGCCGGGCCGTGTGCACGCGCAGGATCGCCAGACGACCGTTGAGGTCCGGGGCCTCGACCACGACGTGCCGGTCGAGGCGGCCGGGTCGCACCAGCGCCGGGTCGAGGATGTCGGGACGGTTCGTGGCGCCCATCACGACCACCCCGGTGGCGGCGGTGAACCCGTCGAGCTCGACCAGGAGCTGGTTGAGGGTCTGCTCGCGCTCCTCGTTGCCGCCCGCCCCGCGTCGCCTGCCCAGGGCGTCGATCTCGTCGATGAAGACGATCGCGGGCGCCGCTTCGCGCACGCGGGTGAAGAGGTCGCGGACCCGGGCCGCCCCGACCCCGACCAGCGACTCCACGAACTCCGCGCCCGCCACCGAGAAGAAGGGGACGCCGGCCTCGCCGGCGGTCGCCCTGGCGATCAGGGTCTTGCCGGTGCCGGGAGGTCCGAAGAGCAGCACGCCCTTCGGCGGCTCGGCGCCCACCGTGCTGTAGCGCTCCGGCTCGCGCAGGTACTCGACGATCTCGCGCAGCTCGCCCACCGCCTCGTCGACACCGGCGACGTCGGCGAACCCGGTCGCCGGCGGCGCGACCCGGCCTCCGCGGCGACCGCGGTCCAGGGTGCCGAAGCGGCGCACCTCGCCGGTCGCGCCGCCGGCGCCACCGACGACGACCGCGCCGAACACCGCGGCCAGCACCAGCAGCGGCAGGAGGGTCGTCACGACCACCCGCCCGGCGCTGCGGCCCGGCTGGGGGTCCACCTCGACCCGGGCACCAGAGGCGACGAGGTCCTCCAGCAACCGGGCCGTGGCGGCGTCCGAGGTGGGGTACGCCGACCAGACCTCCGTCCCGCCTGCGACCCGGGCCTCGACCCGCGCGTCCTGGTCAAGCAGCACCGCGGAGGTCACCCGGTCCTCCGCGACCAGCGAGGCGAGCTCGTCGAGGCCGACCCGCTCGCCCCGGTCCTCGGGGGACAGCCACGCGAGCCCCCAGGCGAAGCAGCCGAGCAGCACGGCTGCCGCCAGCAGCAGCCAGGCACGCGGGGAGGGAACGGGGAGCTTGGTCATCGAGGGGTCCTTCGGGTGCGGGAGCGGGAGGAGCGGCCGGAGATCTGGCGTGAGTGCTGGAAGGACTGCTGGCGTCGGCGTGCGCCGACGGCTGCCGCGGCGGTGAGGAGACCGGCACCCAGGAGCAGTGGCGCCGCCTCGTCCTCCTGAGCCCCGGCCTGAGCCCCGGCCCGGGCCAGCTCGGGCGAGTCGGCCTGCTCCGCACCGGCCGCGGGCGCGGCCAGCGGCCCCGGGGCCGCCGCGCCGGCGGGGGCGGCGGCCGCGGCCGTCCCCACCGCGGGCGCCGCGCCGCCGACGGGCGCCGGGGCTGCAGGTGCCAGCGCCGGTGGCGGCAGGGCGGGCGCGGGCGCCGGCCCGGGCGGGGCCGTGCCGACGGGCACGCCGTCGGCGGCCGGCACGGGGTCGGCGGCGGGAGCGCCCGCCGCGACCGGCGGCCCGCCCGTGCTGCCGCACGTGAGCAGGGTGCGCGCCGAGGCGACCCGGGTCCCCGCCACGGCAGCGCTGAGCCGGAGCAGGTGCCGACCCGGCTCGTGGGGGCAGGTCACGCCGCCGCGGGCGGGCAGGCGGTGGCCGCGACGCACGTCGATGCCCGGCCAGGTCCAGGCGGCCGGTGCCTGCTGGACCACGCGGACGTCGCCCCGGACCCGCAGCGTCACCTCCTGCGGGGTCGCCTGGGCCAGCAGGACGCGCCGCAGCGCGGCCGCGACCGTCGACAGGTCGGCCAGGTGGAGGGCGGTCGTGGTGCAGACCAGCGGGTCTCCCTCGGCGATCTCGGTGGTCCCGTTGCCGCGGCAGTCGACCCCGCCCGCGGGCGCGAGGGCAGCGGTCGCTGCGGCGACGTCCTCGAGGTCGCGCCGGGCGGGCGTGTCGAACGTGCGCCCGGCGGCGTCCGCGGCCTCGACCCCGGCGTACCGGCCGGGGACGCCGTCGTCGCCGGTCTCGCGCACGACCTCCAGCCCGACGACCCGCACGTCCTGACGGGCGAAGGCGTCGTACACCGCGGCGCGCTCCGGCGCGTCGGGGTCGCCCTCGTCCATGAACGCGGTGTCGGTGACCACCACGACGGTGCGCAGGGCGCCACGCCGCCACGTCGGGGCCTGCCCGGCCGGGACCGACGGGCCGGTGGTGCCGACGAGACCGGCGCCGGTGGCCGTCTGGTGCAGCGCCACCAGGTGCGCCTCGTCGCCGCCACCGGTGCGCAGCGCCTCGAAGCCGCGCACCAGCGACGGACCCGGGCGCGCGAGGTCGGCGTGGCGGCGGTAGCGGGAGCCCTCGCGGGTGCCGAGCTCGCCCACCCCGGCGCGGAGGTCGACACCCGCGCGGGTCAGGCGGTCCACCAGGTCGCCGAGGGACTCGGCGACGGCGTCGATGTCGGGCTCGAAGCTGTTGGAGGTGTCGACGAGGAAGTACACGTCGAGCGGGAGCGGGCGGGCGGGCAGCGCGAGCAGCGCGTCCAGGTCGACCTGCTCGCCCGTCGGCGCCTCGAGACGGGCCGGGGTCCGCAGCTCGGCCGGGGCCGGCGGTGCCGGCGTACCGGTGTCGAAGGGGTCGAGATCGACCTGCCCGGCCGGGGTGGGGCCGGAGGTCGGGGACAGGGTGAGGAGCTCGCCGCGGGTGTGCAGGTGCACGGCGTCGACGGAGTCGGCCTGGACCCCGCGCACCCACGGGAGCGCCAGGTCGTCGATGTCGAGCAGCGAGCCGTCACGTCCGGCCAGGTAGAGGCCCGTGTCGGGGAAGGCGGCCGCGTTGCCGCGGTCCCAGGTGGAGACGACGACGCCGGCGCTCGTCCAGGCGGCGCGCCAGGGCACGCCGCCCAGTGCGTCGGGCCCGACGGGGGCCCGGGTCGCGAGCCGGTCCCCGAGCAGCAGCTCCTCGACGGGGCTGGTGGTGTCGACCTGGCGCGCCACCAGCAGGTCGGGCTCCTGGCCCGGGGCATCCGAGAGGAACGGTCCGGTGAACGCGCCGACCTCGTCGACGACGCGGCGCCAGGTCAGACCCGCGTCCTGCGAGACGACGGGCACGCTGGTGCGTCCGTGCAGCACCTGGGGGGTGCGGGGGTCGACGGCCACGTCCACCAGCACCGGGCTGGCGATGCCGTCGAGCGGTCTCGTGCCACCGCCGGGCAGCAGCAGCGCGGCAGGGACGAGGGTCCAGCTGCGGCCGCCGTCGTGGCTGCGGTACAGGCCGGAGGCGGTGGGGACGAGGAGCAGGTCGGGATGGGTCGGGCTGGCCCGCAGGACCCCGGGGGCGCCCGGCATCGGCGGGGCCGCGTCCTGCGCCCAGGTCTCGCCACCGTCGGTGCTGCGCAGGACGACCGTGCTGGTGCCGTCGCGCTGCTCCGCGGCGGCGGGGGTGAGGAGGAGCCCGGCGTCGACCCGCTCCGCGATCCCCTGCCCCACCGCCACCACCAACCAGACCCGGCGGGGGTCGACCGGGTGCTGGAGGACCTGCAGCACGCGGTCGTGCTCGGCGGAGACCGGGAGGTCGGCCGCGGGCGCGTCGGGCAGCCGCCAGACCTCCTGCCAGGCGCAGCCGTCCGTGCTGCGCAGCACGGCCTGGCCGTTGGTGAGCAGCTGGCGCGAGGGGACGGTGCGCTCGACGGCATGCGAGAGCGCCTGTCGCGGACCGACCGGGAAGTCCGGGACGAGACGACGTGTCCACGTCCCGGACTCCCCCACGACGACGGCAGCGCAGGGGGCGTCCGCGCGGGCGGTCGCCGGAGCCGGTCGCAGCGGCCCGAGAACCGCCACCGCCAGCGCGGCACCGAGACACAGCGTCCCGACCGCTCGTGCCACCCGCATGGCTGCCGTCGTCACCGGGAGGGACCCGTCAGCCGCGGACGTCGCAGTAGGTGTCCTCGGCGGTGTGGAAGACACCCGCAGGGTCGCCGGTGCGGTCGTGGCCGGCGTGCAGGGCGCCCGCGACCGGGTCGGTGCAGGCCGGGGCCGCCTGGGCGGCCGGGCCGCCCAGGACGAGCACGGTCGCGGCGGCGGTGGCGCCCGCGAGGGATCCGATGAGGCGGCGGGTGGGGGCATGGGTGGCAGGCATGTCGTTCTCCTTGGGGGGGGTGAGGATGGAACGCGAGGAACTTACTGAAAACGATTCTCATTCGCAACCTCACCCGGGGCGCCCACCACCCCGCGCCCACGCACGGGCGCGACCAGCTACCCCGGGGCGCGACCCCACCTCACCGTCAAGCAGCCTCCGAGGTCGCCCTCGCCCGGCCGGAGACCGGAGCGGTGGCTGTCTCCATGCCCAGGAGACCGTCCACGGAGAGTCGTCCGGGGCCGATGAAGAGCAGGCAGAGCAGACCGGCGAGCAGTGCGGTGTCCAGCTCGCCCCCGGGAGCGTCCGCGACGATGAAGCCGATCTCCGACTTCACCAGCACCAGCGCCCCGACCATGATGGCGATCAGGGGCAGCGTGACCAGGCGGGTGAACACCCCGACGATGAGCGCGAGACCACCGAGCCCCTCGGCGATGGTCATCAACCAGGCGACCACCTCGGGGGCCGGGACGCTCTGCGCCTCCAGGACGGGGGCGAAGTTCGAGACTCCGCCGTCGATCTTCCGCCAGCCGTGCACGGCGAAGACGAAGCCCACCCCGAGGCGGAGCAGCAGGGGCCCGAGGTCGGATCCCCGGCCGAGGAACGAAGTACCGAGCGCTTTCATGACACCTCCCGATGCGGAGCGTGCGGCGTGCCGCATGCCATGTGACCTGCAGCACATATTACCTCGGATTGCAAGCCCCGGCCGGGTCCGGCTACGCGGCGTCCGCGGGGGCGCGGCGCTCGGCGAGCACGTCCTCCAGCACGTCGGGGACGTTCGTGATCACCCCGTCCACCCCACGGTCGAGCACCAGGTGCATGTCGGCACGCTCGTTGACGGTGTAGGTGTGCACCTCCATCCCGGCGTCGTGCACCGCGTCGACGTACGCCGCGTCGAAGGAGCGGAAGCTCGGGTTGATCTGGTCGGCCCAGGTCGACAGCTCGGGCAGCAGCTGCTCGGCCGGCCGGCCGAGCAGGCCGACAGGCACCGACGGCTGGATCTCGTGGTAGCGCGCCATGGAGGCCCAGTCGAAGCTCTGCACCACCAGCCGCTTGGAGCGGACCGCGGAGGTGAGGTAGCCGGGGAAGCCGGCGAGCTCGTCGGCGACCTGCTGCTCGATCCCGGGGTAGAGGGCGGGCGACTTCACCTCCATCAGGATGCCGGCACGGCTGCGCCGGAGCCGCTGGACCATGTCGGCCATCGTCGGCACCGGCTCGCCGGCGTGCTCCTCGGAGAACCAGGAGCCCGCGTCGAGCCGCTGCATCTCCGCGTAGGTGAAGTCGCCGACCCGCCACGGCGCCCGGTCGGGGAAGACCTCCTCGACGTCGGTGGTGCGCGTGAGGGTCGTGTCGTGCACCAGCACCAGGACGCCGTCCTTCGAGCGCTGCACGTCGGCCTCGACCAGGTCGGAGCCCATCTCCACCCCCAGCTCGAAGGCGGCCATGGTGTTCTCCGGGGCGTGGCCCATCGCACCGCGGTGGGCGATGGTGGCGACGCCGACGTGCTCCGGCGGCCCGGCCGCGGCGAGGGCGGAGGGGGCGATGAGGGTCGAGGACGCCGCAGCGCCGGCGATGGTGGCGGCGAGCAGGACGGACAGACGTGAGGACACGCGCATGATCGATCTCCCGAGAGTGTCGCGATGGGTGGACGACGCGGACGCTGTCGGCCCGGCGCGACCTGCGGGTGACCACGAGGTGGCCTGGTTGCGACGCCGGCCGGAACTCGCGCCGCCCCCGACCAGAAGTGTGGAGTCCTGGATCAACCTGGTTGATCCAGGACTCCACACTTTCCGGCTCGAGACACACAGATGGCCCCTGACCTGCGTCTCCGCCGGTCAGGGGCCATCTTCTTGTAGCGGGGGCAGGATTTGAACCTGCGACCTCTGGGTTATGAGCCCAGCGAGCTACCGAGCTGCTCCACCCCGCGTCGGTGCCTCAACCGTCACACACCACGCCTGCCGCACACAACTCGGGGCCGAGCGGCGCCGCGGGTGAGGAGCGCTGGCCTAGGGTCGAGCCGTGGATGCCGCGTACGCAGACGTGCTGATGATCGGGTGCGGCGACCTCGGGTCGCGCATCGGGCTCCGCCTCGCCGAGCGCGGGCACCGCGTGCTGGCGCTGCGCCGCCGCGGTGACCTGGTGCCCGCCCCGCTGCGCGGGCTGTCGGTCGACCTGACTCGGGAGTCCCCCGACCTGCCCGCTCTCCAGCTGCGGCACCTGGTCGTCGCCCTGACCGCCCGGCCGCGCTCCGAGGACGCCTACCGGGCGACGTACGTCGACGGCATGCGGCGCGCGCTCGACGCCCTCGAGGCCACCGGGCAGCGTCCCGAGCGGGCGGTGCTGGTCTCCTCCACGGGCGTGCACGGCGACGTGCCCGACGGGACGCTCGTCGACGAGAGCCACGTCCCCTCCCCCGCCGACGGGCCGGCGCGGGTGCTGCTCGAGGCCGAGGAGCTGTTCGCCGAGCGGGTGCCGGGCGGCACGGTGCTGCGCTGCTCCGGCCTCTACGACGGCGCGCACTCCCGGCTGGTCGACAAGGTGGCCGCGGGCGACCTCGACGACCTCGGGCGGTGGACCAACCGCATTCACCGCGACGACGCGGCCGCGGCCGCCGTCCACCTGCTCACCCGCCCCGAGGCGCCCGAGGCCGTCTACCTCGGCAACGACGACGAGCCGGCCCCGCTGGGCGACGTCGCCGCCGAGATCGCCCGCGTGCTCGGCGTGCCCCCACCGCCGCCCGCCGACCCGGCCCGGGCCCACGGCAAGCGGATCTCCAACGCCCGGCTCCGGGCCACCGGATGGGTGCCGGCGTACCCCACCTACCGCGAGGGCTACGCCGGGGTGGCCGCCTCCTCGGGCACCGGCTGACCCGTCTGGGCCAGGATCGTGACGGTGCCCCGGTCGCCGTCGACGCGGACCCGGTCGCCGGTGCGCAGCACCCGGGTCGCGCCCTGGGTGTTCACGACGCAGGGCAGGCCGTACTCGCGGGCCACGACCGCGCCGTGCGAGACCGAGCTGCCGATGTCGGTGACCAGCGCGGCGATCAGGGTGAAGTACGGCGTCCAGCCCACGTCGGTCACCGGCGCCACGAGGATCTCCCCCGGCTGGAGGTCCTGGGCCTCGGTGACCGTCGTCGCGACCCGCACCGTGCCCTCGACCGACCCGCTGCAGGCCGGGCGGCCCACGATCACGCCGTCCTCGACGCCCTGGGGCGGCTGCGGCACGAACGGCACCGGCTTGCCGACCGAGACGTCGGGGAACTCCAGGCGGGCCTGGAAGGGCAGTGCGTCACGCCGGGCGCGGGCGGCCGCCACCATCTCGGAGGTGTCCGGCACCGACAGCAGCTCCGGCAGCTCGCAGCGGTGGAAGAAGAAGACCAGGTCGGCGTCGGGCAGCCGGCCGAGCTCGGCCAGCTGCTCCCCGAGCAGCCGGTAGCCCCGGCTGAGCCGGTGGGCGACGAGCACCATCCGCGACTTGGTGCCCTCGCGCCCCGCCGCCCCCTTGCGCGCCATCCGGGCCAGGGTGCGCACCGCGCGCGAGAGCTGGGTGTCGTCGTGCGTGCGCGCCGGCCGGCTCGACCGCCCCGTCGCCAGGCGCGCGCGCAGCATCGCCTGCATGATGGTCCCGAGACCCTCGGGGTCGTCGCCCCACGAGGGGTCGCGCAGGCACAGCTCGCGGTAGCCGCGGTGCCCGTGGCGCTCCAGGAAGGCGTTGAGGTCGCGCGCGACCGCGCTGCTGTCGCCGGTCAGCGCGAGGACGGCCTCGCCCGGGCTCGCGTCGAGGAAGCGCTGCCCGGCCTCCCGGTCAGCAGCCAGCAGGTCGACCACCGCGTCGAGCTGGCCGAGCATCACGGCGCTCTCCACGTCGGTGCCGCCGGCCATCAGCGCCGAGGCCTGCGCGCGGCCGTCCTCCTCGCTGCGCCCGGCCTTGACGGCCTCCTTGACCACGGTCTCCTCGAGGACGTTGGCCGCGACGGCCGAGCGCGACGAGGACCGCACGTGGGTCAGGGTGGCCTCGTCGTAGAGCTCGACGCCCGCGTCGAGCTCGGCGAGCAGGGCCGCCGGCGAGGGCGCCGACGGGGTGGCGAACGCCGCGAGCTTCCGGTCCAGCCGTCGGATCGCCACGCCCGCCGAGACCGCGAAGGTCGTCAGCCGCACCGTGTTGACCAGCCGCACCGGGAACGGCTTCGGGGGCTGCGCCACCAGCTCGTCGACGACCCGGCCGGCGATGGACATCGAGTACTGCTCCAGGGAGTTGCCGAGGATGCCCGAGCTCAGCGCCGTGCCCTCGGTCATGTTGAGGAAGAGGTGGCCGGAGAAGTAGCCGAGCTGGAGCCACCGGTCGTCCTGGTAGGCCTTCTGGAAGCCGGCGATCACCTGCACCGTCTGCATGGCGCGCTCGATGGCCTGGCCGCTGACCGAGGCGGTGAGCGGGCAGAAGGCGCCCGGCATCATCTCGCCGATGTTGCAGCGGGTGTAGACGTGGTCGGCCCCGGCGACCTGGGAGTCCATCTCGTCCAGGGCGCCGGGCAGGGTCGTGATGGGCCGGGCCTGCAACCAGCGCAGCCGGCCGCTCCGGTCGATGGCCCACTCGAGGTCGAGCGGGCGGCCCCAGCGCGCCTCGGCCTCCCTGGCCCCGGCGGCCACCGCACCCACCTCGGCGTCGCTGAGGGCTGGCCGGTCGCCGCTCATCCGGGTGACGATGGCGCCGTCGCGGTCGACCTCGTAGTGGTCGGAGGCGGTCGACCCGTCGACCAGCGCCTCGCCCAGCCCGCAGACCGCGTCGACGACCGCGAGGTCACGTCGGGCACTGACCGGGTCGGCGGTGAAGACCACGCCGGCGGCCCGGGCCTCGACCATCTCCTGGACCACCAGGTGCATGGTCCCCGAGATCCCGGAGTCGGCCTGGTAGGCGCTGGCCCGCTCCGAGCCGGTCGACTCGACGCAGCGCCGGATGGCCGCGACCAGCTCGTCGAGGTCGCGGACCCCGAGCACCGACTCGTACTGCCCGGCGAAGGAGCTCTCGACCCCGTCCTCACCGGCAGCCGACGAGCGCACCGCGACGGTGGTGCCGCTGCCGGGGGGCGCCAGGCGGGCGTAGCGCTCCGCCAGGTCGGCGGGCAGGGCGTCGGGGTCGGCGTCGGCGACGACGAAGGCCGCAGGGACGTCGAAGCCGGCGGCGGCCAGCTCGGCGAGGCCGAGCGCCTTGCCGCCGTAGCGGGCGTCGACGAGGTCGGAGAGCTCCACGATGCTGCTGGTGATGAGGGTCACACCCGGTTACGTTACACTCGTCACGGATATGAGCAAGGACAACGGACGACCTCGTGACGCACGTATAGACAGCGCGGTGCTCGACGCCGCCACCGCGCTGCTCGCCGAGGTGGGGTACGCCGACCTGACGGTGGCGGCGATCGCCGACCGCGCCGGCACGTCGCGCCCCGCCGTCTACCGACGCTGGCCGAGCAAGGCGCACCTGGTGCACGAGGCGGCGTTCCGCGACGCCGACGCCACTCCGACCGCCCACACCGGCGTGCTCGAGGACGACGTGCGCACCCTGGTGCGACGTACGGCCGACCTGCTCACCACTCCCCTGGCCCGGCTCGCCGTGCCCGGGCTGATCGCCGAGGCCGCCGCCGACCCCAGCCTGCACGCCCGGCTGCTGGAGCGCTTCTCCACGCAGGGCTGGATCGGCGTCGAGGACTACCTGCGCGCGGCTGCCGAGTCAGGCGCGGTCCGGCCCGACCTCGACGCCGTCACGGTCATGGAGCTGGTGATCGGGGCGGCCCTGGTGGCGATGCTCGTGCGCGGACCCGAGGGCCTCACCGACGAGTGGGTCGAGCGCACCGCCTCCGTGGTGCTGCAGGGCATCCGGCCCTGACCCGCCCAGGGTGCCGTTCAGCCAGGGGTGGGGACGTCGACCAGGGCGCTGCGGTCGCCCGCCTGCGCCTGCTCGACGACGCTGAGGCTCCCGTCGCTCTCCAGGACCACCGCCGCGACGGTGGACAGGTCGCCGACACCGCTGCCTCGGACCGCCTGACGCACCTCGGCACCGGTGAGGCGGGCCGCCCGCAGGGCGTCCTCGAGCAGCAGGCCGTCGTGCAGCAGCAGCGTCGGGCCGGCCGTGACCACCTGGCGGGCGAACGGGACCCGGGAGGTCAGCGCCGCGACCAGCATCTGCAGCACGGCCAGCACCACCAGCGCGACCGCACCCTCCACCCACGACACGTCCTTGCTCAGGAAGATGGTCGCGAGCGTGGAGCCCAGGGCCACGGTGACGACGAGGTCGAAGGCGTTCAGCTTCGCCAGCGTGCGCTTGCCCGAGGCTCGCAGCACCAGCACGACGGTGAGGTAGGAGGCGGGCCCCACCAGGAGCACCCGCAGGACGTCGGACCAGGTGTCGAACCACATGGGACCTGTCTACCGGGCCCGACCCCGGCGCGTCCTCAGCCCTCCAGCAACCGGGTCGCTGCCGAGCGTGCCGCGGCGACCGCGTCGACCCCCGGCGCGGTGCCGCGCAGGCTCAGCACCCCCTCGTGCAGGCACATCAGCTGCAGCGCGAGGCTGTCGGCCTCGGGGAAGCCGCCGGCGTGCAGGGAGCCGGAGAAGAGCTCGAGCAGCCACTGCTTCTCGGCGAGCACCACCCTCCGCCCCGGGTGGTCGTCGTCCGGCAGCTCGGCGAGGGCGTTGACGAAGGCACAGCCGCGGACAGCGCCCTCGAGCCAGGTCTCGAGCGCGTCGAAGGGTGCCAGCACCCGCGCGACAGGGGTCGGGGCGTCGCGGTGCAGCTGCTCGACGAGGGCGCGCCAGCGGCGGTCGCGCTCGAGCAGGTACGCCGCGACCAGCTGCTGCTTGGAGCCGAACCGGTCGTAGAGGGTCCGCTTGGTCACCCCCGAGCGCTCGGCGACGAGGTCGACCCCGACCGCGGTGATGCCGTGCTCGTAGAAGAGCTCCTCGGCGGCGTCGAGGATGCGACGGGCGGCGGGGGTCAGCCGCTCGAGGTCGAGCACGTCCATGTTGACCTCACAGATCGGTATACCTAGGCTGACTTCACAGATCAGTGAAGTCTAGGTGAGGAGCAGGACGTGGACCAGCCCAGGATCCCCCGCACGATGCGAGCGATGGTGCTGACCAGGCACGGCGGCCCCGAGGTCCTGGAGCTGCGCGAGGTGCCGGCACCGGAGCCGGGTCCCGGCCAGGTGCTGGTCCGGGTGGGCGCCGCTGCCCTCAACAACACCGACCTGTGGACCCGCGAGGGTGCCTACGGCAGCCGCCCCGACGACCCGGACGCCCGGGCGGGCTGGCGTGGTCCGATCGACTTCCCCCGCATCCAGGGCGGCGACGTGGCGGGCGAGGTGGTCGCTGTCGGCGACGGAGCACCGGAGGACCTGCTCGGGCGCCGGGTGCTCGTCGACCCGGCGCACTACGACCACGAGGGACCCGACGCGCACCCCGTCGACATCCTGGGCAGCGAGCGCGACGGCGGCTTCGCCGAGCTCGTCGTCGTCGACGCCGCCCGCGCCCACCGGGTCGACGACTCACCCCTGAGCGACGTCGAGCTCGCCGCCCTGCCGATCGCCTACGGCACCGCGCTCGGCATGCTCGAGCGCGGGCGGGCGGCGGCGGGTGAGACCGTCGTGGTCACCGGGGCCTCGGGCGGCGTCGGGCTGGCGGCCGTCCAGCTCGCCGCGGCCCGCGGCGCGCGGGTGGTGGCGGTGACCAGCGGCGTGCACGCCGACGCCGTACGGGCGGCCGGGGCGCACGCCTGCGTCGACCGCACCGAGGGCGACCTGCACGAGTCGCTGGCCGCCGCCTGCCCCGACGGCGTCGACGTCGTCGTCGACGTCGTCGCCGGACCCTTCGTCGCCCAGGCCCTGGACCTGCTGCGCGACGGCGGTCGCTGGGTGGTCGCCGGCGCGCTGGGCGGGCACCTGCTCGAGCTCGACGTACGCCGCCTCTACCTGCACAACATCGCCCTCGTCGGCTCGACCATGCACACGCCCGCGCACTTCGAGACCCTCGTCGACCTGGCCCGACGCGGCGACCTGCGTCCGGTCGTGGCGCGCACCTACGGGCTCGCGGACCTGGCCACCGCCCAGGAGGACCTCGAGGGGCGGGGGCTCGTCGGGAAGCTGGTCGTCACACCCTGACCACCCCAGGGACACAGAACGAACGCAGAAGGCCCGGACCTGTCGGTCCGGGCCTTCCGTCTGTGGTAGCGGGGGCAGGATTTGAACCTGCGACCTCTGGGTTATGAGCCCAGCGAGCTACCGAGCTGCTCCACCCCGCGTCGGTGAACAGAACACTACACACCGCGCCGGACCCCTCCAAATCAGATGGGCCCGGCGCGGGTGTGACGTGCGACGCGTGCGTCTCAGCTGCCGCCCGAGCCCTCCTCGGAGTCCTCGGGGGCCTCCTCACCGGAGGCGCCGGCGAGCTCGAGCGCCTGCGCGATGAGGTCCTGGGCCTCCTCGACGCTGTCCTGGTAGGCGCCCAGGTCGCCGTCGGCGAAGGACTCGTCGGCGGCGTTGAACGCCTCCTCGGCGTCGCTGAGCAGCTGCTCGATCTGCTCCGAGACGCTGCCCGACAGCGGCTCGGAGCCCTCGTCACCGCCGTCGCCCTGGTTGTTGCCGCCGTTGCCTCCGCCGCCACCGGTGTTGCTGGGGGTGACGCCCGAGGAGCGGATCAGGTCCTCCAGCGAGTCGCGCAGGGTGGTGCCGAGCCCGATGTTGTCGCCGTACTTGGTCAGGACGTAGCGCAGGATCGGGAAGCTGGCGTCCGAGAGCTCGCGCAGTGCGTAGACCGGCTGCACGTACATCAGCCCGTCGTTGACCGGCAGCGTCAGCAGGTTGCCGCGCAGCACCCGGGCACCCGAGCGGTTGAACTGCGCCAGCGCGTCGGCGACGTCCTGGTCGGAGGAGAACTGGTTGGCGACCAGCGCCGGGCCGGGCGTCTGCTCGTTGGGCAGCTCCAGCACGCTCATCTCGCCGTACTGCTCGCTCTGGGCGTCGGAGTTCACCGACACGAACGAGGCCAGGTTGTTCTTGCGGAAGGGAACGTAGACCGAGGTCAGCGCGAAGCTCTCGTCGCTGCCCTCCGCGGCCGGGTTGTCGACGAAGAGCCGGTACGGCGGCTGGAAGGTGCCGCTGACGTCGGGGTCCTCGGGGACCTCCCAGCGGTTGTTGCCCTGGTACCAGTCGCCGGGGTCGGTGACGTGGTAGCGCGCGAACTGGTAGCGCTGGACCTTGAACAGATCCTCGGGGTAGCGCAGGTGCTCCATCAGCTCCTCGCTGATCGCCTCCCGCGGCTCGACCGTGCCGGGGAACGCACCCTTCCAGGCCTTGAGGATCGGGTCCTCGTCGTCCCATTCGTAGAGCGTGACCTCACCGGTGTAGGCGTCGACGGTCGCCTTGACCGCGTTGCGCATGTAGTTGATCTCGTCGGTCGGCAGCGTCTGCAGCCCGGTCGGGGCGGTGGCCAGCGCGTCGTCGGTCATGTCGTCGAACGACTCGCGCTCCGCACCCGGGTAGCGGTCGGTGACGGTGTAGCCGTCAAGGATCCACACGATCCGGTTGTCGACGACCGCCGGGTAGGGGTCGGAGTCGACGGTCAGCCACGGCGCGGCCTTCTCGACCCGCTGGCTCGGCTCGCGGTCGTAGAGCACCTTCGAGCCGGAGTTGACCCGGTCGGAGAGCAGGAAGTTCGGCTCGCCGAACTTGATCGCGAACATCAGCCGGTTGAAGAGCGAGCCCACGGGGGCGTCGCCCTCGGCCTCGAACGTCGTGGTCGTCGAGTCGTCGTCGCTGCCCACGGTCGGGAGGTTGAGCTCGACGTCGGGGTCGCCCTCCTCGGCCTTGCCGACCACCGAGTACGTCGGGCTCTGCTCGCCGTAGTAGACGCGCTGCTCGAAGCCGCCGGTGGCGTCCTGGAGGTCCTGCTCGTTGCTCTGGGTGCCCTGCGCCCACTCGATGCCGACCTCGTTGGCCCCGGAGGACTCGGTGTCGACCTGCTCGTCGTCGGAGCGGTCGCGCTGGTTGGCGTAGGCGGCGATGATGCCGTTGCCGTGGGTGTAGACGGTGGCCAGGTTCGACCAGTTCTGGTCGGGCACGCCCTCGGGGTTCAGCTCGCGCACGCCGAGCACGAGAGCGCGCTCGACGCCGTCGATGTCGTAGCGGTCCACGTCGAGCACGTCGGCCACCGAGTAGTAGGCACGCACCTGCTGGGTCTGCTCGAAGGCCGGGCGCACCACCTGCGGGTCGACCAGCGGGATCGACTTGGTCTCCCCGTCGAGCTGGGCCAGCGAGGAGCCCAGGGTGTTCTGCGGGGTGAAGCGTTCGACCTCCACGTCCTCGAGGTCGTACGCCGCCCTGGTCGACTCGATGTTGCGCGCGATGTAGTCGCGCTCGCGGTCGGCCTCGGAGGGCTTGACCTGGAACTGCTGGACGATGCCGGGCCAGATGACGCCCAGCAGGATCGCCGACAGCGCCAGCAGGGCGATGCCGACCGAGGGCAGCATCCAGGTGCGGCGCCACACGTTGAGGAAGAACAGCACCGCGCAGATGATCGAGATGCCCAGCAGGATGTTCTTGGCCGGCAGCACCGCGTTGTCGTCGGTGTAGGTGATGCCGGTGATCAACGACCCCGCCTGGCTGACCAGGTCGAAGCGGTCGAGCCAGTAGTCGGCACCCTTGGCCAGCACGAAGAGGCCCAGCAGCAGCGAGAGCTGCGCCTGCGCGGCACCGGTGAGCCGGTCGCCGGGGCCCTGCAGCGAGATGCCGCCGTACAGGTAGTGGGTCAGCGCGGCGGCCAGCAGCGAGACCACGAAGACGGCCATCGCGAAGTCGACCAGGAAGTGCAGCCAGGGCAGGTCGAAGACGAAGAAGCCGATGTCGCGACCGAACTGGGCGTCGGTGGTGCCGAAGTCGTTGCCGTTGCGCCACAGCAGGTAGGTGCGCCAGGCGCCGGCACCGGACGTGCCGGAGAACAGCGCCAGCACGACGGCCACGCCGATCACCACCCAGCGCCGGATCGGGGTGATCGCGTCGCGGTAGCGGCCCATGCCGTTGGTGTCGCCCATGCCCACGAAGACCGGGCGCAGCCGGTAGGCCAGCACCACGTTGAGGGCCACGACGAGCGCCATCACCAACCCGAAGACCGCGAACAGCGCGACGCGGGTCCACAGCATGGTGGAGAAGACGCTGCCGTAGCCGCCGGAGGTGTACCAGAGCCGGTCGGTGTAGAAGCCCGAGAACGTCGTCAGCGCGAAGAAGAGCGCGATGAGGACGCCCGCGGTGATGACCAGGGCGCGTGAGCGCCCGTTCGTCGCAGGGGCCTGGGGGGCGGCTGCCGGCGGCTCGGGGCCGAAGGTCTCGCTCACGGGTGGTGCCTCTCGTCGTTCATCTGGGGTGGTTCGTCACTGGTCGTCGTCGGTGAGGGTGGCGCCCAGGAGCTCCAGGAGCGCCGGGACGAGGTCGGCTCCGCCGACCACCTTGGTGTCGTCGTCGTGGCTGCGGAAGCGCATCGCGCAGTAGCGCGAGCCCTCGCGGGTCACCCCGGCCACCATCCGCAGCTCCTGGCGGGCCGGGTGCTCGCGGGCGTACGCCGCCGCCTCGTCGGGGTCCTCGGGCAGCTCGGCGTCGGCCTCGGGCGGCAGCACGAGCCGCTCGACGACCGCGGCGCACCCGGTCACCTGGGCGGGCCAGGCGATGGTCTCGAGCACCCGCTCGAGCTGCTGGGAGGGGTCGAGCTGGTCCTGCTCGACCGCGGTCAGCGACCCGGCCTCGGAGGAGGCGTCGAGGCCCATCGCCTTGGCCAGCGCCGGCTCGTGGGCCACCAGCTGGGCGGTGTCGACCAGCGCGAAGAGCCTGGCCGGTCGGTCCCAGCCGGCCTCGCTGGCGTGCTGCTCGATCTCGAGCACCGCCGCGGCCAGGGCCGGGTCGACGTCGAGGTCGGCCAGCTGGTCCTCCGGGACGGGCGTCTCGGGGGTCTCGGGGGTCTGGGGGGTCTCGCTCATCAGTCCTCGCAGCTCGGAAGGTCGGCGTCGGGGTCGTCGGCCCAGGCCTGGACCGCCGCCAGCGCGCTCTCGAAGGTCTCGGCACGCACCAGGCGCGGCTCGCCGTCGTCGACGCCCAGCGCCTCGGCGCAGTCCTCGGCCGGCACCAGGAACAGCTCGGCGCCGTCGCGCTCGGCGCCGGCGATCTTCTGCTGGATGCCGCCGATCGGGCCCACGGTGCCCTCGAGGTCGAGGGTGCCGGTGCCGGCGACGGTCCCGCCGCCGGTCAGCGAGCCCTCGGTGAGGGTGTCGTAGATGCCGAGCGCGAACATCAGCCCGGCGCTCGGCCCGCCGATGTTGGGGTCGATGTTGACGGTGACGTCGAAGGGGTAGCGGAACCCCTGGCCCGGGGTGAAGCCGACGCGCTGGACGCCGTCCTCGGGGTCCTTCTCGGGGGTGAGGTCGACGTCGCGCTTCTTGCCCTCGCGCTCGACCTGGAGGGTCACCGACTCCCCTTCGGGCGTGTCCTGGATCGCCTCGACGAGCATCTGGGCGGAGTCGACGGGCTCGTCGTCGACGCGCAGCACCACGTCGCGCACCTCGAGCGCGCCGTCGGCGGGGCTGTCGGGCACCACGTAGGCGACCTGGAGCGCCGCCTCGACGTCGTAGTCGAGCTCGCGCAGCGCGTTGGCGATGGCCACGTCCTGCGAGGTCACCATCGACACCGCACCCTGGCGCTCGTCCTCCTCGGGGGTGACGTCGTCGGGGTGCACGTAGTCGTAGGGCAGCACCGCCTCGTCACGGTCGAACCAGGCCCACATCAGCTCGGGCAGCGACAGCCGCTTGCCGACCGGGCTGACCGAGACCGTGGTCAGGCGCAGCTCGCCGGCGTCGCGGTAGGTCTTCACCCCGCGCACCTGGATCGTCTCCGAGCCGTCGGGCTGGTCGAGCACGTCGACGGTCGGGCCCGGCTGGTAGGTGGCGTAGGGCAGCGACGTGAACCAGGCCGCCACGAACAGCGCGAGCACCAGGGGCGCCGCGAGGAGGGCGGCGATCAGGCGCTGGCTCATGCCTTCAGCCTCCCATGAGACCCCAACCCGGTGCGCGTCAGGAGGCCTTGCGGGCCCGCGACGGCCGGACGGCGATGCCGGTGCTGCGGTCGCGCTCGGGACGCGGCGCGGCGTAGCGCAGCGGCGTCTCGCGGGTCATCCCGCGCGCCAGCCGCCCCACCATCACCTCGCGGTCGACCTCGCGCGGCTCCCGCCCCGCCCAGCCGACCCAGCACATCGCCGCGACCGTGACCAGCACGGTCGGCACCAGCCACAGCAGGATCTCCACGCCCCCAGGCTAGGGACCCCGCCCCGCTCCCCCCGGCCGCCACGCCGCACCACCGTTGGTCGAGCAGCGAGGGCCGAAGGCTCGAGCGTCGCCGAGACCCCGCAACCACACGACGTACGGCGAGCGCGCCACTCACCGGGGCTCGGCGACGTTCCTCGCTGGCGCTCGTCACTGCTCGACCAACGAAGCGCCGCCGTAGGTCGAGCAGCGAGGGCCGAAGGCTCGAGCGTCGCCGAGACCCCCGCAGCTCCATGGCGTACGACGAGTGGGCACGTCACCCGGTCTCGGCGACGTTCCTCGCTGGCGCTCGTCACTGCTCGACCAACGAAGCGCCGCCGTTGGTCGAGCAGCGAGGGCCGAAGGCTCGAGCGTCGCCGAGACCCCCGCAACCACACGACGTGCGGCGAGCGCGCCACTCACCGGGTCTCGGCGACGCTCGTCGCTGGCGCTCCTCCCTGCTCGACCAACGAAGCGCCGCCGTTGGTCGAGCAGCGAGGGCCGAAGGCTCGAGCGTCGCCGAGACCCCGCAACCACACGACGTACGGCGAGCGCGCCACTCACCGGGGCTCGGCGACGTTCCTCGCTGGCGCTCGTCACTGCTCGACCAACGAAGCGCCGCCGTAGGTCGAGCAGCGAGGGCCGAAGGCTCGAGCGTCGCCGAGACCCCCGCAGCTCCATGGCGTACGACGAGTGGGCACCCCACCGGGTCTCGGCGACGCTCGTCGCTGGCGCTCCTCCCTGCTCGACCAACGACGACCGACGGCGCAGGGCGCGGGTCAGGGGGTGCCGACCCACTCGTCCTGGCCGTCGGTGAAGCGCTGGTGCTTCCAGATCGGCACCTCGGACTTGAGGGTGTCGATGAGGTCGCGGGTGGCGGCGAAGGCCTGCCCCCGGTGGCTGGCGACGGTGGCCACGACGACGGCGACGTCGCCGATGGCCAGGGTGCCGGTGCGGTGCAGAGCGGCGACGCCCTGCACGTCGTGGTCGGCGGCCACCTGGTCGCAGACCTCGCGCAGGCGGGTCAGGGCGGTGGGGTGGGCGGAGTAGTCGAGTCCGACGACGCCCTTGCCGCCGTCGTGGTCGCGCACCCGGCCCACGAAGAGGTTCAGCCCGCCCGCCGCGTCGTCGTCGAGGGCGGCGAGCACCTCCTCGACCTCCAGCGGGGTCTCGCGGAGGTCGACGAGGCGGACGACGGGCTGCGCGCTGCTGCTCACGCCGTCGAGCCTACGACGTCGGTGCCGCCACCCCGCCGGCTCGACCCCACCGGCCCGGCCCGACCTTGCCGCCGCGGCGTAGCCTGACCCCATGACTGACAAGCCCGCGGACGGCCCCGGCGAGGGCGACGACGAGCAGCAGAACCCCTTCAAGGGCACGCCCTTCGAGCACCTCTTCGGCGCCGGCGGAGCCATGGGCGGCATGGGCGGCATGGGCGGCGCCGGCGGGCAGATGCCCGACCTGAGCGCGATGTTCGGGGGCAAGATGCCCGACCTCAACCAGATCATGAGCCAGATCCAGTCGCTGATGCAGCCCTACGACGGCCCGGTGAACTGGGACCTCGCGGTCGACACCGCCCGCAAGACCGTCGCCCAGCAGCCCGACCCCAGCCCGTCGCAGCGCCAGAAGGACGCCGTCGCAGACGCCCTCGGCCTGGCCGACCACTGGCTCGACACCGCCACCGAGCTGCCCTCGGCGATCACCAGCACCGGCGCCTGGAGCCGCGCCGAGTGGGTCGTGGGCACCCAGGAGGTCTGGCGCGGGCTGGTCGAGCCGGTCGCCGCCCAGTCGGCGCAGTCGCTCTCGGGCGCGCTGCCCGAGGAGGCGCAGGCGATGGGCGGCCCGCTGCTGGGCATGCTCGGCACCTTCATGGGCTCGATGCTGGCCACCCAGGCCGGCTCGGGCATCGGCACCCTGGCCTCCGAGGTGCTCTCGGTCTCCGACGTCGGCCTGCCCCTGGCCCCCGCCGGGCGCGCGGCCCTGCTGCCGGCCAACATCGAGTCCTTCGCCGAGGGCCTCGACGTGGGCTACGACGACGTGCTGCTCTACCTCGCCCTGCGCGAGGCCGCCCACCAGCGCCTGTACGGCAGCGTCCCGTGGCTGCGCGAGCACGTGCTCGGCGCGGTCAAGGACTACGGGCGCGGCATCGACATCAACACCGAGGCGATCCAGGCCCGCATCGAGGAGCAGATGCGCGGCGTCGACCCCAGCAACCCCGAGTCGGTCCAGCAGCTGCTCGAGGGCGGGCTCTTCGACCTGCCCAGGTCGCCGCTGCAGGTGGCCGCGCTCGAGCGCCTCGAGATCGTGCTCGCCCTCGTCGAGGGCTGGGTCGACGAGGTGGTCGGCCAGGCCACCGAGGGCAGGATGCCCGCGGCCGCCAAGCTGCAGGAGGCCGTACGCCGCCGCCGCGCGGCCGGCGGCCCCGCCGAGGAGACGTTCGCGGCCCTGGTGGGCCTCGAGCTGCGCCCGCGTCGGCTGCGCGACGCCTCCACCCTGTGGGGCTCGCTGCGCACCCGCCAGGGCGCGGAGGCCCGCGACGGGGTGTGGACCCACCCCGACCTGCTGCCGACGTCGGCCGACCTCGACGACCCGCTGGGCTTCCGCGACGAGGCGAACGCACCCGAGGCGCTCAGCGACGAGGACTTCGACGCCGAGCTCGCCAAGCTGCTGGGCGGCGGCTCCGAGGAGCGGCCCGACGAGCAGCCGGGCGCCGACGACGAGTGAGCCTGCACGCCGACGCCGTCGCGGTGCTCTCCGCCTGGAGCGCGCCCGACGCGGGCCAGGAGGAGCTGCGCGAGCGCTACCTCGCCCACCTGCACGACTGCCCCGAGGCGATGCGTCGTGAGGGCCGGCCCGACCACCTGACCGCCAGCACCCTGGTGCTCAGCGCCGACGGCGAGCGGGTGCTGCTGACCCTGCACGCCAAGGCCCGGCGCTGGTTCCAGCTGGGCGGGCACTGCGAGGCCGGCGACCCCACCCTGGCCGCGGCCGCGCTGCGCGAGGCCACGGAGGAGTCCGGCCTGACCGGGCTGCGCCTCGACCCGGTGCCCGTGCAGCTCAGCGCCCACGCCGTGCCCTTCTGCGGCGGCACCCCCGAGCGGCCCGTGCACCACCTCGACGTGCGCTTCGTGGCGGTGGCCACCGACGACGAGCAGCACGCGGTGAGCGAGGAGTCCCTCGACGTGCGGTGGTGGCCGACCGACGCGCTGCCCGACCCCGAGCGCGACCTGGTCGACCTGGTGCGGCTGGCGCGTGCGCGGCTGCGCGCTCAGTCGATCTCGTCGCCCTCGTCGCGGGCCGCCGACCAGCCCATCAGGTAGCCCCTGGCGCGCTCGGCCTGCGGGTAGTTCTCCACCCAGGCCCAGAACCGCTCGTTGTGGTGGGCCTCCACCAGGTGCGCCAGCTCGTGGACGATCACGTAGTCGACGACCCACTGCGGCATCTGCTGCAGCCGCGTCGAGATCCGGATGGTGCGCTCCCCCGGGGTGCAGGAACCCCAGCGCGAGGACTGGTTCTCCACCCAGCGCACCGACTCGGGCACCGCCAGCCCACCGAGGTAGCGGTCGGAGAGGCTCCTGGCCCGCCCCAGCAGGTCGTCGTCGCTGGGTCGGCGGCGCTGCTCGGAGCGCTCGATGCGCGCGACCATCGTCGCGACCCACTCGGCCTCCTCGGCCCGGGTCAGCGACGCGGGCACCAGCACCACGATCCGGTTGCCGTCGCGGTACGCCGAGACCGTGCGGCGGCGCCGGGCCGAGCGACGTACCTCGACCTCGGGCGGGCACGGCGACGCCGACCGCTGCTGCGGGTCGTCGTCGGGCCGGGAGTCCGGCAGGACCGCCATGACCCGAAGGCTAGCTCCTCGCCCACTCCAGCAGGCGCTGCTTGGGCCAGGTGTTGACGATCCGGTCGGGATCGATGCCCGCCGCCTCGGCGCGCTCGGCACCGTAGGCCAGGAAGTCGAGCTGGCCCGGCGCGTGGGCGTCGGAGTCGATGGAGAAGAGGCAGCCCAGGTCGCGGGCGAGCTCGAGCAGGCGGGTCGGCGGGTCGCGCCGCTCGGGCCGGGAGTTGATCTCGACCGCCGTGCCGGTCTCGGCGCACGCCTCGAAGACGGCCTGCGCGTCGAAGGTCGACTCCGCGCGCCTGCCGCGTCCGCCGGTGACCAGGCGCCCGGTGCAGTGGCCCAGCACGTTGACCCGGGGGTTGCGCACCGCGGCCACCATCCGCCGGGTCATCGCGTCGGCCTCCATCTTCAGCTTGGAGTGCACGCTGGCCACCCGCACGTCGAGCCGGTCGAGCATGTCGTCGCTCTGGTCGAGGCCGCCGTCGTCGAGGATGTCGACCTCGATGCCCTTGAGCAGCGTGAAGCCGGACCCCGCGAGGTGGTCGTTGACGGCGTCGACGACGTCGAGCTGGCGCGCCAGCCGCTCGGCCGAGAGCCCGCGGGCGACCTTGAGCCGGGGCGAGTGGTCGGTCAGCACCTGGTACTCGCGGCCCAGCTCGATCGCACTGAAGGCCATCTCCTCGATCGGTGAGCCGCCGTCGGACCAGTCGGAGTGCGAGTGCAGGTCGCCGCGCAGCAGCGCGTGCAGCTCCTCGCCGCCGCTGACCAGGGGTCCGCCGTGCTCGGCCTCGGCGCGCGCCAGCCGGTCGGGGCGCTGCCCGCGCACCGCCTGCTCGATGACCGTCGCGGTGCTGGGCCCCACCCCCTCGACACGGCGGATCGTGCCGTCGGCGACGGCCGCCGCGACGGCCTCCTCCCCCAGCGGCAGGATCGCCGCCGCCGCGCCCCGGAACGCCTTGACCTTGTAGGTGTCCTCGCGACCCCGCTCCAGCAGGAACGCGATCCGGCGCAGCGCGGCGACGGGCCCGTCGTCGTACGCCTGCTCTCCGGTGCCCTGCTCTCCGGGGGTCTGCTCAGCCACGCGGCTCCTCCGAGGGGTCGTCCTCCACAGCCGGTGGAGGGGTGTCGGTGCTGGTCAGGGCAGCCTACGGGGCCGTCCCGACAACGCCCGTCCACAGGTTCCTCCCCCGTGAACAGGCCGCTCGTCCACCGTGTACACCGGTTCGTCCACAGGTCTGTCCACAGCCTGTGCTGCACCAGTGTCGGGGATTTCCTCCGCCACGGCGGCCCCCGGGTGCCGTAGGGTCGTGGCGGCCCGGTGCACCCGCCGCGGCGACCCGAGTGAGACAGGCAAGGAGGCCGTCATGGCGGAGACCTGGAGCGGCGAGTTCTACTGCGTGAAGTGCAAGGAGAAGCGCGAGGCGGAGGGCGAGGTGAAGGTGAACGACAAGGGCACCCGCATGGCCAAGGCCGTCTGCCCCGTCTGCAGCACCAACCTCAACCGCATCCTCGGCAAGGCCTGAGCCTCCCGACGACGCACCTGCGCACCACCCTCGACGGCCCCGGACCACAGGTCCGGGGCCGTCGTCGCGCCCGGGGCTGTGGAGGACGGGGTGCGGAGCGGCTGGCAGTGGGTAGGAAGGACCCATGAGCTCGTCTCCCCCGCCGCCCTCGCTGCCCGCGCTGCCGCAGCGGCCCCGGTTGCTGCCGGGCGCCGGGATCTACCGCCGCGACGACCGCCACCTGCAGGTGGGGCTCGGTGCCCCGCGCCGGGTGGTGCTCCCCGACCACCCCGAGGTCCGCGCCCTCCTGCGCTCGCTGGAGTCCCCCGGCGCGTACGCCGACCCGGCACCCGAGGGCCCGCGCGCGAGCGGTGCGCTGACCGCGCTGGCCGCGGCCGGTCTGCTGGTCGGCTCCGACGCGCTCGACGACTGCCTGCGCGGCGCCCGGTCCGCGGGTGGCCTCGACCCCGCCGGGGTGGCTGCCGCGTTCTGCGAGGCCCCCGTCGACGCCCCCCGCCGCCTGCGCGAGCGCGCGCGGGCGCGGGTGCGCGTCGAGGCCCGGCCCGACCTGCGCGCCGAGGCCCTCGGGCTCCTCGGGGCCTCGGGCGTCGGGCTGCACGAGCCCGCGATGGGACTCGACCCGACGCTCGTGCTCCTCGTCGGTCACGAGCCCGACCGCGAGGTGGTCGACGAGCTGGTGCGCCAGCAGGTGCCGCACCTGCTCGTCACCGCCCGGCTGGAGCACTACGTCGTCGGACCGTTCGTGGTGCCCGGCCGCACCGCCTGCCTGCGCTGCCTCGACGCCCACGCGGCCGAGCGCGACCCGCGGCGGGCGGTCGTGCTGGCCCAGCACGCCCGCCGGGCGGGCGGGTCCGCCGAGCCCAGCGACCCGGCGCTGCGCGCCCTGGCCACGGCCTGGGCAGCGCGCGACGTGGTCCGCCACCTCGACGGGGAGAGGCCCTCGACGTGGTCGGCGACGACCACGCTGGGCCCCGACCTGGCACCCGAGCACGTCGCGCTGCTGCGCCACCCGCACTGCGGCTGTGCCTGGGACGTGCTGGCGGCCGGCTGACCCACCACCGGCTCACCACCAGTCGGAGTCGAGCTTGCCCTCCATCGCGCGCACGTGCTCGCGCGAGCAGATGTCGCAGAACGTCCGGGTGCGACCGCGCTCCACCGCCGTCGACCAGGCCAGCGTCGCTGCGTCGTCGTCCTCCTGGCGGCCGCAGAAGTCACAGGTGCGCATGCCCTCCACTGTGGCACGGCGCGGGTGGGCACGCGGCCGGACACACGAAGGAGCCGGGCACGACAGGTGTCGTGCCCGGCTCCTCCTCGTCACAGCGCGCGGGCCAGGGCCAGTCGCGCCTGCTGGGCGGCGGTCTCGGCCTTGCGGCCCAGACGCTGGGCCCGGGCCAGGTGGTGCCCGCGGCGAAGGGACTGCGCCTCTCCCAGGCGCTCGGCCATTTGTATGCGGGCCAGGTTCTCGTGCATCAAGTTCATCTTCGTGCTCCGGTTCGTGGTCGTGGTCATGAGGTCTCTGTCTCCCTGACGAGGTGGTGGCGCTCAGAGCGCCCGGGCGAGGGCGGTACGGGCCTGGGCCGCGGCCCGCTCAGCACGTCGGCTGAAGCGGTGCGCACGGGCCAGCTCGTGATGGCGCCGTCGTCGGTCCGCCTCGTCGAGCCGGGCGCTGATCTGCGCCGCGGCGAGGCTGTCCGGCTGGATGTGCATGGTGGTCGTCTCTCTGTGGATGCTGCGGTGGGTGCTGCGGTGGGGTGCTGCCGGTCAGGCCGCCTGCTCGTTCTTGCGGGGCCGGCCGCGGGGCCGCTTGCGCGGGATCACGACGCCTTGGAGGAAGAGCTCGCCTCCCCACACGCCCCAGGGCTCGCGACGCTCGAGGGCTCCGGCGAGGCACAGCTGGCGCACGGGGCAGTCGAGGCAGAGCGCCTTGGCCTGCTCGACGTCCTGGGGGGACTCGGCGAACCAGAGCTCGGGGTTGGCGACCCGGCAGGGCATCTGCTCGGGGTCGGCCTGGTCGTGCAGCTGCCCGAGCGAGGGCTCTGTGCGGTCGAGAACACTGATGGTCATGGATGTCACCTCCTTGTCGACCTGGTAGCGGGTGGGAACTGCTCGTCGATCTCTCGACGGACTGGGGTGGGGCCGCTGCTGGCAAAGACAAAGGCCGCGGATCCCGGTTTCGGGTTCCGCGGCCTGGAGGCTCATCGACGACTGCTCTCAGCAGGTCGGTGGTCTCCAGGCAGAGGTCCCCCGGGCGGCGGCGAAGCCGGCCTGGCCCTTCACGGCGCCGAGGACGCCGCGACGGTCGCGATCGACGACGTGACCGGACATGGGCAGGGTGGTGCCGTACGGGCGCGCAGTCGTCGCGGCGGTCGTGGCCGTCATCGCGATCTGAGTGCTGAACATCTGCTCCACCTCCTTCTCGTCCGGTGCGCGGGCGTCGTCACTGCCCCGGTGCGCGTTTGCTGGTGCTGAGTAAACTAGCGGCCCCCTCGTGTAAGGGGCAAACCATTTATTGGCTATTTCCAGAACTTTTTCTGCGGGGGTCCCCGACGCCCGCTCAGCCGACCAGGCCGAGCACGTCCTCGCCGTACTTGTCGAGCTTGGAGCGGCCGATCCCGGCGATGCGCAGCAGGGCCTGCTCGGTCTGCGGCTTCTGCTCGGCGATGAGCTCGAGGGTGGCGTCGGAGAACACCACGAAGGCGGGCACCTTCTCCTCGCCGGCGCGCTCCCTGCGCCACTCGCGCAGCCGCTCGAACAGCTCCTCGTCGTAGGAGGCCGGGCAGTCCTCGCAGCGGGCACGCTTCTTGTCGGCGGGCGTGCGCAGCGGGGTGCCGCACTCGCGGCAGCTCATCGCGCGCCCCGCGCGGGTCGAGCCGGCGGGGCGCGGCCGGGCCTCCTCGGGCAGCAGCGGGTCGAGGAACCTCGAGGGCTTGCGCGAGCCGCGCCCGCCGGGGTTGCGCGCCAGCGACCAGGAGCAGGAGAGCTCGAGGCGGGCCCGGGTCATGCCGACGTAGAGCAGCCGGCGCTCCTCCTCCACCGCCGCGGGGGTGTCGGCGTAGGTGATCGGCAGGGTGCCGTCCTGGAGCCCGCAGCAGAACACGTGGTCCCACTCCAGGCCCTTGGCGGCGTGGAAGGTCGCCAGGGTGACGCCCTCGGCCACCGGGGCGTGCTGCTCGGCGGCGCGGCGGTCGAGGTCGTCGACGAAGGCCCCGGCCGGGTCGTCGTGCTGCGTGCCCTCACCGGCCGCGAACTCCTCGGCCTGGTCGACCAGGGCCTGCCAGGACTCCCAACGGTCCCGGGTCTGGCCGCGCCCGGTCGGGGGCGAGGACGTCCAGCCCATGCCGGCCAGCGTCGAGCGCACCAGCTCGACGAGCTCCTCACCCGCGCCGCTGCGGGCGGCGCCGCGGATCCGCGTCACCGCCTCGCGCACCTCGGGCCGGTCGAAGAAGCGCGCGGCGCCGCGGATGACGTAGGGGATCTTGCGGGCCGCGAGCGCGTCCTCGAAGGTCTCGGACTGGGCGTTGATGCGGAAGAGGATCGCCACCTCCCCCAGGGACGTGCCCGCCTCGCGCAGCTGCAGGATGCGCGCGGCCACCGCCTCGGCCTCGGAGACCTCGTCGGGCGCGGAGCGGTAGTCGACCGCGCGACCCGACGGGCGCTGGGAGCGCAGCGAGACGCTGGTGGTGCTCGAGCCCTCCAGGAGGGCGTTGGCGGCCGAGACCACCTCGGGGGTGGAGCGGTAGTTGCGCACCAGCTCGACCGAGGTGGTGCCGGGGTGCTTGGCCGGGAAGTCGCGCAGGTAGTCGGCGTTGGCGCCGGCGAAGGAGTAGATGGTCTGTGCCGGGTCGCCAACCACGCACAGCTCCTCGCGCCCACCGAGCCACAGGTCGAGCAGCGCCGACTGCAGCGGCGAGACGTCCTGGAACTCGTCGACGACGAAGTACTTGTACTGCCGGCGCACCTGCGCGGCCACCCGCTCGTCGTCGGCGAGCAGGCCCGCGGTCAGCAGCAGGATGTCCTCCATGTCCATCCGGCCCTCGCCGCGCTTGACGTCCTCGTAGGCGGCGAAGATGCGCGCGACCGTGTCGGCGTCGTGGCCGGTGACGCTGCGCCCGCGGCGGGTGGCGACCTTGGCGTAGTCGTCGGGGTGGACGTTGCTGACCTTGGCCCACTCGACCTCGGAGGCCAGGTCGCGCAGCAGCGCCTGGTCGACGCGCACCCGCTGGCGGCGCGCGGCACCGGCGAGCAGCGGGATCTTCGACTCGGTCAGCCGCGGCAGCTCGGTGCCGTGCACGTGGGGCCAGAAGTAGCGCAGCTGGCGCAGCGCCGCGGCGTGGAAGGTGCGCGCCTGCACCGCACCGGCGCCCATGGTGCGCAGCCGCTGGCGCATCTCGCCCGCGGCACGGGTGGTGAAGGTGACCGCGAGGACCTCGGTCGGGGTGTAGACGCCGGAGGCCACGCCGTAGGCGATGCGGTGCGTGATCGCCCGGGTCTTGCCGGTGCCGGCACCCGCCAGCACCCGCACCGGGCCGCGCAGCGCCTCCGCGACCTGGCGCTGCTCGGGGTCGAGCGCGGAGAGCAGGGCGTCGGGGTCGGGCATCAGGGGGAACAACTCCGCTTCGGACGTGGTTGGCAGGAGGACCGATCACACCCTAGATGCCGGAGGCGACAGCCCGAGATGAGCACCGAAGCACCTGTGGAGAGCACGCCCACCACCGGGTTCACCATGTACAGCACGCCGTGGTGCGGCTACTGCCACCGCCTGAAGTCGCAGCTCGAGCGCGAGGGCATCCCCTTCACGATCGTCGACATCGAGCAGGACCCCTCGGCCGCCGACGTCGTCGAGAAGGTCAACAACGGCAACCAGACCGTGCCGACGCTGGTCTTCTCCGACGGCAGCGCGATGACGAACCCCTCGCTGGTGCAGGTCAAGGACAAGCTGGCCTCGCTGGCCTGAGCCCGAGCCGGCCCGTTTGAACGGGCCGGCTCGGTGCGTCACCAGTGGCCGGGCAGGGGTCCGCCGTACCAGTGCTCGACCAGCGAGCGGCTGATCGAGACCCCGCCCGGCAGCACGAGGCTGCCCGCCTCGGCCTGCTCGCGCATCTCGCGGCGGGTGAACCAGCGGGCGTCCTCGAGCTCGTCGTGGTCGACCTGGATCTCGGTGGTGGTCGCGCGGGCGGTGAAGCCCACCATCAGGCTCGCCGGCAGCGGCCACGGCTGGTTGCCGAAGTAGTCGACCTCGCCGACGTGCACGCCGGTCTCCTCCAGCACCTCGCGGCGCACGGCGTCCTCGAGGCTCTCCCCCGGCTCGCAGAAGCCCGCCAAGGTCGAGAACCGGCCCTCGGGCCACACCGACTGGCGCCCCAGCAGGCAGCGCTCGTCGTCGCTGCCGGGCTCCCCGTGGGTGACGACCATGATCACGGCGGGGTCGGTGCGCGGGAACTGCGCCTTGCCGCAGCGGGTGCAGACCAGCTCGTGGCCCGACTTGCGGGGCTCGAGGTCGCCCGCGCACCGGGGGCAGAAGCGGGTGACGAAGAGCCACTCGGCCAGGCCCAGGGCGTGGAAGACCAGCGGTGCGTAGGCCAGCGCGTCGTCGGCCAGGGAGGGCAGCAGACCGCGCAGCGGCACCCAGCCCTCGCCCTGGCGGGAGAGCCCGGCGTCGGTGACCACCGCGAACCACGCCCGCCCGTCCCACTCCCCCAGCAGCACGCGCAGGCCCTCCGGGGCCTCGGCCGGCGCCACCCAGTCGATCCTGCCCCCGACGGGGCGGATGCGGGTCCCGGAGACGACCAGGACCCGGCTGCCGGGGTCGGCCCAGCGCTCGTCGAGCCAGGCGTCGTCGGTGCGGTGCAGCGCCGCTCGGTCGTGGGGGTCGGCTGCCATCAGCTCGTGCGGGTAGCTCACGACCGCGACGGTAGCGCGTGGAACAGCACCCGCCACCGGGGCGTTGGGTCCACGTGGACATCTACGACAGCGTCGTCCTCGGCGCGGGGCAGGCCGGGCTCTCGGCCTCGTTCCACCTGGCCCGTCGTGGGGTGCGCCACCTGGTGCTCGACGCCGACGAGGCACCGGGCGGCGCCTGGCAGCACCGGTGGGACTCGCTGAGCATGGCCGACGTGCACGGTGTGCACGAGCTGCCGCAGGCGCCGGGCGAGCAGGAGGCCCGGCCACCGGCTCGCGACGAGCGGCCCGCCAACCGGGCGGTCCCGGCGTACTTCGCCGACTACGAGCGCCACCACGACCTGCCGGTGCTGCGTCCCGTGCGGGTCGACCGGGTCACCGACGGCCCGGACGGCCTGCTCACCGTGCACGCGGGCGCGCGGAGCCTCACCACCCGCACACTGGTCAACGCCACCGGCACCTGGTCGCAGCCCTACGTCCCGGCCTACCCGGGCGCGCGCGACTTCGACGGGCTCCAGGTGCACACCCGCGACTACCCCGGCGCCGAGGCGTTCCGGGGGCTGCGCACCGTCGTCGTCGGGGGCGGCGCGTCGGCCGTGCAGCTGCTCGGCGAGGTCGCGCTCGTCACCGAGACCCTCTGGGTGACCCGGCGCGAACCCGTGTGGCGCACCGACGACTTCACCCCCGAGGTCGGCCGCGCGGCGGTCGCCCTGGTCGAGGACCGGGTACGCCGCGGCCTGCCCCCGGCCAGCGTGGTGGGCGTGACCGGCCTGGCGCTGCGCGAGCAGGAGCGCGCCGCCGCCGCGCTGGGCGCCTACGACCGGCAGCCGATGTTCGCCTCGATGGAGCCCGGGGGCGTGCGGTGGGCCGACGGCCGGTTCGAGGCCGCCCAGGCGGTGGTGTGGGCCACCGGCTTCCGACCGGCCGTGCGGCACCTGGCCCCGCTGCGGCTGCGCTCCCCCGAGGGCGGCATCCGCCTCGACCACCACGGCACCACCGCGGTCGACGACCCGCGCGTGCAGCTGGTCGGCTACGGCCCCTCGGCCAGCACGGTCGGCGCCAACCGTGCGGGCCGGCACGCGGCCCTCGGCGTGCTGCGGGCGCTCGCCGCCGGGCCCGACGCCGCGGATCAGGCCGGGTAGGGGACCTCGGACCGCCAGGCGGCGGGATCCTGGTGGGCGGCCCGCCAGAGGGCGTCGCCCACCGCGTCGTGGCTGAAGGTGCCCTCGCGGGCCAGCGCCCCGCGCACCGTCACCGAGACCGCGCGCACCCCCTCGGGCGCCAGGGTCGCGTCGAGGGAGTGCACCAGGTTGCGCACCCCGGCCTTCTGCACCCCCAGGGACGCCGCCGCCGCCGACGGCTCGTCGGCGGCCATCGAACCGGTGACGGTGACCCGGGAGCCGGGTCGCAGGTAGGGGTGCGCGGCCTGCACCGCGACCAGCAGCGCACCGACGCCGAGGCGGACGTCGTCGAGGATCTCGTCGACGCCCAGGTGCATCGGGTCGGCCTCGCGGTAGGCGCTGGGGTTGACGTGCAGCAGGTCGATGCGCCCGAAGCGGCGACCGAGGTCGGCGACGGCGCTGCCCCCGGTGTGCGGGTCGGCGGCGTCGGCGACCCGCCGCTCCACCCGGGCCGGCACCAGCGTCGAGGCCAGGTCGGCGAGCACCGTCTCGTCGTTGCCGACCAGCCCCACGTGCCAGCCCTCGGCGGCGCAGCGCCGCGCCAGGGACCCGCTCACACCCGGCCCCGCCCCGACCACCACGACGACCCGCTGCTCTGCGCTCATCCCCCGACCCTACGACCCGCCCAGCAGCGCCTCGAGCTCCTCGCGGCCCGGCAGGTCGGCGGGCTCGACCAGGGCGCCGGAGCGCACGTAGTAGAACCCCGCCCGCACCTGCTCGATCTCGAGGCCCTCGAGCTCTGCCCAGGCGGTGCGGTAGAGCGCGAGCTGCAGCGGGTCGGCGTCGGTGCCGCGGTTGGTCTTCCAGTCGACGAGCAGGAACGAGCCGTCGGGCTCCCGGAAGACCGCGTCGATGCGCCCGCGCACGACCTGCCCGGCGAGCACCAGCGCGAAGGGCGCCTCGACCGCGTGCGGCACCCGGTCGGCGAAGGGACCGGCCTCGAAGCGTGCCACCAGCTCCTCGAGGTCGGCGGCGTCGTCGATGCCCTCGTCACCGCGCCCGGGCAGGTCGTCGGGGTCGAGCAGCGGCTGCTGGCCGAAGCGCGCCTCGACCCACGCGTGGAAGCGGGTGCCGAAGCGGGCGGCCGCCGACGGCGGCCGGGGCATCGGACGCACCAGCTCGCGCGCGAACGTGGCCGGGTCGTCGCGCAGGCGCGAGAGCGCGGTCACCGAGATGGAGCCCGGCAGCGGCACCTCGACCACCGGGCTCCGGTCACGGCGGGCCTCGGCCAGCAGCCGCTCGAGCTCGTCGTCCCAGGTGTCGAGGACCGAGCGCTCCACGAGGTCGGCCTGCTGGTCCCACTCGCCGCCGCGCCCGGCGGCCAGCTGCTCGACGGCCTCGGCGACCAGCTCGGAGGCCTCGAGACGACGCAGCGCCTCCGCGGTGTGCTCGGTGACCGGCCAGGGGTGCACGGGCACCTCGGCCTGCAGCAGGGGGTTGACCTCGCTCTTGTCGGGGCACTCGCGCCAGGCCAGGGGCGCGACGCCGGCCAGGGCCAGGAAGTCGCGGACGACGACCTGGTAGGGCGAGGGGCCCAGGCCGCCCTTGCGGCCCTCGGTCCACACGTAGGAGGAGACGACGAGCCGGTGCCGCGCCCGGGTGAAGGCCACGTAGCCCAGGCGCAGCTCCTCGGTGGCCTCGTGCGCCTTGGTCTCGGTGTCGAGGCGCTTGAGCGCGTCGGCGTCGTGGCCCACCAGCCGGGGCAGGTCGCGCTCGTCACCGCGCAGCGGGGTCGGCAGCATCTCGAGGCGGCGCGGCCACAGGCCGCGGCTGCGGGTGTGGGGGAACTTGTCGCGGCAGGTGCCGACCAGGAACACCACGTCCCACTCCAGCCCCTTGGCGCGGTGCACCGTCAGCAGCTTGACCGAGTCGGCCTCCGAGGGGGTGGCCGCGTCGAGCCCGTTGCCGAGCTCGTCCTCGGCCTGGAGCCAGGCCAGCAGCGAGGTCAGGCTGACCGACCCGTCGATGGCCTGGAAGTCGGCCACCGCCTTGACGAAGATGTCGAGGTTGTCGCGGCGGGCCCGGGCGGCCTCGCTGACCGAGGCGGCCAGCTCGAGGTCGATGCCGCAGGTCTCGATGATGCGTCGCACCAGCTCGAGCAGCGGCTCCCCGACGTGGGCGCGCAGCATCCGCAGCTCGGCGCCCAGCAGCGCGAAGCGCTCCAGGGCCGCCGCGGAGTACGGCAGGTCGCCGGGGTCGTCGAGCGCGTCGCACAGGGCCGGCACCTCGGTGGGGTCGGCGCCCGCGACCGCCTGCTCGAGCTCCTCGGCCACGGCGCGCCCGCTCTCGGCGGCGCGCCCCCGTCGCGCCCCGGCCAGCTGCTCGGCGCGCTGGCCCAGCAGCGCCAGGTCGCGCGGGCCGACCGCCCACCGCGGACCGGTCAGCAGGGTGAGCAGGTCGGCGTTGGCGGTGAGGTCCTCCAGCAGCGTCAGGGTCGCGAGCACCTCGGCCACCTCGGGCAGGCGCAGCAGGCCGCTGAGGCCGACGATCTCCACCGGGACCTCCGCCGCGCTGAGCGCGTCGAAGACGTCGGCGGCGTGCGCGTTGTCGCGCACCAGCACCCCGACCTCGCGCCACGGCGTGCCGGCGGCACGCGCGGCCCGGACCTGGTCGGCGAGCCAGCCCAGCTCCTCGGCGTAGGTCTCGTGGACCGCGACGTCGACCTCGCCGGTCGCCGACGTGCCCGAGCGCAGCGGCGCCACCATCGGGAACTGCCGGTAGAGCGGGTCGGCCAGCGCGTTGGCGACCTCGAGGATGCGGGTGTCGGAGCGCCGGTTGACGCTGAGCCGGAAGCGCGCCACCTCGCCCCCGTCGCCGCGGGGGAAGTCCTCGTCGAAGCGCAGGATGTTGGAGACCGACGCACCGCGCCAGCCGTAGATCGCCTGGTTGGGGTCGCCCACCGCCATCACCGGGTGGCCCCCGCCGAAGAGGCGCCGCAGCATCCGGGCCTGGGCCACCGAGGTGTCCTGGTACTCGTCGAGCAGGACCACGCGGTACTTGCCGCGCTCCTGCTCGCCCACCTCGGCGTGGCTCTCGGCCAGCCGGGCGGCCAGCGCGATCTGGTCGGAGAAGTCCATCAGCCCCAGCGCCTGCTTGAGCCGCTGGTACTCCTCGACCAGGTCGAGGGCCTCGGCACGGCGGGCGAAGGCGCTGGCGACGTCGTCGCGGGTCTTCTTGGGCCCGGCCAGCAGCGCCTCGGCGAAGCGCGGCGCCTGCGCCGCGTCGAAGGCGCGCAGGTCGGCGATGTCGACCAGGTGCTCGCCCAGGGCGCCCTCGAGGCGCAGCACGTAGTCGATGACGTGCCGCGGGCTGTCGGAGAGCAGCTCGACGCGGCCGGTGTGCCGGTCGATGACCCGCGCCGCGAGCTGGTAGCGCGACGCGTCGGCCATCACCCGGGTGTCGGGCTCGTGACCGATGCGCAGCCCGTGCTCGGAGAGCAGCGCGGAGGCGTAGGCGTTGTACGTCGACACGGTCGGCTCGAGCAGCTCGACGGCCTCCTCGCCCTGCTCCTCCTCCTCGCCCTGCTCCTCCTGCTCGCCCGGGCCCCCGGGGCCGAAGCCGGCCCGCTCGAGGGCGTCGCGGATGCGCTGGCGCAGCTCGCTGGCCGCCTTGGTGGTGAAGGTCAGGCCGAGGACCTCGTCGGGGCGCACCTGCCCGGTCACCACCAGGTAGACCACCCGCGCCGCCATCAGCGTCGTCTTGCCCGACCCGGCGCCGGCGACCACCACGGCCGGCTCGAGCGGGGCCCGGATCGCCTCCCACTGCTCGGGGCTGGGCGGGAACTCCGACTGCATGACCGCCTGGAGGTCCTCGGGGGTGCGCACCTCGCGGGTGCCCGCCGCGCTCACGAGAGCACCGTGCCCGAGGTCTTGGCCGGGCACAGGGGCTGGAAGTCGCAGAAGTCGCAGTGCTTGCCGGGCCTGGCCACGAAGTCCTCCTCGCGCACCGCGCGGGCCGCGGACATCAGCTGCTGCTCGATCGGTCGGACCCCCTGCTCGTCGGCTTGCTGCGGCGCCTGCGCCTGGACCGTGAGGCGACCGCGCGCCTCGTGCCGCAGCTGCCACAGCTCGGCGCCGCCCGGCTCGGCGGTGGCGGGCTCGCCCCGGTGGGCGCTGAGCACCTCGTCGACGGCGCCGTGCTCGACGGCGAGCTGGTAGAGCCCCAGCTGGGGGTGCACCGCGATCTCCTCCCCCGTCGGCTTGTACTTGCTGGTCTTGAGGTCGATGACGACCACCCGGCCCTCCGCGTCGACCTCGAGCCGGTCGGCGTACCCGTGCAGGTGCACCTGCTGGCCGTCGGGCAGCCCGACCCGGGTGCTGATGCGCTGCTCGGTGGCCAGCACCTCGCGCGCGTCGGGACGCTGGTGCCAGGCCAGGAAGCGGGTCAGGGCCTTGCGCACCTCCTCGCGCTCGCGCCCGCCCGACCAGGGGGTGCGGAAGGGCAGCCGCGCCCAGACGGCGTCGACGTGCGCCATCAGCGCCTCCACGGGGTCGGGCCCCGAGAGGTCGACCTCGCCGCGGCTGATGCGGTCGGCGAGCGCGTGCACCACGTTGCCGAAGCCCTGGGCCTGGGTGGCGGCCCGGGCACCGCCTGCCTCCGACTCCAGGAACCACTTCGCCGGGCACTGCTCGAGCGTGGTCAGCGCACTGGCCGAGAGGCGCACCGGCTCGTCGGGCGCGCGCACCGGCTGCTCGGAGGCCGAGAAGGCGCGGGTGCCCCACCAGGTGGCCGGGTCGGCGGCCGGCACCCAGGCGGCACCCTCGCGGTGCTGGGCGACCAGGCGCGCGAGCCGCTCGGCGGCGGCGTGGCGCAGCACCTTGGACTGGGTGTCGTCGGCCACGGTGCGGCGCAGCTCGGCGACCAGCCCGGCCAGCGAGAGGGGCCGGCGCGGCCGGCCCTGCACGTGCTGGGGCGTGGGACCGAGCTCGGCGAGGAACCGGGAGGCCTGCTCGCCGTCCTCGTCGGGCGAGGCGACCGCGGTCACCACGAGCCGCTCGCGGGCGCGGGTGCAGGCGACGTAGAACAGCCGGCGCTCGTCGGCCAGCAGCTCGCGCGCGGACGTCGGCGGCACCAGGTGCCCGCTGCCGATGCGGTCGGCCTGCAGCAGGGTGGAGCGGCGGCGCAGGTCGGGCCAGCCCTCCTCCTGCACGTGCGCCACGACGACCAGGCGCCACTCCAGCCCCTTGGAGCGGTGGGCGGTGAGCAGGCGCACCGCCTCGCCGCGGATGCCCTGCTCGGCCAGGGTGTCGGCGGGGATCTGCTGGGCCACGAGGGTGGAGAGGAACGAGGCCAGGGCGGTGTGCCCGCGCCGCTCCTCGACCCGGGCCGCCTCGTCGAAGAGGGCGCAGACCGCGTCGAGGTCGCGGTGGGCGCTGCGCCCGCCCTGCCCGCCACGCGTCGAGGCGCTCTGCAGCCGGGCCGGCCAGTCGGTGCCGGACCACAGGTGCCACAGCACCTCCTCGGCCGAGGCGCCGCCCTCCACGAGCCCGCGGGCCTCGCGCAGCAGCCGCGCCAGCCGCGCGGCCCGGGCCACGGCCGGCAGGTCGCCCCCCGGCGTGCCGGCGAGGTCCTCGAGGACGCTGCCGTCGACGACGGCGGCCCGCAGCAGCTCGGGCGAGCTGCGGGGGGCCGTGCCCTCACCGGCCTCGGCGACGCGCTCCTTCTCCCGGGTGCGCAGCAGCCGGGCCAGCACCCGCACGTCGGCCGCGTCGAGGCCGGCCAGGTGGGAGTGCAGCAGCGCGTGCGCGTGCTGGGCATCGAGGTGGTCGACGCTGCGGGGGTCGTCCTCGTCGAGGTGCAGCACCGCCGTGAGGGCGTCGACGAGCGTGCGGACGGCGGGCTCGCCCACCAGCGGGGTGTCGTCGCCGGCGACCTCGACCGGCACCCCGGCCGCCAGCAGGGACCTGCGCAGCGGCGGGATCGACGTGCGCCCCGAGCGCACCAGCACCGCCATGTCGTCCCAGGCGACGCCGTCCTCGAGGTGGGCACGACGCAGCGTGTCGGCCAGGTGCTCGGCCTCCGCGCGCTCGGTGTCGAAGGTCAGCACGTGCACCCGCCCGTCGCCGTGGTCGCCGACCGGCACCGGCGCGAGGAAGTCCTCGCGCGCGCCGCTCTCGATGGTGCCGATGAGCGGCAGCCGGGCAGCCACCCGCTGGGAGCAGCGCAGCAGCGAGGCGCCGAAGCGCCGGGTGCCGCGCAGCACCACGGTGCCGGCAGGGCTGCCGTCGCGGCGCGGGAAGGTCGTGGGGAACTCCAGGATGCCGCGCACCTCGGCGCCGCGGAACGCGTAGATCGACTGGTGCGGGTCGCCGACCACGGTCAGGTCGCGCCCGTCGCCCGCCAGCGCCTGCAGCAGCGCCACCTGGCCGGGGTCGGTGTCCTGGTACTCGTCGACGAACACGTGGCGGTAGGTGGCACGCAGCTCGTCGCGGTGCTGCTCGGCCAGGATCGCCGCCCGGCGGATCAGGTCGGCGTAGTCGATGGCGCCGCGCGAGTCGAGCACGTCGAGGTACTGGTCGAGGAACCACCCGGCGGCCACGAGCTCGTCGCGACCCTCCTCGGCGCCCAGCCGGCGCAGCTCCTCGCCGTCGAGCCCCTTCTCGCGGGCACGGGCGAGCACCGCCTGCACCTCCCCGGCGAAGCCGCGGGTGCCGACCGCGTGGCGCAGCCCCTCGGGCCAGCGCACCGACTCGGGGGCGTCGGTCAGCAGCTGCTGGAGCACGACGTCCTGCTCGGGCGCGCTGAGCAGCTGCAGCGGGCCCTCGTAGAGCTCGGCGGGCTGGTGCTGGCGGATCAGGCCGTAGGCGAAGGAGTGGAACGTCGTGCCGATCGCGACCGCCGAGGTCAGGCCCAGCCGGGCCGTGACCCGGTCGCGCAGCTGCTCGGCCGCCTTGCGGGAGAACGTCAGTGCCAGCACCTGCTCGGGCCGGGCGCCCTGCTCGATGCGGTGCACGATCGTCTCGACCAGCGTCGTCGTCTTGCCGGTGCCGGGGCCCGCCAGCACGAGCAGCGGACCGCCGGGGTGCTCCAGCACGCGGCGCTGGTGCTCGTCGAGGACCGGCACCGCGGCCGCCTGCTGCGGCGCGGCCAGCCGGTACGTGGTCGACGGTGCGGGGCTCCTCATGGCGACCATTCGACCACCCGGCACCGACAGCCGCCCGCACGCCCGCCGGCATGGCAGGCTCGCCCCATGGACGGCCCCCTCAGCGACCTGATCGTCATCGACCTGACCCGCGCCCTGGCCGGCCCGCACGCGGCGATGATGCTCGCCGACCAGGGGGCCCGGGTGATCAAGGTCGAGCCCCCGGCCGGCGACGACACCCGCTCCTGGGGGCCGCCGTTCGTCGGGCCCGAGGAGGCGCGCGAGTCGACGTACTTCCTCTCGGCCAACCGCAACAAGGAGTCGGTCGTCCTCGACCTCAAGGACCCCGCCGACTCCGACGTGCTGGCCCGCCTCGTCGAGCGCGCCGACGTGCTGATGGAGAACTACCGCAGCGGCGTGCTCGAGCGGCTCGGCTTCGGCACCGAGCGGCTGCACGCGCTCAACCCGCGCCTGGTGGTGCTCTCCATCACCGGCTTCGGCCACGACGGCCCGGAGGCCCAGCGCGCCGGCTACGACCAGATCGCCCAGGGCGAGGGCGGGCTGATGTCGCTGACCGGCAGCGAGACCCCCACCAAGGTCGGGGTGCCGATCGCCGACCTGGTCGCCGGGATGAACGGCGCGTTCGGCGTGCTGGCCGCGCTGCACGAGCGCGAGCGCACCGGGCGCGGGCGCGTCGTGCGCACCTCGCTGCTGGCCGGCATGGTCGGCGTGCACGCCTTCCAGGGCACCCGCTGGACCGTGGCCGGCGAGGTGCCGGGCCCGGCGGGCGCCCACCACCCCTCCATCTCGCCGTACGGGCTCTTCGAGACCGGCACCGCGCCGATCCAGATCGCCTGCGGCTCCGAGGGCCTGTGGCGCGCGCTGTGCGCGGCGCTCGACCTCGACGCGACCGACGCGCGGTTCGCCACCAACGCCGACCGGGTGGCCCACCGCGACGCTCTGACCGGCCTGCTCGAGGCGCACTTCGCCACCGACCCGGCCGAGCACTGGCTCGAGGTGCTGCGGGCCGCGGGGGTGCCCAGCGGCAAGGTGCGCACCCTCGACGACGTCTACGCCTGGGAGCAGACGCGCTCGCAGGGGCTGCTGCTCGACGTCGAGCACCCGACCCTGGGCGCGCTGCAGCTGCCCGGCTCGCCGCTGCGCTTCGACGACGCCGCCCACTCCGGCGGCCGCGCCACCCACCTGCCGCCGCCCCGCCTCGGCGAGCACACCGAGGCCGTCAGGGCCTGGCTCGACACCTGAGCCCCGCGAGGCGTCAGCCGAGGTCGACGATGGCGGCGACCGGGCCGCCGCCGTCGGGTCCCTGGTGGGCCGCCGAGACGGAGACGAACACGGCCGGGTCACCGGTGACGGCGGCGGTGACGCCGCCGACGGCGGCCTTGATCTGGCGGTGCCAGTGCACGTCGGAGTCGTCGAGCATGGCGTTGCGCCGCCCGCGCACGGTGCCGTCCTGGGAGGCCTCGCACTTGAGGAAGAGGTTGACCAGGCGTCCGTCGAGGTCGGAGGGGTGGGGCCGCTCGGGCAGGTCGAGGCCGGCGTCGCGGATCGCCTCCCACAGGCCGTCGGCGTCGAGGGCGTCGCGCATCACCGAGTGGCCGATGCGGTAGCGGCCCCCGACCCCGCGCGCGTTGCCGACCACCACCACCTGGGCACGGTCGAGCTCGACGCCCGAGGAGCAGGAGGCCACCGAGGAGTACAGCGAGCGGTCCTTGAGCACCTGCTCGTCGCGGGGCATCTCGATCTCCCCCAGCGCCACGGCGATGCCGAGCGCGGTGCCGCCGTTGGAGACGTCCATCGAGTAGAGCGTGTCCTCGGTGAAGACGTCCTCGCCGCGCGACTTGGCGTCGGCGATGGTGCTCAGGGTCAGCAGCGGCGTCTTGGTCTGCACGTAGTGCACGTCGGCGGCGTCGGTGATGCCGGCGCGCTCCATCGCGACCTTCACCGCGTCGGCGACCTTGGTGACCATCCCGGAGCGGCCGATCTCCTCGGGCAGCAGCACCTCGCTCATCGCGAACCCGACGGTCAGCCGCTTCTCCTCGGGGTCCCGGGGCGGCTCGACGGAGCCCTCGGGCAGCGTCGCGAAGATCGTGGCGTGCGGGCTGATCACGCCGTCGGTGCCGCCCGACCACACGATCGGCACCTGCGACACCGCCTCGGGGTCGGCGCCGCGAGCGACCAGCACCTCGCGGAAGGCCCGGTCGGCGATGATGCGGGTGTAGTCGTTGACCCCGCCGTTGCCCTCGGTCTTGCCGATGATCGCGACGACGCGCGAGGCCTCCAGCACCCCCTCGTCGAGGAGCTTCTCGAGCTCGCTGGCATCGGCGACGGAGTGGATCGGGACCTTGCGGACCTCGATGGCGTGCGGCATGGCGGGTGTCCTCTCAACGATCGGTGGGGCGGTCGGTGCTGTGCGGTGGCGCGGGTACGACGACGGTGCCCGCGCCGCCCTCGGCGGCGGGGACCAGGTGCTCGAGGTCGGTGATCGCGGCGTGCCGGCCGCCGGCCTCGACGAAGCGGCAGGCGGCCTCGACCTTGGGGCCCATCGACCCGCTGGCGAAGTGACCCTGACGTGCGTGGTCGCGCAGGGCGGCGGTGTCGATGCGCCCCAGGGGCTGCGGGTCGGGGCCCTCGAAGCCCAGCACCGCCGCGGGGACGTCGGTGCCGACGACCAGCACCTCGGCGCCGAGGGCGCGCGCGAGCACCGCCGCCGCGAGGTCCTTGTCGATCACGGCCTCGACGCCGCGCAGGGTGCCGTCGGCCTCGCGCACGACCGGGACTCCCCCGCCGCCGGCGACCACGACGACGTACCCGGCCGCGGACAGGGTGGCGGCCGCGGGCGCGTCGAGGACCTCCCGCGGCTCCGGCGAGGCGACCACGCGCCGCCAGCCGCGCTCGCCGCGCGGCTCCCAGGTCTCGCCGTGCTCGACGAGCACCTGGGCCTCGGCCTCGGGCAGGAAGCGCCCGACGGGCTTGGTGGGCCGCGCCCAGCAGGGGTCGTCACGGTCGACCAGGGTGCGGGTGACCAGGGCCGCGGTCGGGGTGCGCAGCCCGCGCCCGGCCAGGGCCGCCTCGAGGGCGTTCATCAGCACGAAGCCGAGCGTCGCCTGGGTCTGGGCGCCGCACCAGTCGAGCGGCACCGGCGGGACGACGGCGGCGGCGAGCTCGTTCTTGACCAGCAGGTTGCCGACCTGGGGCCCGTTGCCGTGCGTGAGCACCACGTCGTGGCCCGCCGCGACCAGGTCGGCCACGGCGGCCGCGGCGCCGCGGGCCGCCGTGATCTGGTCACCGGGCCGCGCCGACCCGTCGGGGCCGGTCATCGCGTTGCCGCCGAGCGCGACCAGGACCCTCATGCTCCGAGGGTAGGGACGGCGTCGGGGGGCGGCACCGTGCGCGGCCACCACGCTGGACGGACCCGCCTGGCAGGAGTTGCCAAGCGGGTCCGTCGTGGTTCAGCGGGCGCTCAGCCCAGGCGCAGCACCACCGGCGCGGAGACGCTGCGGGTGGCGACGTCGTCGCCCTTGCGCACGGCCTTGAGCTTGTGGCGGCCGGTGCCCAGCTTCAGGGTCACCGTGACGGTGCCGTCGTCGCCCTCGGTGATCTCGAGGACCTCCACCTTGGTGCCCTTGTCCTTGACCAGCACGGTGCCGGTGCCCGGCTCGTCGTCGACCTCGACGGTGACGGTCACGACGGCCTTCCGCTTGTTCTTGGCCTCGGCCTCGAGCGTGGTCGTCGAGGTGCCGCGGGTCTCCTCCTCGGGAGCCACGACCGCCTCGCCGGCCGGCGCGGCCCACATCAGGGCGCGGGCGGCCTGGCTCAGCCCGCCCTTGGGGTGGGTGCGGAAGAACACCGAGGTGCCGAAGACCAGGGACTTGGCGCCGGTCGCCTCGTCGACGGAGGAGACCACCGAGGCGTTGCCCGCCGCGGCCTCGGGACCGTCCGTGGCGTTCGAGGCGCGCCAGTGACCGGCCAGGAAGGGCTTCTCGGCGTCGTAGGTCTGCTCGACCGTGACGCCCTCACCGAGGCCGGTGAAGGAGTAGGCCGAGTAGATGAAGGCGTGGTCCTGGGCGTAGGGCGCCAGCACCGAGCCCTCCGCGGTGTCGACGGCCACGATGCCGTTGCCGCGGCTGCTGCCGCTGACGACCTCGCCCTCCATCAGCCCGAAGGAGACCGCCGCCTCGAAGCCGCGGTTGGTGCGTCCGAGGAGGGCGCCGCCCTCGTCGACGAAGGCCTGCACGGCCGCGCGGGCGGCCGAGCCCTCCGCCGGGTTGAAGGTCGAGGCCACCCAGAGCACGTCGACGTCGTCCATCAGCGACGGGTCGGCCTCGAGCGTGCCCGTGGAGAGCTGCACGAGGTCGTCGAAGCCGAGCTCGGTCAGCGACAGCTTGTCGTCCTGGGAGCCGACGTAGCCGATGGTCAGGTCGCTCAGCGCCGCGGTGGTCTCGTCGTCGAGCGCGTCGAGGTCCTCGGCGGTGGCCGCCTCGAGGGCGATGCCGTGCTCGCGCGCCACGGCGGCGGCCGCGTCGAAGTCGTCGACACCGACGACGACCGAGCCGTCGGCCAGCATCGAGACCGGGACGCTCTCCTCGAGCAGCGAGTTGAGCGCCCGGAAGTCCACGACACCGGCCACGTCGAAGGTGGTGTGGCTCGGGGTCGAGGGCACCGAGGTCAGGTCGGTGGCCGCACCGACCGGGGTCGTGGCGCCGAGGGCGGCGTCGGTGACCGACCCGACCTTGTCGACGCTGGCGCCCCACAGGTAGCTGTAGCTCCAGGCCGAGACGTCGTACATCGTCGGCACCTTCTCGGAGATGTCGTCACCGAGGTCGAGCAGGCTGTTGGCCAGGCCGCGCAGCGGCTGGTGCATGTCCACGACGTAGGAGCCCGCCGGGTAGGTGGTGCCCCCGACGGTCGTGTCGGCGTCGAGCGTGCCGACCTCGATCTCGTGCAGCAGCAGCTGCTCGACCAGCGAGGTGGCGTCGCTGGCCGAGCGCTGGTCGTCGCCCACCGGGATGACGTAGGCGCGCGGCAGGCTCACCGGCTCCTGGTCGTCGGCGACGTCCCACAGCGCCTTCCACTGGTCGGGGCCCGGCACGTCGGCGATGTTCTCGCTGGTCAGCGCCACCTTCGGCTCACCGGCCACGCCGCGGCGGAAGGTCTCGATCTGGCCCTCGAGCATCTCGCGGGCCGCCACCGGGTCGTTGAGGTAGTCGACCATGCTCTCGAGGGTCTGGTAGGCCACCGCGGTGTTGACCTCGGCCCGCTCGGGGGTCTGGCGCCCGCCGCTGGCACCCCGGGTCAGGGGGAGCTCGACCGTGGTGGTGGCGGCGCCGTAGAACGCGGCGTACTGCGCGGTGAAGATCGGCGGGAAGTCGTCCCAGCCCGACGGGGTGTCGCGGTAGGGGATCTTGATGTGTCCGGTGGCCTCGTCGGTGACCGCGTCGACGATCGCACCGGTCTCGACGTTGCGGTAGGTGTTGCCGGGGATCGCGGCGTCGACGACGTCCTGCTCGACCTTGAGGGCCAGGGCGTAGTTGTGCGGCAGGATCTGGTCGAACTCGTAGTTCGAGCCGTGCGGCGGGCCGGCCGGCTCGATCTGCAGGACCCGCGTGTAGCCGTGGAAGTCGGCGGCGTAGATCGCCTGGATCGCCTGGGCGGTGCGGATGAACGACTGCGTCTCGGGCGTCTGGTTGGTGATCAGGTCGCGGTTGGGGTCCAGGCCGATCGCGGTGGCGCGGGTGGCGTCGGTGCGCCCGTCGGGGTTGAGCGACGGCGAGAAGTAGAGACGGTTGTTGCGCAGGATGCTGCCGACCTCCGACATCGGCGCCGTGGCCAGCCACTCGATGTACTGCATCGAGGCGTCGGTGCCCTCCCACTCGTTGCCGTGGATGTTGTTGCTCATCCAGATGGGGGTCTTGTACTGCGCCAGGAGCTCGGAGTCGGCCGCCGCGGCCGCCGGGTCGTTCTTGATCTTCTCGCGCCAGGCGGTCTGCTGGGCGGTGTCCTGCTCGCGCTCGGGCGCGGTGACGGTGACCAGGTAGAGGTCGCGGCCCTCGGTGGACTGGCCCACGACCTGGGCGGAGACCCGGTTGCTGCTGGCCATCAGCTCCATCAGCTTGGGCGCGATCTCGGGGTGGCCCATCAGCTCGGCGGTGTGCGCGGCGTCGTCGGGGTTGTCGCGGTAGAGGCGCAGCGCGGGCTGGTAGGGGTACGACGTCGGCATCGCGACCGGGTCGCCGGAGACCGCGGTCTCGCCGGCGGCGCGGGCGACGACCTGGGCCTTGGTCGGCTCCTCCACCCGGTTGACGGTGCCGGCGCCGCGACCGCTGCTCTCGTCGAAGCGCGGTGCCGAGGTCGGGTCGGCCGCAGCGGGCAGGCCGGAGCCGGCCAGTGCGGTGGTGGCGGCCAGGGCCAGCCCCAGGGGGGCGACCAGCGCGCGTGAAGTCCTCACAGAAGTGCTCATTTCTCTCAACAGGGGGGCGCCTCCCAACGACGCCCCGGACCTGCACCCTCGCCGAAGATCGATGCGCATGGAAGGGGCGAAACCCGAAATTAATCATTCGTCTCATGAATGAGCAACAAGTCTTGCGGCGCCGCCGGGTGGTGTAGTAGAGACCGTTCAGTGCCGGACCGGGGGCGGCAGGACCCACCAGCTGTCGAGCCTGGCCACGGCCGGCGCCTCGCGTCCCTCCCGCAGCACCCGTGCCAGACGGGCGAGGTACGCCGCGATGCCGGCCGCCCCCTGCATCCAGCCGACCCCGGGCGGCAGCAGCGGCTCCGCGGCGCGGTGCTCGACGAAGCGCCACCAGGCGTGCGGGCCGTTCGAGCACCGCGCGCTCGACGAGCGCGTCGCCGCAGGCGCGGGCGAGAGCGAGGTCGGCCTCGTCCCCGTGGCGCTGCCAGCTGTCGAGGGCGGCGTCGCCGACCCCGGCGGTGCCGCAGCAGCGTCCGTCGTTGTCCCAGGCCCCCGGCTCGCGCCGCTGCGGGACGCCGGAGGCGGCCACGCTGCGCAGGCACCGCCGCCGCCACGCGCCGGGGGCGAGCCCCGCGACCTCCTCGACCCCGCCAGCTCGAGGGCCTCGAAGAGCAGCGCGGTGCCGGTCGGGCCGTGGCACCAGCCGTAGGACACCTCCACCACCGGCCCGTCCGGGCGCGGCGGCACCACCCGGGGCACCACCAGGCCGCCGCCGCCGGTGTCGGCCCAGGACAGCAGGTGCTCGGCGCCGCTGCGGGCCGCGACCACCAGGTCGGGCCGTTCCAGCTCGGCCCCGGCGACGGCGAGGGCACCGGCGATCCCGGCCACGCCGTGCGACCAGTTCGGCATCTCCCGGCGCTCCTCGGGAGCCACGTGGTCCAGGAAGCGCAGCGGGACGAAGCGCCACAGCCGGCCCACGTCGGCCGGCTCGGCCTCGGCCAGCAGCACGTCGGCGGCGTGGCGGGCCAGGTCGTCGGCCCCACGGACCCGGTGCCGGCGCGCCCACACCGCGCCGAGCAGGACGCCCGCGGTGCCGAGCGTGGCGTCGCTGATGCGGGTGCCGTCGGGGTACGGCGGCCCCAGGACGGACTGCCCCCACCCGTCGGGCCGGCCAGGGCGGCGAGCCGGGCCACCGCGTCCTCGGCGCCCGGCGCGTCGAGCGCGACGAGGGTGCCGACGGCGCTGACGAGGCCGTCGAACGCCGAGCAGTCGTCGGTGGCGCCGAGGCCCGCCCGCACCCGGGTCGCCACCGCGTCGGCCAGCTCGGCCTCCTGCGGGGTCCACGCGCGGGCCAGCGCGAGCTCGGCCAGCGCGAGGGCGAGCCCGCCCACCCGCTGTGCGTGCCGTCGCGCTCGTCGGGGGGCGCGCCCGCGTGGGGCACCGACTCCGGGATCCACGGGCCGTCGTCCCACCGGACCTGTGCCAGCACCCAGCGCCAGCCCGCGGCCGCCACCTCCGCGCAGACCCCAGCGGCCTCGGGGTCGGCGGCGTCGCGCGTGCTCACGACCCGATCGTGCCACCACCGGCGGGCTCGAGGAGGTCGACGTCGGCGTGGGTGGCCCCGCCGGCCAGCGTGGCGTAGCCGGGGCCGCGGTCGAAGAACGCCTCGGCCGGCGCCGGGCGCGAGGCCCGCTCGGCGGCCGTCGCCTCCGCGTCGTGGTCGAGGGTGTCGTCGTCGAGGGACCCGGTGAGCACCACGCCGTACGACGCCAGCGCGGCCTCGGGCGAGACCTTGCGCCACACCACGTCGCGCACCACCAGCGCGGGGTCGCGCAGCAGCGGGTCGCCCCAGCCGCCGCCCCCGGTCGTGCGGATGCGGATCACCTCGCCGGCGCGCACCGGCTCGGCGTCGGCGAGGGCGTCGACCTCGCGCTCCCGGGGTCCGCCGGGGTCGACGGTGACCTGGAACGGGGACCCGGCCAGCCCGCCGCGCACGCCCCAGCAGGCCAGGATCGAGCGGTCGGCGATCGACATGAAGTGCGCGTCGCGCAGCATCCGCACGTGCTTCTCGTAGCCCAGCCCACCGCGGAACTGCCCGGCGCCGCCGCTGTCGACGGCCAGCGAGAGCCGCTCGACCAGGAACGGGAAGCGGGCCTCGGTGAACTCGGTGGGCAGGTTGCGGGAGTCGGGCACCACGTGGATGGTGTCCTCGCCGTCGCCGTGGGGGCGCCCGCCCGAGCCGCCGCCGAGGACCTCGCGCATCAGGTAGGGACGCCCGTCGGCGTCGTCGCCGTACACGCCGGTGTAGCGGATCGTCTCCTGGTCGGCCGGCATCTGCCCGTCGACCGCCTTGGCGACCACCCCGGCCAGCACCCCCAGCAGGCGCAGGATCACGAAGGTGCGGGCGTTGGTGGGGGCCGGGAAGACCGGCGTGAGCAGCGTGCCCGGCTCGGGGAAGCGCATCTCGATCAGCGGCACCACGCCCTCGTTGACGTCGAGCTCGGCCATCCGCTCGGGGGTCTCGGCGAGGTTGCGCAGCACCGGGGCCAGCCACTTCTTGAGGAACACACCGTCGGAGTAGTCGCCGCAGTGGTTGATCGGCCCGCGCGCCTGGGGCCCGGTGCCGTCGAAGTCGACGACCAGCCGCTCGCCGTCGGGGTCCTCGGGCGGGGTGCGGGTCAGCGTGATCCGCTGGGTGTGCAGCCGGGGCTCGTCGACGCCGTCGTGCTCGGCGTAGTCCTCCCACGTCCACGAGCCGACCGGGATGCGGCTGAGGATCTCGCGGCGGTACGTCGTCGTGGTGCGGTCGATGATCGCGTCGAAGCACGACTCCACGACCTCGACCCCGTAGCGGTCGAAGAGCTCGCCGAGCCGGCGCGCGCCCATCAGGCAGGCCGAGCACTCGGCGTCGAGGTCGGCGGCCAGCGACTCGGGCATCCGCGAGTTGCGGGTCATGATCGCCAGCGCCGCGCGGTTGGGCACCCCGGCGTCCCACAGCTTGATGGGCGGCACCATCAGGCCCTCCTCGAAGACGCTCGTCGCGCCCGAGGGCATCGAGCCCGGCACCGCTCCCCCGATGTCGTCGTGGTGGCCGAAGGCCTGCACGAACGCGACCACCCGGCGCTCCCCCTCGGGGCCGCTGAACACAGGAACGGTGACGCACAGGTCGGGCAGGTGCCCGATGCCGCCCTCGGATCGGTAGACGTCGTTGTGGAAGAAGACGTCGCCCTCGCGCATCTGCTCGATCGGGAAGTCGCGGGCCACCGGGTGCACCAGCGCCGAGTAGGAGCGCCCGGTGAGCTTGCGCAGCAGCCGGTCGTGGATGCCGGCACGGAAGTCGTGGGCGTCGCGGATCATCGGGCTGCGGCTGGTGCGCGCGATCGCGGTCTCGACCTCGGCCTCGACGCTGGTCAGGGTGCCCTGCACGATCTCCACCAGCACCGGGTCGGCGCCGGCGCCCCGGTCGTCGGTGAGGAAGCCGAAGGGGAAGGCGGTGGGGGCGCGGCGGCTCATCGGGTCTCCTCCCGGGTCACGACCAGGTTGAGGTGCTGGTCGACCCGGGCTGTGAAGCCGGGGTGCAGCGGCACCGTGGAGCCGAACTCCTCCGCGACACGAACGCCGGGCCGGTCACCACGGTGCCCGGGGCCAGGTCGGTGCGCTGGTGCACCGGGGTGTCGACGTACCCGTCGCCGGCCTCGAAGCAGACCGGCCGGCGGCCGGTCTCGACCGGCGGGCCGGGCGGCGGGTCGGGCACCGGGTGCCGGCGGATCTCGGGGCGCCGGATCGGGCCGATGCCCGAGACCCGCAGGTTGACCCACTCGACCTGCTGGGTGGGGTCGCCCGCGAAGTCGTAGCCGTAGAGCGCGCGGTGCTCGGCGTGGAAGCGCCGGGCGACCTCGTCGAGCGTCTCCTGCCCGACCGGTCCCTCGGGCACCGCGACCCGCACCTCGAAGGCCTGCCCGAAGTAGCGCAGGTCGGCGGTGCGCACGAAGCGGTGCTCGGCCTCCTCGAAGCCCTCGCCCCTCAGGGCCCGGGCCGCCCGGACCCCCAGCTCGTCGAGCACCCGCGCCACGTCGGCGGCGGCGAGCTGCTCGGCCAGGCGCACGTGGGTCTGCACGTAGTCGTTCTTGACGTCGACGGTCAGCAGCCCGAAGGCCGAGACGTTGCCGGGGTCGGGCGGCACCAGCACGGTCGCGATGCCCAGCACGTCCATCAGCCGGCACAGCAGCAGCGAGCCGGAGCCGCCGAAGGTGGTCAGGGTGAAGTCGCGGACGTCGAGGCCGCGCTTGACGGTGACCTGGCGCAGCGCGTTGGCCTGGTTCCACGCCGAGATCTCCAGGACCCCGGTCGCGCACGCCTCCGGGCTCAGCCCGAGCCGGTCGGCGAGCGCCTCCACCCCGGCGCGGGCGGCCTCGACGTCGAGCGGGATCTCCCCGCCCAGCAGGTGGGGCGGGATGCGGCCCAGCACGACGTGGGCGTCGGTGATGGTCACATCGCGACCGCCCCGGGCGTAGCAGAGCGGACCCGGGTCGGCCCCGGCCGAGTGCGGGCCGACCTTGAGCGTGCCCTCGGGCGAGAGCCAGGCGATCGAGCCGCCGCCGGCCCCGACGGTCACCACGTCGATCATCGGGATCTTGGAGGGGTAGGCACCCACCGACCCCTCGGTGGTCAGGGTCGGCTCGCCGTCGACGACCACGGAGACGTCGGTCGAGGTGCCGCCGCCGTCGGAGGTCAGCACCCGGTCGAAGCCGGCCACCCGGGCGATCAGCGCGGCGCCGAGCGCGCCCGCGGCGGGCCCGGAGAGCACGGTGGTGATCGGCTGGTGCACGACCTCCTCGGCCGAGAGCACCCCGCCGTTGGACTTCATCACGTAGAACGGGACGGCCCGCTCGCCGTGGGCGCGCAGGCGCTCGGTGATGCGGGCGACGTACGCCGAGAGCCGGGGCTTGACCGCCGCGTCGACGAGCGTGGTCATGGCGCGCTCGTACTCGCGGTACTCGCGCAGCACCTGGCTCGACAGCGACACCACGGCCTCGGGGTGCTCCTCGGCGAGCACCTCGCGCATCGCCTCTTCGTGGGAGGGGCCGGCGTAGGAGTGCAGGAAGCACACGGCCAGGGTGGTGATGCCGCGCCCGCGGAACCAGCGGGCGACCTCGCGGGCGCCCTCGGTGTCGAAGGGCCGGACCTCGGCGCCGGTGTGGTCGAGCCGGCCGCCGACGCCCTTGACCAGGTCGCGCGGGACGATGCGGTCGGGCTTGACCCAGAAGTAGGAGTTGCCGTAGCCGTCGGGCACCGACTGGCGCGCGATCTCGAGCATCGCCTCGTAGCCCTCGGTGGTGATGAACCCCAGCCGCTCGACCTTGCCCTCGAGCAGCTGGTTGGTGGCCACCGTGGTGCCGTGGCTGACCGCGTCGACGTCGGCGGCCCCGCGCCCGAGCAGCGCGAGGACCTTGTCGATGCCGGCCAGGAACCCCTCGGCGGGGTCGGCCGGGGTCGAGGGGGTCTTGGTGGTCACCAGCTCCCCCGACACCTCGTCGAAGGCGACCACGTCGGTGAAGGTGCCACCGGTGTCGATGCCGATCCGGATGCTCCGCGTCACGTGGCGATTCAACCGGCGCCGCACCACGGCCGGCCACGGCGGAACCTGCCGACCGGCCCCCCGTGGGTTGGCAGGTTCTGCGGGCCGGAGGCGCCCTCAGGCCCCGGGTGCGCGGTCGTTGTAGATGCCCGCCGGCACCTGCCCGGTCAGCTCGCCGATCGCGGTCATCACCTCGTCGGTCAGCTCGCGGCGTGCCCGCCCCAGCGGGACGCCGTCGAAGCGCCCCGCCGCCTGCACCGGCGCGCCGAAGCGCACGGTGACGCGCACCGGGCGCGGCAGGCTCGTGCCGACCGGCTGGAGCCGCTCGGTGCCCACCAGCCCGACGGGCACGACCGGCACCCCCGCGGTCAGGGCGAGGTGGGCCACCCCGGTGCGGCCGCGGTAGAGCCGGCCGTCGCGCGAGCGCGATCCCTCGGGGTAGAGGCCGAAGGCCTCGCCGCGGCCCAGGACCTCGAGCGCGGTGTCGAGGCTGGCGATGGCCGCCCGCGGGTCGTCGCGGTCGACCGGCAGCATCCCGAGGCCCTCGAACCAGGCCCGCTGCGCGGCGCCGCGCAGCCCGGGGCCGGTGAAGTAGTCGGACTTGGCCAGGAAGACGACCTTGCGCGGCACGACCACCGGGATGACCACCGAGTCGATGAAGGAGAGGTGGTTGCTGGCCAGCAGCACCCCGCCGGTGGCCGGCACGTGCTCGAGGCCCTCGACGCGCGGGCGCCACAGCGCCCGGGCCGCCGGGGGCACGACGGCGTGCAGGGCGCGGTACATCCGGTCGCTGGAGGCAGGCACGTGGTCAGTGTGCTGGTTACCGACCAGTCCACCGATCCGGCGATGCGCCGGTGGCTACAGCAGGCCGGCCTTGCGCCCCAGCTTCTCGGCGACGTCGCCGGGGGTGAGCTCCCCGGCCAGCAGCCGGCTGGTGGTCCATCCCGAGGTGTCGAGCCCGGAGGTCTCGCTGAAGGCGCGGTGGTCGTCGGCGAAGCGGTCGAGCAGCACGGCGATGTCGTCGGCGGTGGGCGCGTCGGCCTCGAAGTCGGTCTGCGAGGCGCTGCGCGCCAGCGGCTCGAACCGCTTCTTGTACGGCGGCAGCCCCAGGCGCGCCACCAGGTCCTCGGCGGTGTCGTGCTGGGCCCTGACCATCTGGTGGAAGTCGACGAGGTGCACCTGCTCGCGGGGGAAGATCGAGTGCACCCGGGCCAGCTGGGCGCCGTAGAAGCCGCGTGCGACCACGGTGCGGGTGCGCAGCGACTTGGCGTCCCAGCCGTCGGGGCGGGTGCCGATCCACGACGGGTCGAAGCCGATGCGCACCGACTCGGCGAAGGTGATCCGCTCGTCGGAGGGCAGCCGGCGCGTCCAGTTCATCACCCAGTGCGAGAAGGCGCGCTCGATCGGGTCGCGGAAGCAGAAGATCAGCGGCACGTCGGGGTTCCAGGAGCGGATCCGCTCCAGCGCGCCCGGCCAGAAGAGGTACGACGGGGTGGCGTCGACGCCCATCGTGGCCTTCGAGCGCGCCGAGCGCAGCGCGACCTGGTAGTGGCTGAAGTCGGGACGCTCCCAGTCGAGGGAGTCGTCGTCGAAGAAGTGCCACTCCTTCTGCGGGGCCCGGGTGATGTGCTGGTGGCTGACCAGGACGCGGTAGAGCGTGCTGGTGGCGGCCTTCTGCACACCACCGAGGACCACCCCGATCGGGACGGTGCCGTGGGGTGCCTCGCCGGTGGGCTGGGCGGCGCTGGGTGCGGTGATCGTGTGCCTCCTCGCGGTGCGCCCGGGGTGCCTCCCGGACGATGGGCGAGCATACGACAACCGGGCCCCCGCTGGTCAGCCGCGCGCCGGTCAGGTGCGGGCGCGCAGGGCCAGCAGCACCAGGTCGTCCTCGTGCTGGCCCACCTCGGTGAGCAGGTGGTCGCAGAGGTCCTCGGGATCGCGGTCGCCCCAGCCCTCGAGGGTCGCGACCAGCCAGGCGAGTCCGTCGGCGAGCGCCGCGTCGCGCCGCTCGACGAGGCCGTCGGTGTAGAGCAGGAGGGTGTCGCCGGGGCGCAGCCGCAGCCGGTGGTCGGCGCGCCGGGTCTCGGGGTCGAGGCCCAGCAGCAGGTCGGGCACGTCCTCGAGCAGCCGCACCGACCCGTCGGCCTCGACGACCACCGGCGGCGGGTGCCCGGCGTTGCTCCAGTGCAGCAGCTGGCCGTCGGGCCCGCCGTCCTCGACCACGGCCAGCACCGCGGTGGCGACCTCGTCGACGCCGAGCCCGGCCATCGCGCGGTCGAGGTCGCTCAGCACGCGGGCGGGCAGCGCCAGGCGGGCGCTGTAGGCGACACCGCGGGTCAGGTTGCGCAGCTGGCCCATCGCGGCGGCGGCGTGCTGGTCGTGGCCGGCGACGTCGCCGACCATGACGGCGAGCGCCCCGTCGGGCAGCACGTAGGCGTCGTACCAGTCCCCGCCGACCCGGGCCTTCTCGGCGGCGGGCTGGTAGCGCACCGCGACCTGGAGCGTGGGGCCGTGGGCGGGCCGGGTCAGCAGGCTGCGCTGCAGCGCCTCGGAGAGCCGGCGGTCGGAGTCGCGGGCGGCCATCAGCTCCAGCGCCTGCTGCAGCGCGCCAGCCAGGGAGCGCAGGAAGTCGACGTAGTCCTCGTCGAGGGCGAGGCGGTCGCTGAGCCGGACCCGCAGGTGCTGCTGGGGTGCCCGCGGGTCGGGCACCGGCAGGGCGATGCGGGCCACCGTGCCCTCCCCCGGCGCGCCCACGCTCTCGAGCACGACGGGGTCGGCGACCGCCCCGGGGACCGCCTCGACCTCGCTGAGGTCGCCGGGGTCGGCGCCCAGCACGCGCACCGCCAGGTCGACCAGGCCGGCGGTGCTCGAGACCCGGGCCAGGCCCTGGTCGAGCCGGGTCAGCACCTGCAGCCGCCGGCGCGCGACGACCTGGCGGGTGGTCTCGGTGACGATGTCGACGGCCCCCTCGACGGCACCGTCGGGCCCGCGCACCGGCGAGTAGGAGAAGGTGAAGTAGCACTCCTCGAGGAAGCCCGAGCGCCGCAACGGCACCTCCGCGTCGACGACCCACGTCGGCGTGGCGTCCTCGACCACCGAGTGCAGCATCGGCCCGATCTGGTCCCACGCCTCGGGGAAGACGTCCCGGGTGGGACGCCCCAGCGCCGCCGGGTGCTTGTCGGCGATCAGCCCGACGAAGGCCTCGTTGTAGAGCAGCACCTGGTCGGGGCCCCAGAACAGGGCCATCGCGAAGCGGGTCTCGAGCGCCAGCGCGAGCGTGCTGCGCAGCGCGGGGCTCCAGTCGCGCGGCTCCCCCAGCCCGGTGGCCGCCCAGTCGACGGCGGCGTACGCCGGGTGCAGCGACCCGGCCAGCCGCCACAGCGGCTCCTCACCCCTGCTCACGGGCCGCCTCGAACGCTGCGGCGACCTCGAGCAGGCGCCGGTCGCTGCCGTGCGGGCCGACCAGCTGGACGCCGACCGGCAGCCCCTCGGGGGTGCGGCCGGCGGGCACGGCGATCGAGGGGCAGCCGGTGACGGTGACCAGGTAGGCCGAGCGCATCCAGTCGAGGTAGGAGGCCATCGGGCGCCCGGCGACCTGGGTCGGGTACTCCTGCTCGGCGGGGAAGGGCGCCACCTGGGAGACCGGCAGCACCAGCAGGTCGTGGTGGGTGAAGAACTGGCGCATCCGCTCGCCGAGCGTCGTGCGCTGGGTGTAGGCGCCGGCCACGTCGGTGCCGGTGAGGGGCGCGCCCGCGCGGATGTTGTCGGCGAGGCTGGCCTTGAGCTCGCCGGGGTGCTCGGCCAGCAGCGGCCCGAGCTTGGCGTGCAGGTGCCAGGCGCGCAGGGTGCGGAAGGTGTCGTCGCCCTCGCTGAGGTCGGGGTGGGCGCCGTGCACCCGGGCGCCGTGGCGCGCCATCAGGCGGCCGGCCTGCTCGGTGACGACCGCGACCTCCTCGTCGACCGCGAAGGCCCCGCCCAGGTCGAGCGACCAGGCGACCCGCAGCCCGTGCAGGGCCCGGGGCGTCGGCTCGAGCGGGGCGGCGAAGCGGTGCCCGGGCTCGCCGAGCGCCATCGGGGCACGGGGGTCGGGGCCGGCCAGGACCGAGAGCAGCAGGGCCAGGTCGCCGACGTCGCGGGCCAGCGGGCCGCCGACCGAGGTCGTCTCCCACTGGTTGTAGAGCGGCCACTCGGGCACCCGGCCGAGGCTGGGGCGCATCCCCACCACGCCGCAGAACGACGCCGGGTTGCGCAGCGAGCCGCCCATGTCGGAGCCGTCGGCCAGCGGCACCATGCCGCTGGCCAGCGCGGCCCGCCGCCCCGCCGCTCGAGCCACCGGCGCTGCGGCTGGGGTCGTGGGGGTTGCGGGTGGTGCCGAAGAGCCGGTTGAAGGTGTGCGACCCGGCGGCGAACTCGGGCACGTTGGTGCGCCCGAGCACCACGACACCGGCGCGGCGTACCCGCTCGACGAGCAGCTCGTCGTGCTGGGGCACGTGGTCGGCGAAGAGCGGGGAGCCGTACGTCGTGGGCCAGCCGGCCACGGCGTGGGTGTCCTTGAAGGCGAACGGGAGCCCGTGCAGCGGACCGAGCGGGCCGCCGCGCGCCAGGTGCTCGTCGGCGGCCGCCGCGCCCGCCCGCGCGCGGTCGGCGTCGAGGTTGACGACGGCGTTGAGCTCGGGGTTGCGCTCGTCGATGCGGGCCAGGTGCAGCTCGAGCAGCTCGCGCGCCGAGATCCGTCGCGTGCGCACGGCCGCGGCCATCTCGCGCGCGCTGGAGTGGACGGTCAGGTCACGACCCGGCTGCTGGCTGCTCACCCCCGCATCATGGCCGACGCGTCCAGCGGGCACCCGCGAACACCCCCAGGAGCACCAGCCCGGCACCGGTGGCGACGCCCTGCCAGAAGGCGTTGCCCGCCGCGAACGCGTCCGGGCCGGCACCGGTGGTCGTGTAGACCGTGCCCGGCTGCTCGCGCTCGGCGGCCCCCGCGACGGCCGGTGCGACCGCGGCCGGGGCGGGCCCGCCGGCCAGGGCGGCGGCGACGTTGCCGAAGAACTCCGCGGCCATCCGCCGCGACACCGAGGTCAGCATCCGCTGGCCGACGCCGCCCACCATGCCGCCGACGGTGGCGTCGGCGTCGTAGGTGATGCGGGTGCCCCCCTCGGCGGGCTCGAAGCGCACCGCGACCCGGGCGTCGACCGTGCCCGGCGCGCCGGCGCCCTGCAGGTGCATGGTCAGCGACTCGTGCTCGACCAGGTCGCCGAGCGTGCAGGTGCCGTCGTACGTGCCCTTGATCGCGGCCACGCCCGCGGTGACGGTCATGGCGTAGGCGTGCTCCCCCGCGTCGCCGGGCAGCCGCTCGAGCCGCGAGCAGCCCGGGATGGTGCCCACGAGCACCACCGGGTCGAGCAGGGCGTCCCACACCAGCGCGACGGGTCGCTCCAGCACGTGCTCTCCGCTGATCCTCACGAGGTGGGCTCCTGTCGCTGGTCGGTCCGCAGGTGGAAGAGGTCGGAGGGCGACATCGGCATCCGGGTCACCCGGATGCCCTCGGCGTCCTCGATGGCCGCGGCGAAGACGGCGGCCGACGGGATCACCCCGGCCTCGCCGGCGCCCTTGATCCCGAGCGGGTTGAGCGGGCTCGGCGTCTCCTGGTGGTCGATGTCGATGCCGTCGGGCACCTCGGTGACGTAGGGCATCAGGAAGTCCATGAACGAGGCGTTGAGCAGCTGCCCGGACTCGTCGTAGGCCATCCGCTCGAAGAGCGCCCCGGCGACGCCCTGGGCGACACCGCCGTGGATCTGGCCCTCCACGATCATCGGGTTGACCAGCGTGCCGCAGTCGTGCACGACGGCGTACTTGAGGATGGTGACCTCGGCGGTGTCGGGGTCGGTCTCGACGACGACGGCGTGGATGCCGGAGGCGAAGGTGGCCCGCTCGGGGCTGTAGAAGTCCTTGCCCTCCAGGCCGGGCTCGTCGTCCTCGGCGACCGGCGGCCGGCCGGGGTCGCCGACGGAGAACTGGGTGGCGGCCTTGGAGGCCTCGTCGAAGGCGTAGCGCAGCGGGTTGGAGAGCACCGCGACCGTGCCCAGGTCGATGGCGGAGCCGGGCGAGCCCTTGACCCGCACGCTCCCCTCGACGATCTCCAGGTCGGCCTCGTCGGCCTCCAGGGCGTCGGCGGCGATCCGCAGCGCCTTCTCCTTGGTCCGCTTGGCGGCCAGGTGGATCGCCGAGCCGCTCATCACCGCCGCGCGCGAGGCGAAGGTGCCCACGGCGTACGGCATCCGACGGGTGTCGCCGGTGACCACCTCGACGTCCTCGAAGCGGCAGCCGAGCTCGTCGGCGACGAGCTGGGCGAAGACGGTCTGGTGGCCCTGGCCCTGGGTGGTCAGGCCGGTGGCGACCTTGACCTTGCCGCTGGTCTCGACGTGCACGTGGGCGCCCTCGTAGGGACCGACGCCGGTGCCCTCGACGTAGCAGGCCAGGCCGATGCCGACCCGGCGCCCCTCGGCGGCCATCTCGGCGCGGAACGTCTCGAACTCGTCCCACCCCACCAGCGCCTTGGCCTTCTCGAGCAGCGCCGGGTAGTCGCCGGAGTCGTACTCGAGCTCGCGGCCGTCCTGGAAGACCAGCCCCTGGTCGTAGGGGAACTCGTCGGGCTGGATGAAGTTGGCCGCGCGCACCTCCGTGCGGTCGCGGCCCAGGTGGGCGGCGATCGCGTCCATGGTGCGCTCCATGGCGTAGCAGCCCTGCGGGCGCCCGGCGCCGCGGTAGGGCGTGACCATCGTGGTGTTGGTGTAGAGCGACTCGAAGACCACCCGGTAGAGCTGCGGCTTGTAGGGCCCGAGCAGCTGGGTGCTGGTGATGATCGGCACGATCAGCCCGTACGGCGTGTAGGCGCCGTGGTCGTGCCAGAACTCCACGTCGAGGGCCAGCAGCCGGCCCTCGTCGTCGAAGCCGACCTCGACGTGCTGGAGCTGGCCGCGCTCGTGGGCCGAGGAGACGAAGTGCTCGCGGCGGTCCTCGGTGAACTTCACCACCCGCCCCAGCACGCGGGCGGCCGCCGGCACCAGCAGCTCCTCGGGCCAGGGGTGGTTGATCTTGACCCCGAAGCCGCCGCCCACGTCGGGGGTGATCACGTCGACCTGGCCCAGGTCGAGGCCCAGTCTCGCGGCCACCGCGGCGCGCACGCCGGTGGAGGTCTGGGTGGAGGTCCACACCTGGAGGCGGTCGGAGTCGGGGTCCCAGCGCGCGACCGTGCCGCGGCCCTCCAGCGGGGTGCAGGCCGAGCGCTCGACCTCGAGGTCGAGGGCGAGCCGGTGCGGCGCCGCCTCGAGGGCCGCAGCCATCTGCTCGGCGTCGGCGGTGCCCTGCTCGAGCCGGGCGCCGACGTTGCCGGGCACGTCGTCGTGCACCAGGCGCTCACCGGCCCGGGCCTGCTCGAGGCCGACCACCGGCTCCAGCACCTCCCACGTCACCCGGATGCGCGCGACGGCGTCCTCGGCGACGTAGCGGTCGTCGGCCACCACGAACGCGACGGCCTCGCCGACGTGGTTGACCTCGTCGCGGGCCAGGGCGTGCTGGGTGCGGCCGTGCGTCAGCGCCGGGTGCGGGATCAGCAGCGGCAGCGGCTCGGCCAGCGGGGCCGAGACCCCCGCGAGGTCCTCGTGGGTCCAGACCAGGTGCACGCCCTCGAGGTCGAGCACCGCGTCGACGTCGATGTCGACGATGCGCGCGTGGGCGTGCGGGCTGCGCAGCACCGCCGCGTGCAGCGTCTGCGGCCCGACCTGCACGTCGTCGACGAAGCGGCCGGCGCCGGTGAGCAGGCGGCGGTCCTCGGTGCGCTGCACCGGGGCACCGGTCAGCCGCGTGGTCACGCCTGCTCCCGGCCGAGCTCGGCGGCGCGCTCCACGGCGCGCACGATGTTCTGGTAGCCGGTGCAGCGGCACAGGTTCCCGGCGACCATCTCCCGGGCCTCCTCGTGGGTCGGGTCGGGGTTCTCGCGCAGCCCGGCGGTGACCGTGGTCAGGAAGCCCGGCGTGCAGAACCCGCACTGCAGGCCGTGGCACTGGCGGAACCCCTCCTGCACGGCGCTGAGCGTGCCGTCGGGGCCGGCCAGGCCCTCGACGGTGGTGACCTCGTGGCCGTCGACGGTGACCGCCAGCAGCAGGCAGGCCCGCACCGGGCGCCCGTCGAGCAGCACGGTGCAGGCGCCGCACACGCCGTGCTCGCAGCCCACGTGGGTGCCGGTCAGCCCGAGGTCGTGGCGCAGGGCGTCGCTGAGCAGGCGCCGGGCGGGCACCTGCACGTCGTACGTCGTGCCGTTGACCACGAGGTGCACCTCGTGCGGCTCCTCGGCGCTCATGCGGCTCCCCCCTGCCCGCGCCGGCGGGCGTGGTCGTCGGCCTCGCGCAGCACCCGGACGGTCAGCACCCGGGCGAGGTGGGCACGGTACTGCTCGGTGGCGTGGATGTCGCCGGCCGGCGAGAGGGAGGCGAGGGCGAGGTCGGCGGCCGCCGCGAGCCTCGCCTCGTCGGGGTCACCGTCGGGGTCACCGTCGAGGGCGGGCAGCAGGTCGACGACGGTGGGGGTCTCGTCGACGGCGAGGTAGGCCGCGCGGGCCTCTACGACCCGGCCGGCGGCCCGACGTACGAGGGCTGCGACCCCGCAGAGCGCGTAGTCGCCCTGCCGGCGCGAGATCTCGGCGAACCCGACCCCCTGGCCGTCGGCGAGCGCGGGGAACCACGCCGAGGTGGCGACCTCGTCGTGGGCCAGCGAGCTCTCCAGCGGTCCGACGACCAGGTCGGCGCCGGCCACGGTGCGGGTGCCGCGGGCGGAGACCACCTCGACGGTGCCGCCGAGCAGGGCCAGCACGGCCGGCATCTCGGCGGCGGCGTCGGCGTGCACCAGCGAGCCGACGGTGGTGCCGCGGTTGCGGATCGGGGCGTGCGCGACGTGGCTCAGCGCCATCCGCAGCAGCGGCTGGACCCGCGCGGCCCCGTCGTGGGCGAGCAGGTCGGCGTGGCGCACCAGCGCGCCCACCCGCACGCCGGCCTCGTCCACCTCGACGCCGTCGAGCCCCGGCAGCGCGTTGATGTCGACCAGCGTGCTCGGAGCCGCCAGCCGCATCGACAGCAGCGGCACCAGGCTCTGCCCGCCCGCCAGCACCTTGGCGTCGGGGTCGTCCGCCAGTGCCCGACAGGCCTCCTCGAGGCTGGTCGGGCGCAGGTAGCCGACGGGCGCGGGCTTCACGTCGGGCTCACCCCCGGTGCCGGCCCTCGTGGTCGGGGCGGGCCTGGCCGCCCTCGTGGTGCACGCCCTCGGTGCCGACCGAGAGCATCGTGCCGTCGGCCGGGGCGGGCGCGATGGCGCGCGCCAGGTGGTAGCCCGCGACGATGATGATCGTGCCGGCGGCGATGCCGCCGAGGGTGAAGTCGTCGGTCACCGGGAAGAACTGGTCGGTGCCCAGGCCGATGCCCATCACCAGGCCGGCCGCGACCGGGACGAGGTTGACCGGGTTGCCGAAGTCCACCCCGTTCTCCTTCCAGATCTTCGCGCCGAGCAGTCCGATCATCCCGTAGAGGACAAGGGTGATGCCGCCCAGCACGGCGGAGGGGGTGGCGTTGACGATCGCCCCGAACTTGGGGACCAGACCGAGCAGGATCGCGGTCACGGCCGCCACGTAGTAGGCCGCGGTCGAGTAGACCCGGGTCGTGGCCATCACGCCGATGTTCTCGGCGTACGTCGTGGTCGGCGAGCCGCCGATCGAGGTGGCGATGACCGTGGCGACGCCGTCGGCGCCGACCGCGCGGCCCATCTCGGGGTCGAGGTCGCGGCCGGTCATCTCGGCGACCGCCTTGACGTGCCCGACGTTCTCGGCGACCAGGGCGATGACCGCGGGGATGACCAGCAGCGTGAAGGTGATGCTGAAGGACGGGAGGTGCCAGCCGACCGCGCCCGCGGTGGTCTTGTCGGGGAACCCGAACCAGTCGGCCCCCGAGACCAGCGACCAGTCGACGCGGTCGTGCTCGACGGCCTCGCCGTTGGAGGACGGGGTGACCGAGGTGATCGGGCCGAGGGTCAGGTCGGCGAGCCAGGAGACGACGTACCCGAAGATCAGGCCCAGGAAGATCGCGATGCGCCCCAGGAAGCCGCGCAGCCCCACGGCCATGACGATGACGGCGGTCATCGTCAGCAGCGCGATCCAGTAGTCGGCCGGCATGTAGACCGAGGTCGCGACCGGGGCGAGGTTGAAGCCGATCAGCAGCACGACCGCGCCGGTCACCACCGGGGGCAGCACCGCGTTGACCATGCCGGTGCCGGCCACGTGGATGAAGAGGCCCACCAGCGCGAGGATGACGCCGGAGACCAGGATCGCGCCCGTGACGTCGGAGGGGCTGCCGCCCTGGTTGTAGATCGCTGCGGCGCCGCCGACGAAGGACGCGCTGGTGCCGAGGTAGCTGGGCACCTTGTTGCGCACGATCAGCAGGAAGCAGATCGTCGCGATGCCGCTCATCATGATCGCGAGGTTGGCGTTGAGCCCCATGATCAGCGGGAAGACGAACGTCGCCCCGAACATCGCCACGACGTGCTGGGCGCCGATCCCGGCTGTGCGCCCCCAGTCGAGCCGCTCGTCGGGTGCCACCGCCTCACCCTGACCGGGCTTCACCACGGTCCACCTGAACATCGACATCACGCCACCTCTGTTCCTCCGGGTCCACCCGCTGCGAGGGACCTCAACCTAGTGAGACCTCGGTGCCGGTCTCGTCGGCAAGTCTCGCCGAAGGCGACGCCCCAGCGACGGCAATCGCTGGCACACGGGCGCGCCGCGCACCGAGCCGGCGCCAGCTCACGGCGTACGACGAGCCGCTGGTCGAGCAGCAAGGAGCGCCAGCGACGCGCGTCGCCGAGACCCCACAAGAACCACACCCACCTCGGCGTACGACGTTCCGTTGGTCGAGCAGCAAGGAGCGCCAGCGACGCGCGTCGCCGAGACCCCGCAAGAACCGCGCCGACCTCGCCGTACGCCGCTCCGTTGGTCGAGCAGCAAGGAGCGCCAGCGACGCGCGTCGCCGAGACCCCGCAAGAACCCCGCCGACCTCGCCGCACGCCGCTCCGTTGGTCGAGCAGCAAGGAGCGCCAGCGACGCGCGTCGCCGAGACCCCGCAAGCACCGCGCCGACCTCGCCGCACGCCGCTCCGTTGGTCGAGCAGCAAGGAGCGCCAGCGACGCGCGTCGCCGAGACCCCGCAAGCACCGCGCCGACCTCGCCGTACGCCGTGGGGTCACCGGGTTGCGACGGTCGCTCGACCCACGGCGGTCGCGTCGAGTCGGCTGGTTCGAACCGGCCGGCTCGCGGCGTACGCCGTCCTGGTACTCACGCAGGGAAGAGCGGGGTCTAGGTGCGGTGGTGGAAGGTGACCTGGTTGTCGGCGCCGATGTCGACTTCGTAGTCGGGGTCGTGGATGCGTCGGTGGTGATACGGGCACAGCAGGCGGCCGCGGGCCAGGTCGGTGAGGCCGTGGTGGGACCAGGGGTCGTCGTGGTGGGCATGACACATCGCTGGTGGTGCGTCGCAGCCCCTGGCGGTGCAGCCGCCGTCGCGGATACCCATCGCGATGCGCTGGGTCTTGGTGAAGAACCGCTTCGCCCGGCCCACATCGAGGGGTTTGCTCTCCCCGTCGAGGACGACGGGCACGATCCCGGCCTCGCACGCCAACCGCCGCGCGTCGCCAGCGGAGATCCGGCCGCCGGTGTCGAGCGCAGCCGCCGCCAGCCCACCCTGCAGCGAGGCGAGGGTCATGGTGACGACCACGGTCGCGTTGACCCCACCGGCGCGGGGCAGTCGCTTGGGGTCGAGTCGTTCGATGAGCTCGACGAACGCATCGCCCAGCCGCCGCGCGGTGGGCCGGCGTACCGGTTCCGGTGCCTTATCCGTGCTTGCCCGGTTGGCGATCTGGTGCTTGGGGGCGGCGAACGCCATCAAGGCCTTCTCGAGCATCTGCCCCACCAGACTCGGGACGGTGAAGGACCCCTTGATCCGGCCGTGGCCGTCCTCGCGCATCCGGAACACCGACGACTTCTCGGCCTCGCGCTCCTCACGATCGAGCAGCTCGGCCTCCCACGCCTCCCCCACCTCCGGGGCGACGACATCAAGAATGCGACGCCCCAGCACCCGCAGCGCCTTCGCGTCGTGCACCCCAGCGAACGCCACCAACGCCGCAGTGGCCTGCTCGAGGACCGCCGGGTCGAGGTCGTCGGGCAGCGCATCCAACGACGTACAGATCACCGACGCCTGCTCCGCGACCAGATCCCCACGACCCAACGCCTCGCGCACCAGGACGTGACGCGCCAGTCCCTCGGCCAGGCGTACCTGACGGAACGACTCCCGCTTGGTCGACCGGGTCACGTTCGAGTGCCACACCGCCAACGACGGCGAGGCGTTGCGCTCCTGCACCGCGACGGTATCCGCGTGCTCCAGCAGCCGGGACTGCACTGCGGCCAGCCGTGCCTGGAGCCGCGAGGCCTCCACGATCGCCTGCGCGGTCTCGGCCTGGCTCATCGACCAGGTAGACATCTCCGCGACCTCGTCCAGCACCACGTGGGCCCGCGCGACAGCACTCCCGACGGGGTGCGCAGCAGTGGTGGACATGATCAAAGTATCTCAGGGCCCACCGACAAAGCACCAGGTCAAACCCCATTTTCCACAAGCGGATCGAAAACTTTTTCGACGGTGCGGAAGTGACCGGTCGAGGGTTCAAACCTGACCGCTCGGTGGTTCAAAAGTGACTGCTCGGCCGTCAACCGGCGACGTCGAGCACCCGGAGGGCCACGGCGACGTCGAGGCGCAGGTGGGGGTCGCTGGAGAGCGGGCCGAGGAGGCGCTCGAGCTTGGAGACGCGGTAGCGCATCGTGTTGTAGTGGAAGAACTGGGTGCGCGCGGCCTCGGCGACGTTGAAGTTGGTGTCGAGCAGCACCTGGAGGGTCTCGCGCAGGTCGACCGCCTCGGTGGTGTCGGCGGCCAGCGGGCCCAGCACGTCGTCGGCGAAGGCCCGCAGCTCGGCGACGTCGGGCACCATCGCGATCAGCCGGTGCAGCCCGAGCTGGTCGAAGAACGTCGTCGAGCCGCCGCCGCGCACCCGACGCCCCACGTCGACCGCTCGGCGGGCCTGCGCGTACGCCGCCGGCAGGTCGCCGAGGCCCGGGGCGGGGCGGCTGACCCCCACCGAGAACGGCCGGCGCCCGCCGCCCTTGTCGCCGGCGACCGCCGCCACCACCCGTCGTACGACGTCCTCGCCGGGCAGCGGCTCGGTGCCGGTCGCCTGCTCGTCCAGCGGCACCAGCACCACCACCTCGTGGGAGAGGTCGACGACGGGCACGCTCGCGTCGAGGCCGCGCAGCACCTGGCGCCAGGCGGCCGCGAAGCGCTCCTGCCAGCGTCGCCACTGCACCCGGTCGGCCACCCCGGCCTCGGGTGCGGGGTCGATCTCGGCGACCAGCACCACCGTGGGTCCCTCGAGTCGCCAGCCGAGCGAGGCGGCGTGCTCGGAGACGAAGACGTCGTCGCCGGCGCGACCCAGGAAGACGTCGCGCAGGAAGTCGCCGGCGTACTTGTGCTCGACCTCGGCCACGGCGTCCTGGCGGGTCACCAGCAGCGCCGTCAGGTCGGCGGCGCGCTCGAGCAGCGCGACCTCCTCGACCCCGATCGGGCCGTCGGCGCGCACCGCGACCAGCCGGGCCAGCTCGTGCTCGCCCGTCCCGACGCCGACGCCACGCGCCTCGCCGTCGCCGACGGGGGCGCCGCGGCCCTCCATCCGCTCGACCCGCACCCGGCCACCGGAGGTGACCAGGTCGAGGGCGGCCAGCCGGTCGCGCAGCTCGCCGGGCAGCGCGGCCGCGCGCTCGCGCCCGTCGGTCGAGGTCACCAGCACCCCGACGTCGAGCACCCGGGCGACCTCGCCGGCCACGGCGTCGAGGCCGCCTCCGTCGAGCACCACGCGGGTCAGGCCGCGGTGCAGCGCGTCGATGCGCGCCAGCGCTGTGGTCGAGACGTCCGGCTCCATGCAGCCCCCCGCTGGTCCGTGGCAGCCGGTCGCAGCTCCCACTTGGCAACTCCTGAGGCCCGCCCACCCGATCGTTGGCACAACCTCACATGGGAGGCACCGTAGCCCGAGGACTAGCGTCGAGCAGCGTGAGCCCCCGCCGCCCGGTCCCGGTGAGCGCCCCGCCGCGCGTGCTCGCGCTGCTGCGCGCGACCCCCGACACCCCGGCCGGCCCCGGTCTCACGGTGCTCCACCGCGGCTCCCTGGCGGCGTACGTCGACCTGGGCGGCTGGGCGCTCGGCCTCGTCGACCCGGCGGCGTCGCGGCCGCCGACCGCCCTGGTGCTCGGCCCCGGCGTCCTGCCCGGGCTCGCCCTCGGCGACGTGCGGGTCCACGGCGGCCGGCTGCACCTCGACAGACGCCCGGTCGTCCCCGGCCGCCTCCACCACACCGGCGTGCCGCGCATCGCCGGCCGGGCCTGCGGCCCGGCCCCCGACGTCGCCGGGCTGGTGGGCCGGGGCGGCGGGCTGACCCCCGAGGGCGACGACCTGCTGTGCGGCTGGCTGGCCGCCCACCGCGCCACCGCGACCCCCACCCCGCGCACCGACGCGTCCGTGCGCGCCCACCTGCACCGCACCAGCCTGCTCTCCGCGACGCTGCTCGAGGCGGCCCTGCTCGGCGAGGTCCTGCCCGAGCTGGCGGACTGGCTGCGGGCCCGCGGCGGCCCCGACGAGGCCCGCCGGGCCGCAGCGCTGACCGCGGTCGGCCACACCTCCGGCGCCGCCCTGCTGCGCGGCGCCGCCTGCGCGCTCGAGCGGCTCCCCGTGACCCTGCCCCCGACCCTGCGCCCCGAAGGAGCAGCCGCATGACCCGGCCCCCGCACCAGCACGTCGAGGTGCGCAGCGCCTACGCCGACTCCGTCGCCCTGCTCCAGGTCAGCCGCACGGTCGCGGCGCTGCCCGGCGTCGCGGCCGCCCAGGTCGCGATGGCCACCCCGCTCAACCTCGACGTGCTCGCCGGGATGGGCTTCGAGGTGCCGGACGACGCGGGCCCCAACGACATGGTGGTCGCGCTGCGCCTGGTCGACGGCGACCCGACGACCCTCGAGGCCGCCGTGGCCGGGGTCGACGCCGCGCTGCGGGCGCTGCGCAGCGCGCGCCCGGCCGCCGCCGGTGCCCAGGCCCCGCCGCGCACGACCGCCTCGGCGCTGCGCGGCGCCGACCCCGGTGACCCGGTGCTGGTCTCGGTGCCCGGCGCCTCGGCGGCCGTCGAGGCCGCCGACGCGCTCGCCGCGGGCCACGACGTGATGATCTTCAGCGACAACGTGCCGCTCGAGCACGAGGTCGCGCTGAAGCGGGCCGCCGCCGAGCGGGGGCTGCTGGTGATGGGCCCCGACTGCGGCACGGCCGTGCTCGACGGGGTCGGCCTCGGCTTCGCCAACGTCACCCGCCCCGGGCCGGTGGGCGTCGTGGCCGCCTCCGGCACCGGGTGCCAGCAGCTGCTGGCGCTGCTCGACCACGCCGGAGTGGGCGTCTCGTGGGCGCTCGGCGTCGGCGGGCGCGACCTGGGCCGCGCCGTGGGCGGCCTGGCCACCCGCGAGGCCCTGCGCCGCCTCGACGCCGACCCCGGGGTCGAGCGGATCGTGCTGGTCTCCAAGCCGCCCGACGACGAGGTCGCCGCCGCCCTCGCGTCGTACGCCGCCACGCTGGGCACGCCGGTGCAGCTGGCCCTGCTGGGGCCCGGGCTCCCCGACCTCACCGCGGTCGCCGAGCAGGTGCTGGCCGACCTCGGGGTGCCGGTGCCGCAGTGGCCGGTCGCGGGCGAGGTCCACCGCGAGGTGCGCGGCGAGCTGCTCGTCGGGCTCTTCGCCGGTGGCACCCTGGCCCAGGAGACCGAGCTGCTGTGCCGTCAGGCGGGGGTGCCCCACGAGGTCGTCGACCTCGGCGACGACGAGCTGACCCACGGCCGCGCCCACCCGATGATCGACCCGACCCTGCGCCTCGAGCGGCTCGTCGGCGCCCTCGAGCACCCGCACACCGGGGTGGTGCAGGTCGACGTGGTGCTCGGCCACGGCGCCGACCCCGACCCGGCCGCCACGCTGGTGCCGGCGCTCGCCGAGGCCGCCCGTCCCGTGGTCGTCAGTCTCGTGGGCACCGCGGCAGACCCGCAGGACCTCCTGGCCCAGCGCACCGCCCTGGCCCGGGTCGCCGAGGTGCACCTGTCCAACGCCGGCGCGACGCGACGCGCGATCGGCCTGCTCACCGGAGGAGCGCGATGAGAGCCGTCACCGTCGGCGCCGACCTGCTCGGCGACGCCCTCGAGGCCCAGGCGGTGGGGGTGCAGCGGGTCGACTGGCGCCCGCCGATGCCCGGCACCGAGGACGACCTGGCCACCGTCGTCCTCGACCCGTTGCGCGCCGACGCCGACGCCCGCGCGGTGCAGGCCGTGCTCGACACCACCGCCGTCCTCGTCGACGTGCTGCCGGCCGCCGAGGCGATCGGCCTGGAGCGCGGGCAGTTCCTGCACGCCGGGCCCCCGCTGACCTGGGAGCGGGCCTCCGGTCCGATGCGCGGCGCCCTGATGGGGGCGGCGGCCCTGGAGGGCCTGGTCGACGACCCCGACGACGCCCCGGCCCTCTTCGAGTCCGGGGCCGCGACGTTCGAGCCCTGCCACCACCACGCCGCGGTCGGCCCGATGGCCGGCGTCGTGGCGCCGAGCATGTGGATGTTCGTGCTCGAGGACCCCGTGACCGGTCGCCGCACCCACTGCACCCTCAACGAGGGGCTGGGCAAGGTGCTGCGCTACGGCGCCTACTCCCCCGAGGTGCTCACCCGCCTGCGCTGGATGGGCGACGTGCTCGGCCCGCTGCTGCAGGGCGCGGTGCGGGCGGTGCGCGACGGGCAGGGGCCGGTCGACGTCAGCGGCGTGCTGACCCAGATGCTGCAGATGGGCGACGAGGCCCACAACCGCAACCGCGCCGGCACCCTGATGCTCCTGCGCGACCTGGCCCCTGCCCTGGTGGCCGGCACCGAGCGCGGCAGCAGCGCCGCGGACGTCGCCGAGGTGCTGCGCTTCGTCGGCGGCAACGACCACTTCTTCCTCAACCTCGCCATGCCCGCCTGCAAGCTCGCGCTCGACGCCGCCCGCGGCACCGAGGGCTCGGCGATGGTGGTCGCGATGGCGCGCAACGGCACCGACTTCGGCATCCAGGTCGCCGGCACCGGCGACGAGTGGTTCACCGGGCCCGCGCAGGTCGCCGACGGGCTGTTCCTGGGCGACTACGGCCCCGACGACGCCAACCCCGACATCGGCGACTCCGCCATCACCGAGACCGCCGGCATCGGCGGCTTCGCGATGGCCACCGCGCCCGCCATCGTGCGCCTGGTCGGCGGCACCGTGCCCGACGCCCTGGCCACCACCCGCCGGATGCACGAGATCACCCTGGCCGAGCACCCGCGCTGGGCGGTGCCGGTGCTCGACTTCCAGGGCACCCCGACCGGCATCGACGTGACCCGGGTGTGCCGCACCGGCGTGCTCCCCCAGATCAACACCGGCATGGCGGGCCGGGTCGCCGGCACCGGCCAGGTCGGCGCCGGGCTGGTCACCCCGCCCGCCGAGGTGTTCCCCGCCGCGCTGGCCCGGCTGGCCCGGCTCAGCCGCGAGCGGGCGAGCGGGGCATGAAGAAGGCCGTCGGCAGGTCGACCCGGCCGGAGGCGCGCAGCGCGGTGCCCTCGGCCAGGTAGGCCTGGCGGGCCTCGTCGTCGTGGCTCGGCGGCAACGAGCCGTCGGCGCGCACGACCCGCCACCACGCCACCGCGGCGCCGTGGCCGGCCATCACGTTGCCGACCCGGCGCGGGCCGTAGCGGCCCACGGCCTCGGCGATCGCGCCGTACGTCGTCACCCGGCCCGGCGGCACCTGCTCGACGCACGAGAGCACGTCCTCGACGTACCGGTCGGGGTCCTCGGGGTGCCGCACGACATCGAGCCTACCGTCGGCTCAGCCCAGCGGGAGCGCCGAGAAGGGCTCGGTGCCCGCGGCCAGGCGCAGACCCTTGATGCCCGAGTGCCGGCGGGCGAAGTCGAGCTCGGAGGCCAGGTCGCCGACGCCGTTGCTCAGCGGCAGCGGGGCGATGGCCACCGTCGAGAGCGTGCCGAACGCGGCGCCGTCGGCGTCGAGCAGGCCCGAGCCGGAGTCACCGGGCACGCCCGGGGTGAGGGTGTAGACGTCCCAGCTCCACTCGCCGAAGGCGCCGAGCGAGACGCCGAGCTTGGGCGAGAGCAGGGTGGTGGGGCGCAGGCTGGACTGGCCGTAGCTGTAGACCTGCGAGCCGGCGGGGGCGCCCTCGCTCGACAGCCCGGTCGGGCCGCCGAAGAACGGGACGCTGGGGTTCACCGCACCGAGGAAGCGCTTCTGCACCCGCACCAGCGCGAAGTCGTTGTAGTCACAGGTGTCGGCGTCGGTGGTGCCCAGGCGCTGCATGGTCTCCCACGAGGAGTAGGCCAGCCGACCGCGGCCCACCGTGGTGCCGCCGGAGACCAGGTTGCCGCCCTGCGCGAAGCGGACCTTGGTGCCGGTGGGCAGGCTCGGGGTGTCGCAGCCGCTGGTGTCGGTGGCCTCCCCCAGCCCGGCGCAGTGCGCGGCGTAGCCGACGTAGACCCGCCCGCGCCTGTCGGTGTAGACGAAGTTGGCGGTGCACTGCGCACCGTCGGTGTACATCTGCACGCCCGGGGTGATGGTGGCCTCCGAGGCCGGGGCCCAGTCCTGGAACCGGCGGGCGGTCGCCGCCCCGGCGCTCGCGGGCAGCAGCAGCGGGGCGACCAGGAGCGCCAGCAGGGCGAGGACGACGGAGGTGCGAGCGGTCGCGGGTCGGGTGCGCATGCCCCTCCAACGAGCGATGCCCCCGCTCGGCTACGCGAGCGGGGGCATCGGACGGAGGGCGGTGCCGGATCAGAGCAGCGGCGAGAAGGGCTCGGTGCCCAGGGCCAGCTCGAGGCCGGCGATGCCGGAGTGCTGCTGGGCGAACTCGAGCTCGCGCTGCAGGTCGCCGATGTTGTTCGACAGCGGCAGCGGCGCCAGGCCGAGGGTCGACAGGGTGCCGATCGCCTCGCCGCTCTCGCTCACGAACGCCGAGCCCGAGTCGCCGGGGACACCCGGGGTCACGGTGTAGAGCGGGTGGCTCCAGCCCTCGTCGCCGGCGCTGTCACCGAGGCTGGTGCCGGTCTTGGGCGAGAGCGGCTCGAGGCCGAAGCGCAGGCTGGAGTTGCCGTAGCTGTAGACCCGGTCGCCGGCGGCGGTGCCGTCGGTGTCGATGCCGGTCGGGCCGCCCCAGAACGGGATGCTCGGGTTGACCTTGGACACGTCGGCCGCGTCCACCTTGACCAGCGCGAAGTCGTTGTAGGCGCAGGCGTTCTCGTCGGTGGTGCCGATGTCGCGCATCGTGCGCCACGAGGAGTAGGCCAGCTCGCCGCTGCCGAGCTGGGTGCCGGAGCTGATCAGGCTGCCGCCCTTGCGGAAGGTGACCTCGGTGCCCAGCGGGACCGAGTCGTTGAGGCAGCCGTTGGTGTCGGTCGCCGCTCCCATGCCCGCGCAGTGCGCGGCGTAGCCGAGGTAGACGTTGGCGGAGGCGTCGGTGAAGACGAAGTTCGAGGTGCACTGCGAGCCGTCGGTGTACATCTGCGTGCCGGGCGTGATGGTCGCCTGGTCGGCAGGTGCCCAGGTCGGCGCGGCGACGGCGGGGGCCGAGGTCGCGGCAGCGGCGCCGAGTCCGGTCGCGGCGAGCACGGCGAGGGCGCCGGTGGCGCGGCGCACGGTCGAGGCAGTGGTGCTGGCGGTCTTCATCGAGAAAGGTCCTCCCAGTAGTGGACGGTGGCCGACCCCGAGACGGGGACCACCTGGAACGCACAACGACGCACCTCCACAAGAGTTACGCCCGGGTAGTCGGAGATGACTACCCGGGCGTGACCCGATGTGACTACCTGAGCGAGGCTCTCAGTACGACGGCTGGCTGGGGTCGACCTGGTTGACCCACGCCACCACGCCGCCGCCGACGTGCACGCTGTCGTCGAAGCCGGCGCCCTTGAGCACCGCGAGCGCCTCGGCCGAGCGCACGCCCGACTTGCAGTGCAGCACCACCTGCTTGTCCGAGGGCAGCTCGCCCAGGGCGTTGCCGTTGAGGAACTCGCCCTTGGGGATCAGCACCGAGCCGGGGATCCGGTTGATCTCGTACTCGTTGGGCTCGCGCACGTCGACCAGCACGAAGTCGCGCTCGCCCTTCTCGCGCTCGGCCAGCATCGTCTCGAGCTGGGTGACCGAGATCGTCGAGCCGGCCGCGGCGTCGGCGGCGTCCTCGGAGATCGCGCCGCAGAAGGCGTCGTAGTCGATGAGCCCGGTGACGTCGGCGTCCGGGCCGCACAGGCGGCAGGCCGGGTCCTTGCGCACCTTGAGCTTGCGCCACTCCAGCTCGAGGGCGTCGTAGATCACGAGCTTGCCGATCGCCGGGTCGCCGGCGCCGGTGAGCAGCTTGATGGCCTCGTTGACCTGGATCGAGCCGATCGAGGCGCACAGCACGCCCAGCACGCCGCCCTCGGCGCAGCTCGGCACCATGCCCGGCGGCGGCGGCTCGGGGTAGAGGCAGCGGTAGCAGGGGGCGTCCTCGGCCAGCGACGGCGCGAAGACCGAGGCCTGGCCGTCGAAGCGGTAGATCGAGCCCCACACGTAGGGGATCCCGAGGAAGTACGCCGCGTCGTTGACCATGTAGCGGGTCGCGAAGTTGTCGGTGCCGTCGACGATCAGGTCGTAGCCTCGGAAGACGTCCATCACGTTGTCGTTGTCGAGGCGCTCCTCGTGCAGCACCACCTCGACGTACGGGTTGGCCTCGGCGATGGACTCCTTGGCCGAGACGGCCTTGGACTTCCCGATGTCGGACTGGGTGTGGATGATCTGGCGCTGCAGGTTCGACTCGTCGACCTCGTCGAACTCGGCGATGCCGAGGGTGCCGACGCCGGCGGCGGCCAGGTAGAGCAGGGCGGGGCTGCCGAGGCCGCCCGCCCCGATGACGAGCACCTTGGCGTTCTTCAGCCGCTTCTGACCGGTCATCCCGACGTCGGGGATGATCAGGTGCCGGCTGTAGCGGCGGACCTCGTCGACGGTCAGCTCGGCTGCCGGCTCCACGAGTGCTGGGTAGGTCACTGCTGGGCTCCTCGATCGGTTCGCGGGGTGCTGCGATGGTCTCGCTGGACGCAACAGCCTGTCGTCGCGTCCTGTTCCCTCGGCGCTGCCCATCGTGCTCCCGACCCGTCCGGCACCCCGCGCCGTCCCGTCATCCGGACCGTCCCTACCGCGGGGTAGGCTCGCGCCGCACGTGAAGGACACCACCACCGCACCCCTCGAGGAGGGCAGTCGTGCCAGCTGGTCAGTACGACGTCGACGCCGGCGCCGAGGCGCCTTCCCGGCAGCGCGGGGCACGCATGCCGCGCCGCGAGCGACGCGCCCAGCTGCTCGACTCCGCGCTCGGGGTCTTCGTGGCCTCGGGCTACCACGCCGCCGCGATGGACGACATCGCCGAGCGGGCTGGGGTCTCCAAGCCGGTGCTCTACCAGCACTTCCCCGGCAAGATGGACCTCTACCTCGCGCTGCTCGACATCGCGTGCGACCAGGTCATCGAGAACTGCCGCGCCGCGCTGGCCTCGACCCCCGACAACAAGCAGCGCGTGGCCGCGACCATCGACGCCTTCTACGACTACGTCGCCGACGACAACGGCGCCTTCCGGCTGGTCTTCGAGTCCGACCTGACCAACGAGGCGGCCGTGCGCCAGCTCGTCGACCGGGTCACCACCGAGTGCGCGGCGATGATCGCCGAGGTGATCCGCGACGACACCGGCCTGCCCGACGAGGCCTCGCGGCTGCTGGCCGTCTCCCTGGTGGGAATGGCTCAGGTCAGCGCACGGTTCTGGCTCAACGACACCGCGGGCATCGACCGCGCTGACGCCACCGCGCTCATCACGGGCTTGGCCTGGCGGGGCATCCGCGGCTACCCCAAGACCGACGAGCACTGAGATCCAGCAGCACCCAACAGGAGGAGGACCCGTGGAGGTCAAGATCGGCATCCAGCAGGCCCAGCGCGAGCTGAGCGTCGAGACCGACGAGACGGCCGAGCAGGTGCAGCAGCAGGTCGCCGCCGCCGTCGAGTCCGGTGGCGTCGTGACCCTGACCGACACCAAGGGCCGCACCGTGCTGGTGCCCGCCGCCAAGCTCGCCTACGTCGAGATCGGCACCGCGACCGTCGGGACGGTCGGCTTCCGCAGCTGAGCAGGAGGCGTACCGGGCGGGTCCGGGCTCAGGCGTCGAGCCCGAGCTCGGACATCCGCTCGGTGTGCCGCTCGGTGAGCCGGGCGAACATCCGCCCCAGCGCTGCCAGGTCCAGGCCCGGGCGGTCCACCCCGCCGGCGAGCAGCGCCGAGAGCGCCTCGCGCTCGGCGGCCACGCTCTGCGCCTGGATCAGCGCCTCCCCCATCAGCCGGCGCCCCCACAGGGCCAGCCGGCCGCCCAGGCGGTGGTCGCGCGCGATCGCCGCCCGCACCCGGTCGACCACGAAGGCGGCGTGCGGGCCCTCCTCCAGCGAGGAGAGCACCAGCTCGCGGGTGCCCGCGTCGAGGTACGCCGCGATCTCGCGGTAGAAGTCGTCGGCCAGCCCGTCGCCGACGAAGGCCTTGACCAGGCCCTCGTACCAGTCCGAGGGCGCGGTGTGCTCGTGGAACTGGTCGATGGCCGCACCGAAGGGCGCCATCGCCACGAACGGGTCGGCGCCCAGCTCGCGCAGGCGCCCGTGCAGGCGCTCGACGCGCCCCAGCTCGCCGGCCGCCATCTGCGCGATGGCCACCTTGTCCTCCAGCGTGGGCGCGAGCTTGGCGTCCTCGGCCAGCCGCTCGAAGGCCGAGATCTCGCCGTACGAGAGCACGCCCAGCAGGTCGACGACCGCCTCGCGGTAGGCGGGGTCGGCGAGCGCCAGCTCGGCCTCGCGCGCCCGGGAGACGGGCGTGTCGCCGGCCTGGGATTCAGTCATGCGCGCACCCTACCGATACCCTGGGCCCATCGAGCGCTGCGCCGGTGCCGCCACGAGCGGGCACCCGGGCACGGCGCCGAGGCGGGAAACCACCCGCCAGCATGTGCGCGGCAGACGCGCCAGCGAGCTTTCCGAGTCCGCCGGGTCCGCCGCTCCGAGCCACCCGGCCCACCGCGGCTGACGACGAAAGCAGACATACCGACGTGACCACCTTCCGTGACCTGGGGGTCCTCCCCAAGATCTGCGACGCGCTCGAGCGCGCCGGCATCACCACCCCCTTCGCCATCCAGGAGATGACGCTCTCGGTCGCCCTCAGCGGCACCGACCTGATCGGCCAGGCCCGCACGGGCACCGGCAAGACCCTCGCCTTCGGCATCCCGGTCCTGCAGCGCAGCACCCCCGTCGACGACCCGGCGTACGCCGACCTGCCGCAGGGCAAGCCGCAGGCGCTGATCGTGGCCCCGACCCGCGAGCTGGCGCTGCAGGTCTCGAGCGACCTGGCCCTGGCCAGCAAGGACCTCGGGCTGCGCGTGCTGACCGTCTACGGCGGCGTGGGCTACGAGCCCCAGCTCGAGGCGCTCGAGGCCGGCGTCGACGTCGTCGTCGGCACCCCGGGACGCCTCATCGACCTGGCGCACCGCAAGGTGCTCGACCTGGGCCACGTGCACGCGCTGGTGCTCGACGAGGCCGACGAGATGCTCGACCTGGGCTTCCTGCCCGACGTGGAGCGCCTGCTGAAGATGACCCCCGAGAGCCGCCAGACGATGCTGTTCTCGGCCACCATGCCCTCGGCGATCGTCGCGCTGGCGCGCACCCACATGCGCCACCCGATGAACATCCGCGCTGAGTCGTCGTACGAGAACGCGACCGTGCCGGCCACCGCGCAGTTCATCTACCAGGCCCACGACCTCGACAAGCCCGAGATCATCGGGCGCATCCTGCAGGCCCCCGACGCCGAGAAGATCATCGTCTTCACCCGCACCAAGCGGCAGAGCCAGCGCGTCGCCGACGACCTCACCGAGCGCGGCTTCGCGGCCAGCCCGCTGCACGGCGACATGGCCCAGGTGGCGCGCGAGAAGGCGCTGACCAAGTTCCGCGAGGACAAGATCCGGGTGCTGGTGGCCACCGACGTCGCCGCTCGCGGCATCGACGTGCGCGGCGTCTCGCACGTCATCAACTACACCTGCCCCGAGGACGACAAGACCTACGTGCACCGCATCGGGCGCACCGGTCGCGCCGGCGCGTCGGGCATCGCGATCACCTTCGTGGACTGGGCCGACCTGCACCGCTGGAAGATGATCAACAAGACCCTCGACCTGCCCTTCGACGAGCCGCAGGAGACCTACTCGACCTCGCCGCACCTGGCCACCGACCAGGGCATCCCCGAGGGCACCAAGGGCCGCGTCGTGCCCGAGGCGCCCCGCGAGCCCCGCGCCCCGCGCGAGGGTGGCCGTGATCGTGGCCGCGAGGGCGGTGGCCGCGAGGGCGGGCAGCGCGCCCCGCGCAACCGCGACCGCACCCGCAGCCGCAGCCGCGGCGGCGAGGTCGTCGCCGAGGTCTCGACCAACGCCTCGGGCGAGAAGGTCGAGAAGCCGGTCGAGGGCTCGGGCTCGGGCAGCCGCAACCGTCGCCGTCGCCGCTCGCGCGGCGGCCAGGGTGGCGGCCAGGGCAGCCAGGGCGGCCAGAGCACCGAGGCCGCACCCCAGGCCTGAGCCGACCCGGCCCATATCTCTCACTGACCCGGCCCGAACCTCCCCTCAGGGGGAAGTTCGGGCCGGGTCAGTGCGATATTTAGGCCGGGTCAGCGCTGCGAGCGGGTGACCAGGTTGGCGGCCGCCTCGCGGTAGGCCTTGGCGCCCTTGCTGGTGCGGCTGGTGGCCAGGATCGAGCGGCCGGCGGCGGGCGCCTCGGCGAACTTGATCGTCTTGGGGATCGGCGGCTCGACGACCTCGAGGTCGTAGGTCTCCGAGATCGTGTCGAGCACGGTGCGCGCGTGGTTGGTGCGCCCGTCGTACAGCGTCGGCAGCACGCCCCAGACCTCGAGACCGCGGTTGGTGAAGCGGCGCACGTCGTGGACGGTGTCGAGCAGCTGGCCCACGCCGCGGTGCGAGAGCGTCTCGCACTGCAGCGGCACCAGCACGCCGTCGGCGGCGGTGAGCGCGGCGACGGTGAGCACGCCGAGCGAGGGCGGGCAGTCCAGGAGCACCCAGTCGTAGGCGCCGTCGAGGTCCTCGATGACGCCACGGACGACGTGCTCGCGCCCGGTGCGGGTCAGCAGGTCGGCCTCGGCACGGGCCAGCTCGATGGTCGCCGGCAGCAGGGCGACGCCGTCGTCGGTCTCGATGATCACCTCGCTCGCGTCGACGCCGCGGGTCAGCACGTGGTGCACCGACGTCTCGAGGTCCTCGGGGTCGATGCCCAGCGAGAAGGTCAGGCAGGCCTGGGGGTCGAGGTCGACCAGCAGGACCCGGTGGCCCAGCTCGGCGAGCGCGGCGCCCAGGGAGGCCACGGACGTCGTCTTGGCGACGCCGCCCTTCTGGTTGGCGACGGCGAGTGTGGTGGTCATCGGGCCACATCATGCCCGATCCGGGCCTGCCACCGCGGGGACACACCTGTTCTACTGCTCCCATGCCCCGCGCCCTGGTCACCGGCCCCACCGCCGGCATCGGTCACAGCTTCGCCGTGCAGCTCGCCGGGCGCGGGCACGACCTGGTGCTGGTCGCCCGCGACCAGCAGCGCCTCGAGGAGGTCGCCGGCGACCTGCGCGAGCGCTTCGGGGTCGCGGTCGAGGTGCTGGTCGCCGACCTCGCCGACCGCGACCAGCTCGTCCGGGTCGAGCAGCGCCTGGCCGACCGCTCCTCCCCCGTCGACCTGCTCGTCAACAACGCGGGCTTCGGCCTCAAGGGCCGCTTCCTCGACAACGACGTGGCCGCCGAGACCGCCATGCTCGACGTGCTGGTCACCGCGGTGGTGCGGCTGATGCACGCCGCGCTCGGCCCGATGGTCGAGCGCGGGCACGGCCAGGTGCTCAACGTCTCGAGCGTGGCCTCGTTCCTGCCGCGCGGCTCCTACTCCGCGGCCAAGGCCTACGTGAACAAGCTCGGCGAGTGGGCGGCCGCGGAGTACGCCCCGCACGGCGTCACCGTGACGACCCTGTGCCCCGGCTTCGTGCGCACCGAGTTCCACGAGCGGATGGACGTCGGCCAGGACTCCGCGCCCGACTTCCTGTGGCTCGACGCCGACGACCTGGTGCGCACCGCACTCGCCGACCTGGAGAAGGGCAAGGTCTACTCGATCCCGAGCGCGCGCTACAAGGCGATCGCCGGCGCGGCCCGGGTGGTCCCGCGCGGGGTGCTCCAGCGCTTCCAGTCGCTGGGTCGCAAGTAGCTCAGACGACCTCGGGGACCGCCCGGCCCGAGGCCGCGGCGGCCGCGGCGGCCAGGTCGAGCAGCCGCTCGAGCTCCTCGGGCGCGGTGGTGTGGCAGCCCAGGTCGTGGTCGACCTTGCCCTCGCCGTGGTGGTCGCTGGACCCGGTGACGACCAGGTCGAGCTCGCGCGCGATCGCGCGCAGCCGCTCCCGGGCCGCGGGCGCGTGGTCCTGGTGGTCGACCTCGATGCCGGCCAGGCCGAGCCCGGCCAGCTCGGCGAAGGCCTGCGCGTCGGGGCGCTCGTCGCGGCGCCGGCCCCACGCGTGGGCCACCACCGAGACCCCGCCGGCCTCACCGACCAGCCGGATCGTCTCGCGCAGCGGGGCGGCGTACCGGTCGACGTACCCGGGGCGCCCGGGGCTGAGGTAGCGGTCGAAGGCCTCGGTGCGGTCGCCCACCACGCCGGCGGCGACCAGGGCGTCGGCCACGTGGGGCCGGCCGCTGGCGGCGCTGTGGCCCGAGACCCGGGCCACGTCGGCCTCGCTCAGGTCGATGCCCGCACCGCGCAGCGCCTCGAGCATGCCGGGCACCCGCGAGCGTCGCCCCTCGAGGATCCGCTCGAGCTCGGCCGCGAGCGGTGGGTACGTCGCGTCGGGCAGGTAGGCCAGCAGGTGCACGCCCTGCCCCTCGTGGCGGGTGCTGATCTCCATGCCCCGCACCAGCCGCAGGCCGGTCGCGTCGGCCGCGGCCGCGGCCTCGGCCCACCCCTCGGCGCTGTCGTGGTCGGTCAGCGCCAGCACGTCGAGCCCGGCCCGCACCGCGGCGTGCACGAGCTCGGTCGGCGACTGGGTGCCGTCGCTGGCCCGCGAGTGGGTGTGGAGGTCGATGCGCACCCCTGGAGCCTAGGTCCAGCCGGGCGCCGGACCGCTGAAGGGCAGCTCGAGCACGGCCGGCCCCACGCCCGAGACGTCGCGCAGGATCCACTCGTCGCGCAGCAGCAGCACGGCCGAGGCCGGGCGCACCACCATCCACAACCACCGCCCCTGCGCCTCCCCGACCAGCACGGACCGGTCCCACTCCCCCGGGCTGGCGCTGGTCGAGACCGTCCACAGCGACACCGGCAGGCGCTCCAGGCGCACCCGCACGTCGGCGGGGCCGTGCCCGACCTCGGGGCCGGGGTCGGTCCGGTCGCTCCCGGCGACCCGGGCCGCGAACCCGGTGCCGGGCTCCTCGGCGACGACGTGCACGTCGACCGGGCCGTCGAGGCTGCTGGTGCCGCTGACGCAGGTCATCGTGGCCACCGTGTCCTCGCCCTCCCCGACCGCCGCGAAGTCGGTGACGCCCCACCCGGGGCTCATCGGCCAGGGCAGCAGGGTCGGGAAGAGCGCCGCGCGGCGTAGGTGCTCGGCGAACCCGTCGTACGACGCCTCCTCGGCGCGCCACAGCGGCGGTACCGGGCCGTGCTCGGGGCACGACCACAACGACGACCCGTCGCCCAGCCGGGCGACCGGCGCGGGGCAGCGGGGGCAGGCGGCGCTGGGCACGGGTCCACGGTGCTCAGTCGGGGGCGCCACGTCAAGCAAGACCCTGTCGGCGACGGGGCCGATGTGCGATTCTGCAAGGCACGGCGCGTCGTCCTCGATCCGCCCAGAAAATTGGGGGGGGCACCGTGACGAGCGACGTGGTGGGCGACCTGCTGGACGCGCTGGACGGCCCGCACAGCCTGGAGTCGGCGTGCGACGGGCTGCTCGGGAGGTCCCGGTCGATGCTGGGCGCCGACGTGGCCGGCCTGGTCGCCTGGGACGCGCGCGGGCGCGTCGAGCAGCTGGCCAGCACCGACCCGGAGGCCACGGCGGCGCTGTGCGAGCTGCGCGGCGGGCCGCTGTGCCCCCCGGCGGCCGCGCTGCCGGACGACGCGGTGCTCGCCGTCGGGGACACCTGGGCGGAGGACCGGTGGCCCGGGTGGGCCTCCCAGGTCGCCGCCCTCGGGCACCGGTCGGTGCTGCTGGTGAACCTGCCGAGCCTGTCGCACCGGCCGCTGGCCCTGCACGCGTGGGCGGCCCGCCCGCACGCCTTCGGGGACGCCGTCCCGCCGCACACCGTCGACTTCGTGCGGCTGGCCGGCCTGATGGTCGCGCAGGCCGAGCGCGTCGAGAACCTGGTCGAGGCGCTGCACTCGCGCAGCCTCATCGCCCAGGCCCAGGGGATCGTCATGGAGCGCTTCTCCGTGGGCGCGGACGAGGCGATGGCCTACCTGCGCCGGGTCTCGCAGGACCAGCACCTGCGGGTGCGCGACCTCGCCGCGACCCTCGTCGAGGGACGCAACGTGCCCAGGCCCGCCCCACGCACCTGAGGCGGGATTTGACGCTCGTGTGACGGATTGTTGGCCGACTCGTACCAGATTGGGGTCACGGGACGGGGGAACCGATGACGAGTGCACCACAGCCACACGAGGCTGAGCAGCCACCGGCACGCGGCCGGGTCGAGGGACAGTCGGCGGCGACCGGGCAGGGGAGGACGGACGAGGCGCAGGAGATGCTGCGCCCGTGCGCCGTGCTGGTCGCCGTCGGGGTCCTCGCGGTCGTGAGCGCCACCGTCGCCCTGCACGGCCTCTCCGCCGATCCAGCCACCGCGTCCGCCTGGGTGGCGGCCGCGGCGCTGCTGGCGCTGCTGGGGGCCTGGGAGCGCGCCCGCGTCTCCTGCCGCCGGGCGCAGCGCGAGCTCGAGGAGGTCAGCGTGCGCGTCGGGGAGACCGAGCGGCTGCTGGGCGAGGACGAGGACACGCTCCACGAGGCCCGCACCGCCCTGGCCGGGCTGGTGCTCAGCGACCGGCTGCTGTCCGAGCACGACGAGCTCCTCGACGAGGAGACCCGGGCCCGGCTGCTCCACCTGCGCGGGCGCGACCTCGACCGGATCCAGCACCTGCTCTCCGGCGGGCTGCGCCACGTGCCGCCGGCCGAGAACGAGGTCGTCGGGGCCGACGGGGCCGACAAGCCCGACGAGACCGGCTCGGCGACGTACGAGGACGTCCCGATTGGGCCGCTCGTGGCCGACGCGCTCGCCGCCGCCCAGCTGCGCGGTGAGCCCGTGCACCGCACGACGCCCGAGGGGCCGGGCGAGACGGTGCGCGCCGACCCCCACGACGTGGCCGAGGTCCTCGACATCCTGCTGCGCAACGCCGCCCGGCACGCGCCGGGGGCCCGCGTGGACGTCGAGGTGCACCGCACCGGCGCCCGCGTGGTCGTCCGGGTCGCCGACCAGGGCCCCGGGGTGCCGCCCGGCCTGCGCGCCACCCTCTTCACCCGCGGCGCCCGCGGACCGTCCTCCCCCGGCTCGGGCCTCGGCCTGGCCATGGCCCGCCGCCTCACCGACCGCAACGACGGGGACCTCGTGCTCGAGGAGAGCACCCCCCGCGGGACCGTCTTCGCCCTCGTCCTGCCAGCCGCCGGCCCTGCCGGCACCACGCACACCACCACAGGGGAGACCACCATGACCACCACCACCGAACGGCTCGTCGCCGTCCCGTCATGCCACGCGCACTCGGCCTGACCCGCGTCGCGGTGGTCGAGGACCACCTGCTGTTCGCCGAGTCGCTGGAGGTCGCACTGACCCTCGAGGGCCACGACGTGCACCGCATCGAGGTGCCCGAGGGCACCCCGCCCGCCGGGTGGCTGCTCACCGCGCTGCTGCGGGTCCGACCGCGCGTCGTCCTGCTCGACCTCGACCTGGGCCCCGGTGGCCCGGGCACCCGCCTGATCGAGCCCCTGGTGCGCACCCGGGCGGCCGTCGTGGTGATCACCGGCGAGTCGCGCGAGGCGGTGTGGGGCGAGTGCCTGCGCCGCGGCGCCCGCGCGGTGCTCGAGAAGACCGCCTCGCTCAACACCATCCTGGCCACGATCCGCCTCATCGGCGACGGACGCCCTGTGATGAGCCGCGAGGAGCGCGAGCGCCTCATGCTCGTCTACCACCAGGAGAAGCAGGAGCTCGCCGCCGTGCGGGCCCGGCTCGACCGGCTCACCCCGCGCGAGCGCGAGGTGCTCGGCTGCCTGATGCAGGGCACGACCGTGCGCGAGATCGCCAGGTCGTCCTTCGTCTCCGAGGCGACCGTGCGCACGCAGGTCAAGTCGATCCTCGCCAAGCTCGAGGTCTGCTCGCAGCTCGCCGCCGTCGGCATGGCCCACCGCGCGCAGAGCCGCCTCGTCGCGCACTGACGCGCGCCCAGCCCCGCTCCACCGGCACGACCCCCCTCACCGGGCGATACCGCATTCGCGGCATGCCAGCACCGTGAGCGGCTCCTAGATTGACAGCACGGGGCCGACAGACGGTGCGAGGTGAGGGGGGTCCATGAGCGCCTACGCCGACCAGGGCCCGCGCGTCGCCCACCGCAGCGTGGAGGGCCTCGCGCGGCCCGGCCAGCGCCGCACGCGGTGGTACTGGATGGCAGCCACCGACGGTCTCGCGGCCGTCGTGGTGGCCATCGTGCTGCTGCCGCCCGACCTGGTGCCCGGGCCCGCGCTCGCGGTCGCCTTCGGGCTCGCCTGGGTGGTGCTGCTGGGCCTGGCCCGCACCTACGACCCGGGCCCGGTGCCGCGTCGCTCCGACCTGCTGCGCATCGGGCTCTCGGGCCTGCACCTGGTCGCCCTCGGCGCCCTGCTCAGCGCGCTGACCGGCATCCTGGTGCCGGTCGAGGAGCTGGTCGCCGCGGCCGGCGCGGCCAGCGCGACGAGCGGCGGGATGCGCCTGCTCTCCTCCCTGCGCCGGCCCCCACGCACCCGGGTGGTGCTGGTGGGCCACCGCCGCCAGGTCCGCCGCCTGGCCGAGGAGCTGCGCGAGAGCACCGACGTCGAGGTGGTGGGGGTCTGTGTGGCGGGCCCCAAGGGCTGCGCGGGCATCGACCTGCCGACCGCCTCGGGCTTCGCGTCGGTGCCCGACCTGGTGCGCGAGCAGCGCGGCGAGTGCGTGGTCGCGCTCCCCTGCCGCCACCTCGACGCCGCCTCGCTGCGTCGCCTGGGCTGGCTGCTCGAGCGCGACCACGTCGACCTGCTCATCGGCCCCGGCCTGCACGACGTGGACTCCGGTCGCGCCGTGCTGCGCCGCACCGGCGGCCTCTCGCTGCTGCACGTGCGCCACGCCGACCTGACCGGCCCCAGGCGGGCCCTGAAGACCGCCTGGGAGCGTGGCGCCTGCGCCATGGCGCTGGTGGTCCTCACCCCCCTCATGCTGGCCCTCATGGCGCTCGTGCGCCTCGACTCCCCCGGCCCGGCGCTCTTCCGGCAGCAGCGTGTGGGCCGCGACGGCGAGGTCTTCTCGATCCTCAAGCTGCGCACCATGCACGTCGACGCCGAGGCACGCCTCGAGGACCTGCGCGAGCACAACGAGAGCGACGGCGCGCTGTTCAAGATGCGCCAGGACCCCCGGGTCACCCGGGCCGGGCGCTGGCTGCGCCGGCTCTCGCTCGACGAGCTGCCCCAGCTGGTCAACGTGGTGCGCGGCGACATGGCCCTGGTGGGCCCGCGGCCGCCGCTGCCCGGCGAGGTGACGGCGTACGACGAGGACGCGCTGCGGCGTCTGGCCGTGCGGCCCGGCATCACCGGGCTCTGGCAGGTCTCGGGCCGCTCGGACCTGCCCTGGGCGATGACGGTGCGGCTCGACTCGCGCTACGTCGACAACTGGAGCCTGCGCCTCGACGCCTGGATCCTGGCCCGCACCGTGCGGGCCGTGCTCGGCCACCACGGCGCCTACTGACCGCGAGCCGGCGCTACTTCCTCGCCGAGTCGGCGCCAGTTCCGGGAAGTGGCGCCGACTCGGCGAGGAACTGGCGCCGGGTCGCGGTCAGGGCCGGTCGGCGGGCGGGGCCCAGCGGTCGTACAGCGCGACCGCGGCGAGCTGGGAGCTCACGCCGAGCTTGCGCAGCACCGCCTTGACCTGGCTGCGCACGGTGCCCTCGCGCACGCCGGTCAGCTCGGCTACCTCGCGCACCGACAGCCCGTCGTGCAGCAGCGCCAGCACCGAGCGCTCGCGGGGGCTCAGGGAGCTCATCCGCTGCTGCTCCTGCTCCTGCTCCTCGCGGCGGCGGCGCCACTCCTCCTCCAGCTCCTCGCGCCCAGGCCAGGCCAGGGGGCGCCCGAGGGCGAGGTCGTCGAGGATCCGCACCAGCTCGTCGAGGCCGATCGAGCTCGGCACCACGGTGCTGGCGCCGGAGGCCACCAGGTCGGTCCACCGCGGGTCGGCGGGCTCCTCGACCAGCAGCAGCCACGGCAGGGCCAGGCGGGGCAGGCTGCGCACCGCCTCGCGCTGGGCCTCGGTGAGGAAGTCGCCCACGACCAGCGCGGCGCCCACCCGCCAACCGGCGAGCCGGTGGCGGGAGAAGGGTTCGATGCTCTCCACGCCGTCGGCGTCGGTGGCGGGCGGCGAGACCATCTCGAGCCCGCGGCTCTCCAGGGCGACGCGGATGGCGTCGCCGACCAGGTGCCTGCCGGACACGAACAGGACCCGCGAACCGGTGGCGGAGCGCGCCGCCGACGAGGCCGGTTCGCTGCTCTCAGGTCGGGCAGCAAGGTCCACGCAGCCCACCCCCTCCCCGCCGTCGAGCGGGTCCTCCCGACCCGTGGCGGCAGCCTAGGAAGGCCGCTGGGCCGCGCACGCGGCTCGCGCCGAAGATGACCAATACTGGTGAGCGTCCACCGGGGCCTGCTCGCGGGCGAGCAGCCCGGCCGACTCCAGGTCGCGTGCCGCGGAGTGCAGCACCGCCACCGGCACCCCTGCGAGCGCCGCCACCTCGACCAGCGAGGTGGCCCCGTCGGAGGCCGCCAGCAGCCAGAGCATCGCCATCACGGCGTCGGTGGCGTTCTTCCCCCCGGTGGTCGGGTAGAGGCCGCGGCGCCCCAGCTGCGGCTCGCCGTACGGGCTCAGGTTGCGGTAGGTGACGTCGGCCTGCAGGGCCTCGACCACCTCCAGGACCGCGTCGTACGACGCCGCCAGCTGGTCGTCGGTGACGAAGGCCAGGTCGTCGGCCGAGGTGTGGTACTCGGGGTACTCGCCGTGCGGGGTGCGCGAGATCCGTCCGACCGGCAGGTCGAAGCCCAGGGCGTTGAACTGGCGCTCGTCGTAGCCGTACGGCGAGTAGTCGCGCACCTGCCCGCCGTGGGCGCGCACGACGAGCTCGGCCGCGCGGTCGACGGGGCGGTCGGCGCGCCGGGTGCGCTTGTAGACCAGCGGGCCCGGACCGCCCAGGCCGGTGAGCACCAGCCCGTGCCGCACCTGCGGCAGGTGCTCGCCGTTGCGGGCCAGCCAGGTGATCGAGCCGATCGTCCCCGGCGCCAGCAGCAGGCGCACCCCCAGCCGGCGCGGACGCCCGGCCAGCTCGCGCACCAGCTCGGTGGCCACGCTGAGGCCCGACAGGTTGTCGTTGGCCAGCGAGGGGTGGCACAGGTGCGCGGTCAGCAGGATCTCGCCGGGCTCGTCGCCGGGCAGCACCACCTCGGCGTACGTCAGCGACCCGGGCCCGACCGTGGTGTCGACGACGACCTCCAAGGGCCCGAGGCGGGCCGCCTCCTCGAGGACGGCGAGGTCGCGGTGGGCCAGGCAGAAGCCCCAGGTGCGCTCGTAGTAGGTCGTGCGGTAGGGGATCCAGTCGGGCCGGTCGGGCATCGTGTGCAGGTGCGGGCGCAGCTCCTCGAAGCTCATCGAGGCGCGCACGGGCACGCTGTAGCCGACCAGGTGCAGGGTGTGGCGCGCCAGGTCGACCAGGCGCCGGCCGGTCGCGTCGGCGATCCAGGCGGCGCGGGCGTTCCACTCGTCGTTGACGACCCAGTCGTGCACCCGGGTGCCGGAGGGCACCTCGTGGCGCTGCATCGCGACCCCGGGGGGCAGGTCCTCCTCGAGCACGTCGAGGGTGGCCCGGACCCCGTCGCCGGTGATGCTGCGGCACAGGGGGTAGAGGCGCTGCATGCGCGCGCGGACCCGCTGCCTGCGGCCCGCTGCCTCGTCGTCGCCCACCGCGCCACCCTCCCCGGTCGCCGGCCGGGACGGGGCGCGAGCGGCCGGGGCTCCCCACAACTGGGTACGCCCGGCCCGCAGCGGCCCGGACGACCCCGTCGCCCCACTAGCCTCACCGGCCATGGACCCAGCCCACTGGAGGGACCGGGACGTGCTCGTCACCGGCCACACCGGCTTCAAGGGCGCCTGGCTCAGCCGCCTGCTGCACCGCCTGGGTGCGCGGGTGCACGGCTACGCTCTGGCCACGCCCGAGCACTTCCTGCACACCCGCGCGCGCTGCGCCGAGGACCTCGCCTCCGAGCACGTCGGCGACATCCGCGACACCGCCGCCCTGACCGCCGCCCTCGAGGCCTCCGGCGCCGGGACCGTGCTGCACCTGGCCGCCCAGTCGGTGGTGCGCGAGTCCTACCGCGACCCGCGCGAGACGTTCTCCAGCAACGTCGAGGGCACCCTGTCGGTCCTGGAGGCCGTGCTCGCGGTGCCCCGCGTGCGCAGCTGCGTCGTGGTCACCACCGACAAGGTCTACCGCAACAACGAGTGGCACTGGGGCTACCGCGAGGTCGAGCCTCTCGGCGGCGACGACCCCTACAGCGCCAGCAAGGCCTGCGCCGAGCTGCTGACCCACTCCATGGTCGCCTCCTTCCCCCGCGACGGGCTGGGCGTGGCCACCGCGCGCGCCGGCAACGTGGTGGGCGGGGGTGACGCCACCCCCGACGCCCTGGTGCCCGAGCTGGTCGCACGGTTCGCGGCCGGCGAGCCCGCCCGGCTGCGGCGACCGGACGCCGTACGGCCGTGGCAGCACGTGCTCGAGCCGCTCAGCGGCTACCTCACCGTCGCCGAGCACCTGCCCGGCCGCGCGCACGACCGCGGCTGGAACTTCGGACCGTCGTCGGCCGACACGCTCAGCGTCGCCGACGTCGCCGACCTGATGGCACGCCAGTGGGGCGGCGGGGCGAGCTGGAGCTCGACCGGCGACCCGGGCCCGCACGAGGCCGGCCTGCTCGCCCTCGACTCCACGCTGGCGCGCACCGAGCTGGGCTGGCGCCCGGTGCTGCGCGCCCAGGAGGCCGTCGCCCTCACCGTCGACTGGGAGCAGTCGGTGGCCCGCGGCGAGGCGCCCCGCGAGGCCCTGGACCGCCAGGTCGAGTGCTACCTCGAGCGGCACGCCGAGACCCAGCGGCGCTGAGCCCCGGCGCCGCTCCCGCCGCTCAGCCGAGCCGGCGCGGGGCCGCGAGCGGGCGCAGCGCCGGCGCCACCGGTCGGCCGTCGAGCAGGCCGTCGACGCCGCCCTGCTCCAGGGCCCGGGCGTAGACCGGCAGCGCGTGGCGCACCGCCCCGGCCGCGAGGTCGAGGTCGTCGTCGGTGTGCGCCGCCGAGACCACGAACGACTGGGCCAGCACGCCGTGGCGCAGCAGCTCCTGCAGGAACAGGGTGCGCATCGCCTGGCAGGGCCGCCCCTGGGCGTCGAGGGTGGCGAAGACCATCGAGGCGGGCCTGCCGTGCAGCACCAGGTGCTCACCCAGGCCCGCCTCGGCCACCTCCTGGCGCACCGCTGCTGCCAGGCGGCTGCCCCGCTCGACCATCTCGCCCACCACGTCGCGGCGGGCGTACTCGTCGTCCACGGCCAGGTACGCCGCCAGCCCGCCGGTCTCGGCGCCGTTCGTGGTCGAGACCAGGAAGACCCGCTCGGCCTCGGTGCTCAGGCCGCCGAGCTCCATCAGCTCACGGCGCCCGGCCAGGGCCGCGACCGGGAACCCGTTGCCCAGCGCCTTGCCCCAGCACGACAGGTCGGGGCGCACGCCGTACACGTGCTGCGCGCCGTGGCGCGACCAGCGCATGCCGCAGATGATCTCGTCGAAGACCAGCACGAACCCGTCGTCGTCGGCCAGGCGTCGTACGCCCTCGAGGAAGCCGGGGTCGGGCTCGGCGGCCGCGGAGCCCGGCTCCATCACCACGCAGGCGACCCGGCCCGGGTGCTCGTCGAGCAGCGCGCGCAGCGAGTCGAGGTCGTTGTAGTCGAAGCCGACGGTCTCCTCGCGGTGGGCCGGGAGCACGCCGTGGGGCATCGCGGTCGAGCCGATGAACCAGTCGGCGGTGGAGAAGAAGGGCTGGGTGCGGCAGACCGCCACCAGCGGGCGGCCGGTGGCCGCGCGGGCCAGGCGCACCGCCGCGGTGGTGACGTCGGAGCCGTTCTTTGCGAACTTCACCATGTCGGCGCCGGGCACCTGCTCGAGGAAGCGCTCCGCGGCCCGCAGCTCCCAGATCGAGGGCCGGGTGAAGCTGACCCCGTCGCGCACGGCCCGGCACACCGCGTCGACCACGGGGGCGAAGCCGTGGCCCAGGGTGACCGAGCGCAGGCCCATGCCGAACTCCACGAAGACGTTGCCGTCGAGGTCCTCGACCCGGGCGCCGGACCCGCGCGCGATCACCGGCGCCATCCGCTCGGGGTACTGGTCGCTGCCCCGGGCGTAGGTGTGCGCACCACCGGGCACCAGCTCGTGCAGGCGGGCCTGGGCGCGCAACGACCGGCTGAAGTCGCGGGTCACGAGGCGGCCTCCCGGGCGGGTGCCCCGAGACCGAGCAGCACCTTCGCGGCGTGGAAGCCCTCGGCGTACCGGGCCCGGCACTCCACGCCGCGCAGCCGCATCAGGCCCAGGAAGGTCTCCTCGTCCCACCAGTCGCGACCGTGCTGGCTGGGGAAGCAGCTGTCCAGCACCTCGAACTTGCGCCGGGCGGTCGCCTCGTCGAGGGGCACGTAGTGGGTGGGCGGTCGCAGGTCGGCGTCCCACTTGGGGATCTCGTAGTGCAGCACCAGCGCGTCGCGCCACACCGTGCTCACCAGCTGCCCCAGCAGCCGGTGGTCCTGGTGGGCGTCGTCGGCCCGCGGCGCCAGCACCACGTGCGGGCTCCGCTCGGCGGCGAGGTCCTCGAGCGCCTGCTTGACCTCGCCCCAGTGCTCGGGGAGCCGCCCGTCGGGCAGGCCCGCGCAGGCCGGCCGGGTGCCTGGGCACAGCTGCTCCAGCGCCTTCTCCGACTCGCGCACCCGGTCGGGCGTGCCGGTGAGCACGAGCGCGCCGACCGTGGTGCCCGGGCGCTGGGCGAGGCGCAGCAGCGTCCCCCCGCACCCGATCTCGATGTCGTCGGGGTGCGCACCGAGGCACACCACCTCCAGCGCTCCTGCCCCGATGTCCAGCTCCAGCACGTCGCTCCCCCTCCCCGTCGGCCCCCGCGTCGCGCACGCCGCCGTCCCCGCGATCCTGCGATCCCCGACGGCCCGACGGGACGGTCCGGGGCGTGGGTCCCCGATATGCGGTAGACCGACCGCGACCGCCCCGCGGCGCGGCGACGCCGACCTACCGTGGCCGGGTGCCCCCAGGTCTGCGAATCTCCCGCCCCGGTCTGCCGATGCTGGGCTGGGTCGGGCTCGTCCTCGTGCTGGTCGCCGCGCTGGCGGCGGTGCGCACCGCGCCCGCCGGCTCCAGCGCCGACGACGCAGGCCCGAGCGGGGGGCCCGGAGCGGCGCCGACCGCCCGCGCCGAGGCACCACGGGAGCCGCCGGCCCCCGTGTGCGGGTCGGACTCCCTCTACGGGCCCGCCGAGCCCCCGGACGGCGCCGTGGTCGTCGAGCCCGACGACGACCTGCCCCTGGTGGTCAGCGAGTCTCCGCCGGGCACCACGTTCTGGCTGGCCCCGGGGCGCCACCGCCTCGGCGAGACGGCGTACGACTCGGTGCGCCCGCACGACGGCGACACCTTCATCGGTGCACCCGGCGCGGTCCTCGACGGCGCGGGCACCAACCTCTACGCCTTCACCGGCGCCGCCGCCGACGTCCGCGTCGCGCACCTGACCGTCGAGGGGTTCGGCGGGCGGCTCGACAACCGCAACCAGGGCGTCGTCAACCACGACAGCGCCCCGGGCTGGGTCGTCGAGCACAGCACCCTGCGCCGCAACGGCGGGGCCGGGGTCTTCCTCGGCAGCGGCGCCGTGGTGCGCCACAACTGCCTGACCGAGAACGGTCAGTACGGCTTCAGCGCCTTCTCGCCCGGGGGCCCGCGCGACGTGGTCCTGCACCACAACGAGATCAGCCACAACAACACCGCCGACTGGGAGCGCCGCATCCCGACCTGCGGGTGTACCGGCGGCGGCAAGTTCTGGGCCACCACGCAGGCGGTGATCACCGACAACTGGGTGCACCACAACACCGGCCCCGGCCTGTGGGCCGACAACAACAACACCGGCTTCACCATCGAGGGCAACCTGGTCGAGCACAACGACGCCGAGGGCCTGGTCTACGAGACCAGCTACAACGCCGCGATCGTCGGCAACGCCTTCGTCGGCAACGGCACCGTCAAGGGGCCGCGCAACCCCGGCTTCCCGACACCCGCGATCTACGTCTCGGAGTCGGGCGCCGACCCGCGCGCGGGCCGGCTGCACGGCGAGGCCCTGGTGATCAGCGGCAACCGCTTCACCGACAACTGGGGCGGGGTGGCGGTCTGGGAGAACGCCGACCGGTACGCCGGCTCGCCGGCCAACCCGACCCAGGACGGCACCCTGGTCAACCCCGAGGTCGCGACCTTCGAGACCTGCGCCGACCCCGACCTGATCGGCGAGGACCCCTACTACGACGACTGCCGCTGGAAGTCCCAGCACGTCCACGTGCACGACAACCTCTTCGAGCTCGACCCCACGGCCCTGGGGCCCCAGTGCACGCCGGAGAAGATCTGCGGGGTCAACGGCGCCTTCTCCAACTTCGGCACCTATCCCCCGCACTCGCCCTTCCAGGGCACCGTCGTCGAGACCGCGGTGACCCTCGAGCAGGACAACCGCTGGTGGGACAACACCTACCGCGGCCCGTGGCTCTTCATGGCCATGGAGGCCGGCCGCTTCGTGACCTGGGCGCAGTGGCGCAGCGAGCCCTACCTCCAGGACGCCGGCAGCAGCACCGAGTAGCCGACCCGGCCCGAACATCGCGCTGACCCGGCGCAAACCTGCTGCCGGGTCGGAGCAGGTTTGCGCCGGGTCAGCGCGAGATGTGCGCCGGGTCAGCGCGAGATCTGCGCCGGGTCAGAGGGCGACGGGGGTGACCGGGTGCCCGGGCTGGACGGGGCGGTCGCGCCACAGCGCCCAGGGGCTGATCCCGTGGCGGTACTTGTCCTCCAGGGCGGTGCGCTCCTTGAGGGTGTCCATGGGCGCCCAGAAGCCGTCGTAGCGCACCGCGCGCACCTTGCCGTCGCGAGCAGCGCGCACGCACCCGTCCATGACGAGGTCGTCGCCCTCCTCGAGGTAGTCGAAGATGCCCTGGCTCAGCACGAAGTAGCCGCCGTTGATGCACAGCGACATGTCGGCGACCGGCACCAGGCCGGAGACCTGGCCGGCCGCGTCGACGTCGACGACGTGGAAGGAGTCCTGGGGCTTGACCGCGAGCATCTGGGCCACGGCGTCGCTGGCCTCGAACTGGGCGACCAGCTCGTCCATCGGGGCGTCGGTCAGCACGTCGCCGTAGTTGGCCAGGAAGGTGCCGTCGCCCTCCAGGTAGGGGCGCACGCGGCGCAGGCGCTCACCGATCGCGGTGTCCATGCCGGTGTCGATGAAGCTGATGGTCCAGTCGCTGATGTCGGTGCCGAGCATCTCGATGTAGGAGCCGCCCTTGGTGAGCACGAAGTCGTTGGAGGCGGTCTCCTGGTAGTTCAGGAAGTAGTCCTTCACCGCCTGGGCCCCGTGCCCCAGGCACAGCACGAACTCGGTGTGGCCGAAGTAGGCGTAGTAGCGCATCACGTGCCACAGCACCGGCCTGCTCCCGATGGGCATCATCGGCTTGGGCAGCGACTGGTTGTCGGCGCGCATGCGCATGCCGAGCCCGCCGCAGAAAAGGACCACCTTCATGTCGTACTCCTCTCGTCAGGCCGGTCCGGCCTGGAAGACCTCGAGGTGCGGCAGGGCCACGACCAGCTGGCCGCCCCACCCGCCCACGTAGCCGAGCTGGGCCGTGATCTCCTTGCGGAGGTTCCACGGCATGATCACCACGTAGTCGGGGCGGGCCTCGGCCAGCGCCTCGACCGGCAGCACCGGGATGTGGGTGCCCGGCAGGAACCTGCCGTGCTTGTGCGGGTTGCGGTCGACCGCGAAGGACAGCAGGTCGGCCCGGACGCCGCAGTGGTTGAGCAGGGTGTTGCCCTTGCCGGGAGCGCCGTACGCCGCCACGGTGCGCCCGCGCCGGCGGCAGTCGACGAGGAACTCCACGAAGTCGTCGCGCACCTCGGCGACCGAGGCCGCGAAGCCGGCGTGCCCCTCGAGCGTGTGCAGCCCGGCACGGGCCTCCTCGGCCAGCACCCGGGCCACCGCCTCGGACGGGTCCGGCGCGGTCCCGGTGCGCGCCGACCAGGTGCGCAGCGACCCGCCGTGGGTGGGCAGCTCCTCGACGTCGACGACGGTGAGCCCGGCCGCGGCGAGCACCCGCTGCGTCGTCAGCAGCGAGAGGTAGGAGTAGTGCTCGTGGTAGATCGTGTCGAACTCGCGGCCCTCGACCAGGCGCAGCAGGTGCGGGATCTCGATGCTCACCCGGCCGTCGTCGGCCACCAGCTCGCGCATGCCGCGGCTGAAGTCGACGATGTCGGGCACGTGGGCGAAGACGTTGTTGGCCACGACGAGGTCGGCGCGACCGTGCACGTCGGCGATCTTGCGACCGGTCTCCTCGCCCAGGAAGAGCACCTCGGTGGGCACGCCGCGCTCCTCGGCGGCCACGGCCACGTTGGCGGCCGGCTCGATGCCCAGCGAGCGGATGCCGCGCGCGATGCTGTGCTGCAGCAGGTAGCCGTCGTTGCTGGCGACCTCGACCACGAACGAGTCGCCGTCGAGCCCGAGCCGCTCCACGGCGGTCTCCACGAACCGCTCGCAGTGGCGCACCCAGGAGTCGGAGTACGACGAGAAGTAGGCGTAGTCGCTGAAGATGTCCTCGGCCGGGATGTAGGCCGGCAGCTGGACCAGCAGGCACTCGTCGCAGACCCGCACGTGCAGCGGGTGGAAGACCTCCGCCCGGTCCAGGTCCTCCTCGGCCAGGTAGCTCTCGCACGGCGGTGACATCCCGAGGTCCACGAAGGTGGTCCTCAGGTCCGCCCCGCAGAGCCGGCAGCTGCGTGGTCCCATGCTCGTCCTCCTCGTCGCTGGAGCCACCAGACTGCTGCCCCTCCGGGGGCTGGGCCGCGGCGAACGGACCGATTACCCCAATTTCGTGAGGCCGGGCCGGGGCCCGCGCGCGAGGCTCGGACCAGGAGGTGGTCGGCGTGCAGGTGACACGGTCCCGGATCGCGGGGGTGCTGGTGATGGAGTCCGAGCCGGTGCTCGACGAGCGCGGCTGGTTCGTGCGCACCTTCGACGCCGACGTGGCGCGCGAGCACGGCGTGCGCGCCGAGGACTTCGTGCAGGACAGCGTCTCGCGCTCGCACCGCGGCGTGGTGAGAGGGCTGCACGTGCGCACCGGTCGCGGCGAGGCCAAGCTGGTGCGCTGCTCGCGCGGTGCGCTGCTCGACGTGGTGGTCGACCTGCGCCCCGGCTCGCCGACGTACGGCGAGTGGGAGGGCTTCGAGCTCACCGAGGAGTCGCAGCGCTCGGTCTACATCCCGGCCGGCTGCGCCCACGGGTTCCAGTCGCTGCGCGAGCCGTCGGACACCTCCTACCGCATCGACCGCCCCCACGACCCGGCCGAGTCGCTGGCGATCGCGCACGACGACCCCGACCTGGCGGTCGCCTGGCCGCTGCCGGTCACCTGCCTGTCGGCGGGCGACCGGGCGGCCCGGCCGCTCAGCGAGGTCCGCCACCTGCTGGGGCCGGCGCTCCCCGCGCGCTGAGCGAGGCCAGGAAGCCCAGCAGCCGGGGGCACACCACGTCGGCGCCGAGCACGTCCGCGGCCCGCTGCGATCCCGCCCGACCCATCCGTCGGCGGGCGTCGTCGTCGTCGAGCAGCCCGAGCAGCAGGTCGGTGGCGGTGGCGACGTCGTCGAGCGGCCAGTGCCGCCCCTCCACGCCGTCGCGCACCACCTCGGGGATGCCGCCGACCGCGCCGGCGAGCACGGGCAGGCCGGCGCGCATCGCCTCGGCCAGCACGATGCCGAACGACTCGGTCAGCGCGGTGTGGCAGTAGACGCGGTGCCGACCCAGCCAGGCGGGCACGTCGCTGCGGTGCCCGACGAGCTGCACGTCGTCCTCGACGCCCAGGGCCACGGCGCGGCGCTCGAGCTCGCGCCGCTGCGGCCCGTCGCCGACCACGGTCAGGGTGCAGCGCCGGCCGCGCCGGCGGGCCTCGGCGACGACCTCGAGCAGGTAGCCCTGGTTCTTGCGCGGCTCCAGCGACCCGACGGTGACCAGGTCGCGCAGCGGCCCCGCTGACGGGGACGGCGCCGCGGCGGGCACGGCGTTGGGCACCACCACCGAGGGCACCGCGGCCGCCGCCGGCACCCGCGCCAGGCAGTCGCGCCGGGCCGCCTCGGAGACGAAGACGAGGCCGTCGAGCCGCGGCAGCACCCGGGCCTCCAGGTCGCGGATGGCGCGGAAGAGCCGTCCGCCGGGCCGGATCTCGCCCTTCCCGGCCCACTCGTCGGCCTCCGAGACGTTGAAGTGGGCCGCCATCACCACCGGCGACCGACCGCCCGACGAGGCACCCAGCCGGTCGCGCACCTCGAGCGCCGCGAGCGCCGAGCCCGGGCACTGGGCGTAGACCACCGGCGGGACCGCAGCAGCCTCGCGCGCCGCGGCCAGGGCGGGGCCCAGCGCCGCACGCAGGAAGGCGGTGTGCCAGTACCGGTACCACCACACGCCGGCGGCCCCCGAGACAGGCCGCAGCGCCAGGCGCACCGCGAAGACGGGTCGCACCAGCGGCGACCCGGCCTCGAACGGGCTCACCACACGCACCGGCGACCCCGCCGCCTCCAGGTGCTCGACCAGGGTGCGCACGTGGGTCTGCACCCCGCTGCCGCCCTCGCGACGCATCACCGTGGCGACCAGCACCTCAGGCGACACGGCCGTCCAGCTCCTCGGCCGGCACGAGCGCGGTGGCCGGCGGCAGCGGCAGCGCCGCGCGCGCGGCCCGGTCGAGCGCCGTCCACCACACCACGGCGCCCAGGCAGGACGCGGCGGCGGTGCCCCACACCATGCCCCCGGCGCCGGCGTACGCCGCGCCGGCGGTGCCCATGACGGCGTACATCGTGGTCACGAGCGCCTGCATGCGCAGCGTCAGGTCGGCCCGGCCCAGGGCGCGCAGCCCGGCCGACGGGCCGACGTGCAGGCAGCCCGCCGTGGCCCCGACCACCACGGCCGGCAGCAGCGCGTGCGCGTCCTGCCAGACCTCCCCGAGCAGCCGGTCGCCCAGCCCGTAGGGCAGCACCACGAAGACCAGGACACCCCACAGCAGCGCGACGGCGGCCAGTCCGCCGCTGAGGGCGCGGCACAGCCGCTCGAGCGCCGTACGACCCCGGGCGCGGGCGCGCACGGCCTCGGGCACCGCCACCTGGGAGATCCCCATCAGCAGGCTGGCCACCGGCCCGATCAGCATCTCCGCCCCGCGGATGGCGCCCAGCGCCCCGAGCCCGGCGACGGCGGCGACGACCAGGACGGTGACCTGCTGACCCACGCCCAGGGTCATGTTCTCGCCCAGGAAGCGGGAGCCGAGGTCGCGGTGCTCGCGCCACCACCAGACCACCCGCCGGGGGTCGGGCAGGGTCCGGGCCTGCCAAGCTGCGAACAGGGTGGAGAGACCGGCACCGGCGCCGAAGGCCACGACCGCCCAGGCGATGCCGTCGAGGCCCAGGGGCGCGCCCAGGGGCAGCAGCAGCACCAGCGAGACGGCCCACACCATGTCGGTCGCGCAGGCAGCGCCGCCGCGACCGGCGGCGAAGAAGGCGTAGCGGTAGCTGTCCTGGAGCGCCAGCAGCGGCAGGCAGGGCGCCAGCGCGGTGAATGCCGCCCCGCCCTCGCCGCTGACCCAGCGGGTCAGCACGGCGCCGCCGGCGAGGCAGACCGCACCGGCCACCACGCCCACGGCGGTCGCCATGGCCGTGGCGGCGGCGCTCGAGGAGCGCCAGGCCCGCGGCTCGGTCCCGGTGTAGCGCACCATCAGCGGGTCGGTGGCCAGGCCGCGCGCCGCCTGCAGCACGATCGCGTACGTCACCAGCACCAGGCCGAGCGCGCCGAGGCTCTGGGCTCCCAGCGTCGTGGCCACGAAGACCCCCAGGACGAAGTTCTTGGCGCTGGAGACCCCCTGGTCGGCCACCCCCCACCCCAGGCGCCCAGCCGTGCGCAGCAGCGCGGAGCGGCGTGCGGTCGGCCCCGCCAGCCCGGTCATGCCGGGACCTCCGGGGCGGCGCGCAGGACGCGACCGGCCACCGCGCCGAGGTGCTCCTCGAGCACCGGGCGGACCTCCTCGAGCCGGCGCACCAGCCCGGCCCGGACCGCCTGGCGCCGCGCGTGCACGTCCTCGACCTGGTCGACCAGGCGCCCCGCGTCGAGGCCGCGCAGGTCGTGGCAGAGCTCCCCGACCCCCATCATGGCCATCAGCGCGTGGTGCTTGGGGGCGTAGCACAGGGCCACGACCGGGGTCGCGCAGCGCAGCGCGCCGACGACGTTGTGGTAGCGGGTGGCCACCACGACCTCGACCGACGCGACCGCCTCGACCAGCTCGGCCGGGGTGGTCGGCAGCACCAGCGTGACCCGGTCCTCGCCGACGATGGCGGCCACCCGCCTGGCCACGGGCACGTCGTCGTCGTCACCGACCAGCAGGCTCACCGCGAAGCCGCGCTCGAGCAGCAGGGACACGACGCGACCCATCTCGACGACGTACGCCGCCGCCAGCTCGGCAGCGCGCCCGCGCTCGCCGTTGGTGCCCGACCACGCCATCACCCCGACGCCCACGCTGCGCGCCGGTGGCGCGGGCCGCTCGGGCACGGGCAGGGCCAGCACCACGTCGGGCACGACCGGGTCGTGGCTGCGCAGGCCCATGCGCTGCATCTCCTCGCGCGACTGCTCGTCGCGGAAGGAGCGGAAGCCCGCCATCCGCGCCGCCGCGACCAGGAGCCAGCGCTGGACGGGTTCGGGCACGGCGCCGGCCCCGACCCCGACGAGGGCGACCCGTGTGTGCCACAGCCGTCCGCTGAGCGCCATCACGAAGAGCGTCCAGGGCATCTGCCAGGCACGCTCGTGCAGCGTCGACTCGAGGGTGCCCATGCCGGGCACGATGACGACGTCCTGCCGGCGCACCCAGGCGCTGACGCGCACGGCGTCGACGACGACCCCCACGAGCACCCGCCACGCCGCCGGGCCGTGGCCGGCCGAGTGGTGCAGGGCGACGGCGGGCACGGCGTACCGCTCGGAGACCACCCGGGGCCCCGAGCACATCACCCCGACCCGGGCGTCGGGCCGCCGGCGGCGCACCAGGTCCAGCACCACCTCGAGACTCGCGTCGTTGCCCAGGTTGCCCGACCCGAGCCGGCCCAGGAGACCGATCCGGGGGCCGCTCACGGGTGCGCCGCCTGGCCGGCCACCACCCGGGCCGCCAGGTCGCGACGCTGCGGCGCGACGTCGTACTCCTCGGCGGGGACGCCCGGGTCGCCGCCCCCGAGCCGGCGCGCGGCGCGCGAGGCGCCCCACTGCGCCAGGGCGCGCAGGCAGGCGCGCTTCTCGGCGGCGTCCAGCGGCGAGCGCTGCACCGCGCCCACGTAGCCGGTGACCATCTCGCCGACCAGCCGCGCGGTGGGGTGGCGCAGCCGGTCCTCGCGCCGCGGGTCGAGGGAGGCGCACCACGAGCGCACCGTCGCCTCGTCGTGGGAGAGACGGCCGCTGTGGTGGCGTCGGAAGTACAGCCAGTCGGGCACCTGCACGAAGCGGCCGTGCAGCACCAGCTCGCTGACGAACACGTGGTCGGCGCGGTAGAAGCTGTCGTGCGGACGCACCCGCCGCAGCACGTCGGCACGCACCAGGCCGTAGAAGTCGTCCGAGCGCAGGGCGCCGGGCATGTGGTCGCCGTCGAGGAGCATGCTGCGGAAGCGGCGCGAGGCCTGCCGGGAGTTGGTGAGCAGCGGGTACTCGTGGGCCTGGACCACCGTGCCGGCCTCGTCGACCGCCGCCGTCCACGAGTGCGCCAGCAGCGCGTCGGGGTGCTCGTCGAGCAGCCGCACGCACTGCTCGACGAGGTCGGCGGCGTAGAGGTCGTCGGCCGAGGCCCACTTGAAGAGCTCGCCGCGCGCGCGGCGCAGCACGACGTCGTGGTTGGCCGCCGCGCCCACGTTGCGCGGCAGCCGCTCGACCCGCACCCGCGGGTCGCGGGCGGCGTACTCGTGCAGCAGCTCGTCGGTGCCGTCGTCCGAGGCGTTGCTGGAGACCACGACCTCGAGGTCCTCGTAGGTCTGCCCGAGCAGGGCGTCGAGGGACTGGGCCAGGTAGTCGGCGCCGTTGTAGACCGGCAGCCCGATGCTCACCCGTGGGGTCCTCACGACTCAGCCCTCCGTTGCGGGTGCCGGGCTGACGGCGCGGTCGGTGTGGGGACGAGGAGCATGGGACGTCCTTCCTGCGGGGTGGGCGATGGCGTAGCGGTAGACCGCGAGCAGCTGGTCGAGGTTGCGCTCGGGCGAGAACCGGCGGCGGCTGGTGGCCCGGGCGCGCGCGCCCAGGGCCAGGTGGTGCTCGGGGTCGCGGTCGGCGTGGCCGAGCACCCGCGCGAGGTCGGCGGCGCTGCCGGGCTCGAAGAGGACCCCGTCCCAGCCGTCGCGCACCAGCTCGGGGAAGGAGCCGCGGGCCGGTGCCACCGGCACCGCCCCGTGGGCCATGGCCTCGACCACCACCAGGCCGAAGACCTCCTCCCACGCCGAGGGCACGACGGCCAGCAGCGCGCGGTCGAGCAGCTCGCCGACCGCCGCCGGCTCGAGCGTGCCGACGAACCGGACGTGGCTGCGCCGGGACGCCCACTCGCGCACGAGGTCCTCGAGCGGTCCGCCGCCGGCGATGACCAGCCGCAGCCGCGAGCCGGGGGCGCTGCGCTCGTGCTGCTCCCAGGCAGCCATCGTGAGCCGGACGCCCTTGGCCTCGTCGAGGCGGCCCAGGTGGGCCACGAGGTGCTCGCGCGGGGTGCCCGCGGCCTCCGCGCGGTCGACGAAGTTCGGCTTGACGAAGACCCGCTCCTCGGGCAGCGCCAGGCCCCTCAGGAGCTGGCGCTGCGAGTCGCTGATCAGGAGGTACGCCGACACCAGCTGCTGCCAGATCCGCCGGTTCAGCACCAGCCCGGCCGCCACCGGCACGGTCGCGACGTGGGAGGCGCGGTAGCAGCCGTGCCGCAGCGCCGGCCCGACCCGGCCGTCGGCGCACTCGTGGCACGGCGAGCCGTCGCGGTAGAAGTCGCCGCTGGCGCACAGCAGCTTGTAGTTGTGCACCGTGGCGACCGCCGGCACGTGCGCGTCGTGGCAGGCCAGCAGCACCGAGGCGCTGAGCAGCGGGAAGGTGTTGTGCACGTGCACCACGTCGGGCCGCTCGCGCTCCAGGTACGCGGCCAGGTCGCCGCGCACCGGCCCGTTGCGCACGCTGTGCAGCGGCAGCATCGCCCGGCGCCGCGCCGGCCAGTCGCCGATGTCGTCGCTGTGCCGCTCGTAGGTCTGCACGTCGTGACCGGCGTCCAGGAGCATCCGCACCTCCTGGTCCACGACCCGGTTCTCCCCGCTCGGCGCGACCGAGCGGTAGCGACCGTGCACCACGACGACCTTCACGGCTGCCTCGCCCGCCAGCCGGGCACCAGCAGCGAGGCGGCGACCGTCAGGTCGAGCAGGTAGACCGACGGGGCGCCCAGCCCGGTCTCGGTGATCGAGGCGACGATGCAGTAGACGACCAGGAACAGCGCCACGGCCCGCTCGGGGCCGGGCCGGTGGACCACCGCCAGCATCAGCAGGAGCAGCAGCACCGCGGCCTGCACCCCGACACCGAGCCAGCCCTGGTCGACGTACGTCGCCACCCAGCTGCTGTCGATGGGCAGCCCGTTGAAGGACTGGTCGGAGAGGCCCCAGCCGAAGAGGTCCTCCACCCAGGGCCGCTCGAGGTCGGCGACCGCGCCCCACACGTCGGTGCGCCCGGTCAGCCTGTTGGCCTCGTCGGCCGACTGCCCGCGCAGCAGCCACACGGTGAGCGGCGAGACGAACAGGGCGGCGAGGACCGCGCCGCCACCACCTGCGACCACCAGGGTGCGTCGCACCCGCACGTGGCCCACGACCAGGCTGAGGGAGGCGACCAGCATCGCGACCACCACCCCGATCACGGCGGTGCGGGTGTGCGTCGCGACGAGCGGCAGCAGCGAGAGCAGCACCATCAGCCCGGCCCGCACCCCGGCCACCAGCCGGCACATCCACAGCAGCAGAGAGGTGCCGAGCAGGACGGCGGCGTAGTGCGCCACCTGGGTGGGCGGGATCGGCCACAGCACCCCGGCCAGCCGGTCCTGGAAGGCGAAGGCGAGCCCCGGGGCGACCAGCGCCCCGACGTAGACGGTGCCCATCACCACCGCCAGGCTGAGGCGGTGCATCCGCAGCAGGAGCATGTCGCGGCGCCCGAAGCAGGTGCTGAGCAGCCACAGGACGACCACGAAGAGCACCATCCGGCCGGCGCGGTAGGTCGCGGAGAGCAGGAACTCGGAGTAGAGGCTGGCCGCTGTGGCGCCGATCGCCAGCACCGTGAGCAGCAGCAGGAAGAGCTGCGGGCGCACCACCGCCCCGGGGTTGGCCAGCAGCGCGAGCAGCAGCGCCACCAGCACCGCGCCCTGGGTCAGCGCCGAGCCGACCAGCTGGGGCAGCGGGACGACCGTGGCGGTCTCGGCGTACGTCAGCACGTTGAGGACCAGCGCCCCCCAGGCGAGGCCGACCAGGGCCCGTTCCCGCCGGCCGCCGAGGAGGTCGGGGTCCGGCGTGCGCGTCAGCGCCGTGCTCACCGGCCCCACCGGCCCGGCAGCAGCGTGCGTCCGGAGCGGGAGCCGGTCCCGTCGGCCTCGTCGGCGTCCACCGGTGCCAGCCCCAGGCTGTCGTCGAGCGGGTCGGCGCCCACCAGCACGGCCCCGGCGAGCTCGAGCCCCGCCGCGCGCACCAGCTCGGCCGTGGTGCGCAGGCGCTCGGCGGTCGAACCGCCCGCGCTGACCACGACCACCAGGCGCTCGGCGCGCACGGCCACGTGGTCGAGACCCACCGCGGGGTCGATGTCGACCACCACGAGCACCAGGTCGGCGGCCGACTCGGCCTCCGTCACCGTCGAGGGCGCCAGCTCGGTGCCCGGGACCGGACCCACGGTGCGCAGCGGGACCCCCGAGGGCCGCAGCACCACCGGTCGGGTGCCCGACCCGGTCCACAGCCGCGCGACCGCCCGCCCGACCAGGCCACGCTCGGTCAGGTCGACCACCAGGACCCGCCGCCCCGCCCGGGACCGGTCGACGGCCAGCGCCGCGGCGACGACGGTCGTCTCGGGAGCGTTCTGCACCGATCCGACGGCCCACCGCACCGGCCCGGCGTCGGGGGCCACGTCGGGGGCCACCATGCCGGCCAGGCGGTCGACGACCCGCTCGAGCGCCCGCCGGCGACGCCCGGGGCGGATGCCGCCCCGGGGGACGCGGGCCGGGACCCGGCCCACGCTGCAGCGCACGGTGGTGCCGAGCGCCAGGGCGATCTCGTCGCGTCGCCGCACCCGTTGCGAGAGCAGTGCGCCGAGCAGGACCCAGCCGACCCCCACGGAGCCGCCGACCACGAGCCCCGCGGTCGTGTCGAGGGCCAGGCCGCGGGCCAGCGACCGCCCGTCCAGGGTGGTCGTGGGGTCGAGCACGTGGCTCGCCCCGGCGACCGCTCCCTCGACGATGCGGGTGCGCTCGATCTCCTGCTCCAGCTCGCTGATCTGCGCGTCCACCTGGGCCCGCCGGGTCAGGACCTCGGCGGCCTCGGCCCGGCCGCGCCGCCCGCTGTCGCTGAGCACCTCGTACTGCGAGCTGAGCGTGCGGGCCTCGTTCTGCAGCGCCTCGACCCGGATGCGGTAGCGGTCGGTCCGGGCCTCGGTCTGCACCGCCATGGTCTCGTTGCGGAAGTCGAGGAAGGCCCGCGCGACCGCCTCGGTGCGGCGCTGCGCCTCGGCGGGGTCGGGTCCGTCCACCTCGAGCAGCAGCACCGTGGTCGTCTCGACCGTGGCCGTGACCGCGTCCTGGAGCTCGTCGGGCTCCAGGTCGAGCCCCAGCTCGCCCACGACCCGCTCGGCCACCGTGCGGGTGCGCAGCAGGCTGACGTCGGTGTTCATCGCCATGGTGGGGTCGGCACCGTCGGGGTGCGCCAGCAGCAGCGTCACGCTGGCGGCGCTGCGCGGCGGCAGCGCGAGCGCGATGGCCGCGCCCAGCAGCACCCCGGCGAGGGCGCACCCGGCCCAGGTGCGCCAGCGCCGGCGCAGCGCGCGACGCAGGAAGTGCAGGCTCACCAGCGCCGGGGCCACCTCCTCGAGCTCGGGGTCCTCGGTGGGCTCCGTGTCGCTCGGCCAGGCTGACGTCCTCACAGCGCACCTCCGTCGTGTCCGTTCGAGCGGCCGGCAGCCCCGAGGCGGCTGCGTCCGCGCCGCTCGGCGGGCAGCGTGCCGGTCAGGCGCACCGGCAGCTGCGGCTCGCGCAGCCGGTCGGGCTGGAGCCGGCGCCCCGTCGTCCGGTCGAGGCGGTCGGGGTCCAGCACGACCACGCCCTGCACGTCGACACCGGCCTCGTCGACGGCGACGGCCACCCGGGCCAGGTCGGCGGCGGTCGCCGTCCCGGCGCCGACGGCGACGACCCCGATGCAGCCGTGGGGCAGCCCGGGCCGCTCGGGGCGCGCCCGGTCGAGCACGACCATCAGCACCCGCAGGTCCTCGGGCGAGCCCTCGTGGAGCGGACGGTTGACCCACAGGTGCCCGCGCAGCTCCTGCTCGGGGTGCACGCGGGCGCAGGCCGCCCACAGCCCCGCCGCCGAGCCGTGGCCGTGGTGCGGCACCAGGCGGGTGCGCAGCCCCACGGACGCGGCGTACGTCGCGAGCTGGGGGCCCAGGGCCAACGCGGCGGGGTCGTCGGACAGGGTCACGACCACCACGTCGGCGCTCGGGCAGCCCGGGCCTTTCGGGCCCCCCGGGCCCTCCGTCCCGGCGCCGTGGAGCCGGGTCAGCGTCCCGGCCGGCAGCACCTGGCGCAGGACCTGGCGCAGCGACCACGCGTCGACCGGGCCGGGTACGTAGCGTCCGAGCAGGGTGCGCCAGCCGGCCACGTTGCGGGCGGGGCGCGAGGAGAGGGAGGCCACCACGGTGCTGCCCAGCGCGTCGGCGATCTCGTCGCGGAAGCGCAGGCGGCGGTCGCGCCGTGCCGAGACCAGCAGCGCGAGCATCGCCAGCAGGAGCAGGGCGGCGGCGCCGGCGAGGCCGTGCAGGACCCGCTGCAGCACCAGTCCGGGACGGGTCGCCGGCGAGGCCGCCTCGATCAGCGAGGCGGTGTCGCGGCCCACGTCGGCCGAGGCCGCCTCGGCGACCTGGTCGGCCTGCAGCACCAGCGACGCCTGCTGGGCGGTGAGCTGGGCGAGGGCCGCGGTGAGGGCCTTCTCGGCGACCGAGCCGAAGACCTCGGCGTCGCGGCGCTCGGTGGTGGCGCGGATGTCGCGGTCGACGGTGCGCAGGGTGGCGCGCAGGGTCTGCAGGCGGGTCTCGCGTCCGGAGCGGGCGGCGTCGCGCAGCCGGGCGGCGGCGCTGGAGATGTAGCGCAGCTCGGCCGCGGCGGCGGCGTCGGCCAGCTCGCGCGCCTGCTCGGGGCCGTCGGCGTGCGCGGTGAAGCGGAGCACGTCAGGGGTCGTCGCACTCACCTCGACCGCTTCCTGCACCTCGTGCAGGTCCAGCGGCGGCACGACCCGGCGGCCGGCCTGGCCGAGCACCAGGTCGCTGGTGGCCACGCGCACCTGCGTGCCGGAGTCGCGCTCGGCGGCGCCCACGCCCGACTCCGAGGACGGCGGCAGCAGGACCACGCTGGTGCTCGTCCACTGGGGCGGGCGGTACACCGCCAGCGCGACCCCTGCGACGGCGCCGACCACGACCACCAGGAGGAGCAGCCGGAGGTGACGGCGCAGCGTGGCCCAGACCGCGCCCAGGTCGAGGTTCTGCTCAGACATGCTGCGGCCCTCCCTCGACGTCGAGGAGCAGCAGGGTGCGCAGCTGCACCCGGTGGTGCAGCTCGCCGCGGCCGACCAGCGTGGTGCTGGGCCGGCGACGGCCCAGCCCCTCCGACCACCACCCCAGGGGCGGGTCCTCCTCGCCCCGGTGCCAGGTCCACTCCAGCTCGGGGGGCAGGTGCAGCAGCGCCACGACCTGCTCGTCGAGGCCCGGCCGGGTCCAGCCGAGCCGGGCCAGCGACCCGTGCAGCGCGGCCTCGACCTCGGGACCCAGGTGGTAGGACATCCGGATCGCGTGGGTGCGCGAGGCGGTCAGCTCGTCGAGGACCTGCAGCGCGCCGGAGCGCCGGTCCAGGCGCACGGCGCGGTCGTGGCGCAGGGCCGGGTCGAGCCGGGCGTAGCCGGTGTGGTGCGCCGACCAGACCTGCACGTCGAGGTCGCCGACCTCGACGTGGTCGACCTGGGACCGGGCGTGCTGGGTCCAGAGGAAGGGCCCCCCGGGCGTCGACTGGTCGAGTCCGTCGACCTCGATGGTGTTGTGGGCGGCGGTGGAGCGGAAGTAGCCGCGCCAACCCGGCTCGCCGTGGTAGCAGTAGGTGCCCGGGTCGGCGAGCACGTCGACGCCGTCGTGGCGCACCTCCAGCGACAGCGCGTCCGCGTGCGCGTGGGCGGCCAGCGACCCGAAGCCGTGCGGGCCGCCGTCGACGCGGCACCAGATCTCGGGCCGGACCCCCGCCGGGTGCGCAGCAGGGCGAGCCCGGCGCCCTCGAAGACGTCGGGACGCGTCGCCGGACGCTCCCCCGCACCGGCTGCCGCCGGGCCCAGGAGAGCGGCGACCAGCACCGACACCACGCCGCCGCGACGGCGCGGCCACCAGGGCTGGGGCCCGACGAGCGCCTGGCCGAGCCCGAGCAGCTGCTCCCACGGGTCCTCGGCGGGGTCGGCCAGCAGCAGCGCGCGGCCCTCGTCGCCGTCACCGTGGCGGCGGGCGCCCGCTGCGGTCCAGCAGCGCCGCGGCCGCGTCGAGGCCCGCGGTCACGAGGTCGGCGTCGGGGCCGTCCCCGGGGTGCCCGGCGGCGCGGGCCTCGACCAGCGCCAGCGCTGCCAGCTCGCACACGAAGCGGTGGTAGTCGCCGGCCTGCTCGCGGTTGAGCCCGTCGGCGAAGGTGTTGCTCCGCAGGTCGCGGCGCAGCTGGCGCCCGGCCTCGACCCGCCACCGCTCGCTCTCCTCGAACCACGGGAAGGCGCAGGCGGCGACCAGGCGGCCGCAGCTCTCGGCGACCGCGTGGTTGTTGGCCGAGCTCCCACGGCTGGGGAAGCTGCGCAGGTGCTCCTGGTGCCAGCGCAGCTGGGCCAGGGCGCCGTCGTCGTCCTCGAAGAGGTCGCGCACGCCCGACCACCCGTCGAGCAGCCGACGGGTCCAGGCCCACGAGACGAGCCGTAGCCCGAGCTCGATGCCGCTGGTCCAGTGCACCCCGCGCAGCACCGGGTTGGCCGCCCACCACGAGCGCAGCTGGTGGGCGGCGGCCTCGGCGTACTCGTCCTCGCCGGTGAGCCAGTAGGCGCCGGCGAGCACCGTCACGTGCTGGTGGCGCGAGAGCTCCCAGACCTGCTTGACGTCACCGGTCACCCCGGGGTCGCGGTGGTCGATGCGGAAGGCCAGGACGTCCTGGGGCGCCCGGGTGCCCGAGAAGGGGTCGAGGAACCAGTCGGGGTCGCGCAGGTCGGTGCGCTCGCGGCCCAGCACGCTCCAGCGCCCGGCCAGCAGCCGGTCGGCCGCCGAGGTGAGCGCCGCGACGTCGTGCGGGCACCAGCTCGACCGACGCGTCGGGCACCGGCGAGGCGAAACGGCGCGGCTCCAGCAGCCCGGGCACGGGTGCGCCGGCCCGCTGCGGCAGCGTGTGCACCACCACGGCGCGGCGCGCCTCGTCGCCCACGCGCAGCGCGACCTCGCGGGTCGACATCCGTGTCAGCCGGCGCGCGTACCAGGACAGGGGTGTGCTCATCGTGCCGCCTCCAGCGTCGTCCGGGTGGTGGTCACCAGCGAGGCCGGGTCGATCGGCATCGGGCCGCCGGTGCGCACCGCGGTCACGAAGGCCGCGACCGCGGCGCGGTGCCCCTTGTCGGGGCCGGTGCGGGAGCGGCGCACGTCGCGGCCGCGCTCGCTCCACACCGTGGTGCGCACGAAGTTGTCGAGCAGGGCGCTGCGCCCACCCCCGAGCACGTCGAGGCTCTCCTTGCCGCAGCGCCGGGAGCCGCCGGTCGCGTAGGTGATCGTGCCCAGCGAGCCCCCCGCGAAGCGCAGCAGCACGCTCACGTCCTGGCCGTCGCCCGAGCGCTGCGCGCAGACGTCGACCGGGTCCTCCCCCGTCCAGGCGCTCAGCAGGTCGATGAAGTGCCCGCCCTCGCCCACGAAGCGGGAGCCCTCCGCCCGGTCGAGGTACCAGCTGCTCGCGCCCAGGCGTCCGGCGTTGACCAGGTAGCGCAGCGACACCGGTTCGCCCTCGCCGCCGAAGCGCCGCCTCAGGTCGAGGAAGGAGGGCGCGAAGCGGCGGTTGAAGCCGACCATGAGCCGCTCGTTGCCGGTGCGCGCCATCGTCTCCTCGACGCGGCCCAGCTCCTCCTCGGAGAGCGCCAGCGGCTTCTCCACGTAGACCGCCTTGCCGCTCTCGAGCGCGGCGCAGACCAGGTCGGCGTGGGTGCGGTGCCGGGTCGCGACCAGCACGGCGTCGAGGGTGTCGTCCTCGACGACGGCCTGCGCGTCGGTGCCCGCGGAGGCGAAGCCGAAGGCCCGCTGGGCGTTGATGCTCGACAGCGAGGTCGCGGTGGCCACCCGCACGAGGTCGACGTCCCCGGCGGCCGCCAGGCCCGGCAGCAGCATCGACGAGGCGTGGCTGCCGGCGCCGATGACGCCCAGGCGCACGGCCCCGCTGCGCGGGCGGGCCCCCCGGGTCGCGCGACGGACCGGGCGCACCGGCGCCTCGGCGTACGCCGGGCCCTCGCCGTCGCGCGCGGGGTAGGACAGCAGGTGCCCCACGCCGGTGACCCCGCCCGAGCGCAGCTCGTCGTAGACCGCCGGCGCGTCGGTGACCGGGTGGTTGCTGGAGACGAGCCCGCTGATGTCGAGCGAGCCGTCGGCGAGCAGCGCGAGGAAGCAGGCGATGTTGCGCTCCTCGGTCCAGCGCACGTAGCCGAGCGGGTAGTCGATGCCGTCGATCTCGTAGCGGTCGTCGTAGCGCCCGGGCCCGTAGGAGCGCGAGAAGCGGACGTCGAGCTCCTTCTCGTAGTAGGCGTTCCAGGGCAGGTCGAGGCGGGTCTTGCCGATGTCGACGACGCAGGCGCGGTCGCGCGCCAGCCGGGCCGCCAGCTCGACGGGCCCGTTGCTGGTCCCGCCCGCGGCGAGGAAGACGTGGTCGGCGCCGCCGGGGGCGCCGGCGCGCAGGAGCGTCTCGAGGCCGGCCACCCCGGTGGGGTCGGGCCCGGCGCAGCCGATCGCCCCGCCCTCCTCGGCGGTGCGGCAGCGCTCCTCGAGGGTGTCGACGCCCACCACGCGCACGCCGGCGTTGACCAGGAGCCGCACCAGCAGCTGGCCGACCAGCCCCAGGCCGACCACGCACGCGGTCTCACCGAGCTGCACCTCGGCGCGGCGCAGCGCCTGCATCGCGATCGCGCCCACGGTGGCGAACGCCGCGTGCTCGGCGAGCACCCCGTCGGGCACCCGCACGCACAGGTTGCGCGGCACCCAGTTGACCTCGGCGTGCAGCGCGAACTCGTTGCCGGCCGCGGCGACCAGGTCGCCCACCTCCAGGCCCTGCACGCCCTGGCCGACCTCGACGACCACGCCGCACAGCGAGTAGCCCAGCGGGGTCCAGCTGTCGAGGCGCTGGCGGGTCTTGCGGTAGGTCGCCACCGCCCCGTTGGCCGCCACCGCGTCGAGGACCTGGCGGACCTGGTCGGGGCGGTGGCGGGCCTTGGCCAGCAGCGACATCCGTGCCTCGGAGACCTTCATCAGCTCGGTGCCGGTCGAGATCAGCGAGTACGACGTGCGCACCAGCACGCCGCCGGGCCGGCAGGAGGGCACGGGCGCGTCGAGCACCGCGAGCTCACCGGAGCTGTAGTTCTGGGCCACGTGCCACATGCGCGTCTCCTCGTCGGGTCTTCTCATCGCGCGACACCGACCCCGGCGTCGCGGGCGTTGCGGAACCACAGCTCCAGGCTGAGCAGCTGCCACAGCTGCTGGGAGCGGTCGCGGCGTCCGCTGCGCTGGTCGTGCACCAGCGCGGTCAGGGGCCCGGGGCGCAGGAACCCGGAGCCGACCAGCTCCCCGTGCAGGAGCAGGTCGTCGATCATGGGTCGCAGGTCGTGGGTGGTCCAGGCCCGCAGCGGTGCCCCGAAGGACGCCTTGGGCCGGTCGATGACCTCGTCGGGCAGCCAGGCCCGGGCGATCCGCTTCAGCCCCGCCTTCTGCACCCGTCCGTCGATCTTGGGCACGGCCTGCGGCGCGAAGGCCGCGCGCAGCACCTCGATGTCGACGAACGGCACCCGGACCTCGGTGGAGGCGGCCATCGAGGCGCGGTCGGTGTAGGTCAGGTTCAGCCCCGGCAGGAACATCCGCGTGTCGGCCAGGCACATCCGGTCGAGGTGGTCCTCGAAGGAGGTGTCCTCGTAGGTGGCGCGGTGCTGGTCCACCAGGTCGTCGACGAGCCCGGCCAGGTCGGGGTCGAGCAGGGCCCGCAGCCCCTCCGGGTCGTGCAGGGTGTAGCTGCGGCGGAACGCCTCCTCCTCGGGCAGGCCGGCGAAGGCGACGAAGCGCTGCGCCCACCGCACCGGTCGCACCCCCCGCCCGGCCAGCGCGACCGGCAGCCGCTCGACCGCGGGCCCCAGCACCCGCGAGCGCAGCGGCTCGGGCAGGCGGCGGTAGCGGGCGGCCAGCAGGTTGGCCAGGTGCTTGCGGTAGCCCCCGAAGAGCTCGTCGGCACCGGTGCCCGAGAGCAGCACCTCCACGCCCGCGCCGCGGGCGGCCTCGCACATCAGGAAGGTGTTGAGCGCGGCCGGGTCGCCGACCGGCTCGTCGAGCACGTCGACCATCCGCGGCAGCATCGAGACCACGTCGGGGCCGATCTCGATCTCGTGCAGCCGCACCCCCAGCTGCCGGGCGAGCCGGCGCGCGTACGCCGCGTCGTCGGGCATCGCCTCCATCCGCCGGTCCACCGCGCGGAAGCCGATCGTCCAGGCCTCCACGTCGGGGTCGTGGCGGTGCGCCAGCGCGGTGATGATGCTGGAGTCCAGCCCTCCGCTGAGGAAGGTCGCGACCGGGACGTCGGCGACCAGGTGGGCGCGCACCGAGTCCTCGACGGTGGCGGCCAGGTCGACCGGCGGGCCGGCCGCGGCCGCGGCGGCCTCGTCGGCGATGCTGCAGAAGACCCCGGTGCGCGTGCTGCCGTCGGGGCGGTGCTCCGACCAGGTGCCGGGCTCGAGCTTGCGCACGCCGCGCACCGCGTCGCACTCGGTGGGCAGCCAGTAGTAGAGCGTGGAGGCGACCATGCCGGCCGGGTCGACACCCAGCTCGGGGCCCAGCGCCTCGACGACGGCCTTGAGCTCGGAGGCGAACACGATGCCCGCGCCCCTGCGCAGCACGAAGAGCGGCTTGATCCCGAACGGGTCGCGGGCCAGGGTCAGGCAGCCGGTGCGCTCGTCGTGCAGCGCCAGCGCGAACATCCCGCGCAGCCGGGCCAGGCCGGCGGTGCCCCAGGCCCGCCAGGCCTCGAGGACGACCTCGGTGTCGGAGGCCGTCGCGAAGCGCACCCCGTGCCCCTCGAGCTCGCGGCGCAGCTCGCGGTAGTTGTAGACCTCGCCGTTGTAGACCAGGCGGAGGCCGTCCTTGACCAGCGGCTGGTCGGAGGCCGTGACCGGGTCGATGATGGACAGGCGCCGGTGGCCCAGCACGACCGAGGTCGTGGGGTCGACGAGCTCCACGACCCCCCGCGCGTCGGGCCCGCGGTGCTCGAGCCGGTCGGTCATCGTCGTGACGAGGACCTTGCCGTCGTCCTGCTGGTAGGCGCCCGCGATCCCGCACACCGCTCAGCCCTGCGCTTCCTGCAGGTCCCGGACCCGCCCGGCCAGCTCCTCGACCACGGCGAGGTAGCCCTGCTCCTGGTGCACCCAGGCCAGCTCCTCCTCCACCCGTGCCCGCCCCGTGCGCGACATCTGCTCGCGCTGCTCCGGGTCGTCGAGCAGCTCCAGGAGGGCTCGCGCGTAGTCCTCGGCCCCCGCCCCACGGGGGACGAAGCGGGCCGCGTCGGCCGCCGAGACCCGCGTCTCGGGCAGGTCGAAGGCCAGCACCGGCAGGCCCAGGGCCATGTACTCCATGGTCTTGTTCATCGTCGAGACGTCGTTGAGCGGGTTGCTGGGGTCGGGCGAGAGCCCCACGTCGGCGGTGGAGAGCACCGCGAGCATGTGCTCGTCGCTGACCCGTCCGGGCATCTCGACCGCGCCCTGCAGGCCCAGCCGGTCGCGCTCGGCGACGAGCTCGGCGTGGCAGTCGCCACCGCCCATCACCGCGAAGGCGACGTCGTCGCGCCCCCACCGGTTGACCACGACGTCGGCCGCTGCGACGACCAGGTCGACGCCGTCCTGGGGGCCCATCACCCCCAGGTAGGCCACCAGGTGCCGCCGGCCGCGGCGCAGCGCCGGGTCGGGCTCCACCGCCCGCAGCCGCTCGAGGTCGGGGCCGGTGCGCACCACGCGCACGTGCTCGGGTGCCTTGCCGCCCCGCTCGACCGCCACGGCGGCGTACGACGTGTTGGTCGAGACCACCCGGTCGGCCGTGCGGAAGGTGGCGCGCTCCAGGGCCAGCAGCCCGCGGTGGGCCAGGCGCGAGCCCTCGGGGAAGCGCGACTCGTAGAGCTCGGGGCACAGGTCGTGGTGGTCGAAGAGGAAGCGGGTGCCGTCGCGCAGGCGCAGCAAGCGCGCGAGCGGCCAGAAGATGTCGGGCGGGTTGCAGGCCTGCATGACGTCGAAGCGGCCGCCGCGCCGGGCCCGCAGCACCAGCCAGGCGGTGGCCAGGAAGGACCAGACGTACTCGGTCAGGTAGCCCAGCGCCCCGCCGCCCGGCGCGTAGGGCCGGTAGGCGTGGATGCTCACGCCGTCGACGACCTGGTGCCGCCCGGTGCCGCTGCCGCGCGGGCACACGACGGTGACGTCGTGCCCGGCCCGCCGCAGCGTGCGGCACTCCAGCCACACCCGCCGGTCGAAGGGGACCGGCAGGTTCTGCACCACGACCAGCACCCGGGCCGCCCCGGGCCGGCCGGTGGCGCCGGGGGTGGTGTGCCGCGTCACCACCCGGTCCCCCGGTAGCCCGCCAGCGCCTCGACCTCGGGCCCAGCGCCCCGTGCAGGTCGAGCACGACGGACGGGTCGGCGGCCAGCAGCGCCTCGAGCGCGGGAGCCGCGGCGCTGGAGACCAGGGCGACGTCCGCCCGGCCAGCGCGGCCTCGGGGTCGGCGCCAGCAGCCGGCTCAGGTGCGGCAGGCGGGAGGCGAGGTGGGCGCGGTTCTCCCCCACCAGGTCCTCGGGCACCAGCACGGGGTCGTAGATGCGCACGTCGTAGCCCTTGCCGACCAGCCGTTCGGCCAGGTCGACGCTGGGGCTCTCGCGGACGTCGTCGGTGTCGGCCTTGAAGCTCAGCCCCAGCATCCCCACCCGGCAGCGGCCGGTGGCCACGACGCGGTCGACGACCTCGCGCACCACCAGCTCGTTGCTGGTCAGGGTGGCGAACATCAGCGGCACGTCGACGTCGCTCTCGCGGGCCATGTGGTGCAGGGAGCGCAGGTCCTTGGGCAGGCAGGAGCCGCCGAAGGCGAACCCCGGGCGCAGGTAGGCCGCGGCGATGTTGAGCTTGTGGTCCTCGCAGAAGATCTCCATCACCCGGCGCGCGTCGACGCCGTAGGAGCGGAAGACCCGCGCCACCTCGTTGGCGAAGACGACCTTGGTCGCGTGGAAGGCGTTGCACGCGTACTTCAAAGCCTCGGCCGTGCGCACGTCGACGTGGTGCGCGGGCATGTCGAGGAAGGCGAAGAGCTGCTCGAGCTGCGCACGGGTGCCGGGGTGGTCGGTGCCGACCACGAGGAACGGCGGCTCGTAGAAGTCGGCCACGCCGCAGCCCTCGCGCAGGAACTCCGGGCACATGGCGGTGCCGACCTGCCAGCCGTCGGCGGCCGCGTCGTCGAAGACGGGCGTGACGACCTGGTCGCCCGTGCCGGGCGGCACCGTCGAGCGCACGACCACCGAGAGCAGGCCGCCCTCGGGCGGCGTGGCCTCGCGCAGCGCCTCGCGCACCTCGCCGAGGGCCCGCTCGATGTGGCCGAGATCGGTCTCGCCGTGCGCGCCGGAGGGCGTCCCGACGCAGATGAGGCACACCTCGGCCTGCTCGAGCGCCTCGGCCACCCGGGTGGTGGCCCGCAGCCGGCCCGAGGCCACGCCCGCACCGATCAGCTCGACCAGCCCCGGCTCCACGACGGGGCTGCGCCCGGCCGACAGCTGGGCCACCTTGGAGCCGTCGACGTCGACGCCCACCACCTCGTGGCCGCGTGCGGCCAGTCCAGCGGCCGTGACCGCCCCGACGTACCCCAGCCCGATGACTGCTGCTCTCATGGCCCCTCCAGCACTCGCACGACGGCGTCGGGAGGTCACCACGGCGCCGGGCGACCATCGTGCGACCGCTCCGGAGGCGGCCCGCGGGGCCGACGGGGCAATACCCCGATGTTGGGTACCCCCGCCTGAGGGGGGTCCACAGCGACGGCGTCGGGCCGTCCCCTATCTGGGGGATGCGCCCTTTACACCATCAGGGGAAAGGTGAGGAGTCCTCTGAGTTGAAGATCACACCAAGAGGGGAGACACTCGTGGAGCGGTCATACCGGTGCTGCACTCGGGACCTGCTCACGGGGCGGGTCAGCTGGGGGGAACGCGGATGAGAAGTACGCCACCTGTAGGAATCACCAGGATCCGTCTGCTCGACGACCTCTTCGTCGTCCGGGCCGACGGGACACCGGTGCACCCGTCCGACTGGCGCACGGGCAAGACGATGGACCTGCTGCGCATGCTGGCGCTGCACGTCGAGCGTCCGGTGCGGGTCGAGACCATCATCGAGCGGCTCTGGCCCGACGCCAGCCGGGAGCGCGGGCGCGGCAGCCTGCGCACCGCGGTGAGCGAGGTGCGACGACTCCTGGGCGACAAGGACTCGGTCGTGCGCATCCACGACAGCCTGGTGCTGACCGGGGTCTGGGTCGACGTGGCCGCCTTCGAGCAGATCGCCGCACGGGTGCGGGTGATGCGCGAGCAGGGCCGGCCCAGCGAGGGGGCGATGGCGGCGCTGGATGCCCGCGACCTCTACCGCGACGACCTGCACGCCTACGACGACGACCACAGCTGGGTCCGCAGCGAGCGCGAGCGGCTGCGCCTGGTGCGCCAGGACCTGCTCACCGACGCGGCGGAGTGCGCCGTGGCCATCGGCTGCCACCGCGAGGCGGCGACGCTGGCCAAGGCGGCGCTGCACTTCGAGCCGACCTCCGAGATCGCCGTGCGCACGCTGATGACGGCGCTCTCGGGCCTCGGCGACGTGGCGCACGCGCTGCGGGTCTACGCCGACTTCCGTGCCTGCCTGGTCGACGACCTCGGTGTCGAGCCCTCCCACCAGACCCGCGGGTTGCACCTGCGGCTGCTGCGCGGGGAGAGCCCGCTCGAACCCCACCTCGAGGAGGCGTAGCGGCTCAGCCCGGGCTCATGCCTCGGCGTCGGGCCCCGGCCAGTTCTTGTCCGGCTGGGGCACCGGCCGTCCGGGCTGCTCGCCACCGCGCTGCTCGAGGTAGTTGTCCTTGGGGACCATCACCTTGCGACGGAAGATGCACACGATCTTCCCGTCCTGGTTGTAGCCGATGGTCTCGACGTGGACCACGCCACGGTCGTCCTTGGAGGTGCTCTCCCACTTGTCGAGCACCCGGGTCTCGCCGTAGAGCGTGTCACCGTGGAAGGTCGGGGCGACGTGGCGCAGCGACTCGATCTCGAGGTTGGCGATCGCCTTGCCGGAGATGTCGGGCACCGACATGCCGAGCAGGATCGAGTAGACGTAGTTGCCCACCACGACGTTCTTGGCGAACTGGGTGGTCTCCTCGGCGTAGTTGCTGTCGAGGTGGAGCGGGTGGTGGTTCATGGTGAGCAGGCAGAACATGTGGTCGTCGAACTCGGTGACCGTCTTGCCGGGCCAGTGCTTGTAGGTCGCGCCGACCTCGAACTCCTCGTAGCTGCGACCGAACTGCACGGCTGGCTCCTCCTGATCGGGTGGGGCCGCGGCGGTGGCCGCGGCCGGACGGGCCCATCGTGTCGGACCCGTGCCGGGACGTCAGCCCCCGGCGGGGTGGCCTTCGTCACGGCGGCCGGGTGGCGCAGGATGGGCCCGTGCAACCGCGACCGCCCCGCAGCCGTCCAACGGCCATGACCCCCGCCCGTGCCGCCCGTGCCGCCCTGCCCGTGCTCGCCCTGCTGCTCGCCGGCTGCGGCGACAGCGACCCCGGCCTCGCCGAGGACCCCGCCGCGAGCGGCTCGCCCAGCCAGGAGCCCACCTCGGAGCCCACCGAGGACCCGGACGGCTTCGGGCCCACCGACTACTCCTACACGCTGACCCTGACCTGCTACTGCCCCGACGCCGGGGTGCCGATCCGGGTCACGGTGGCCGACGACGAGGTCGTCTCGGCGGTGTACGCACGCAGCGGCGGGCGGGGTGGGGCCCAGGCCGGCGAGGACGTCCCGCTGGCCAGGGTCCTGACCATCGACGAGGTCATCGAGGCCGCCGACGACCCCGACGCCCACCGCGTGGAGGTGGACTGGCCCGAGGACCAGGACTACCCGTCCTCGGTCGCGATCGACCGCTCGGAGCAGGTGGTCGACGAGGAGATCGGCTACCGCCTGCGCGACGTCGAGGTGGCCGACCCCTCCAGCTGAGCCGTCGTGCGAGGATGTCGCCGGCGGAGCGAGGTCGAGGGAGAGGCGCACGATGGCGGAGCGGGTGCTGCTGCACGTCGGACTGATGAAGTCGGGCACGACCTTCATCCAGGGACGGCTCAACGTCAACCGGGAGCGCCTGGCCGAGCAGGGGGTGCTGTTCCCGGGCCCCACCTGGGCCCGGCACGCCCGCGCGGTCTCCGACCTGATCGGCTCCAAGCACGCCGAGGACGGCGCCTGGGCCTCGCTGGCCGAGGAGCTGCGGGCCCACCCCGGCACCGCGATCGTGTCGATGGAGTACCTCGGACCGATCTCGGCCGAGCGCATCCGCCAGGTCCGCGACGACCTCGCCGGCTCCCCCGTCGACGTGGTCGTCACGGTGCGCGACCTGGGCCGCAGCGTGCCGGCCATGTGGCAGGAGACCCTCAAGAACCGTCAGTCCTGGGGGTGGAGCGAGTACCTCGCGGCCCTGCAGGACGGCGGCGACGCCGGACGCCGCTTCTGGCGCCAGCAGGCGGCCGACCGGGTCGTGGGCCGCTGGGCCGAGGTGCTGGGCCCCGAGCACGTCACGGTCGTGACGGTGCCGCCGCCCGGCGCACCCGGCGAGCTGCTGTGGGAGCGCTTCTGCGAGGTCGCGGGCATCACCGGCTCGCAGTGGGACGAGGCGCCGCGCGCCAACGAGTCCCTGGGCGTGGCCTCCGCGCTGCTGATGGGCCGCATCAACGAGCACGTCGGCGACCTGGCGCTGCCGGAGTACAACAAGAAGATCAAGGCGCTGGGCAAGCACGTCCTGGTGCACCGCCGGCGCGACGAGGAGCCGATCGGCTTCGCGGTGCCGCGCTGGCTGCGCAAGCGCTCGCAGGCCATGGTGGCGGCCATCGAGGACAGCGGCGTGCGCGTCGTGGGCGACCTCGGCGAGCTCGAGCCGCTCGACGTGCCCGGGGCCGACCCGGCCGCGGTGGGCGTCGAGGACCAGCTCGACGCCGCCGTGGCCGCGCTGGTGCACGTGCTGCGCGACGGCGGCGTCAAGCGTCCCGGCCAGGGCAAGGGCGGCAACAAGGGCGGCAAGAAGAACCGGCGCCGCGGCCAGGGCCGCGACGCCGGTTCCTGAGCCCCAGCGGGCTCGACGACCGGGCTCAGGTGAGCTTGTAGTCCTTGAGCAGGCTGCGGCCGATGATCATCTTCTGGATCTCGGCGGTGCCCTCACCGATGAGCAGGAACGCGGCCTCGCGGTAGAGGCGCTCGATCTCGTACTCCTTGGAGTAGCCGTAGCCGCCGTGGATGCGGAAGGAGGCCTCGACGACCTCGTTGCAGTACTCCGCGGCCAGGTACTTGGCCATGCCGGCCTCGACGTCGTTGCGCTGGCCCTTGTCCTTGAGCCGGGCGGCCTTGACCATCATCGCGTGGGCGGCCTCGACCTTGACGGCCATCTCGGCGAGCTTGAACTGGATGGCCTGGTGCTGGGCGATCGGCTTGCCGAAGGTCTCGCGCTGCTGGGCGTAGGCGATGGCCAGCTCGAAGGCCCGGTTGGACACGCCGCAGGCGCGGGCCGCGACGTTGACGCGGCCGACCTCGACGCCGTCCATCATCTGGTAGAAGCCCTTGCCCGACTCCCCGCCGAGCACCTGGTCGGCCGAGATCCGGTGGCCCTCGAGGACCAGCTCGGTCGTGTCGACGCCCTTGTAGCCCATCTTGTCGATCTTGCCGGGCACGGTGACGCCCTGGGCGGTCTCGCCGAAGCCCGGCTCCTTCTCGACCAGGAACGTCGTCATGCTCTTGTAGACGCTGTCGGAGCCCTCGTCGGTCTTGACCAGCACCGCGACGAGGTTGGAGGAGCCACCGTTGGTCAGCCACATCTTCTGGCCGTCGATCGTGTAGCCGCCGTCGTCGTTCCTGGTCGCCTTGGTCTTGATCGCCGAGACGTCGGAGCCCAGGCCGGGCTCGGACATCGAGAACGAGCCGCGGACCTCGCCGGTGGCCATCCGGGGCAGGTACTTCTGCTTCTGCTCCTCGGTGCCGTGCTGCATCAGCATGTAGGCGACGATGAAGTGGGTGTTGATGACGCCGGAGACGCTCATCCAGCCACGGGCGATCTCCTCCACGCACAACGCGTAGGTCAGCAGCGACTCGCCCAGGCCGCCGTACTCCTCGGGGATCATCAGCCCGAAGACACCGAGCTCCTTGAGCCCCTCGACGATCTCGGTGGGGTACTCGTCGGCGTGCTCGAGCTCGGTGGCCACCGGCAGGATCGCCTTCTCGACGAATCCGCGCACGGCCTTGAGGATCTCCTGCTGGTCCTCGCCGAGGCCCTCGGTCTCACACAGTCGCGCCATGGGTCACTGGTCCTTCCACTCGGGACTGTCGGTCCCGAGCCCGTCGTCGTAGATGCGCTGCTCGGAGGTGGCCGCACCGTCGAGGCCGCGCCCGCTGACGCTCTTCTGGTAAGGCACCGCCCGGGTGCGGTTCTTCCACATCCAGTCGAAGTGGGCGAGGTACTGCTTGGTGGCCTTGGTCTGGTCGAACATGCGGAACAGCAGCTCGTCGCCCCGCAGGCCGCTGTCCTGGTAGTTGCTCGACCCGGTGACCACGACCCGCTTGGAGGTGTCGTTGCCGTAGTTGCCCGAGATGACCAGCAGCTTCATGTGGCTGTAGAGGTCGATCTCGCCGTCGGCGTTGGTGTCCATGCCGCTGCTGCGCACGGGCACGTAGCCGCGCGGGGTCCGCACCCCGAGCTCCTTGCGGACCCGGGCGCCGGCGTAGCCGTACTGCAGCCGCACGTCGCAGCCCAGCGCGTAGAGCTTGCGCAGCCGCCGGGCCAGGTAGGTGCCGCGGTCGCCGTCCCAGGCGTGCATGTTGACGCGGATGCGCGTGCGCCCCTGGTTGCCGGTGCCGCCGGTCGCGCCCTTGCACCGCACCGGGTCGAGGATCGTGTCGATCGGGTCGTTGTCGGGCCCGTTGCCGTGGAAGGGCGTGGCGTGCAGCTGGAAGTTCTTGCCGATGTTCTGCACCCAGTAGCTGGGCCGGGCGACCTTGTCGCGGGCCATCTGCTCGTGCAGGGCGTCGAAGGCCTGGTAGACCTTCGGGACGTTGTTGCGGGTCCACAGGTCGTTGAACTGGTTCTTCGCGCCGTTCATCTTCATGTTGACCGAGCCGGTCATCACGACGTTCTTGGCGATCCCGGTGTGGGAGAACAGGAAGTACTTGTCGTGGTTGTTCTCGCCGGAGGAGCGGCACCCGTTGGTGCACTGGTAGATGTAGCTGCGCTTGGCGCGGTTCGCGCCGATCACGCTGCGCAGCTTCTTCTGCGCGCCCGGCACCTCGTGGTTGTTCATCAGGACCTGCACGTCGACGCCGCGACGGTGGGCCTGGATCAGCGCGTCGGCCACCGGGTAGCGGTCGAAGGAGAAGAGCGAGATCCGGATCATCGAGCCCTTCTTGGCGTGCCGGATCGCTCCCAGCACCTGGGCCTCGAGGCGGAACTGGGTGCCCGGCTCGGAGCGCGGCACGTTGAACTTGGCGCCGGCGACCGGCTTCCAGCCGGTCTTCTTCTCGGCCGCCGCCAGGGCGCGCGTGGACGTCTCGGCCGAGGCGCTCACCGCGGGCGCGGCGGCGCTGTGACCGGCCGTGGCGGCGTACGACGACCCCAGGCCGCTCAGGACGACAACGGTCGCGGTGGCCAGCGCGGTCGCCAGTCTCCTGTCGCGTGTCACGTGCTTCCCCTCTCGCTACCCCGTGCGGGGCCCGCGACCGCGAACGCTAACACGCAGCCATGACAGTCTCGGTGGTCGTGACCGGGCCCGGGACAGGGCGTCGCGCTCGCGCGTGAGCGATCTCACGTCCCCGGTGAGCCGGGCCATCGCCTCGGTGGCGCAGCCCAGCAGCTCGGCGTCGGAGACCTCGTCGGGGTGCCGGCGCCCGGCGAGGTCGCCGGGCTCGAGCAGCGCGGGGTCCCCGACCACGTCGAAGCCCTCCTCGCCGAGCATCCGCACCGACCGCTCCCCACGCGCCACCAGGTCGGCGAGCGTGGCCTCGGAGGGCCGGAACTTCTCCCGCGAGGACGGCAGCACCCCGCCCTCGCCGAGGTAGCCGCGGATCCAGGTGCCCCGGTCGACGGCGGAGCGGAAGTCCCCGAGGTGGGCGTTGACCCGCCGCAGCAGCTCGACCTCGACCAGGCCCAGCGAGGCGTTCGCGGCCGACTCCGGCACCTCGAGCCCCTCGTCGTCGAGCCCGAGCACCCCCAGGAAGCGGCGCAGCAGCTCGCCGGGCTCCGAGCGGCCCGGGGCCATCGGCAGCACGTGCACGTGCTCGTGGGGCAGCACGGCACCCCACCGCTCCAGCACGATGCCGAGGTCGAAGCTGGGCCAGCCCCACTCCCCCGTGTCGGCGCGGGGACCGTCGGGCGGGTAGGCGTCGATCCGGCCGCGGGCCCCGTTCTTGACCCACTCCTGCCAGCGCGAGATGAACAGGTCGGGCATCGAGCGAGCGGTCACCAGCACGTGCACCTCGGCGGGCGCCAGGTCGGCGACCACGCGGCGCACCTGCTCGACCGAGGCGGCGGCGAAGAACTCGTGGGTCACCAGCACGTCACCCGACCACGACCGCGCCTCCTCGACCAGGTCCTGCCACGGGTGCGCGGTGTCGCCGGGGCGGCGCGCCAGGCCCGGGTCCTCGCGCACGTCGAGCGAGGCCAGCAGGTGGCGGCGCCGCGCGCCGGGCAGCAGGAGCCCCCGCCGGCGCAGGCGCTCCTTGTTGGCCCACAGGGCGTCCTGGAGGTAGGTGGTGCCGGTCTTGGGCAGCCCGACGTGCAGGAACACCCTGCTCATCGCGAGGAGGGCCCCGCGGGGTCGCTGACGCCGGCGCGGTAGCGCTCGAGGATCTCCACGACCCGGGGGTCGTCGCTGCCGGCCAGGGGCACCAGGAGCTCGGCGACCAGGTCGGTGAGCTCGGCGACCCGCAGGTTCAGCGAGCGGCACTCCTGGACCTCGGCCTCGAGCTCGGCGACCCGGCGGGCGAGGCCGGCCTGGTCGCGGTACTGACGGAGGACGTTCTTCACTGAGGCCACTGGACCACCAATCTGCAGAGGTACGGGGTCGCACCGGGGTCGGTCGAGCCGGGGCGCTCCCCGGCCAGGTCGTGCCGGGCCACGACGGTGCCGCCCGAGGCCTCGACCTGGGCGACGAGCGCGTCCACGTCGATCGGGTGCACGCCCACCGGGTTGCCACCGGGGGCCGGCGCGCTGAGCACCTGGAGGTAGAGCCGGCCCTGGCCGCCCAGCACCATCCGCGCCAGGCGCAGCAGGTTGGCGCGCCCGTCGGCGTTGGTCGCGTCGGCGACGTGGCGGGCCAGCACCACCTTGGGCCCGGGCTCGCGCGAGAGCAGGGCACCGGTGACCAGGGTCGAGCGGACCTCGGTCAGGTTCGCCCAGCGGAAGGTCGCCGGCAGCTCGCGACGGGCCAGCTTGCGCTGCTTGCGCGCGAACGCGCGGCGGCAGTAGTCGAGCCCGACGGCGTTGACGCCGTGCCGGGCCAGGAAGGCCACGTCGGCGCCGGTGCCGCACCCGACGTCGACGGCGCTCACCGCGCGACGCTCGCGGCGACGCACCCAGCGCACGAAGTCGCTGGGCCGGTCCTGGCCCGAGCCGCGCTGGCGCGCGTAGTAGGGGTCCCAGACCTCCTCGCGCTGCACGCGGGTGCCGCGGAACCAGCCGTTGAGCCGGCGCCGGGTGCCGGCCGGGGTCTCGAACTGGTAGGCCGGGTCGGGCACCCGCCACGACTCGCCGTACATCGCGACCAGGAGGTGCTCGGGCTGCGCCGGCACCGGCAGCTCACGGCCCTCGAGGCTGGCGGTGCCCAGCGGCCAGATCCACTCGCGCTCGAAGGGGTGGCCCACCTCGCCCATCAGGTAGAGCACGCCGTCGCGCAGGAAGCCGCCGAAGACGTCGAGGCCCCGACGGGTGCCGTCGGACTCCTGCACGAAGATCTTGAACGCCAGGCCCGAGTAGCGGGTCACCGGGTAGCCCATCTCGACGAGCGCGCGCTGGAGCCGGAAGGACTCGCGGACCACGTCGGCGGGGTGCTCGTGGGCGCTGACGTAGCCGAGGTCGGCGTCGGAGTCGTGACCGATGAAGCCGCCCTGGCGCACCGCGCCCAGCAGGGTGCCGTAGGCGATGAAGGCCTCGACGCCGCCGCTGCGCAGGGCCGCGAGGACGTCCTCGATGGAGTCGAGCAGCGGGTCGAGGTGCTCGGCGGAGCGGTCGGCGAAGAGCCGCATCAGGCGCATGCTCTTGTCGAGGCCCAGCGGGTTGCCCTGGGCGTCGGCGACCACGATGCGCTGCTGGGTGTCCTCGGGCTCCCCCAGCACGACCTCGGCCGCGTGCAGCTCGGTGGAGCTGGCGTGGTCGACGAGCGCCACCCGGGCGCGACCGACCAGGTGGCTGCGCAGCGGCGCGGGCCAGGCCCAGAAGCGCTGGCCGTCGCGCTCGACGGTGTCGCGCTCGAGCCAGAACGAGCCGACGCGCTGCTCGTCGAGGACGAGGTCGACGGGACGGTCCTGCGAGCCGCGGGGCAGGCGCACGTGCACGCCCTCGTCGTCGACGTGGGCCTCGAGTCCGGGCGCGGCGCTCACCGGCCCTCCTCGCTGGCGCGGCGCAGGTGGGCGACCGCGTCGCGCACCAGCTCGTCGATGTCCTCGGGGTCACCCGGGTCGCCGGGGTCGGTGCGCGCTCCGCTCGCGCCACCGCCCAGCCCCACGGCGTGCTCGTGCACGACCCGGGCGCAGCGCAGCACCTGGTCGGCCGGCGGCGGCGGTGCCTGCTCGGGGTAGGCGGAGAGGTCGTCGGGCACGGGCAGGTCGTCGAGGTCACCGACCAGCGAGACCCGGCCCGAGGTCGCCAGGGCGCGCAGCTCCTCGTTGCGGGAGCGCGCCCACGCGGCTGCCCGCGCGTCCAGCCGCGGGCGGTCCTGCTCGTCGCGCAGCGGGGCCAGCACCCCGCGGGCCAGCGGGCGCACCAGGCGGCGGTAGCTGCGCGGCGCCAGGTCGTCGAGGTGGGGGTTCGCCCGGCGCAGCCAGTCGCACGAGGCGTAGCCCAGGGACTCGTTGTCCTTGACCTCACCGAGGTCGGCGACGTCGGGGCGGACCCCGGCGGCGCGGGCGAAGCGGCGCCAGAGCTCGTCACGCGGGGCCGAGGACGGCGGCACGGTGACCACGTCGATGCCCTGGACGGCCGGCACCGACCAGCGCTCGACGATGGTCGCGACGTCCTGGGCACGGTGGAAGGTGCGGTGCGCACGTGAGGGGCCGCGCCGCCCGGGGGCCTTCTCGATGGCGCGCAGGTAGGTCGACCAGTCGTCGGTGCCGAGGTTGCGCGTGTAGGTCTGCCACTGGGCCGGCACCACCCGGAACTGGTCGCGCACCGTGAGCAGCACGCGCACGTCGAGCCCCTCCAGCGGCGCGAGGAAGGCCTCGACGTGGCGGGGGGCGGCGAAGCTGAGGAACTCCATCGAGACGATGCCGGTGTGCCCGTCCATCTCGTGGGCGGCCCGCGCGATCCGCTCCCAGCGGCGCCGGTTGCGGCGATCGTCCTTGGGCAGCCGCAGCACGTCGCGCACGGCCTTGGTCTGGCGGGCGAAGCCACCGAGGAACTCGACCCCGGTGCCGGCGATCTCGTCCTTGTTGCCGCCCAGCACCGACTGGACGTAGCTGGTGCCCGTCTTCATGGCACCGATGTGCAGCACGACGCGGCGACCCATCACTCTCCCTGCTCCTCGTGCTGCTCCTCGCGGCTCCCACCGGCCGCGGCCGCACACACGCTACGCCACCTCGAGCGTCCCGAGCACGAGACGAAACACGGTTCGTCACAGTAGCATCACCAGCACCGCTGGCCCCGCAGGCAACGCCGGGCGGGGCCTTCCCGCCAGCGAGCACGTCAGGACGTCGTACCCATGAGGCTCAACCAGATCGCTCCCCCCCGGTCCGGTCACCGGCTCACGACCGCACTCCTCGCCACCACGGTGGCGCTCTCCGCGCTCACCGCGCTCGTCCCGGGCGCCTCGGCCGCGCCCGACGCGCGCACGGTGCTCGCCGAGCAGCCCGCGGGGCCGCTGACCTTCCAGGTGGCCTCCTTCAACCTGCTCGGCGCCGGGCACACCGACGGCTCCAACCCGCGCAAGGGCTTCGACAAGAGCGGCCCGCGGCTCAAGCGCGCCATCGAGATCCTCGACCGCGAGAGCATCGACGTCGTCGGCTTCCAGGAGATGCACCAGGCCCAGTACGCCAAGTTCACCGAGTGGGAGAGCGAGCGCTTCGGGCTCTACCCGGGCGCCCAGCTCGGGACCGCGCCGATGCACAACTCGATCGCCTGGCGCACCGACCAGTGGCAGGCGCTGCGCACCGAGTCGATCAAGATCCCCTACTTCAAGGGCAACGAGATCAAGATGCCCTACGTGCTGCTCGAGCACCTCGAGACCGGGCAGCAGGCGTGGTTCCTCAACGTGCACAACCCGGCCGACGCCCGCGGCCCCGCCCAGAAGTGGCGCGACGAGGCGGTGCGGCGCGAGGCCAACCTGGTCAACCAGCTGCGCGAGGACCACCCCGGCGTGCCGGTCTTCCTGACCGGTGACATGAACGACCGCGACGAGTTCTTCTGCCCGGTGGTCGCGCGCACCGAGCTCGAGGCCGCCAACGGCGGTGGTTCCGACGAGAGCGGGTGCGAGACGCCCCCCGCGATGAAGGTCGACTGGCTGCTGGGCACCGCACCCACCGTCTTCACCGGGTACGCCGCCCTGACCGACCCCCTGGTCAAGGCGACCACCGACCACCCGGTGATCGTCGCCGACGCCGTCGTGCCCACCCCCGTCGTGCAGGCCTCGCCCATCGACCGGGTCGTGGTGCTCGGCGTCGAGGGCCTGCGCTCCTCGGCGATCGACCTGACCGCCGGCGGCTGGTCCCGGCTGGCGCGCGAGGGAGCCATCACCCTCAACGCCCGCACGACCCTCGAGTCGACCGCCCCCCTGCCCAACGTGCTCTCCATGCTCACCGGCCGGCGCGTCGACGCCGCCGCCCTGGGCCACGGCGTCACCTACAACAACGACCGGGGCGAGGTCGTGCGCTCCACGGCCGGACGCTACGTGTCGAGCATCTTCGACCTGGTGCACAACCAGGGCGGGCGGACCTACCTGGCCGCCAACCGCAACCGCATCGACATGGTCGACCGCTCGTGGGACGGCGCCAACGGCGGTCGCGACCCCTACGGCTTCGACGACGGCACCGACAAGGTCGACCGCTACTTCCGCGGCGGCAACGACTACCGCCTCGTCGAGGACCTGCGCACCAAGCTCGAGAAGCGACCCGCCGCCTTCACCTACGCCGAGCTGTCCAGCCTCGACAAGGTGGGCCGCAAGGCCGGCTTCGACTCCGAGCGCTACCACAAGTTCGTGGGCAAGATCGGCCGCATGGTCGGGCGCACCCTCGGCAGCATCGAGGCGTCGAAGAAGCTCGCGGGACGCACCCTGCTCGTGGTCGCCGGCACCAACGGCGGCGTCGACGGCGCCGCGCGCGACAGCGAGCGCACCGGCAACTACACGGTGCCGTTGATGGTGTGGGGCCCCGGTGTGGTGCAGGGGGCCGACCTCTACGACCTCAACCCGGCCTGGTCGGACCCCGGCAACGCGCAGGACGGCTACGAGACCCCCGCCCCGATCCACACCGGCGTGGTCGCCAACCTGGCGCTCTCGGTGCTGGGCCTGCCGGCCCTCCCCGGGAGCCTGATGAACAACGACCAGCGGCTCAACGTGCTGAGCCTCCCGCTGGGCTGAGCACCTACACTCGGCGGCGCCCGTCCGCCACCGTCAGGAGCACTCGCGCATGTCCCGCAGCATCGGCACCCGGCGGCTGGGCGCCGCCGCGGTCGTGGCCGCCCTGGCCCTGGCCGGGTGCACGTCGACGGACCCCCCCGCCGACGAGACGGACCCGGCGCGCAGACCGGCCAGCCGCCGCGCAACGACGCCGAGCCCGGGCGCACGAGCCTGCGCGACCCCCGCCCCGGCGACCGGGTCCTACCGGTCGGCGGGGCCGGGCTCGCCGAGCCCGTGCCGGTCGAGTCCCCCGAGCAGCCGAACCTGCTGATGATCACCCTCGACGACGCCGCCTGGGGCGACATGGTGCACATGCCGAGGCTCCAGGAGCTGTTCGTGCAGGAGGGCGTGACCCTGCGCGGCGCCCTGGCCCCCAACCCGATCTGCGTGCCCGCGCGCAGCTCGCTGATGACCGGGCAGCACTCCCACAACCACGGCACCTGGAACACCACCTCGGACGCCGGGCACGGCCTGGAGGCCCTCGACGAGGAGAACACCCTCGCGGTCTGGCTGCAGGAGGCCGGCTACGACACCTTCTTCCTGGGCAAGTACCCCAACGGCTACACCGACGGCACCGTCGTGCCCCCGGGCTGGACCGGCTGGCGCGCGCTCGTGGACCCCACGACCTACAACTTCGTGCGCCCCACGGTGAGCATGGACGGCGTCGAGGAGAAGTTCGAGACCTACTCCACGACGTTGCTCTCCGAGCAGAGCGACGAGCTGCTGCGCGAGCCGGGGCGCGCCGAGGACCCCTGGTACATGTGGCTCAACTACGTCGCGCCCCACCACGGCGGACCGGACGCGCCCGACGACCCCGCCGTGCTCTACCCCGACGACCCCGACCCGGTGAAGACCACCACGCCCGAGGACCGCGACGTCGACACCTTCGCCGACCTCGCGCTGACCGACACCCCCAACATGTTCGAGGACGACGTCACCGACAAGGTGCTGGTGCGCGGCACCCAGCGCACCGTGACCGAGCAGCGCCGGGCCCAGCTGACCGAGGCCCACCAGCAGCGCATCGAGTCGTTGCAGTCGGTCGACCGGGCGCTGGCGAGCACCCTGGAGACCCTCGAGGAGACCGGGCAGCTCGACGACACCTACGTCGTGCTGACCTCCGACAACGGCTACACGCTCGGGGCCCACAACCTCGAGGGCAAGCTCTGGTACTTCCGCGAGATGACCAGCGTGCCCATGTACGTGCGCGGCCCGGGGCTCGAGCCCGGCACCGTCAGCGAGGCCCCCGTCACCAACGTCGACTGGGCGCCCACCTTCGCCGCCCTCGCCGGCGCGCGGCCCACGCTCGAGGTCGACGGCGTCGACGTGCTGCCCTGGATCGGCAGCGGGGCCGACCGCCGGGTCGTGCCCATCGAGGCCTACCCGGTCAAGAAGGGCAGCAAGCGCCTCTACCGCGGGGTCGTGGTGGGCCCCTGGACCTACGTGCAGGGCCGCTCGGGCCAGGCGGAGGTCTACTACCGCGACGTCGACCGCTGGGAGCTGCAGAACCTCGCCGGCGACCCGCGCTACAGCGACCAGGTCGACGAGCTCAAGCAGCTGGTGCGCAGCACCAGCACCTGCGCCGGCGACGAGTGCCCCTCGGCGTACTACCGCTGAGAGCCACCGCTGAGGGCTACTCCTCGGAGCCGCCGATGGTGGCCGTCGCCACGATGACCGGGTGGTCGGTGGTGCGGTTGACCAGCTCGGTCTCCAAGGCCGCGAACTGCGAGAACGCGATGTCCGGCGAGCCGAGGATCCAGTCGACGTTCATCCGCGCCGGGGGCGAGCAGGCGCTGCCGGTCGAGCCGCCGTTGGCGGCGCGCAGCGGGGTGGAGCGGGTGATCGGGCAGAAGAACTCGGCGCGGTCGTTGAAGTCGCCGGTCATCACCAGCGGCGTGCCGTCGGCGGTGAGTCGGTTGGCCAGCTGGGCCTCGATGGCCACGGCGGCGTTGCGCCACTTCTGCGCCGGGCCGTGTGCGTCGGCGGGGTTGTGGAAGTTCGCGAACCAGACCTGCTGGCCGGTCTGGTTGTGCTGCAGCAGCACGTAGGGCATCGGCACCCGGCGTCCCCCGAAGTAGGGGATCGGGACGGTGGCGGCCTGCACCCGGGTCCACACGTCGCTGCGCCAGACCACCGAGTTGGCCATCGGGCCCGGGCCCAGCCCGGGGCCCGGGTAGACCTGCCACACCGGTGCCGTCGCGCGCAGGGTGTTGTACTGCGGCGCCTGCAGCTCCTGCAGACCGGCGACCGTGACGCCCTGGCCGGCCAGGATCTGCAGCGCCCAGCGCATCCGGGTCACGCCGTCGGTGAAGCGCGCGTGCCGACCACCGGGCTTGGTGTGGTTGGCGCCCAGCACGTTGAAGGAGCTGACCCGGAAGGTCGTCGCTGCCTGGGTCTCCTTCGCCGCGGCCCGCTCCACGGCCCGGGCGAGCCGGCCACCGCCGCGGATCTTCTGGGGCGAGGGGGTGCGGGTCTCACCGGGCTCCCCGAGCCACTCCTCGGGCTGCAGCACCACGCCGGTCACGATGCTGCGCGGACCGGCCTGGTTCGCCTCCGGCAGCGGCTCGCCGTCGGCGCCGAGCGTCACGGTCGCACCGCCGTCGCGGGAGAGCACCAGGAGCACGGCCACGGCACCGATGACGAGGCTCAGCAGTCCGGCCAGCAGGCCCTGGACGAGCGGACCCCCGGGGCCGGCGGGGGCACCGGCGTGCTTGGTCATGCGAGATCCCCTCGGTGGCTGCGGCGCGCTGCGGTGGTGCGCCCCCGAGGGTACCGGACGTCACACGGGTCCTTCACCGTCCCGACGGGCCGCCCCGGCCCCGCCACGGGCGCCACGAGCGGCTCGCACCGGACGTGCCGACCAGGTCGCGGGCGACGGCCACGGGGTCCTCCCCCGCCGGCGGTGCCACGTCGGGGCCGGGCTCGCCGGGCCCCGCGAGCACCGGTTCGAGGTCGCCCGGGTCCCCGTGGACGCTGTGCCCCTGGGCGACCACCTCCTCGAGCCAGCGCCGCGCCGGTGGGCCCAGCACGTCGGCGAGGCCGGCCGGTGCCCGCGCAGGCCGCCCGGGCCGGGCGGCGAGGACGCCCTCGGCGTACCCGCGCTTGACCAGGCGGTGGCGCTGCGCCGCGTCGAGCCCCCGGCCCCGGGCCCCCAGCCGCTCCACCTCCCGGTTGACCGCCCTGAGCAGCGCCACCTGCTCGGCGCCCAGCGAGGGGTTGGCAGCGACCTCGGCGCCGGGGTCCACCAGGGCGGGGTCGATGCCGCAGGCCTGGGCGAAGCGCTGCCACAGCAGCTCTCGCGGTGCCCCCGGCGGCGGGGCCAGCACGAGGTGGCCGCGGCCCCCGGGCAGCGGGTCGGTCCAGCGCCGCAGCGCGTCGGCGAAGTCCTGGGCGTGCCAGAAGTGCGGTCGCCGGCCGCCCTCGTCGGGCCCCGCGTCGCGCCCGCTGTCGCAGCGCAGCTGGGTGCGCTCCAGCTCGGCGAAGGCGAGGCTCGAGCCGAGCTTGACCTCCTCCTGCCAGTGCGCCACCGCCTGCCTGCCCAGGTCCCGCGCGGTGACCACCACGTGCACCTCCAGCCCGGCCAGCGGGGCCAGGGCCCGGCGCACCTGCTCGGGGGTGGCGCCGGCCAGCACTTCGTGGCTCAGCAGCGCGGTCGAGCCGCCCTCCTGCTCGAGGAGGGTGCGCGCCCGGTCGCAGACCGCCTGCCACGTGCCGTGCACGCGCGCGGGGTCGAGACCGAACTTCGCCGCGCTGCCGCGCACCTCGACGGCTCCCTCGAACATCGCCCCGGGTCGCACGAAGGGGTAGACCACCCCGCCCGAGCGCAGCGACCCGCGCTGGCCCGCGAGCAGGGCCTGGAGGTAGGTGGTGCCCGTCTTGGGCAGACCCACGTGGAGGACGACGCGCACCCGCCCATCGTGCCATCGCAGCGCGGACGGGGTGCGGACGCTAGTTTGGGGCCGTGAGCTCCAGCCCGTCCCGCGTCTACGCCGCACGACTGGTCGGGCTGCCCATCTTCGACCCGCGCGGCGACCAGGTCGGCAAGGTGCGCGACCTCGTGGTCGCCGTGCGCTCCGAGGTCAGCCAGCCCCGCGTGCTCGGGCTCGTGGCCGAGGTCTTCGGCCGGCGCCGGATCTTCGTGCCGATGACCCGGGTGACCAACATCGACAGCGGGCAGGTCTACACCACGGGCCTGCTCAACATGCGCCGCTTCGAGCAGCGCTCGACCGAGACCCTGGTGATCGGCCAGATGCTCGACCGCACCGTGACGATCCGCGGCAACGGCGACCGCGACGCGGTCACCGGCGTCGTCTACGACGTGGCCATGGAGCAGGCGCGCAACCGCGACTGGGTGCTGAGCCGGGTCGCGGTCCAGGAGCCCGCCAAGGGCCTGCGGCGGCGCGGGCAGACCCACGTCGCCGAGTGGCGCGACGTCGAGGGGCTGACCCGCCGCGAGGAGACCCAGGGCGCCACCCACCTGGTGCACGCCCTCAACGAGATGCGCCCGGCCGACGCGGCGTCGATGATCCACGACCTCCCGCCGGAGCGGCGCACCGCCGTGGTCGGCGCCCTCGACGACGAGCGGCTCGCCGACGTGCTCGAGGAGCTGCCCGACGAGGACCAGGTCGAGATCCTCAGCCACCTGGCCGACGAGCGCGCCGCCGACGTCCTGGAGGAGATGTCGGCCGACGACGCCGCCGACCTGATCGCCGAGCTGCCGCCCGAGACCGCCGCGACGCTGCTGGCCCTGATGGAGCCCGACGAGGCCGAGGACGTGCGCCGGCTGATGTCCTACGTCGAGGACACCGCGGGCGCGATGATGACGCCCGAGCCGGTGATCCTGGGCCCCGACGCCACCATCGCCGACGCCCTGGCCCACGTGCGCAACCCCGACCTGACGCCCTCGCTGGCCTCGCAGGTCTACATCTGCCGCCAGCCCCTGGAGACCCCCACCGGCAAGTTCCTGGGCGTGGGGCACATCCAGCGGCTGCTGCGCGAGCCGCCCTCGACGCTGGTCGCCGGCGCGCTCGACGACAGCATGGAGACCCTGCGCGCCGAGGCGAGCATGGACGAGGTCGCGGCCCACCTGGCGACCTACAACCTGGTCGCGGCCCCCGTGGTCGACGAGGACGGCCACCTGCTCGGGGCCGTCACCGTCGACGACCTGCTCGACCACATGCTGCCCGAGGGCTGGCGCGACCGCCGCCCCCGCAAGCCGACCCCGGGGGTGCCGCGTGGCTGAGCAGCGTCGTACCCGGCTCGACACCCCGCGCGAGGCCCGCCGCCAGCTGGTGCGGCGCCCCTCCTACGACTCCGAGACCTTCGGGGTCTTCGCCGAGCAGTTCGCCCGCTTCATGGGCACCGCGAGCTTCCTCTTCTACATGACGATGTTCGTGGCCTTCTGGCTCGCCTTCAACGTCCTGGCCCCCGGCGGCATCGCCTTCGACGACTACCCCTTCATCTTCCTCACGCTGATGCTGAGCCTGCAGGCCTCGTACGCCGCGCCGCTGATCCTGCTGGCCCAGAACCGCCAGGAGCAGCGCGACAAGGTGATCGCCGAGCAGGACCGCCAGGCCAACAGCCGCGCCCACGCCGACATGGAGTTCCTGGCCCGCGAGGTGGCCTCGCTGCGGATGTCGGTCGGCGAGGTCGCCACCCGCGACTTCGTGCGCAGCGAGCTGCGCTCGCTGCTGGCCGAGCTCGACGAGCGCGACGGGCGCGTGGACCCCGACGACCGTCCCGAGCCGCCGCGCGGCCGCTGAGTCCCCACCTGAGCCCTGCCTGAGACCCCGGCTGAGACCCAGCGCACCCCCGCCGACGCCCGGCCCCGGCCAGGCACCACCTAGACTCGGGGATCATGAGCAGTCCCTCCCTCGAGCAGGTCCAGGCAGCGCTGGCGACGGTCAACGACCCGGAGATCAAGCGGCCGATCACCGACCTCGGCATGGTCGACACCGTCGAGATCTCCGAGACCGGCGTGGTGACCCTCACCGTCCTGCTCACCGTGGCCGGCTGCCCCCTCAAGGACACCATCACCCGCGACGTGACGACCGCCGTCGGCAAGGTCCCCGGCGTCACCGACGTGGCCCTGACCCTGGGCGTGATGACCGACGAGCAGCGCGCCGGGCTCAAGGAGACCCTCAGCGGCGGGAAGGCCCAGCGCGAGATCCCCTTCGCCCAGCCGGGCTCGCTGACCAAGGTCTTCGCGATCGCCAGCGGCAAGGGCGGGGTCGGCAAGTCGTCGGTCACCGTCAACCTGGCGCTCGCGATGGCCAAGAGCGGGCTCAAGGTCGGCATCGTCGACGCCGACATCTACGGCCACTCCGTGCCGGCCATGCTCGGCGTGGCCGACGCCCGCCCCACCCAGGTCGAGGACCTGATCATGCCGGTGCCGACGTCGTCGGGCGTCTCGGTCATCTCGATCGGCATGCTCAAGCCGCGACGCGACCAGGTGGTCGCGTGGCGCGGCCCGATGCTCGACCGCGCCCTGGTGCAGATGCTCGCCGACGTCTACTGGGGCGACCTCGACGTGCTCCTGCTCGACCTGCCCCCGGGCACCGGCGACGTGGCCATCTCGCTGGGCCAGCACCTGCCCGGCGCCGAGGTCGTGGTCGTGACGACGCCGCAGGAGGCGGCGGCCGAGGTCGCCGAGCGCGCCGGCACGATGGCCTCGATGATGCACCAGCGCGTCGTGGGCGTCGTCGAGAACATGAGCTTCCTGCCCTGCCCGCACTGCGCCGCCGAGGGCACCGAGCACCGCCTCGAGATCTTCGGCAGCGGTGGCGGGGCGCGCGTCGCCTCGACGCTGTCGGGCCGCTTCGGCTACGACGTGCCGGTGCTGGGCGAGATCCCGCTCGACACCTCGCTGCGCGAGGGCGGCGACGTCGGCAAGCCGATCGTCGACGCCGACCCCACCGCGCCGGCCGCGCAGGTGCTCTCGTCGGTCGCCGAGCGGCTCGCCGGACGTGGGCGCGGGCTGGCCGGCATGCAGCTCGGGTTGACGCCGACCAGCAAGTTCTGAGCCCGGCCCCCTAGGCTGACCACCGTGTTCGGTATCGGGCTGGCGGAGCTGGCGGTCATCGCGTTGGTCGCCATCGTGGTCTTCGGCCCCGACAAGGTCCCCGACCTGGCCCGCCAGGCCGGGCAGTGGCTGAAGATGGCCAAGAAGTTCGCCAACAACGCCCGTGACGAGCTGCGTGAGGAGCTCGGGCCCGAGTACGCCGACCTCGAGCTGCGCGACCTCGACCCGCGCACGATCGTGCGCAAGCACATCATCGAGGCGATGGAGGACGCCGACGACGAGGAGGAGCGCGAGCAGCGCCGCCCCGGCGCCCGCCCCCTCGACGACGGCGAGCTGCCGCCGTACGACCTCGAGGCGACCTGAGCCGAGGCTAGCCCTCGTCGCGGCTCTGCACCGCGGCCAGCGCCTCGAGCGCGACCAGCACGACCCGCCCGCCGGCTGCGCGCACCTCGACGAAGTCGGCGCCCACCCGCGCCGGCACCCCGTCGTGGCGTGAGTCGTCGACCAGGTGCAGCACGCACCGCTCCCCGCTGTCGGCGAGGCGGCGCAGCGTGGAACCGACCCCGAGCCGGGCGGCGGCCGGCCACGCCACCTCGGGCACCGAGCGCTCCGGGAGGTCGTGCGCGGCGCTGAGCGCGGCGGTGCACACCACCCAGTCCTGCGCGGGCCCCCGCAGCAGCACCCAGCCCTGGCCCACGCGCTCCAGCGACCCGGCGAGCGCCCCGACCCCGCGCACCTCCAGCCGCACCTGTGAGCCGGTCGCCGCCATCAGCCGGCTGGCCAGGCTCACCTCCGCGTACGCCGCCCGCGCACGGTCGGCGAGCTCGAGGCTCCGCTCGGCACCGTAGAGCGCCTCGGCCTGCTGCTCGAGGTCGTCGAGCACGTCGAAGAGCCGCTCCTCCCAGGTCATGCGCCAGACCCTCTCACGCCACCGGCCTGTGGAGGAACGGTTGACGACGCCACCAAGCGAGCGTTGAATGACGCAAACAGACGCAAACGCAACGATCGGCAAGGATCTCGGGATGATCGACCTCGTGCGCGCCTCGCGGCAGCGCTGCCTGCTCGTGTGGGCCGGAGCCACCGCCGCCGCAGCGCTCGCGCTCGCGGTGCTCGTGCCGGCCGCGGTCGCCCCCTCCGCGGGCGCGGCCGGGTTCGACGACCTGCTGGTGCGCGCCTGCACCGCGGCGCTGGCGCTGTGCACCGCGTGGGCGTGGCTGAGCGCCACCGTGGTGGTGCGCGAGGCCCGGGCGGGCCGCGTCGACGCTGCGGCCCGTCGGGGCGTCCCGCAGGGGCTGCGCCGCCTGGTCCTGCGGGCCTGCGGGCTGGCCCTGGCCGGCGCCACCGTGGTGTCCACGGCGCCCACCGCCACGGCCACCCCCGACCACCTCCAGCAGGGCACCGCCGCCAACGCGAGCCTGACCGACCCGCTCGTGGGCCTGCCGCTGCCCGAGCGCGCCGTCGGCCCCGCGACCGGCCCCTCCGGGTCGGTGCGGGTGGAGCCCGGCGACACCCTCTGGGGCCTGTGCGCCGAGCGGCTCGTCCGCGACGGCCACGCCCCCACCGACGCCGCGGTCGCGGCGTGCTGGCCGCGCGTGCACGCGGCCAACCGCGACCTGCTCGGGGACGACCCCGACCTGCTGCACCCCGGCCAGGCCCTCCGCCTGCCACCGACCTGACACCGAGCGCGAAGGAGCACCCGATGACCACCACCGTCCCGATCACCCGTCCCCGAGCCCCCGAGACCGTGCCGCTGGCGGCGGTCCAGGGCACCCTGGCCCTCGACCTGCAGCCGCGCACCGCCCCGCCGCGGCCCTACGTGCCCGGGCCGGGCACCACCGGCCAGGTGCTGCCGATCGACCAGCGCGCCCGGCGTGAGGGCGAGCAGTGGGCCGGCACGTTCGCCCAGGCGGTCGTCGAGGTGGTCGGCGGGGACCGGCCGGCCTCCCAGCTGGTGCGCTGGACCAGCCGCAGCGTGCACGAGGACCTGACCCGTCGGGCGCTGCTGGTGGCGCGCGCCGGCGCCCACCTCCCCGGGGAGGCCCGGGTCCAGCCGGTGCGGCCCCAGGTGCTCAGCGTGCACACCTGCTTCCCGTGCCGCGACGTCCTCGAGACGAGCGTGCACGTGCGCTACGGCCACCGCTCACGCGCGATCGCAGCCCGGTTCGAGCGGCGGGCGAGCGGCGGCGCGGCGCGCTCGCGGACCGGAGAGCGGTGGCTGTGCACCGCCCTCCAGTTCGCGTGAGCCGCTGGTCGCCCGGCTGGTCGACTAGCCCTGGGCGCGGGCGGTGGTGCCGGTCGGCCCACCCGCAGCGCCGTGGCACTGCTTGAACTTCTTGCCCGAGCCACAGGGGCACGTGGCGTTGCGGCTGACCCCGGCGTAGGGGTCCTCCGCCGTCGCGACGTCGGCGCGGACCTCGGCCTCACCGTCCTCCGCGGGCGCGGAGTAGGTCAGGTTCTGCGGCGAGCTCGGGGCGTCCAGGCCCTTGGCGTGGATGTGCGGGGCCTCGCCCTGCTGTCCACCCGGCTGACCCATCACCGGGGCCCGCAGGCCCGGCGCCACGGTCAGGACCTGCTGCTCGTCCTCGTCCTGCTGCTCGTCGACGGTGACCTCGAGGTTGAAGAGGAACCCGACGGTCTCCTCCTTGATGCCGTCCATCATCGCCGCGAACATGTCGAAGCCCTCGCGCTGGTACTCCACGAGCGGGTCGCGCTGGGAGTAGGCCCGCAGGTAGATGCCCTCGCGCAGGTAGTCCATCTCGTAGAGGTGCTCGCGCCACTTGCGGTCGAGCACCGAGAGGATCACGCGGCGCTCGAGCTCGCGGGCGACCTCCTGGCCCATCTCCTCCACGCGCGCGTCGTACGCCGACTGCGCGTCGGCGCGCAGGCGCTCGATGACCTTCTCGCGGTCGAGGTTGGCCTTGTCGCCGGCCTCGGCGACCAGCGCGTCGAGGTCGACCCCGACGGGGTAGATCTGCTGCAGGTCCGTCCAGGCCTGCTCGAGGTCCCACTCCTCCGGCAGCCCCTGCGTGGCGCCGGTGACGTAGCCGCGCACGACGTCGTCGATGAAGGTGCGGATCTGCTCCTCGATGTCGGCGCCCTCGAGCACCTCTCGGCGCTCGGCGTAGATCACCTTGCGCTGGCGGTCCATCACGTCGTCGTACTTCAGGACGTTCTTGCGCGACTCGAAGTTCTGCGACTCCACCTGGCCCTGCGCGTTGGCGATGGCGTTGGTGACGCGCTTGTTCTCGATCGGGACGTCGTCGGGGATCTTGAGGACCTGGAGCACCCGGTCGACCCAGTCGGACTTGAACAGGCGCATCAGCTCGTCCTGCAGGGACAGGTAGAAGCGCGACTCGCCCGGGTCGCCCTGGCGGCCGGACCGTCCGCGCAGCTGGTTGTCGATGCGGCGCGACTCGTGGCGCTCGGTGCCCACGACGTAGAGGCCGCCGAGCTCCTTGACCTCGTCGTGGTCGGCCTGGACCTGGGCCTTGACCCGCTCCACGGTCGCGGGCCACGCCGCCTCGTACTCCTCGGCGGTCTCGCCGGCGGGCTCGAGGCCCTTGGCGCGCAGCTCGGCGTCGGCGAGGAACTCCACCGCGCCGCCGAGCATGATGTCGGTGCCTCGGCCGGCCATGTTGGTGGCCACGGTGACCGCGCCCTTGTGCCCGGCCATCGCGACGATCTTCGCCTCGTCGGCGTGCATCTTGGCGTTCAGGACGTTGTGCGGGATGCCCTTCTTCTTCAGCAGGGCCCCGAGGTACTCCGACTTCTCGACCGAGACCGTGCCCACCAGCACCGGCTGGCCCTTGGCGTGCCGCTCGGCGATGTCGGCGGCGACGGCCTCGTACTTTGCCTCCTCGGTGCGGTAGACCAGGTCGGGCTGGTCGATGCGCGCCATCGGGCGGTTGGTCGGGATCGGCACGACGCCGAGCTTGTAGATCTTGTCGAACTCCGAAGCCTCGGTCATCGCCGTGCCGGTCATGCCCGAGAGCGTCTCGTAGAGGCGGAAGTAGTTCTGCAGGGTGACGTTGGCCAGCGTCTGGTACTCCTCGCGGACCTGCACCCCCTCCTTCGCCTCGATCGCCTGGTGCAGGCCGTCGTTGTAGCGGCGCCCGGCCAGCATCCGGCCGGTGTGCTCGTCGACGATGAGCACCTCGCCGTCCATGACGACGTACTCCTTGTCGTTGCGGAACAGCTCCTTGGCCTTGATGGAGTTGTTCAGGAACGAGATGAGCGGGGTGTTCGCCGACTCGTAGAGGTTCTCGATGCCCAGGTGGTCCTCGACCTTGGTGATGCCGGGCTCGAGGACGGAGATGGTGCGCTTCTTCTCGTCGACCTCGTAGTCGACGTCCTTCTCCAGGCGGCGCGCGATCTTGGCGAACTCGCCGTACCACTTGACCTCGTCCTGGGTCGGGCCGCTGATGATCAGCGGGGTCCGGGCCTCGTCGATGAGGATCGAGTCGACCTCGTCGACCACGGCGAAGTTGTGGCCGCGCTGCACGCAGTCCTCGATCGAGGAGGCCATGTTGTCGCGCAGGTAGTCGAAGCCCAGCTCGTTGTTGGTGGCGTAGGTGATGTCGCAGGCGTACTGCTCGCGCCGCGCGTCGGGGCGCAGGTCGGGGGTGATCACCCCGACGGTGAGGCCGAGGAAGTGGTGCACGCGGCCCATCTGCTCGGCCTGGTACTTGGCCAGGTAGTCGTTGACCGTGACGACGTGCACGCCCTTGCCCGACAGGGCGTTGAGGTAGGAGGGCAGCACCGCGACCAGCGTCTTGCCCTCACCGGTCTTCATCTCGGCGATGTTGCCCAGGTGCAGCGCCGCGCCGCCCTGGACCTGCACGTCGAAGGGGCGCATGCCCAGCACGCGCTTGGCGGCCTCGCGCACCGTCGCGAACGCCTCGGGCATCAGGTCGTCGAGGCTCTCGCCGGCCTCGTGACGCTGGCGCAGCTCGCCGGTCATCGCCTGCAGCTCCTCGTCGCTCATCGCGACGAAGTCGTCCTCGATGGCGTTGACGGCCTTCGAGATGCCCTCGAGCTGCCGCAGGATCTTGCCCTCGCCGATGCGGAGGAGTTTGTCGAGAATCACGGGCACGGCGTAGCTGCTCCTTGCTGTGGACGACCGACGACGGCTCACGCCTCGGCGCCTTCACTCTACCCAGCGCCGTGGAGAGCCCCTAACTCCGGCACCAGGTCGCCGCGCTGCTCGAACCGGAGGCCGCCCAGCCCCAGCCAGCCGGCCATCCGGTGCAGCTCGGCGAGCAGCTCGGCGCCAGTCTCGTCCGGCGCCCCGGGCTCGGCGAACGCACCGCGCACGACCAGCTCGCCGCCCGGCACGCGCCGGTCGGCCTTGAGGTCGACCCGCGCCACCAGGCACTCTCCGAGCAGGAACGGCAGCACGTAGTAGCCGTGCACGCGCTGGGCCGCGGGGGTGTAGATCTCGATGCGGTAGCGGAACCCGAAGATCCGCTCGGTGCGCTCGCGCTCCCACACCACCGGGTCGAAGGGGCTCAGCAGGGTGCGGGCCCGCACCCGGCGCGGCAGCCGCGCGTCGCGGTGCAGGTACGCCGGCCGCGACCACCCCTCGACCCCGACCGGCTCGAGCTCACCGGACTCCACCAGGGTCGCGACGGCCTCGCGGGCGCTGGCCAGGCCGGGGGCCGGCTGGGCCCGCATCCGGTAGTAGTCGGCCAGGCAGCGCTCGGTGGCCACCCCGTGCGAGCGGGCCGCGCGCCGGACCAGCTCGACGGCGGCCTCGGCCACGTCGGGCACCGGCGCCGCCAGCACCTCGGCCGGCAGCACCCGCTCGGGGAGGTCGTAGCGGATCTCGAACTGGGGGTTGCGCGAGGCGATGGCGACGTCGCCGACGGTGAACAGGTAGTCGAGGACCCGCCGGGTCGAGGACCAGTTCCAGCCCCAGTGCTCCTTCGAGGACGACGCCCCCTCCCCCAGGTACGTCGCCACCTCGCGGGCCGTCGCGGCCCCCAGGTCCTCGACGGCGGCGAGCACCCGGGCCTCGAGGGCCGGGTCGGCCTCCAGCACCCGCCACTTGCCGCGCCGGGCCCGGTGGTCGGCCATCCGGTGCTGCATCACCGGCCACAGGTCGACGGGCATGAAGGCCTGCACGTGCGCCCAGTACTCCACCATCCGGCGCGGCGCTCGCTCCGCGGCACGGTGCAGCAGGTCGGTGTCGTAGGGTCCCATCCGGGAGTAGAGCGGCACGTAGTGCGCGCGCTGGAGCACGTTGACCGAGTCCACCTGCAGCACCCCGGTGCGCGAGAGCGCACGCTCGAGGGTGCGCATCGTGGGGCTGGCGTGCGGGGGGTCGCAGAAGCCCTGGGCCGCAAGAGCGGTGCGGCGGGCCTGGGACCGGCTCAGCGTCTGGGTGGACGGGGGCACGGCGGCCTACGGCAGGTCGAGCAGCTTCTCGCGCACGGCGTACATGACCGCCTCCATCCGCGAGTGCAGCTGCAGCTTCTCGAGGATGTTGCGCACGTGGTTCTTCACGGTGTTCTCGGAGATGAACAGCTGCTTGGCGATCTCGCGGTTGTTCATGCCCTTGGCCACCAGGCGCAGGACCTCGAGCTCGCGCTCGGTCAGCCGCAGCCCCGGCACGTGCTCGCGCTCGGGCTTGCTCATCTGCTTGAACTCGTCGATCAGCTTGACCGCCATCGACGGGCTGATCAGCGACTGGCCGTCGGCCACCACGCGCACCGCCTGGGCCACCTCCTCGATCGAGGAGTCCTTGAGGAGGTAGCCGGCCGCGCCGCTCTTGACCGCCTCGTAGAGATCGGCCTCCTCGTCGGAGACGGTGAGCATGATGATCTTGGCCGAGGGCACGGCCTCCTTGATCGAGCGGCAGGCCTCGATGCCGGTGCGCTTGGGCATCCGGATGTCGAGCAGCACCACGTCGGGTGCCACCCCGGCGGCCAGCGTCGTGCCCTCGATGCCGTCGCCGGCCTCGCCGACGACCTCGATGCCGTCCTCGACGCCCAGGAGCATCGTCAGACCGCGACGGAAGAGCTCCTGGTCGTCCACGACCATCACGCGGATGGGTTCGGTGCCCGTGCCCGAGGGGCCCGTCGTCTCATCTGCCACGGAGCGCATCATGGCACGGACATGGCCCGATCGGATGGTCGCACCACCCGATCGGGCCAGGTCCGTCTGCTCGGTCGGCCTGCTCAGTGCCGGTTGCTCACTGCTGGCCCAGGTCCAGCGACAGCACTCCGTAGTCGTAGCCGCGGCGCCGGTAGACGACCGAGGGCCGCTCGCTCTCCTTGTCGACGAACAGGTAGAAGTCGTGACCCACGAGCTCCATCTCGTAGAGCGCCTGGTCGAGCGTCATCGGGCTCGCCGGGTGGGTCTTCTCGCGCACGATCATCGGGCCGTCGCCGTCCATGGCCACGGGTCCGACCTCGCGCTCGGTCTCGGTCTCGCCGGAGTCGCCGGTGACGAGGTCCTCGACCATCGGGGTGCCCGAGAGCGCCTCGCCCACCGAGACCGGCGTCTTGCGGCCGCGGTGCACGCGGCGGCGGTCGGCGGCGCGCTGCATCTGGCGCGCCATCTTGTCGAGGGCCAGGTCGAGGGCGGCCATCTTGTCGTCGGCCGCCGCCTCGGCCCGGATGACCGGTCCCTTGGAGAAGGCGGTCAGCTCCACGTGCACCGCCCGGTCGTGCTGCCGGGGGTTGGGTTCGCAGTCGACCTCCACGTGGACCCGCATGATCCGGTGGTCGTGCTTCTCGAGCTTCGCCAGCTTCTCCGAGCAGTGGGCGCGGAAGCCCTCCTTGATCTCGCAGTGCCGTCCGGTGACCACAACTTCCATGTGAACCTCCTCGTGCGCACCAGGTGCGCGATGGGTGATCTCTCAGGCTCCTGGCACGCCTCCCGTGCGCGCGGTGCGCGCCGAGGCGGGACAGGCCGACGACCGGGCGCGGTGCGCCCGGTGGTGGGAATGGGATGGAGCCCGCCCGGCCGACCTGGTCTTCGACCCCACAATCGCCTGCTGAGGCTCTCGCAGCTTCCCTGCCACTACCCGCCTTCTCCCGGGGTGGGCCACATCTGGTGACCGGACCGGGGCAGGACTTACGTCTAAGCCGCACCGTGATCGTCGCGCCCACGGGGCCTGGGCCCCGTGCACCGACTTACGTGGACCGCTTCGCCTGCGACTGGCATCGGCTTGCCGCGGGGACGTCCGGGCTGGCCGGCGCGTCCCGACGACGCAACCACGGACCCGGACGGACTCCATGACGAGACGATAGGCGAGGCGGGGTCGCGACGAAAGGGAGACCCCCACCTTTCACCCGGCTCCTCACCCCTCGCCGGCGGCCGGTGGCCTGCGCCGCCGGGTGGCCGCGACGACGACGGCGCCGAGGACCGGCAGCCCGACGGCCTCCAGGGCGCGCTGCGCCTCGCGCAGGGTGGAGCCCGTGGTGACGACGTCGTCGCAGACGACCGCGCCGGCCAGCGGCCCGGCCGCGGCCAGGCGCCGCAGCGGCGGCGACGGACAGGTCATCGAGCCCGCCAGGTTGGCCGCCCGGCCGGCGGTGTCGAGCCCCGCCTGGTCGAGCACGCCGGGGCGCAGCCGCAGCAGCCGCGCCGCGCCCACCGGGTGGCCGGCGCGGGCCGCCGCGGCCGCCGCCAGGCGCGTCATGGTCCAGGTGGGGTCGTGGCCGCGCGTGCGCACCGTGGCCGCCCGCGAGGGCACCGGCACCAGCACCAGCCCGCCCCGTGCACCGCGCGGGAGGGGCGCCACCAGGGGGCCGAGCGCCACCCCCAGCAACCGGGCCAGCGGCACCCGCAGGGGGTGCAGACCGCGCTCCTTGTGGCCCAGGACGAGGGCGCGGAGCACGCCCTCGTAGCCGCCCGCCGCGCACACGTCGACCAGTCCCGGCGGGCAGGGGTCGGGCTGCGCCGGGACCGCGGAGGTCGGCAGCCCGGCGCCGCACGCGGCGCACAGCAGCCGGCCCGGCGCGCCGCAGCCCACGCAGGCGCTGCCCAGCAGCAGGTCGAGGGCGGCGTCGCGCAGCAGCACGCCTCGATGCCACCAGGCGCCGGCCCCCGGCTCAAGCGCCGCCGCGGCGGCTGTGGAGGAGGACCAGGAGGAGGAGCAGCCGCCTCAGCCGACGTAGCCGACGTAGGTGACGCCCGCGTCGAGCACCTGCGGCCCCCGCACCGCCACCGACAGGTCGATCAGCCCGCTGCCGGTGATCGCGTAGACCACCTGCTCCGGCACCGGCGACCCGGCCAGCGACGTCGCCCCGCCGAGGGTGGTGGTGATGCCCTCGAGGCCGGTCGGGGCGCCGTCGACGCCGATCGTGCTGACCTTGCCGCTGGCGGGGCTGAGCCGGTTGAGCACCGCGATGGTGGTGGTGGTGCGCCAGGCGATGTCGACGATGCGGCCCGGCGCCTCCTCCGGGGAGAGCGCACGGGCCCGGGAGGCCCCGACCACCCGACCCCGCTGGTCCTGGTGCAGGCGGGCGACGCGCACCTCGTCGGCGCGGCCCAGGCGCACCACGGCGACCACGCGGCTGCCGTCGCGCGAGACCAGGAAGCTCTTGACCTCCTCGCCGGTGATCCCGGGGACCTCGACCACCGAGCCGCGATCCCCCCGCAGCCAGCGGACCTGGGCGCCGTCCGCGGTGCGGTCGAGCAGCCAGAGCCGGTCGCGGTGGTCCCAGGCCGGGGTGGCCAGGTCGGTGGCGTCCTGGAGGGTCGTGGTGACGTCCTGGTCGGCGCCGCGCACCGGCGCCGTCCACAGCGTCGTGCCGTCGGCCGAGACCTCCGCGGCCTGCTCGCCGCGCAGGTCGACCGCGACGCTGCGCGCGCCCAGGTCGGTGCGGCCGAACGGCCCGTCGACCGGGTCGAGCGAGCCGGGGGTGCCGGAGACCAGCAGCCCCTCGCGCAGCCCGTAGAGCAGCGAGCTGGCCTGGTAGCCGCTGGGGTCCAGGCGCACACCGGCGTCGACGGGGATGCGGTCCTCGCCGTCGGCGAGGCGGATGCGCTGTCCCCCGATGCTGAGCGTGAAGGCCTCGATGTCGGGGTCCTGGCGCAGCGTCCAGGCGAGCTGGGCCAGCATCTGGGCGTTCTCGGTGGGCGTCAGCGAGGCGGCCTCGCCCGTGAGCTCGATGGCGGCGGTGCCGTCGGGCGTGACCGGCACCGACAGCTCCAGTGCGAGGTCGGGCGGGACCAGGGAGCGCGCGACCCGGTCGTCGCGCGGGCCCTCGATGAGCCCCTCGATGAGGGTGCTGGCCAGCTTGTCGTCGTCGGCGACGAAGACCGGCTCGGGCACCAGCACCTCCCCGCCGGGGGCCAGGAAGTAGAGCGCGAGCTGGTCGTAGCGGGCCTCGAACCAGGTCTGCGGCACCACCAGGTCGCTCGGCGGGTTGGTGATGCGCAGCTGCCCGTCCTCGGTGGTGAGCGAGAGCTGGAGGATCGACTCGTACGCCGACAGCGCCCCCTCGTAGGCGCCGCGGGCGTCGAAGCGGTCGGCGCCGCCCAGGCGCAGCGAGACCCGCGAGCTCGACGTGCTCTGCGGCTGGGCCTCGACGTAGGTGACGAGCCCGTCGGGGTTCCAGGCCGCGGCGGCGTCGGAGGCGAGGTACTCCTTGGCGGTGGTCAGCTCCCGGGGCCAGGCCTGCATCGCGTCGAGGAAGCCGCGCACCACCTCGGTGGCGCTCTGGCCCTCCTGCGGGGCCCGGGCGTCGATGGCCGGCACCCCGCCCATGTCGGCGTCGACCCCGTCGCCCACGCCGGCGCCCACGACCGGCCCGGACTCGGGCATGCTCACGCAGCCGCCGGCCAGCAGCAGCAGCGGCAGCAGCAGGGCGACCAGCCCCCGGCGGCTCACACCGCCTCCACGGCGTCGTCGGGGATCAGCGTGATCGGGCTGCGCCGCAGCGGCTCGCCGGCCCGGCGGGGCAGGGTGAGCCGGAACTGGGCACCCTCGCCGGGGCGGCCCCAGGCCTGGAGCCAGCCGCCGTGCAGGTGGGTGTCCTCCAGGGAGATCGCGAGACCGAGCCCGGTGCCGCCGGAGGTGCGGGCGCGGGCCGGGTCGGCGCGCCAGAAGCGGTTGAAGACCATCGCCGACTCCCCCGGCGCCAGGCCCACCCCGTGGTCGCGCACCGCGATCGCGGCCGAGTGCTGGTCCCCGGCCACGTGCACGACCACCTCGGTGCTGCCGCCGGGCTCCGCGGGGCCCGCGTGGTCGATGGCGTTGGTGACCAGGTTGCGCACGATGCGCTCGACGCGCCGCACGTCGGCCTCGGCCAGGCAGGGGTGGTCGTCGGGGGCGCGCACGACCAGCTGCACGCCACGCTGGGCGGCGAGGGGCAGGGTGCTGTCGACGACCCGGTGGGCGACGTCGGTGAGGTTGACGTCGTCGACCTCGAGGACCGCGGCGCCCGCGTCGAACCGGCTGATCTCCAGCAGGTCCGAGAGCAGCGTCTCGAAGCGGTCGAGCTCGACCTGCAGCAGCTCGGCCGCGCGCGCCGAGACCGGGTCGAAGTCGGCGCGCGCGTCGTGCAGCACGTCACCGGCCATCCGGACCGTCGTCAGCGGGGTGCGCAGCTCGTGGGAGACGTCGGAGACGAAGCGGCGCTGCACCCGGCTGAGCTCCTCGAGCTGGCGGATCTGGCGCTGCAGGTTGGAGGCCATCTGGTTGAACGAGGTGGCCAGGCGCGCCAGGTCGTCCTCCCCCTTGACCTCGAGCCGCTCGCGCAGCCGCCCGGCGGCGAGCCGCTCGGCGACCCGGCGGGCCATCCGCACCGGGGTGACCACCTGGCGCGTGACGAGGAACGCGACACCGGCCACCAGCACCAGCAGCAGCGACCCCGCCGTCAGCAGCGCCCGGCTGACCAGGTCGAGGGTGCGCTCCTCCCCGGAGAGCGGGAAGAGCAGGTAGAGGGTGTAGGTGCGTCCGTCGGCCGGCAGGGTGACCTGCGAGCCCACGACGACGCCCGGCTCGACGAGCCGGGTGCCGTCGGGCCCCTCCCGGCGGATCCGGGTGTAGGTCCAGGCGGGCTCGGCCACCTCGGCGAAGTGCTCGACGAGGCTCGGGGGCACCGAGGTGCGGTCCAGCCCCCGGGTGTACGTCGCCCCGCCCTCGCTCAGGTCCCCGGCCCCGGTCGGCCCGGCCAGCACGACCGCGAAGTCACGGCTCGCGCCGCGCGCGATGATGGGCTCGACCAGCGCCCGCTGCTGCTGGGCGGCGTCGACGTCGCTGAAGGGCGTGGACTGCAGGCGCGCCCGCGCGTCGTCGGTCTCGTTGCCGGCCTCGGCCACCACCGCCTCGACGCGCTGGTCGAGCAGGCCGTCGCGGGTCTGCTGCAGCAGCAGCCAGCCGACGACCCCGACGACGACCGCCGAGAGCAGCACGGTGCTGGCCACCACGCGCGCCTGGATGGAGCGACGCCAGAACGTCAGCGCCCCGCGAGCCCCCGTGGCCATCGGGCCCTCAGGCGTTCCCGGCCTTGTAGCCGACGCCGCGCACCGTCACCACGACCTCCGGGTTCTCGGGGTCGTGCTCGATCTTCGAGCGCAGCCGCTGCACGTGGACGTTGACCAGGCGGGTGTCGGCGGCGTGGCGGTAGCCCCAGACCTGCTCGAGCAGCACCTCGCGGGGTGAAGACCTGCCAGGGCTTGCGGGCCAGGCACACGAGCAGGTCGAACTCGAGCGGGGTCAGGCTGAGCGCCTGCCCGCCGCGGGAGACCTGGTGGCCGGCCACGTCGATCGACAGGTCGGCGATGGTGAGCGTCTCGGCCTGCGAGGTGGTGTCGTTGCGGCGCACGCGGGCGCGGATGCGCGCCACGAGCTCCTTGGGCTTGAAGGGCTTGACGACGTAGTCGTCGGCGCCCGACTCGAGGCCGACCACGACGTCGACGGTGTCGCCCTTGGCGGTGAGCATCACGATCGGCACTCCGGACTCGGCGCGGATCTCCTTGCACACGTCGATGCCGTCCTTGCCCGGCAGCATCAGGTCGAGCAGCACCACGTCGGGCCGGTAGTCGCGGAAGACCTCGAGCGCGAGGTCGCCGCGGGTCACCATGCGGCTGTCGAAGCCCTCCTGGCGCAGCACGATGGTCAGCATCTCGGCGAGCGAGGCGTCGTCGTCGACGACGAGCACGCGCCCCTTGGTGGCGTACTCGTTCTGGCTGGCTGCCTCGCTCATGCTCCCCATCCTGCACCCCGGCACCACGCCGGCGCGGGAGCCGGTCGTGGTGCCAGGGAGAGTCGTGCGTCGGTGTCTGGTGTCCTCAGTAGCGGTACTGGTCGGACTTGTAGGGACCGGCCACGTCCACCCCGAGGTAGGCGGCCTGGTCGCCGGAGAGCTCGGTGAGCTTCACGCCGAGCGCACCGAGGTGCAGCCGGGCGACCTCCTCGTCGAGGTGCTTGGGCAGCACGTAGACGCCGACCGGGTACTCCTCGGGCTTGGTGAAGATCTCGATCTGGGCCAGCACCTGGTTGGTGAAGGAGTTCGACATCACGAACGAGGGGTGACCGGTCGCGTTGCCCAGGTTCATCAGGCGGCCCTCGGACAGCACGATGATCGAGGACTCGTCGCGCTCGTCGGTGGCCGGGAAGGTCCACACGTCGACCTGCGGCTTGACGTTTTTGCGCTGCACGCCGGGGAACGACTCGAGGCCGGCCATATCGATCTCGTTGTCGAAGTGGCCGATGTTGCCCAGGATCGCGTTGTGCTTCATCCGGCGCATCTGGTCGACGGAGACGACGTCCTTGTTGCCGGTCGCGGTGATGATGATGTCGGCGACGTCCAGGACGTCGTCGAGCGTCGTGACCTGGTAGCCGTCCATCGCGGCCTGCAGCGCGCAGATGGGGTCGATCTCGGTGACGATGACGCGGGCACCCTGGCCGCGCAGCGAGTCGGCGCTGCCCTTGCCCACGTCGCCGTAGCCGCACACGACCGCGACCTTGCCGCCGATGAGGACGTCGGTGGCGCGGTTGATGCCGTCGACGAGGCTGTGGCGGCAGCCGTACTTGTTGTCGAACTTGGACTTGGTGACCGAGTCGTTGACGTTGATCGCCGGGAAGAGCAGCGAGCCCTCGCGCATCATGTCGTAGAGGCGCAGCACACCGGTGGTGGTCTCCTCGGTGACGCCGCGGATCTCGTTGCCGATCTTGGTGAAGCGCTCGTCGCTCCTGGCCAGCGAGGACTGCAGGACCTCGAAGACGACCTTCTGCTCGTGGCTCTTGGCGGTGGCCGGGTCGGGCGCCTGGCCCGACTTCTCGGCCTCGGTGCCCAGGTGCACCAGCAGCGTGGCGTCGCCGCCGTCGTCGAGGATCATGTTCGCGTAGGTGTCCGCGGGCCAGTCGAGGATCTGCTGGGTGCACCACCAGTACTCCTCGAGGCTCTCGCCCTTCCAGGCGAAGACCGGGACGCCCTGGGGGTCCTCGGGGGTGCCCTCGGGGCCCACGACGACCGCCGCAGCGGCGTGGTCCTGGGTGGAGAAGATGTTGCACGAGGCCCAGCGGACCTCGGCGCCCAGCGCCACGAGGGTCTCGATGAGCACCGCGGTCTGGATGGTCATGTGCAGCGAACCGGCGATCCGGGCACCCGCCAGCGGCTTGTCCGCGCCGTAGCGCTCGCGCATCGCCATCAGGCCGGGCATCTCGTGCTCGGCCAGGGTGATCTCGGTGCGGCCGTAGTCGGCCAGGGACAGGTCGGCGACCTTGAAGTCCATCTTGTTGTCTCCTCGAAGCGTCTGGAGCAGGTCTGCGTCGCGCATCTGCGCATCGTCGGGATCTCCCACGCGGACCCCACCAGCGTAGGTCGGCCCCGGAGGGATCAGGAATTCGTGGGAGCGCCCCGGCGCGGGCGCAGGTGCAGCACCGCGACGACCGCCGCACCGACCACGAGGCCCAGCAGCGCGGAGGCAGCGGTGTTGACCAGCCAGGCCGCGACGGCGCCGGCGGCGCCGAGCGCGTCGTGGACGGCCTCCTCGAGGTGGTGGACCAGGTCGTAGAGCGCGTGCCAGCCCAGCTCGTCGACGCCCACCAGCAGGATGTGCCCGCCGACCCACAGCATGGCGGCGGTGCCGACGGCACCGATCACGGCCAGCAGGCGCGGCATCGCCGCCACCATCGCGTGCCCGACCCGCTGGGCGGTGGCCGAGCTGCGCTGGGCCAGGCCCAGCCCGATGTCGTCGATCTTCACGATGACCGCCACGACGCCGTACACCAGCGCGGTGATGCCGACACCGACCACGGCCAGGATGACGGCGCGCGACCAGAACGGCTCGTCGGCGACCTCGTTGAGGCTGATCACCATGATCTCGGCCGAGAGGATCAGGTCGGTGCGGATCGCCCCCGAGACCATCTTCTTCTCCGCCGCCGCCGGGTCGAGGACCTCACCGGCGTCCGCGGCCGGCTCCTCGGGGTGGTGCCCGCTCACCTTCTCCCAGATCTTCTCGGCGCCCTCGTAGCACAGGAAGGCGCCGCCGAGCATCAGGATCGGGGTGAGCAGCCAGGGCAGGAACTGCGAGAGCAGCAGCGCCGCCGGCAGGATGATGAGCATCTTGTTGCGCAGCGAGCCGACCGCGATCTTGCGGATCATCGGGAGCTCGCGCTCCGCTGCGACGCCCTGCACGTACTGCGGCGTGACGGCCGTGTCGTCGACCACGACGCCGGCGGCCTTCATGCTGGCCCGGCCCGCGGCCGCCCCCACGTCGTCGACGGACGCGGCGGCCAGCCGGGCCAGCGCGGCGACGTCGTCGAGCAGGGCGAAGAGACCGCCGCTCATCGCGGGGCTCCGGGACGGGCACTCACCTGGGAGGTCTGCACGAGCAGGAGCCTACCCACGCGGGGACGTGACGTGCCCCTGCGCGGCGACCTGCGCGGCCACCTCCTCGGCGTGGTCGTCGACGCGCTGCGAGGCGACCGCGACGTCGGCGGCCTGGCCAACCTTGTGCCCGGCGAAGCCGAGCGGGTCGACGACGTGGGTCAGCACCCTGGCCACCGGGGGGCTGGCCAGCAGCAGGGACAGCCCGACGGCCGCCACGCTGGTCACGACCAGGGCGAGGGCCTGGTGCTGCTCGGCGAAGCCGCCCCAGCCGGCGTACCCGGCGCCCTTCACCGCGAAGCCGTGGAAAAGGTAGACCACGAGGGTCGCGGCGCCCATCCGGGTGAACCAGCCCTGCACGCGCGGCACCAGCGCGAGGAACGCCCAGGCGCCCAGGGTGCCCAGCACCAGCAGGCTCGCGCGGGTCAGGAACGCGCGGGAGTCGCTCACGTCGAGCTCGTCGTAGCGGGCGCGGTAGTAGAGCCACTCGGTCGCCGCCCACTGGTCGGTGCGCGCGGTGAGCAGCCAGATGCCGACCAGCACCACCACCGAGACCACCTTCACCCACGGCGCCCGCAGCAGCTCCAGCCGCTCGGGGGTGGCCTTGAGCCCCATCACGAAGAACGGCAGCAGGCCCAGGATGCGGGCCACGTCGAGGGTGTCCCCGGCGTACAGGCCGGCGACCAGGCTGACGACGACCGCCACCGCCAGACCGCCCCACAGGTCGCGGAGGACGGGGGTCAGCAGCCGCCAGAAGAACAGGGCCGAGAGGAACCACATCGGCCAGTGCGGGTCGCGCCAGAGGTCCTCGAGCTGCTCGCCCCCCACGTGGATGCGGAACAACGCGATGCCGGCCTCGAAGAGCACGTAGGGCACCGCGACGGTGCGCACCAGCCCCCACATCCGGGCCCGGGTGTAGGTGAAGGAGCGGGACAGGTAGCCGGTCACCAGGACGAACGCCGGCACGTGCCAGGCGTAGAGGAAGTCGTAGAGGTGCTCCACCAGGGCGGTGTCGGGCAGCAGCACCCAGGAGTGGCCCAGGACGACCAGCGTCACCAGGGCCATCTTGGCGTTGTCGAACCACGGGTCTCGTCGGGAGGCCATCCCTCGTTCCTACCCGCCGCTCGTCGGCGGGCAAACCTCAGCCGGGTGTCGCGCTGCTCTCAGTCGTCGACGAGGCCCAGGCGCAGGTACTCGGCCGCGTAGGTGCCGCTGAGCAGCAGGGAGGCGTAGCGGGCGACCTCGTCGCCCTCCTCGCAGGTCAGCGTCTCGACCCGCACCCCCCGCTCCGCGGCCGCGGACTCCAGCTGCTGGCGCTGCTCGTGCACGAGGGGGTCGTCGACCCCGTCGTCGAGCACGACCAGGACCGGACGCAGGTCGCCGCTGGTCTCGGCGAACGGGTCGTCGAAGACGTCGCGCGGCCGGGTGGCCTCGAGCACCGGCAGCAGCTGGTCGACCTCGCCGGCGATCGCGGCGCGGCCGCTGGAGCGCCGGACCGACTCCGCCACCCGGCGGGCCGCGCGGGCGGCCAGGACGCTGCCGCCCCACACGAGGGGGTTGGAGTCGGCCAGCGCGATGGCCAGGGTCTTGGCGGGGTTGACCGCCAGGTCGCGCCGTGGGGCGCAGGCCAGGGCGACCTGGTCGAGCGCGTCGGCGACGGTGCCGGGGTCGGCGCTCGGGCCGAGGCGCACCTGCTCGAGGTAGCTGAGCATCACCACGGCCGTGGCGAGCGGGTCGCGGGTGGTGGTCGGCAGGATCGCGCTCCACCGGCCCTCGGCGTGCTCGGCGACCATCGAGCCGGGCGGGCAGGCCACCACGACCTGGCAGCCGCGGCGCAACGCCTCGGCGACGGCCGAGGCCGTGCCGGGGTCGCCGCCGTCGGGGGCGAGCACCGCGACCAGGTCGAGGCTGCCGGCCCAGCCGGGCAGGGCGTGGCCGGGCCAGGCCACGAACGGCACCGGGCACCAGGGCTCCAGCACCGCGCGCAGCAGGCGCGAGTCGGGACCCGCGGCGATCACCGCACGCGGCCGCGGCAGGTCACGGGCGCGCTCGACCGCGTCGGCCATCGCCGACGCCGCGTCACCGGCCTCGCGGCGCACCCGGGAGCCGGACTCGGCCAGGGTGCGCAGCCGCAGGTCGATGCGCTCGAGCGCCGACTCGTCGTCGAGGCGGGACTCGTCGAACCAGGTCACGGGCGGCGGGCCTCGTCGACGAGCAGCACCGGGATCTGGTCGCGCACCGGGTAGGCCAGGCCACAGGCCGCGCACACCAGCTCGGGGCCGGCGCCGACACCCGGGCCCTCCCCCAGCTCGCCGTGGCAGTCGGGGCACACGATGATCTCGAGCAGGGCCGGGTCGAGCCCGAGCCCGCTCACCGCGCACCCCGGATCATGCTGAGCACCTCGTCGCGCACCGTCGTCATGGTCGGCAGGTCCTTCCCCTCGGCGTTGAGCCGCAGCAGCGGCTCCGTGTTGGAGCCGCGCACGTTGAAGGCCCAGTCTGCGTGCAGCACGCTGAGCCCGTCGAGCCGGTCGGTGCTGACGCCGTCGCGACCGGCGTACGCCGCCTCGATCGCGGCGATCACCTCGCCCTGGTCGGCGACGGTGGAGTTGATCTCGCCGCTGAGCGGGTAGCGCTCGTACTGCGCGAGCAGCTCGGAGAGCGGCACGTCGGTCTCGGCGAGGGCAGCGAGCGCGTGCAGCGCGGCGAGCATGCCGGAGTCGGCGCGCCAGAAGTCGCGGAAGTAGAAGTGGCCCGAGTGCTCGCCGCCGAAGACGGCGTCGGTCTCGGCCATCGTGGCCTTGATGTAGGAGTGGCCCACGCGGGTGCGCACCGGGTGGCCGCCCAGCTCCTCGACCAGCTGGGGCACCGCCCGGCTGGTGATCAGGTTGTGGATCACGGTCGAGCCGGGGTGCTTGGCGAGCTCGCGGGCCGCGATCAGCGCCGTGAGCGTCGAGGGCGAGACCGCCACGCCGCGCTCGTCGACGAGGAAGCAGCGGTCGGCGTCGCCGTCGAAGGCCAGGCCGACGTCGGCGCCCTCGGCCAGCACGCGCGCCTGCAGGTCGACCAGGGTCTCGGGGTCGATCGGGTTCGCGTCGTGGTGCGGGAACGTGCCGTCGAGGTCGAAGTACATCGGCACGACCTCGACCGCCTCGTCGCCCAGGCGCCCGAACACCGCGGGCGCGGTGTGCCCGGCCATCCCGCTGCCGGCGTCGACGACGACCTTGAGGCGGCGCCCCGCCACGGGGGCCAGGGTGAGCAGGTGCGCGGCGTACGCCTCGAGGACGTCGTGGCTGCTGATCGAGCCGGTGCGCGCGCCGCCGGCCTCGGGACCGGCCACCACCAGGTCGCGGATCTCGGCGAGCCCGCTGTCGGTGCCGACCGGCACCGCGTGGGCACGGCACATCTTGATGCCGTTGTACTGCGCCGGGTTGTGGCTGGCGGTGAACATGACGCCGGCCTGGCCCAGGAAGCCCGAGGCGAAGTAGAGCTGGTCGGTGGAGGCGAGCCCGATCATCACGACGTCGGCGCCGGCCTCGGTCGCGCCCTCGGCGAACGCCCCGGCCAGGCCCGGCGAGCTGGGGCGCATGTCGTGGCCCACCACCACCGAGTCGACGCCCAGGACCTGCACGTAGGCACGGCCGGTGGCACGGGCCAGCGTCTCGTCGATCTGGTCGGGGGCGATCCCGCGCACGTCGTAGGCCTTGAAGACCGCGTGGACGTTGTCGGCACTCAGGGTGTCGGCCATGGCCCGAACACTAGTGGTCGGAGCTGAGCACCCGCAGATGGCCCCGTCGCGTGGTCTCGCGGCCGGTCTCGGCCTCGGGCAGCGAGCGCTGCACCGGCGCCGGCCGGCCGGCCTCGCGCACCGCGTCGGCGAGGGCGAGCAGGTCGTCGTTGGTGGGCCCCGGCGGCGCCGGCTGGGCCAGGCGCAGCACCTCCCAGCCGCGCGGCGCGGAGAGGCGCTCGCTGTGGGTCTCGCACAGGTCGTAGGCGTGCGGTTCGGCGTAGGTGGCCAGGGGACCGAGCACAGCCGTCTGGTCGGCGTAGACGTAGGTCAACGTCATCACCGCAGGCCGGCCGCACGCGGTGCGGGAGCAGCGGCGGGCGGGACTCACGGCGCAGACGCTACCTCCCCCGGTGGCCACCGACGACTAGGCTCGCGGCATGCCCGACGCCGCCGTTCCCCGCCGGCGCACCCGCGACCGACGCGGCCGGGGGCCGCGCGGGCCCGGGGTGCTGCCCGCGGAGCCCGGCACGGTCGCGGTGCGCACCCGGCGCCAGCGCTTCGACGACCTGGTCCTGGACCTCGTCACCGAGCTCGAGGACCGCTGGTCCGACCGGCTCGGGCTGGTCGAGTTCGCCGTCGAGGACACCCCTCTGGTGCCCGACGACTGGAGCCCCGACAGCGTCCCCCTGGCCTCGTTGGTGCGGGGCTCCGGCGGGCGGCCCAGCCGCCTGGTGGTCTTCCGGCGGCCGATCGAGCACCGCTGCGAGACCCGCTCGGAGCTGCACGCGCTCGTGCTGACGGTGCTGGTGGAGCAGGTCGCCGAGCTGCTGGGCTGCGACCCCGCCGACGTCGACCCGCGCTACGACGCCGACTGACCCCGGCTCTCCGGTCTCCTGGCCTGCTCAGGGCGGCCCGGGCCGCACCGCGGGCACCAGGTCGGTCAGCACCAGCGGCCGCAGCGGCAGCACGACCGACCCGCTGCCGGTCTCGACCAGGACGGACCCCACGAGGTCGAGGTCGCCGGTGCGCACCTCGACGAGCGCCGCGTCGGCCGGCAGCGGCACCGACAGCCCGACCTCGGGCGTGAGGTCGTAGGTCCGCCGCTGCAACCGCTCCCCGCCGGCGCTGCGCGCCTCGACGCGCACCGCCCCCACGCCGTCGGCGTCGGCCAGCAGCAGCTCCTTGGCCCCGGCGGGCACCGGGACCAGGGTGGTGCCCTGCACCCGTCCGCCGGGCACCGACTGCACGAGATCGGTGCCGGTGCGCGCCCGGAAGGTGGCGGTGACCGGCCGGCTGCTGACCACCCGCAGCCCCAGTGCGTCGGCGGCGGCGTCGCTGCCCAGCAGCCCGGCGATCGAGAGGCGCCTGACGCTGCCCGGCTCTACGGTGACCTCCTCGACCTCGGCGGGGGCGAAGACCGAGCGTGCGGTCACCAGCTCCAGCCGGACCCGCGCGACGTCGTCGCCGCCGTTGGCCACGACCACCGCGCGCTCGCCGGCCCCGGCGGGCAGGCCCATCAGCACGTTGACCTCGGCGGGGGCCGCCTGGCCGGGCAGGTACTCCTTGGTGGGGACGCCGCGCCCGATCGGCACGAACGCGTCGACCACCACGGCCGCGACCCGGCCGCGGCCGGTGCTGACGCGCAGCGCCAGCTCCTCGCGCTTGGGGATCTCGGCGCCCAGCCGCAGCCGCACGGTCTCGCCGCCGGGCACCGAGACACCGCGCAGCCCGTCGGCGGCGACCGGCCCGGACTGGCCGTGCACCTCGACGTCGACGGTGGCCGGGCCGGCGTCGGGGTTGGTCAGCTCGAGCACCGAGGTGTGCTCGGCGCCGGCGCCGACGCCGGTGAACCACTGCTCGGAGCTGGTGGCGGGGCAGGCCACCGCGCGCAGCCCCGGCCCGGCCGTGCGCAGCGCCACCAGCCCGGGGGCCAGCTCGCCGGCGCCGGTGACCACCGCGACGTCGTCGGTGTCGACGACACCGGCGCCGCGCCGGCCCAGCCCCAGCTCCTGGGGGTCGTCGCCCGCGACCCCGACGGTCACGTCGCCGCGCGCACCCGTGCCGCTGGCCACCACGACCCGGCCGTCGCTCGTCGCCGCGGGGCAGACCGCGGTGGCGCGGTCGAGGTCGACCTCGCGCGGCGGCTGCTCGACCGGACGGGGCTCGACCCCGGTGTCGGCGAGCAGGGCGGCCGCCACGGTGAGCGCCGGCACCACGACCGCGGCCACGAGGACGCGGTCGAGGCGCCCGCCACGGCTGCGGGGCTGGTCACCGGCGCGGCGGCCGGGGGCGGGAGTGCTGGTCATCGACGCCTCCGTCGCTCGCGGGTGGGGGCGCAGAGCACCAGCACCGTCACCAGCGCGATCCCCTGGACGACCAGCAGCGAGACGTGCAGCGCGGAGGTGCCGCCCTCGAGGGCCTGCGTCGACAGCGGCCGGTCGACCTGCCAGGCGCGGGTGCCCGGGTCGGCCGCGCTGGCCTGCACCAGTCCCCCGGCGGCGTCGAGCCCGGCGGCCACGTCGCCGTCGGCGGGGGCCGGCAGCACGACGTGCTCGATGCCCAGCTCGCCCAGGCGCGTCACCGTCTCGCTGGTGGGCGCCGAGACGAGCTCGCGCACGGTGGCGGTCAGGTCGGCGTCCTCGCCGCTGAGCGCCAGCACCTCGTCCTCGCCCAGGGTGGTGCCGTCGCCGCGGCGCACGGTGTGCTCGAGACCTCCGGCGACGTCGCCGCGCAGCACCAGGATGCCGTGCTCGGGGCCGAGCTCGGAGCGCTGCACCATGTAGGCGGGGATGCCCGAGTCGGGTGCGTCGGCCAGCCGGTCGTCGGCGACGACGGCCCAGCCCAGGCCCAGGACGGGCACGACGGCTGCCACCGCGACCACCCCGGCGAGGACCGGTCGGGCCACCGAGCCGCGGGCACCGACGGCGCCGAGCACCGCGGCCGTGACCAGGGCGCCGACCAGGACCGCCAGCGGGGCACCCACACCGGGTGCGGCCGTGCCGACCGACAGGTCGAGGGTGGTCCACGAGAGCCCCAGCGCCACGAGCGCGGCCACCAGGGCCACCACCCACACCAGCAGGACGGCGGCGCGCGTGGCGCGCGGGAGCAGCGCCAGCAGGGCGAGCACCACGAGCAGCGCCCCGAGCCACCACGGGGCGCCCGTCTCGCCCAGGCGCCCGGTCAGCAGCTCGAGCCCCGTGGGCTCGGCCGCGGGCAGCCGGCCGGGGTCGAGCAGCAGCGCCTCGGCGGCCCCGCGCCGCAGCGAGCCGACCCACCACGGGGCGAGCAGCGCCAGGGGCACCAGCACCGCGGTGAGCGGTGGGCCCCACGTCGAGCGGTCGCCCCGGGCCCCCGGCAGGACGACGAGGACCGCGGTGACCACGACCACGGCGAGGGTGGTGGCGACCAGCCAGGCCGTGGGCGTGAACGCGGTGAGCAGGCCCAGCAGCAGGCCCAGGCGCCAGCCGGCGCGCCAACGCCGGTCGGCGACCGGGTCGGCGAAGCCGAGCGCGGCGTGCGCGGCCCAGGGCAGCAGCGCGGCGCTCACGACGGGCCCGAGCCGGCCGTCGCCCCAGGCGCCGCTGGTCAACGGACGAGCGCGTAGGTGACCGAGCCCCACAGCAGCAGCCAGCGGGGGGCGCCGCGCACCGAGACCAGGCGCCCGGCCACCCGCAGGAAGCGCCAGGTGCCCCACAGCGCCAGGGGTGCCGCGAGCAGCAGCACCGCGGAGACGGCGGCGGCGGGGCTGCCGCCCAGGACCGTGGCCAGCAGCGCCAGCGGGAGCAGGAGGGCCGGCGCGGGCACCGCGTGCCCTGGCCCAGCGCGTGCCAGGACTCCAGGTGCAGCCCCCACCAGGCGCCGACCGTGTCGGGGACCGGCGCCAGCGCCGCACCGACGGCCTGGCCGAAGCCGGCCCGGGTGGCCACCAGCAGGGCCAGGACCACCAGGGACAGCGTCACGGCGACCGGGTCGGTCAGGAAGCGCGCCACCAGCGAGCTGTCGTCGGGCACGTCCTCGTCGTCGTCCTCGGCGACGGCCCGTCGGGCACCGGCCTGGGCGGCGTACGCCGCGGGGTCGCGCTCGGCGGCCGCGGCCCGGCGGCGCTCGGCGACGTCGGCGGCCTGGTCGGTGAGCGCGGAGACGAGGTCGCCCACGGCGTCGAGGCCGTGGCGGTAGGGCAGCCACGCGGGCGCCAGCAGCCCGCGCACCTCCTCGGGCGGCGCGGTGGCCCGGGCCCGGCGCTCGCGCCGGGCGCGGCGCACGTCGCCGGCGCTGCCGACCAGGGAGAGCAGGGCGGCCAGCTCGTCGAGGGCCTCCCCGACCGAGCGCACCAGCAGGAAGCCGAGCACCCGCAGCAGCGTGCCCAGCACCAGGCGCACGACCTGGAGGGGCAGGGCCCGCGAGCGCACGTTGACCAGCAGCGTGAACAGGGCGGCCCGGCGCTCCTGGAAGTGCGTGTGCCGCCCGGTCAGCGCGGTGCGCCGCAGCCCGCGGTGGGCGGCCTCGGCGTGGAAGACGACGGCCTGGGGCACCACCAGCGTGGTGTGCCCGGCGGCCGCGGCGCGCCAGCCGAAGTCGAGGTCGTTGCCGAAGACGGGGAGGTGGTCGTCGAACCCGCCGAGGTCCTCGAGCACGCGGCGCCGCACGAGCATCCCGGCGGTGTTGACCGCCAGCACCCGGCGCACCTCGTCGTGCTGGCCCTGGTCGTACTCGCCGCGCTCGAGACCGCTCTCGCGCCGTCCGGTGCCGGAGATGGTCACCCCGACCTCGAGCAGCCGGCGCAGCGAGGGCCACTCGCGCAGCTTGGGGCCCAGCACGTCGGCCCCGGGGTGCTCCTCGGCCGCCGCCAGCAGCTCCTCGAGCGCCGAGGCGTCGGGGGTCGAGTCGTCGTGCAGCAGCCAGACCCACTCGACCTCGGGCCCGAGCTCGGCCAGGCCGCGTCGCACCGCCTCCGGGTAGCCGGTGCCGGCCGGGGCGGGCACCACGGGCCCGAAGGCGGCCTCGAGCAGGTCGGGGCTCTCGTCGCGGCTGCCGGTGTCGACGGCCACCACGCGGTCGGGGGCCCTGGTCTGGGCGCGCAGCGCCTCGATCACCACGGGCAGCCAGCGCGCACCGTCGTGACTGACCACGAGGGCGGCGACCGCCGCCGGAGCTGTCCCGGACACGATCGGCAAGGGTACGTGGCGCCGGTGGCAGGCTCAGAAATCGAAGGGGCCCCGGTCGCGGACGACCGGGGCTGACCCTCGACAGGGCGCGGGGGGCACCCTCAGACTGCGCGCTTCTTCAGCTTGCGGCGCTCCCGCTCGGAGAGACCGCCCCAGATGCCGAAGCGCTCGTCGTTCATCAGCGCGGACTCGAGGCACTCGTCGCGCACCTCGCAGGTCAGGCAGACCTTCTTGGCCTCCCTGGTGGAACCACCCTTTTCAGGGAAGAACGCCTCGGGGTCGGTCTGTGCGCACAGGGCGCGATCCTGCCAGCCCGCCTCGGTGGCGTCCGATTCGAGGAGAAACAGCTCTCTCACGGCGTACGCCCTTTCGACCCAGTGGAAATCCCGAAGAACACTGTGGGAATTACATGCCTGTCGTACACCGGAAGTCAAGCGAAAGTCTGGTATTACCCGACCGGGTCACGTGCCCGTCGGCGGGGTCGCCGGACGACCGGGACGAGGCGCTGCGGCACAGTAGCCCCATGCGTTCCATCACCGTCCTCTCCGGGGGCATCGGCGGCGCCCGCTTCCTGCAGGGCCTGCTGCACGCCCTCGACACCGGTCGGCTGCCCGGCGTCGAGCGCGACGCGGTCGTCACGGTCGTCACCAACACCGCCGACGACCTGTGGGTGCACGGGCTCAAGGTCTGCCCCGACCTCGACACGGTGATGTACACCCTCGGCGACGGGATCGACCCCGAGCGCGGGTGGGGCCGGCGCGAGGAGACCTGGAGCGTGCGCGAGGAGCTGGCGGCGTACGGCGTCGAGCCGACGTGGTTCGGTCTCGGCGACCGCGACGTGGCCACGCACCTGGTGCGCACCCAGATGCTCGAGGCGGGCTACCCGCTCTCCGCGGTGACCACGGCCCTGTGCCGCCGCTGGCTCGAGCCGGTGCACGGCGACCGGGTGCGCCTGCTGCCGATGACCGACGACCGGGTCGAGACCCACGTGGCGGTCGCCGACCCCGACTCCCCCAGCGGCACCCGCGTCGTGCACTTCCAGGAGTACTGGATCCGGATGCGCGCCGAGGTCCCCGCCGAGACGGTCGTGTGCGTCGGCCTCGACCAGTCCTCGCCCGCCCCCGGCGTCGTCGAGGCGCTCACCGACGCCGACCTGGTGCTGGTGCCGCCCTCCAACCCGGTCGTCTCGATCGGCACGGTCCTGGGCGTGCCCGGGGTGCGCGAGGCGCTCCGGGCCACCGCGGCCCCCGTGGTCGGGCTCTCGCCCATCGTGGGCGGGCAGCACGTGCGCGGCATGGCCCGCCAGCTGCTGACGTCGATCGGGGTCGAGGTCAGCGCCGCCGGCGTCGGGCTGCACTACGGCGCCCGGTCGCAGGGCGGCCTGCTCGACGGCTGGCTCGTCGACTCGGGCGACGCCGACGCCGTGCCCGCGCTCGAGGCGGCCGGGCTGCGCGCCGCCGCCGTCCCGCTGATGATGACCTCGCCCGGGGCGACGGCCGACATGGCGGCGGCCGCGCTCGACCTGGTCGCCCCGTGACGGACCTGCAGGTCCACGCCCCCGACGGCGTGCCCGAGGTCGTCCCGGGCACCGACCTGGCGCAGGCGCTCCTCACCGCCCTGGGCCACGGCGCCGGTGGCCACGACCTCGCCGACGGCGACGTCGTGGTGGTGACCAGCAAGGTGGTCAGCAAGTCCGAGGACCGGGTCCGCACCGGCGACCGGGCGCAGGCGCTGGCCGACGAGACCGCGCGGGTGGTGGCCCGCCGCGGCCCGACCACCATCGTGCGCACCCACCACGGCCTGACCATGGCGGCCGCCGGCATCGACGCCTCCAACGTGGCGCTCGGCTCCATCGTGCTGCTGCCGCTCGACCCCGACGCCTCCGCCCGCGCCCTGCGCGCCCGGCTGCACGAGCTCAGCGGGCGCGTCGTCGGCGTGGTCGTCACCGACACCGCCGGCCGGGCCTGGCGCGAGGGGCAGACCGACATCGCCATCGGGGCCGCCGGCCTCAGCGTGGCCGAGAGCTTCGCGGGCCGCGTCGACGCCCACGGCAACGAGCTGGCCGTGACCGCGCCCGCGGTCGCCGACGAGGTGGCGGGCGCCGCCGAGCTGGCGCAGGGCAAGCTCGGGGGCCGCCCCTTCGCCGTCGTGCGGGGCCGGGCCGACCTGGTCACCCCCCTCGACGACCCGGGACCGGGCGCGGTCGCGCTGGTGCGCGCCGAGGGCGCCGACCTCTTCGGGTACGGCGCCCGCGAGGCCGTCGTGCGCGCCCTCACCGGCGACCCCGCCGACCTGGCGCCCTTCGGGGCCCCCGCCCCGCCCGAGGAGCTGGCCGAGGCCGTCGAGCGGGTCGCGCACGGCGCGGCGAGCACCCGGCTCGTCGGCGGGACGCTCCTGGTCAGCGTGGCCCACCCTGCGTCGACCCGCCTGGGGGCGCTGCTGGAGCCGCTCGCCTTCGCCCACGGGTGGTGCTGCGAGGCCGCGACCGAGCCCGGATCCACCGTCGTTGCCCGGATGCGACCGCGCACTCCGTAGAATCCCCGCCAGCCCCGCCCCCGCACCAGACCGCCCCCGACCTCGAGGACAGCCGAACCGTGGCCAAGCCCGCCAAGTCCGACCGCCAGGCCAAGATCGACGCGATCCGCAAGCAGCAGAAGGGCGCCGACAAGCGCCGCGGCTACGCCATCGTCGCCGTCTGCGGCGTCATCGCCGCCGCCATCATCGCGGTGCCGCTGTACGGGATCATCAGCGACGAGGTGGAGAGCAGCCAGTACAGCTCGCTGGCCCTCGACGAGATCGGGGCCTCGGCCGACGTGTGCGGCGAGATCACCACCGAGCCGGCCGCCGACAGCGGCACCCACGTGCCGCAGGAGCAGCAGGTCACCTACGACACCGCTCCCCCGGCGTTCGGACCCCACTGGAACATCGCCGGCGTGGCCCCCGTCTCCGGCGCCCGCGAGTTCTACACCGTCGAGGACCGTCCCGAGCTCGAGGCACTGGTGCACAACCTCGAGCACGGCTTCACCGTGCTCTGGTACGACGAGGACATCGACGACGAGGCGATGGCCGACCTGCGCGGCATCGCCGACAAGTTCTCCGACGACTCCAACCGTCGCAACGCCTTCATCGCCGCGCCCTGGACCTCCGAGGACGGCGAGGCCTTCCCCGACGACCAGGACATCGCGCTGACCCACTGGTCGGCCGGTGGCGCCGGCGAGAGCGACACGTCGCTGCAGGTCGGTGTGTGGCAGTACTGCTCCGAACCCAGCGGCGCCGCGGTCGAGGCGTTCATGACCGAGTACCCCCAGCAGGACTCGCCGGAGCCCAACACCGCGCTGTAGTCACCCGGTGATGACCAGGGGGTGACCCGGGGCCGCGCGCGTCGTTGACACGGTCATGCCCCGCCACCGCACGACCGCCCTGGCCACGACCTCCCTGGCCACGCTCGCCCTGGCCCTCGCCTCCCCCACCCTGCTCGTCCCCGCGCCCGCGGAGGCCGGGGAGCGCGAGGACGCCGACTGGACCGAGGTCTACCTCGAGGCCGACGACGGCACCGTCCTGCACGCCGACGTGCTGCGCCCCGCGGGGATGCCGGCCGACGAGCGGACGCCGGTGGTGCTCACCGTCAGCCCCTACACCAGCCACTCGGGCGGCGCGGCGGCGCCGGACCCGACCGGGGAGCCGCCGAGCGACCGGTTCGACGACTTCCTCGACCTCACCGGCGCGCTCGACGAGGGCTACACCTACGTCATGGTCGACCTGCCCGGCACGGGCGGCAGCGGCGGGTGCAACGACTGGGGCGGCCCCGCCGAGCAGGGCGCGGTGGAGTCGGCGGTCGAGTGGGCGGCCGCGCAGCCCTGGTCGACCGGCAGGGTCGCGCTGCTGGGCAAGTCCTACGACGGCTGGACCGGCCTGATGGGCACGGCACGGCGCCCGGACGGGCTGGCGGCGGTCGTCTCGATGGAGCCGGTCTACTCCGGCTACTCCTACCTCTACAACCGCGGCGTCCGCTTCGCGAACTCGGTCGGCACCCCCGTGGTCTTCCAGGCCAACGACCTGTTCCCGGGCTCGCTGGCCGACCCGCTCGACTACCACCTCAACGGCGCCCCGCTCACGCCCTGCCACGCGCTCAACATCGTCCAGCAGCAGGACGACGCCGAGGACAGCGACTTCTGGGCCGCGCGCGACCTCGTCCCGGCGGCCGCGGGCTCCCGCGTCCCGGTCTTCCTGACCCAGGGCTTCCTGGAGACCAACACCAAGCCCGACCGCGCCTTCGACTACTGGAACGGCCTGGGCGGGGCCGCCCACAAGGCGTGGTTCGGCCAGTTCGACCACGTGCGCGGCTGGGACACCGACGCCGAGGGCCGCTCCGAGACCGGCCGCCCCCGGGCCGCGTTCGTCCGCCAGGTCGCGGCCTTCCTCGACCGGCACCTCGAGGGCGAGCGGTCACGGGCCGCCCGCCCCGGCGTGCAGGTGCAGGACAGCCAGGGCCGCTGGCGCACCGAGTCGAGCTGGCCCCCCGCCGACGTGCGGGTGCGGCGCACGACGCTCGCCGGCGGCGCGTACGCCGACGACGGGCGCACCAGCGCCACCGGGGCCGACGCCGGCTCGGGCGCCTGGACCGTCTCGACGCCGCTGCGGCGGACCGCCTGGATGTCGGGCGAGCCGGTGCTCGACGTGACGGTCTCGAGCAGCCTGCCCCGGGCCAACCTGGTCGGCCTGGTCTACGACGTGGCCCCCGACGGGACCGCGCGCCTGGTCTCGCGCGGCACGCAGCTGGTGCGCGAGGCCGGCGCCTCGACGTACGCCCTGCCGCTCTACGGCCAGGACTGGGTCTTCGCCCGGGGGCACCGGATCGGGGTGCTGGTCACCGGCGCCGACTCCGACTGGTGGGTGCACATGCCGACGGGCCAGGAGGTCACCGTCGACGAGGCCCGGATCCGGCTGCCGTTCCTCACCCGGAAGCGGACTCGCTTCCTCGACGGCGGCGCCAGCCCGCGGCTCGAGGAGCACCTGGGCCAGACGCTCACCCTCGACACCGCGGCCGTGGAGGAGCGCCGGTTCCGGGTCGCCCGGCTGCGCTGAGGCTGCGCAGGGCTCCCCTGGGCCTCCGCCTGCGGGCCGGCTCAGGTGAGCTCGGTGCGGCCGCTCTCCTTGAGGGCGGCGACGACGGCCTTGACGTCCTGGGCGCGCTCGCGCGTGGTCACCAGGAGGGCGTCGGGGGTGTCGACGACCACGACGTCGTCGAGGCCGACCACGGCCACGGTCCGACCTCCGGTCACGACCAGGCCGCTGGCGTCGACGACGCGCACGTCGTCCTCGCCGAGCACGGTCAGCGGGACGCCGTCGCGGGCCAGCAGCGCGGCCAGGGAGTCGAAGTCGCCCACGTCCTCCCAGTCGAAGGCGGCCGGCACGGTCGCGACCCGGCCGGCCGCGGCGGCCGGCTCGGCGACCGCGTGGTCGACCGCGATGCGCGGCAGCCGCGGCCAGATCTCCTCCATCCGAGAGCCGTCGGCGGCGAGCGCACGCAGGTCGGCGGCGAAGCCGGGGTCGCTGTCGGCCAGCAGGTCCAGCAGCACCGTGGGCCGGGCCACGAACATGCCCGCGTTCCAGCGGTAGCCGCCCTCGGCGAGGTAGCCCCGGGCCACCTCCACCGACGGCTTCTCGACGAACTCCTCGACCCTCGCGGCGCCGGGGTGCTCGGCGAGCGCGTCGCCGGAGCGGATGTAGCCGAAGGCCGAGGAGGCGAAGGTCGGCTCGACGCCCAGCGTGACCAGCCAGCCGTCGCGCGCGACCTCGACGGCGGTGCGCACGGCGCCGGCGAAGCCGTCGACGTCGGTGATGACGTGGTCGGCGGCGAAGGAGCCCATCACCGCGTCGGGGTCGGCCCGCTCGACGAGCGCGGCCGCGAGGCCGATGGCGGCCATCGAGTCGCGGGCCGACGGCTCGGCCAGGATCGCCTCGGGGGCCAGCTCGTCGAGCTGGCCGGCGACCGCGTCGCGGTGCGCGGCGCCGGTGACGACCAGCACCCGGCCCGGGGCGAGCGGGCCCAGCCGGTCGTGGGTCTCCTGGATCAGGGTGCGCCCGCTGCCGCGCAGGTCGTGCAGGAACTTGGGCGCCGTGGCCCGGCTCAGCGGCCACAGGCGCGTGCCTGCGCCGCCGGCGGGCACCACGGCCCAGAAGGAGTCGATGGGCGCGTGGCTCGTCATGGGCGACACCCTAGTGTCGAGCCCGTGACGACCTTCTCCGACCTGCTGCGCCGCGAGCTGGCCCGCGACCCGGGCCGCCCGCTGGTGACCTTCTACGACCACGCCTCGGGCGAGCGCACCGAGCTCTCGGTGACGACGTACGCCAACTGGGTGGCCAAGGCCGCCTCCCTGCTGGTCGAGGAGCACGACCTCGAGCGCGGCGACGCGCTGTGCGTCGACCTGCCCGCCCACTGGCTGGGCCCGGTGCTGCTCGGGGCCGCGTGGAGCGCGGGGCTCGTGGTGGTGGGTCCCGAGGAGGCGGGCACCGCCGACGCCGTGGTCTGCGGGCCCGCGACTCTGCCGGCGCACGCCGCGCGAGCCGACGACGTCCCGGTGCTGGCCTGTGCTCTGCTGCCGATGGGGGTCCGCTTCGCCGAGCCGCTGCCCGAGGGCGTCCACGACGTCGGCGTGGAGATCTGGGGCCAGCCCGACGCGTTCACTGCGTGGGACCCGCCGGCGGCGGACGACCCGGCCCTGCGCGGCCCGGGGCTGGACCTGACCCAGGCGGAGCTGTGGAGCGCGGCCGCCGCCGGGACTCTCGTCACCGACGGCGGCCGTCTCCTCTCGGCGGCGAACCCGGCTTCCCCACCGGAGATCGCCACCTTCACCGAGCCGCTCGCACGCGGCGGCTCGCTGGTCCTGGTCGCGCACCCTGACCCGGCGCGACTCGAGTCGACCTCGGCCGACGAGCGCGTCACGGACAGGGATCAGTCCACCAGGTCGTAGACCCCCGCCCCGTCGGCGAGGAAGCGGCGCGACTTGAAGCCCGACGCCTTGCCCTCGAGGAGCCAGAGGTAGCCGGTGGCGCTCTCGCGCACCACCAGGTCGGCCCGCGTCTTGAGGTTGGCGTCGCCGATCCCGGTCACGACGTCGTAGCCCCGCAGGTCCAGGTCGACCCGGGCGGCGTCGGTGAGCCCGCCGGGCCCGTTGCCCGGGTAGGCCACGAGGGCGTCGCCCTGGCGGAACATGCTGTCGGGCGCGCCGTCGCGGTCCCACAGGCCCACGCCGACCTGGCGGCTCGCGCTGATGGCGCTGTGCGCGACGTACGGCGTGCCGAGGGCGGCCGCACCCCGGCCGGGGTAGATCATCATCGAGCCGCCGACCGGCTGGCCCATCAGGTCCGGCCAGCCGTCTCCGGTGACGTCGCCGACCGCCTCCAGCAGCCGGACGTCGCCCATGGCCCGCCCGAGCCGCACCGCCTTGCCGAAGGAGCCCGCGCCGTCGCCGGGACGCATCTTGAGCACGCCGTTGCGCTGCTTGCGCAGCACCAGGTCGCCGAACCCGTCGCCGTCCCAGTCCCCCACGTTGAGCAGCAGGTCGACCGCGCGGATGCGGGCGCCGGTGTCGACGGGGGCCCGCGTCTCGACCTTGCCGGTCCCGACGATCCTCATCAGGGTCTCGCCCTTGAGGAACACCAGGTCGGGGACGCCGTCGCCGCTGAGGTCGGCGCCGCCGGTCAGGCCCGGACGGCCCTTGAGCCGCTTGATCGGCCCCAGGGGGTGCCCGACGCTGCCGTCGCCCCGCCCGGGCAGCACGTAGCCGTGGCCACCGGTGCGGCGCACGAAGAGGTCGGCGTGCCCGTCGCCGTTCCAGTCGCCGAGCCCGCTGACGACGTCCCAGCCCGAGCCGGAGCCCGCGCCGGCCAGCGGCTGCGCGGCCCCGAAGCCGGAGGCCGACCCGCGGTGCCACAGCATGGTGCCGTCGGCGCGCCGGGCGACCAGGTCGGCGTACCCGTCGCCGTCGAGGTCGCTGCCGGCCAGGGCGTCGTAGCCGGCCCAGCCGGTGGTCGACGAGGCCGCGCGGAAGCGTCCGTCGCCACGGCTCGAGAGGATCTCGAGCCGGTCGCCGTCGCGACCCACGAGGTCGGCCAGGCCGTCGCCGTCGACGTCGCCGACGGCGGTGACCAGGTCGTGGCCCTCGGTGGCGGTCGCGGTGCGGGTGGTCTCGCCGAACCCGTCCTCGCGGCCGGGGCGCACGTCGACGGCGCCGGAGGCGGTGACGCCCAGGGCGTCGGGCAGGCCGTCGCCCGTCACGTCGTCGGAGAGCAGCACCGAGTCGTAGCCCGACCAGCCGGTCGAGACCGCCGAGGGCTTGCGGACCCGGCTGAGGCCGCCGGTGGGGATGACGAAGACGCGGCCGTCGGAGGCCCGGCGCGCCAGCAGGTCGGGGTGCGGGGTGTCGACCAGGTCGGCCGGCAGCTGGCGCCCGCTGAAGTCGGCCTGGGCCGCGTCGGCGAGCGCGCGGATGTCACCGAGCCGCTGGTAGAGGTAGGCGCCCGGGCAGGCGGTCGAGCCGGCGTCGCGGTGGCCGTTGACCGCCGGGAAGGAGCGGCTGCCGACCCGCTGCGAGCCCGAGGCGGCGTCGACGCCGTGCAGCGAGAGCTTCCAGGCGAAGAGGGCGCCGTAGGCCTGCACCACCGCCTCGGAGGGGCGCACCTGCTCGAAGTTGCCGATCGCCGACATCGCGAAGGAGTACTCGTTGTAGCCGAGGGTGTGTGCGCCCACCACCGGTCGGTCGATGCCGCCCGCGCGGCCCTCCCAGATCCGGCCGAACCGGTCGACGAGGTAGTTGTAGCCGACGTCGGACCAGCCCCGCGACTTCGTGTGGTACGCGTAGATGCTCCGCAGCATCGCGGGCACCTGGTCCTTGGTGTAGTCGTTGGCGTTGACCGTGTGGTGCACGAAGCCCGCGTGCACCTCGTGGTAGCTCGGCGAGCCGCTGCGCAGCCGCTCGTCGGCGCCCCACTGCTCGCGGGAGTAGATCACCGGCTTCGGCGTCACCTCGGCCGACTGCAGGGTCAGCACGTCGGTGTCCTCGCCCGCCTGGGCCGGGACCTCGAGGGCCGTCACGGAGCCGGTGCCGTCGGCGCCGTCGAGCGTGGCCGTGTCGAGCGCGGCGCGCTCCTGCGCGGTCGCCTCGGGGGTGCCCGGGTCGATCACCGCCATCCGCATGTCGCCGGGCAGGGCGCCCGCACGCTCGGTGCTGCGCACCTGCACGTCGTCGACCTCGCCGACCATCATCGGCTCGGTGCCCGGGCGCGCGGAGGCGCCCTCCTCGGTGGTGGGGTCGGGGGCGTGCTCGTCGTGGTACTCGAGCTCTGCCCACTCGCTCCACACGCCGTCGGTGCGGGTGCGCACCTCGAAGGCGATGTCGTCCTCGTCGAGGTCGGCCCCCGGCTCCCAGGTCACGCCCACCGCGCCGTAGCCGGTGACCGGCTCCGGGCGGCTGGTCAGCACCGTGGCCCGCTCCTGCGCCAGCGCCCGCGCCGAGGTGGTCGCCTCGCCGCCGGGCGCGGTCAGCACGTGCTCCTCCACGACCGCCTCGACCGGGCCGGTCGGCACGGTCGCGGTCTTCTGCGCCGAGCGGACGTACGCCGCGAGCGCGCCGTCGTAGCCGGGGGCGGTGGCCGCGCCGGGCTGCTGGACGACCTCGAGGGTAATCACGCTCGCGGCGGGCGCGAGCACGGCGACGGTGGCACCGAGCACCAGCAGCTGCTGGCAGCCGGAGACGAAGCGAGACCTGCTGGGGGGCATACGAGGGTCCTTCACAGTGCGCGGGGAAGTTCACACGGTGCGCAACTTTCACATGAGTCACATGCGACACGGAAGGGAAACTGAGTAACTACAATCGTGTAATTTCCAGTCGACACGCCGACGACGTCGAGAAAAGTCAATTCGTCGGGGGTCCTGGAGACAGAGAAACGCCGACCCGGCTCGTTCGAACGAGCCGGGTCGGCGTCGGGGTCGATCAGATGTCGGCGCCGAGCTCCTCGTCGTCCTGGTCCTCGTCGTCGGAGTCGTACTTGACGTACTTGATGCCCGCGTCGACGTCGCCGTCGAAGCCCAGGCGCCCGTCCTCGAGCACCAGCACGCGGTCGCACATGCGTCGCACGGAGCCGGCGGCGTGGCTGACGTAGAAGACGGTGGTCCCGGAGTCGCGGACCTCCTCCATCTTCTCCAGGCACTTGCGCTTGAAGGGCTTGTCCCCCACCGCGAGCGCCTCGTCGGCCAGGAAGATGTCGCAGTCGACGTTGATGGCCACCGCGAAGCCCAGGCGGGCGTACATGCCCGAGGAGTAGTTGCCCACGGGCGAGTCGAGGTGCTTGCCGATGTTGGCGAACTCGATGATCTCGTCGAGCTTGCGGTTGGTCTCGCGCTCGCTCATCCCGAAGACGGCGGCGTTGAGGTAGACGTTCTCGCGCCCGGTGAGCTGGGGGTGGAAGCCGGCGCCGGTCGCGATCAGCCCGGCGATGCGGCCGCGGGTCAGGACCCGGCCGGAGTCGGGCTTCATGATGCCGTTGACCAGCTTGAGCAGCGTCGACTTGCCGGAGCCGTTGAGCCCCATCAGGCCGATCGACTCGCCCTGCTCGACGGTGAAGGAGACGTCGTCGAGCGCCTTGAAGGTGTCGCTGATCTGCTGGCCGCGCATCTTGGCGACCGACACCTCCTTGAAGGTGCGGTGGTAGCGCAGCGTGAAGGCCTTCGTGGCGTTCTCCACCACGATCGAGGTCGAGGGTGAGTAGCTCAATTCAACCGCTCCGGGATCTTGTCCTCCAGCGAGCGGAACACCAGCTGGGCGAGCACCAGCACCAGGGCCGAGATCGCGAGCATCACCAGGCCGCGGGTGAAGAGGTGGTCGGGCAGCTCGGTGGCCGCCGTGGCCGCCGGGTCGCTGGTCGTGCCCACCCAGAAGGCGCGCTGGACCAGCAGCACCGCCTCGGCGAGCGGGTTGTAGAGGTAGTACTCCGCGAAGCCCTTGAAGCGCTCCTCGACCAGCGTGAACGGGTAGATCATCGGCACGCTGAAGCGCACGAAGTTGGTCAGGATGCCCACGGCGCTGGCGAAGTCGCGGAAGTAGACGTTGGCGACGCTGAAGAGCAGTGCCAGCGCGGTGCCCAGCGTCATGATGATGCCCAGGGCCAGCAGCAGCGCCAGCATGCCGAGCACGTCGGGCGTCCAGCCGTACGGCACGCACGCGACCACGAGGATCACCAGCTGCGGCGCCACGTGGTAGAGCGAGACCAGCATCGACGCGACTGGGAACATCTCCTTGGGCAGCGACATCTTCCGGATCAGCGCCTTGTTGCGCACGATCGAGCGGGTGCCGGCGTTGAAGGTCTCGGTGAAGAAGTGCACGACGATCAGACCGGTGAAGATGTGGATCGCGAAGTTCTCGGTGCGGTCGCGGCCCAGCAGCAGCGTGAAGATGAAGACGTAGATCAGGAACTGGCTCAGCGGGTTGATGTAGGACCAGATCAGGCCCAGGAACGACCCGGAGTAGCGCGCGCTGATCTCGCGCCTGACCAGCAGCTTGAGCAGGTAGCGGTGCCGGAAGACCTCGAGCAGCCCCTGGGTGGCGGCCGGCGAGGTCAGGGGCGCGTCGACGACGTGGCCCGCCGGCGGGCGGGTCGACTCAGCCATCCGCGTCCGTCCGACCCTCGGTCCAGGGACGGAAGGTCTCCTCCCACGCCTCGGGCGAGGTGATGTGGCCCAGCTCGGAGCGGTACTCCTCGACCAGCCGCGGCCACTCGCGCTTGAGGCGCTCGTGGATCTGCACGGTCTTGGTCATCAGCTCGCGGAACATCTCGGGGTCGCGCTGGTAGAGCGCGGCCGAGGTGCCGTCGTTCATCGACACGATCGCGGAGTCGTAGCGCGCGAGGCGGTACCACTTGGCGTCCATCGCGCGGATCTCCGCCTCGGGGTGCGTGCGCGAGAGCGCGCGCGGCTTCTTCAGCTGCCGGATCGGCTGCAGACCGGCGCTGACCAGGGTCGCGAGGCGCCCGGGGACGGCGGAGTCGTCCTTGCCCTTGCGCGGCGGCTTGCTGCGGCGCACCGGCGCGAAGGCGTCGGGGTCGACCTGCAGCTGGGCGTCGGTGAACTGCTTGCGGGTCGCGTTGACCTCGGCCAGCTTGGTGGGCAGCTGGCGGTGCAGCGCCCGCGGGCCCTCGAGCACGTCGAGCAGCGCCTGGTGGCGGATCTCGACGGTCGAGTACTGCATCGCGACCAGGTGGGCGATCTGGTGGTTGCGGCTCTCGCGGATCATCCGCCCGCCGTGCGGGTACGGCGAGTGCAGCAGCGCCGCGACGAACCGGTTCCGCACGTGGAAGTAGGCCTGCCAGTCGAGCGCGTCGTTCTTGTCGGTCCACGGCACGTGCCACACGGCCGCACCGGGGAAGGTGACGGTCGGGTAGCCGGCCGCCTTGGCGCGCAGGCCGAACTCCGAGTCGTCCCACTTGATGAAGACCGGCAGCGAGAGCCCGATGTCCTCGAGCACGCGGCGCGGGATCAGGCACATGAACCAGCCGTTGAAGTCGACGTCGATGCGCTGGTGCAGCCAACGGGTCGAGCGCAGGTTGCGCGAGGCGAAGTCCCAGTCGCCGAAGACGCCGGGCGCCGACTGCCACCAGAACCGCCAGGGCTGCACGACCTCGCCGAAGCTGTGCAGGCGGCTGCGGGAGTAGAGGTTGAACATGTGCCCGCCCACGATCGTGGGGCGCCGGGCCAGGTCGCCGAAGGTGACGGCGCGGATGATGCCCTCGGGCTCGCAGACGACGTCGTCGTCCATCATCATCGCGTAGGTCGCGGTGCCCTTCTTGACCGACTCGAGCTGGCCGCGGGCGTAGCCGCCCGAGCCGCCGAGGTTCCCCTGCTCCATGATGCGCAGCAGGTCGCCGAGCGACTCGCGCGCCGCCGGCATCTCCGGGGAGTCGACCACCTTGTCGGTGCCCTGCTCCATCACCATCACGGAGTCGAGGTAGGGGCGCAGCGCCTCGTCGTCACCGACCTGCTGGAGCAGCTTGGCGCAGAAGTCGGGGCGGTTCATCGTGGTGATGACCAGGTCGACGGTGCCGTGGGCGGCCCGGTCCTCGGGCACCTCCGCGGTCCACTCGGCCGACTCCACGACGACCTCGTCGTCGCCGGCCACGACGTCGTACCAGTACCAGCCGCCGTCGACGAACGGCTTGAGCGACAGCTCGAAGGTGAAGGTGCCCGAGGTCTCGCCGCCGGTGGTGGCGGTGTCGACGCGCTGGCTGTTGCCGCGCGCCATCGACTTGTAGACGATCACCGTGGCGCCGCGCCCGGTGACGGTGAGGGTCAGCGTCACCGCGTCGACGACGCTCCAGCGCCGCCAGTAGCTGGCGGGGAAGGCGTTGAAGTAGGTGCCGAACGAGAGCCGGTCGCCCGACGGGATGCTCATCGCGGTGCGCGAGACGATCTGGTCGGGGTGCAGCTGGGCGCCGGTGGTCACGCCCTTGCGCATCGTGGCCACGTTGAGCTCTCGGGCCTGGCGGTTGGAGCCGACCTCGTACTTGTCGGCGTCGAGCACGGCCGGCTCGGGGTCGACGTACAGCGGCAGCACGTCGAGGTCGCGGTCGACGGGCAGGACCTGGCGCTGCAGGAGCCGGGTGGTCGTGGTGCTCATGCGTCGACTCCTCCGCTGGTCAGGGTCTCGCCGTCGCGGAAGTGCGGCGCGAGCTTGTTGTCGAACATCGACAGCGCCGAGCCGATCGCCATGTGCATGTCGAGGTACTTGTAGGTGCCCAGCCGGCCGCCGAAGAGCACCATCGGCTCGGCCTTGGCCAGCTCGCGGTACCTCAGCAGCTTCTCGCGGTCCTCGGCGGTGTTGATCGGGTAGTACGGCTCGTCGCCCTCCTCGGCGAAGCGCGAGTACTCGTGGACCACGATCGTCTTGCCGGGCAGGTAGGTGCGCTCGGGGTGCAGGTGCTTGAACTCCAGCACCCGGGTGTGCGGCACGTCCTGGTCGTTGGCGTTGACCACGCCGGTTCCCTGGAAGTCGTCGACGTCGAGGGTCTCGGCCTCCAGGTCGATGGTGCGCCACGACAGGCGACCCTCGGAGTTGCCGAAGTACTCGTCGACGGGGCCGGTGTAGACGATCGGCACGACGCCCTTGTACTGCTCGGCGACGTCGAAGAAGTCGGTGGAGGTCCGCACCTCGATGTTGGGGTGGTCGGCCATCCGGGTCAGCCACGCGGTGTAGCCGTCGACCGGCAGGCCCTCGTAGGTGTCGTTGAAGTAGCGGTTGTCGAAGGTGTAGCGCACCGGCAGCCGCGTGATGATGTCGGCGCTGAGCTCCTTCGGGTCGGTCTGCCACTGCTTGGCGGTGTAGCCCTTGACGAACGCCTCGTACAGCGGGCGGCCGATGAGGCTGATCGCCTTCTCCTCGAGGTTCGTGGCGTCCTCGGTGGCGATCTCGCTGGCCTGCTCGGCGATCAGCGCGCGGGCCTCGTCGGGGGTGTGCGCCTTGCCGAAGAACTGGTTGATCAGGCCCAGGTTCATCGGGAAGGAGTAGACCTGCCCCTGGTACTTGGCGAAGACGCGGTGCTGGTAGCCGGTGAAGTCGGTGAACCGGTTGACGTACTCCCACACCCTCTTGTTGGAGGTGTGGAAGAGGTGGGTGCCGTACTTGTGCACCTCGATGCCGGTCTCGGGGTCGATCTCGCTGTAGGCGTTGCCACCGAGGTGGTCGCGGCGCTCGAGCACCAGGACCTTGAGCCCCAGCTCGTTCGCGCAGCGCTCCGCGACGGTGAGCCCGAAGAAGCCGGATCCCACGACGACGAGGTCGGGGCGCGACTGGTCGGTGGCCTGGGCAGGATCAGTGTGAGGTGCTGGCACGGTCGGTCAGTCTACGGACGAAGGTGGCAGCCGGCGCATCCCACGCGCTGCGCGCATGGCCCGGATCACGTTGCCGGCCTCGGCACGCCCTCCGCGCAGCGGGCTGAGCGCCACCACGGCCAGCGCGATCAGCCACGGCTTGGCCCGCACCAGCGCGTTCTCGCCGTAGCGCAGGTGCACCACGAAGAGGTTGCGGTACATGAAGAAGCCCTTCCAGCCCGCCAGGTCGTGCTGCTGGTCGAAGTCGAGCTGGCGCACCAGCACGGCGTCGCGCAGCGCCCAGATCCGGAAGCCGGCCCGCCGGGCACGCACCGCGAAGTCGACGTCGTCGTAGAAGATGAAGTACGTCGGGTCGGGCAGCCCGACCGCCTCGAGCACCCGGCGGCGCACCATGAAGCCCTCGAAGGCGACGTTCTCGAGCTCGACCCGTTCGGGCATCGCGTCACGGCTCACCCAGTCGGTCTCGACCATGGCCGTCTTGGGCTTGATCGCCAGCGGGTTGGCCAGGTCGAAGCGGGTGGCGGCCTTCTCGCACAGCCGCCCGTGGGAGTCCTCGCGCACCGCCATCAGGCAGTCCTCGTCGGCGGCCAGCAGCACGCCCAGGCAGTCGGTGGCGGGCAGCACGTCGTCGTCCATCAGCCAGATCCGGTCGACGCCGGCGTCGTACGCCGTCCGGGTGCCGAGGTGGAAGCCTCCTGCTCCACCGAGGTTCTCGGCGGTGCGGACGACCTGCAGGCCCGGCAGCGTGCAGGCGGCCAGCACGTCGGGGGTGTGGTCGGTGCTGGCGTTGTCGACGACCACGACGAGCTCGGGGGCGGGGTCGAGGGCACCCAGGCCCTCGAGCATCCGCTCGAGCAGGTCGGCACGGTTGAAGGTGACGACGACGACGCCGGTGGTCTCGCTCATCGCAGGAACCTCTCGTGGCCGGTGAAGTCGCCGCGCAGCCCGGCCAGGGCGGCGCGGGCGCTGAGCACGACACGGCCCGGGTCGCGGCGGGTGAGCAGGTAGAACCAGACCGTCTTGGCCCAGAACATCGCCACGTGCGCCCAGCCGCGGTAGTCGCGCAGGTTGACGGTGTTGTTGCGGGCCATGCAGTAGGCCTTGAGCTCGCTGGGGCTGTGGTTGTAGGTGGTGCGCCCGCCCATCATCGGGGTGCCGAGCTCGCCCACCGAGGGGTGGTGGACGCGGGCGCCGGTGACGGTGGCGATGCGGGCGCCGGCCTTCTCGGCGCGCAGGCGGTACTCGTGGTCGTCGCCCCAGATGAAGAACTCCGAGCGCGGCAGCCCGATCCGCTCGACCAGCTCGCGGGTCACCAGCACCCCGTTGAAGGGGATCACGATGTCGTCGAGGCGCCCCCGCGCTCCCCCGGCGCGCTCGACGTCGGCCAGGCGGTGCACCACGCGGGTGCCGCCGGGCAGCCGGATCGGGAAGACCAACCGGTCGGTGTCGGCCTCGTCGACGACCAGCGGACCCCAGAAGTCGAGCCCGTCCTCGGCCAGCAGCCGGGCCAGGCAGTCGTGCTCGGGCAGGCCGTCGTCGTCCATCAGCCAGACCAGGTCGGCGTCACGTTCGACGGCCCACCCCAGCCCGTCGTGGAAGCCGCCCGCTCCCCCGACGTTGCGCTCGAGCGTGCGGGCCAGCAGCGGCGTACCGACACCGCCCGCCGCCTCGGCCAGCCAGGCGCCGGTGCCGTCGGAGGAGGCGTTGTCGACGACGAGCACCTCGTCGACCTCCGGCACCTCGCGCAGCCGCGCCACCAGCCGCTGCAGCAGCCCCAACCGGTTGAAGGTCACGACCACCGCGACCACGCGTCGAGGGTCGGGGCTGGGGCTCGGCACGGCCCACACCCTACGGCCCCCCACCTCTGGTCGAGCAGCAAGGAGCGCCAGCGACGCGCGTCGTCGAGACCCCGCGAGAACCGCACCCGCCGTACGCCGTGGGACGTCACCGTCAGCGGCACGCCGAGTCGGCGCCAGTTCACGGCGTACGGCGTCTTGTTGCTGCAGGGGGGTGTCTTCTAGGTGCGCCGGTGGAAGGTGACCTGGTTGTCGCCGCCGACCTCGGTCTCGTACTCCGGGTCGTGGATGCGTCGGTGGTGGTAGGGGCACAGCAACCGCCCCCGCTCCACCTTGGTGTGGCCGTCCCTGCACCAGAAGTCCTCGTGGTGGGCGTGGCACATCGCAGGCGGGGCGTCACACCCCTTCGCGGTGCAACCACCGTCACGCACACCCAGGGCAAGACGCTGCGGGACGGTGAAGAGCCGCTGGCTGCGCCCCACGTCGAGCGGCTCGCTCCGGCCGCCCAGCACCACCGGCACGATCCCGGCCTCGCACGCCAGCCGCCGCGCGGTCGCAGCACTCACCCGCCCACCGGTGTCGAGCGTGGCCGCGGCCAACCCATCCTGCAGCGACTCCAGCGTCATCGTCACCACCACGGTCGGGTTCACCCCACCGGCCCGCGGAAGCGCAGCCGGATCGAGGCGCTCCACCAGCTCCACGAACGCAGCCCCCAGGCGCTGCGCGGTCGGACGACGTACCGGCACCGGCGCCTCGTCAGGTTCGTCCTGGTAGTCACCGGTGACACGGGTGGCACGGGTGGCACGGGTGGCGACCTGGTGCTTGGGGGCCGCGAAGGCCAGCAGCGCCCGCTCGAGCACCTGCCCCACGAGCAGCGGCACCGTGAAGGACCCCCTGATGCGACCGTGCCCGTCCTCACGCATCCGGAACACCGAGCTCTTCTCAGCCTCCCGCTCCTCACGATCCAGCAGCTCGGCCTCCCACGCCTCCCCCACCTCCGGGGCGACGACGTCGAGGATCCGACGCCCCAGCACCCGCAACGCCTTCGCGTCGTGCACCTGTGCGAACTCAAGCAACGCTGTCGTGGCCTGCTCGAGGACCGCCGGGGCGAGGTCGTCGGGCAGCGCATCCAACGACGTACAGATCACCGACGCCTGCTCTCCGACCAGGTCCCCACGACCGAGCGCTTCACGCACCGGGACGTGACGCGCCAGTCCCTCGGCCAGGCGTACCTGACGGAACGACTCCCGCTTGGTGGTCCGGGTGACGTTGGAGTGCCACACCGCCAACGACGGCGAGGCGTTGCGCTCCTGCACCCCAACGGTCTCGGCGTGCTCCAGCAGCCGCGAGCGCACCTCGCCCCACCGAGCCTCGAGCCGAGCGACCTCCACCAACGCCTGCGCGGTCTCGGCCTGGCTCATCGACCAGGCCGACACTTCGGCGACCTCGTCCAGCATCGCGTGGGCCCGCGCGACAGCACTCCCGATGGGGTGCGCGGCGGTGGTCGACATGAGTGAAGTATCTCAGCCGCCACCGACAAAGCACCAGGTCAAACCCCGTTTTCCACAGTCGGATCGAAAACTCTTTCGACCCTGGATCTCGAGGTGCGGAAGTGACCGGTCGAGGGTGCAAACCTGACTGCTCGATGATTCAGAAGTGACTGCTCGGCCGTCAGAAGAGGGTGTCCTGGGAGAAGACGGGGGCGGCGGGGGCGGCGGGGGCGAGGCGGGGCGGGGCGGGGGTGGGGGCAGCGCGCCAGCGCGGGTCGGCGTAGGTCGTGCGGTCGCGCTCGGGCGCGCCGGGGGTGGGCTCGGCGAGGGTCAGGGCCCGCACGGCGCCGTTGACGAAGAGGTCGTGGCGCCCGAAGACCGAGCGCACGGCCGACTCGTCGAGCGGCAGCCGCCCCGGCGGCTCGGAGCCCGGGGCGAGCCCGACGTCGACGGTGCGCGCCATGGCCATCACCTCGCGGTTGAGCCAGAACCGCTCGCGGGCCTCGTCGGTGGCCAGCGTGCGGGCGCGGGCCGGGCCCACCGCGGCGCGGCACCGCTCGCCCCCGGCGGCGGCGTCGGCGAGGGCGTCGGCGCCGGTGCCGAGCTCGGCCAGCAGCTTGGCGGCGGTCTTGGCGCCGAAGCCGGCGACGCCGGGCAGGTTGTCGGAGGCGTCGCCGCGCAGGGCGGCGAGGTCGAGGTACTGCTCGGGGTGCACGCCGGTGACCAGCGCGAGGCGGGCGGGGTCGAGCAGGGGCGAGGCGTCGACGCCGCCGTTGAGGATGCGCAGCACCCGCGTGTGCTCGTCGACGAGGGCGAAGCTGTCGCGGTCGGAGGTGGCCAGCACGGTGCGCCACCCCAGCCCGGGTGCCTGGGCGGCCACGCTGGCGAGCACGTCGTCGGCCTCGAGCCCGGGCGGGACCACCACGCCCACGCCCAGCTCGCGCAGCACCTCGCCCACCGAGCCCAGCTGCTCGACCAGGGTGTCGGGCTTGGGGGTGCGGTGCGCCTTGTAGGTGGGCCACCGCTCGCGGCGCACGCTCGAGGCGGGGTCGTCGAACCCGACGACCACCGCGTCGGCCATCGCCCGGTCGACGGCCGCGACCAGCTGCGAGAGCAGGCCGCGCACCGCCCACGCGGGTCGGCCCGCCGCGTCACGGAACCCGCTGCGCGCCGAGGCGTGGTAGGCGCGGTGCAGCAGGGAGTTGCCGTCGACGACGAGCACGGTGCGCGGTTCGGAGGACATCGCCCCCCAGGCTAGGTGCCGGCGCCGACCGCCGGCTCAGCAGGCGTTGGACAGGTCGCCGGCCTGGTTGGCGGCGTAGCCCTCCGACAGCGAGCCCACCGACCCGCCGGTCACCGGCTGGGTGCCGGCGGCCGGCTCCTTCTTCGCCTTCGTCGTGGCCGCGGCGCTGCCCTCGGCCTTGTCGATGGCCGCGGCGACCTTGCGCTGCACGAGGTCGATGTCGGGGTCGGCGGTGTTGACCATCGGCGGCACCAGCGAGAGCGTCGACATCTTCTGCTCCTTCGCCTTCATCGCCAGGCCCATGAACCGGTCGAGCTCGGAGGCGGGCAGGTTGGTCGAGATCATCTCCGAGGACGCCTGCGCGATCTTCTCGAAGTTCTGCAGCGCCGACTGCGGGCTGACCTGCTGGAGCATCGCGTTCATCACGCACTTCTGCCGCGCCATGCGCGAGTAGTCGTCGGAGCCCTCGCGGGCCCGGGCGTACCAGAGCGTCTCGAAGCCGGTCAGCGTGCGGGTGCCGGGCTCGATGTAGTCGTAGACGTCGGAGCCCAGGCCGCCGACGGGGATCGGCTGGCGCACGGTGAGGGTCACCCCGCCCACGGCGTCGACGAGGTCCTTGAAGCCCTGGAGGTTGACCATCGCCCAGTAGCTGACCTCGAGGCCGGTGATGCCCTCGACGGCCGAGACGGTGGCCTCGATGCCGGGGTCGGTGTCGTCCTCGTCGCCCTCGAAGAGCTCCGCGTGGTCCTGGGCCCAGGTGCTGACGCCGTTGAGGTAGTCGGCGTCGAAGCCGTTGGGGAACTGCTCGGCCATCACCGATCCCTCGGCGAAGGGGAAGTCCTGCATGTTGCGCGGCAGCGAGACCAGCACCGTGCGGCCGGTGGTGGCGTCGATCGAGGCGACGGTCAGGGAGTCGGGGCGCAGGCCCCAGCGCCCGGCGCCGGAGTCACCACCCATGAGCAGCACGTTGAAGCGCCCGTCGGCGGAGCCGGCCACCTCGCTGGAGCCGAACATCGTGACGATCAGGTCGCGCTGGACGCCCACCAGGTGGGCGCCGAAGAGCAGGGCGCCGGCGACGCTCAGCGAGAGCACGCCGTTGACGCCGACGGCGGCGCGCCGGTGCGCCAGCCCGAGGCTCAGCGGCTGGCCCAGGCGCCAGGCGTCCATGAAGAGCACTGCCCAGCCCACGGCCCCGGCCAGCAGCGCGGTGCGCAGCACCAGCAGCAGCCACGCCTCCGAGCCCAGGCTCACGGCCCGGGACGGGTCGAGCAGCACCACGAACCCGGTGAGCAGGGTGACGGCCACGACGACCAGCCAGACCCGCAGCGCCAGGCGACCGACCCGCCGGTTGCCGGCGACGAGCTGGGCGGAGCCGGGGGCGACCAGCGTCATCGCCATCAGCGACAGGGCGCGCCTGAACCGCACCCGCGCAGCGCGGTCGGCGGCGCTGGTGCGTGCCGGGGCCTCCTGGCCGTCGAGCACCCGGGGGGAAGAGACGGGTGGCATCGAGATGCCTTCCTGCTGGCGGATCGTGTACGTCCCAGCAGTATCACCAGTCCCAGCCGTCACGACGGTGCGCCGCGCCGACCCTCCTCGATCTCGCTCCTGCGGGCGAGGCGGTGCGCGCGCCGGATCTCGGCCTCGCGCAGCCGGCGCTCGTCCTCGGCGTCCTCGGGCAGCAGCCCCGGCACCGGCCGGGAGGCGCCGTCGGCGTCGACGGCCACGAAGACGAAGTACGCCGACGCGACGTGCAGCGACCCGACCGACGGGTCGTTCCAGGGCTGGGTCTCGACCCGCACCCCGATCTCCATCGACGAGCGGCCCGCCCAGTTGACCTGGCCCAGGGTGCGCACGATGTCGCCCACGTGCACCGGGCGCAGGAAGACCATCTCGTCGAGGGCCGCGGTGACCGCCGGTCCCCCGCTGTGGCGCTGGGCGACCGCGCCCGCCGTGGAGTCGGCCAGCTTGACCACCTCGCCGCCGTGGATGTTGCCCAGCAGGTTGGCCTGCGCGCTCGAGGTCATCACCGCGAGCGAGACACGGGCGAAGGACGAGGCGCGGGGTGCGGTCATGGCGGCACGGTAGCCTCCCGCGCATGGCACAGCGGCCCGGAAGCGGGGACAGCGACGAAGAGCGCTTCAACTGGTTGTACGGCGGCTCCGGCAGCCCTGGCAGCCCCGGCAGCGAGCCCGAGCCCGACGCCACCCGCCGGATGCCGGTGCAGCCGCGTCCGCAGCCGACCTCCCGGCCCGCACCCCAGCCGGCCCAGCGACCCGCACCCCAGCCGGTCCAGCCCCCGGCCCAGCCCCCCACCCAGCACGGCCGGGGCGGGCGCTCCTGGCGCCCGCGCCCACGGCTGCGCCACCTGGTGCTGCTGCTGGTGGCCTGGATCGTCTTCCTCGTCGCGGTGCCGATTTACGCCTGGACCCGCGTCGACGACGTCGCCTTCGCGCCCGGCGGGGAGCGCCCCGACGAGCAGCCGGGCACGACGTACCTGCTGGTCGGCAGCGACTCGCGCGAGGGCCTGACGCCCGAGCAGCGCAAGGAGTTCGGCACCGGCAACGCCGCGGGCCAGCGCACCGACACGATCATGCTGCTGCACACCGGCTCGGGGCCCAACCTGCTGATGTCGATCCCGCGCGACTCGCTGGTCGAGGTGCCCGACCGGGGCACCACCAAGATCAACGCGGCCTACGCCTTCGGCGGTCCCAAGCTGCTGGTCAAGACGATCGAGCAGAACACCGGCATCCACATCGACGAGTACGTCGAGATCGGCATCGGCGGCTTCGTCGGCCTGGTCGACGCCGTGGGCGGGGTCGAGATCTGCCCCGAGAAGGCGATGCAGGACCCGCTGGCCAACCTCGACGTGGAGGCCGGCTGCCAGGAGGCCGACGGCGTCACGGCGCTCGGCTACGCCCGCTCGCGCAAGACCTACACCGCCCTGGGCGACGTGCAGCGCGCCCAGGCCCAGCGCGAGGTCGTCTCCTCGGTCGGCGACGAGGTGCTCTCGCCCTGGTCGGTGCTCAACCCGGTGCGCTACTGGCGCCTCAACATGGCCGCCACCGACACCGTCGAGTTCGGCAAGGGCATGACGCCGTGGCGGGCCGGGATGTGGGCGATGGCGATGACCCGCGTCAACGGCGAGAACGGCCTGACCTGTGGCGTGCCGATCCAGGACCTGGCGGTCAACTGGGACCCCGATCGAGCGCCCCAGATGTTCCAGGCCATCATCGACGACGACACCGACCGGATCGGTCAGGGCCTCTGCTCGCCGTCCGGACTGCCGAAGGGGACCACCGGATGAGCCAGACCACCCACGACACGCTCGACATCACCACGGACGCCGACGGCGTCGCCACCTTGACCCTGAGCCGTCCCGACGCGCTCAACGCCTTCGACCTGACGATGGCGCGCGAGCTCGAGTCGGTCTTCCGCACCGAGCTGCGCAGCGACGACGTGCGCGCCGTCGTCGTCACCGGCGCCGGCCGCGCCTTCTGCGCAGGGATGGACCTCTCGGCCGAGGGCAACGTCTTCGGGCTCGACGAGTCGCTGCGCCCCACCCCCGAGGAGTTCCGCGCCGCCTACGACGAGGCGCCGTACGACAAGGGCGTGCGCGACACCGGCGGCAAGGTGACGCTGGCGATCCACGCGCTGCCCAAGCCCGTCATCGCCGCCGTCAACGGCCCCGCGGTCGGCATCGGCGCCACGATGACGCTGGCGATGGACCTGCGCCTGGCCTCCACCAAGGCAAAGATCGGCTTCGTCTTCGGGCGCCTGGGCATCGTGCCCGAGGCCGCCTCGAGCTGGTTCCTGCCGCGCATCGTCGGCATCCAGCAGGCCCTGGAGTGGGTCTACTCCGCCGACGTGCTCAGCGCCGAGCAGGCGCTCGAGGGGCGGCTGCTGCGCTCGGTCCACGAGCCCGACGAGCTGCTGCCCGCCGCCCAGGAGCTGGCCCGCTCCTTCGTGCGCGACCGCTCCCCGGTGGCGCTGGGCCTGGCCAAGCAGATGCTCTACCGCAACAGCGCCCTGGCACACCCGCTCGAGGCGCACCTCTCGGACTCGCTGGCGATGTACTGGACCTCGCTGGGCGACGGCAAGGAGGGCGTGGCCGCCTTCCGCGAGAAGCGCACCCCGCAGTTCAAGGGCAAGTCCTCGGCGCTGCCGCGGATCCACCCCCGGGGCTAGGCGGCCGCGTCGGCCAGCTGTCGTCGCAACCGCACCAGCAGCCCGCTGAGCAGCCGCGAGACCTGCTCCTGCGAGAGCCCGACGGCCGCGCCGATCTCGGCCTGGGTGGCGTGCTCGAAGTAGCGCATCCGCACCATCGTCAGCTCCCGCTCGTCGAGGTCGCGCAGCAGCGGGGCGAGCGCGACCCGTGCCTCCGCGCTCGCGAACGCCGGGTCGGGCCCGCCCATGCGTGCGGTGGGCGGCTCCTCCCCCGGCCCGTCGCCGGCGGCGTCGAGGGAGACCGGCGCGAAGCACCCCGTGGCGCGCAGCGAGTCGGTGACCATCGACAGCGGTACGTCGAGCGCGACGGCGATCTCGCTGTGCCGGGGCGCGCGCCCCAGCTCCTGGAACAGCCGCGACTCCGCGCGGGCGACCCGGGCCTGCAGCTCCTGGACCGCCCGGGGTGGCCGCACGGCCCAGCCGGCGTCACGGAAGTGGCGCCGGATCTCCCCGCGCAGCGTGGGCACCGCGAAGCCGAGGAAGTCCTCGCCGAGGGTGGGGTCGAAGGCCCGCACGGCCTTGACCAGGCCGAGGCTGGCGACCTGGTCGAGGTCGTCGTCGGCGATGCCCCGGCCGCGGTAGCGCCGGGCGACCTGGAGCGCGACGGGCAGGTTGACCCGCACCACCTCGTTCTCGTAGCGCGCCCGCACCTCGCCGTCGGTGACCCGGGCCCGCAGCAGCAGGCGTGCGGTCTCGACGCGCCGTCGCGAGTCGCCCACGCCCATGTCCCGATCGTGGCAGAGCCGCACCGCCCGCCGCAGCAGCTCCGCGGAAATGCGGCGGCGCCCGCACCCTCGAGGGGTGCGGGCGCCGCCGGATGGTGCCGGGGTCGTGCAGGAGGGGAAGGTCAGCCGGCCGACTGCGCGGCGTCCTTCTCCGACGTCGCGCCCTCGGTCGAGAGGTTGCCGCCCTTGTCCTCGAGGTGGGCCCGGATGAACCAGTGGAACAGCTCGAGCTTGTCGGTCTGCCCGATGAACATGTCCTCGGTGACCGGGTCGAGCTCGCCGAGCTCCTTGATCCCGTCGCGGTAGCTGCTGATCACGCCCTGGTAGACGAGGTCGAGCGCGCCGAGGTGCTCCTGGGTGGTGCCGCGACCCAGGGAGTACTCCTCCCAGGTGCGGTTCTCGACGATCGAGCCGGGGGTGCCCTTCGGCGAGCCACCCATGGTGGCGATCCGCTCGGCGATCTCGTCGGCGAACCCGCGCACGGCCTCGACCTGGGGGTCGATCATCTCGTGCACGGCGATGAAGTGCGGGCCGACGACGTTCCAGTGCACGTGCTTGAGGGTCAGGTGCAGGTCGTTGGCGGCGTGCAGCCGGTCCTGGAGCAGCGCGATCACGCGCTCCGAGTCGGCGTCGGACATGCCGGGGACGGTGTACTTGATGTTGGCCATGCGACCGAACCTAACGGGCGCCCCGGGGCCACCCACCACCCTTCGGGATGGGCCCGGTCGCGACCTAGGCTCGGGCCATGACCCGCAGCTGGCAGGACCCCGCCTGGGTGGAGACGATGCTCGAGGAGTGCTCGACGTGGGCGGTGGTGGGCCTCTCCGGCGACCCGGGCCGGACGGCGTACTCCATCGCCTCGCTGCTGCAGGACCGCGGCAAGCGGGTCGTCCCGGTGCACCCGGCGGCCGCCCGCGAGGGCGGGCTCGAGGTGCTCGGCGAGCGCGCCTACGCGACCCTGTCCGACATCCCGTTCCCCGTCGACGTCGTCGACGTCTTCCGCCGCTCCGAGGCTGCCGGGCCCTTCGCCGACGAGGCGGTGCGCATCGGCGCGCGCGGGGTGTGGTTCCAGCTCGGCGTCGTCGACGAGGCCGCCTTCGAGCGCACCACCGCGGCGGGGGTCGCGATGGTGATGGACACCTGCCCGGCTATCGAGTGGCGCCGGCGCTGAGCCGGGCGACGGCCGCCTCGAGCGGGCCGCGGCGCCCCGTCGCGACGAGCAGCGCGCCGGCCCCCAGCACCACGACGTACTGCACCACGGTGCCCGCCGAGGAGTCCGGCGGCCACAGCAGGTCGGAGGTCATCAGGACGTGCAGGCTGTAGAGGCTCAGCGTCGCGGCGCCGGCGCCGGAGGCCACGGCCACCGCCCGCACCGCCCCGGGCTCCAGCAGCCGCACCAGCAGCAGGCACAGGCCCACCACCAGCAGCGAGCTGCCGATGGTCTGGGCGAGGTCGAAGGGTGTCGTGGAGTGCGGGGCCACCACCAGCAGCCACTGCCACGGCCCGTCGACCGGGGTCTGGCCGTAGAGCCCGCCCTCGACGAGCTCGCGCAGCTGCCGGTCCGCGGCCTCGGTGCCCCGGCGCGCCACGGCCCGCGGCAGCAGGGCCGAGAGCACGTCCGCGCGAGCGGTCAGCGCGTGGGAGACCCAGGTCGTGGCCACGGCCAGACCCCCTCCCGCCACGGCCAGCAGCAGCAGGGTGCGCCGGCGCAGCGCGGCGAGGTCGAGCCGGCCCAGGGCGAGGCCGACCAGCAGGTAGGCGAACCACGACGCCATCGGGTAGTAGCCGGTGAACAGCAGCTCCGAGACCAGCCGACCGGGCTCGGCGAGCTGCTCGAAGGAGGGGCTGGCGTAGCCGCGGGGCGGCAGCTCGGGGCGCACCACCTGGGCCAGCACCGGCCCGAGCACCACCCAGGCCGCGGCCAGCAGCGCCAGCGAGCGGGCCCCCAGCCCGACCACGAGCAGCCCCATCAGCAGCAGCAGCCCGTAGTGGGTCAGGATCACCGCGATCCCGGAGTCCACCTCACCCAGGGCCAGTCCGACCAGCGCCACGAGCAGGGCCCGCACGGCCAGGCCCGCTGAGCGCGTGGCCCGGGCCCGGCCCCGCAGCGGCCGGGTGCGACCCGTCATCAGCGCCAGGCTCAGACCGGCGAGCACCGCGAACAGCGCCGAGGCACGGCCGGAGAAGAGCCAGGCCGAGGCGCTCAGCGCCCCGTCGGGGTCGCGCTGCGCGAGCAGGTGGGTGGCCATCATGGCCAGCAGCGCCAGGCAGCGCGCCAGGTCGACGCCGACCAGGCGGCCCGGCCGCACCGCCCCGCCCAGGACCCCGCTCAGAACCCGACGCGGGGCGCGGTGCCCCCGGCCTCGCGGCGCACCACCTCGCCCTTGGCGTGGGCGGCCTCGCGCAGCGTCTCCTGGAAGGCCGACATCCGCTCCTGCAGCGCCGGGTCGGTGGCGGCCAGCACCCGCACCGCGAGCAGCCCGGCGTTGCGGGCTCCCCCCACCGCGACGGTGGCGACCGGCACGCCGGCCGGCATCTGCACGATCGAGAGCAGCGAGTCCATGCCGTCGAGGTACTTCAGCGGCACCGGGACCCCGATGACCGGCAGCGGGGTGACCGCGGCCAGCATGCCGGGCAGGTGCGCCGCGCCGCCGGCGCCGGCGATGATCACCGAGAGCCCCCGGCCGGCGGCCTCGCGGCCGTAGTCGATCATCTCCTGCGGCATCCGGTGCGCGGAGACGACGTCGGCCTCGTGGGCCACCCCGAACTCCTCGAGGGCCTCCGCAGCGGCCCGCATCACGGGCCAGTCGGAGTCGGAGCCCATCACGATCCCCACCCGGGGGGTCGCAGGGGTGGGGGCGTCGGGGCTGGTCATCTCACTCGCTCTCGTCACCGAGGTCGCCGCGGAACCAGGCGGCGGCGTGCCGCGCGCGCTCCAGGCAGTCCTCGAGGTCGTCGCCGTAGGCGTTGACGTGGCCGACCTTGCGACCGGGTCGCAGGTCCTTGCCGTACAGGTGCACCCGCAGGTGCGGGTCGCGGGCCATCGCGTGCGGGAACCCGTCGTAGAGGCGCCCGACGTCGGGGCGCTCGCCGCCGAGGATGTTGACCATCACCGTCCACCGCGCCCGGGGGGCGGGCGAGCCCAGCGGCAGGTCCATCACCGCGCGCAGGTGGTTCTCGAACTGGGAGGTGACGGCGCCGTCCTGGGTCCAGTGCCCGGTGTTGTGCGGGCGCATCGCCAGCTCGTTGACCAGGATGCGGCCGTCGGTGGTCTCGAAGAGCTCCACCGCCAGGACGCCGGTGACGTCGAGCTCGCCGGCGACGCGCAGCGCGATCGCCTGCGCCTGCCCGGCGAGGTCCTCGTCGAGGTCGGGCGCCGGGGCGACCACCTCGTGGCAGATCCCGTCGAGCTGGGTCGAGGCCACCACGGGGTACGCCGCGGCCTGGCCGCTGGGCGAGCGCGCCACGAGCGCGGAGAGCTCGCGGCGGAAGTCGACGAGCTCCTCGGCGAGCAGCCGCACCCCGGCCTGCTCCGCGGCGCGGAACGGCTCGGCGCAGCCGGCGGCGTCGCGCACGACCCACACGCCCTTGCCGTCGTAGCCGCCGCGGGTGGTCTTGAGCACGCACGGGAAGCCGAAGTCCTCGACCGCGGCGACGTCGTCGACGACCGCGTGGCGGGGGCAGGGCACGCCGAGCGCGGTGAGCCGCTCGCGCATCACGGCCTTGTCCTGCGCGTGCACCAGGGCCCCCGGGCCCGGGCGGACGGCGACGCCGTCGGCCTCGAGGGCGTGCAGGTGCTCGGTGGGCACGTGCTCGTGGTCGAAGGTGACCACGGGGCAGCCGGCGGTGACCCGGCGCAGCGTCTCGAGGTCGCGGTGGTCGCCGACCTCGTGGTCGACGATGACCTGGGCGGCCGAGACGCCGGGCGCCTCGGCCAGCAGCCGCAGCGGCAGGCCCAGCGCGATGGCCGGCTGGGCCATCATCCGGGCGAGCTGTCCCCCGCCGATGACGGCCAGGGTGGGCGCCGAGGTCGGGGCGGGCGTGGTCGATGCAGGGTCGGGCACGACCAGCAGCCTAGGAGGTGCGGCTGCGGATCAGGCCGCCGGGCCGACCTTCTCGAAGCGCAGGCCCTTGCCCCGGATCGTGGTGATCAGGTGCGGGTTGCGGCTGTCGTCGCCCAGCTTGCGCCGCACCCAGCCCAGGTGGACGTCGATCGTCTTGGAGCTGGTCCAGAACGAGGTGTGCCACACGTCGCGCATCAGCTCCTCGCGGGTGACGATGTCGCCGGCTCGGGCGATGAGGGCGTGCACCAGGTCGAACTCCTTGCGCGACAGGTTGATCTCGTCGCCGGCGCGCCAGGCTCGTCGGGTGTCGGGGTCGAGGCTGATCTCCTGAACATTGATCACGCATCGATCCTAGGAAGGGAAAGGACCGATCGGTAGTGAATGGGAGAAAATGACACTGGCATTTTCATGACAATCGCCACGCCGAGGATACCTTTACCCCCGCCGGGCGCGGCAGGTAAAGGACAGGGGCCGTGACGCAACCCCTCCCGATCCACAGATCGGTAACAACGGCGGGCTCCCAGGGCACTCCCAGGCGGTTCCCAGCCGCCTCCCAGCGGCCCTCAGTGCCGGCGTACGGCGACCGGCTCGACGATGCCGAACCCGCGCACCGGGCGCGCGGCCATCCGCCGGGTCTCGAACTGGTCCTCGGGCAGCAGCCGGGCCGTCGCCTCGTCGGTGATGATGCGGTTGCGGCGCGCCACGTTGGTCAGCCGCGCGGCCATGTTGACCGGCGGGCCGAACACGTCACCGAGCCGCAGCACCACCGAGCCGGTGGCCAGGCCCACCCGCACGTCGGGCATCCGGGGGTCGCGGCCGACCACGTTGATGATGCCCTCGGCGGTGTCGTAGGCGGCCAGCGGGTCGTCGTTGACGAAGAGCACCGAGTCGCCGATGCTCTTGATGACCCGGCCCCGCTGGGTGGCCACCACGTCGGCGCAGCGCATCTCGAAGAGCTCGACGAGGTCGCCGATGCGCTCCTCGGTGAGGGTGTTGGACAGGGCGGTGAACCCGACGATGTCGGCGAAGCCGACGCTGAGCTCGACGGTGTGCAGGTCCTCGTCGTCGGCGGCCAGCGCCTCGATGCGCGCCGCGGCCGCCGCGAGGTGGCGCCGCCAGGCGTAGATCAGCAGCTCCTCGAAGGGCTCGCTGAGCTCGTCGACCAGCTGGAGCGCGGACCCGACCCGCGAGCCCGGCAGCCCCGCCCGGCCCGCGTCGCCGTCGTGGTGCAGCTGCTCGACGCGCTGGACCAGCGCGGTGACCTCCCACTCGGCGAGCCGGGCCATGGTCTGGCCCAGCGCCCGGGTCATGTTGACCGCCATGTCGTCGTCGAGCACGCCGGCGCTCATCACCCCGAGCAGGGTGTGGATCGCCTGCGCGTCGGAGGGCAGGTAGGCCACCACGTCGTCGGCGTGCTCGGGGAACCCCAGGGCCCGCCACAGGCGCTTGGCCTGCTCGGTGCTGATGTCGGCGGTCTGCGCGAGCTCGGTGCCGGTCAGCGACGGCGTGGCGCGCAGGATGGCGCTCTCGAGGTCGGTGTGGGTGACCCTGGCCCGCTTCTCCTCGCTCATGCGCGCTCGTCCCGCGCGGACTCCTGGTGCAGCAGGACCTGGAGGCGGCGCTGGACCTCCTCGACGTGCGGGATGTCGGGCAGCACGACCTGGCCGTGGGTGCTGGCGTCGCTGACCACCAGCGTGCCGCAGCCCAGCATCCGGTCGGTCAGGTGCAGCTCGACGGCCACGTCGCTGACCCGCGACAGCGCGATGTCGTGCCCGCGCCGGGTCAGCACGCCGGTGCGCGTGATCAGCCGCCGGTCGGTGAAGGTGTAGTGCCCGGTCAGCCACTCCAGGAACGGCCAGAGCGCGTAGCGCAGGGCACCGATCGCCACCACCGCCCACACCACCCAGGCCACGACGCGCCCGCCGTCGCCGCTGGTCTGGCGCTCCACGAAGGTCCCCAGCGCCAGCAGCACGACCAGCACCAGCAGCGGCACCAGCAGCGCCTTGGGGTGGGTGCGCGTGGAGACGACGACGTTCTCGCCCTCGTTGAGCAGGCTGCGGTTGATCGGCACGTCGCCGATCATCGCACCCGCACGTGCACCACGTCGCCCGCTGAGACCGCCACGGGCGCGCCCCCGGCCCCGACGGGCTGCACGAGCAGCCGGCCGTGGCGGTCGATGCCGACCGCGGCGCCCTCGAGCGCGTCGGCGCCGGGCAGCTCGACCCGCACGTCGAGGCCGAGCGTCACGCACGCGTCGGCGTACGCCGTGCGCAGCCGCCCCGCCTCGGCCTCGCCGCCGCCCTGCCACTCGTCGTACGACGCCCGCAGGCGCTCGAGCAGCGCCAGGAGCAGGGTGCTGCGGTCGGGCAGGTCGACCCCGCGCTCCTGGGACTCGACCAGCAGGGAGGTCGCGGTCGGCACCGGCAGCAGGTCGGCGGGCAGCCGCACGTTGAGCCCGATGCCGAGCACCGCGGCCGGGCCGGTGGGCGTCTCGACCCGCTCGACCAGGATGCCGGCGAGCTTGCGCCCCTCCACCAGCACGTCGTTGGGCCACTTCACCCCCGCCGGGTAGCCCAGCGCGCCGAGCGCGGCGCCGACGGCGTGCCCGGTCAGCAGCGGCAGCCACGGCCACTGCTCGGCTGCGACCCGGGGGCGCAGCAGCAGCGAGAAGGTCAGTGCCGAGCGGGCCGGCGTGCTCCAGGTGCGGTCCAGGCGCCCGCGGCCGGCGGTCTGGTGCTCGGTGACGACGACGAGGCCCTCGGGTGCCCCGGCGCGCGCCCGGTCGGCGACCAGGGCGTTGGTCGAGGGCGACTGCGCCACCACCTCGACCCCTGCCCCGGCGAGGCGCTGCACGTCAAGGGGGTCGTCGAGGGGTGGGCGCTGCGGCGCGGGATCGGGCACGGGCACTACATTGACGCACCAGCAGACGCGAGGGCCAGACGGACGGGCCCAGTCAGGAGGCCGGAACACGTGAGCGCACAGCCAGGCGAGGGCACCGAGGTCCCGCAGGACATCGACCTGCACACCACGGCGGGCAAGCTCGCCGACCTGGACCGACGGCTGGACGAGGCCGTCCACGCCGGGTCGGCCAAAGCCGTCGAGAAGCAGCATGCCAAGGGACGCAAGACCGCCCGCGAGCGCATCGAGATGCTCTTCGACGAGGGCAGCTTCGTCGAGCTCGACGAGCTCGCGCGCCACCGCTCCACGGCGTTCGGGCTGGAGAAGAACCGCCCCTACGGCGACGGCGTGGTCACCGGCTACGGCACCATCGACGGGCGCCAGGTCTGCGTGTTCTCCCAGGACTTCACCGTCTTCGGCGGCTCGCTGGGCGAGGTCTACGGCGAGAAGATCACCAAGGTGATGGACCTCGCGATCAAGACCGGCTGCCCGATCATCGGCATCAACGAGGGCGCCGGCGCGCGCATCCAGGAGGGCGTCGTCTCCCTGGGCCTGTACGGCGAGATCTTCCGCCGCAACGTGCACGCCTCGGGCGTCATCCCCCAGATCTCGATGATCATGGGCAACTGCGCCGGCGGGCACGTCTACTCCCCCGCCGTCACCGACTTCACCGTCATGGTCGACCAGACCTCCGCGATGTTCATCACCGGCCCCGACGTCATCAAGACCGTCACCGGCGAGGACGTCTCCATGGAGGAGCTCGGCGGCGCGCGCACGCACAACACCAAGTCGGGCAACGCCCACTACATGGGCTCCGACGAGGAGGACGCCATCGACTACGTCAAGGCGCTGCTCTCCTACCTGCCCCAGAACAACCTCGACGAGCCGGTCGTCTACGACGAGCCGGCGGCGCTGGAGATCAGCGACGAGGACCGCGCGCTCGACACGATCATCCCCGACGGCGCGAACCAGCCCTACGACATGCACGACGTCATCGGCGCCGTGGTCGACGACGGCGAGTTCCTCGAGGTCCAGGAGCTCTTCGCCCCCAACCTGATCATCGGCTACGGCCGGGTCGAGGGGCGTCCGGTCGGCGTGGTGGCCAACCAGCCGATGCAGTTCGCCGGCACCCTCGACATCGACGCCAGCGAGAAGGCCGCGCGCTTCGTGCGGTTCTGCGACGCCTTCAACATCCCGGTGCTGACCTTCGTCGACGTGCCCGGCTTCCTGCCCGGCACCGACCAGGAGTGGAACGGCATCATCCGCCGCGGCGCCAAGCTGATCTACGCCTACTCCGAGGCCACCGTCCCGCTGGTCACCATCATCACCCGCAAGGCCTACGGCGGCGCCTACGACGTGATGGGCTCCAAGCACCTCGGCGCCGACATCAACGTCGCCTGGCCCACCGCCCAGATCGCGGTGATGGGCGCCCAGGGCGCGGCCAACATCGTGCACCGCAAGACGCTGGCCCAGGTCGAGGCCGAGGGCGGCGACGTCGAGGCGCGCCGCGCCGAGCTCATCGACGAGTACGAGACCACGCTGGCCAACCCCTACATCGCGGCCGAGCGCGGCTACATCGACGCGGTGATCCAGCCCCACGAGACCCGCACCGAGGTCGTGCGGGCGCTGCGGCTGCTGCGCTCCAAGCGCGCCAGCCTGCCGCCGAAGAAGCACGGGAACATCCCGCTGTGACGGGCGCGGTGAACGACGACCAGCAGGACGGGCAGCACGAGGGCGAGCAGCCGGCCCGGCCCGCGCTGCGGATCCTCGACGCCTCCGCGACGCCGGAGGAGGTGGCGGCCGTGGTCGCCGTCCTCTCCGCGCTCGGGGGCGGGGAGGCCCCGGCCCCGCGGCGCCGCCGGCCCGAGTGGTCGGCGCCGGCGCGCGCCGTACGCCGCCCGCTGCCGCACGGCCCGGGGGCCTGGCGCTCCAGCGCCCTCCCGGGCTGAGCGAATCTTTGGGCAAAGCCGGGGGGACCTTGAGGTCGGCGCGGCAGACTCCTGTCCACGACGTGGCCCAGCACGGGGCCACGGACGACGGGAGATGAGCAGATGAGCGACGACCTCAGGGCCGACCAGCGGCTCGAGAACGGCCTCGGCACCGCCCACGGCTTCGTGCAGCGACCCGACCCGGGGCTCGAGGCCTACGCCGAGGACTTCCTCGGCGACCTCGACGCCATCCCCACGGTGCGTGCGACGGTCGGCTGCATCATCCCGGCCTACAACGAGGCCGAGACCATCGCCGGCGTGCTCGACTCGCTGCTGCAGCAGACCCGCCTGCCCGACGTCGTCCACCTCATCGTCAACAACACCAGCGACGACTCGGTCGAGATCGCCAGCCACTACGCCGGCCCGCACACCCGGATGACGCCGACCGGCGAGCAGAGCACCGTCGTCTACGTCCACGACATCGGCAAGAACCCCGACAAGAAGGTCGGGGCGCTCAACTACGGCTACTCGCTGGTCGAGCACATGGACTTCCTGCTCGGGGTCGACGGCGACACCACCCCCGAACCCGACGCGATCCAGCACCTCGTCGACGAGATCTCCAGCGACGACCGCATCGGGGGCATCTCGGCCATCTACTCCATCGACGACTCCGCGCTCGACGGGGTGATGTCGAAGTTCCTCATCGCCGGGCAGCGCGCGCAGTTCTCGGCCTTCAACATGCAGAACCTGCTCAAGGGCCGCAACATGGCGGTGCTGGGCGGGCAGTTCTCGATCTTCTCCACCCAGGCGCTGCGCGACGTGATGCGCGACAGCCACCAGCGCACCCCCTGGGTCAGCGACTCCGAGGTCGAGGACTCCCTGCTCTCGCTGCAGATCAAGTCGGCCGGCTACCTCACCAAGATCTCGGCCCGGGCCCGCGCCCACGTGGGCGGGATGACCACGCTGCGCTCGCTCGACGCCCAGCAGGTCAAGTGGAACTTCGGGGCCATCGACCTGATGTGGCCCGGCCAGCGCGGCGACACGAAGGGCCAGCCGTTCCACCCGAACCTGCGCCTGCGCTGGTTCGAGCACATGTCGATGGTCATCAACATGACCACGAGGTTCCTCTTCGTCGTGCTGCTGATGTGGTCGTTGCAGCTCGACGCGTTCGTCTTCAGCCCGCTGTGGCTGATCCCGCCGCTGGCCGCGGTCTGGCTGAACTTCCGGGTCGCGCACTCGATGCAGTTCCGCAACCGCCGCGACTACCTCTTCGTGCTCCTCGTCTTCCCCGCCGAGCTCTACATGATGACCCGGATGGGTCACTTCGTCCGGGCCTGGCTGAAGTTCTTCTCCAAGCAGCAGACCGACAACTGGGCGGCCCAGGCCAAGGCCGAGCGCGGCAAGGGCGTCGCCTGGACCTATCCCTTCATCGTCGTGGGCCTGCTGCTGGTGGGCCTGTACGCCGGGTGGGCCTACGGCCCGCTCGACCCGGCGACGAAGTCCGACGTGCTGGCCGCCGGCTGGCCGGTGCTCGGCGTCATCACCGTCCTGCAGACCGCATGGATGCTCATCAAGGCCAGCAAGCGCTACCGGGGGTTCAAGGCATGACGTCGCACCGCACCACACGGACCCTGCGCGCCACGGCGGCCGGGCTCGCGCTGAGCGTCGCGCTCGCGGGCTGCTCGCTGCTCGACGGCGGCTCGGAACCGGTGGAGGCGGAGGCGCCCACCCCGAGCGCGACCGCGGACCTCTACGACTCGCAGTTCACCACCGACGGCACCTTCCAGAGCCACCTCTCCGTCGACGGCGCCCCGGGCATCGACTTCGTCTACACGCTCTACCCCACCAAGTCGACGCCGCGGACCAACGAGTGGTACCCGCGCGGCGCCAAGTTCTTCTCCTTCACCTTCCAGGCCTACGACCTCGACCGGGGCCTGCGCGACGCCTTCGCGACCAAGCGCAAGGTCTACCTCGACCGGATCAAGGTCACCTCGCGCACCATCACCAGCGACGGCGGCAGGACCCAGCGTCCCTACCAGCTCGACGTCGAGGCGCGCAGGGCCACCTTCGACCCGCAGCCGCTCAGCACGAAGTACGGCATGCTCATCACCTCGCCCAAGGGCGCCTTCGAGCTGCGCAACCAGAAGATCAAGGGCACCTCGCTCGACACCCGCGGCATCGAGCTGACCTTCACCGCGACGGTCTCGATCCAGGTCAGCGCCGGCGGCAGCCGCTTCATCGAGCGCACCGTCAAGCAGACCGTGCCGATCGCGATCTTCGAGTCGGAGGAGAAGACCGAGAAGACCGACATCCCGGTCAACGCCAACTGAACGCCAGCAGGAGGGCGTCGCTCAGAGCGGCTCGGCCAGGCGGTAGCCGACGCCGCGCACGGTCTCGACGAAGCGCGGGTTGGTGCTGTCGTCGCCGATCTTGCGCCGCAGGTTGGCGATGTGGACCTCGACCGAGCGCTTGTCGGCCTCGTTGACGAAGTACGAGGTGACGTACTGCTGGCCCCGCATCGTCAGCACCAGGTCGGCCTTGCTGCGGACCCGGCGCCCGGTGCTGAGCAGCGAGGCGAGCAGGTCGAACTCGGTGCGGGTGAGCTCGACCCCGCTGCCGCCCACGGTCACGCTGCGCGTCTCGTTGTTGAGCGCCAGGCCGTTGAAGCGCACCCAGGACCCGTCGGCGGCGGCCCCGCCGGAGTGGGCGGAGTGGGCGGGCTGGACGGACTGGGCGGGCTGGACCGGCTCGTGGGTCGGCTCGGCCTGGGCGGCGACGGGCACCGCGTGCAGCCGCGCCGCGTGCTGGCCCGGCTCGCGCGCCGGCGGCTCGACCGGGGCAGGCACCGGGGGTTCGGAGCTGCGCGGCGGCATCGCCTGCTCCTGCAGGTCGCGGGCCGCCTGGGCCGCCCACGACTGCGCCGGCTCGGCGGCGACGGTCGCAGGAGCGGGCGAGGAGGGGGCGGGCTGGTCGAGCCGCTCGCGCGGTCGGCGCAGCATCGAGTCGGCGCGGGCGCGCAGCTCACGGGGGCGGAACGGCTTGACCAGGTAGTCGTCGGCGCCGGCCTCGAAGCCCTGCACGACGTCGATCTCGTCGGCCAGCGCGGTGATCATGATCAGGTAGGTGTTGCTGAACTCGCGCAGCCGCTTGGCCACGGCGAAGCCGTCCATGCCGGGCATGTTGACGTCGAGGGTGGTGATCAACGGGTCGTGCTTGCGCACCGCCTCGACCCCGCTGGGCCCGTCCTCGGCCAGGATCGTGCGGAACCCGGACTGGGTCAGGACGATGTCGATGAGGTCGCGCACGTCGGGGTCGTCCTCGACGATCACCGCCGTCCAGTCCGAAGTCATGGCAGGAGACTAACAACGAGGAGGTGCCCCAGGGGGCCGGACGCCCCGCCCGGTCACCGCGCGAGACGCAGCGCCGCCTCGGGCCAGATCTCGCCGGCCGCGGGCCCGCCGCCGCAGGTGCCGTCGGACTCGCCCGGCGGCTTGATCCACAGGTAGGCGTCGAGCCCCGTCCCGTCGTCGACGAAGCCGGGACGCTGGCCCAGGGCGGCCTCCTCGGGGTTGCACCACTCCTGCGTCGACCCGTTGCCGTTGCGGCCGCGGTCGACGACCCAGTGCTGCTCGCCCGCCACGAGGTCGTCGAGGGTCTCGGCGTAGGCCCGCTCGTCCTCGTCGCGCTGGTAGTTCGACACGTTGGTGGCGAAGCCGCGCACCCGCTCGACGCCCACCGCCTCGAGCAGGCGCGCCATCGTCCGGGCGGGGATCCAGTCGGAGTGCCCGGCATCGACGTACGTCGTCACCCCGGCCTCGGCGAGCAGCCCGACGGCGCTGCGCAGCTGCTCGACCCGCTCGTCGCGGCGCCCGCACTCCTCGGCGGTGGCCAGCGCGTCGGGCTCGAGCACGACCACCGACGGCGCCTCGGCGGCGCCGAGGGCGGTGGCGACCTCGCCCACCCAGACCGGGTACTGCTCGGCTGGCAGCCCGCCCGACGACAGCGACGCCGCGCAGTCGCGCTCGGGCACGCCGTAGAGCACGAGCACCGGCACCTCGTCGCGCGCGTCGGCGGCGGCCACCAGCGAGGCGGCGTACGCGCCGACGGAGCCGACCGGGTGCCGCTCGGGGGTCAGCCAGATGCCCGAGGGCACCGAGGCGAGCTCCTCGAGCACCTCGGCGAGCGCCACGTCGCCGTCGGCGCGGGCCTGCGCGGCCGCGGCGACCGCGCGGGCGTCGGGTCGGCGTACTGGGACCGCTCGGCGAGGCGGTTGCGCTCCTGCGGCCCGGGCTCGGGCCGGTGAGCACCACGACCAGCGCCACCGCCGCGACGAGGCCGAGGGCCGCGACGCCGAGCAGGAGGAGACGGGGCGCGGGCACGGCGCCAGTCTGCCAAGGGGTCGTAGGGTGGCGCACCGTGACCTCCCCCTCCCCCGTGCTCGTGCTCGGCTCCGCCTCCCCCGCCCGACTCGCCACCCTGCGCAGCGCCGGCATCGAGCCGGTGGTGGTCGTCTCCGGGGTCGACGAGTCCCAGGTGGGCGACCTGGCACCGGTCGAGGTGGCCGGCGCCCTGGCCCGCCTCAAGGCCGAGGCCGTGGTCGGCCGCGACGAGGTGCCGGCCGGCGCGCTGGTGCTGGGCTGCGACTCGGTGTTCGAGCTCGACGGCCGGGCGCTCGGCAAGCCGGAGGATCCCGAGGAGGCCGTCGCCCGGTGGCGCGCGATGCGGGGCCGCAGCGGCGTGCTGCACAGCGGGCACAGCCTGCACGACACCGCGACAGGCCGGGCGGTCGCGGCGACGGAGTCGACGACCGTGCACTTCGCCGACGTGGGCGACGACGAGATCGCGGCCTACGTCGCCACCGGCGAGCCGCTGCACGTCGCCGGCGCCTTCACCATCGACGGGCTGGGCGGCGCGTTCGTCACCGGCATCGAGGGCGACCACCACAACGTGGTGGGCCTCAGCCTGCCCCGCCTGCGGCTGATGGTGGCCGAGCTGGGCCACTCGTGGACGGGTCTCTGGACGGCTGCCCGCTGACGGGTTCGCTGACGGGTGCGCCCGGGTCGACCGGGAAGCGCCGCTCCGCGGGGTAGATGTCGCCGAGGTTGATGGGGCGACGGAAGACCAGGGCGCGGAAGAGCCAGAAGCGGGCGGCGACACCGAGGGCCAGCCCGATGACGTTGGCCGCCACGTTGTCGCTGACGGGGTCGTCGAGGCCCAGCACGTCACGGCTGACGTAGAGGCACAGCACCGGCAGCGTCATCGTGGCGACGTTGATGGCCACGAACGCCGAGCGCCCGCCGTCGGCGTGCCGCGGCGGGCGGTCGCGGAAGGCCCACATCCGGGTGCCGCGGTAGCTGATGACCATGCCGACGGTGTTGGCCAGCACGTAGGCCAGGATCGGTCGGTCGTCGAGCAGCGCGCGGTCACCGGTGTTGAACCCGTGGACCAGCAGGTTGAAGAGCACCAGGGCCACGACCGTGGCCAGGCCGCCGACCGCCAGGAACCGCCCGGCCTCGCCCAGGAGGCGCTGCCGGCGGTGACCCATGCCCGGCAGGCTATCGCCCACCTACTCGACCGGCAGGCCCAGACCCCGGGCGATCAGCATCCGCTGGACCTCCGAGGTGCCCTCCCCGACCTCGAGGACCTTGGCGTCGCGGTAGAAGCGCGCGACCGGGTACTCCTCCATGAAGCCGTAGCCGCCGAAGACCTGGGTGGCGATGCGGGTGGCGGTCACGGCCGACTCGGTGGAGTAGACCTTGGCGACCGCGGCCGCCTGCTTGAACTGCTGGTACGGCGCCCCGGCGTCCTTGAGCGCCGCCGCGCGGTAGGTCAGCATCCGGCTGGCGTGCAGCATCACCTCGAGGTCGGCGATCTGGAAGGCCACGCCCTGCTTGCGCCCGATCGGGCCGCCGAAGGTCTGGCGCTCGCCGGCGTAGGCCAGGCTCATGTCGAGGCAGGCCTGGATGCAGCCGACCGAGAGCGCCGAGATCGCGACCCGGCCGTCGTCGAGGGTCGCGAGGAACTGCGCGTAGCCGCGGCCCTGCTGGCCCAACAGGTTCTCGGCCGGCACCCGGCACGACTCGAAGCTGAGCGGGTGGGTGTCGGAGGCGTGCCAGCCGAGCTTGTCGTAGGCCTTCTCGGCGGTGAAGCCGGGCGTGCCGGCCGGCACCATGATCGCGGAGATCTCGGGGCGGCCGTCCTCGCGGGTGCCGGTGCGGGCGGTGACGGTGACCAACGAGGTGATCTCGGAGCCGGAGTTGGTGATGAACTGCTTCGAGCCGTCGATGACCCACTCGCCGCCGTCGAGCGCCGCCTTGGTGCGGGTGGCCCCCGCGTCGGAGCCGGCGCCGGGCTCGGTGAGCCCGAAGCCGGCCAGCCGCTCACCGGCGACCAGGTCGGGCAGCCACTGCTTCTTCTGCTCCTCGGTGCCGTAGGTGAGCACCGGGTTGATGCCCAGGCCGACCGCGGCCTGCAGGGTGATGCCCATCGACTGGTCGACGCGACCGATCTCCTCGATGGCCACGCACAGGCTGGTGAAGTCGCCGTCCTCTCCGGCGCCGCCGTACTCCTCGGGCGCGGTGAGCCCGAAGAGGCCCAGCGCGCCCATCTTGCGCACCACGTCGACCGGGAAGTGGTGCTCGCGGTCCCACTGCGCGGCGTGGGGCGCGATCTCGGCGGCGGCGAACTCGCGCACGCTGGCGCGGAACTCCTCGTGCTCGCGGGACAGCTCGAAAGCGGTGCTCGTCATGTGAGCCATGCTACCCACGCGGTTAACGTTTGTTAACCCGAGAAGAGGTTGGCCGCCCGGCGCAGGGTCTCCACGAGCCCGTAGGCCAGCGGGACGCCCACCAGGGTCCAGGCCGCCGCGATCCGCACGGTGTGGCTCTCGGTCTGCTGCTCGGTGCCCTCGGCGCTCATGCGTTGCTCCCCTCCAGCTCGTCGGACGTGCCGGTCTCCGGCTCGTGGTACTTCTCGGCGACCGGCCGGATCATCAGGTTGGCCACGAAGCCCACGACCAGCACCCCGACCATGGTCAGCAGGGCCGGGCGGTAGTCGCCCGAGACCAGCTTGCCCGGCTCGCCCTGCGCGTCCAGGAACGCGTTGACGATCAGCGGCCCGGCCACGCCCGCGGCCGCCCACGCGGTCAGCAGCCGGCCGTGGATCGCGCCGACCTCGAAGGTGCCGAAGAGGTCGCGCAGGTAGGCCGGGACGGTGGCGAAGCCGCCGCCGTAGAAGCTGATGATGATGCCGGCCAGCGCCACGAAGAGCACCGTCGAGGTCGACCCGCCCAGGGCCAGCGCCAGGTAGAGGACGATGCCGACGCCGAGGTAGATCATGTAGATGGGCTTGCGACCGAGGTGGTCGGAGGTCGAGGACCACACGAAGCGCCCGGCCATGTTGCAGATCGACAGCACCCCGACGAAGCCACCGGCCGCGGCCGCGCTGATCGCGGAGGTGCCGCCCTCGCGGAAGAAGTCCTGGATCATCGGCGAGGCCTGCTCGAGGATGCCGATGCCGGCCGTGACGTTGCAGAAGAGCACGGTCCACAGCAGCCAGAACTGCGGGGTGCGGATCGCGTTGTTCGCCGACACCGAGGCGTCGGTGACCATCTTCTTCTGCTTCGACTCCGAGGGGTCGAAGCCCTCGGGCGCCCAGTCGTCGGCGGGGACCCGCACGATGAGGGCGCCGAAGAGCATGAAGGCCAGGTAGACCAGCCCCAGCGTCACGAACAGCGCCGCGACCGCTCCCCCGGAGGCCACCGACCCGGGGTCGGAGGAGTCGTAGCCGGAGTCGTAGAGGGCCATCAGCCGGCCGCTGAGCGGGCTGGCGACCATCGCGCCGCCGCCGAAGCCCATGATCGCCATGCCGGTGGCCAGGCCCGGCCGGTCCGGGAACCACTTGATCAGGGTCGAGACCGGGGAGATGTAGCCGATGCCCAGGCCGATGCCGCCCAGCACGCCGTACCCGAGGTAGACCAGCCACAGCTGGTCGGTGCTGATGCCCAGGGCCGCGACCATGAAGCCCGAGGACCAGAACACCGCGGCGGTGGCCATCGCCGCCCGCGGACCGTTGCGGTCGACCCAGGTGCCGAAGAGCGCCGCCGAGAGCCCGAGCATCACGATGGCCAGCGAGAACACGAAGCCGACCCGCGTGAGCGTGGTGTCGAAGTGGGCGACCAGTGCGCTCTTGTAGACGCTGGTGGCGTACACCTGCCCGATCGAGAGGTGCACGGCCAGCGCCGCGGGTGGGATCAGCCACCGCGAGTAGCCGGGGCGGGCGACGGTGCGCTCGCGGGAGAGGACTGCCAGCACGTGGACCTCCGAGGGGGATGAGGACGGACATCCCGTGTGTACCCCCTGAGCAGTGGTGCGCATCACACCCCTGGGAAGGCTGTCCAGCACGCGAGGCCCCCCACGCGACGCCGGCGGCTACCCCTAGACTCCGCAGCACCGAGCCGTCGTGAGTCAGGAGCCAGGGTGTCGCAAGTCAAGCCGTTGCAGAAGGTCCTCATCGCCAACCGGGGCGAGATCGCGGTCCGGGTCATCCGGGCCTGCAAGGACGCCGGCATCGGCAGCGTCGCGGTGTACGCCGAGCCCGACCGCGATGCCATCTTCGTGCGGATGGCCGACGAGGCCCACTCGCTGGGCGGCGCGACCCCCGCCGACTCCTACCTCGACATCGCCAAGATCATCGCGGTCGCCGAGAAGTCGGGCGCCGACTCGGTGCACCCCGGCTACGGCTTCCTCGCCGAGAACGCCGAGTTCGCCCAGGCCGTCATGGACGCCGGGCTGACCTGGATCGGCCCGCCCCCGGCGGCCATCGAGGCCCTCGGCGACAAGGCCAAGGCCAAGCACATCGCCGACAAGGCCAAGGCTCCCCTGGCCCCCGGCACCAAGGACCCCGTCGCCGACGCCGACGAGGTCGTCGCCTTCGCGAAGGCCGAGGGCCTGCCGGTCGCCATCAAGGCGGTCTTCGGCGGCGGCGGGCGCGGCCTCAAGGTCGCGCGCACCCTCGAGGAGATCCCCGACGCCTTCGAGTCCGCGGTCCGCGAGGCCGTCAGCGCCTTCGGCCGCGGCGAGTGCCTGGTCGAGAAGTTCCTCGACAAGCCGCGCCACGTCGAGACCCAGTGCCTGGCCGACAAGCACGGCAACGTCGTGGTCGTCTCCACCCGCGACTGCTCGCTGCAGCGCCGCAACCAGAAGCTCGTCGAGGAGGCCCCCGCGCCGTTCCTCTCCGAGGAGCAGCTCGCCGAGCTCTACGACTCCTCCAAGCGGATCCTGCGCGAGGCCGGCTACTACGGCGCCGGCACCTGCGAGTTCCTGGTCGCCCAGGACGGCACCATCTCCTTCCTCGAGGTCAACACCCGCCTCCAGGTCGAGCACTGCGTCTCCGAGGAGGTCACCGGCATCGACCTGGTGCGCGAGATGTTCCGCATCGCCGCCGGCGAGGAGCTCGGCTACGACGACCCCGAGATCCGCGGGCACTCGATCGAGTTCCGCATCAACGCCGAGGACGGCGGCCGCAACTTCATGCCGGCCCCCGGCACCCTGTCGGCCTGGACCCCGCCCCAGGGTCCCGGCGTGCGCGTCGACGGCGGCTACGAGAACGGCCAGACCGTCCCCGGCTCCTTCGACTCCCTCATCGCCAAGCTCATCGTCACCGGCCGCGACCGCACCCAGGCCATCGAGCGCTCGCGCCGGGCGCTGGAGGAGTTCGTGGTCGACGGCATGCCGACGGTCATCCCCTTCCACCGCGCGGTGCTGAACGACCCGGCGTACGTCGGCGCCTCGAACCCGAGCGGCGAGGGCTCCTTCGAGGTCTACACGCAGTGGATCGAGACCGAGTTCGACAACCAGATCGAGCCCTACTCGGGTGACTCGGCCGAGGCCGAGGAGGCCGGCGAGCGCCAGACCGTGGTCGTCGAGGTCGGCGGCAAGCGGCTCGAGGTCGTCGTGCCCGCCGGGCTGGGCGGGATCGGCGGCGGCGGTGGCGCCGCCACGGCCAAGAAGCCCAAGCGCGCCCAGGGCAAGAAGGCCGGTGCGGCCGCCAGCGGCGACGCCGTGACCAGCCCCATGCAGGGCACCGTCGTCAAGGTCGTCGTCGAGGAGGGCCAGGAGGTCGCCGAGGGCGAGACCGTCGTGGTCATCGAGGCGATGAAGATGGAGCAGCCCCTCAAGGCGCACAAGGCCGGCACCGTCACCGGCCTCAAGGCCGAGGTCGGCGCGACCGTCACCAACGGCGAGGTCATCTGCGAGCTGAAGGACTGATCGCCACGACCGGCCTGCGCCCGCCCCGGCACCAGGTGCACCCCCGGGCGCGCACGATGTGGCTCACCAGCGCGGCGCTCGAGAGCGCCGCGCTGGTGGTCCTCGTGCTGGTGCTCGGCCCGGTGCTCGGTCTCTTCGACCTGCGCTGGTGGATGCTGGCGCCGCTGGTGCTGCTCGACGTCGCGTACGTCGCCGTGGTGCCCGCGTGGCGCTACCGGGTGCACCGCTGGGAGGTGACCGACACGGCGGTCTACACCCAGACCGGGTGGTGGTCGCGGGAGCGACGGATCGCTCCCATGTCGCGCATCCAGACCGTCGACTGGAACCAGGGCCCGGTCGAGCGCCTCTTCGGGCTCGCGAACGTCACCGTCACGACGGCCTCGGCCGCCGGCGCCCTGTCGGTGGCCGGCCTCGACCGCCGCACCGCCGAGGAGCTGGTCGCCGAGCTGACCGTGAAGGCCGACGCGGTCGCCGGGGACGCGACGTGAGCGAGGACGGGTGAGCGAGGACTGGCAGCGCCTGGACCGGCGGATGCTGCTGGTCCACCCGGTGCGCGAGCTGCTGCGCTTCCTGCCGGTCCTCATCGGCGTGGTCGCCTTCGGCTCCGCCTCGAGCGGCGGCCTCGGGCTGCGCTGGGAGCTCCTGGGCGTCCTGGTGCCGGTGGTGCTGGGCGTGCTGCGCTGGCTGACCACCTCCTACCGGGTCCACGAGGGCCGCGTGGAGCTGCGCCGCGGGCTCCTGCAGCGCCACCTGCTCGCCGCCCGGATCGACCGGGTGCGCACCGTCGACACCTCCGCCTCGCTCATCCAGCAGGTGCTCGACCTGGCCACGGTGCGCATCGGCACCGGCGCCAGCGAGGCCGACCTGGACCTCGACGGGCTGCGGGCCGGGCCCGCCCGTGAGCTGCGCGCGCAGCTGCTGCGCGAGAGCTCGGCGACGCCGGCCCCGGAGGACGAGCCGCACGAGACCGACGCGGGGTCCCCGCCGAGCCACGCGGTCCCGGTGCTGCGTCTCGACCCCACCTGGGCCCGCTACGCGCCGCTGACCAGCACCGGCCTGGCCATCGCCGGCGCCCTGCTGGCGGGCCTGAGCCAGCTGCCCCTGCGCCTGGACGTCAGCGACCTGGCGGTGGCCGGCCTCGCCCTGGCCGGCCTCCTGCTGGTGGGCCTGGCGGTGCTGGTCTCGGCGCTGGCCGTCGGCGGCTACCTGCTCACCAACTGGGGGCTGACCCTCACCCACGAGCACGGCACCTGGCACCTGCGCCGTGGCCTGACCACGACCCGCGAGACCAGCGTCGACGACGCCCGTCTGGCCGGGGTCTCCCTGGCCCAGCCGGTCAACCTGCGACTGGCCGGCGCCGCCCGGCTCTCCAGCATCGTGACCGGCCTCGACGGTGACGGGCAGACCCAGATGGAGCTGGTGCCGCCGGCCCCGCGCAGGGTCGTCGAGGGGGTGGCCGGGCAGGTGCTCGGCGACCCGGCACCGGTCACCGGCGCCCTGGTCGGGCACGGCCCGGCCGCGGTGCGCCGCCGCTGGGTGCGGGCGCTCGCCCCGGCGCTGCTGGTGTCGCTGGCGGCGGTGGTGCTGCTCGCGCGCACCGACCTGGGCGCCTGGCTGCTGGCGGTCGCGGTGCTGGCGCCCGTCGCCGGTGCGGCGCTCGCGCTGGACCGCTCGCGCACCCTGGGCCACGCCCTGGTCGGGGGTCGCCTGGTCGCCCGCAGCGGCAGCCTGACCTGTCGCCGCGACGTGCTCGGGGTCGAGCACGTGATCGGCTGGACCCTCGAGGACTCGTGGTTCCAGCGCCGGGCCGGGCTGACCACGCTCGTGGCCACCACCGCCGGCGGCCGGCAGCGGGTCGTGGTGCCCGACGTGCCCGAGGACGAGGCGCTGCGGGTCGCGGCCGGAGCCACCCCCGACCTGCTGGCGCAGTTCCTGGGCTGAGACGACCCCACCACGGCACGCCGGACCTGGGTAGGTTGCGGTGCATGTTTACCAAGGTGCTGGTGGCCAACCGTGGTGAGATCGCCGTCCGCGCGTTCCGCGCGGCCTACGAGCTCGGGGCGCGCACCGTCGCGGTCTTCCCCCACGAGGACCGCTGGTCCGAGCACCGGCTGAAGGCCGACGAGGCCTACGAGATCGGCGAGCGCGGCCACCCGGTGCGCGCCTACCTCGACCCCCAGGCGATCGTCGACGTCGCGGTGCGGGCCGGGGCCGACGCGGTCTACCCCGGCTACGGCTTCCTCTCCGAGAACCCCGGCCTCGCCGAGGCCTGCGCCGCCGCGGGCATCACCTTCGTGGGCCCGACCAGCGAGGTCCTCGAGCTGACCGGCAACAAGGCGCGCGCGATCGCCGCGGCCAAGGCCGCCGGTGTACCGACCCTGGCCTCGGTCGAGCCGTCCACCGACGTCGACGCCCTCGTGGCCGCCGCCGAGGAGCTGCCCTACCCGCTGTTCGTCAAGGCGGTCGCCGGCGGCGGCGGGCGTGGCATGCGCCGCGTCGACGACCCGGCGCTGCTGCGCGAGGCGGTCGAGACCTGCATGCGCGAGGGCGAGGGCGCCTTCGGCGACCCCACCGTCTTCATCGAGCAGGCCGTCGTCGAGCCCCGCCACATCGAGGTGCAGATCCTCGCCGACGGCTCCGGCGAGGTGATGCACCTCTTCGAGCGCGACTGCTCGGTGCAGCGTCGCCACCAGAAGGTCGTCGAGATCGCCCCGGCCCCCAACCTCCCACCCGAGCTGCGGGAGCGGATGTGCGCCGACGCGGTGCGCTTCGCCCGCGAGATCGGCTACCGCAACGCCGGCACCGTGGAGTTCCTCCTCGACCCCGACGGCAACTACGTCTTCATCGAGATGAACCCGCGCATCCAGGTCGAGCACACCGTGACCGAGGAGGTCACCGACGTCGACCTCGTGCAGGCCCAGCTGCGCATCGCCTCCGGCGAGACCCTGGCCGACCTCGGGCTCTCCCAGGACACCCTGGTGCTGCGCGGCGCCGCCCTGCAGTGCCGCATCACCACCGAGGACCCCGCCAACGGTTTCCGCCCCGACACCGGGCAGATCACCACCTACCGCTCCCCCGGCGGCGGCGGGGTGCGCCTCGACGGCGGCACCGTCTACACCGGCGCCGAGGTCTCGGCCCACTTCGACTCGATGCTGGCCAAGCTCACCTGCCGCGGCCGCACCTTCGACAAGGCCGTCGAGAAGGCCCGCCGGGCGGTCGCGGAGTTCCGCATCCGCGGCGTGGCCACCAACATCCCGTTCCTCCAGGCCGTGCTCGACGACCCCGACTTCGCCGCCGGGCGCGTGACCACCTCCTTCATCGAGACCCACCCCGAGCTGCTCTCGGCGCGCGGCTCGGGCGACCGCGGCACCAAGCTGCTGACCTACCTGGCCGAGGTGACGGTCAACCAGCCGAACGGCCCCGCGCCGGTCAGCCTGGACCCCGCCACCAAGCTGCCCCCGACCGACCTCGCGGTGCCGGCACCCGACGGCAGCCGCCAGGCGCTGCTGCGCCTGGGCCCCGAGGGCTTCGCGCGGGCGCTGCGCGAGCAGCGCGACGTCGCCGTCACCGACACCACCTTCCGCGACGCCCACCAGTCGCTGCTGGCCACCCGCGTGCGCACCCGCGACCTGCTCACCGTCGCCCCCCACGTCGCCCGCACCACCCCCGAGCTGTGGTCGCTGGAGTGCTGGGGCGGGGCGACGTACGACGTCGCGCTGCGCTTCCTCTCCGAGGACCCCTGGGAGCGCCTGGCCCAGCTGCGCCAGGCGGTGCCCAACGTGTGCCTGCAGATGCTGCTGCGCGGGCGCAACACCGTCGGCTACACCCCCTACCCGACCTCGGTCACCGACGCGTTCGTCGCCGAGGCGGCCGCCACCGGGCTCGACGTGTTCCGCATCTTCGACGCCCTCAACGACGTCGAGCAGATGCGCCCGGCGATCGACGCGGTGCGCGCGACCGGCACCGCCGTCGCCGAGGTGGCGCTCTGCTACACCGGCGACCTCTCCGACCCCGGCGAGCAGCTCTACACCCTCGACTACTACCTGCGCCTGGCCGAGCGGATCGTCGACGCCGGCGCCCACGTGCTGGCGATCAAGGACATGGCGGGCCTGCTGCGCGCCCCCGCCGCCCGCACCCTGGTCACCGCCCTGCGCGAGCGCTTCGACCTGCCGGTGCACCTGCACACCCACGACACCACCGGCGGCCAGCTCGCCACGCTCACCGCAGCGATCGAGGCCGGGGTCGACGCCGTCGACGCCGCGACCGCCTCGATGGCCGGCACCACCTCGCAGCCCTCGCTGTCGGCGCTGGTGGCGGCCACCGACCACTCCGAGCGCCCCACCGGCCTCTCGCTGGCCGCGGTCAACGCGCTGGAGCCCTACTGGGAGGCCACCCGTCGCGTCTACGCCCCGTTCGAGTCGGGCCTCAGCGCGCCGACCGGGCGGGTCTACCGCCACGAGATCCCCGGCGGGCAGCTCTCCAACCTGCGCCAGCAGGCCATCGCGCTGGGCCTGGGCGAGAAGTTCGAGCAGGTCGAGGACATGTACGCCGCCGCCAACGACATCCTCGGCAACCTGCCCAAGGTGACCCCGAGCTCCAAGGTCATCGGCGACCTCGCGCTGTCGCTGGTCGGCCTGGGCGCCGACCCCGCCGAGTTCGCGGCCGACCCCGGCTCCTACGACATCCCCGACTCGGTGATCGGCTTCCTCAACGGCGAGCTCGGGGACCCGCCGGGCGGCTGGCCCGAGCCGTTCCGCACCCGCGCGCTCGAGGGCCGCTCGTGGACCCCCGCGGCCGAGGAGCTGGCCCCCGAGGACGCCGAGCGCCTCGCGGGCTCCTCCGCCCAGCGCCGCCGCGCGCTCAACGAGCTGCTCTTCCCCGGCCCGACGAAGAGCTACCTCGAGGCGTGCGAGACCTACGGCGACGTGTCGGTGCTCTCGACCCGCGACTACCTCTACGGGCTGCGCCAGGGCGAGGAGCACGAGGTCGCCATCGACGAGGGCAAGACGCTGCTGATGGGCGTGCAGTCGATCAGCGAGCCCGACGAGCGCGGCTACCGCACGGTGATGGCGCTGCTCAACGGCCAGATGCGCCCGGTCAGCGTGCGTGACACCTCCGTGGCCTCCGAGGTGGCCGCCGCCGAGAAGGCCGACCCCTCCGAGCCCGGCCAGGTGGCCGCCCCCTTCCAGGGCGTGGTGACCGTCGTGGTCGAGAAGGGCCAGCAGGTGGCCGCCGGCGAGACGCTCGCGACGATCGAGGCGATGAAGATGGAGGCGGCCATCACCGCCCCCGTGGCCGGCACCGTCGAGCGGGTCGCGCTGCCCGGCACCCAGGCCGTCGAGGGCGGCGACCTGGTGGTCGTGCTCGACTGATCCTCAGCCGGGCGTGCGGATCACGTCGACGCCGCTGAACCCCTCGGGGCCGCCGGTGTAGGCGTGCGCCACGTCGGCCGCCCACGCGTGGTGCTCGCCCGGCCCCAGCTCGACGACGGTCCCCCCGACGTCGAGGCGGCAGCGGCCGGTCAGCACGACGAGCTGCTCGTGGGCGCCGGTGGCGTGCGCGGGCGAGCGCCGGGTGCGCCCGGGGGCGACCTGCACCAGGTAGACCTCCGTCGTGTGCCCGGCCTCCCGCACCAGGTGCAGCCGGCGGGCGCTGAGCGCCTCGTCGGCGGCGCCGGCCCCGTCGTGGTCCTCGAGCAGGGCGGCGAGCGGCACGCCGAGCGGGCCGGCGACGGCGTACAGGGTCTCGAGCGTGGGGTTGCGGCGACCGGCCTCGAGCTCGGAGAGCGTGCCCTTGCCGATCTCGGCGGCGGCCGCCAGCGCGCTGAGTGAGAGACCGCGCTCGGTGCGCAGCATCCGGATGCGGGCGCCGGCCGAGGCACCGGCGTCGTAGGATCGTTCCACAAACAGAACGATACCGCTGGAGGGCGCATGCACCAGGACCACTCGCCGGTCGTGGCCGGGGTCGTCGCGGCCGTGGTCGGCTTCAGCAGCTCCTTCGTCGTGGTGCTGGCCGGGCTGGTCGCGGTGGGCGCGACCCCGGCGCAGGCGGCGTCGGGGCTGCTGGCGCTGTGCGTCGCCCAGGGCCTGGGCATGGCGTGGCTGGCGGTGCGGCACCGCACGCCGCTGTCGCTGGCCTGGTCGACCCCCGGCGCCGCGCTGCTGGTCTCCACCGGCGCCGTGGCCGGCGGCTGGTCGGCGGCGGTCGGGGCCTTCGTGGCCACCGCGGCGCTGATCGCGCTGACCGGGCTGCTGCCCGCGCTGGGCGACCTGGTCGCGCGCATCCCGGTGAGCCTGGCCCGGGCGATGCTGGCCGGGGTGCTGCTGCCGATCTGCCTCGAGCCGGTGCTGGGCGTGGCCGCCACGCCGCTGCTGGTCGGGCCGGTCGTGCTGGCCTGGCTGCTCGGGCAGCGCCTCTTCCCGCGGTGGGCGGTGCCGGCCTCCCTGGTGGTGGCCCTCGTGGTGGTGCTGGTCGAGACCGCCGGCGAGGTGCCGGTGGGCGCCGCGGTGCCCACGCTGGCGTGGACCACGCCCTCGTGGAGCCTGCCGGCCCTGGTCGGCATCGCGCTCCCGCTGTACGTCGTCACGATGGCCTCGCAGAACGTGCCCGGGGTGGCGGTGATGGCCGGCAACGGCTACCCGGTGCCCTGGCGCGAGACGATGACGGTCACCGGTCTGGGCACCGCGCTGGTCGCGCCCCTCGGCGGCCACGCGGTCAACCTCGCCGCGATCACCGCCGCGATGGTGGCCGGGCCCGAGGGCGGGCCCGACCGCGACGAGCGGTGGCGCGGCGCGGTGTCGGCCGCGGTCACCTACCTGGTGCTGGCCGCCGGCGCGGCGGGGCTGACGGCGCTGGTCACCGCCGCCCCCGACGGGGTCGTGCAGTCGGCGGCCGGGCTGGCGCTGCTGGGCACCCTGGCCGCCTCGCTGTCCGACGCGCTGGCCGACGCCCACGAGCGGGTCGCGGCGGTGACCTGCCTCGTGGTCGCCGCCAGCGGGGTGACGGTGCTCGGCGTGGGCGCGGCGTTCTGGGCACTGGTCGCCGGGCTGGTGGTGCGCGCGGTGCTCCGCACCGGGGGCGTCAGCGCGAGCGCACCCGGAACGTCACCCACGGCGACTTCAGGCCCAGCCCGAAGCGCAGGGCGTCACCGCTCACGGTGACCTTCCCGCCGGTGCCCGCGAGGCGCACCGAGCGCACCCGCCCGCCCCACTGGCCGTTGCCGTCGCGCGAGAGCACCGTGATCGAGCGCAGGTCGCCCACGGCGGGGAAGGCGCTCTCGACCCGCTGGTCGGTCAGCGTCACCGACCAGTCGTGGTGGGGGTTGCCCGCCCAGTCGTCGTACTTGTCGGCGCGCGCCGCGAGGTAGGGCCGCGAGCCGGCGGCGGTCCACCCGCCGCTGCTGGAGGAGAACTGGGTGAAGGCGGGCTGGCCGTCGGCGAGGCGGACCTGCTTGGCGGTCGCGCGCACGGCCGCGTCGGAGCCGGGGTGCTCGGCGCGCACGCCGCCGTAGACCTGGCAGGAGGTGGTGTCGCAGAGCTGGTAGTGCGAGGCCCGGGGGGTGCGGCGCTCGAAGACGGCGTAGCTGCGGGCGGCCACGGCCTGGGCGCGCACCGCCGCCTTGCTCCACGACGCGGGGATCTCCAGGGGCACGACGCCGCGCAGGTAGTCGTCGAGGCGCACCTTGTTGACGGTGTCGCGGGCCCTGGCCCCCGGGCTGGGCGGCAGGGCGCGCAGGCGGCCGCGGTAGGCGCGGTCGCCGGCGGGGGTCACCAGCGTCACCGGCGCGTTGCCGGCGCTGAGCTCGCCGTTGCCCTTGAGGTCGCGCCACTTGGTCCACGACCCCGCCCCGCCGGCCGCGGTGCGCCAGGAGACGCGCGTGCGGTCGCGGCGGTTCTGGCGCACCCGCCACAGCGCGGGGGTGCGACCGCCCACCTTCGTGGGCAGCCGGGTGGTGGCGCCGGTGGCCAGGTCGCGCACCCGCAGCCCGCTGCGGCTGCGCACGACGAGGTCGTCGGTGGTGTCGGCGGAGATCAGGACGCTCACCCGGCCGCCGCGCTTCCCCATGGTGGTGCCGGGGTAGTAGAAGTCGAGGATCTGCGCGGCGCTGAGGCCCTGGCGCGCGGCGCCCTCCGCGCCGTGCTGCGACATCCCGTGCCCGTGGCCGTAGCCGTGCCCGCGCACCGTGATGCTCGCCTTGCCCGGCACCTTCCAGGAGTCGCCGGCGGCCAGGGCGGGCGAGGGCGCCGACAGCGCAGAGGCCGCCACCGTGGCGATCAGCGCCGGCAGCAGCAGGCGCGGTGGAGGACGCACAGGGAGGGCTCCAGACGAGCGGGGGCGGGGGGCCGGTGGGGTCGCAGCAGAGCGCCTGCGACCACACCAGCCCCTATCGCACCACGCGTCACAGACCCCCGCAACGCGTCGGCGCGAACTACAGACCTGTAGTTCCTCAGCCCCGGTACGCCGGCTGCGACTGGGCGTTGAAGGTCGTGGTGCGCACCTTCTTGGCGCCGTTCACGCGCGGGTCGTCGATCGAGAAGACCTCGAGGCCGCGGGTGATGTCGCTGGAGTAGATGTGGCCGTTGTACCAGTAGACCGACCAGGCGCCGCCGGTCTCGAGGCTGGTCGCCGAGATCGGGCCGCGGTCGAACCAGGCGATCTCCTCGGGGTTCGCGGAGTCGGTGAAGTCGAAGACCGAGAACCCGCCCTGGTACCAGGCCTGCACCATGATGTCCTTGCCCTTGACCGGGATCAGCGAGCCGTTGTGGGCCACGCAGTTCTCGGTGAGCGTCTGCGGGCGCGGGATCTTGTAGTAGCTCTTGAAGGCCAGCGAGCCGCCCTCGATGTCGTAGATGCCGTCGGCGCCGCGGGTGCTGCCGAAGACCGGGTTGCAGGTCGGCAGCGAGCCGCCGCCGAGCTCGTCGGTGAAGAGCACCTTGGTGCCGGCGTTGTTGAAGGTCGCGGAGTGCCAGAAGGCGAAGTTGACGTCGTCCGTCACCCGGTCGACGACCTTCGGCCGGGCCCGCTTCGAGATGTCCATCAGGATGCCGTCGCCCATGCAGGCGCCGGCGGCCAGGTCCTTGGCCGGGTAGGCGGTGATGTCGTGGCAGCCGCTGGTCGAGCTGGAGGTCAGCAGCGGGACGGGACCGCCCGGGTTGCCCCCGTCGGGGAAGAGCACGGGGGTCGCGACCAGGCGGGCCCGGGCCGGCTTGCGCACCGGCACCTTGACCACCGAGACGATGTCGTGGGGCGGCTGGCAGTCGGGGAAGTCGGAGCTGGGCGAGTAGGAGGAGACGTAGACGAAGAGCTGCTTGCCGCTGCGGTTGGGCGCCAGGGTGTGGGTGTGCGAGCCGCAGGCGGTCTCGACCGAGGCGACGTAGCGCGGCTTGGCGGGCCGGGAGATGTCGAAGACCCGCAGGCCCTCCCACGAGGACTTCTCGCTGGCCGACTGGGCGGTGCTGGAGCAGGAGTCGTCGCTGCGGCTGGAGTCGACGCTGAGCACGAGCACGTCGCCGTGCACCGAGACGTCACCCTGCCCGCCCGGGCACACGACCTGGGCGACACGCTTGGGCCGGGTCGGCTTCTTGATGTCGTAGACACCGAAGCCGTTGTAGTTGCCGACGTAGGCGTAGCGGCCCTGGAAGGCCATGTCGGTGCCGTAGGCGCCCTCCTCGGCGAACGCGCCGACGAGCGGGAGGTGGGCGACGAGGTCGACGTTGTCGGACTTGTCGATGTCGTCCTCGCTGAGCCCCGGCGCCGCGGCGCCGGCCTCGAGGCCCGCCAGCAGGGAGCCGGGCAGGTCGCAGGCGAGGGCGAAGTTGTCGCCCGCGGCGACGAGCGCGGCACGCTCCTCGTCGGTGCAGGCGCGCGCGCCCGGGTCGGCCTGCGCGGAGCCGTTGACGACCGCGAGGCCGACACCGCCCACGAGGACGACGCCGAGGACGGCGTGGGTGGCTCTGGCCCGGAGGGAGGGTCGGCTCATGCTGCTGCAACCCCGCGGGGCCTCAGAAGTTACGGCGCGGCCGTGTTCTGATTGCCTCCTGATGCGTACGCTCCCCTCCCCCGCGATCGCGCGGCACGCCCTGGCCGTCGTGGTCGTCGTCTGCATGGCGGGGCTCACCGCCTGCAGCGGCGAGGCCGCCGAGCCGGGTCCGAGCGGCTCGGCCGACCCGACCTCCCCGGCCGACCCGGGGGTCGCGCAGGTCCAGCCGGGGTCGCCCGGCGAACCGGCGGTGACCCTCGACGCCGACGCGGTGGTCGGCGCCCCGGGCTGGAACCACGACGACCTGGCCTTCGTGCAGATGATGGTGCCGCACCACCAGCAGGCGCTCCAGATGGCCGAGCTGGCCGAGTCGCGCGCCGACTCCCCCGAGGTCGCCGGCCTGGCCGCGCGGATCGAGGCGGCGCAGGGCCCCGAGATCCTGCTGATGGCCGGGTGGCTGGGCGAGCAGGGCGTCGAGGTCCCGGGGCCCGGCGACGACCCCAGCGACTGGGACCACGCCTCCCACGGGCACGCCGGCATGGCCGGGATGCTCGACGCCGAGCAGATGGCGGCCCTGGCTGCGGCTGAGGGCGTCGAGTTCGACCGGCTCTTCCTCGAGGGGATGATCAGCCACCACGAGGGCGCGGTGGAGATGGCCGTCGACGTGCTGACCGCGGGTCAGGACCGGCGGGTCCTCGAGCTCGCCGACGACGTCAACGCCGGGCAGTCGGCCGAGATCGCGCGCATGCGCCGGATGCTCGACGGGCTCCAGCGGTGAGCGCCACCCTGGTGGCGAAGGACCTGTCCGGCGGGCACGGCCACCGGGTCCTCTTCGAGGGGCTCGACCTCACCGTCGCCCCCGGGGACGTGGTCGGCGTGGTCGGCGCCAACGGGGCCGGCAAGTCCACCCTGCTGCGGCTGCTGGCCGGCGCCACGGCGCCGTTCGGCGGCAGCGTCGCGTGCGCGCCGAGCGACGCGTTCGTGGGCTGGTTGCCGCAGGAGCACGAGCGGATGCCCGGCGAGAGCGTCGGGCAGTACGTCGCGCGGCGTACGGGCGCGGCGGAGGCGACCGCCGAGATGGAGCGCACCGCCGACGCGCTGGGCTCCGGCGAGCCAGGCGCCGACGACGCCTACGCCGCGGCGTTCGACCGGTGGCTGGGCAGCGGGGCGCCCGACCTGGAGGACCGGCTCGGCCCGGTGCTGGCCGACCTGGGCCTCGACGTCGACCCGGCCACCCCGATGACCGCGCTCTCGGGCGGCCAGGCAGCGCGGGCCGCGCTGGCGGCGCTGCTGCTGAGCCGCTTCGACGTGGTGCTGCTCGACGAGCCGACCAACGACCTCGACCTCGACGGGCTGGCCCGCCTGGAGGCGTTCGTGCACGGCCTGCGCGGCGGCGTGGTGCTGGTCTCCCACGACCGCGAGTTCCTCGCCCGGTGCGTGACCCGCATCGTCGAGCTCGACCTGGCGCAGGGCCAGGTCAGCGTCTACGACGGCGGCTACGAGGCGTTCCTGGAGGAGCGGGCGGTCAAGCGGCGCCACGCGCGCGAGGCCTACGAGCAGTACGCCGGCACCCGCGCCGACCTGGTCGCGCGGGCCCGCACCCAGCGCGAGTGGAGCTCGCAGGGGGTGCGCAACGCGATGAAGAAGGCCCCCGACAACGACAAGATCCGGCGCAAGGCGTCGACGGAGTCCTCGGAGAAGCAGGCGCAGAAGGTGCGGCAGATGGAGTCGCGGATCGCCCGGCTCGAGGAGGTCGAGGAGCCGCGCAAGGAGTGGCAGCTGCAGTTCGACATCGCCGCCGCGCCGCGCTCGAGCTCGGTGGTCGCCACCCTCAACGAGGCGACCCGTCGCCTGGGCGACTTCACGCTCGGCCCGGTGTCGCTGCAGGTCGACGCCGGCCAGCGGATCGGTGTCACCGGCCCCAACGGCGCCGGCAAGACCACGCTGCTGGGCCTGCTGCTGGGCTGGTCCCAGCCCGACAGCGGCTCGGCGTCGCTGGGCGCCTCGGTAGCCGTCGGCGTGATCGACCAGGCGCGCACCGGCCTTGACCACGGCGTGGCGCTGGGGACGGCCTTCGAGCGGGTGGTGCCGGAGATGACCCAGGCCGAGGTGCGCACCCTGCTGGCGAAGTTCGGGCTCAAGGCCGACCAGGTCGGCGTCGAGGTGGGCCGGCTCTCGCCGGGCGAGCGCACCCGGGCGGCGATGGCGCTGCTGCAGGCCCGCGGGGTCAACCTGCTGGTGCTCGACGAGCCCACCAACCACCTCGACCTGCCCGCGATCGAGCAGCTCGAGGAGGCGCTGGCGGCGTACGACGGCGCGCTGCTGCTGGTCTCGCACGACCGCCGGCTGCTGGCCAACGTGCGCCTCGACCAGCGCTGGCACGTCGAGGACGGCCGGGTCGCTCTCGGCGTCGTCTGACCGACGACACCCGGCCGAGGGGGCTCCGAGTCAGTCCACCTCGATGACACCGCACAGGGCGGGCATCGAGATCTCGTTGTCGGCAGGGTTGGGCTGGCCGTCGCCGGCTGCGTCGGTGTTGGTCGCCATGTGGTCGTGGTCGAGGTCGACCCCGTGGACCACGATCGCGTACTGGCTCAGGTCGCCCAGCGACTCCAGCGAGTCCCCGTTGTCGCGCTGGGTGTAGCTGCGCCTGTACTTGAGGCGGGTGCCGACGTCGCTCAGGCCGTCGCTCAGCGTGACCTGGACGGGGCCGTAGGCGGGGAGTCCCTCGAGCAGGTCGACGACGCCGTTGCCGTCGGTGTCGAACGAGCTGCCCGGGCACTCGCTCTGGGCCTGGGCCATGCCGTGGATGTGGGCGATGTGGATGCCGTCGTCGAGCCCCTTGGCCTTGAGCTTGACCACCAGCTTCCCGTCGCGCTTGCGGAGCCTGACCCTGCCGTCGCCGTCGGCGTTCACGGGTTCGAGCTCGGCCTCGAAGCGGTCGGCGCGGCCGTGGCCGTCGTCGTCGTGCTCGGTGCGGTCGTGGGCCTGGGCGGTGGCCCCCGCCCCAGCGACAGCCGTGAGCAACGACGCGAGGAGGAGGGAGGTGCTGGAGCGACGCATGGGTCGCCTCCTTGGGATCGAGGGGTTCTCAGCACTCGAAGCAAAGCCGAGCGACCTTGGGCTTTCCTTGCGTCCGCGAGGGCACCAGGGCTACGGCTGGAGACGGAACCAGTCGGAGCGCAGCCCGAACCAGCTGCGGAGCTGGTCGCCGGTCAGGCTGCGGGTGGCGCCGGTGAAGCGCACCTCGACGCGCACCACCCGCCCGCCCCAGGCGCCGTTGCCGTCGCGCGCGACGACCTCGAGGGAGACGAAGCTGCCGGAGCCGGGCCACGCCTTCTCGAGGCCGGTGGCCGTGAGCGTCCTGGTCCACTGCGCATAGGGGTTCCGAGCCTCGGGAGCCGTGTCCCACGGGTCCTCGACGGCCTGCAGGTACTCGAAGGAGCCTGCCCGGGTCCAGCCGCCGTTGCTGGCGGAGAACTGGGTGAAGGCGGGGGCGCCGTCGTGGGTGACGACCTCGCCCGCGGTGGCGGCGACGGCGTCGTCGGAGCCAGGGTGCTCGGCGTCGACTCCGCGGTAGACCTGGCAGGCGGAGGTGTCGCAGAGCTGGTAGTGGCGCCCGACCGGGGCGTGGTCGCGCTCGTACGCCGCATAGGTGCGGGCGGCGACCGCCTGGGCGCGCACCGCGGCGGCAGGCCACAGCGCAGGGACCTCACCGGGGACGACGCCGCGCAGGTAGTCCTCGAAGCCGACGACGTTGACGGTGTCGCGCTGGCGGCCTTCCCCCGTCGAGGCCGAGCGGAGCACGCCGCGGTAGGTGGCGCTGCCGCCGGGCAGGAGCAGGGTGATCGGCTCCTTGGCGAACAGCTCGGCGTCGCCCTCGGGCTTGAGGACGCTGCGCCAGCCGCCGTCGACCTTGGCCTGGACCTTGCTGCGGCCACGGGTCGCGGACGTGATGCGCCAGGTCGTGGCCGTGGGCTCGAGGCGCTTGAGCTTCCAGGTGCGGCCCTCCCCCAGGCTGCGCACCTTGAGCGCCTTGGCGGGGCGCACCTTGACGTCGGAGGTGGTGTCGGCACTGATCAGCACCTCGACGTCGCCACCGACGCTGCCGCGCTGGGTGCCGGGGTAGTAGAAGTCGAGGATCTCGCCGTAGGTGTGCCCCTGGGTGGCGGCCGCCCTGGCGCCGTACTGCGACAGCCCCTTGCCGTGGCCGAAGCCGCGGCCCTCGAGCACCACGTCGGCGGCGCGGTCCTCGCGCTCCCGGGGTTCGGCGGAGGCGGGCGCGGCCACCAGGAGGGTGGCGAGCGGGAGCGCGAGCAGGGCGGCGCGACGAGACATGGGGGGGCCTTCCGAGAACGTGGGTGGGCGCAGCGTACGACGCGCGAGACCCGGCAAAGGTTGTCCTGGGCACGGGGCGGGGCGCAGGCTGGGCCATGGCCACGTAGTCGATCGAGATCGTCACCCTGGAGCCCCAGCCCGCGCTCGCCGTGCGCGGGGCCATCACGCCCGAGGAGATGCCGGCCTTCTTCGGCCGGGCCTTCACCGGCGTGCCGGGCGCCGCCGCGGCGGCGGGGGTGGAGCTCGTCGGGCCCACCGTGGGAGTCCTACCTCAGCGATCCCGAGGCCGAGCCCAACCCGCAGCAGTGGCGGACCCTGGTCTGCTGGCCTGTCGGCGGGCATGGACCGGGTCCGACAGGGTAAAGAGGAGGCATGAGGACACCGTGGAGCGCCCGTCGTGACCGTCGTGAGCGGGAGCTGGTGGCAGCCGAGGAGTTCAGGTCGGCGCGCCGGTTGGCCCGGGAGGACGTGACCGTGCTCGGCGAGCAGGTCGCCGAGCTCGACGTCGACCTCGCGGGCTCGCAGGGCCACGAGGTGCGTGACTTCCACCAGGAGGCGCTCGACGCCTACGCGGCCGCGGCGGCGTCGCTGGAGGCGGCGAGCACCGTCGAGGAGGTCGGCGCCGTCGAGGAGGTCCTCAACCGGGGGCGCTACGCGCGGGCGGCGGTGCTGGCCCTGCGCGCCGGCGAACCGCTGCCGGAGCGTCGCGGCCCCTGCTTCTTCAACCCCCAGCACGGCCCGGCGGTCACGACGGTGGCGTGGACGCCCCCGCACGGCTCCGAGCGCGAGGTCGAGGTCTGCCGCAACGACGCGCTGCGCCTCGACGACGGCGAGGCGCCCGACGTGCGCCAGGTGCGCGTCGGCGACCGCTACGTGCCCTGGTACGCCGCCGACGACGCGGCGATCCACTCGTGGAGCTCGGTGTCCAACGCCTCCACCTCCGGCTGGTTGACCAGCGTCGCCAAGGCCGAGGCCGGCACCCGGGCCGGGGTGTCACAGGCCGGGATGATCGGTCGCCAGTAGCGGGGCGCCCTCGGGATGCTCGTCAGGCGGCGTGGTCGATGCGGCGGGTGCCGGTGTGGTCGACGAGGTAGAGCGCGCCGTAGGGGTCGAGCCACACGAACACGCCGGGGTAGGGCTGCTTGACCCGCATGTGCCCGTGGGTCTTGACGCGGTGGTGGATGGTGGTCATCGGCCCGTAGTTCCCGACCTCGCTCGCACCCCCGGCGTCCCCGGGTGCCCAGGGGTCGGTGTGGTCGACCTGCATGCTGTTGCTGGTGCAGGAGGAGAAGGGGAACACGTCGGCCGGCGAGATCACCCGCACGGCCCGTCTATGTCGGGCCGGGATCTCGTAGGCATCGACCGGCACCTGCCCCAACGGGTCCAGCACCGGGCGGATCGTGAACCGGGCGTGGGGTCCGAGGACGTCGCGGACCCATTCGCGGGTCACCGGACCGTGGCCCTCCACGCGCCCGATCGGCGGCAGCGGTGCGCCGGCATCGGCGATGGAGCGGCCGTCGAGGTGGACCACGATCTCTGCCCTAGGTGCCAGACCGGTCAGGTCCAGGTCGTCGGGCGCGTGTCGGGGTTGGCGAGCATCAGCACGGCCAGCACCCGCCGCTCATCAGCGCTCACCGCCGTGGGGGCCTGGTCGGGTTGCTCCTCCCCCACCGGCTGGCGCAGGACCTCGGCGGCATGGGGGTCATCGGGGAGCTGCTCGCGCAGCCGCTCCGCGACGGCGCTGATGGCGGTGTCGAGCTGCTCGATCACCGGGATCGGGGCGCGGATCAGGAACGAGGCCATCCCGTGCTCAGGTGTCCCGATCTTCTTCGCGAACGTCGCCCGCCGGGCACGTTCCTCCTTCTCCCGCGCCAGCTCCGGTGCCGCGGCAGCGACCTTGCCGACCACGAGTGCCTCGAACCGGGTCCAGGTGATCCGACCGTCCGCGGACTCCGCGACCTCCGCATCCACCCAGCCGGCCTCGAGGGCGTCGAGCTCGCGGGTCTTGGTCACCACGAACCGGGCATAGGAGGCACGGACCTCACCGGCCAGCACCCGCCCCCACAACACCGGGTGACGGTCCTGCAGGTCCTGGGCGTCAGCGATCAACGCCGCGGCCGCATAGGTGCTGCGACCGATCCGCGCCCCCAGCAGCGACGCCGCGAACTCACTGACCGGCCGCGTGCCCGCACCGCCGTACTGCTTGGCCTGCTCCCGCCCCGGCTTGGCGGACTCGGTCGGGTCGAGCTTGTGGTCCGGGTCGTTGAGCACCGCCCACCGGTAGGCCACCACCAGCATCTGCACCTCCGCCTGCTGCGCAGTGGTCGCGAGCGCGGCAGCGGTGTCGAGGACAGCGTCCTCCGACATCTCCCCCACCACCGGCTTCCCGAGCATGAGACCACTCAAGCACTAGGCACCGACAATCACGTCGTACGCTTCCGACCTGCACAACAGGCCGCAGCGGCGTCCATGCCGCTGCCGGGATTGGCGACCCATTCCGCCCAGAAGGACGCGCAGCCACCCAGCCGGGACAAAATCTGGGGTAATGCCGAGTGTGTACCTGGGGAACGCTCATCGGATCTGCCGCTTCGGATGGTCATATGTCTCGGAGACCGAGAACCTTGGCGAGGGTGTTGCAGACGTCGAAACTCGAATTCAATGTGATGCGCGTGATTCCGCCTGCCACCGTCACATCACGCAGAATGTCCTTCACGTCGGCCTCAAATAAGGATTGCGGTGTTGCCCGCGCAAGACAGTGCTTCCGAAATCGCTGGTACTCGCCGGGCGAGCGGAACATGACGGACCACCATTCGTCGCCAGTCTTTTTAACGGAGACGTTCCACGACTCTGTCAACGAGTTTAGGACTGCCTCGGGATCCATCGCGTAATGTGGTTGAAGGAAAAGTTCAGGATTGTCCGAATTATTAGCGAAAGTATCTGACCTGCCCCAATCAATCTGAATGTGGTCTGCGACGTCGCCGACACCCGTAATCGAAGGCACGTTCATCGCGAGGTACTTGACGATCCACAAGATCGGAGCACCGAGCAAGTTTTCCCGCACCTCGGACACGATCTGACGAGCGTCAGCCAGGAGCTCTTCGCAATGGTAGTCCGCGCACGACGCGAATGTCTTCAGGATGCGCCCACTCAGATCGTGAGCCCGCGGCAGTGGGTGCTCCCGTACCAAAGTGCGTGCCTGGTCATACAAGAATCCGTGGCGTGGGTCGCTAGTTGGATCCAGCGACGTGTACAGGTCGTCACGCGCGTAGACGTTGCTTTCATAGTAAAACTTGCGCTGGCACAGCTCGAATAATCGCGATTGAATGCACAGGTTCAAGAGGAGGGCGTCTGCGTTATAGCCCAAACGCATATGCCAGTTCCCGTTGTACCGCCTGATCTCGTCAGGCGTCTTGGTCGCGATGAGTCGTATCGCGTACCAAACGTCCTCACCGGCCTGCTCAAATACCGCGTCGATGTCGTCAACGCCATCGTGCGCCCCGTCATCGTTTAGACGAAATTGCTCAACAATTCCGCCAATTTCCTTCATTCTCATTGCCCGCGAGAACCGGATTTCGGTCAGAAAGTCGGCGACCGCGGGTCGGTTTCCGGGGACCTGCGCCAACATGCTCGCGACGATGGGGTCGAGGTAGGACAAACTCGGATAGGATGACTCGATGAGTCGATAACTTGACCCCGCGGGAATCTCGCGAGTGAAGCATTCGTTGACGATCAGTCCGAGTGCATAGACATCAGCCTCCTGTCCCACGTTGCGGGCGTCTTGACCCCTCCGCTGTTCGGGGGCTCGGTAGTCCCGATTTCCGATCAGTTCGCTCGCTGCCGTCAGCGTGGAGTCCGCGAAGTGGGCGATTCCAAAGTCTGCTAAGGTCGCCGACGCGCCATTGATGAGCACGTTCTCCGGCTTGACGTCACGATGCGCGATTCCGCGCGCATGAGCGAACTGCAAGGCGTCGGCAATTTGTTGCACATAGTCGAGCAACGTCTCGACGTCCGTCTGCCCTCGATCGATCACGTCTCGAAGAGATTCCGGGTAGAAAGGCATTATGTAGAAGGGGCGCTCTTCGTGCACGCCTCTCCCAACAACGGGGGCGATATGGTCGTGGCCACAGCCACTCTGAAACGAAGCTTCGCGGTCGAACCGCTCGGCTCGCCTCTGGTCGCCCCTGACTTTGAGTATCTTCACGGCCCAGCATTGCCCATCTGCGTCGGCAAGCCAGACGTCTCCTGAGCCGCCGCCACCCACGGTCTTCCGCAGCTCGTAGGCAATGCCGTCGCATGTAAACGATCGCCCCATCTTCACGACAACCCACTCTCCTCGATTGTCGCGTGACCTGCCTCTAGGCAAAGGCGTGGGCCCAAAGGGGTTCGCCCTACTCCGCTGATCGATGGCTCGCCTGAGCCAAGGGGACAAACATGTCCGCTAGAAGACCGACGGTTTGCTCGGCGATCTCGTGGTATTGCCTTAGGAGGCTCCCGGAAACAGTGGACGATCCACCATGCGCGAGAGAGTGTCGGGCGCCAATCAAATTCGTCAGCGTCTGGCGACGCTCATCTGTTGACAGGAACGCTGTCAATCTCTCCCGCCACTCATCGTCAAAACTCCCCACGAGTTGCTCGAGTTTGGCTGGGTTCAGGTTGGAGAATCGTGCTGCCTGCCGCTGACCAAACTTTAGTACTCGATGGGAGCTGTTTTCTTCAAGGTAGCCGTTCACCATGTGCTCGAAACTCTTCTCGATAAATCCGCTCAACTGGATTACTGTGAGCCTAGTCAAATACCCCCTGAGGACTAGGTCATCTTGCTCCTCTGCACGCAGCATGACCTCGTCGATCTCCCGAAGCCGCGCGCGTATTTCTGCACGTCGATCGACGTATCGGGTCCTGCGTCCGTTCATAACTTTCCAAAGGCCGCCCTGGCAGCCGCCAGCCGTGTCTCAACTGAGTCCTCGTTGGCTGTTGCCTGCGTCACTGCATCCAGGAAGGACTCCTGTTTGAGCAGGGTGTCGTATGCCATAGCCCAAGCTCGAGCAGGGACAGTCGACGACGAGCCCGCAGCGATCCGCTCCATGACACCCACGAAGACAGAGTCGAGAATGGCCGCGTTCACCTGTGTGCGGAGTCGGAAGGCTCTCCGGCCGATAGCCTCCGCCAAAATTCGAGCACTCTGCTCGAATAGATTCTCTACAGCGGCTAGGTCGATATAGTCTCCTTGACGATGCTTGCCGAGGAAGTCGTTCAAAAAGGTCTTGAGCGGTGAATAATAATTCGACGACTCAAGATACAGGGCGACAACGCGCAGGATCAGTTCTTGATCCTTTAATCGGTCACTTCGCTTGCCGTAGAGGAGACGCCAATGCTCGTTGTTGTTTAAACTCCGCACGGTCTCCACGAGCTTGCCGCCATAGAGCGCTACCCGGATTTCATGTGGTTGCAAGTTCGTGCCACCCGAGTTGAGTCGCTCAAAAATCTGGTAGACACTCTCGTAGTCGGCGACGGATTGCGGAACGCGGATGATGATCGCTTGAATAAAGGTGTCGTCAAGCGTGCGACGGACGTCGTCCGGGAGTGTGTTATAAGTCAGTCCTTTAAGTTCGTCATCGACGTTCTCAATCTTAAACTTGCCGGCGTAAAAACCCGCCAAGGTGGTGAGCCGCTGCTGACCATCCAGTACTAGGTACTTCTTGCCGGGTTGCTCTACCAAGAAGATGCCGGGCACCGGGAACCCAAGCAACAAAGACTCAATGAAGCGATCCATCTGAGCGCGTCGCCAGACACGCCCCCTCTGGAAGCCCTGCGCGTTCGGGTCCGGGAGGTCCAAGCTAGGATCAAATGACGGCACTATAATCGCGCCGTCGTTGTAGCGACGCACGAGGCCATGGACGTCGAACTCAGTTCCGAAGTACGAAACCGCGACAGCAGACGGGGCGACCGCATCTACTTCGTCGACGTCCTCGACGATCGTGTCGTCCGCAATCACTGGGGCCGAAGCGGGCTGAGTCATGGGCGCATCCTAGGACGATTGCCGCATGTCGGTGGCACCGGTTGATCGAAAGGGGTCGGGTCTCCAATTCTGCGTCTGCACGAACGAAGCCGGATCGGACTTGCCCAGTTCCGCCGCGGACGTCCACCACCACCATGATCCCCGAATGACGCCGTCAGCCGCAGTTGTCGCAGATGCCGGTGGCAGGGATAGGCATGGAGCAACTCGGGCAGATGTTTGGGGCCGTGTCTTCCCTTCTGACTCGTGCCATCGGGGTGTGTCACTGAGGGTTGATGTTGAGCGCGTCCAGGATCGCCTCGGCGTCTGGGGTGATGGGGTCCTCGTCGACGTGTTCGTGGCCGGCGATGCGGACCGTGATCTGCTGGATCGGGGACGTCCGTCTCGGCGGCGGCGCCACCACCGTTCGGCAGTTCCTCGACGCCGGACTCATCGACACGCTCCACGTGGCGGTGGCGCCGGTCGAGCTGGGCGCCGGCACTCCGCTCTGGGACTCTCCCGACGAGCTGCTCGACCGCTACCACCGTGACGTCGTCGCCGGTGAGGACGGTGTGGCGCACCACCTGTTCTGGCGCGAGCTGCCCTGACCGGCGTACGCCGAGCGCCTACGCCGACTTAGCGAACGGCAGCAGCAGGTCGGCCGCCTGCTGGGGCTGCGCCAGCGCCAACGAATGGCCGGCGTCCTAGCCGCCTGACCTGCGGAGACGCCTGCATGCGACTCCGGCGCCAGCGCGTCTACACCTTCAACGTCCTGACGGTTTTGGTGACGCGCTCGCCCCGGTTCTCCAGGAAAACGATCTCGCCGAACTCGAGGTGCGACCAGCCGTCGTCACTGTCCGTCAGGGGCTCGGAGGCGAAGATGGCGGCCGTCGCCTCCTCCTCGGAACGCACCTCGAAGTCGTACGACGTCTCGTCGTGCTGGAAGTTGCGACCCAGCTGCAGGTACATCGGCTCCAAGAGCATCGAGAGAGCGAAGTCGCTCGTGCCCGGGCCGGCTTCGCGCAGCTCTCTCCAGTCCCCGACCGGGTTGGTCTCGCCCTGGTGTCCGAGGCCGACATTGACGCCGATGATCCGGTTCGGCGACACCAGGGCCAGCTTCAACTTGGTCAGGCCCGCGAGGTCGAGCTGCTTCATCGCTCGGGCGATGAGCTGGAGCATCTCCTCGATCGCACGTTGGACCTCCTCGTCGCTGTCGCCCTCCATCAGGGAGAGCAGGAGCACGTAGAGAAACTCCGTGTCAGTAGTGCCCCGCATCTGCTTCAGGTACTTGTCCTCACAGTGCTCCAGCAGCTCCCGCTGGAGCAGCACCCAGTTCGGCAGGTCACCGTTCTGGGCGAGAGTCCATGGGGTCCCCTCGACGGAGAAGGGGTGGCAGTTCTCGTCGGCCAGCACGGTCCTCGAGTTGTAGGCGGCTGCTCGGACATGAGCGAGCATCGTGCTGGCCTGGAGGCTGGGGATGATGCGGTCGGCGTTGTCGTCGTAGAAGGCAGCCATCGGCCGGCGGTAGATGAAGGGCTTTTCCGGCTTGAGCAGGTGCTCGCTCCAGGCCCCGAACCCCCACCCTGCCAGCTGGAGCTCCGGGTGACGCTCCGGGTCGAGGGACTGGTTGATCAGGCTGTTCTCCGGCCTGAGCAGCAGGCTCTCCAGAGGTGTCTCCGGTCCGATGTAGGCGAGTACTCGGCACATACGCTTCCTTCGCTCACACGTCGGTGTCCGGCGATCACTGCGACCGCGAGCGCGCCAGCCTAACGGCCCGGCGGCGGCCCCGTCCGGCGTAGACGCTCACTCCGGGTCTCGGACCACGGCGGCGGATGGTCGGACGTCGGCTGTGCTCAGCTGCCTCCGAACGTCCCGGCGCCGTAGTTCCCGGCACTGCCGGTGGGCGGGTAGTCGTGCTTCTGGCAGCGTCGGCACCGGCGGAACCGGCCGGTCCCGTCCTCCGAGCTGACCTTCTCCCAGTCGTGCAGCGACAACAGGCAGCGCAGCGTCCTCATCGCGCCCTCCTCCGACCAGCACATGGTGCACGTCGGCGATGAACGGACAGGGAAATCCACGGTGCCCCGCGATCCCCACCGACCGGGGCTGCCTCTGACCCACCCCTCGGGGCGGCCGGTGCGCTGGGACGGCGGCATACCGTCGGACCCAGCGCCAGCACCGACCACCGAGGAGCACCTGTGAGCGACGACGAGCAGACCACCGGCCAGAGCACCGACCGGGCCACCATCGGTGTCATCGGGCTGGCGGTGATGGGCTCCAACCTCGCCCGCAACCTGGCCTCCCGCGAGGGCATCACGGTCGCGGTCCACAACCGCACCACCGCGAAGACCGACGCCCTGGTCGAGGAGCACCCCGAGGCGGGCTTCGTGGCCGCCGAGACCCTCGACGACTTCGTCGCCTCCCTGGCCACGCCCCGTACGGCGATCATCATGGTGCAGGCGGGCGCCGGCACCGACGCCGTCATCGAGCAGCTCGCGGAGCGCTTCGAGGAGGGCGACATCATCGTCGACGGCGGCAACGCCGACTTCCACGACACGATCCGCCGCGAGGAGGAGCTGCGCGAGCGCGGCATCCACTTCGTGGGCTGCGGCATCTCCGGCGGCGAGGAGGGCGCGCTCAACGGCCCCTCCCTGATGCCCGGTGGGTCGAAGGAGGCCTGGGAGGCCATCGCGCCCGCGCTGCGCTCGATCGCCGCCGTGGCGCAGGACGAGCCCTGCGTCACCCACGTCGGCAGCGACGGCGCCGGCCACTTCGTGAAGATGGTCCACAACGGCATCGAGTACGCCGACATGCAGCTGATCGCCGAGTCCTACGACCTGCTGCGCCGCATCGGCGGGCACGACCCCGCCTCGCTCGCCGACGTGTACGCCGAGTGGAACGAGGGCGACCTCGAGTCCTACCTGATCGAGATCACCGCCGAGGTGCTGCGCCAGGCGGACGCCGAGACCGGCGAGCCGTTGGTCGACGCGATCCTCGACCAGGCCGGCTCCAAGGGCACCGGTGTCTGGACGGTGCAGAACGCCACCGGTCTCGGCGTGCCGACCACCGCGATCGGTGAGGCCGTCTTCGCGCGGGCCCTGTCGTCGTCCGCCGAGCACCGCGACGCGGTCCGCCAGACCTTCACCGACCGCCCCGACCTCCCGGAGGCACCCGAGGGGTTCGAGGACGACGTCCGCTCGGCGCTCTACACCTCCAAGGTGGTCGCCTACGCCCAGGGCTTCGACCTGATCAGGGCCGGGGCCGAGGAGCACGGCTGGGACATCGACCTCGGCGCGGTCGCCCGCATCTGGCGCGGCGGGTGCATCATCCGGGCCCGGTTCCTCGACCGGATCGCCGAGGCCTACGACGACGACCCGTCGCTGGTCACCCTGCTCGCCCACCCCTACTTCGCCGACGCCGTGCGCGACGGCGAGGCCGCCTGGCGCCGCGTCGTCGCGCTCGCCGTCACCGCAGGCGTCCCCGTGCCCGCGTTCGGCTCCGCGCTGGCGTCGTACGACGCGCTGGCCTCCGAGCGGCTGCCCGCGGCGCTGATCCAGGCCCAGCGCGACTTCTTCGGCGCCCACACCTACCGGCGCACCGACCGCGACGGCGTCTTCCACACGCTCTGGTCGGGCGACCGCTCCGAGGTCTCCGCCGACTGACCGCTCACGGCACGCCGCACGGCCTCGACCGTGCGGCGCACGTCGTCCTCGGTGGTGGCGGCGTTCGACACGGACACCCGGATGACGGGGCGGCCCCGCCAGAGCGACGGGGACATCCAGACCTCACCCGACCTCGTGAGGGTCGCGCAGACCTCCTCGACCCGGCCGTCGTCGAGGCCGAGGCAGACCTGGGTGTAGACCACGTCGTTGAGCACCTCGACGCCCGGCAGGCCGGCCAGCCCGTCGGCGAGGTGCCGGGCGCACGCCGCCAGCCGCTCGACCTGCTCGGCGGCACCCTCGCGACCCAGTGAGCGCAGCGCGGCCCACACCGGCACGCCGCGGGCCCGGCGGGAGAGCTCGGGCACCCTCTCGAAGGGGTTGCCCGGCCCGGGGGCGTCGGGGAGGTAGCTCGCGTGCACGCCCATCGCGCTGCGCATCGCCAGCGGGTCCCGCACGACGACGATGCCGCAGTCGTAGGTGACGTTGAGGGTCTTGTGCGCGTCGGTCGCCCACGAGTCGGCCGCCTCGACCCCGGCCGCGAGGTGGGCCAGCCGGGGCGTCGCCCGCGCCCACAGCCCGAACGCGCCGTCGACGTGCACCCACGCGCCGCGGTCGTGGGCCGCGGAGACGAGGTCGGGGAAGGCGTCGAAGGCCCCGGAGTGCAGGTTGCCGGCCTGGAGGCAGACGACCAGCGGCTCGCCGTCCGGTACGTCGCGCAGCGCGGCCGCCAGGGCCGCAGGGTCCATCCGCCCCTGGCTGTCGGCCGCCACCGCGGTCGGCGCGCCCAGGCCCAGGTAGCGCAGCGCCAGGTCGACGGTGTCGTGCCGCTCGGCGCCCACCAGCACGTGCACCCGGGGCGCACCGGTCAGTCCGTCGCGGTGCACGTCCCACCCGACCCGGTCGAGCACGGCGAAGCGCGCGGCCGCGAGACCCGTGAAGTTGGCCATCGTCGCGCCGGTCACGAAGCCGACGTCGGCCCCGCGCGGCAGGTCGAGCAGCTCCAGCAACCAGTCGCCCGCGACCTCCTCGAGCACCGCGGTGGCCGGCATCGCGTCGCGCAGCCCGGCGTTCTGGTCCCAGGCGCTCACCAGCCAGTCGGCACCGAGCGCGGCCGGCAGGGTGCCGCCCATCACCCAGCCGAAGAACCGGCCGGACTGGATGTTCAGCAGCCCGGGAGCCGCGCCCGTCGCGAGCTCGTCGACCACCGTGACCGGGTCGGCGCCCCGCTCGGGCAGCGGCCCCCCGAAGGTCGCCAGCATCTCCTCGAGCCCGGCGCTCGGCCCGACCGGGTGCTCGGGGGCACCGGCACGCCACTCCCGCGCGTGCGCCAGCGCCCGCTGCAGCACCGCGTCGTCGGACATCTCGTCAGACTAGGACTCCTCGAGACGGGCCGCGAGCCCGTCGAGCACCAGCTCCAGCCCGACCTCGAACTCGTCCCCGAAGTCGTAGCCGGGCCGCAGGGCGTGCTCGAGGGTGAACTCGCGGAAGTACGGCAGCTGCCCCTCGGGCAGGGCGGTGAGGATCTGCCGGCCGAGCTCGGCGAGGTCCTCCTCGCCGTCGAAGGCCAGGCTGAGCTCCTGGACGAGGAAGCCGTAGAGGTGGGCGTCGAGGACCGCGAAGGCGTGGCCGGTCAGCGCGAGCGAGAAGCCGGCCTCGCGCAGGCAGCCGAGCACCGCGTCGTGGTGGCGCAGGGTCTCGAAGCCGGCGTTGCGGCGCGAGTCCATCATCCCCACCGCCCACGGGTGCTTCTTGCAGACCGCACGCGCCGAGTGGTGGCGCGCGCGCATCTCCTCGCGCCAGGGCCCGCCCACCTCGGGGGCGTGGAACTCGGCGAAGACCGCGTCGACCATGCCGTCGAGCAGGTCCTCCTTGTTGGCGACGTGGTGGTAGAGCGACATCGCCTCCACCCCCAGCCGCTTGCCGACCGCGCGCATCGACAGCGCGGCGACGCCCTCGGCGTCCGCCAGCCCCACGGCCGCCGCCACGATGCCCGCCCGCGTCAGGCCGCTCCTGCCCATCCGTCCTCCGTACCCGATCTGGTCGTTGACCGAACTTACACCGTAAGTCTAGCGTTGGATCCGCAACCTTACGTCGTAAGAAAGGACGATCCCGATGCGTGCCATCACGCAGCACCGCTACGGCGGCACCGAGACCCTGCAGCTCACCGAGATCGAGACCCCCACCCCAGGACCCGACGAGGTGCTCGTGCGGGTGCGCGCCGCCGGGGTCGACCGCGGCACCTGGCACCTGATGGCCGGGCGCCCGTACGCCGTGCGCCTGGCCTTCGGGCTGCGCCGCCCCGAGTTCCCCGTTGCCGGCCGCGACGTCGCCGGCGTCGTCGACCGGGTCGGCGCCGACGTGACCACGTTCGCGATCGGCGACGAGGTGATCGGCACCGCCGACGGCTCGTACGCCGACTTCGCGGTCGTCCCCGTCACCCGCCTGGCCCGCAAGCCCGCCAGCCTCTCCTTCGAGGAGGCAGCGATCCTGCCGGTCTCCGGCGCCACCGCCCTCCAGGCCGTCCGCCGCGCCGGCGTCGAGGCCGGCGACCGGGTGCTGGTCATCGGCGCCTCCGGCGGCGTCGGCTCGTACGCCGTGCAGGTCGCCGCCGCGCGCGGCGCCGAGGTCACCGGGGTCGCCAGCGGCACCAAGGCCGACCTGGTCCGCTCCCTCGGCGCGACCCGCGTCATCGACCACACCCGCGAGGAGATCGACGCAGCCGGCGGGCGGTGGGACGTGATCATCGATGTCGCCGGGCTGCGCCCCCTCTCGCTGCTGCGCCGCTGCCTGGAGCCGGACGGCACGCTCGTCATCGTGGGCGGCGAGGGCGGTGACCGCTGGCTCGGCGGCACCCACCGCCAGCTCGCTGCGCTCGCCCTGAACCCCTTCACCCGCCAGCGGCTCACCGCCCTGATGAGCAAGGAGACCGCGGCCGACTTCGCCGAGCTGGCCGACCTGGCCGACCGGGGCGGGCTGCGACCGGTGCTGGAGCGCACCTACGCCCTCGGCGAGGCCGCCAAGGCCATCGACCACCTCGTCGCCGGCCACGTGCGCGGCAAGGTCGCGGTGTCCCTGTGAACGCGCCCACGACCCCTCCCCGCACCGCCGCGGGCTGGGCGGCGGTCTCGTACGCGCTGCTCTTCGTGCTGGCGGTCCTCGCCAACTTCCTCGCCCTCGGCAGCGTCCTCGAGCCCGGCGACGCCCCTGGCACCGCGGCCGCCCTGGTCGAGCACGAGACCTCGCTGCGGCTCGGGGCGGTGGCGTTCCTGGCCGTCTTCCTGCTCGACGTGCTGATCGCGTGGGCGCTGCTGGTCCTGCTGCGGGCGGTCCAGCCCGACCTCGCCCTGCTCGCGGCCTGGTTCCGGCTGACCTACACGGTGCTGCTGGGCGCCTCGTTGGTGGCGCTGTTCGTGGCCCTCGAGCTGGTCGAGACCCCGGGGGCGAGCGACAGCTCGGTGCTGCTGGCCCTGCAGTCCTTCGACTTCCTGTGGGTCGTGGGGCTCTCGGCCTTCGGCGTGCACCTGGTGCTCGTCGGGCTCCTGCTGCTGCGAGCCACCGGCGCCCCCCGCCCGCTGGTTTGGCTGCTCGTCGTCGCCGGCACGGCGTACGCCGCCGACACCGTCGCCCACCTGGTCCTCAGCGACTACGAGGCGTACGCCGACCTGATGCTCGCGGTCGTCGCGGTGCCCTCGGTCGTGGCCGAGCTGTGGTTCACGGTCTGGCTGGCCCTGGTGGCCACCGGTCGGCGTCCGGCGCCTTCGGCGCGAGGCACTGGCGACTACGCCGAGCGCACCACGTCGAGCCGGAGCCTGACGGTCTGACCCGGCTCGACCCCGGCCGCCCGGCGTACCGCGACCTTGAGCGGCACCAGGTAGCGGCCCTCCCGGGGGAACAGGGCGGTGCGGAACTCGACGTCGCCCAGGCGGACCAGCACCGGGACCTGGCCCCAGTACTCCACGCCCTTCGCCGCCTCCTTGAGGTCCTCGGAGTCCTCGGGGGAGACCTGCAGGAAGTAGAACGGCGCCGGGCCGCGCCACTCCACGACGGGGCCCTCGAGCTCGAACTCCACCCAGGCCCCCGGGCGTCAGACCCGGTGCAGCCGGCGGGCGGCCTCGGCGATCGAGCCGCTCATGGAGGGATAGACGGTGAAGGTCTGGGCCAGCTGGTCGGCGGTGATCGACTCGGCCACGGCCAGCGCGACGGGGTGGATGAGCTCGCTGGCGCGCGGGCCGACCACGCTGCCACCCACGACGATGCCGGTGCCGGGGCGGCAGATGAGCTTGATGAAGCCGTCGCGGACCCCCTGCATCTTGGCCCGCGGGTTGCCGCCGAGCGGCAGCATCACGACCTCCGCCTGGATCTCGCCGTTGTCGACGGCCTGCTGGGTCCAGCCGACGGTGGCGATCTCGGGGGCGGTGAAGACGTTGGAGGAGACCTTCTTGAGGTCGAGCGGGTGCACGGTGTCGCCGAGGAAGTGCCACATCGCGATCCGGCCCTGCATCGCGGCCACCGAGGCGAGCATCAGCACGCCGGTGCAGTCGCCGGCGGCGTAGACGCCGCGCGCCGAGGTGCGCGAGACCCGGTCGACGTTGACGAAGCCGCCGTCCTTGAGCACGACCCCGGACTCCTCGAGCCCGAGGTCGGCGGTGTTGGGCACCGAGCCGAGCGCCAGGATGCAGTGCGAGCCCTGCACGGTGCGCCCGTCGGTGAGGGTGACGGTCACGACGTCGCCGTCGCGGGTCACCGACTCCATCCGGGACTTCGAGAGCACCTTCATGCCTCGGCGCTCGGAGACCTCCTGCAGCACCAGGGAGGCGTCGGCGTCCTCGCCGGGCAGGACCCGGTCGCGCGAGGAGACCAGGGTGACCGGCACCCCGAGGGCGAGGTAGGCGCTGGCGAACTCGGCACCGGTGACACCGGAGCCGACCACGATCAGCTCCTCGGGCAGCTCGTCGAGGTCGTAGACCTGCTCCCAGGTCAGGATGCGCTCCCCGTCGGGCTGCGCGGTGGGCAGCACCCGGGGTGCGGCACCGGTGGCGATGAGCACGGCGTCGGCCTCGAGGACCGACTCGGCGCCCTCGGCGTCGGTGACCACGACCCGGTCGGGGCCGTCGAGGCGCCCGCGGCCCACGACCAGCTCGACCCCGTCGCGCTCGAGGCGGCGGCGGATGTCGTCGGACTGGTCGGCGGCCAGCGCCTTGACCCGCCGGTTGACCCGGCCCAGGTCGACCTTGATGGCGGTCGCCGCGTCACCCTGCGGGTCGTTGAAGGTGATGCCGAGCTCGGCGGCCTCGGCCACCTCGCTCATCACCTCGCTGGTGGCGATCAGGGTCTTGCTGGGCACGCAGTCGGTCAGCACGGCCGAGCCGCCCAACCCGTCGGTGTCGACGATGGTGACCTGCGCCCCCAGCTGTGCGGCCACGTGCGCCGCCTCGTACCCGCCGGGGCCTCCCCCGACGATGACGACCTTGTCGCTCATCTGTTCCTTCCGCGCGTGGTGGGTGTCAGAGGTTGATCATGTGGCCGGCGATCCCCTCGACGGCCTCCTTCATCGCCTCCGACAGGGTCGGGTGCGCGAAGACGTTGCGGGCGACCTCGTCGGCGGTGAGGTCCCACTTCTGCGCCAGCGTCAGCGCCGGCAGCAGCTCGGTGACCTCGGGGCCGATCATGTGGGCGCCGATGATCTCGTTGTGCTCGGCGTCGGCGACGATCTTGACGAACCCGACGCCCTCGGCCATGCCGCGGGCCTTGCCGTTGGCCGAGAACGGGAACTGCGCGGTCTTGACGTCGTAGCCCTTCTCCTTCGCCTGCTCCTCGGAGTAGCCGAAGGAGGCGATCTGGGGCTGGCAGAAGGTGGCGCGCGGGATCATGTCGAAGTCGATCTCGACGGTCTCGGCGCCGGCGATGGTCTCGGCGGCGATGACACCCATCGACTCGGCGGTGTGGGCCAGCATCAGCTTGCCGGTGACGTCACCGATCGCCCAGACGCCGTCGACGTTGGTGCGCCCGCGCGCGTCGACCGCGATCGCGCCGCGCTCGGTGAGCTCGACGCCGGTCGCGTCGAGGCCGAAGCCCTCGACGCGGGGCGCGAAGCCGATCGCCTGCATGACCTTGTCGGCCTCGAGCACCTGCTCCTCGCCGTCCTTGGTGACGGTGACCTTCACCTTCTCGCCGGAGTCGTCGATCTTCTCGACCTTGGTCGAGAGCATGACGTCGACGCCGAGCTTCTTGTACTGCTTGAGCAGCTCCTTGGACACGTCGGCGTCCTCGGTAGGCACCATCCGGTCGAGGAACTCGACGATCGTCACCTTCACGCCGAAGTTGACCATCACGTAGGCGAACTCGACGCCGATGGCGCCGGAGCCGGCGATGATGATCGAGCCGGGCAGCTGGTCGGTGAGGATCTGCTCCTCGTAGGTGACCACACGCTCGCTGAGCTCGGTGCCGGGGATCAGCCGGGTCTTCGCACCGGTGGCGATGATCAGGTCGTCGCAGGTGTGGGAGGTGGTGTTGCCGTCGGCGTCCTTGACGTCGATGCCGTGCTTGCCGTCGGTGGTGCCGGTCAGGGTGCCCCAGCCGTCGACCTCGGTGATCTTGTTCTTCTTCATCAGGTAGTGCACGCCCTTGGCGCTGGCCTCGGCGACCTTGCGGCTGCGCGCGTGGGTCGGGCCGAAGGCCATCGTGGCGTCGCCCTCGATGCCGAAGGTCTTCTTCTCGTGCGTGATGAGGTGGGAGATCTCGGCGTTGCGCAGGAGGGCCTTGGAGGGGATGCAGCCGACGTTGAGGCACACACCGCCCCAGTACTTCTCCTCCACGACCGCCACCGACTTGCCGAGCTGAGCAGCTCGGATCGCCGCGACGTAGCCTCCGGGGCCGGCACCAAGAACGAGAACATCGAAGTGGGTCACGCCCCCACCCTAATGCCGATCGCCGACGGTCTAGCCTTCGGTGTCGTGACGCTCTACGCCGCTTACGGGACCAACCTCGATCCGGGCCGCATGGGCGAGCGCTGCCCGCACTCCCCGCTGCGCACCACCGGCTGGCTCGGGGGCTGGCGTCTCACCTTCGGGGGTGAGGAGCACGGCTGGGACGGCGCGCTGCCCACCCTCGTGCAGGACCCCTTCGAGCAGGTCTTCGTCGCGCTCTACGACGTGACCCGCGAGGACGAGAAGCTCCTGGACTCGCTGGAGTCGGCCGACTCGGGCCTCTACCGCAAGACCAAGGTGCGGGTCTCGACCATGACGGGCGAGGAGGTCGCCTGGACCTACGTCCTCGACGCCTACGAGGGCGGCCTGCCCTCGGCGCTGCACCTGGGCGTCCTCGCCGACGCCGCCGAGGCGGCCGACGCCCCCGCCGACTACGTCGCGGCACTGCGGCGCCGGCCGTGTCGTTCCACCGGCCTCTGACGTACGCGGCCCCCCAGCGTCTAGAGTCGCGGCGTGAATCACAGCGCCGCACCCACAGCCACGCCGTACGAGCTCGCGCAGGAGGCCGCCCAGCGCCTCGCGGAGCTGACCGGCGTCGAGCGCCACGACGTCGCCCTCGTGCTCGGCTCGGGCTGGCTGCCCGCCGTCGACGCCCTGGGCGAGGCGACGGCCGAGATCGAGACCACCGACCTGCCCGGCTTCAGCGCGGCGGCCGTGGCCGGCCACTCCGGCAGGATCCGGTCGGTGCGCCAGGGCGAGCGCAACCTGCTGGTCTTCCTCTCCCGCACCCACTACTACGAGGGCCGCGGCGTCGAGGCGGTCGTGCACCCGGTGCGCACCGCGGCCGCCGCGGGCTGCTCGACGATCGTGCTGACCAACGGCTGCGGCGGCCTCAACCCGGCGTGGACGCCGGGCACCCCGGTCCTGATCAAGGACCACCTCAACCTCACCGCCCGCTCCCCGATCGTCGGCGCGACCTTCGTCGACCTCACCGACCTGTACTCCGCCCGCCTGCGGGCGCTGTGCCGCGAGGTCGACGAGACCCTCGACGAGGGCGTCTACGCCCAGTTCCCCGGCCCCCACTACGAGACCCCGGCCGAGGTGCGGATGGCCGGCGTGCTCGGCGCCGACCTCGTCGGCATGTCGACCACGCTCGAGGCGATCGCGGCCCGCGAGGCCGGGATGGAGGTCCTCGGCATCAGCCTGGTCACCAACCTGGCAGCCGGCATCAGCGACCAGCCCCTGGACCACCAGGAGGTCATCGAGGCCGGGCGCGCCGCGGCGGAGCGGATGGGCGGCCTCCTGGGCCGCATCGTCCCGCGGGTCTGAGATGAGCAACGACAGCGGGGCCGAGACCCGCCAGCGACTGATCGCAGCGGCCAGCGGCGCCTTCGCCGAGCACGGCACGGCCAACGCCTCCCTGCTCGACATCACCCGGCAGGCCGGCCAGCGCAACCGCGGCGCCGTGCACTACCACTTCGGGACCCGCGAGGGCCTGATCGCGGCGGTGCTCGAGCAGCACGCCGCGTTCCTGAGCGAGCGCGAGCTCGCGCTCCTGGCCGCCGCCCGCGAGCGCCCGGGCGACCTGGCGGCCGCCGTCGAGGCCTCCGCGCGCCCGACCACCGAGCTGGCCGAGACCGGCAGCAGCGGTCGCCACTACGTGCAGATCGTGGCCGAGCTGGTCGCCGAGGAGCGCATCGACATCCACCCCGGGGTGCGTGAGGCGCTCGAGCGCACCGGTGGCTGGGCGGTCTTCGAGGAGATCCGCGCCCGGATGCCGGAGATGCCCGCGCACATCGTCGAGGAGCGCCTCGCGCTGGTGACCGGCTTCCTGCTGCGCGCCGTCAGCGACCGCGCCCGCGCCATGGATCGCGAGCACTCGCGCCGGCCGCAGCTGGGGACCGACGAGTTCGTCGGCAACCTGGTGCGGATGATCGTCGCGATGCTCCAAGCACCCGTGGAGTGAGAAGGGCGGTCACCGCTCAGGAGTAGCGGTGGCTCTTCGCGGCGTGCCCGTGCTCACGGGTGCAGGTGCGCCCGCTCATGTTGCGGTGCCCGCACAGTGCGTCGCTGGCCGGGGCGTCGCTGGCCGGGGCGTCCGGGGTCGTCGAGGACCTCGGGGCCGCCGGCGCCACCGGGGGCGGCGTGGCGACCTTCCGGGCGGTCTTCTGGGCCGTCTTCTGGGCCGTCTTCTGGGCGGCCTCGTACTTGGCCTCGCGCATCGCCCGCAGGGCGTCCATCTTGCTCATCGTCGCTTCACCCCTCGATCCTAGGCGCGGGCACCGACACCTCCCCCGGGCAGGACCCCTCGCCAGGGGCTAGCGTGCGGGCATGACCTCGCCGACCTCCTCGACCGAGCTGCTCGACCGCGCCCGCGCCTGGGCCGACGCCGACCCCGACCCGACGACCCGCGACGAGCTGGAGCGGCTCGTGGCGTCCGTCGAGTCCGGCGACGAGGCCGCCCGCGCCGACCTGGCCGACCGCTTCGACGGCACCCTCGAGTTCGGCACCGCCGGCCTGCGGGGCGCGATGGGCGCGGGGCCCAACCGGATGAACCGCGTGGTGGTGTCGCGGGCCGCGGCCGGCCTGGCGGCGTACCTGGTCGCCGACGCCGAGGGTGGGCACGCCGGTCGTGGCGCGGTGGTGATCGGCTACGACGCCCGCCACCTCTCCGAGCAGTTCGCCCGCGACAGCGCCGAGATCATCAACGGCGCCGGGCTCGACGTGTGGCTGCTGCCGCGCCCGCTGCCCACCCCCGTGCTGGCCTACGCCATCCGCGAGCTCGGCTGCGTGGCCGGCGTGATGGTCACCGCCAGCCACAACCCCCCGCAGGACAACGGCTACAAGGTCTACCTCGGTGACGGCAGCCAGATCGTGCCGCCCGCCGACGCCGAGATCGCCAAGCGGATCGCCGCGGTCGGCGAGCTGTCCTCGGTGCCCCGCGCCGACGGCGCCCGGGTGCTCGACGAGAACATCCTCGACGCCTACCTCGACACCGTCGCGGCGCTGGCCGGCGACGGCCCGCGCGACCTCGACGTCGTCTACACCCCGCTGCACGGCGTCGGCGGCAGCACGGTGGCGCAGGTGCTCGAGACCGCCGGCTTCGCGGCGCCCCGGGTCGTGGAGCAGCAGGAGCAGCCCGACGCCGACTTCCCCACCGTGCCCTTCCCGAACCCCGAGGAGGACGGGGCGATGGACCTGGCGCTCGCCCTCGCCGAGCGCACCGACGCCGACCTCGTGGTGGCCAACGACCCCGACGCCGACCGCTGCGCGGCCGCGGTGCCCACGCCCACCGGCTGGCGGATGCTGCGCGGCGACGAGGTGGGCGCGCTGCTCGCCTCCCACCTGGTGGGCCGCGGCGTCACCGGCACACTGGCCACGAGCATCGTGTCGTCGAGCCTGCTCGGCAAGATCGCCGCCGCCGCCGGCCTGCCGTACGCCGAGACGCTCACCGGCTTCAAGTGGATCGGTCGCGTCGAGGGGCTCTCCTTCGGCTACGAGGAGGCGCTCGGCTACTGCTGCGACCCCGAGCACGTGCGCGACAAGGACGGCGTCTCGGCGCTGCTGCTGCTCTGCGAGATGGCCGCCGACGCGAAGGCCCAGGGGCGCACCCTGCTCGATCTGCTCGACGACCTGGCCACCGAGCACGGCCTGCACGCCACCGACCAGGTCAGCGTCCGCGTCGACGACCTCGCACTGATCACCGACGCGATGGCCCGGCTGCGCGAGCAGCCGCCCACCGAGCTCGGCGGCCTGGCGGTCGAAGGCGTCGACGACCTCGCCGAGGGCTCCGCCGACCTGCCGCCGACCGAGGGCCTGCGCTACCGGCTGGCCGACGGCGCCCGCGTGGTGGTCCGCCCCAGCGGCACCGAGCCCAAGCTCAAGGCCTACCTCGAGGTCGTCGTGCCGGTGCGCGACGAGCCCGTCGAGGCGGCCCGCATCTCGGCCGCCACGCGCCTCGACGCGCTCGGGGGCGACGTACGGGCCGCGCTCGGTCTCTAGCCGAGCAGGAGGCTGAGCACGACGACGGCGCCCGCGAGCACCGTGAGCCCGATCTGCACGAGCGCCGGGCGGCGCACGACCTGGGCGGCCAGCGCGGCCTGCTCGCTGCTGCCGAGCTTGACGCGGTGCCGGCTGCGGGCCTGGGCCGCCAGCTCGCGCAGCCGGTCCTCGACGAAGTCGGCGTAGTTCATGCCCTCCTCGGCCACCAGGCCCTCCCCCGGCACCGGCGTCATCGCCAGCTCCCGGGTCGAGCGCGGCTTGCGCAGCGCCTGGCGGAAGGTGCGGCCCACCGCCGGGGAGACGTAGCGCTTGTCGCCGACGAGCACGGCGAGCACCTGGCGCACCGCCACGGTCTCGACACCGGCCAGCGGCAGCCGGACGGTCTCGAAGAGGTTGACCATCTCGAGCTCGTCGTCGGTGGCGCGCACCACGGGCTTGAGCATCGAGCCGTGCACCAGCACCCCCACCAGCACCGCCAGGGCGATGGAGGTGACGCCGATGCCGGAGTCGCGGTCGAGCAGCCCGATCGCCACGACCCCGGCGCAGACCAGGAGGCCCACCACCCCCAGGAAGCGTCCGCTCGTCGGCTTGAAGACCTCGACGTACTCGTCCGGGCCGGTCATGACAGGTGCTCCATCCAGGGGCGGGGGTGAGGGGCTGCTCGACGGTTGTGGCGCCGTCGGCCGCCAACCTTATGCTGGCCCAATGCCCTCCACGCCCACCACGGACGCCCCGGCCGCCACCGCGGCCGGCGCGGCCACCGGTTCCGCCACCGGCGGGGACTTCTCGGACGTCACCCGCTCCGATGCGTCCCTGCGCCGGTTCCTGCACGGCCTGCCCGGCGTCGACCAGGTCGGCGCCGAGGCGCGCGCCGCCTCGTTGAGCACCCGGTCGATCAAGACCACCGCGAAGGCGCAGGCCATCGACCTGGCCATCCGGATGGTCGACCTGACCACGCTCGAGGGCGCCGACACCCCCGGCAAGGTCCGCGCGCTGGCCAGCAAGGCGATCCGCCCCGACCCCGCCGACGCGTCGTGCCCGCCGGTCGCGGCCGTGTGCGTGTACGGCGACCTGGTCGCCACCGCGCGCGAGACCCTCGGCGACAGCGGCGTCCACGTCGCCGCCGTGGCCACCGCGTTCCCCAGCGGCCGCGCCTCGCGCGAGGTCAAGCTCGCCGACACCCGTGAGGCCGTCGCGGCCGGCGCCGACGAGATCGACATGGTCATCGACCGCGGCGCGTTCCTCGCCGGGCGCTACCTCGACGTCTACGAGGAGATCGTGGCGGTCAAGGAGGCCTGCGGGCCCGCCCACCTCAAGGTGATCTTCGAGACCGGCGAGCTGCAGACCTACGACAACGTCCGCCGCGCCTCGTGGCTGGCGATGATGGCCGGCGGCCACTTCATCAAGACCTCCACCGGCAAGACCCAGCCGGCCGCGACCCTGCCGGTCACCATGATCATGCTCGAGGCCGTGCGCGACTGGCGCGAGGCCACCGGGCAGATGGTGGGCGTCAAGCCCGCCGGCGGCATCCGCTCCACCAAGGACGCGATCAAGTACCTGGTCACCGTCAACGAGGTCGCCGGCCCCGACTGGCTCGACCCCGACTGGTTCCGCTTCGGCGCCTCCACGCTGCTCAACGACCTGCTGATGCAGCGGACCAAGATGCGCACCGGCCGCTACTCCGGCCCCGACTACTTCACCCTGGACTGATCGCATGAGCATCTTCGAGTACGCACCCGCCCCCGAGTCCCGCGCGATCGTCGACATCAAGGGCTCCTACGGGCTCTTCGTCAACGGTGAGTTCACCGACGGCCACGGCACCCCCTTCAAGACGGTCAACCCGGCCACCGAGGAGGTGCTCGCCGAGGTCGCCGAGGCCGACGCCTCCGACGTCGACGCCGCGGTCAAGGCCGCCCGCAAGGCCTACGACAAGGTCTGGGGCCCGATGCCCGGGCGCGAGCGCGCCAAGTACCTCTACCGCATCGCGCGCATCCTGCAGGAGCGCTCCCGCGAGATCGCGGTGCTGGAGACCATCGACAACGGCAAGCCGATCAAGGAGTCGCGCGACGTCGACGTCCCGACCGCGGCCGCCTTCTTCTTCTACTACGCCGGGTGGGCCGACAAGCTCGAGCACTCCGGCTACGGCAGCACCCCGCTGGGCGTGGCCGGCCAGGTCATCCCGTGGAACTTCCCGCTGCTGATGCTGGCCTGGAAGATCGCCCCGGCGCTGGCCTGCGGCAACACCGTGGTGCTCAAGCCCGCCGAGACCACGCCGCTGACGGCCCTGCTCTTCGCCGAGATCTGCCAGCAGGCCGACCTGCCCCCGGGCGTCGTCAACATCATCACCGGTGCCGGCGCCACCGGCGAGGCCCTGGTGGGCCACCCGGGCGTCGACAAGGTCGCCTTCACCGGCTCCACCGGGGTCGGCAAGGCCATCGCCCGCACCGTCGCGGGCAGCGACAAGAAGGTGACCCTCGAGCTCGGCGGCAAGGCCGCCAACATCGTCTTCGACGACGCCCCCATGGACCAGGCGGTCGAGGGCATCGTCAACGGCATCTTCTTCAACCAGGGCCACGTGTGCTGCGCCGGCTCGCGGCTGCTGGTGCAGGAGTCGGTGGCCGACGAGGTGCTCGAGCGCCTCAAGCGCCGCATGTCGACCCTGCGCCTGGGCGACCCGCTCGACAAGAACACCGACGTGGGCGCCATCAACTCCGCCGCCCAGCTGGCCCGCATCCGCGAGCTCTCCGACGTCGGCGAGGCCGAGGGCGCCGGGCGCTGGTCGCCCGAGTGCGAGCTGCCCGCCAACGGCTTCTGGTTCCCGCCCACGGTCTTCACCGGGGTCTCCCAGGCGCACCGCATCGCGCGCGAGGAGATCTTCGGCCCCGTGCTGTCGGTGCTGACCTTCCGCACCCCCAGCGAGGCGGTCGAGAAGGCCAACAACACGCCGTACGGCCTCTCGGCGGGGATCTGGACCGACAAGGGCTCGCGCATCCTCGACATCGCCGGGCGCCTGCGCGCCGGCGTCGTGTGGGCCAACACGTTCAACAAGTTCGACCCCACCAGCCCCTTCGGCGGCTACAAGGAGTCGGGCTACGGCCGTGAGGGCGGGCGCCACGGCCTCGCCGCCTACCTGAAGGGAGCCGACGCGTGAGCAACCGCATCGACGTCCGCAAGACCTACAAGCTCTTCATCGGCGGCGCCTTCCCGCGCTCGGAGTCGGGCTACTCCTACGTCGTCAACGACCACAAGGGAGCCTTCGTGGCCAACGCCGCCCTCGCCTCGCGCAAGGACGCCCGCGACGCCGTCGGCGTGGCCCGCAAGGCCCAGTCCGGCTGGGCCGGGCGCACCGCCTACAACCGCGCGCAGATCCTCTACCGGGTCGCCGAGGTGATGGAGGACCGCCGCCCGCAGTTCGTGCAGGCCGTCCAGCAGTCCGAGGGGCTCTCGGGCAGCAAGGCCGAACGGGTCGTCGACGAGGCCGTCGACCGGTGGGTCTGGTACGCCGGGTGGGCCGACAAGCTCGCCCAGGTCGTCGGCAACGCCAACCCGGTCGCGGGGCCGTTCTTCAACCTCTCCACCCCCGAGCCGACCGGCGTCGTGGCGGTGCTCGCCCCCGAGCGCTCCTCGCTGCTGGGCCTGGTCTCGGTGCTGGCGCCGGTGATCGTCAGCGGCAACACCGCCGTGCTGGTCTCCTCCTACTCGCGCCCGCTGCCGGCGGTGAACCTCGCCGAGGTGCTCGCCACCAGCGACGTGCCGGGAGGCGTGGTCAACATCCTCACCGGCAAGGCGGCCACCGTGGCGCCCTGGCTGGCCGCCCACATGGACGTCAACGCGATCGACCTGTGCGGCGTCGCGGGTGACGCGACCCTGGCCACCGAGCTCGAGGTCGCGGCCGCCGACAACCTCAAGCGGGTGCGCCGTGCTCCCGCCGCCGAGCCCGACTGGAGCGCCGAGCCCGGCCTCGAGCCGATGACGGCGTTCCTGGAGACCAAGACGGTGTGGCACCCCATGGGGGTGTGAGCGTCCTGCTCGCCCAGGTCATCGTCCTGGCCGGCCCCTCGGGGTCGGGCAAGTCCCGGCTCGCCGAACGCCTCGGCCTGCCGGTGCTGCGCCTCGACGACTTCTACAAGGACGGCGACGACCCATCGCTGCCGCGCATCACCGAGGGCCCCAACGCCGGGATCGTCGACTGGGACCACCCCGACTCGTGGCTGCCCGACGACGCGCTGGCGACCATGCGCGAGCTGTGCGAGCGCGGCCGGGCCGACGTGCCGGTCTACGAGATCGCCCGCAACGGCCGCACCGGGTGGCGCCCGGTCGACCTGGGCGGGGCGCCGCTCTTCGTGGCCGAGGGCATCTTCGCCCCCGACGTCGTGGAGCCCGCGCGGACCGCGGACCTGCTGGCGGCGGCGTACTGCATCAGGCGCAGCACGGCGCGCACCTTCTGGCTGCGGCTGACCCGCGACCTGCGCGAGCGGCGCAAGCCGCCGCTGGTGCTGGTGCGCCGCGGGCTGGCCCTGGCCCGGGCCCAGCGCGGCGTCGTCGCCGACGCGGTCGCGAAGGGCTGCGAGCCGGTCTCGCCGACCGAGGCGCTCGAGCGGGTCGCAGGCATGCGTCCGGACCGTGTCTGACCCACGCTGGCCGCACCGCCAGCCCGACCAGCGCTCCTGCGGCGCCGCCTGCCTGGTCGTGGCCACCATGCTCACCGACGCGTCGTACGACGCCCGGTTGCGCGCCGACCCCGGCTCCTGGCCCGCCGAGGTGCTGCGGGTGCACCGCGAGGTGACCGGGCTGCGTGACCACGGTGCCGCCGCGCTGCCGTGGCCCCGGCTGCTCGGCACTCCCCCGTGGGCGGTCGCCCGGCGCCTCTCGCGGCGTCCGGGTGGGCGATGGCGCACCGGGCTGGTGCGGCTGGGTGCCCGGTCGGGTGCCTTCGCCTCGCTGCTCGTGCTCGCGGGCCACGACGTGCCGGTGCCGCTGTACGTCGGCTCGCCGCTGCTGCCGCGGCACGTGGTGCTGGTGGTCGGGGTGCGCGGCGAGGACCTGCTGGTCTGGGACCCAGCGCGCGGCGCGACGATGCGCGTGACCCGGAAGGCGTTCGAGACCGGACGGCTGCCGTTCGGGCGCTGGCGCACGCCGTGGTTCGTGGTGGCACCGGCTGCCGTCGCCGGCTGAGCGGGCGCGTCCGGTGGAGCGGTGCGTCAGCAACCGTTCTGCCGACGGGTCCGGTTGCCAGCGCACCGCTGGGCCGAGGCCGACGAGGTCAGCGGTGCTCCAGCAACCGGATGGGCATGACCGATGGTTGCTGGGTCACCGCCGACCCGGAGCGCCGCGCTCCTCAGAGGGTGCGGGCGATGCCGAGGATGACGACCCAGGCGACGGGGAGCGACATGCCGAGGCCGAGCATCATCCGGGCCAGGGCCATCGACGTGGCGCCGGCGCCTGCGACGGGGTCGGCGCTGGCGAGCACGACGCGGGAGGGGTGCCGGGGGTCGTAGCGGACCTCGACCTGCTCCCCCACGTGCGGCACCGGCGGCTCGACGCCGGTCATGGTCTGGGCCTCGACGTCGCGCTCGCCGACGCGGTAGCGCAGCTGCTGGTAGTAGATCGTCACCGGCTCCCCGGCCATCGCCACGTCCTTGGGCAGCGACTCGAGCACCTCGGCGGTCGTCGGCTCCGAGCGCTCGCCGAAGCCGGCGGCCTCGCGCCGCTGGCGCAGGCCGACCACGGCCAGCACGACGCCGGCCAGCAGCGCCAGCACCGCGGCGCCGAGCATGACCACGCTCAGCGCGAGGTTCACGCGCCCTCCGCGGCCAGGGCGGCGTACCCGGGCTTGATGACCTCGTCGATGATGGTGAGGCGCTCGTCGAAGGGCAGGAACGCCGACTTCATCGCGTTGATGGTGAACCAGCGCAGGTCGTCGAGGGTGTAGCCGAAGGCGTCGACGAGTGCGGTCATCTCCTTGGTCATCGAGGTGTCCGACATCAGCCGGTTGTCGGTGTTGACCGTGACCCGGAAGCGCAGCCGGGTCAGCAGCCCGATCGGGTGCTCGGCGATCGAGCTCGCCGCGCCGGTCTGCACGTTGCTGGCCGGGCACAGCTCGAGCGGCACCCGCCGGTCGCGCACGTACGCCGCCAGCCGGCCCAGGGTGACGGTGCCGTCGTCGGCGACCTCGATGTCGTCGACGATGCGCACGCCGTGCCCGAGCCGGTCGGCGCCGCACCACTGCAGCGCCTGCCAGATCGAGGGCAGCCCGAAGGCCTCGCCGGCGTGGATGGTGAAGTAGCCGTTCTCGCGCTGGAGGTACTCGAAGGCGTCGAGGTGGCGGGTCGGGGGGTAGCCGGCCTCGGCGCCGGCGATGTCGAAGCCGGCGACGCCGCGGTCGCGCCAGGCGACCGCGAGCTCGGCGATCTCCATCGAGCGGGCCTGGTGGCGCATGGCGGTCAGCAGCTGGCGCACGACGATGGCGCCGTCGGCGGCGTTGACGGCCTCGTCGAAGCCCTGCTTCACCGCGGCGACCACCTCGTCGAGGCTCAGGCCGTGCTCGACGTGCTGCTCGGGGGCGTAGCGCACCTCGGCGTAGACGACGCCGTCGGCGACCAGGTCCTCGACGAACTCACGCGCGACCCGGGTCAGCGCCGGCGCGGTCTGCATCACCGCCACGGTGTGCTGGAAGGTCTCGAGGTAGCGCTCCAGGGAGCCGGAGTCGGCCGACTCGGCGAACCACTGCGCCAGCGACTCGGCCGTGTCGGCCGGCAGCGCGTGGTCGACCTCGCGGGCCAGCTCGAGCACCGTGGCCGGGCGCAGCCCGCCGTCGAGGTGGTCGTGCAGCACGACCTTGGGTGCGCGGGCCACCTGGCTCGCGGTCGGGACGATAGGTTCGGTGCGGGTGCTGCTCATGGCGGCATCCTTGCACCCCGCCCCCGCACACCTTCCAGACAGGAGCCACCATGCGCGTGTTCACCTCCCTCGACGAGGTCTCCGAGGCCGCCGGCCAGGAGCTCGGCACCAGCGACTGGGTCGAGATCGACCAGCAGCGGGTCGACACCTTCGCCGACGCGACCGGTGACCACCAGTGGATCCACGTCGACGTCGAGCGCGCCAAGGAGGGCCCCTTCGGCGGCACCATCGCCCACGGCTACCTGACGCTCTCGCTGGTGCCGTGGCTGGGCAGCAAGGTCTTCAGCTTCGACACCCCCGGCGCCAAGCTCAACTACGGCGTCAACAAGGTGCGCTTCCCGAACCCGGTGCTCGTCGGCTCGAAGATCCGGGCCACGGTCACCCTCGGCGAGGTCACCGACATCCCCGCCGGCAAGCAGGCGACCGTGCGCTACACCGTCGAGATCGAGGGCGTCGACAAGCCGGCCTGCGTCGCCGAGTCGGTCGTGCTGCTGCTCACCGACTGAGAGCCCTCACCCCAGCCGGTCGAGCACCAGGTCGGCGAACGGGCCGGCGGAGCCCGGCGCGAGGTCGAGGTAGAGCCCCGGCTCGATCAGCTCGAGCTCGCTGACCACGAGCCGCCCGTCGAGCTCCATCGAGTCGACGCGGGCGTAGTCGAGGCGCTGCTCCAGCAGCGCCTCGGCCGCCCGCACCGCCTCCAGCGCCAGCCGCTCGGCCTCCGGCGCCACGTCGACCAGGGTGCTGCGCCCGCCGTGCTCGGTGTGCACCCGCACCTCCCCGGCGCCCGGGACCTTGTCGACCTGGGTGCGCGCCTGCCCGTCGAGCACGACGACCGACGTCTCGCCGCGGGTGCGCACCGACTCCACGAGCGGCTGCGCCAGCCAGGGCCCGGGGGTCAGGCCGACCAGCCGGTCGTCCTCGAGCGAGTCGACCACGACCACCCCGACCCCGCCGGCCCCGACGCGCGGCTTCACCACGACGCTGTCCCAGCGCGCCAGCGCCCGGCGCAGGCCCCCGACGAGGTCCTCGTCGGCGACCAGCTCGGAGGGCACCACCGGCACGTGCTCGCCCAGGGTCTCCAGGTAGGCCTTGTCGGTGTTCCAGTCGAAGACGGCGCCGCCGTTGAGCAGGCGGGTCTCCTTCTCGACGCGGCCCACCCAGTCGCGCCAGGCACCCAGCCGGCGCTGGTAGTCCCAGGTCGCCCGGACGGCGACCAGGTCGGCGGCCGCCCAGTCGACGGCCGGGTCGTCCCAGACCGCCCACGCGGCCTCGACGCCGCGCTCGGCCAGGGCGTCGACGAGCAGCGAGCCGCCGGGCTCGCCCTCGGGCATCAGGCAGAAGGTTGCGAGCAGCACACGGGCATCCATGCCGCCATGCTCTCAGCCGTACGGCGTCACCAGCTGGTCGACCGGGGCGTGGTCGTCGGTGAGCACCTCGGCCCCGTCGACCCACTCCTCCAGGTCGGCGCCCGTGACCAGCCGCCACCCGGTGCCGCGCTCGTCGAGACCGTCCTGCACCCGCTCGAGGTCGAGCGGCGCGGGCGAGGCCACGGCGACCAGGTTGCCGCCGTCCTCGCGGGCCAGCGTGGCCGGCGAGGCGAGCAGCGCGACGTGCTCGAAGACCTCGCCCAGGGTGGCCAGCTCGGCCCGGGCGAAGGCCAGCGGGCCGCGGTCGATGAGGTTCTGCACGTAGGCACCGTCGTCGACCAGCACCCGCCTCATCTCGCGGACCGCCTCCACGGTGGTGAGGTGCCAGGGCGGGCTCAGCCCGCCGAACGCGTCACCGACGACCAGGTCGTACGCCGCGTCGTCGAGCCGCCCCAGGCCCAGCCGCCCGTCCTCGACCCGCACCTCGAGGTCGGGGCCGGTCTCCAGGCCGAGCCGCTCGACGTCGAGGTCGACGACGCCGCCGTCGATCTCGGAGACGAGGCTGCTGCTGCCCGGCCGGGTCGCCGCCAGCCAGCGCGGCAGGGTCAGCCCGCCGCCACCGAGGTGGTAGGCCGCGACCGGCTCCCCGGCCGGGTGCACGGCGTCGATCGCCGCGGCGGCGGCGCGCACGTAGACGAAGTCGAGGTACGTCGGGTCGTCGGGGTCGACGTAGGAGTGCCGCACCCCGTCGAGGACCAGCACCAGCCCGCCCGCCCGCTCGGGGTCCTCCTGCACCACGGCGCAGTGGTAGGTGGTCTCGACGTCGCAGCCGCCGGGAGCGGCGGCCGCGCCCAGCCCGCCGAGCAGCACCAGGACCACCGGGGTGGCGCCGGCGCGCCAGCCGCGCACCCGCCAGTCGACGACGACACCGGCCAGCACGAGCACGGCCCCGAGCCCGACGAGGATGACGCTGACGGGCACCAGGGAGACCAGGAAGAAGCCGGTCACCACGGTGCCGGCGATCGAGCCGGCGGTGGCGATGCCGGAGAGCCGGCCCACCACGCTGCCGGTCTCGTCGAGGCTGGTCAGCCGGAGCTTGGTCACCATCGGCGTGACCGCCGAGAGCAGCGCGCCGGGCACCACGATCGTGGTCGTCGCGGCCGGCAGCAGCAGCCCGCCGGAGCCGGTCTCGGCGCCGCCGCGCACCAGCAGCGGCGTGAGCGCCACGACCACCCCGGAGATGCCCAGCAGCGGCCCCAGGGCGCGCCGCGGGGGCATCCGGTCGGCGGCGCGGCCACCGGCCCAGGAGCCGAGCGCGATGGCGGTGAGGGCCAGCCCGATGACCAGGGTGCTGGTCTCGAGGGTCAGCCCGAGGTAGGGCGCGAGCAGCCGCAGCGCCACCAGCTCGACGACCAGCACGGCCGCCGACGAGCCGAAGACCAGCGCGACGGCGCTGCGCTCACCCAACGCGGTCGATGACCAGGGGGTCGGGGGTGAAGCCGCTCGCGTCCTCGGCGACGTCGTAGCCGTCCTCGAGCGAGGCCAGGGCCCGGTCGAAGCGCTCGGGCTCGTCGGTCAGCAGCGTGAACAGCGGCTGGCCGGCGGTGACCTCGTCGCCGGGCCGCGCGTGCCACACCACGCCCGCGCCGGCCTGCACCGGGTCCTCCTTGCGGGCCCGGCCGGCGCCCAGGCGCCAGGCGGCCATCCCGACGGCCATGGCGTCGAGCCGGGTGAGCACGCCCGAGGTGCTCGCCTCGACGACGTGCTCCTCCTTGGCGCGCGGCAGGTCGGCGTCGGGGTCACCGCCCTGGGCGCGGATCATCTTCTTCCACGCGTCCATGGCCGAGCCGTCGGCGAGCTTGTCGGCGGGGTCGACGTCGGTGACGCCGGCCGCGGTGAGCATCTCGCGGGCCAGGGCGACGGTCAGCTCGACCACGTCGGCGGGGCCGCCGCCGGCGAGCACGTCGACCGACTCGGCGACCTCGATCGCGTTGCCGGCGGTCAGGCCCAGCGGCGTCGACATGTCGGTGAGCAGCGCCACCGTGGTCACCCCGGCGTCGTTGCCGAGCGCGACCATGGTCTCGGCCAGCTCGCGCGCGTCGTCGAGGGACTTCATGAAGGCGCCGGTGCCGACCTTGACGTCGAGCACCAGCGCGCCGGTGCCCTCGGCGATCTTCTTGCTCATGATCGAGGAGGCGATCAGCGGGATCGCCTCGACCGTCCCGGTCACGTCGCGCAGCGCGTAGAGCTTCTTGTCGGCCGGGGCCAGCTCGGCGCCCGCGGCGCAGATGACGGCGCCGATCTCCTCGAGCTGCTCCAGGAGCGCAGCGTTGGAGAGGTCGGCCTGCCAGCCGGGGATCGCCTCGAGCTTGTCCAGGGTGCCGCCGGTGTGGCCCAGGCCGCGGCCCGAGAGCTGCGGCACCGCGACGCCGCAGGCCGCGACCAGCGGGGCGAGCGGCAGGGTGATCTTGTCGCCCACGCCGCCGGTGGAGTGCTTGTCGGCGGTGGGGCGCGAGAGCGAGGAGAAGTCCATCCGCTCGCCGGAGGCGATCATCGCCTGCGTCCAGCGGCTGATCTCGCCGCGGTCCATGCCGCGCAGCAGGATCGCCATGGCCAGCGCCGACATCTGCTCGTCGGCGACGTCGCCGCGCGTGTAGGCGTCGACCACCCAGTCGATCTGGCTGTCGGTGAGCCCGTGGCCGTCCCGCTTGGCGTGGATGACCTCGACCGCGTCGTGCTTGCTCATCTGATCCCTCTTCCTCGTCGACCCCGGGCCGGTCTAGCGCCCGGTGACCGGAACTCTATGGAACCCGCGCAGCACGAAGGTGCCCCGGCTCTCCGGCTCCCCCGCCAGCGTGATGTCGGGCATCCGCGCGAACAGCGCCTGCAGCGACTCGGCGAGCTCCATGCGGGCCAGCGGCGCACCCAGGCAGAAGTGCACGCCGACCCCGAAGGCCAGGTGCGGGTTGCGCTCGCGGTCGACGCGGAACTCGTCGGCGTCCTCGAAGACGGCCGGGTCGCGGTTGGCCGCACCCAGCAGCGCGGCGATCCGCTGGCCCGGCTCGACGACGACCGCCTGCTCGCCGCTGCCGACCTCGACCGCCTCGGTGGCGGTGCGCTCGAAGAGCTGCAGCGCCGAGTCGAAGCGCAGCATCTCCTCCACGCACAGAGCCGGGTCGGCACCCGGGCGCAGCCCGCGGCGCAGCATCGCGACCAGGCCGTTGCCGAAGACGTTGACCGAGGCCTCGTGGCCGGCGTTGAGCAGCAGCACCACCGCAGCCACGACCTCGTCGTCGCTCAGCTCGGTCGCGGCGAGGTCGGTGACCAGGTCGTCGGCGGGCGTGCGGCGGCGTACGGCGACCAGGTCGCGCACCAGCGCGGCGAAGTCGACCGAGGCCCGCACCGCGTCGTCGACCACCTGCTGGGAGGGCGCGACCTCGTACATCCGCACGATGGCCTGCGACCAGTCGCGCAGGTCGTCGACGTGGCTGCGCGGCACCCCCAGCAGCTCGGCGATCACCAGCACCGGCAGCGGCTCGGCGTAGGCCCCGACGACGTCGAAGACGCCGTCGCCGACCTCGTCGAGCAGCCCGGCGGCGATCTCGCGCACCCGCGGACGCAGCCGCTCGACATGGCCGCGGCTGAAGGCCGAGGCGACCGGCCGGCGCAGCCGCGTGTGCACCGGCGGCTCGTTCTCCATCATCTGGTTGCGGTGCAGCAGGTTGAACGGCTCGAGGTAGGAGGCGGGCTCCTTGTCGGTCCACAACCGGCCCAGGCGCCGGTCGCGCTGGACCGCGCCGACCGTCGCGTGCGAGAAGGTCAGCCAGCGCTGGGTGCCCTCGTGCCAGGCCACCGGGTGCTGCGCACGCTCGGCGGCGAAGAACGGGTAGGGGTCGGCGGCGACGGCCGGGTCGGACAGGTCAAGCGAGGTCGTCGGGACCGAACGCATCGGGCAGGACCTCCTTCATGGGGCGCAGGCCGGAGACGGTCATCAGCTCGAGCTCGGGGCCGCCGTTCTCCCACAGCAGCTGGCGGCAGCGCCCGCACGGCATGATCACCGCACCCTCGCCGTCGACGCACACGAAGTGGGTCAGGCGACCGCCACCGGTGATGTGCAGCTGGCTGACCAGCCCGCACTCGGCGCACAGCGCGACGCCGTACGCCGCGTTCTCGACGTTGCAGCCGGTGACGAGCCGGCCGTCGTCGACCAGCGCGGCGGCCCCCACGCGGTAGCGCGAGTAGGGGGCGTAGGCGTGGCGCATCGCCTCGGTGGCCGCCTCCTGCAGCGCGGCCCAGTCGACGTCGCTCGTGGCGGTCACTAGCCCGCACTTCCCTTCCGGTAGATCTGCCCGTCGGCCGCCGGCATGCGTAGTCGTTGCGAGGCGAAGGCCAGCACCAGCAGCGTGATGACGTAGGGGGTGATGCTGGTGAAGTCGCCCGGCACGGTGTCGATGGCCACCCAGACCAGCATCACGACAGCGCCCAGACCCAGGATGACGCTGCCCTGGGTGATGTTGCGGCGGTAGAACTGGTAGGCCGCGAGGCCCATGGCCAGCACCGCGACGCCGAGCAGCAGGGCGTGCACCGAGGTGCCGCCCTGGCGGAGCCCGACGCTCTCGGTGTAGCCGAACAGCCCGGAGCCGGCCAGCAGGCCCGTGGGGCGCCAGTTGCCGAAGATCATCGCCGCCAGGCCGATGTAGCCGCGCCCGCCGGTCTGGCCGTCGCGGTAGTTGGAGGAGGCCACCATCGCCAGGAAGCCGCCGGCCAGGCCCGCCAGCGCGCCCGAGACGAGCACGGCGCTGAACTTGTAGCGCAGCACCGCCACGCCCAGGGACTCCGCCGCCGAGGGGCTCTCGCCCACCGAGCGCAGCCGCAGGCCGAAGGTGGTGCGCCACAGCACGACGTAGGTCAGCAGCAGCAGCACGAAGGCCAGCAGCACGAAGAGCGAGAGGTTGGTGACCATCGCGCGCAGCACCGCGGCCAGCTGGGAGACGAAGAAGATGTCCTGGCCCTCGAGGTTGCCCAGCGCGTCGCTGAGTGGGCCGATCGTCACCGATGGCACGTTGTCGAGCTTGGGCGACTGGGTCGAGCCGCCGCCCGGCAGGCCGGCGAAGGTCAGCGAGGCGAGGTACTGCACCGCGCCGAGCGCGATGATGTTGATGGCCACGCCCGAGATGATGTGGTCGACGCCGAAGACGACGGTGGCGATCGCGTGGACCAGCCCGCCGAGGGCCCCCATCAGCAGGGCGCCGGCCACGCCGGCCCACGCGCCGTAGTGGTAGCCGAAGAACCCGGCGCCGTAGGTGCCGAGGATCATCATGCCCTCGAGGCCGATGTTGACGATGCCCGCGCGCTCGGACCAGAGCCCGCCGAGGCCGGCCAGCATGATCGGCACCAGGGCGATCAGGGTGGCGCGCACGGTGCCGGAGGAGGCCAGGTCGTCGGCGCCCGTGACCACCTCGAGCACCGAGACGACGAAGAGGACGCCCAGGACGGCAGCGAGCCACCACCAGCGCGGTAGCCGGCGCTTCGAGGTGGTTCCCGCGGCGGGACGAGGCGACGTGGTGGTGCTCATGCGTGGGTCTCCTGCTCGTCGGCGGCTCGGTGCTCCTGCTCCAGCGCGCCGGCGACGCGCTGCTGCTCGAGGCGTACGCCGTAGCGGCGCACGACCTCGTAGGAGATGACCACGGTCAGCACGATCACGCCCTGGGTGATGGCCACGATGTCGGGCGAGACCCCGACCAGGATCTGCAGGGCGTTGGACTGCTCGTCGAGGAAGGCGAAGAGCAGCGCACCGACCGCGATGCCGATCGGGTTGTTGCGGCCCAGCAGCGCGATCGCGATGCCCGCGAAGCCCAGGCCGCTCTGGAAGGTCGAGCCGTAGGCGTAGGCGTCGCCGAAGAGGATCGGCAGCCCGACCAGGCCGGCCAGGGCGCCGGAGATGAGCATCGCGGTGATCGTCATCCGCTTGACGTTGATGCCGCTGGCCACCGCCGCGGAGGTCGAGGCGCCGGTGGCGCGCAGCTCGAAGCCGAAGCGGGTGCGGTTGAGCACGAACCAGTAGGCGAAGCCCGCCAGCGCCGCCAGGAAGATGAAGCCGTAGACCTCGGTGGTCGCCCCGTCGCCGATCTCGAAGCCGGGGATCCGGCTGCCCTCGGGGATCTCCTTGGTGCCGATGGTGTTGCTGCCGGCCTCGCGCACCGCCACCTTGCGCAGGAAGAACGCGACCAGGCCGGTGGCGATGAAGTTGAGCATGATCGTGGCGATCACCTCGCTGACGCCGCGGCTGGCGCGCAGCACGCCGGCGATGCCCGCCCACGCGGCGCCGGCCAGCATCGCTGCGGCGATCGCCAGCACGATGTTGGCGGCACCGGGCAGCCAGCCCTCACCGGCGACGACGGCGGCCACGAAGGCCGCCACGCGGTACTGGCCGTCCACGCCGATGTTGAACAGGTTCATCCGGAAGCCGACGGCCACCGCGAGGCCCGAGAGGTAGAGCACCGTGGCGTTGTTGAGGATGTTGGCCACGTTGCGCGTCGCCGGGACGGTGAGGATCTCGCCCCAGACCCCGCCCACGGGGTCGCCGGCGACGACGAGGACCAGGCTGGTGATGGCGAAGGCCGCGAACAGGGCCAGCACCGGGGCGCTGAGCCCCAGGACGACCTTGGTCAGGCGGGGTGACAGGCCGCTCATGCGGCACCTCCTGCGCCGGTCATCGCCGAGCCGAGCTGCTCGGGGGTGACCTGGCTGGGGTCGAAGGAGCCGACGAGCCGGCCCCGGAGGATGACCTCGATGCGGTCGGAGAGGCCGATCAGCTCGTCGAGGTCTGCGGAGATCAGCAGCACGGCGAGACCCGCACGGCGGGCGTCGCGGATGTGGTCCCAGATGCCGGCCTGGGCGCCGACGTCGACGCCCCGGGTGGGGTGGGCGGCGATCAGCAGGATGGGGTCGCCGCTCATCTCGCGACCCACGATCAGCTTCTGCTGGTTGCCGCCCGACAGCGCCCGCGCGAGCACGTCGGTGCCCGGCGTGCGCACGTCGTACTGCTCGATGATGCGCTGGGTGTCCTCGCGCGCGGCCCGGCGGTCGACGAGGCCCCGGCGCACCACCGGCTCGCGCGACTGGTGGCCCAGCACCCGGTTCTCCCACAGCGGGGAGTCGAGCAGCAGGCCGTGGCGGTGCCGGTCCTCGGGCACGTAGCCGATGCCGGCCTCCCGACGCTCGCGCGTCGAGGCCCGGGTCAGGTCGCGGCCGGCCAGCTCCACCTTCCCGGTGGCGCCGGACCGCATGCCCATGATCGCCTCGACGAGCTCGGCCTGGCCGTTGCCCTCGACCCCGGCGATGCCGAGCACCTCACCACGGTGGATGTCGAAGCCGACGTCGTCGAGGAGCAGCCGGCTCTCGCCGGGCAGCCGCAGTCCGCGCACCGAGAGCGTGACGGTGTCGGTGACCGTGGAGGACTCCGTGGAGGGGGTCGGCAGCTCCGAGCCGACCATCAGCTCGGCGAGCTGGCGCGAGTCGACCTCGTCGGGGGACACGGTGGCCACCGTGGTGCCCCGGCGCACGACCGTGATCGTGTCGGCGACGGAGAGCACCTCGTCGAGCTTGTGCGAGATGAAGATGACGGCCAGGCCCTCGGCCTTGAGCTCGCGCAGGTTGGCGAAGAGCTCGTCGACCTCCTGCGGCACCAGCACCGCGGTCGGCTCGTCGAGGATGATCACGCGGGCCCCGCGGTAGAGCACCTTGAGGATCTCCACGCGCTGCCGCGCCCCCACGCCGAGGTCCTCGACGAGGCGGTCCGGCTCGATGTCGAGGCCGTAGGCGTCGGAGAGGCGCATGATCTCGGCCCGGGCGGCGGCACCGATGCCGTGCAGCTTCTCCGCGCCGAGCACGACGTTCTCGAGGACGGTGAAGTTGTCGGCCAGCATGAAGTGCTGGAAGACCATGCCGATGCCGTGGTCGATCGCGTCGGCGGGCGAGCCCAGGGAGACGGCACGCCCGTCGATCTCGATGGTGCCCGAGTCGGGTGCCTGCACGCCGTACAGGATCTTCATCAGCGTCGACTTGCCGGCGCCGTTCTCGCCGACGACGGCGTGGATGGTGCCCTGCTCGACGTCGATGTCGACGTCGTGGTTGGCGATGACGCCGGGAAAGCGCTTGCCGATGCCGCGCAGGCGGACGGCGGGCGCGTGCTCGGACGCCTGGGCGGGTGCGGTCTCGGACACGCGAGCCCCTTTCGCGAAGGACTGGATCGGACGAACGCTAGCCGCCCGCACGACGACGGGGCCACCGGCCCGCTGCGAGGCGGGCAGGTGACCCCGTCGTCGGTGGGACGGGTCAGGCAGGGGTCACGGGGTCGCGGGGACCGTGATCTCGCCGTCGATGATCTGCTGCTTGTACTCGTCGAGCTGCTCGGTGAACTCGTCGACGAAGCCGCCGCTGGTGGAGTAGCCCACGCCGTCGACCGCGAGGTCGTAGGTGGTCACGCCGGACGGGAAGGTGCCGTCGTTGACCTCGGAGAGGTACTCGAAGACCGCGACGTTCACGTTCTTGAGCATCGAGGTGAGGATGGCGTCCTGCACCGAGGAGTCAGCGGTCTCGTACTGGTCGGAGTCGACGCCGATGGCCCAGTTGCCGGACTGCGCCGCAGCCTCGAACAGGCCGCCACCGGAACCACCGGCGGCGTGGTAGACGACGTCGGCACCGTTGTCGAACATGCCCTGGGCGGCGGTCTTGCCCTTGGCCGGGTCGGCGAAGCCGGAGAAGTCGGGGGCCTGGGTCAGGTAGGTGACGTCGACCTCGATGTCGGGGTTGACGGCCTCGGCGCCAGCCACGTAGCCGGCCTCGAACTTCTGGATGAGCGGGGTCTCGACGCCACCGATGAAGCCGATCTGGTCGGTCTCGGTCTTCAGAGCGGCGGCCGCGCCGACGAGGAAGGAGCCCTGCTCCTCGGCGAAGACCAGGCTGGCGACGTTGTCGGCCTCGACGCTGGAGTCGTCGATGATCGCGAAGTGGACGTCGGGGTACTCCTCGGCGACCTTGCCCACCGAGGGGCCGTAGGCGAAGCCCACGGCGATGATCGGGTCGTAGCCGGCGTCGGCGAAGGTGCGCAGGCGCTCCTCGCGGGCCGCCTCGGCCTCGCCGTCCTCGGCCTCGGACTCCTGCGACTCCATGCCGAACTCCTCCATGGCCTGGTCGAGACCAGCCGCGGCGGAGTCGTTGAAGGACTGGTCGCCCCGGCCGCCGACGTCGTAGGCCATGCCGACCTTGACGTCGCTGCTGGGAGCGTCCCCACCGTCGGTGCCGGTCGACGACTCGGTGTCGTCGGAGCCGCACGAGGACAGGGCAAGTGCGGCGACCATGGCCACCGCGGCAAATCGGGCCGTCTTCTTCACGGCTTCCTCCTGGAGAGTTGGATCACGCGGCCCCCTCACGCCAGGGGGCACATCGGGCCACCTTAGGGCCGGCGCACCCGCACGGGGGTGGTGACGGCCCTAATTTCTCTGGGTTGTTACCTCCCGGTGACCTGCCCGGCAACCTCCGCCGAAAGCCGCCTCTCAGGCTTGGCGAGAAGCGTGCTTGCCCGGCAGCCGCAGGGCCCGCGCGGCGGCCTCCGCCAGCAGCCGCGCACCGAGGCCGATGGCGCGCTCGTCGACGCGCAGGTCGCCCTGGTGCAGGTCGTACGTCGCTCCCCCGGGGGTGCGGGTGCCCAGGCGCATCATCGCGCCGGGGACCTCGTCGACGTACCAGCCGAAGTCCTCGCCGCCGAGGCTCTGCGGGGCCAGGACCCGGCCGTCGGGCCCGAGGACGGAGGCCACCGCCTCCGCCAGGACCGCGTGGGAGACCGGCTCGTTGACCACCGGCGGGACGCCGCGCACGTAGTCGACGTGGGCGGTGACGCCGTAGGGGCGCACGATCTCGTGCACCAGCTCGCGCACCAGCTTCTCCGCGTCGGCCCAGGCGATCGCGTCGAGGATGCGCACCGTGCCGGACAGCAGCCCCCGCTCGGGGATCACGTTCGGGGCGCGGCCGGCCTCGATGCGCCCCCACACGACCGAGACGCCGGCGCGGGGGTCGAAGCGGCGCGAGAGGATCGCGGGCAGCTCGGTGGTGACCTTGGCCAGGGCGAAGGTCAGGTCGCCGGTCAGGTGCGGGCGCGAGGTGTGCCCGCCGGTGCCCTCGAGGCGCACGTCGACCTGGTCGGCGGCGCTGGTCATCGGGCCCAGGCGCAGGCCGACCTGGCCCACGTCGACGCCCGGGTCGCAGTGCAGCGCGAAGACCCGGTCGACCCCGTCGAGCAGGCCGAGCCCGATCAGGCGCAGCGCTCCCCCGGGCATCACCTCCTCGGCGGGCTGGAAGAACAGCCGCACCCGCCCGGGCAGCAGGCCCTCGGCGTGCAGGCGGGCCAGCGCCCCGGCGGCCCCGACGAGCGCGGTGGTGTGCACGTCGTGGCCGCAGGCGTGGGCCACCCCCGGCACCGTGCTGGTCCACGGGTCGCCGGTCGTCTCCTGCACCGGCAGTGCGTCGATGTCGGCGCGCAGCCCCACCACGGGGCGCGCGTCGCGCTCGCCCAGGTCGGCCACCAGGCCGGAGCCGGCCAGCCGCTCGACCCGCCAGCCCAGCGCCTCGAGCCGCTCGGCGACCACCGTGGTGGTGCGGGTCTCGTGCCACGACAGCTCGGGGTGGGCGTGCAGGTCGCGGCGCAGCGCCACGAGCGCGTCGGCGCCCGCCTCCACCTCGTCGCGGACGAGGTCGTGGAGACGGGCGTCGAGGCGTGCGTCGCTGGACATCGGGCCCAGGTTAGTGGGCCCGGCCCGGCGTCAGCGCAGCGGGAAGCTGCGCACCTTGCCGCCGGGCTTCTGGCCCGGTCCTCCCACCAGCACGTCCGTCGTGGCCCACAGCCGCCCTCCGGAGAGCTCGACGTCGCCGGGCATCACCACCTCGCGCCAGGACTCGGCCTTGGGCGATCCCGCCATGACCCGCGAGATCCGGTTCCTGAAGAGCTCGGCGACGTAGATGGTGCCCTCGTCGTCGACCGCGAGACCGGTCGCGGACACGAGACCCTTCGCCACCCGGTCCGTGTCACCGGTGACGGGGTCCACCACGTACACCGAGCCGAGCCTGCCGACGCTGCCGTCCTCGGGTCCGCCGGGCAGGGACGAGACGTACAGCTGACCCTCGGGGCCGATCTCCACGTCGGTGGGCACGGCCTCGAAGTGGTAGTCCAGCCCGACCGTGCACCGGGGCAGCCCGATCGACTTGGCCCTGGCGCGGGTGATCTCGCTGACCGCCGGCGGGAGGACCGCCACGGTCGACACCGTGCGACCTGTGATGGCCAGCACCGCGTTGGCGCCTGCGTCGGCCACGTAGGTCACCCCCGCCGCAGACGTCGTCGCGTACGGGTGGGTCTCGACCACACCGGAGTGGGTGGCGGGTCCGACCTGCTGGGGGAGCTTCGCCGCACAGCGCTTCGTGATGCCCTGGAAGCCGTAGGACACGTCGGCGTCCGGGTTGTTCCTGCGCTCGTACTTGCCCAGGTCGGCCACGCCCCGGTCACGGCCCTCCGCATCGATCCGACGGATCTTGCCGACCTCGTTGTGACCGCGTGACACCGCGTAGGTCACCTCCTGGTCGTGAACCGAGACGGCGCCGATCTCACCGCCGCGGGCCACCGAGGCGATCACCTGCGCCTTCTTGCCGGGCAGGCGACGCATCAGCTGGCCGGCGAAGTTCTGCGACACGTAGACCGTGCCGCCCTCCCCCAGCGCGAGGCTGAGCGGGGTCGTGAGTCCGTGCACCACCGGACGGGTCGCGGGCGGGTCGCCCGCGGAGGTCCCGGCCGCGACCGGGGACAGCAACGAACCGGCCACCAGCGCGCAGGCGGTGACCGAGGCCGCGCCGGCAACAGCAGCGCAGCGGCGGATGAGAAGCACGACGACCTCCAGGTAAAGAGACAGTCCTTGACTGTCGCTCTCCGGCGGCGCGACGCGCATGCCCCATCGTGATCATTTCCCGCCCACCCGAACGGGCCAAGGGGGCTACCTCGGGTCGGCGTCGTACGCCGCCAGCAGCCGGTCGGCGGCGACGGTGGCGGGCAGCTCTCCGGCCAGCACGGCCGTGCGGATCTCGTCGCGGACCTCGCGCACCCCTGGCGAGAGCCGCAGGCGCTGGTCGAGCTCGTCACGCACCATCGCCCAGGTGAAGTCGAGCTGCTGCTCGGCGCGCTTGGAGAGCAGACCCTCGGCGCCCAGGTGGTCGCGGTGCGCCACCACCCGCTCCCACAGGTCGTCGACGCCGACGTCCTCCAGGCCCGAGCAGGTCACCACGGGCGGGGCCCACTCCCCCTTGCCCCGCACCATCCGCAGCGCGCCGGCGAGGTCGCGGGCCGCGGCGCGCGCCTCCTGCTCGCGGTCGCCGTCGGCCTTGTTGACCGCGATCACGTCGGCGATCTCGAGGATGCCCTTCTTGATGCCCTGCAGCTGGTCGCCGGTGCGGGCCAGGGTGAGGAAGAGGAAGGTGTCGACCATCCCGGCGACGGTGACCTCGGACTGGCCCACGCCGACGGTCTCGACGAGCACGACGTCGTACCCGGCCGCCTCGAGGACCGCCATCGCCTGCACCGTGGCGCGGGCGACGCCGCCCAGGGTGCCGGCCGAGGGCGAGGGCCGGATGAAGGCGTCGGGGTCGGTGGCCAGGCGGCCCATCCGGGTCTTGTCACCGAGCACCGACCCGCCGGTGCGCACGCTGGAGGGGTCGACGGCGAGCACGCCCACGCGGTGCCCGGCCGCGGTCAGCCGGGTGCCGAGCGCCTCGATGAAGGTCGACTTGCCGACGCCGGGCACGCCCGAGATGCCCACCCGCACCACGTCGGCGCCGCCGGACTCCTCGGCCAGCGCCGTCAGCAGCTCGCGCGCCTGCAGCCGGTGCTGCGGGCGCGAGGACTCCACCAGGGTGATCGCCTGCGACACCGCCGCCCGACGGCCCTCGCGGATGCCGGCGACGAGCATGGCGACGCGGTCCTGCGCCTCTGGCCCCTGCACCTGCGACCTAGTGCCCGAGCTGCTCGCGGAGCCCCGCCAGCAGCGACAGCGCCGACTCGGCGATGACGGTGCCGGGCAGGAACACCTCGGCGGCCCCCATCTCGCGCAGCGTCGGCACGTCGTCGGGCGGGATCACCCCGCCGATGACGACCATGATGTCGGGGCGGCCCTGCTCGGCCAGCGCCGCGCGCAGCGCCGGGAGCAGCGTGAGGTGGCCGGCGGCCAGCGAGCTGACGCCGACGATGTGCACGTCGGCGTCGACGGCCTGCTGGGCAACCTCCTCGGGCGTGGAGAACAGCGGCCCCACGTCGACGTCGAAGCCCATGTCGGCGAAGGCCGAGACGATCACCTTCTGGCCGCGGTCGTGGCCGTCCTGGCCCATCTTGGCGACCAGGATGCGCGGGCGGCGCCCCTCGGCCTCCTCGAACTCCTCGGTGGCCTCGAGCACCTGGGTGACCAGGCTGCCGCCCTCGCCGGCGCTGGCGGACTCGTCGCGGAACACGCCGCTGATCGTACGGATCACGGCCTGGTGGCGGCCGTACACCTTCTCCAGCGCGTCGGAGATCTCGCCGACGGTGGCCTTCGCGCGCGCCGCGTCGACGGCCAGCGCGAGCAGGTTGCCGTCGAGCGAGCCCTTGCTGGGGCCCTGCTCGGCCGAGCGGGTCAGCGCCTCCAGCGTGCGCCGCACCTCGTCGTCGTCGCGCTCGGCGCGCAGGCGCTCGAGCTTGGCGACCTGCTGGCGGTAGACGTCGTCGTTGTCGACGCGCAGCACGTCGAGCTTGTCCTCGGCGGCCAGGCGGTAGGTGTTGACGCCGATCAGCTTCTGCGCGCCCGAGTCGAGGCGGGCCTGGGTGCGGGCGGCCGCCTCCTCGATGCGCATCTTCGGGATGCCCTGCTCGATCGCCTTGGCCATGCCGCCGGCCTTCTCGGCCTCCTGGATGTGCGCCCAGGCGCGCTCGGCGAGGTCGTGGGTGAGCCGCTCGACGTAGTAGGAGCCGGCCCAGGGGTCGATGGTGCCGGTGGTGCCGCTCTCCTGCTGCAGCAGCAGCTGGGTGTTGCGCGCGATGCGCGCCGAGAAGTCGGTCGGCAGAGCGATCGCCTCGTCGAGGGCGTTGGTGTGCAGCGACTGGGTGTGGCCCTGGGTGGAGGCCATCGCCTCGATGCAGGTGCGCTGGACGTTGTTGAAGACGTCCTGCGCGGTCAGGCTCCAGCCGGAGGTCTGCGAGTGCGTGCGCAGCGAGAGCGACTTGGGGTTCTGCGGGTCGAACTGGCGCACCAGCCGCGCCCACAGCGCCCGGGCCGCGCGCATCTTGGCGACCTCCATGTAGAAGTTCATCCCGATCGCCCAGAAGAACGACAGGCGCGGGGCGAACTGGTCGATCGTCATCCCGGTCCCGAGGCCCGCGCGGATGTACTCGACGCCGTCGGCCAGCGTGTAGGCCAGCTCCAGGTCGTTCGTCGCCCCGGCCTCCTGGATGTGGTAGCCGGAGATCGAGATCGAGTTGAAGCGCGGCATCTTCGCGGAGGTGTAGCTGAAGATGTCGGAGATGATCCGCATCGACGGCGCCGGCGGGTAGATGTAGGTGTTGCGGACCATGAACTCCTTGAGGATGTCGTTCTGGATGGTCCCCGCGAGCTGCTCCGGCTTCACCCCCTGCTCCTCGGCCGCCGCGATGTAGAGCGCCAGCACCGGCAGCACGGCGCCGTTCATGGTCATCGACACCGACATCTTGTCCAGCGGGATGCCGTCGAAGAGGGTGCGGGCGTCGTAGATCGAGTCGATCGCCACGCCGGCCATGCCGACGTCGCCGCGCACCCGCGGGTGGTCGGAGTCGTAGCCGCGGTGGGTGGCCAGGTCGAAGGCGACCGACAGGCCCTTCTGGCCGGCCGCGAGGTTGCGCCGGTAGAACGCGTTGGACTCCTCGGCGGTGGAGAAGCCGGCGTACTGGCGCACCGTCCACGGCTGGGTCGTGTACATCGTCGGGTAGGGCCCGCGCAGGAACGGGCTCAGCCCGGGCAGCGTGTCGAGCGCGTCGAGGCCCTCGACGTCCTCGGGCCCGTACGACGTCTTGATCTGGATGCCCTCGGGGGCGGTCCACAGGTCGTGGGCCGGGGTGCCGGTCGACGGCGCGGGGCCGTCGCCGACCAGGGGCAGGCCGCGGAAGGACTTCGGGATGCTCATGCCAGCGCCTCTCGGGTGCGGGTCAGGAAGGCGAGGGCGTCGACGCCCATCGCGCAGGAGTCGTCGGCCCACTCGCGCGGCTTGCCGGCGACCACCACGTGCGTGGCGCCCGCGGCGCGCAGCGCCTCGGCGGCGCCCTGGCCCCACTCGTCGTACGCCGCGTCGGCGCCGGCGAGGCAGACCACGGTGTGGCCGTCGTGGGCGGCCACGAGGTCCTCGGGCCCCTCGGTCGGGCCGGCCACGTCGACACCCACCCCGCCGGCGGCCAGCAGGTTGGTGGCAAAGGTGGCGCGGGCGGTGTGCGCGGCGACCGGGCCCAGGGTGGCCAGCAGCACGCGGGCGGCCGGGGGCTCGTCGCGCATCGCCTCGAAGGCCTGGCCGTAGGAGCGCACGCCCGACCAGCCGTCGTACGGCTCGCGCTCGGGCAGCTCCTCGGCGAGGTTCGGGAACTCGGTCAGGCCGGTCAGCGGGCGCTCACGGGTGGCGACCTGCTGGTCGCGGCGCTCGACGGTGCGGGCCACCATCTCCTCCAGCGCCGCCTCGTCGGGGCCCTCGGGGGTGTCGAGGCGGCCCAGCACCTCCCACGCGGCGACGGCCAGGTCGTCGGTGAGCTTCTCGACGGCGTACGAGCCGCCGGCCGGGTCGGCGACGTGGGCCACGTGGGCCTCGTCGATGAGCAGGTGGGAGGTGTTGCGCGCGATCCGGCGACCGAACGCGTCGGGGCGACCGAGCGGGGCGTCGAAGGGCAGCACGGTCACGGAGTCGGCGCCGCCGACACCGGCGGCGAAGGCGGCCACGGTGGTGCGCAGCATGTTCACCCAAGGGTCGTAGCGGCTCATCATCGGCCGGCTCGTGACCGCGTGCAGCCGCTGGGCGACGACGCCGGGCGTGGCGCCGCTGAGCTCGAGCACCCGGGCCCAGAGCCGGCGCGCCGCGCGGAGCTTGGCGATCGAGGCGAACTGCTCGTCGGTCACCGCGAGGCGCAGCTCGACGAGGCCGGCGGCGTCGTCGACGCCCATGCCGGCCTCGGTCAGCACCCGCAGCGCCCGGGCCCCGGCGGCCATCGCCCAGCCGAGCTCCTGGGCGTCGGAGGCGCCGCGGTCGTGCACGCGGGTGCCGTCGACGACGACGCCGAGCATGCCGCGCTCGGCGGCCAGCCGCGCGACCGCGACCAGGTCGTCGGCCGGCGCGGTGGCGCTGACGCCGAGGTTGGTGCCGGCCGCGAGGTCGGTGTCGCCGGCGTGGGCCAGGAAGGCCTCGGCCACCGCCCCCGGGGCGGTGGGCGCGTCGAGCACGACGGGCGCGAGGTCGATCAGCACGCCCTCGAGCAGCACCGCCAGGTCGGTCTCGGCGTCGGCCTCCACCCAGACCGAGGTGACGCCGCCCTCCAGGTCGACCAGCAACGCCTCGTTGCCGGCCTTCGCCGGCCCGGCGGCCAGGTGGGCCCGCACGTCCCAGTCACCGGCCCGCGCCGGCCGGCCCGCGGTGAGCAGGTCGTCGAGGAGCGAGGCGGTGCCGAGCGGGGTGACCGGGATGTCGTCGAGGGTGGTGCGCGTCAGCTTCTCCCAGACCAGCGAGTCGGGGTCCTCCTCGCGCATCCGGCGCGACTTGCGCAGCACCGCCGCCGTCGCCTTCTCCCAGTCGGCCGGCTGCCAGTCGTCGTCGGGTCCGAGCAGCTCGAGCGAGCCCTGCTCCGGTTCCAGGCCGGTGGGCTCGTCGAGTCCGCCCTCCACGGCGCCTTCGGGTGAGGTCATGGAGCGAACCCTAGGAGCCGAGCGTGGCGTCGGCCACAGAGTGTGATGTTTTCCGCGCCGGACGGACGCGGCAGCGGGTCGCGGCGCGGGGTCGGGCCACAGAGTGGTCACTGGTTGCAGCCCGCCGGCCCTCGGAGCTGCAACCAGTGACCACTGTGTTGTCAGACGACAGTGTCAGACGAGGTCCGGCCGCCAGCGGGCCATCAGCGCGCTCGACCCCGCCGCGCTGAAGAGGGAGCCGCGCAGGAGCTCGTGCCACGCCCGGACCCGTCCCGGGTCGTGCTCGCGACCCAACGCCTCGTCCGCGTCGCGCAGGATGCCGACGGCTCGGTTGAGCACATCGCCGGACGTGTAGCCGTTGCGACGCCACCCGGCCGCGCCGAGTCGTCGCTCGCGCCGCCGGTCGTCGCCGTACTGGCCCGCCTCCCGGTGGCCTTCCCCGTCGTACTCCTGCAGGGTGCGGCTGCCCAGCACCCACAGGTCACCGCGGGCCACGAAGCCACGCCTGGCGTCGCGCACCTCGTGCTGGCTGGTGACCGGGACGTCGCAGACGACGTGGAGCACCCTGAGCATGCTCTCCCACGCGGACTCCGACGCAGGGTCGGCGAGGTCGAGGGCCCGGTGCAAGCGGGGCGAGCCCCGTCGGCGCCGCGCCGCCACCTCGATCTCCTCACGCGTCGTCCCCTCCCTGAGCGCGGCATCGGCGAGGACGACCAGGTCGAGCACGCCCAGGTCGCGGGCGCACGTCACCAACGTGGTGGCGGGCGGCGTCACCCGCAGGCCCTCGACGACCAGGACCGGCGGCGGGGTCGGGTGCCGCGTCATGTGCAGCTGCGGACGGCGTACCCGCGGCTGCCCTCGCCCCGTCGCCACGAAGACCGGCCTGAGGGGTGGCAGCGGCGGCAACCACCACCCGTGGACGGCTGCTGCCGTCAGGTGGCTGAAGGCGACGGAGTCGTCGAGCACCTGCTGCCAGGCCAGCAGGTCGGCCCACTGGTCCTGGCTGTCGGTGCGACGGTGCAGGCCGTACCCCAGCCGCTCCCAGTCCCTGGACCGGACATGACCCACGAGCACGTGACCGTCGTCCACCACGAGCAGACTGTCTCCTGCACGCGCACACGTGCGCGCCCGCGCAGCCCGGCACTGGGGACGGGCAGGGCGCGAGGCGCACCTGTGCACGACCATCGGCCCCGGGCACAGTTCGCCCTGCTGTCACCTCCAGGTCGCCCCGGGGCCAGGGAGCGGGGCCAGGGTGGCGCCATGCGGATCCTGCTGGTGACCGAGACCTTCTTCCCGGCGAGCGACGCGACCACCACGACCGTCAAGGCGCTGGCCGACGGGCTGATCGACCGCGGTCACGAGGTGCGGTTCGTGGCGCCGGCGCCGGGGCTGGGGTGCTACCGCGGGAGCGCGGTGGTGCGGATCAGCCCGCTGGCCCAGCCCGGGGCGCAGGTGCGCGCCGCCGTCGACGCCTTCCGGCCCGACGTGGTGGTGGCGACCAGCCCCGCCACGACGCCCGGCGGCCTGGGACGCAAGGCGCTCAAGCACTGCCGTGCGACGGGGGTGCGCAGCGTGGTGCTGCAGCAGCAGCCGGTGCCCGACCTGGCGTGGGACTACTGGCGCACCCGGGTCGCCGAGCGCGCCGACGCCGTCGTCGTCACCGCGAGGTGGATGTCGGCGCACCTGGAGGCGCTGGGGGTGCGCACCACCACCTGGCTGCCCGGGGTCGACACCGACGCCTTCACCCCCGCCCTGCGCGACGAGTGGCTGCACCGGCACTGGTCACGTGCGTCGTCGAAGGACGGCCCGCTGGTGGTGGTCGGGTTCGTGGGCAGCCTCCACAAGCGCCATGGCGTACGCCGGTTGGCGGCGCTGGCGCAGGTGCCGGGCATCCGCCCGGTCGTCGTCGGCGAGGGCCCGCAGCGCGAGTGGCTGCAGTCGCGGCTGCCGGGCGCCCGCTTCACCGGGGTCCTGGGCAGCGGCGACCTGGCCGTGGCGCTGGCCAGCACCGACGTGGTGGTCCACCCCGGCGAGCACGAGACCTGCTCGCACGTGCTGCGCGAGGCGGGCGCCAGCGGCGTACCGGTGGTGGGGCCGCGGGCCGGCGGTGCCCGCGAGGTGGTGCGCCACCTCGAGACCGGGCTGCTGCACGAGCCCGGCGACGCGCACGCGCTGGCGCGGGCGGTGGCCGCCGTGGCCGGCGACCCCCGGCGCGCCCTCCTCGGCGAGCGGGGACGGGAGGTGGCGCTCGAGCGCACCTGGGCGGTGGCCGTCGACGAGCTGGAGGCGCTGCTGCGCCGGACGACGGGCGTCGTGACGGCCGGTTAGGGTACCCTCACTTATTCCCTGCGCAAGCCGCAGAGGGGTATTTGTCACACTCCCGGGGGCCTGACGGCTCCGCGCCGGGAGGTACGGTGACCGACGTGGCAACCTCGACTCTCGTCAGAGGAGCGCGCGCTTCGCGCTCGACGATCACCCTCAAGATCCTGATGGCCGGCAGCGGAGCGCTGTTCATCCTCTACGTGCTCCTGCACATGTACGGCAACCTCAAGGCGTTCTCCGGGGAGAGCGCCTTCAACGAGTACGCCGAGCACCTGCGCGAGCTCGGTGAGCCGATGCTCCCCTACGCAGGCTTCCTGTGGCTGTTCCGCTCGGCGCTGATCATCGCGCTGGTGGTGCACGTCTACGCGGCGGTGACGCTGTGGAAGCGCGCCAAGGCCGCCCGACCGGTGCAGTACGAGGTGAACAAGTACAAGCACTCCTCGATCTCCTCGCGCACCATGCGCTGGGGCGGGCTGACGCTGCTGCTGTTCCTCGTGTGGCACCTGCTGAACTTCACGATCGTCAAGGTCAACCCGACCGGTGGGGAGACCAACAACCCCTACCAGCTGATGGTCGACACCTTCGGCCTGTGGTGGATGACGCTCATCTACCTCGCCGCGATGGTCGCGCTCGGCCTGCACCTGCACCACGGCACCTTCAGCGCCGCCCAGACCCTCGGCTGGACCAGCACCGCCGCCGCGCGCACCCGCGCCCGCACCCTGGGTTGGGTGCTGGCCGTGGTGATCGCCGGCGGCTTCTCGCTGGTCCCGCTCTTCACGCTCTTCGGCGTCATCGACTAAGGGAGATCGACTCATGGCATCCACCGCAGACGTCAGCGGCCTGACCGAGCTCAACGGTCCCCCCGAGCAGCGCTCCGACGACGCCCACGGCTACTACACGCCGGCGCCCGAGAAGCTGGTCGACGCCAAGGCCCCCACCGGTCTGATCAAGGACCGCTGGACCACCCGCAAGATGGAGAACCGGCTGGTCAACCCGGCCAACCGCCGCAAGCTCGACGTGATCATCGTCGGCACCGGCCTGGCCGGCGGCTCGGCCGCGGCCACGCTCGGCGAGGCCGGCTACAACGTGAAGTCCTTCTGCTACCAGGACTCCCCGCGCCGGGCGCACTCGATCGCCGCCCAGGGCGGCATCAACGCGGCCAAGAACTACAAGGAGGACGGCGACTCCACCTACCGCCTCTTCTACGACACGGTCAAGGGCGGCGACTACCGCTCGCGCGAGTCGAACGTCTACCGCCTGGCCGAGGTCAGCGCCAACATCATCGACCAGTGCGTCGCGCAGGGCGTCCCCTTCGCCCGCGACTACGCCGGCCTGCTCGACAACCGCTCCTTCGGCGGCGTGCAGGTCTCGCGCACCTTCTACGCCCGCGGCCAGACCGGTCAGCAGCTGCTGATCGGCGCCTACCAGGCCATGGAGCGCCAGGTCGCGGCCGGCACGGTCACCCAGTACACCCGCCACGAGATGCTCGAGGTCATCGTCGTCGACGGCAAGGCGCGCGGCATCATCGCCCGCGACCTGGTCACCGGCGAGATCGAGACCCACCTGGCCGACGTGGTCGTGCTGGCCTCCGGCGGCTACGGCAACGTCTTCTACCTCTCCACGAACGCGATGGGCTCCAACGTCACCGCGTCGTGGCGTGCGCACCGCAAGGGCGCCTACATGGCCAACCCCTGCTACACGCAGATCCACCCCACGTGCATCCCGGTCTCCGGCGACCACCAGTCGAAGCTGACGCTGATGTCGGAGTCGCTGCGCAACGACGGCCGCATCTGGGTGCCGAAGAACAAGGAGGACTGCACCAAGGACCCGCGCGACATCCCCGAGGAGGACCGCGACTACTACCTGGAGCGGATCTACCCCTCGTTCGGCAACCTGGTGCCCCGCGACATCGCCTCGCGCCAGGCCAAGAACATGTGCGACGAGGGTCGCGGCGTGGGCCCGATGGTCGGCGACTTCCGTCGCGGCGTCTACCTCGACTTCGCCGACGCGATCGCGCGTCTGGGCGAGGACGCGGTGCGCGAGAAGTACGACAACCTCTTCGACATGTACGAGCGGATCACGGGTGAGAACCCCTACCAGGTCCCGATGCGGATCTACCCCGCCGTGCACTACGTCATGGGCGGGCTGTGGGTCGACTACGACCTGCAGTCCAACATCCCGGGTCTCTTCGTGACCGGCGAGGCCAACTTCTCCGACCACGGCGCCAACCGCCTCGGCGCCTCGGCGCTGATGCAGGGCCTGGCCGACGGCTACTTCGTGCTGCCGAACACCATCCGCGACTACCTCGCCGACGGTCCCTTCGAGCAGATCGACGAGTCTCACCCCGCCGTGGTCGAGGCACGCACCTCGGTCGAGGAGCGCATCGACAAGTTCCTCTCCATCGGCGGCTCCCGCTCGGCCGACTCCTTCCACAAGGAGCTCGGCAACATCATGTGGGAGTACTGCGGCATGGAGCGCTCCGAGGACGGCCTGCGCAAGGCCATCGACATGATCCGCGAGCTCAAGGCGGAGTTCTGGACCAACCTGAAGGTGCTCGGCACCGCCGACTCCCTCAACCAGAGCCTCGAGAAGGCCGGGCGCGTCATCGACTTCATCGAGCTCGGCGAGCTGATGTGCATCGACGCCCTCAACCGTCGCGAGTCCTGCGGCGGCCACTTCCGCGCGGAGTCGCAGACCGAGGACGGCGAGGCGCTGCGCCACGACGAGGAGTTCGCCTACGTCGCGGCCTGGGAGTTCGGCGGCGAGGGCGGTCTGCCCGTGCTGCACAAGGAAGACCTGATCTACACCGCCATCGAGATGAAGCAGCGGAGCTACAAGTGAACCTCACTCTCAAGATCTGGCGTCAGAAGGACGCCCAGTCGTCCGGCGCGATGCAGTCGTACGCCGTCGAGGGCATCTCGGAGGACATGTCGTTCCTGGAGATGCTCGACACGCTCAACGAGCAGCTCAACGAGCGCGGCGAGGAGCCGGTCGCCTTCGACCACGACTGCCGTGAGGGCATCTGCGGCTCCTGCGACCTGATGATCAACGGCCAGGCGCACGGCCCGGAGGTCACCACGACCTGCCAGCTGCACATGCGCTCGTTCTCCGACGGCCAGACGATCACGATCGAGCCGTGGCGCGCGGGTGCGTTCCCGGTCGTCAAGGACCTGATCGTCGACCGCTCCGCCTTCGACCGGATCATCCAGTCCGGCGGCTACGTCTCGGTCAACACCGGCTCGGCCCCCGAGGCCAACTCGGTGCCGGCGCCGCGCGACAAGGCCATGCGTGCCTTCAACGTGGCCACCTGCATCGGCTGCGGCGCCTGCGTCGCCGCCTGCCCCAACGGCTCGGCCTCGCTGTTCCTCGGCGCCAAGATCACCCACCTCGGCGAGCTGCCGCAGGGCCAGCCGGAGCGGATGAGCCGCGTGGCCGGGATGGTCGCCCAGCACGACGCCGAGGGCTTCGGCGGCTGCACCAACATCGGCGAGTGCGCCAGCGCCTGCCCCAAGGAGATCCCGCTCGACGTGATCTCGCAGCTCAACAAGGACCTGCGCGACGCCCTGCGCGCCGGGTACTGAGCAGCAGCGCTACTCCTGACGCCCCGTCTGCCCGGCCTCCTCGGCCGGGGAGGCGGGGCGTTCGGCGTCCCGGACCGCGCGCAGCACCCGCAGCCCCCAGACGGTGAAGACCACGGCGAGCGCCACGTTGACGACGATCAGCGCGGTGTGGGCCACCCAGTAGCCCCCGGCGCGCTCCTCCCCCGCCGACCAGGCGTTCCAGAGGTTCCTCGCGAACATGGTCCAGCTGTAGTAGCCCCAGGCCGCGACGCCGAGCAGGAACCAGCCGTGCTTGCGCTCGAACCGCATCCTCAGCCCCTCCCGCGGGCCCGCAGCCGCTGCAGCAGCCCCGGCCGGGACCCTCGCTCCGGCTCCGCCGGGGCCGCGCTGGCGACCAGCACGGCCATCGCGTCCGGCGCCCGCTGGGCAGCGCCGGGCCCTGGACGGGCGCCGGCTCGTCGGCCGGCCGCAGCGCACGCGCCTCGGGCGAGGTGTGGGCGAAGGCCGCGGCGTACAGGACCACGCGGCTGAAGTAGTTGATCCACACCACCAGCACCAGCGCGATGCCGAAGGCCTGGAAGGCCGGCTGCCCCTGCGTGGAGGCGATCAGCTGCTTCGAGAGCTGCTTGAGGACCTCGAAGAGGACGGCGCCGAGCAGCGAGGCCCTGACGAGCGAGGTCCGCGGCGCCTGGGGTTCGCCCAGCAGGCGGAACATGGTGAAGAAGAGCAGGGCGTTGGCCGCCAGGCCGAGCGCCACCGTCAGCAGCACCACCAGCCAGCCCAGCTCCTCGTCGAGCCCGATCCAGCCGAGGATCTCCTCGGAGAACGAGGCGACCAGGCCGGTCACCGCGACCGCGACCAGGAGGGTCAGACCGATCACCGCCAGCGTCACCAGGTCGCGCAGCTTGCCCATCACGAAGTTGGGGATGGCCTGCTCGGGAGGCTCGAAGACCGCGAACAGCGCCAGGCGCAGGGCCGAGATCCAGCCGAGCCCGGAGTAGAGCACACCCAGGAAGCCCACGACCCCGGCGAGGCCGGAGAAGGTGCGGAAGTCGGCCAGCTGCATCTGGCCCTCACCGGGCCCGATCATGCCCGGGAACAGCGACTTGATCGCGTCGACGAGGGTCGCGTTGGCATCGGGCCAGACGTTGGAGATGACCCCGATGACGAAGAAGGACAGGGCGAGGATCGGGAAGAAGGAGAGGAACGCGAAGTAGGTGATCGCGCCGGCGTGCTGGCCGGCCTTCGCGTCGCCGTAGTGCTCCTGCATCCGCACCAGGTGGTCGACCAGGGGTCGGCGCTCACGGACCTCCGCCAGGCGTTCCTTGACCGAGGCCACGCTCACTCCTCGCGCTCGACGGCGCGGGCGGGCCCGGCGAGCGTGAACTCGCGGGTCGGGCGCCACCCGCGCTGCTGGTCGTGGACGTAGAGGTGGAAGTGGTCGACGTCGAAGCGGCACTCGAAGCGGGCCAGGTCCTCGAAGACCTCGTCGAGGACGCTGTCCTCCAGCTCGTGGGCCACCGTCACGTGCGGGTGGTAGGGGAAGGCCAGGTCGACGTCGAGCGGTCCGCGCCGCGCAGCCTCGGCAAGCTGCTCGCAACCGGCGATGCCCTCGGCCACGGTCACGAAGACGACCGGGGAGACCGGTCGGAAGGTGCCGGTGCCGCGCAGGTGGACCGCGAAGGGGTCGACGCCGGCGGCGGCCTGCGCCAGGTGGGCCTCGACGTCGGCCACGGCGTCGGCCTCGACCTCGGTGGGCGGCACCAGGGTGATGTGGGTCGGGATCTGGGTGGCGGTGGTGTCGCCGATCCGGGTGCGGTAGTCCTGCAGCTGGCTGCCCCACGGCTCGGGGATGGCGACGGCGACTCCGATCGTGACCACGTCGGCGACCCTAGCGGTCACGGGTGACGCGTCGGCGCCACGAACCCGACACGCTGGTAGACGTCGCGCAGCGTGGCCTCGGCGACCTCGCCGGCCTGCTCCGCCCCGCGGCGCAGCACGTCGCTGAGGTGGGCCTGGTCGTCGAGCAGCTCGAGGGTCTTGTCGCGGAACGGCGTCACGACGTCGACCACCACCTCGGCGAGGTCCTTCTTCAGGTCGCCGTAGCCGCGCCCGGCGTACTGCTCGACGAGGTCGGCCACGCCCTCGCCGGTCAGCGCCGAGTAGATCGTCAGCAGGTTGCTGACGCCCGGCTTCTCCTCGCGGTCGAAGCGGATCTCGCCGTCGGAGTCGGTGACGGCCGAGCGGATCTTCTTGGCACTCACCGACGGCTGGTCGAGCAGGTCGATGATGCCGGCTGCCGAGGAGGCCGACTTCGACATCTTCGCCGTGGGCTCCTGGAGGTCCGCGATCTTCGCGGTGGCCTTGAGGATGTAGGGCTCGGGCAGCCGGAAGGTCTTCTTGAAGCGGTGGTTGAAGCGCTGCGCGAGGTCGCGGGTCAGCTCGAGGTGCTGGCGCTGGTCCTCGCCGACCGGCACGAAGTGGGGCCGGTAGAGCAGGATGTCGGCGGCCTGGAGGACCGGGTAGGTGAAGAGCCCGACGCTGGCCGCACCCTCACCGCCCTTGGCCGACTTGTCCTTGAACTGGGTCATCCGGCGCGCCTCGCCGAAGCCGGTCAGGCACTGCAGCACCCAGCCGAGCTGGGCGTGGGCCGGGACCTGGCTCTGCACGAAGATCGCCGAGCGCTCCGGGTCGATGCCCATGGCCAGCAGCTGGGCCGCCGCGCGCAGGGTCCGCTCGCGCAGCACCTTGGGGTCCTGCTCGACGGTGATCGCGTGCAGGTCGGCGATGAAGAAGAACGGCTGGTGGTCGTGCTGGAGCCCCACCCACTGGCGCAGCGCGCCGAGGTAGTTGCCGAAGTGGAAGGAGTCGGCCGTCGGCTGGATGCCCGAGAGCACACGCGGACGGGCCCCCGAGGGCGGTGCTGCCGGCACGGACACCTCGGGCTGGGTGGTGGCTGCCATGCGCCCCATTCTCCCCGACCGGCCGCCGGGCCCGACGGGCGGGGCTCAGTCCTCGAGCAGGTGGGCCCGGCGCGCGACCACGAGCACGCCGAGGCCGGCGAGCGCGAGCGCGGCGCCCACGACCAGCGGTGCGCGCAGCCCGTAGCCGGCCGCGATCACCAGGCCGCCCAGCCAGGCGCCCAGCGCGTTGCCGATGTTGAGGCTGGCGTGGCTCATCGCCGCGCCCAGGGTCTGGGCGTGCTCGGCGGCGTCCATCAGCCGGGCCATGAAGCCCAGCGCCAGCACCGAGCCGATGACGGTGACCAGGAAGCCGGCCAGCACCGCCCACCAGCCGGTGGGGGCGAGCACGAAGTAGAGCACCAGCGCGAGCGCCAGGCCCACGGCGGCACCGCGCAGCGACTTCTCGACCGACCAGTCGACCAGGCGCCCGGCCACCACGTTGCCCACGACCATGCCGGCGCCGAGGACCAGCAGGAAGACCGCGACCGCCGACTCCGGCAGACCGCCCACGTCGGTGGTGATCGGGGCGATGTAGGAGACCAGCGCGAAGAGGCCGCCGAATCCGATCGCGCCGGCCCCGACGGCGTACCAGAGCTGGGGGTGGCGCAGCGCCGCGAGCTCGCGCCGGCCGGTGGCGGTGGCGTCGCCCGGGGTGCTGGGCACGAAGAGCAGGATCATCACGACGGTGAGGACCGAGACCAGCCCGACGGCGACGTACGCCGCGCGCCAGCCGTAGGCCTGGCCGAGCAGGGTGGCGGCGGGGACGCCGGCGAGGTTGGCGACGGGGATGCCCATCATCACCAGGGCCAGGGCGCGTCCGCGCCTGTCGGGGCTGACCATGCTGGAGGCCACCAGCGCCGAGACGCCGAAGTAGGCGCCGTGCGGCAGCCCGTCGAGGAACCGCACGAAGGCCAGCAGGCCGTAGTGCGAGACCGCCGCGGAGAGCAGGTTGAGCACGGCGTAGGCGACCATCAGCCACACCAGCAGCGCGCGGCGGGGCAGCCGCGCGCCCAGCGCCGCGAGGGTCGGCGCACCGACCACCACGCCCAGGGCGTAGGCGGAGATCAGGTGGCCCGCCTGCGGGATCGTGACCCCGATGCCGCCCGCGATCTGGGGCAGCAGCCCCATCGTGACGAACTCGGTGGTGCCGATCGCGAAACCACCGGTGGCCAGGGCCACCACGGCCATCACGAAGCGGGCGCGGGTCACCGGCTGGGCGGCGGGCGCGGCCGGGGCGAGAGTCGTCATGCAGGGCACTTCCGGGACGAGGGAGGGCAGGTCACCATCGTCCAACACCGGGCAGGTTTACCGCTATTCTACGACGAGCCCCGGACCGTGGCGGTCCGGGGCTCGTGCGAGGTGCTGCGGGTGGGCGTCAGAGCGAGGCGAGCGCCTCGTTCAGGGTGCTCGAGGGCCGCATCACCTTGTCGGCCTTCTCGTCGACCGGCTGGTAGTAGCCACCGATGTCGGCCGGGCTGCCCTGCACGCCGTTGAGCTCGGAGACGATCGTCTCCTCCTCGGCGGCGAGCTTCTCGGCCAGCGGCGCGAAGACCGCGGCCAGGTCGGCGTCGACGGTCTGCTTCGCCAGCTCCTGGGCCCAGTACATGGCCAGGTAGAAGTGCGAGCCGCGGTTGTCGATGCCGCCGATCTTGCGGGTCGGGGACTTGTCCTCCTCCAGGAACGTCGCGGTCGCGGCGTCCAGGGTGTCGGCCAGGACCTGGGCGCCGCGGTTGTCGGCGTACCCCGCGAGGTGCTCGAAGGAGGCGGCCAGCGCGAAGAACTCGCCCAGGCTGTCCCAGCGCAGGTAGTTCTCCTCGATGAGCTGCTGCACGTGCTTGGGCGCCGAGCCGCCGGCGCCGGTCTCGAAGAGGCCGCCACCGTTCATCAGCGGCACGATCGAGAGCATCTTCGCCGACGTGCCGACCTCGAGGATCGGGAACAGGTCGGTGTTGTAGTCGCGCAGCACGTTGCCGGTCACCGAGATGGTGTCCTCGCCCTTGCGGATGCGCTCGACGGAGTACGTCGTCGCCTCGGCCGGGGCCATGATCTCGATGGTCAGGCCCTCGGTGTCGTGCTCGGGGAGGTAGGCGTGGACCTTCTTGATCAGGTTCGCGTCGTGGGCGCGGGTCTCGTCGAGCCAGAAGACGGCCGGCGAGCCGCTGGCGCGGGCCCGGGTCACGGCGAGCTTGACCCAGTCGCGGATCGGCTCGTCCTTGGTCTGGCAGGCGCGCCAGATGTCACCGGGCTCGACCTCGTGGGAGGTCAGGGTCTCCCCCGCGCCGTTGCGCACCACGACGGTGCCGGCGGCGGGGATCTCGAAGGTCTTGTCGTGCGAGCCGTACTCCTCGGCCTTGCGCGCCATCAGGCCCACGTTGGGCACCGAGCCCATGGTCGCGGGGTCGTAGGCGCCGTTGGCCTTGCAGTCCTCGATCACCGCGGCGTAGACGCCGGCGTACGAGGAGTCGGGGATGACCGCGAGGCAGTCGTCCTCCTGGCCGTCGGGGCCCCACATGTGGCCGCCGATGCGGATCATCGCCGGCATCGAGGCGTCGATGATGACGTCGGAGGGCACGTGCAGGTTGGTGATGCCCTTGCGGTCGTCGACCATCGCCATCCGCGGGCCCTCGGCCAGGCCCTGCTCGACGGCGGCCTTGATCGCCTCACCATCGGCCAGCTGGTCGAGCGAGGACATCAGGCCGCCGAGGCCGTCGTTGGGCGAGATGCCCGCCGCGGCCAGCTGCTCGCCGTACTGCTCGAAGAGGGTGGGGAAGAAGGCCTGCACGGCGTGGCCGAAGACGATCGGGTCGGAGACCTTCATCATCGTGGCCTTCAGGTGCACTGAGAACAGCACGTCCTCGGCCTTGGCGCGGGCGATCTGCTCGGTCAGGAAGCGGCGCAGCGCGGCGACGCTCATGAACGTCGAGTCGACGACCTCGCCGGCCTCGACGGGCAGCGCGTCCTTGAGCACGGTCTCGGTGCCGTCGACGCCGACGTGCACGATCGAGAGGGTGTCGGCGGACTCCATGACGACCGACTGCTCGTTGGAGCGGAAGTCGCCACCGTCCATGGTGGCCACGGCGGTCTTGGAGTCGCTCTTCCACTCGCCCATGCGGTGGGGGTACTTCTTGGCGTAGCCCTTGACCGCGGCGGGCGCGCGGCGGTCGGAGTTGCCCTCGCGCAGGACCGGGTTGACCGCCGAGCCCTTGACCTTGTCGTACTTGGCGCGGGCGTCCTTCTCCTCGTCGCTCTGCGGGTTCTCGGGGTAGGCCGGCAGGTCGTAGCCCTTCTCCTGCAGCTCCTTGATCGCGGCCTTGAGCTGCGGGGTGGAGGCGGAGATGTTGGGCAGCTTGATGATGTTGGCCTCGGGCTTGGTGGCCAGCTCGCCGAGCTCGGCGAGGTGGTCACCGATGCGCTGCTCCTCGGTGAGGCGCTCGGGGAACTGCGCGAGGATGCGGCCGGCCAGCGAGATGTCGCGGGTCTCGACCTCGACGCCCGCCTTGGCGGCGTACGCCTGGATGATCGGCAGGAAGGAGTAGGTCGCCAGCAGGGGCGCCTCGTCCGTGTGGGTGTAGATGATGGTGGCCATGGTGCGGGGCGACTCCTCGGCGTTCGAGTGCAAGTGATTTCTTGACGTCAAGATACCTGACCGCGCACCGCGCGATCCGTCCCCACCCTCGCAGCCCGGCGACACCCGGGCAATGCAGGAGTAGTCTCGATCACCGGCGCTGGGCCGGATCTCACCCGAGGCAGAGGACAGGCGCATGGACACAGCGGGACCCACCACGGGGCAGCGGATCGCGGCTGAGACCATCGGGACCTTCGTGCTGGTCTTCTTCGGGTGCGGCTCCGTCGTGTACGCCGGTCAGGTCGGTGCGATCAGCACCGTCACGACCATCGGCCTGACCTTCGGCATCGCGGTCATGGTCATGGTCTACGCCTTCGGACGCGTCTCCGGCGGGCACTTCAACCCCGCGGTCACGCTGGGCGCCGTGCTCGGCGGGCGCACCACCTGGCGCGACGTCCCGGTCTACCTGGGCTCGCAGCTCCTCGGCGCCGTCGCCGGGGCAGCGGCCCTGTGGGCGCTCATGCAGGGGTTCCCCGGCTTCGACGCCACGGGCAACCTCGGCCAGAACGGCTTCGGCGACGCGGGCACCGGCTACGCCGCCTGGTCGGCGTTCCTGCTCGAGATGCTGCTCACCGCCGTCTTCGTGACCGTGATCCTCGCCGTCACCGACTCGCGCAACGAGCACCCCGCGATGGCCCCCCTGGCCATCGGGCTGACCCTGGCGGCCATCCACTTCGTGGCCATCCCGGCGACCGGCACCTCCGTCAACCCCGCCCGCTCCCTGGGCCCGGCCCTGTTCGCCGGCACCGACGCGATCATGCAGCTGTGGCTGTTCATCCTTGCGCCGCTCTTCGGCGCAGCGGTGGCTGGCCTGGCCTACCCGATGCTCTTCGGGCACGGCAGCGACCCGGTCGCCGGCTCCGGCATCCCGCGGCGCGCGCCCGTCGCCGTGCCAGGGCACGGCGCGCCCGACCAGCTCCAGCAGCAGTGGAACCGGCCCCAGGCCGGCGACCAGCCGCAGGCCGAGCCGGCGCCGATCATCCAGGACGGCTGGCAGTGGGACCCCGTGGCGCACCAGTGGCGCCCGCTGGAGCAGCCCCCGGCCCCGCGCCCGGCCGGTGACGACGACGGGCGGACCCAGATCCGGCCCTGACCTGTCGGCCCTGACCTACTCCTGCAGGCCGCGAGCCAGCTCGTCGAGGGCGGCGGCGAGGCTGACGCTCGGCTTCCAGCCCCACCGGTGTGCGCGGTCGGCGCGCACCTGGCCGGTCCACGCGGGCTCCTCCTGCCACTGCGGCTCCACGCCCAGCGCCCCGGTCACCGTCTCGTGGTAGTCGCGCACCGTCGCCGGCTCGCCCGCCACGTTGACCGCCGTGCAGCCGCCCGCGACCGGGCCCTGCTCCGGGGCGTCGCCGGCCTCGGTGCGACCGGTGGCGACCTCGGCGATCATGGCGGCGAGGTCGTCGAGGTGCACCCAGGCGAAGGACTGGTCGGGGTTGGCCCGACGGGCGGACTCGTCGTCGCGGATCGCCCGGGGGCGCAGGGTGTTCCACACCGAGCTGTCCCCCGCGCCCAGGATCGCCGGCGGGCGCACCAGCACCCGGGTCAGTCCCTCGACCTGCGCGATCGCCGCGTCGGTGTCGCGCTTGGTCACCGGGTAGTCGCCGGCGTCGTCGCCGACCAGGGCGGCCTCCTCGTCGACGTCGCCGGCGCCCGGTGAGCGGTCGTAGACGGCGGCCGTCGAGACGTGCACGAAGCGCTCCACCCCGGTCCCGGCCGCGGCGCGGGCGAGCACCGAGGTGCCCTCCACCCCGATGCGGTGCTGGGTCTCGCGGTCGCTGCCCATGGGGTGCACCGTCGTGACCACGGCGTCGGCGCCCGCGACCAGCCTCGCGGCGAGGTCGGGGTCGTGGAAGTCGCCCACGCGCTCCTCGACGCCGGGCAGCGCGGGGGCCGTGCCCGCGCGGCGTACGACGGCACGCACGTGGGCGCCCCGCTCGACGAGCGCGGCGCAGGTGGCGGCGCCGACGAGGCCGTTGGCACCGGTGACGACGACGGTGGGGGTGCTGGTGATGGTGCTGGTCTGGCTCATGCGATCCACACAAGCACGGGCCGCCTCACCCTGTGGTGGGCTGCGGCCAGACCTCGCGGCGCACCAGATCGGGGTCGAGGTCGGAGCGGACCTCCAGCACCACCTGCTCGCCGGCCTCCAGCACCGTGACCCGCTCCTCCGAGACACCCTCGGCCGCGGAGCGGCGCCACCCGTCGCCGACCCGCGGCTGCGCCGGCAGCCACAGGCCCAGCGGTACGTCGGGGCCGACCTGCCACTCCCCCTCGCGGCCGAACCACCACGTGTGGCCGTCCTCGTCGGTGGCGAGGAGGTCGACGACCTGCTCGAGCCCGTCGAGCCGCTCGACGCGGGTGGTCGCAACCCCGGCGATCTCGGGCCCGGGGGTCCCCTCGGGCGCCACGAAGTCGTCGGGGTCGGGCGAGGCGCTGGGCACCTCGAGCCCGTCGATGCCGGTGGGCGGGCTGTCGCCGGGGCCGAGCGAGCAGCCCCCGAGGGCCACAGCGGTCACGGCAGCCACAGCGGTCACGGCCGCGCGGCGTACGACGATGGGGGCCGGGGTGACGGGCATGGGTCCATGCTCGCGCACCCGCCCAGCGCTGCTAGCGTCGGCCGCACCCAGACCATCGCTAGGAGATCCGCGTGAGCACTACCCCGTTGAAGGTGGCCGTCACCGGCGCCGCCGGTCAGATCGGCTACAGCCTGCTGTTCCGTCTCGCGAGCGGCGCGCTGACCGGTGGCCAGCCCATCGAGCTGCGCCTGCTGGAGATCACCCCCGCCCTGAAGGCGCTCGAGGGCGTCGTCATGGAGCTCGACGACTGTGCCTTCCCGGGCCTCGCCGGGGTCGAGATCGGCGACGACGCCGAGACGATCTTCGACGGCGTCAACCTCGCCCTGCTCGTCGGCGCCCGCCCCCGCGGCCCCGGCATGGAGCGCGGCGACCTGCTCTCGGCCAACGGCGCGATCTTCACCGCGCAGGGCAAGGCCCTCAACAAGGTGGCGGCCTCCAACGTGCGCATCGGCGTGACCGGCAACCCGGCCAACACCAACGCGCTCATCGCGATGACCAACGCGCCCGACATCCCGCAGGAGCGGTTCTCGGCGCTGACCCGCCTCGACCACAACCGCGCGATCTCGCAGCTGGCCGCCAAGACCGGCGCCTCCGTCACCGACATCACCAAGATGACGATCTGGGGCAACCACTCCGCGACCCAGTACCCCGACCTGTTCAACGCCGAGATCGCCGGCAAGAACGCCGCCGAGACCGTGGGCGACCAGGACTGGCTCGAGAACACCTTCATCCCCACCGTCGCCAAGCGCGGCGCGGCGATCATCGAGGCCCGCGGCTCGTCCTCGGCCGCCTCGGCCGCCTCCGCCACCATCGACGCGGCCCGCGACTGGCTCTACGGCTCCGCCGAGGGTGACTGGGTCTCGATGGCGGTGCGCTCCAACGGTGAGTACGGCGTCCCCGAGGGCCTCATCTCCTCCTTCCCCGTCACCACCTCCGGCGGCGACTGGAAGATCGTCGAGGGCCTCGAGGTCAACGACTTCTCCCGCGCCAAGATCGACGCCTCCACCGCCGAGCTCGCCGAGGAGCGCGACGCGGTCACCGAGCTGGGCCTCATCTGACGGCCGAGCAGTCACTTCTGAACCGCCGAGCGGTCAGTCTTGAACCACCCACCGGTCAAGTCTGAACCTCTCTCCCGCCGCCCCCCGACCTGTTGTCCACAGGCCGGGGGGCGGCGGCGTTCGTAGGAGCGCCGACTCGGGCAACGTGCCGTTCATGGACGTCCGCCCCACGCCGTTGACCGAACCCGCCACCACAGAGCAAGCCGCTGCACTCGGCTGGACCAAGCGCCGGCTGCAGCGGGCGCGCGAGGACGGACGCGTGCGCCGGGTGCTCCGGGGCGTGTACGTCGACGCCGACGTGCCCGACGGGACCGCGCTGCGTGCCGCGGCGGCGAGGCTCGTGATGCCGACGCGCATGGTGGTCTGCGACCGCAGCGCTGCCTGGATGCACGGCGTCGACCACTGGGAGCCGAGCGCACTCGACGTGCCGCCGCACCTCGAGGTCGTGGCCCGCGACGGCACGCGCACCCGGCTCACCGGGACGCGCGGGGCGCTGCGCTCCCTGGCCGCCGACGACGTGATGGAGCTCGACGGGGTGCCGGTGACGACGCCGTTGCGCACCGCGGCCGATCTCGCCTGCCTGCGCGGGCGCCTCGGGGCGGCTGCGGTGCTCGACCAGTTCGCCCGCCGCCACGGCATCACTCCTGAGGACTTGAGAGCGATCACCGCCCGCTTCGCCGGCCGGCGCGGCGTCACCCAGCTGCGGGAGCTCGCCCCGAGCGCGTGCGGGCTGCTCGAGTCGCCCGCCGAGTCGTGGGTGCGACGGCTGGTGGTCGACCACCAGCTGCCGATGCCGACGCCACAGGTGGTCGTGCTCCTGCCCGAGGGCCAGTTCCGCCTCGACCTGGCCTACCCGCGGCTGCGGATCGCGATCGAGTACGACGGCGAGGAGCACCACTCCAGCCCCGAGGACCGTGAGCGGGACCGGCTGCGTCGCGAGGCTCTACGACGGGCGGGGTGGGTCGTCGTCGTGGTCCGCAAGGACGGGCTGAGCGGTCCCGGGCTGGACACCTGGGTGCGACAGCTGCGGGCCGCGGTGGCGGAGCGGGTGGGCCCGGCTGGTCGACGCTACGCGCGCGGCGAGGGTGCCGGCGTACACCGGAGGTGACGGGCGAGTGGTGCCAGATCGACCGGTGGGTGGTTCGGAACTGACTGCTCGGTGGTGCGGAAGTGACTGCTCGGCCGTCAGAGACCGGGCTGGTTGGGGATGGTGCGGGCCAGGAAGAGCAGGAGGCCGCCGACGCCGCCGAGGAGGGCGACGTCGACGAGGCGGTGGCGCACCGCGAGCATGCCGGCGTCGCGGGCGGGCAGCACGAGCCGGGCGGCGGCGGCGGCCATCAGCGCCCCGGCCAGGACGCTGACACCCAGGCGCCAGTCGTCACGCCCGGCCAGCACGATGCCGACCGCGCCGGCGGCGAGCACCCCGAGGTAGATCAGCCCGCCGAGGGTCGAGGGGTAGCGGCGCCCCTCCTCCTCGGCGATCTCCTCGGCGATCTCCTCCACCGAGGTCGCCTGCTCCGCCGCGTCGTACGACGGCTCCTCGGGGTCGGCGCCGCCGGCGGGGTCGCTCACCAGGGCCACACTCAGGACGCAGCCTTCTCGGCCATGCCCACGATGTTGGAGAGCAGCATCGCGCGGGTCATCGGGCCGACGCCGCCGGGGTTGGGCGAGACCCAGCCGGCCACGTCCCAGACGTCGGCGGCGACGTCGCCGGCGATCTTGCCGTCGACGCGCGAGACACCCACGTCGAGCACGGCCGCGCCGGGCTTGACCATGTCGGCGGTGATGATGCCCGGCACGCCCGCGGCGGCCACCACGATGTCGGCCTCCCGCACGTGCTTGGCCAGGTCGCGGGTGCCGGTGTGGCACAGGGTGACGGTGGCGTTCTCCGAGCGGCGGGTCAGCAGCAGGCCCAGCGGGCGGCCGACGGTCAGGCCGCGCCCGACCACGACCACCTCGGCGCCGGCGACCTCGATGCCGTGGCGGCGCACCAGCTCGATGCAGCCCACCGGGGTGCACGGCAGCGAGCCCTCGACGTTGAGCGCCAGGCGCCCCAGGCTGACCGGGTGCAGGCCGTCGACGTCCTTGTCGGGGTCGACGCGCGAGAGCAGGGCGTACTCGTCGAGGCCGGTCGGCTGCTGCACCAGGAACCCGGTGCACGACGGGTCGGCGTTGAGCCGGTCGATCTCCGCCTCGACCTCGGCCTGGGTGGCGCTGGCCGGCAGGTCGACGCGGATCGACTCGATGCCGATCTCGGCGCAGTCCTTGTGCTTGGCGCCGACGTACCAGTGCGAGCCCGGGTCGTCGCCGACCAGCACGGTGCCCAGCCCGGGCACCACGCCGCGCTCCTTGAGCGCCGCCACCCGCTCGGTGAGCTCGGCCTTGATGGCCTTGAGGGTCGCGGTGCCGTCCAGCTTCTGTGCAGTCATCGTGCTCATCCTGTCATCTGCGTGCGTCGGGGCGCCGAGCCGGCGCTGGTTCCTGTACGTCGACGTGGTGGCGGTCGGCGGGCACGTCACCGGGTCTCGACACGCGCGTCGCGGCCTCGTTCCTCGGCCGCGGCGCTCGCTCGACCTTTCCACCTACGGCCCGGAGCAAGCTCCGTGCCTAGTGAAAAAAGTGCCGGGTGCCGGTGAAGTACATCGTCACGCCGGCGGCCTTGCAGGCCTCGATGGTGAGCTCGTCGCGCACCGACCCGCCGGGCTGGACGATGGCGGTGACGCCGGCGTCGATGAGGATCTGGGGGCCGTCCTCGAAGGGGAAGAAGGCGTCGGAGGCCGCGACCGAGCCGGCGGCCCGGTCGTCGGCGCGGGTGACCGCGAGGCGGCAGGAGTCGACCCGGTTGACCTGGCCCATGCCGATGCCGACGGCGGCGCCGTCCTTGGCCAGCAGGATCGCGTTGGACTTCGCGGCCCGGCAGGCCTTCCAGGCGAAGCCCAGGTCGGCGAGCACGTCGTCGGGGGCGGCCTCGCCGGTGACCAGGGTCCACGACGACGGGTCGTCGCCGCCGGTCTCGAGGGCGGCGTCGACGGCGTCGCGCTGCTGGACGAGCAGGCCGCCGGAGACCGGGCGGGTCTCGACCCCGCCGCGCTCGAGCGGCTCGCAGACCAGGATGCGGATGTTCTTCTTGCGCGCCAGCACCTCGACGGCGCCGTCCTCGTAGGCCGGGGCGACGATGACCTCGGTGAACACCTCGGCCACCTGCTCGGCCATCGCGACCGAGACCGGGCGGTTAGCGGCGATCACGCCACCGAAGGCCGAGACCGGGTCGCAGGCGTGGGCGCGGCGGTGCGCCTCGGCGATGTCGCCGCCGACGGCGATGCCGCAGGGGTTGGCGTGCTTGATCACGGCCACGGCGGGCTCGTCGAAGTCGTAGGCCGCACGGCGCGCGGCGTCGGTGTCGACGTAGTTGTTGTACGACATCTCCTTGCCGTGCAGCTGCTCGGCGCCGGCCAGGCCCGCGGACCCGTGACCGGTGCGGTAGATCGCCGCCGACTGGTGCGGGTTCTCGCCGTAGCGCAGCACGTCCTGGCGCTCCCAGGTCGCGCCCATCCACGCGGGGAAGCCGGCGCCGTCGCTGGTGTCGGTGAGCACGTTGCCCATCCAGGAGGCGACCGCGACGTCGTACGACGCGGTGTGCACGAAGGCCTCCGCGGCCAGGCGCTTGCGCTCCTCGAGCGTGAAGCCCCCGGCGGCCACCGCGCCGAGCACGTCGGCGTAGCGCCCGGGGCTGGTGACGATCGCGACCGAGGGGTGGTTCTTCGCGGCGGCGCGCACCATCGAGGGGCCGCCGATGTCGATCTGCTCGACGCACTCGTCGGGCGTCGCGCCCGACTCGACGGTCTGGGTGAAGGGGTAGAGGTTGGAGACGACGAGGTCGAAGGGCTCGACCTCGAGGTCGGCGAGCTGCTGCACGTGGCTCTCGAGGCGGCGATCGGCCAGGATGCCGGCGTGCACGCGCGGGTGCAGCGTCTTGACCCGCCCGTCGAGGCACTCGGGGAAGCCGGTGAGGTCCTCGACCTTGGTGACCGGCAGGCCCAGGCCCTCGATCAGCTTGGCGGAGCCACCGGTGGAGACCAGGGTGACGCCGGCGTCGTGCAGCCCGCGGACGAGCTCCTCGAGGCCGGACTTGTCGTAGACGGAGACCAGGGCACGCCTGATCGGGACTCGGTTCTCGCTCACGGACACTCCTGCGGGCTGCGTAGACGACGGAAGGAGGGCACCCAGGCGGACGATGCCCCGACAAGTCACTCCCCGGTGGTCACCCACCTGCGCCAGTCGTGTGGCCGCAGCCTAGCGGGCCGCTCGGCCCAGGCGCACTCGGCGGCCCTCGACGCTGAACCCGTCGCGGGCCATCACCCCGACGGCCTCGACCAGCATGGCGCGCTCGGCGGTCTTGATCCGCTCGTGCAGCGAGTCGACGTCGTCGTCGTCCTCGACGGGCACCGCCACCTGGGCCACGATCTGGCCGGTGTCGACGCCCTCGTCGACCACGAAGAGCGTGCAGCCGGTCACCTTCACGCCGTACGTGAGCGCGTCGGCGGGGCCGCTCATGCCGGGGAACGACGGCGAGAGCGCGGGGTGCGTGTTGACGGTGCGGCCGCCGAAGCGGCCCAGGAAGGCCGGCCCCACGAGCTTCATGAACCCGGCCAGCACGACCAGGTCGGGCCGGTGCGCGGCGACGGCCTCGCTCAGCGCGGCGTCCCAGGCGGCGCGGTCGTCGTGGTCGCCGACCCGCTCGACGAAGGTCGGCACGCCCGAGCGCGCGGCCCGGGCCAGGCCCTCGATGCCGTCGCGGTCGGCGCCGACCGCGACCACCTCGGCGCCGTACGCCGGGTCGGTGCAGGCGTCGAGGAGCGCCTGCAGGTTGGTGCCGGAGCCGGAGACGAGGACGACGAGACGCGCTGGCACGGCGCCGACTCTAACCGGGTCGCTGCTAGGCGGTGTCGGCGTCTCGCAGGGCGCGGCGCGCCCAGACGGTGACGAGCAGACCGCCGACCAGGCCACCGAGGCCGAAGGAGGCGATCGAGTGCACCATCACCTCACCGGCCAGGGGCGCGACGTCACGCATCCGCCCCGGGCCGACCGCTCCCCCGGCGAGGGTGGCCAGCACGGTGAAGCCGAGCCCGGCCAGCGCACCGCCGACGCAGCCGCGCAGCGCCCCCTCGCTCAGGCGCAGGGTGGGGGTGCGCCGCAGGGCGCGCGCCACCACGACGGCGGCCAGCACGGGCGGCAGCGCCACCAGCGCGGTGGTCCAGCCCGGCGGGGTGCCGTTGTCGGGCAGCGCCGCGAGCAGCGGGAACATCGGCAGCGGCCCGAGGACCACCGCGGACGGCGCGACCAGGGTGCCGGTCCCGACGGTGAAGCCGGGGCCCAGCAGGTAGGAGCCGGCGAAGCCGACGGCGTTGGGCGCGAGCAGCAGGCTGACGGCGCTCACCACGACCACGTCGCCGGCACCGGTGTGCAGCTGCGACATCACGTTGGCGGCGGTGCCGATGTCGACGAGGAAGGCGGCGAGCAGCACGAGCGCCGCGAGCAGCAGCCAGGTGGCCAGCAGCCGCCGGGCGATGCCGGCCGCGGCGACCAGCGTCGGGGGCAGGTACGACGACCAGATCGCGGCCCGCCCGGAGCCCACGGCCAGCGCGGGGAGGCCGACCAGCAGGCAGAGCCCCAGCGACCAGGCCACGACCCCGCCCGCGGAGGGCGCGGTCGCGGCGGTGGCGCCCAGCGCGTGGGTCAGGACGCCGACCACCACGTAGCCCAGCGCGAGGTAGGCACCGGCGACCGGCACGGTCCAGTCGCGCTCGCCGTCGCTGATGGCGTCGGCGTCGGGGCCGTGGTGGGAGACCGCCTCGCCGACCCGGCGCCCCAGGCGCCACAGCGCCCAGGCGGCGACGAGGGTGATCCCCAGCGGCACCGCGGTGACGGCCACCCCGTCGACCTGCACGCCCGAGCCGTGGCCCATCAGCCAGGCCAGGGCACCCACGCGCAGCCCGTCGCTCGGGGTGCCGTGGGCGCCCGCGTCGGTGAGGAACCAGCCGCTCACGCCCAGCGCCAGGCACACCAGCAGCGGGCCCAGCGCGGCGCCGGCCCCACCGGCCACCGAGACCAGCGCGAGCGGCCAGCGACGGGGTGCGGCCGCGCGGGCGGACCCGCGGGGGGGTGCGGGAGGCGGACGAACCGGGCAGCAGCGAAGTCATGACCGCTCCATCCTCGCGCGCGCCGCACGCCCCCGGGCGCCGCCACGCCGACTCGCAGCAGCCTGTGGCGACCCCGTATCGTCGAGTCGCCATGAAGGATCCCGAGGACTTCGACGCGTTCTACAAGGACGCCCGCGAGCGACTGCTGCTGCAGGCGTACGCGCTGACCGGGGACCTCCCGGCCGCACGCTCCTCGGTGCGCGACGGCTTCGTGCTGGCCTGGCACCACTGGCGCAAGGTCTCGCGGACCCCCTCGGCCGAGGCCTGGGTGCGCCCGCACGTGTGGCAGCACGCGCACCGTCGCCACACCGCCCGCGTCTGGCACCGCGAGAAGGGCCTCGACCCCGAGGTGCAGGCCACCCTCGAGGCGCTCGGCCACCTGAGCACCACCCAGCGCCGGGTGCTGCTCCTGGCCCACCTGGCCAGCACGAGCATGCCCGAGCTGGCCCGCGAGGTCGGCATGACCGACGAGGCCGCCGCCCGCGAGCTCCAGCACGCCACCGCCCAGTTCTCCCTGCACCGCCAGGCCCCCAGCACCCAGACCTCGCTGCTGCTGCGCCGCCTGGCGACGGTGACCGACGAGGTGCGCTGGCCGCGCGCGAGCATCGTGCGCCGCGCCGGCACCGCGCGACGCCGTACCCACACCCTGGTCGGGGCGGTCGCCGCGGTCGCCGCGGTCGGCATCTCCGGGACCCTGCTCACCGAGCCCGCCGGGCTGCGCCCGACCCTCGACCGCGCCGCGGTCTCCACCCCGTCGGCGCCGCCGTCGCCGACCGCACCCAGCGAGGGGGCGCTGGCGCCCGCGCCCGACGCCGAGCCGCTGCCCGAGTCGGCGATGGTGCCCGCCTCCGCGATCGCCGAGCAGGTGCCGGGCCAGGGCTGGAAGGTCGTGGACACCACCGACAACACCGCCGGCGACGGGCTGCTGATGCCGTGCCGGGCCAGCCGGTACGCCGACCCGCAGGTCGTCGACGCGCTGGTGCGCGAGTTCAGCGTCGCCACCGCCCCCGACAACGGCCCCAAGGCCGAGGCCAAGCGGGTCGCCTGGCAGGCCACCGAGGTCTCGCGCAGCCGCAAGGCCGCCAAGGCCGGGTTCCGCACCGTCGAGGGCTGGTACGCCGGCTGCACCGAGGGCCGCACCCAGCTGCTGAGCACCCGCACCGTGCAGGGCGTGGGCGACGAGGCGGCCCAGATGGTGCTGCGCGACTGGGCCGACCCGGTGCACACCTACGTGCTGGGCGTGGCCCGCACAGGCCGCTACGTCACCACGACGCTGACCTCCGTGCTGGGCAACGGCGTCGAGAACGCCCCCGGCAACGCCGAGCTGCTCGGCTCGGCCGTGGACGCCCTGTGCGAGCTCGCCCCCGGCGGCAGCTGCACCGGCAAGGTCCGGCTCACGCCCCGCGACGCCGAGCCGGTCGGCGACGCCCCGCGCCTGCTCGTGGAGACCGACCTGCCGCCGGTCAGCACCGTCGACCGGCCCTGGGTGGCCACCCGCGCGACCCAGGTGCGCGGCGCCAACCCGGCCGCGACCCGCTGCGACCAGACCTCCTTCACCGGCAAGGTCGGCGGCAGGGCGGTGCGCGAGGCCGCGACCCGCACCTACCTGGTGCCGGGGGCCAAGCTGCCGGTCGAGTTCGGCCTCAGCGAGACCATCGGCACCCTGCCGGCCCGCCAGGCCGGCACCTTCGTCGATGCCGTGCGCCGCAAGATGGCCAGCTGCGAGGACCGCGAGCTCGGCTCGGAGGTCGTCTCGACGCTCTCGCGCAGCAACGGCGACACCGAGCTGCACGCCTGGCGGGTGAGCATCGAGGTCTCCGACGACACGGTGGTGCGCTACGACATGGCCGTGGGTCGCGTCGGCGGCCGCCTGATGCAGGTCTCCTTCGTGCCGACGCCGCAGGTGCAGATGGCCGACGGCGCGTTCGCCGCCCTCGCCGAGCGGGCCCTGGAACGGCTCCGCTCCGCCCCCTGATACCCGACCTGCGCGATTCCTCCTCCTCTGGTGCAACCGAGGAGCACCCTGGGGCGTACTCCTGTGTGCAAGCACCATGAGGAGATGAGGACGGGTCGATGGACGAACGCGAGTTCGACGACTTCTACGCCGTCTCGTACCCCCGCGTCGTGGCCCAGCTCTACGCCATGATCGGGAACCGGGACGAGGCCGAGGAGTGCGTGCAGGAGGCGTTCGTGCGCGCCTGGTCGCACCGGCGCAGGCTCGACCGCGCCGAGCACCCGGAGGCGTGGGTGCGCACCACCGCGCACCGCCTGGCGGTCAGCCGCTGGCGGCGCACCCGGCTGGCGAAGCGACCCACCGACCGGGCCGTCGGCCCCCGCACCAGCACGCCCCCGCCGAGCGAGGCGCACGTCGCGCTGGTGCGCGCGCTGGAGCGGCTGCCGGAGGCGCAGCGCCACACGTTGGTGCTGCACCACATCGCCGACCTGCCGGTGCACGAGGTGGCCCGCGAGCTCGGGGTGCCCGAGGGCACCGTCAAGGCACGGCTCTCGCGCGGACGGGCCGCCCTGGCGGCGCTGCTCACCGACGACGACGGACTCCAGGAGGGAGCCAGCCATGCCTGAGAACGACGACCTGTTCGCCACCTTCACCCACCAGGGGCTGCCCGTGGAACCGTTGCCCGCCGCCGAGGTCCGCCGTCGCGGCGACCGGATGCGCCGTCGGCGCACGGCGCTCGTGGCCGTGGGCAGCGTCGCGGCCGTCGGCGTGCTGGTGGCCACCCCGCTGGCCCTCGTCGCCGGCGGCGCCGACTCGAGCCGACCGCTCGACCCGGCCGGCCCCGGACCGGCCTCGGCCTCCTCGACCACCTCGACCGCGGACGTGGACTGGCTGACCGCGGTGCCCGAGGACCTGCCGCTGCTCGACGGCCTCCCCGAGGGCGCCGAGCGCTACCCCGACTACACCCAGCAGATCGTGGGCCCCTGCGGCGGCCCGGGGTTCACCGCCGACGGCGCCCTCGACACCGAGGACGCCATCTGGACCGACGGGGTCGAGGCCTCCGAGCAGCGCGCCGTCGCGGTGTACGCCGACGACGCCGCGGCCACCGCCGCCGTCGACGACCTGCGCGCCCAGCTGGCCGCCTGCGAGCAGCCCGCGCCGCGCGGCGACTCGATCTGGGCCGTGGAGCAGGCCTCCGACCTGGGCGAGCAGTCCTACGTCTTCGTCAACAGCTGGTACGCCGACGGCGAGCAGACCGGCGACGCGCACGTGCACCAGCTGGTGCGGGTCGGCAACGCGGTGCTCTACGACAACGCCAACTTCGGCGGCGCCGGGGACCCCGCGGTGGTCGACCTGACCGTCGAGCAGGTGCGCGAGGACTCGGCGTACGTCGTGTCGTCGATGTGCGTCTTCGCCGCCGACCCCTGCGCCGAGCCGCCGGCGAGGCCGGACCCGGTGGAGCCGGCGTCGGTCGGGGCGGAGATCCCCGACGGCTTCGCGCTCGACGCGGGGCTGGTCGTCGACGGCGACAGCGAGGCCGTCGGGCCGGCCGCCGACGGCGACGGCGTCGACCTCTCCGCGATGTGCTCGACGCTGCGCGACACCTGGCCGGCCGAGCCCGTCGACCGGCTCGCCTACGCCCTCGCGGGCCCGGAGTCGCTGCGGGTGCGCGAGCTGGCGACGTACGAGTCGGTGGAGCGGGCCGCCGCGGTGCTCGCGGGGGTCACCGACGCGGCCTCGGCCTGCTCCTCGGTCGGCGGCACCCGCGGCGAGCCGGTCGTCTGGTCGCTGCTCTCCCCCGCCGACGCGCCGGACGACTCGGTGACGTTCGCGATGACGATGAGCGACGGCGGCATCGGCGGGGCCGGCTACCAGCTGACCCGGGTCGGCAACGCCGTGCTGGCCACCAGCTGGGGCGGGGAGTGGTCGACCACGACCGTCGAGCCCGGGGCCGACGACCTGACGGCCGAGAGCGCGCCCGTCCTGGAGCAGGTGCGGGCGGCCTTCGGCGGCTGAGGGCCCCGGAGACGGCGACAGGGGAGGTCCTCCGGCACCTGGTGCCGGAGGACCTCCCCTGTCGGTCGTGCTGGGTGCTGCTGGGTCCTGCTGGGGCTCAGAGGCCCTTGAGGATCTCGCGCATCAGCTCGGCGGTCTCGGACGGCGTCTTGCCGACCTTCACGCCGGCCGCCTCGAGGGCGTCCTTCTTGCCCTGCGCGGTACCCGCACCGGAGGAGACGATGGCGCCGGCGTGGCCCATGGTCTTGCCCTCGGGGGCGGTGAAGCCGGCCACGTAGCCGACGACCGGCTTGGTGACGTGCTCCTTGATGTAGGCCGCGGCCCGCTCCTCGGCGTCGCCACCGATCTCGCCGATCATCACGATCGCCTTGGTCTCGGGGTCCGCCTCGAACGCCTCGAGGGCGTCGATGTGGGTGGTGCCGATGACCGGGTCGCCGCCGATGCCGATGGCGGTCGAGAAGCCGAAGTCACGCAGCTCGAACATCATCTGGTAGGTCAGCGTGCCCGACTTGGAGACCAGGCCGACCGGGCCCTTGCCGGCGATGGTGGCCGGGGTGATGCCGGCCAGCGCCTCGCCGGGGGTGATGATGCCGGGGCAGTTGGGCCCGATCATCCGGGTCTTCTTGCCGTCGAGGTAGGCGAAGACCTCCGCGGTGTCCTGCACCGGGACGCCCTCGGTGATGACCACGAGCAGGCCGATGCCCGCGTCGATGGCCTCGATGCAGGCGTCCTTGGTGAAGGCCGGGGGCACGAACGCCACGGAGACGTCGGCGCCGGTCTCGGCCATCGCCTCGGCGACGCTGGCGAAGACGGGCAGCTCGACGTCGTTGCCGTCGGCGTCCTGGTGGGTCACGGTGGTGCCGGCCTTGCGGGCGTTGACGCCGCCCACGACCTGCGTGCCGGACTTCATCATCAGGCGGGTGTGCTTGGTGCCCTCACCGCCGGTGATGCCCTGGACGATGACCTTCGAGTCCTTGTTGAGGTAGATCGACATAGTTCTTGTGTTCCTCGTCCTTCTCAGGCGTTCGCCAGCTCGGCGGCCTTGTCGGCCGCGCCGTCCATCGTCTCGACCAGCGTCACCAGGGGGTGGTTCTTCTCCTCCAGGATGCGGCGGCCCTCCTCGACGTTGTTGCCGTCGAGGCGCACGACGAGCGGCTTGGTGGCCTCGTCGCCCAGGATGTCCAGGGCGCCCACGATGCCGTCGGCGACCGCGTCGCAGGAGGTGATGCCACCGAAGACGTTGACGAAGACGCTCTTGACCTGCGGGTCGTTCAGGATCACGTCGAGGCCGTTGGCCATCACCGTCGCGGAGGCGCCGCCGCCGATGTCGAGGAAGTTGGCGGGCTTGACGCCGCCGTGCTTCTCACCGGCGTAGGCGACCACGTCGAGGGTCGACATGACCAGGCCCGCGCCGTTGCCGATGATGCCGACCTCGCCGTCGAGCTTGACGTAGTTGAGGCCCATCTCCTTGGCCTTGGCCTCGAGCGGGTCCGCGGCCTCCTTGTCCTCGAACTCGGCGTGGTCCTCGTGACGGAACTCGGCGTTCTCGTCGAGGGAGACCTTGCCGTCGAGGGCCTCGAGCTTGTCACCGGCCAGGCGGGCCAGCGGGTTGACCTCGACCAGGGTGGCGTCCTCCTCGACGAAGGTCTTCCACAGGCCGAGCACGGTCTGCACGGCCTGGTCGGTGAGGACCTCGGGGAAGCCGGCCTCGGCGACGATCTCGCGGGCCTTCTGCTCGTCGACGCCGGTGCCCGGGTCGATCGCGATCTGCTTGACGGCGTCGGGGTTGGTCTTGGCGACCTCCTCGATCTCCACGCCGCCCTCGACCGAGGCGATGCACAGGTAGCTGCGGTTCGCGCGGTCGAGCAGGAAGGAGAAGTAGTACTCCTCCTCGATGCTCGCGGCCGGCGCGATGAGCACCCGGTGGACCGTGAGGTCCTTGATCGTCATGCCGAGGATGTTGGAGGCGTGCTCGAAGGCCTCGTCGGGCGTCTTGGCCAGCTTCACGCCGCCGGCCTTGCCGCGCCCGCCCGCCTTGACCTGCGCCTTGACGACGACGACGCCGAGCTTCTCGGCGGCCGCCTTCGCCTCCTCGGGGGTCTGGGCGACGATGCCCTCGGTCACCGGGACGTCGTGCTTGGCGAAGAGCTTCTTCGCCTGGAACTCCATCAGGTCCACTGATCCACCAGTTCTCTAGTCATCGATTGCACTCACCGGTGCAGTCGGACACCTGCACCCTGGTTGTCTCCGCGGCACACTAGACCCGTTGGCCCGTCGGGCACGAGGTCCGCCCCCGCCGACGTGACGGAGGTCATGGTCGGAGGTGGTCCAGACCGGAGAGCCGCGCCCCGCCGCGGACGTGACCTCCCCGCGTCCACCTGGTTGTCCCCCACGTGACGGTTCCGGTTTCGGTCGCCGATACGGATCCGTTACAGTTCCTGACCGTTGCGCCCGATCACCCCTTCGGGCGATCATCCCCCCGATGCCGACAGACGGAGAGCCTTCCCGCATGGGTCACAACCGAGCAGAGCGCCCCGACTCCGGTCGCGGCCAGGCCGGGACCCTGCTGAGCGCGGAGCCCACCCCGCAGCCCTACGTCGGTCGCCGCCGTGCCGCGGTTACCGAGCCCGTCGAGCAGCTCGAGAACGTCGAGGCCGCCCCCGCTACGCCGTACGTCGGTCGTCGCCGCGCCGCCGCCCCGGCCCCCGAGATCGACACCAGCACCATCGAGCGGGTCCTGGCCGACCTCGAGCCCGTCGACCAGACCACCTCCTTCGCCTCCGAGCAGACGATGTCGCTGCCGCTCGCGTCGCTGCGCACCTCCGACATCCCCTCCCCCGCGCCGGCCGGCAAGCGCCGCGCCGAGCGCACCTCGCGCCCCTCGGTGCTGCGCCGGCTGCCCTCCGGTCCCGTGCTCCTGGGCGTGGCCGCGCTGGCGGTCTCCATCGGCGGCGTGCTGAGCACCACCGGCACCGCCGACACCGAGCTCGCCTCCGCCGCCCCCGCCAAGGTCGGCCAGGCCGGCGCGCTGAGCGGCTCGATGGGCCAGGACAGCGTGCTCCTGGGCCGCGAGGGCGTCGTGAGCCGCGACTCCTCCCGCGACGCGCTCGAGGACGCCTCCGGCGGCAAGCTCGCCGCCAAGGTCGAGCAGCAGGCCGAGCAGCGCAACGCCGAGCTCTCCAACCTCGCCGCCGCCGCCGAGAAGCACGCCAAGGTCCTCGAGAAGAACCTGTGGCAGCTGCCGGTCGCTGGCTACCGCCTGACCGCCGAGTTCGGCGACTACGGGCTGTGGGCCAGCTACCACACCGGTCTCGACTTCGCGGCCCCCGCCGGCACCCCGATCCAGGCCGTCGCCAACGGCACCATCACCTCGGTCGGCTACGACGGCTCCTACGGCAACAAGACCGTCCTCACGCTCGAGGACGGCACCGAGATCTGGTACGCCCACCAGACCTCCACCTACGTCTCCGTCGGCGAGAGCGTCACCGCCGGCGAGACCATCGGCACCGTGGGCTCGACCGGCAACAGCACCGGCGCCCACCTCCACCTCGAGGTCCGCCCCGGTGGCGGCGACCCGGTGGACCCCTACGCGGCGCTCGTCGCCCGCGGCATCACCCCGTAGGTCGAGCAGCGAGGCCACGCCGTTGGTCGAGCAGCGAGGGCCGAAGGCTCGAACGTCGTCGAGACCCCGCAAGCGAGTGGCGTACGGCCAGCGCGTCAGTCGCGACGCGGAGTGGTCACTGACGACATCACCTGACCCCGCTGAGGTGTCGTCAGTGACCACTGTGCACCCGGCGGCACCACCCGGCGTACGGCGAGCGCGCCCGTCACCCGGTCTCGACGACGCTCCTCGCTGGCGCTCGTCACTGCTCGACCAACGAAGCGCCGCCGTTGGTCGAGCAGCGAGGGCCGAAGGCTCGAGCGTCGTCGAGACCCCGCAAGCGAGCGGCGTACGGCGAGCGCGTCACTCACCGGGGTCTCGGCAGCGGTCCGACAGTGACCGGTCGATGGTTCAGAAGTGACCGCTCGACACGCCCCCGGGCCCGCTACAGCTTCTCGACGGGGGCGTAGCGCAGCAGGAGGCGCTTGACGCCCTCGGAGCCGAAGTCGATGGAGGCGACCGACTTGTCGCCGGCGCCCTCGACGGAGACGACCGTGCCCATGCCGAAGGAGTCGTGCAGGACCCGGTCGCCGGGGTCGAGGGAGGGGATCTCCTTGGCCGGCTTCTTGGCCTTGGACGCCGCGTCGGCGCGGGCGGCGGCGGAGGAGAAGTTGCGTCGGCCCGCGGCGGTGGGCGCGCCGGTGCTGCCGCGCTGGCCGCCGCCCCACGACCCGCTCACGTCGGGGCGCGACCAGCTGGTCTGGGCGGCCTCGGTGCGCTCCCAGTCGATGAGGTCGACCGGCAGCTCGTCGATGAAGCGGGAGGGCGGGTTGTGCGAGGGGGCGCCCCAGGCGGAGCGCACCAGCGCCCGGGAGAGGTGCAGCCGCTCGCGGGCGCGGGTGATGCCGACGTAGGCCAGGCGGCGCTCCTCCTCGAGCTCCTTCTGGTCACCGAGGGCGCGTGAGTGCGGGAAGACGCCGTCCTCGAGGCCGGTGAGGAAGACGACCGGGAACTCCAGGCCCTTGGCGGTGTGCAGCGTCATCAGGGTGACCACGCCGGTGTTGTCGGGGTCGTCGTCGGGGATCTGGTCGGCGTCGGCGACCAGGGCGACCCGCTCGAGGAAGTCGCCGAGGCCGACGGCCACCACGCCCTCCTCGATGTCGGCGGGGTCGACCGACGGGCCGGGCTGGGGGTCCTCGGCGAACTCGCGGGCCACGGCGACGAGCTCGGCGAGGTTCTCGAGCCGGGTGGCGTCCTGGGGGTCGTCGGAGTCCTCGAGCGCGGTCAGGTAGCCCGAGCGCGCGAGCACCGACTCGAGGATGACGTCGGGGCGCTCCCCGCCGTCGACCATCGACTGCAGCTCCTCGACCATGTCGACGAAGCCGCGGATCTGGGTCAGCGAGCGGGTCGCCAGGCCCGGGGCCTGCTCGGCCCGGCGCAGCGCCTCCCAGAAGGTCAGCTGCTCGCGCTCGGCCAGCGCGTTGACGCAGGCCACCGCCCGGTCGCCGATGCCGCGCTTGGGGGTGTTGAGGATGCGGCGCAGCGAGACCTGGTCGGCCGGGTTGGCCAGCATCCGCAGGTAGGCCAGCGCGTCGCGCACCTCGCGGCGCTCGTAGAAGCGCACCCCGCCGACGACCTTGTAGGGCTGGCCGGTGCGCATGAACACCTCCTCCAGCACCCGTGACTGGGCGTTGGTGCGGTAGAAGACCGCCACGTCGCCGGCGCGCACGCCGGCGTCGGCGAGCTTGTCGATGCGCTCGGAGACGAAGCGGGCCTCGTCGTGCTCGTCGTCGGCGACGTAGCCCACGATCCGCTCGCCCTCCCCCGCGTCCGACCACAGCCGCTTGGGCTTGCGGCCGCGGTTGTTGCCGATGACGGCGTTCGCGGCGGTGAGGATGGTCTGGGTGGAGCGGTAGTTCTGCTCCAGCAGCACCGAGCCCGCGTCGGGGAAGTCCTGCTCGAAGTCGAGGATGTTGCGGATGTTGGCGCCGCGGAAGGCGTAGATCGACTGGTCGGCGTCACCCACGACCATCAGCTCGGCCGGCGCCACCCGCTCCGCGCCCGTCTCCTCCGGCTGCTCGGCGCACAGCTGGTGGATCAGCGCGTACTGCGCGTGGTTGGTGTCCTGGTACTCGTCGACCAGCACGTGGCGGAAGCGGCGCCGGTAGGTCTCGCGCACGTCGGGGAACTGCTGGAACAGCTGCACCGTCGCCATGATCAGGTCGTCGAAGTCGAGGGCGTTGGCTTCGCGCAGCCGGCGCTGGTAGAGCGCGTAGACCGAGGCGTAGGTCTCCTCGAGCTTGTTGCGGGTCTCGGCGGCGACCTGGTCGGGGTCGCGCAGCTCGTTCTTCTGGTCGGAGACCCAGTTGAGCAGCGCCCCGGGCTGGTAGCGCTTGGGGTCGAGGTCGAGGTCGTTGCACACCAGCGACATCAGCCGCTTCTGGTCGGCGGCGTCGTAGATGGAGAAGTTCGACTTCCAGCCGAGCTTGTCGGCCTCCTTGCGCAGGATGCGCACGCACGCGGAGTGGAAGGTCGAGACCCACATGATCCGGGCGCGCCGGCCCACGAGGTCCTCGACGCGCTCCTTCATCTCGGCCGCGGCCTTGTTGGTGAAGGTGATCGCCAGCACCGAGCCGGGGTGCGCGCCGCGCTCGGAGATCAGCCAGGCGATGCGCCGGGTCAGCACCCGGGTCTTGCCCGAGCCGGCGCCGGCCACCACCAGCAGCGGGGCGCCCTCGTGGACGACGGCGGCGCGCTGGGGGTCGTTGAGCCCCTCCAGCAGCTCCTCGCGCGAGGGGCCGCGGCGTGGCGTGCGCGGCTCGTCGGCGGCGGGTCGGAGGTGCTCGAATCCGGGCAGGGTGGTGGGTTCGCTCATGCTGGGGCCAGCCTACGTGCGAGCGCCCCCACCCCCTGCCCGGCGGTCCTCGGTGCGACCTCAGAGACCGGCGCCGTCGGCGCGGCGCAGGAACTCCAGGTGCCGCTCGTACTGGTCGAGCACGTCGTCGATGAGCTGGGTGTGGGTGTAGCCCATGACGTCGTAGTCCTGGCCGCCGTCGCGCAGGTGCACCTCGAGGCGGCAGTAGCGCTCGTTGCCGCGCGGCGCCCAGCCGCCGTACGCCGGGATCGGCACCGTGCGCCGCTGCACCTTGTAGTGGAAGGCCAGCTCGGCGCCGACGTCGGCGAGCAGCTCGATGGCCGGCTCGCCGCGCTCGTCGACGACCGAGACCACCTCGGCGCCCACGCCCTGCTCGCGCAGCTCGCCGGCGACCTCCTCGAGGGCCGGGACCACCACGGTGGACTCGAACTCCTCGACCCGTTCGGCCGAGGGGAAGGTCATCACCCGGCGCACCCGCGACTGCCACGGCACGTGGCGACGCGGGTCGGGTGCCGTGGTGCGGCTCGAGAGCGCACCGGGCAGGGCCGAGCGGCGGCTGTCGACCATGTGGCCCTCGATGGCCAGCGCCCGGTAGAGCCCCCACATCACCACGATCATCACGAACGCGAAGGGCAGGCCGACGATCACGGTGGCGTACTGCAGCGCGTAGATGCTGCCGGCCGCCAGGATGGCCAGGGTCAGGGCACCGGTCACCACGGCCCAGAAGACCCGCAGGCCGGCGCCGGCGTCGTCGTTGACGGTGCGCAGCCGCGAGGTCAGGTTGCCCATCACCAGGGCGCCGGAGTCGGCGGAGGTGACGTAGAACAGCAGCCCGACCACGATGGCCAGGGTGGCGACCACCGGGAAGGCGGGGTACTCCTGCAGCAGCGCCCACAGCCCCTCGGACGGGTCGACCGCCTCGGCCGCGGCCTCGGCGAAGTCGGTGTTGCCGCTGCGGATCTCGCCGATGGCGGCGTTGCCGAAGATCGCGACCCACATCAGGATGTAGCTGAACGGGATGATCATGGTGCCGGCCACGAACTGCTTGATGGTGCGCCCGCGCGAGATGCGGGCCAGGAACAGCCCGACGAAGGCGGCCCAGGCGATCCACCAGGCCCAGAAGAACAGCGTCCAGAAGCTCATCCAGTCGCCGGTGTCCTCGTAGGCGAAGGTCTGCATCGTCATGTCGGGGAAGAGCCGCGCGTAGTCGCCGACGTTGAGCACCAGCGCGTTGAGCAGGTACGCCGTGCGGCCGGTGACCAGCACGTAGACCGCGAGCAGGATCGCCAGCAGCACGTTGAGCTGGGAGATGCGCTTGATGCCCTTCTCGATGCCGCTGACGGCCGAGAAGGTGGCGATCGCGACCGCGAGCACGATCAGCGCGGTCTGCGTCGCCAGGCCCTGCGGCACCCCGAAGACCACGTTGAGCCCGACGTTGAGGCTGACCACGCCGATGCCCAGCGAGGTGGCCACGCCGAAGATGGTGCCGATCACCGCCGCGGTGTCCACGGCGTGCCCGATCGGGCCGTCGACGCGCTTGCCGACCAGCGGGAAGAGCGCCGAGCGAACCGCCAGCGGCAGGTTCATCCGGTAGGCGAAGTAGGCCAGCGCCATGCCCATCAGCGCGTACATGCCCCACCCGGAGATCCCGTAGTGGAAGAGCGTCCACACGGTCGCCTCGCGCGCGGCGGTCACGGTCTCGCCCTGGATCGAGGGCGGGGCGAGGTACTGGGTGACGGGCTCGTAGACGGCGAAGAACATCAGGTCGGTGCCGATGCCGGCAGCGAACAGCATCGCCGCCCAGGCCCCGGTCGAGAACTCGGGCTTGGAGTGCTCGGGGCCCAGGCGCACCGAGCCGTAGCGGGAGAAGCCGAGGTAGATCACGAAGATCAGCACCGCGGTGGTCAGGGCGATGTAGAACCAGCCGAACCAGGTGGAGACCCAGCCGACGACGCCCTCCAGGGTGCTGAACGCGTGGTCGGGCGCCACGACGCACCACACCGTGACCGCGAGCGAGATCAGGGCCGACGGCACGAAGACCGGCAGGTTGATGCGGGCCGACGGCTCCCCGGAGGGGTCGGGGTCGAGCCGCCCGGGGGTCCCGGTGGTGTCGGTGCTCATGACTGGCCTCCCATGGTCCCGGCGGGCTGGTTGCTGCCCCGCACCGTGCCGGGTGCGGCGTCGTTGCGCGGATCCCCCTCGGGGTAGAGCGGCATCCCCGCGCCGTGCTTGTAGTACGGCACGTCGAGCGGGGCGAGGGGCTCGTTGCCGGCGATCAGGTCGGCGGCCTTCTCGGCCAGCATCATCACCGGGGCGTAGATGTTGCCGTTGGTCACGAACGGCATCACCGAGGCGTCGACGACGCGCAGGCCCTCGACCCCGTGGACACGCATCGTGGCCGGGTCGACGACCGCCATGTCGTCGGTGCCCATCTTGGCGGTGCACGAGGGGTGCAGGGCGGTCTCGGCGTCCTCGGCGACCCAGTCGAGGATCTCCTGGTCGGTGCTGACCCCCGGCCCGGGCGAGATCTCGCCGGCCGAGAAGGCCGCGAACGCCGGCTGCTCGAGGATGTGGCGCGCCGCGCGCACCATCTCGATCCACTCCTGGCGGTCGCGCTCGGTGGAGAGGTAGTTGAACTGCAGCGCCGGGTGCTGCATCGGGTCGCGGCTCTTGATGCGCAGCGAGCCGCGCACGTCGGAGTACATCGGCCCGATGTGCACCTGGTAGCCGTGCTCGGCGGCCGGCTGCGAGCCGTCGTACCGGATCGCGATCGGCAGGAAGTGGAACATCAGGTTGGGGTAGGCGACCTCGTCGTTGCTGCGGATGAACCCGCCGGCCTCGAAGTGGTTGGAGGCCCCGACGCCGCGCCGGCCGAAGAGCCACTCGGCGCCGATGCGCGGCTTGTGGCGGTGCTTGAGCCACGGCGCGATCGAGACCGGCTGCTTGGCGGCGTGCTGGATGTAGACCTCGAGGTGGTCCTGCATGTTCTCGCCCACGCCGGGCAGGTCGGCGAGCACGTCGATGCCCAGGCTGCGCAGGTGGTCGGCCGGGCCGATGCCCGTCAGCTGCAGCAGCTGCGGGGAGTTGATGGCTCCGCCGCAGAGGATGACCTCGCCGGCCTCGACGCTGCGCTTGAGCCGCCCGCCGCGCACGTAGTCGACACCGGTCACGCGCGTGCCCTGCGTGCGCAGCCCGGTGACCATCGCCAGGGTCTGCACGTCGAGGTTCTTGCGGTTCATCACCGGGTGCAGGTAGGCCTGGCTGGCGCTGAGCCGGCGACCGCGGTGGACGTTGCGGTCGAACTTGGCGAACCCCTCCTGGCGGTAGCCGTTGACGTCGTCGGTGAGCGGGTGGCCGGCCTGCTGCACGGCCTCGAAGAACGCGCCGAAGAGCGGCGAGCTGGCCGAGCCGCGCTCGAGGACCAGCGGCCCGGAGCCGCCGCGCCAGGCGTCGGCGCCCGCGGTGCAGGTCTCCATCCGCTTGAAGTAGGGCAGGCAGTGGGCGTAGTCCCACTGCTCCATCCCGGCCTCGGCGGCCCAGCGCTCGTAGTCGGCGGGGTTGCCGCGCTGGAAGATCATCCCGTTGATCGACGACGACCCGCCCAGCACCTTGCCGCGCGCGTGGTAGACCCTGCGCCCGCCCATGTGCGGCTCGGGCTCCGACTCGTACTTCCAGTCGTAGAGCCGGTTGCCGATCGGGTACGGCAGCGCCGCGGGCATGTGGATGAACGGGTCGAGCTTGGTGTCGTTGCGCCCGGCCTCGAGCACCAGCACGCTGGTGGACGGGTCGGCCGAGAGGCGGTTGGCCAGGGCCGAGCCCGCCGAGCCGCCGCCGACGATGACGTAGTCGTACCTCTTGCTGCTCACGCCTGGGTGTCCTCTCGGTCGCTGCGGTCGTCTCGGAACCAGCCGGCGCGGGCGGGCCGGGTGTTGTGCCAGATGTGCTTGGTCTCGCGGTACTCCTCCAGCCCGGCGATCCCGAGCTCGCGGCCGGTGCCGCTCTGCTTGTAGCCGCCCCACTCGGCCTGGGCGACGTACGGGTGGTAGTCGTTGATCCAGATCGTGCCGTGGCGCAGGCGGCCCGCGACCCGCTGCGCCCGGCCCGCGTCGCTGGTCCACACCGCGCCGGCCAGGCCGTAGACGGTGTCGTTGGCGATCGAGACCGCCGCCTCCTCGCGGGCGTCGGCGTCCTCGCCGGTGAAGCGCTCGACGGTCAGCACCGGCCCGAAGCTCTCCTCCTGCACGCACGACATGTCGGCGGAGCAGTCGTCGAGGATGGTGGGCAGGTAGTAGAAGCCCTGCTCGTACGCCGCCCCCTCGGGGCGCGCGCCGCCGACGCGCAGCGTGGCGCCCTCGGCGAGGCCGGCCGCCACGTAGGCCTCGACCTTGTCGCGGTGGGCGGCGCTGATGAGCGGGCCGGTCTCGGCGTCGTCGTCGAAGGGTCCGCCGAGGCGGATCAGCCCGGCGCGGCGCACCAGCTCGTCGACGACCTGGTCGTGGACGGTGTCCTCGACGACCAGGCGGGCACCGGCCGAGCAGACCTGGCCGGAGTCGAGGAAGATCGCGGTGAGCGCGTTGTCGATCGCGGCGTCGAGGTCGGCGTCGGCGAAGACCACGTTGGGGTTCTTCCCGCCGAGCTCGAGGGCCACCTTCTTGACCGTCGGCGCGGCCGCGGCCATGATCCGGCGGCCGGTGACGACCCCGCCGGTGAAGGAGACCAGGTCGACCTCGGGGGCCTCGGTCAGGGTCGGTCCGACCCGGTCGCCCGCGCCGAGGACCAGGTTGGCCACGCCGTCGGGCAGCCCGACGTCGGTGAGGGCCCGCATCAGCCAGATCGCCGTCGAGGGGGTCAGCTCGCTGGGCTTGAGCACGAACGTGTTGCCCGCGGCCAGGCAGGGCGCGACCTTCCAGGAGGTCTGCAGCAGCGGGTAGTTCCAGGGCGTGATGAGCGAGCAGACACCGATCGGCTCGTGCACGACCCGGCTGACCACGTCGGGCATGCCGGTGTCGACGACCCGGCCGGCCTCGGCCTGGGCCAGCGAGGCGAAGTGGCGGAAGACCGAGACGATGTCGTCGACGTCGATCTGCGACTCGACGAAGCGCTTGCCGGTGTCGAGCGACTCCAGCCGCGCGACCTCGTCCTTGTCGGCCTCGAGCCGGTCGGCCAGCCGGTGCAGCAGCGCGGCCCGCTCGGGCGCGGGCGTCTGCGGCCAGGGGCCGTTGTCGAAGGCGCTGCGCGCGGCGACGACCGCCGCCACCGCGTCCTTCTCGCCGCCCTCCGAGACGGTCGCGACGTGGCGGCCGTCGGCGGGGCAGTGGATGTCTCGGGTGGCGCCGTCAGCGGCGTCGCACCAGGTTCCGTCGATGAACAGGTCGGGCACGGCACTCCTCGGGGGTTCGGCGTCTCAGGGGACCTCAGAGTCGAACCGGTGCCACCCGTGGCACGTCGAGCCGCCGACGCCGGGAGCGGTGGCGCCCCACGGGGTGTTCCCGAGGTCTTCGAACCTGCCGGACCCTACGGCCGCGGACCTCACCCCTAGGGGCGTAGCCGCCTACACGTGCGCGGAGGACCAGAAGATCGCGACGGCCACGTTGAGCACGCTCAGCCCCAGCACCGCGGCCCACAGCCCGCGCGAGATCTGCTCCTTGCGCACGTTGGCCATCACCAGGCCCAGCACGGCCAGCCCGACGAGCAGCTTGACGGCGACCTTGGCGTGGTCGACGTCGGCGTCGCCGGCCTCGAGCACCCCGACGAGGGCCAGGCCGGCGACGAAGGCGGTGCCGGCCCCGTCGCGCATGGCCGCGTTGACCTTGAAGGGGCCGGGGCCGGCCTGGGCGAGGGTGCCGCCGATGAGGGCCGCGAAGCCCAGGACGTGCACGAACAGCAGGATCAGGCGAAGGGTGTCCACGGCCGCGATCCTAGGTCGCGCGCGGGCTCAGCCGTCGCCCAGGGCGCGGGAGCGCTGCTGCTGCCCCAGCTCGCCGTAGGGGTAGTCGGTGGCGTGCAGGTCGCTGGCCTCGTCGAGGGCGGCGGTGGCCTCCGGGTCGAGGACCACGTCGATCGAGGCCAGGTTGGCGCGCAGCTGCTCGGTGGTGCGGGCCCCGAGGATCGTCGAGCTGACGCCGGGGCGCTCGCGCAGCCAGGCCAGGGCCACCTGCGAGGGCGAGGCCCCCGCCTGGTCGGCCACGCGGCGTACGGCCTCGATGATGCGCCAGGTGCGCTCGGTGCCCCGTCGCTCCCAGGCCTCCATGCCGCGCCCCGGGTCCTCGCCCAGGCGGGTCGCACCGGTGGGCCGCTCGTCGCGGGTGTACTTGCCGCTCAGCCAGCCGCCCGCGAGCGGGCCCCAGGGCAGCATCCCCATCCCGGCGTCGAGGACCGCGGGCACGATCTCCCACTCGACCTCGCGCGCGACCAGGTTGTACTGCGGCTGCAGGGTCACCGGCGGGGCCAGGCCGAGGGCCCGGGCGGTGTGCACGGCCTTGGTCAGCTGCCAGCCGGTGAAGTTGGAGAGCCCGTAGTGGTGGATGCGCCCCGAGCGCACGAAGCCGTCGAGGGTGCGCAGCGTCTCCTCGAGCGGGGTCACCGGGTCCCAGGCGTGCACCTGGTAGAGGTCGACGGACTCGACCCCGAGCCGGCCCAGGGAGGCGTCGAGGGCCCGGGTCAGGTGGCGCGTCGAGGAGCCGCCGCCCTGCGTGTCGTCGGCCATCGGGAAGCGGGCCTTGGTGGCGAGCACGACCCGGTCGGTCACCTCGCGCGGACGGTCGGCGAGCCAGCGGCCGATGATCTCCTCCGAGACGCCGTGGGTGTAGACGTCGGCGGTGTCGACGAGGGTGCCGCCGGCCTCGACGAAGACGTCGAGCTGCTCGTGGGAGCCGGCCTCGTCGGTCTCGGCTCCGAAGGTCATGGTGCCGAGGCAGAGGCGGGAGACGGCGCAGCCGCTGTGTCCGAGGGTCGTGTAGCGCATGGGGCCGATCCTCCCCCACCCCGTCACAGCAGTCGACGGTCGGTGGCCCACCGGGTGAGCTCGTGGCGCGAGGAGAGCTGGAGCTTGCGCAGCACGCTCGACATGTGGGTCTCCACGGTCTTGACCGAGATGAACAGCTCGCCGGCGACCTCGCGGTAGGCGTAGCCGCGCGCGATCAGGCGCATCACCTCCCGCTCCCGCTCGGTGAGCCGGTCGAGGTCCTCGTCGACCTCGGCGACCGCGAAGGTGCCCGCGAAGGCGTCGAGCACGAACCCCGCCAGCCGGGGCGAGAAGACCGCGTCCCCGTCGGCCACGCGGCGTACGGCGTCGACGAGCTCGGCGCCGGTGATGGTCTTGGTGACGTAGCCGCGGGCCCCGCCGCGGATGGTGCCGATGACGTCCTCGGCGGCGTCGCTGACCGAGAGCGCGAGGTAGCGGGTGCTCCCGGTGCGGTCGCGGCGCATCACCTCGACCCCGCCGCCGCCGGGCAGGTGCACGTCGAGGAGCACCACGTTGGGGGTGTGCTCGGCGACCGCGCGCACCGCCTCCTCGACGTCGGCGGCGTCGGCGACGACCTCGACGACGCCCTCCCCCACCGCGCCGAGCTCGGCACGCACCCCGGTGCGGAACATGGCGTGGTCGTCGACCACGACGACGCGGATCGGCCGGCTGGGTGTGGTCACTGGTCCTCCTGGGGTGGGCGGGGCAGGCGCAGGCGCACCTCGGTGCGGCGCCGAGGGCGGTGCGCACCTCGGCGGTGCCGCCGTGGCGCTGCAGGCGGTCGAGGATGCTGCGGCGCACGCCGTAGCGGTCGGCGGGCACCGCCTCGAGGTCGAAGCCGCGGCCGCGGTCGCGCACGAAGACCTCCACGGCCCGCTCGTCGATCTCGGCGTAGACGTCGACGCGGGGCACCCCGGCGTGCCGGGCCGCGTTGACCAGGGCCTCGCGGCGGCGGCGACCACGGGGCGCAGGGTCTCGTCGAGGGGCGCGTCGCCGACCGCGACCACGTCGACGGCGACACCGTGGGTGTCCTCGACCGCGGCCGCGGCGGCGCGCAGGGCGCTGGCGACGTGCTGTCGTCGACGGCCTCCTCGCTGTAGAGCCAGGCGCGCAGGTCGCGCTCCTGGGCCCGGGCCAGCCGCGCGACCGTCGCCCCGTCGTCGGCCGAGCGCTGGATCAGCGCGAGCGTCTGGAGCACCGAGTCGTGCAGGTGGGCGGCGACGTCGGCGCGCTCCTGGCTGCGCACCCGCTCCTCGCGCTCGGCGGTCAGGTCGGAGGCCAGCCGGTAGACCCACGGCCCCACGACCACCGCGATGCCCGCGACGCCGATCAGGGTGGCCAGCACCAGGTCGCGGGCCGCGGCCGCCCCGCCGCCGCGCAGCAGGACCAGCCGAGCGCGGCGACCACCAGCAGAAGGCCCGCTCCCACGCGGGCGTACGACGCCCACCCGCCGGAGCCGAAGACGACGCGCACCGGGTCGATGCGCCCGGTGCTGTCGAGCCACCGCTCGCGCTGGGCCTCGTCGGCCTGGCGCCACAGCAGCGCGACCCCGGCGAGACCGAAGGCGACGGGCCAGAAGACCACGCCCTGACCGAGCACCGCCTCGGCCGCCAGCAGCAGCCCCAGCGCGATCGCCCCGAGCGCCACCACCTGGCCCACGTCGCCCAGCCTGCGGGTGCGCCGTGGGCGGCGGCCGCCGCGGGTGGCCCCTCGAGCCCCGGCGCGCTGTGCTCGAAGGCCGCGTCGGTCGGCAGCACCAGCCACAGGCCGGCGTACAGCACGATGCCCAGCCCGCCGGCCGCCGCGGTGAGCACGAACCCGAGGCGGACCCACAGCGGCGGCAGCCCCAGGTGGCGCGCCAGGCCCGCCGCGACGCCGCCGAGCACGAGGTCGTGGGTGTCGCGGTAGGCCCGGCGGGGCTGGAGCTCGGCACTGGTCATCAGGGCTCCATCGTCGCACCGCGCCCCGGCCGGGACCATGAGGGACGACCCCGGGATCCTGACCCCGAGGACCAGGGTGTTCCCCGATGGTGCCGCGGGCCGCGGCGGCGCAGGCTGGAGCCATGACCACGACACCACCCGAGGCACCCGGGACACCCGGGGCACCCGAGGGCGCCGACGCCGGTCCCGACGACCAGGGCCCGCGCGTCAGCGCCGCCCAGGTCCGCGACCTCTCCAGCCTGCGCCGCTCCTCGACCGACCGCCACGTCGCCGGCGTCGCCGGCGGCCTGGGCCGCCACCTCGACGTCGACCCGGTGGTCCTGCGGGTCGCCTTCGTGGTGCTCGCCTTCTTCGGCGGCGCCGGCCTGCTGCTCTACGTCGCGGGCTGGTTGTTCGTGCCGCGCGACGACACCGGGGAGGCCACGATCTCCCTCGACGCCCGGAGCCGCACGGTCGTCCTGGTGCTCGTCGGCGCCGTGGCCGGGCTCGCCCTGCTCGGCGACGTGGTGGTCGGCTCGGGCGGCGACTGGTGGTTCCCGTGGCCGCTGGTGCTGGTCGCCCTGCTGGTGGCCTGGCTGCTGTCGCGCCGCGACGAGCGCCGCGACCGGACCGCGGAGGTGGCGCCGGCCGAGGGGCCCCGCTCCCCGCGGCGCCGAGGCCCGCGGCTCTTCCTCTTCACCCTGGCCCTGGTCGCCCTGGCGGTCGGCGTGCTCGGCACCGCCGACCTCGCCGGCGCCCCCGTGGCGGCGGCGGCCTACCCGGCGCTCGCGCTGGCGATCGTGGGTGCCGTGCTCGTCGTGGGCTCGTTCTTCGGCCGGGCCGGCGGGCTGATCCTCGCGGGGCTGCTGCTGGTGCCCGTGCTGGGCATCGCCGCGGCCGCTGACCACTACGAGGGCGACGACCTCCTGCGCACCCCGACCTCGGCCGACGCGCTGGCCGAGGGCTACCGCATCGACGCCGGCGAGATGGTCGTCGACCTGACCTCGATCGGCGACCTCGACCGGCTCGACGGACGCACCCTGACCCTGACGGCCGACCTCGGACGGATCGAGGTGCTGGTGCCGGAGGGCCTCGAGGTGGTCGCCGCCGGCACCGCCTCGGCCGGCCACATCGCCCTCTTCGGCGACGAGACCGGCGGCCTCGACGTCTCCCTGCGCCGCACCAGCCCCGACCGTCCGGTCGGTGCCCCCACCCTGACCATCGAGGCCGAGGTCGGCCTCGGCGAGATCGAGATGAGGACCCCGTGAACGAGCACGCCGTCGACCCGACGGACCAGCCGGACCAGACCGAGCAGGCCGACCAGGACTGGTGGGCCCGGGGGCGTCACCCCGTCAACGTGGGCCAGCTGGTGATGGGCCTGGCCTTCCTCGGCCTGGTGACCATCTGGGCGGTGCTGGCCGCCGACGCCCTCGACGGCGACGCGCTGCGCTGGCTGCTGCCGGTGCCGTGGCTGGTCGCCGGCGCGGCCGGCCTGCTGGCCACCACGGTCGGCGCCGCCCGCCGCCGCTAGCTCGCGGTGCGCACCCGCGGGCCGACGGAGTGGGCGTCGCGGGCGGCCACGACGACGTCGGGGTGGTCGGTGATCAGTCCGTCGACGCCCAGGTCGAGCAGCAGGGTGGCGTAGCCGGCCAGGTCGCCGTGGTCCGCCTGGTCGCGGAAGGGCGCCGGCAGGTACGCCGCCTCGGCGCGCAGGGTCCACACGTGCACGCCCAGCCACTCGCGGTGGGCGTCGCGCACCAGGTCGGAGGCGACCATCCGGCCGGCGACGTCGCGGGTGACCAGGCTGTGCCGGGCGCCGATCCCGTCGGCGTACCGCTCGATCTCGGCGAGACCCGCCGGGGAGGCCAGGTCGGCGAAGGTGCGGGGGTCGCCGAGGGCGGCCAGGTCGGCCGGGCGGCGGTCGAGCTCGCCGAGCAGCTGGACCAGCGGCACCCTCAGCAGCGGCGCGAGCTGCTGCAGCGCGGTGGGCTCGAAGGTCATCACCGTCACCCGCGAGCGGGCGTGGTCCAGGCCGTGGCGGCGCAGGTCGGCGACCAGCGGGTCGACGAGCGACAGCCCCTGCGCGGCGGACCAGGCCGGGTCCTTGAGCTCGACCATCACACCGATGCTGCGCCCCCGCGCCACCGACTCCTCGCCGACCATGGTCAGCACCTCGTCGAAGGTCGGCACCGGGTGCAGCCCGTCGTGGGCGGCCGAGCCCGGCCGCAGCTCGGCCAGGCGCTCGCGTGCGCGGAGGCGTCGTACCTGCTCGAGGGTCAGGTCGTCGGCGAACCAGCCGGTCGTCTCGACCCCGTTGACGAGCTTGGTGGTGCGCAGCCCGGCCAGCTCGGGGTGGTCGGCCACGTCGGTGGTGCGTGACAGCTCCTGCTCGTGCCGGGCCAGCAGCACGCCGTCCCGGGTGCTCACCAGGTCGAGCTCGATGTCGTCGGCCCCCAGCGCGATCGCCGCACGGTAGGCGGCCAGCGTGTGCTCGGGCAGGTAGCCGCTGGCGCCGCGGTGGGCGACGACGGCGGGGGTCACGGCGAGCGAGGACGTACGGCGGGTCGGACGCGGCATCTGCGTGGTCACACCCCCACGGTGCGTGGGGCCTCGAACGACGCGGCGACGCCCAGGTGAACGGACGGTGAGCCCTGGGCGGCCGGATCAACGTCACACCCTCTCCCAGCCGGTGGTCGAGCAGCGAGCGCCCACCCCACCAGGTCTCGACGACGCTCCTCGCTGGCGCTCGTCACTCCTCGACCGACGCAGACGCTTGTCGTTGGGTAGGTTGCCGTCATGGCGAGCTGGGAGCCACGGGGGTCGGGGCGCGAGGAGACGATCGACGAGCAGGCGGACCGCAAGTGGAACGACCTGCTGCAGGAGCTGCGCGTGATGCAGACCGGCACCCAGCTGATCGCAGGGTTCCTGCTGACGCTGCCGTTCCAGAGCAAGTTCGACGAGCTCGACACCTACCAGCGCACCCTCTACCTGGTGATCGTGGTGGTCGCCCTGCTGACCACGGCCCTGGTGGTGACGCCGATCGCGGTGCACCGCCGGATCTCGGGTCGCCACGTCAAGCAGCGGCTGGTGCGGGTGGCCGAGCTGTTCGTGGCCGGCGTGCTCACCGGCATCGGGCTGCTGCTGGTCGGCATCAGCATCTTCGTCTTCGACGTGGTGCTGGGCCGCACGGCCGGCGTCGTCGCCGGGGTGCCGCTGCTGGCGGTGGTGCTGCTCCTGCTGGTCGGCGTACCCCAGCGGATGCTGCGCCACTCCTCCTGAGACGACGCCTCACTGCCACGCGAGAAGGGTCGTGGTCCGGGTCGTGTACCCACGGACGCGCCCAGGCGCGTCCAGGACCCACGACCCAGACCACGACTCAGGCCACGACCCGGTGTCACGGTCGCGGCGGCTGCGCGACCAACGGCGAGGTCAGACGCCGGAGATGCGCACCCCGGCGTGGGTCTTGTACTTGCGGTTGATGGAGATCAGCACCGCGGTGAAGGGCTCGAGCTGGCGGGCGAGGCGCAGCTTGCCGGCGTCGATGCCGCGGCGCGAGGTGACGGCCTCGGCGAGGTCCATGGCGACCTCCTTGGCCTCGACGACGTCACCGACGACCAGGACGTCCTCGTCGAGGTAGTCGTCCTCGCCCCACAGCAGCACCGCGGAGACGTTGTGGAAGGCACCGACCACGGTGGCCTCGGGCTGCAGGCGCTGGGCCTCCTCGGCGGCCGAGCCCTCGCCGCCGTCGATGACCCGGCCGTGCGCGCCGCGCTTGTCGAAGGCGAGCGGGTTGACGCAGGAGATGACCGTCTTGCCCGCGAGCGGGAGCGACTCGACGAGCTCGGCGTGGCCGTCGTACGGCACGGCGAGCAGCACGACGTCGGCCTCGCCGATCGCGTCGGCGTTGGCGGCACCGGTGACCGAGCCGGCGCCCTCGACGCCCGCGAGCCGCTCGGTGACCTCGTCGGCGACCGGACCGGCCTTCTCCGCCGAGCGCGACCCCAGGACCACGCTGTGGCCGGCCTTCGCGAACCGGTAGCCCAGCCCCTTGCCCTGCGGGCCGGTGCCGCCGATCACTGCGATGCGGTAGGTCGTCGTCACGCTGGTGCTCCTCGGGGCTCGGCGAAGTTCTGGGCCGCGCCGGGCGGGTCCCGCCCGGGCGCCACGCGATCATGGCACCCTCGTGGCGCGTAACGATCGGCCCGGTCACCTGTTAAGACCATGAGGGCCGGAGCGACATGGGGAGGCACGAGGGTGGCGGCAAGCAGCGGCAGCAGGCACCGCGCCGACGTGCAGGGCCTGCGTGCCCTGGCCGTCGTGCTGGTCATCGCCGCCCACGCCGGGGTCCCGTTCCTCGACGGCGGCTTCGTCGGCGTCGACGTCTTCTTCGTGATCTCCGGGTTCCTGATCACCGGGCTGCTGGTGCGCGAGGTCGAGGCCGAGGGCCGCCTCTCGCTGGCCGGGTTCTGGTCGCGGCGGGCGCGCCGCATCCTGCCCGCGGCCACCCTGGTCCTGGTGGTGACGCTGGCGGCGGCGCTGGTGTGGCTACCGCTGGTCAACGCCCGCGACCTCGTCGACGACGCCGTCTGGTCGGGCCTGTTCGCCGCCAACCTGCACTTCGCCGGCGAGGGCGTCTCCTACTTCGCCGAGGGCACCGGCCCCTCGCCGCTGCAGCACTACTGGTCGCTGGCGGTCGAGGAGCAGTTCTACGTCGTCTGGCCGCTGCTGGTGCTCGCCCTGGCCGCGCTGGCCGGCCGCGCCGGGCGCCCCGGCCTGACCCGCCGGGCCCTGCTGGTCGTGCTGGTGGTGGTCAGCGGCGCGTCGCTGGCCTGGTCGCTGGTCTCGACGGCGGCCGACCCGGCGGCGGCGTACTTCTCCACCCCGGCCCGGGTGTGGGAGCTGGGGGTCGGGGCGGTCCTGGCCCTGGTGCTGCCGCGGCTCGCGCCGCGGGTGCCGCGCCTCCTGTCGTGGCTGCTGGCCCTCGCCGGCCTGGGCGCCATCGGCGTCGCGTCCGTCGCGCTGTCCCCCGCGACCCCGTTCCCCGGGGCGGCCGCCCTGCTGCCCGTCCTCGGCGCCGCCGCGCTGGTGGCCGCCGGCAGCACGAGCGCCGGTCACCCCGCGCCCGTGCGCTGGCTGCTGACCTGTCGTCCGGCCCGGGTGCTGGGCGACTGGTCGTTCTCGCTCTACCTCTGGCACTGGCCGGCGCTGGTGATCACCGAGCAGCACCTGGGCCGCGCCCTCACCGTCACCGAGCGCCTGGTGACCGTGCTGGTGGTGCTCAACCTGGCCGCGCTGACCTACCGCTTCGTGGAGACGCCGTTCCGCAGCGGCCGGCTATCGGTGCGGCTGCCCTCGCCGCGGCCGCTGGTGCTCTACCCGGCCAGCCTGGTGCTGGTCGTCGGCGCCGCGTCCGGGTCGTGGCACTACACCGAGTGGCGTGGCGGTGAGGGGGGCGACAACCCCGCGATCCAGGTGCAGGGCGAGCGCGACCACCACGACGAGACGGTCGCGCTGGTCAAGGCCTCGGTGCGCGCGGCCCGCCAGGAGGTCGCCATCCCCAGCAACCTCACCCCCGACCTGCTCGACCTGCGCCAGAGCATCGCCGACGTCGGCGAGTGCGACTACGAGAACGACGTACGCCGCCTGTGCGTGCGCGGCGACGCGACCGGGGACCGCACGGTCGTGGTCATCGGCGACTCCCACGCCCGGGCGTGGATCCCCGCGATGGAGCGGATCACGCTCGACTCGGGGTGGCGCGCGTTCTACCTGGTCAAGCCGCAGTGCCCGGCCGGCCACGTGAGCGTGGCGCCGCTGAAGGAGTCCGTGGTCTTCACCGGCTGCGACGAGTTCCAGGACTGGGTCACCGACCAGGTGGCCGCCCTCTCCCCCGACCTGGTCGTGGTGTCCTCCTCCCCGCCGGTCAACGGGGTGTGGGTCGAGGGGCGGCGGGTGCTGACCATCGAGAAGATCGCCCCGGAGCTCGAGCGCGGCTACGACGAGCTCTTCGACGAGCTGCGCGACCACGCCGGCCGCGTGGTCGTCATCAAGGACGTGCCGAAGTCGGCCACCGACCCGGGCGAGTGCCTGACCTCGGCGACCCCCAGCCTCGGCTCGTGCATGTTCGAGCCGGTCGAGCGCTCCACGATCCTGGGCGACATCGTGGTGAAGTCGGCGCTGCTGGCCGGCGCCGACGTCGTCGACCCGACGCCGTGGCTGTGCTTCGAGGGCGACTGCCCCGTCGTCGTCGGGGGCACCCTGACCTACCGCGACACCGACCACCTCACCACCGAGTACGCCGCCGGGCTCGCCGGGTCGCTGGGCCGGGCCCTGAGGATGACCGACTGACGGTCGGGCTGCCGCGACGGTGACAGCGGCGCTGCTACGGTCACGTCCATGAAGCTGTCGATGCCCCTCGTCTACGCCGGCAACCCGCGGGAGACCGCCGACCAGGTCGTCGACCTGGAGAAGGCCGGTCTCGACATGATCTGGGTGGCCGAGCCCTACGGCTTCGACTCCCCCACGCTGATGGGCTACCTGGCCGCCAAGACCGAGACGGTCGAGATCGCGGCCGGCATCCTCAACGTCTACTCGCGCACCCCGGGCGCGCTGCTGCAGACCGCCGCCGGCCTCGACAACGTCTCCGGCGGCCGCGCGGTCATCGGCCTGGGCGCCTCGGGGCCGCAGGTCATCGAGGGCTTCCACGGCATGCCGTACGAGAAGCCGCTGGGCCGCACCCGCGAGGTGATCCGCCTGCTGCGCTCGGGCCTGCGCCACGAGAAGCTCGAGGCCGACGGCATCTTCACGCTGCCGCTGCCCGCCGACCAGGGCCTGGGCCTGGGCAAGCCGCTCAAGCTGCTCAACCGCCCCGAGCGCCCCTCGATACCCCTGTGGGTGGCCGCGCTGGGCGACGCCAACGTCGCGATGACCGCCGAGGTCGCCGACGGCTGGCTGCCGTTCCTCTTCTTCCCCGAGAAGGCCCACTCGGTGTGGGGCGAGGCGCTGGCCAAGGGCACCGCCAAGCGCTCCGAGGAGCTGGCCCCGCTGGAGATCAGCGCCGGCGGCATGGTGGCGATCGGCGAGGACGTCAAGGGCATGCTCGACTTCATGCGCCCGATGTACGCGCTCTACGTCGGCGGCATGGGCGCGCGCGGCAAGAACTTCTACAACGAGATGGCCTGCAAGTACGGCTACGAGGCCGAGGCCAAGCAGATCCAGGACCTCTACCTCGACGGCAAGAAGAAGGAGGCCGAGGCGGCCGTGCCGCTGGAGTGGCTGGAGGCCGGCAACCTCGTGGGCCCCGCGTCGTACGTCCAGGAGCGCATCGCGGCCTTCCGCGAGGCCGGTGTCACCAACCTGCAGGTCAACCCCGCCACCGAGGACCCGGCCGCGACCATCGCGCAGGTCAAGGAGTGGGTGTCCTGAGCCGTCCCCGGCCAGCGGGGCGCCTGCGACCGCAGGTGCTCGAGGGGCACGCGAGCCGGTAGGCGAAGATCGGGGCATGCCGATCCTCGACAAGGACATGACGCTGTGCGTGTCCCTCTCCGCCCGGCCGTCCAACATCGGCACCCGCTTCCACAACTTCCTGTACGACGAGCTGGGACTGCCGTTCGTCTACAAGGCCTTCTCCACCGACGACATCGCCGGAGCCCTGGCGGGCGTGCGCGCCCTGGGCATCCGAGGCTGCTCGGTGTCGATGCCGTTCAAGGAGGCCGTCATCCCCCTGGTCGACGTGCTGGAGCCGTCGGCGACGGCCATCGACTCGGTGAACACGATCGTCAACGACCACGGCAGGCTGAGCGCCTCCAACACCGACTACGAGGCGGTCGCCACGCTGCTCGATCAGCACCGGGTCGACCGGTCGCTGCCCGTGCTGGTGCGCGGGTCGGGCGGCATGGCCAAGGCGGTCGTGGCCGCCTTCCGAGGGGCGGGCTTCGACGACCTGACGGTGCTGGCCCGCAACACGTCCGCGGGGCGGGCGTTGGCCGAGAGGTACGGCTACCGGTCGATCACCGGGTTGCCGACCACCGGGCACGGTGTCCTCGTCAACGTCACCCCGCTGGGCATGTCCGGCGCCGACGAGGACGCGCTCTCCTTCCCGGTGGATCTCGTCGAGGCGGCCGAGGTCGTCCTCGACGTGGTCGCGATGCCGGCCGAGACCCCTCTGGTGCGCTCCGCCAGGGCCGCGGGGACCAAGGTCGTGACGGGCGCCGAGGTGATCGCGCTGCAGGCGGCCCGTCAGTTCGAGCGCTACACCGGCGTGCGGCTCACCGACGACCAGGTCGCGCGGGCGTCGTCGTTCAGTCGTGCCAGCGCCCCCGGGTGAGGCCCGGTGGTGGAGAGCGCTCGGGTAAGGTCCTCCACGAAAGGGAGTAGTCCCCAACAGCCGCGTCGACACACTGGCCCCCCCGGGGCCCGGCACGGCAGGCCACCGGTAGGTGGCGGACGAGACTTTCGACCAGTTCGCACGCCCCCATGAGGTCGCGCCTGGTCGAAGGGTCCTCCCCGACACGGGCAGCGTCCTCCGGCCGGGCCGGAGAGGACCAGAGTCACCATGCACGCCTTCCTGCTCAGCACTGCCGTGATCTTCGTCGCCGAGCTCGGCGACAAGAGCCAGCTGATGGCGATGACGTTCGCCGCGCGCTACCGGGTGCGCGACGTGATCATCGGGATCACGGCCGCCACCGCCGTCGTCCACCTCGCCTCGGTCGGCATCGGGTACTTCATCGGCGACGCCTTCGCCGACCAGCAGCACTGGATCTCGGTCCTCGCCGGCGTCGCCTTCCTGGGGTTCGCCGCCTGGACGCTGCGCGGGGACGAGCTCACCGACGAGGAGGCGGACAAGGCCCGCACCAGTCAGGGGGCAGCGATCGTGGCCGTCGGTGTGGCGTTCTTCCTCGCCGAGCTCGGCGACAAGACCATGCTCGCCACCATCACGCTCGCCACCCAGGAGGGCTGGTTCGGCACCTGGCTCGGGAGCACCCTCGGCACGGTCGCTGCCGACGCTCTCGCCATCGGGGTCGGCGCCGTCCTGGGCAGGCGGCTGCCCGAGCGCGTCATCACGTGGGGCGCGGCCGCGCTCTTCGCGCTGTTCGGTCTGCTGCTCATCGGCGACGGCGTCCGCCTGGCCGGCTGATCTCGGCTCGCCCTGCGCCGAGCCAGGTCCTCTGCCGGGAGCCGAGACCCTTGACTCCGCCGCCCTCGACGCGCACTATCTAACAATGTTAGGCCAACCGAACGGCGATAGGCGAAGCCGGCGCAGGGAGGACACCCGGGGCGAGATCCTCGACGCCGCCTGGGCCGTGGCACGCGAGTCCGGCTGGTCGGGGCTGACCCAACGGCGCGTCGCCGAGCGCGTGGGCATGCGCGCCCCGTCGTTGTACGGCCACTTCGACTCGAAGATGTCGATCGTCGACGCGATGTTCGGCCAGGCCTGGGCGGAGTTCGACGTCACGGCGACGGACCTCGAGGCCGAGCTGCCGACCGACGACCCGAGGGCGGGGCTGCTGCTCGTCGCCACCACCTGGCTCGACGCCATGGCTGCGGACCCCGAGCGCCACGCGCTCATGAACCAGCGCCCCGTCCCCGGGTTCACCCCCAGCGAGGAGTCCTACGCCTGCGCGGTGCGTTCCCTCGAGCGCCTGCACCGGCTGCTCGACCGCTACGAAATCACCGACCCCGACGCCTCCGACCTGTGGACCGCGCTGCTCGCGGGCCTGGCCGGCCAGCAGAACGCCAACGACCCCGGGGGCGAGCGCTGGCGTCGCCTCGTCCCCCGCGCTGTGGACATGTTCCTCAGCGAGGTCGGCACCCACACCGCACGGAGGTAGAACAGATGAGCACCACCGACCGGCCCCACACCCGCAGCGGCCCCCGACGGCCCCGGATGGACCGCGAGACGGCGATGCGGCTCGCCGAGACGGAGTACGCGCGCTTCCTGGCGCTGCTGCGCTCGCTGACGCCCGACGACTGGACCCGTCCGACCGACTGCCCGGCCTGGGACGTGCGCGCGATGGCCGGGCACACCACCGGCATGGCGCTGATGGCGACGGGGCTGCCGCAGACCCTGCGGCAGAGCATGCTCGCCAAGCGCCGCGGCGGCGACCCGCTCGACGCCCTCACCGCCCTGCAGGTCGACGAGCACGCCGACCTGACGACCGCGCAGCTGGTCGACCGGTTCGCCGAGGTGGGGCCGCGCGCCGCTCGGGGCCGCCGACGCTCGCCGGCCGTCGTACGCCGGATGAAGCTGCCCGACGCCCAGGACGTCGGCGGGCGGCGCGAGCACTGGACCATCGGGTACCTGAACGACACGATCCTCACCCGCGACCCGTGGATGCACCGCATGGACATCTCGCGGGCGACCGGGCGCGAGCCCGAGCTCACCGCCGACCACGACGGCGTGCTGGTCGCCGACGTGGTCGCGGAGTGGGCCGAGCGGCACGCCCGCCCCTACCGGCTGCACCTCACCGGCCCGGCCGGCGGCGACTTCTCCGCGGGCTCGGGCGGCCCCGAGCTGTCGCTGGACGCCGTCGACTTCTGCCGCCTGCTGTCGGGGCGACCCGCCCCGAGTCCCACCACGCACGACCTCCTCGACGTGGCCGTGCCCTTCTGACGACACCTGTGCACGCACCGAGGAGACGACGATGCACACCCACCGCACCGACCAGGACGTCACCGTCCTCAACGACATGAGCGAGATCCCCGGGCTGGGCTTCCTGCCCGTCAACGCCTTCGTGGTCCACGCCGAGCAGCCGGTCGTGATCGACACCGGCCTGAGCACCGACGACAAGGACTTCGTCACGTGGCTGGGCGAGGTGATCGACCCCGCCGACGTCCGTTGGATCTGGCTGACCCACCCCGACCGCGACCACACCGGCGGGCTCTTCGACCTGCTCGCAGCGGCGCCTCGGGCTCGGGTGGTGACCACCTTCATCGGCGCCGGCATCCTGAGCACCGAGCGGCCGCTGCCCATGGACCGCATCCACCTGCTCAACCCCGGGCAGCGCCTCGACGTCGGCGACCGCGAGCTGTCGGGGCTGCGTCCGCCGCTCTTCGACAACCCGGCCACGGTGGGCGTGGTCGACCACCGGACGGGGGCGCTCTTCTCCTCCGACTGCTTCGGCGCACCACTGCCCACGGGCGAGCTGGCCCTGGCCGGCGACGTGCGCGAGGTCGCCCCCGACGACCTGCGCGGCGGCCAGCTGCTGTGGGCGGGCGTCGACAGCCCCTGGGTGCACACCGTCGACCCGGCGAAGTACCGGGCGACCGTCGACCCGATCCGGGCGATCGACCCGTCGACGATCTTCAGCACCCACCTGCCCCCGGCCCGCGGGCTCAACGAGTCCCTGCTGGCGATGCTGCACGAGGCCCCCGACTCGCCGCCGTTCGTCGGCCCCGACCAGGCCGCGCTGGAGGCGATGCTCGCGCAGTTCGAGCCGGAGCAGCCGCTGGGGGTGTGATCGAGGTCAGACGCCGCTACCGGGTGAACTCGAACTCGACGACGACGGTCGGGTCGACCGCTGTGACGAGGCGGCTGTAGAACGCCTCCGCCTGGTCTCGCAGGATCTCGAGGTTCGAGTCGACGTACTGCTCCTTTGTGTCGTCGTTGAGGATCCTGGTGATCATCTCCGCCGAGTCGATCTCCGGGGTCGCGAAGCTCAGCAGCCCGTTGTCCTCCGCGACCAGCCTGAAGGTCTCGTTGTCGTGACCGATGAAGACGAAGTCCGGGATGGTCACGAGGAACTGGCCCTCGCCCGTCTGCTCGATCTCGACGTCGCCACCCTCGATGCCCAGCTTCGCGTCGAACTCGTACTGCAGGAACGTGGTCCGCCCGCTGCCGGGGACCTCGACACCGAAGACGGTGCTCGTCACGGCCTCCTCATCGATGCCCTGGATTCCGAGGCTCACCAGCACCACCTGCTCCTCGCGGGTGACGGAGTTGATCACCTGACTGCTCCGCGACTCGGAGCTGGTGCCGAACAAGGAGAAGTCTGTGAACCGGTCGACGGCCACCAGGGCGCCGACGACAGCCAAGCTGAGGACGAGAAGCACGAGCGGGGCAAGCAGCATTCGTCTCATCAGGGTCTTCACACGCCCCCAGGGTCACTCGTCGGGGCGGGGCAGCAGGACCCCCTGCGGGTGCGACCTGGGACGAGGTCGGCGTCATCTCGACGCACGCCTGTGGTCGAGCGTGCGCATTCGCGCAGGTCAGGTGGGGTGTGACGGGACTGTCGGTGCCGGGTGCTTGGGTAAAGGCATGAGCAGCGCGGCCCCGGTGAGCGACCTGGTGGAGGAGCAGATCCTCGCCAGGGCGGCGGCGTGTGCGGAGGACCAGCGCCGGGCTGGGGTGGAGCTGTTGGTGCTGGCCTACGAGTGGGCGATCGCGCACCCTAAGCAGCGGCTCAGCTCCCGTGAGGCAGGCAGACCGGGCCGGGAGCAGGCGCGTGCCTACGGCGGGGACGGCACCCCGGAGGTCACCGAGTTCGCGGCCGCGACGTTCGGTGCCGCGATCGGACGGACCACCTACGCGGGGCGGCGGTTGATGGCCGCGGCGCTCGATCTGCGGCTCCGCCTGCCGTTGCTGTGGTCACGGGTGCAGGCCCTGGAGGTCCGCGACTCCTACGCCATCCACGTGGCCGACAAGACCCGCCACCTGTCGAAGGCCGAGGCCGCGTGGGTCGACGGTGAGGTCGCCGAGGCCGCGGACGGCCGGCTCCCGTGGAGCAGGTTCGCGGCACTGGTCGAGGGCAAGGTCGCCGCGGCAGCGCCGGCGCTGGCCCGCGAGGCCGAGGAACGCCGCGCGAAAGCACGCTTCGCCAAGCGGATCGGGACCAGCGAGAACGGGATGGCCAGCTTCCTCATCCGCGCCCCGCTCCCGGTGATCGAGGCCCTCGACGGCGCGGTCACCGAGCTCGCCCGGCGGCTGCGCGCCACCCAGCCCGACCCGGTCAGCGAGACCGAGCCCGACGAGACCGGGGACGACGCGGACAGTTCCGGGGGCGTGGATGACCTGCGGGTGCACGCGGTGGCGCTGCTGGCCGACCCGGCCGCGGCCGCGCGGGCCGGTGAGGCCGGTGTGGACCTGCGCGACCTGATGCCTGATGTGACCCTGTTCGTGCACCTGCACGGCGGCGGTCCGGCTGCCGGTGGGCGCGACATCAACGCCGAGGGCGAGGAGCTGGACCGGGTCGCGCGCGTGGAGGGCCACGGCCCGGTCACCGAGTCCTGGCTGCGCGGGGTGCTGGGGCGCTTCGCGCGGTTCGTGGTGCGCCCGGTCATCGACCTGGCCGAGCAGAGCCCGGTCGATGCCTACGAGGTCCCGGCCCGGCACCGCCGCGCGGTGCAGCTGATGACCCCGGCCGACTGCTTCCCCTGGGGTGCGTGCACCAGCCGCACCATGCAGACCGACCACACCGACCCCCATGCGCGCGGCGGGCCCAGCCAGGTCGGCAACTACGGCCCACTCACCCCGACCCACCACCGGGTCAAGACCCACGGCGACTGGCAGGTCCGACAACCCTTCCCCGGCATCTACCTGTGGCGCGACGCCCACGACCACACCTACCTCGTCGACCACACCGGCACCCGCACCCTGACCCCACCCGGCCCACCACCCGCACCACCCAGCCGACCCCGCTCGACCTTCGAGATCTACCAGCCCGACTGGACCCTCGACATCGACTACGCCGCCTGAGCAGTGGCGCCGCTACCCTGCCCCCATGGCTGACGGGTGGGACATCGACGACGCAGAGGCCGACAGCTGGCTCGAGGAGTGGGCGGCCGAGGACCGCGAGGCGGCGGCGTACCTCGCCGAGCGCGTGCCCGGCCTGGGCGACGAGGTCAGCCCCGACGACGCCCGCTGGCTCGACGCGCTCACCGAGACCATCTCACCCTCCGACCTGCCCGACCCGGAGGACATCGAGTCGGCCAGCGCGGTGATGGCGCTGGAGCACGTCGACTGGTTGGGCCTGGCGCTCGGCGTCCGACGACGCGGGCCGGGCAGTGCCCTGGACCCGGCCGAGGTGCAGCGCGACATCGCCCACCTCGAGGACGTCGACGGCGAGATCGAGGACCCGTCCGGTCACCTGGCGGTGCTGGAGGCCGCCCTGCTGCACCTGGGCCCCCAGTGGCAGGACCTCGGCGTGCTGGATGCCGACGACCGGCTCACCGCACGGGGGGTGTGGGGACTTCCTCGCGCCCTGCACGGGACGTGGAGCTAGCCGGGCTCGACCCAGCACCGTCCGGGCGACGGCCGGCAGGGCCGGCGCCGACGACGCACGCTCCCGCGGCCACGACGAGCAGCCCGGAGACCGCCTCCCACCACGGCCGGGCGTCGTAGGGACCCATGGCGTAGGAGAACAGGGCCACCGGCGGGGCCCCGAGCACGAGCAGGACCGCCGCCGTGCGTCGCCAGCCGTGCGCGAGCACCGCGAGGTGGACCAGCACCACCGGGGTCAGCAGCAGCCACACCCAGATCGTCACGTCGCCGCCCACGGGCTCGACCACCTCGCCCGAGAGACCGGAGCCGAGGGCGGTCACGCCCATCGCAGCCGAGCCCACCGCGGCGCCGGCCACCGCCACCGCCGACACCGGCCCGGGCCGGCGACCGGTCAGGGCCCACGGCAGCAGCAGCAGCGCGGCCGCGAGCACCAGCAGCGAGGCCCCGGCCAGCTCCGGCGCGATGCCACCGGCTCCCACGGCGCCGCGGGTGCCAGGACGTCGTACCGGTGGTCCTGCCGCTCCAGGCAGCCGGCGCTGTCGACGTCGCCCCAGCCGCACACGCCGGCCCATCGCTGCCACGACGCCGCGGCCATCAAGGCTCCGGAGCCCGCCAGCAGCGCACCGGTGGCCGTCCTCAGTACTCGCAGCTGCATGGGTCCATCCTGCGGCACCCGCCGTCCCACCGGAAGCACCCGTCCGCCCTCAGGAGCAGGTCTGCCCCCGCGAGGGCCGCTTGCGCAGGCTGGCGCACGTCATGCAGGTCGTGGCCCGCGGCAGCGCAGCCAGCCGCTCAGCCCCGACCGGCTGCCCGCACCGCTCGCACGGCGGGGAGGTGACGCGCTCGTCGAGCCGGGTCACGAGGACGCCCCCGGGTCGGCGAGCACGTCGCGCCACGAGTGCCGGGGGTCGAAGCCGACCAGCTCGCGCGCCTTGTCGATGGAGTAGAAGGTCTCGTCGCGCCCCATCGCCCTGCGCTGCTCGACGCCCTCGTAGAAGCGCTCCCGGACCTCGTCGGTGGTCGCGGCGACCGACATGTCGGCGTTGGCGACGTTGAAGACCTCGTAGCCCAGCCCGTCGGTCTCCAGGCAGCGCTGCACCATCTGGCCGAGGTCGCGCACGTCGATGTAGGCGAAGATGTTGCGCCGCCGCAGCGCCGGGTCCTCCAGGAACGGGGGGAACATCTCGGCGTACTCGTGGGGCTCGATCACGTTGTTGATCCGCAGCCCGTAGACGTCGGCGCCGGTGCGGGCCTGGAAGGAGCGCGCCGTCACCTCGTTGGCGACCTTCGACATCGCGTAGGAGTCCTCCGGCACCGTCGGGTGCTCCTCGTCGACCGGCACGTAGCGCGGCTTGCGCTCGCCCTGCGCGAAGCAGACGCCGTACGTCGTCTCGGAGGAGGCGAAGACGACCTTGCGCACGCCGAGCCGGGTCGCCGCCTCGAGCACGTGGTAGGTGCTCAGCACGTTGGTCTCGTACGCCGTCGAGTCCGGGGTCAGCAGGATCCGCGGCACCGCAGCGAGGTGCACCACCGCGTCGTACGACGGCTGCTCGGGCAGGTCGAGCTCGCCGAAGGTCGCCAGCCCCGCCATCGCGGAGTACGTCTGACCGGCGTCGGTCAGGTCGACCCGCAGGTCGGCCACGTCGGGGTGGCCCAGCGGCACGAGGTCGGCGTTGGTGACCTGGTGGCCCTGCTCGGCCAGGAAGGGGGCGACGTGCCGGCCGGCCTTGCCGCTGCCACCGGTGAGGAAGATGCGCATGCCTCCAGCCAACCAGGCGGCCGGGCAGCGCCCCTCCCCCGCGGGCGTGTGACGCAGGTGACGCCGCACAACCGGCGAAACCAGGAATGCCTCGGGCCGCCACGAGTTGTAGCGACGTTCCCCCACAGCAGACCCGGAAGGTCCCCTGATGCCCGACACCTCCCCCACCGACCCCACCAGCGGCTCCCCCGACCTCATCGAGGCGCCGCGCCGACGCCGCTGGCCGCTCGTGCTCGGCGGGCTCGTGGCGCTGGCCGTGGTGGCCGGCGTGCTCGTGGCCACCACCGGCGGGGACGACGACACGACCGCTGCCGGCGGCGAGACCGTGCGCATCGGCGTCGTCGGCGCCAGCGACCCCTACTGGGCCACCTACCAGGAGGCCGCCGCCGACGAGGGCATCGACGTCGAGATCGTCGACTTCGCCGACTACAACCAGCCCAACCCGGCGGTCGCCGAGGGCGAGCTCGACCTCAACCAGTTCCAGCACATCGTCTTCCTGGCCGACTACAACGTCGCCACCGGCGAGGACCTGCAGCCCATCGGCGCCACCGCGATCTACCCCCTCGGCCTGCACTCCAAGCAGTACGACGCGGTCGAGGACATCCCCGACGGCGCCACCGTCGCGGTCCCCGACGACGCCAGCAACCAGGCCCGCGCCCTGGTGCTGCTGCAGTCGGCCGGCCTCATCGAGCTCAAGAGCGGCGGCACGATCTTCTCCGACCTCGCCGACGTCGACACCGACGCCTCGCGGGTGCAGGTCGAGGCGCTGGCCGCCGCCCTGACCGCGACGTCGCTCGACGACCTGGCCGGGGCCGTGGTCAACAACGACTTCGTCGAGCGCGCCGGTCTCGACTTCGACGACGCCCTGGCCCAGGACGACCCGTCCGACTCCGCGGCGCTGCCCTACGCCAACGTCTTCGCGGCGCGCGCCGACGACCTCGACGACCCGACGTACCAGCGCCTCGTGGAGATCTACCAGGAGACCCAGGCCGTGCAGGACGGCGTGGTCGAGGTCTCGGGCGGCACCGCCGTCATGCTCGACACCCCGGTCGAGCAGCTGCAGGCCTCGCTCGCCGAGGTCGAGGCCGACACCCGCGACCAGGGCTGAGCCGAGTGGCCGCCGCCCCCAGCGCCCCGCTCATCCGCCTGTCGGACGTGAGCCGCACCTTCCCCGCCCGCTCCCGGCGCGGGACGCCGGTGCACGCCCTCGACCACGTCGACCTCGACGTGGCCGAGGGCGAGGTGCTGGGCGTGGTCGGCTACTCCGGGGCCGGCAAGTCGACCCTGCTGCGCCTGGTCAACGCCCTCGACCGGCCCACCAGCGGCCGCGTCACCGTCGCCGGCCACGAGGTCAGCTCGATGTCGGAGCGGGCGCTGCGCGAGGTGCGCCGCGACATCGGGATGATCTTCCAGCAGTTCAACCTCTTCTCCTCGCGCACCGTGTGGGGCAACATCGCCTACCCGCTGCAGGTCGCCGGGGTCCCCCAGGCCGAGCACCGGGCGCGGATCTCCGAGCTGCTGCACTTCGTCGGGCTCGCCGACAAGGCGCACGCCCACGTCGAGCAGCTCTCGGGCGGGCAGAAGCAGCGGGTGGGCATCGCCCGGGCGCTGGCCACCGAGCCGCGCATCCTGCTCGCCGACGAGCCGACCAGCGCCCTCGACCCGCAGACCACCGCGGAGGTGCTGGGCCTGCTGCGCCGGGTCAACGAGGAGCTCGGCCTGACCGTCGTGCTGATCACCCACGAGATGGAGGTCGTGCGCTCGCTGGCCGACCGGGTGGCGGTGATGGAGGCCGGCCGCGTCGTCGAGCTCGGCGCGACGTACGACGTCTTCGCCTCCCCGCAGCACCCGGCCACGCAGCGCTTCGTCAGCACCCTGGTCGAGAAGGGCCCGCCCCCGCGGGCGCTCGAGCGGCTGCGCGAGCGCCACCCGGGCCGGATGGTGACCCTGTCGTTCCGCGACGAGCACGCCTCGCCCGCCGACGTCTTCGCCGCGTTCATCGAGCGCGGGGTCGGCTTCGAGCTGGTGCACGGCGGGGTCGAGGACGTCCGCGGGCGCACCTTCGGCCACCTCACCTTCGCCCTCACCGGCGACGAGCAGGCCGTGGCCGACGCGCTCGGGCACGCCGCCACCCTCGTCGAGATCACCGAAGGAGGCCCGTCCTGATGGACCGCCTGATCGAGCTCGACTCCCTCTTCGCCGAGGCGGCGCTGGAGACCCTCTACATCGTCGCCGTCACCCTCGGCATCGGCGGCGCCGGCGGGCTGCTGCTCGGCGTGCTGCTCTACACGACGCGCGCCGGCGGCATCGCGCCCCAGCGTGCGGTGCACGTCGGTCTCAACCTGCTCGTCAACTTCTTCCGCCCGATCCCCTTCGTCATCTTCATCGCCGCTGCCCAGCCGCTGGCCCGCCTGGTGGTCGGCATCGGGATCGGCAACCGGGCGCTGATCTTCGCGCTGTCGCTGGCCGCCGCCTTCGGCATCAGCCGGATCGTGGAGCAGAACCTGGTCTCGGTCGACCCCGGCGTCCTCGAGGCCTCGCGCGCGATGGGCGCCGGGCGGCTGCGCACCACCCTGACCGTGCTGCTCCCCGAGGCGTTCGGGCCGCTGATCCTGGGCTACACCTTCGCCTTCGTAGCGATCGTCGACATGGCCGCGATCGCCGGCGTGGTCGGCGGCGGCGGGCTCGGTGCCTTCGCCCTCACCTACGGCTACCGCCAGTACGACCCGCTGGTGACCTGGGCCGCGGTGCTCGTGATCATCGCCTTCGTGCAGCTCGTGCAGTTCGGCGGCAACCGGGCCGCGCGCCGGGTGATGCGCCGCTGAGGGTGCCTCAGTCGCGCGCCAGCGACCGGGTGATCACGGCGTTGGCGGCGCGCTGGAAGCCGGCCACCACCGCCTCGAGCGTCAGCCGGCGCAGCTGTGGCAGCTCGCGCTCGATCCGCTCCGCCTCCCCCGGGCCGAGCTCGCCGCGCCGGTACGGCGCCAGCAGGCCGCTGCGCAGGATGTCGGTGAGCTCCTCGACCAGCGAGGTCATGTGGCGCGCGATCGCGTCGCCGGCGGCGCCGACGCTCTCGGGCGGCACGTCGAGCGCGAGCAGGTCGAGGCCGATCTGGAGGTTGGGCATCGCCCGGTAGCGCCCGCCCGTTCCGTCCGTCCCGCCCGGCACCGGGTCGAGCAGCGCCAGCCGCTCCAGCAGCCCGAGGTCCTCGTCGCTCAGGGCACGCCCGGCCCGGGCGTCGAGCCCGGCGCGGTCGAGCTCCTCGGGGGCCTGCGAGGTCCACGAGGTCAGCATCGCCCGCTGCATCGCCAGCTCCTCGACGCCCGCGGTGGCCGGCACCGAGGCGACGTACCGCTCGATCGCCTGGAGGGTGAAGCCGTGCTCCTGCAGCGCGCGCACGAGCTCGAGCCGGGCGCGGTGCGCGCTGTCGTAGTAGGCGACGCGGCCCCGCTTCAGCGGCGGCGGCAGCAGGCCGAGGCTGGCGTAGTAGCGCGTCGTGCGCACCGTCAGCCCGACGGCGGCGGCCAGCTCGTCGACCGTCAGCAGCGCGTCGGCGCCCTCGACCTCGCTGCCCACCGTCATGGCCCGGACTCTAACGCTTGAATTGTGACAGTTCTGCTGTCACAGTTCTGCTCGTACGGTCCGCACCCGCGGCAGGCACCACACCGGAGGCAACCTGATGGCCCAGCCCACCTCGATCAACACCCAGGAGCACGAGGACTTCCGCGCCATGGCGCGCGCCTTCCTGGAGAAGGAGGTCGTGCCCCACCACGAGCAGTGGGAGAAGGACGGCCAGGTCAGCCGCGAGGTGTGGCGCAAGGCCGGCGAGGCGGGCCTGCTGTGCTTCGACGTCGAGGAGCAGTACGGCGGCATGGGCGTGCGCGACTTCCGCTACAACGCCATCGTCGCCGAGGAGATCTCGAAGGTGGGCGCCAGCGGGCTGGGCTTCCCCGTGCACACCGACATCATCGTCCCCTACATCTCCTCCCTCGGCACCGAGGAGCAGAAGCAGCGCTGGCTGCCCGGCCTGGTCTCCGGCGAGCTGATCTCCGCGATCGCGATGACCGAGCCGGGCGCCGGCTCCGACCTGCAGGGCCTCAAGACCAGCGCCGTCGACAAGGGCGACCACTGGGTGCTCAACGGCTCCAAGACCTTCATCAGCAACGGCATCATGAGCGACGTCGTGATCGTGGTCGCCAAGACCGACCCCGACGCCGGGCACATGGGCTTCAGCCTGCTGGTCGTCGAGCGCGGCATGGCCGGCTTCGAGCGCGGTCGCAACCTCGACAAGATGGGCCTGAAGGCCCAGGACACCGCCGAGCTGTTCTTCGACAACGTCGAGGTCCCCAAGGACAACCTGCTCGGCACCGAGGGCCACGGCTTCATCCACCTGATGGAGAACCTGCCCCAGGAGCGGGTCTCCATCGCCTGCATCGCGGTGGCGGCCTGCGAGCACGTGCTCGACCTGTGCCTGGGCTACGCCAAGGAGCGCGAGGCCTTCGGCAAGCCGATCGGCAAGTTCCAGCACAACCGGTTCCTGCTGGCCGAGATGGCCACCGAGGTCTACATCGCGCGCACCTTCGTCAACGAGTGCATCACCAAGCTCAACGCCGGCGAGGTCGACACCTCGCTGGCCTCGATGGCCAAGTGGTGGACCACCGAGCTGCAGAAGAAGCTCGTCGACCAGGGCGTGCAGCTGCACGGCGGCTACGGCTACATGATGGAGTACCCCCATCGCCAAGGCCTACGTCGACAGCCGCATCCAGACCATCTACGGCGGCACCACCGAGATCCAGAAGGAGATCATCGGCCGCGGGCTCGGCATCTAAAGAAACCTCCTCACCCCTCGGTGGGCTCCCGCGGTCTGGCAGGCTGCTGCCCATGAAGCGACGTTGGGTCTGGCCGCTGCTGGTCGTGCTCGTGTGGGTGTTCGTCGGGGGCCCGCTGGGCTCGTTCGCCGGCCAGCTCGGCAACGTGCAGGAGAACGACAACGCGGCCTTCCTCCCGGGGACGGCCGAGTCGACGCAGGTCCTGGAGACCCTCACCGGGTTCCAGGACCAGGAGACCATCCCGGTCACCGTCGTCTTCGAGCGCGACGGCGGCCTCGAGGGCTCCGACAGCCAGGCGATCGCGGCGTACGCCGAGGAGCTCGGCCAGGTCGAGGACGTCACGGGCGTGCAGGGGCCGGTGCCCTCCGAGGACGGGGAGGCCGCCCAGCTCGTCGTGCAGGTCGCCACCACCGACGGCGAGGTCATCATCGAGCGCGTCGAGGCGCTGCGCGCGGTGCTCGACGAGCCGCCCGCGGGCCTCACCGCCCTCGTCGGCGGCCCCGGTGGCATCCTGGCCGACCTGGTCAACGCGTTCGGCGCCATCGACGGCCTGCTGCTGCTGGTCGCCCTGGGCGTCGTGCTGGTCATCCTGGTCGTCGTCTACCGCACCCCGGTGCTGCCCTTCGTGGTGCTGTTCTCGGCCGTGCTGGGCCTGGGGGCGGCGTCCGCGGCGATCTACGCGCTCGCCTCGGCCGACCTGCTGGCCCTCAACGGCCAGAGCCAGGGCATCCTCTTCATCCTCGCCATCGGCGCCGCGACCGACTACTCGCTGCTGCTGGTCGCGCGCTTCCGCGAGGAGCTGCGCGACCGGGAGTCGTCGTACGACGCCATGCGCGCCTCGCTGCGCGCCGTCGTCGAGCCGATCGGCGCCTCGGGCGCGACGGTGATCCTCGGCCTGCTGTGCCTGCTGCTCTCCGACCTCGCGAGCCTGCAGGGCCTGGGCCCGGTCGGCGCGCTCGGCATCGCCGCCGCGATGCTCGTCTCGCTCACCTTCCTGCCCGCGGCGCTGGTGCTGCTGGGGCGCAGGGCCTTCTGGCCGCTCGTGCCCACCTACGGCTCCGAGCACAAGAACACCGAGGGCCTGTGGGCCCGGGTCGCCCACCTGGTGCGCGACCGGACCGTCGCGGTCGCGACGGTGACGACGCTGGTGCTGGCCGTCTTCGCCGGGTTCGCCTTCACCCTCGACGAGGACCCCGTCCCCCAGACCGACCTCTTCCTCACCGCCGAGGAGTCGGTCGACGCCCAGGACGTGCTCGACGCGCACTTCGAGGCCGACACCGCCAGCCCGCTGCAGATCGTGGTGCCGACCGACGAGATCGACGCGGCCACCGACGTCCTCAGCGCCGACGAGGGCGTCTCCCAGCAGAGCGACGGCCCGCAGCCCGCCATCGCCGCCATCCCCGAGGCCGACGACCCGCGCCAGCCGCGCAGCGTCGACGGCGTCAGCATCCTGCTGGCCAACCTCGCCGACGGCAGCGAGACGCAGGCCGCCACCGAGACGGTCAAGCGGCTGCGCGCGGACCTCTCCGAGGTCGACGACGAGATCCTGGTCGGCGGCTCCACCGCGACCCTGCTCGACACCCGCGAGACCACCAGCCGCGACCGGGCCGTGGTGATCCCGGCGATCCTCGTGGTCATCTTCGTGGTGCTCGCGCTGCTGCTGCGCTCGCTGGCCGCGGCCGGCCTGCTCATCCTGGCCAACGTGCTGTCCTTCGGCGCCACGATGGGTGTCAGCGCGCTGGTCTTCGAGCACGTCCTCGGCTTCCCGGCCAGCGACCCCTCGACCCTGCTGATCGCGTTCGTCTTCCTGGTCGCGCTGGGCATCGACTACTCGATCTTCCTGATGACGCGGGTGCGCGAGGAGTCGCTGCGCCTGGGCACCCGCCCGGGCATCCTGCGCGGCCTGTCCGTGACCGGCGGCGTGATCACGTCGGCGGGCGTGGTGCTGGCCGCGACCTTCGCGGCGCTGGGCGTGGTGCCGATCCTCTTCCTGGCCCAGATCGCGTTCATCGTCGCCTTCGGCGTGCTGCTCGACACCCTGGTGGTGCGCTCGCTGCTGGTGCCGGCGGTCTGCTACCTCGTCGGCCCGCGCACCTGGTGGCCCTCCAAGCTCGCCTCCGGCGGCGCGCACGCCGAGCAGGCCACCGGCTGACGTCCCGACCGGTGGCCCGGCCCACGGCCGGGCCACCCCCCTCGTTAATCTGTGGTGATGAATGCCGCACCGACGCCCCAGCAGGTACGCCGCGCGCTCGCGCGGGCCGAGCGCGGCGCGGCCCTCGACGTCGCCGAGGCCGAGGTGCTGCTCGCCGCGACCGGCGACGACCTCGACCGGCTCTGCGCCGCCGCCGCCCAGGTGCGCGACGCGGGGCTGCTGGCCGCCGGCCGCCCCGGGGTGGTGACCTACTCCCCCAAGGTCTTCATCCCGGTGACCAGGCTGTGCCGCGACCGGTGCCACTACTGCACGTTCGTGGAGACCCCGGGCCAGGCCGCCCGGGAGGGGCGGGCGCCCTACCTCTCCCCCGACGAGATCCTCGACGTCGCGCGCCGGGGCGCCGAGCTCGGCTGCCTCGAGGCGCTGTTCACCCTGGGCGACCGGCCCGAGGACCGGTGGCCCGAGGCGCAGGAGTGGCTCGACGAGCAGGGCTACGACTCGACGTTGGCCTACGTGCGCGCGATGGCGGTGCGGGTGCTGGAGGAGACCGGTCTCCTGCCGCACGTCAACCCGGGGGTGATGACGTGGGAGGAGATGAACCGCCTCAAGCCGGTCTCGCCGTCGATGGGGATGATGCTCGAGACGACCTCGCGCCGACTGTTCGAGACCAGGGGCGAGGCCCACTTCGGCTCCCCCGACAAGGACCCCGCGGTGCGCCTGCGGGTGCTCGAGGACGCCGGACGGCTCTCGATCCCCTTCACCACCGGGCTGCTGGTCGGCATCGGCGAGACGCTGACCGAGCGGGCCGAGACGATCTTCGCGCTGCGCAAGGTGATGAAGGCCTACGGCTCGGTGCACGAGGTGATCGTCCAGAACTTCCGGGCCAAGCCCGACACCGCGATGCGGCACGCCGACGACCTCGACCTCGACGAGTACCGCGCGGCGCTCGCCGTGACCCGCCTGGTCCTGGGCCCCAGGGCCCGGGTGCAGGCCCCGCCCAACCTCGTCGACGCCAGCGAGTGCCACGCGCTGCTCGACGCCGGCGTCGACGACTGGGGCGGCGTCTCGCCGCTCACCCCCGACCACGTCAACCCCGAGCGGCCCTGGCCCTCCGTCGAGCGGCTGCGCGACATCAGCGCCGCCGCCGGCTTCCGGCTCGCGGCCCGCCTGACCCTCCAGCCCGACTACGTGCGCGCCGCCCTCGACGACGGCGCCCCGTGGCTCGACCCCCGCGTCATCGGGCACGTCGCGGCCCTGGCCGCCCCCGACGGCCTGGCCCGCGACGGCGTACGCCCGGTCGGGCGGGCGTGGCAGGAGCCCGACGGCGGCTTCGAGTCGACCGGTCGCACCGACCTGCACACCGCCGTCGACACCGACGGCCGCAGCGACGACCGGCGCTCCGACTTCAGCGAGGTCTACGGCGACTGGGAGTCCGTGCGCGACGCCGCCGCCGGCACCTCGGGCGGCGGGGCTCCCGCGGTGCTGCACGCCGACGGTCGCGAGGCGCTGGCCGCCGCCGAGGCCGACCCCGGTGGGCTCTCCGACGAGCACGCGCTGACCCTGATGACCGCGGAGGGGCCGCTCCTCGAGGAGGTCTGCCGCCTCGCCGACCACCTGCGCCGCGAGGCGGTCGGCGACGACGTCACCTACGTCGTCAACCGCAACATCAACTTCACCAACGTCTGCTACGTCGGCTGCCGCTTCTGCGCGTTCGCGCAGCGCAAGAGCGACGCCGACTCCTACTCGCTCTCCCTCGACGAGGTCGCCGACCGCGCAGCGGAGGCGTGGGACCTCGGGGCCACCGAGGTCTGCATGCAGGGCGGCATCGACCCCGAGCTGCCCGCGACGGCGTACTTCGACCTGGCCACGGCCGTGAAGCAGCGGGTGCCCGAGATGCACGTGCACGCCTTCAGCCCGATGGAGGTCGTCAACGGCACCGCGCGCACCGGGCTCTCCATCGAGGACTTCCTCATCAAGGCCCGTGAGGCGGGGCTCGGCTCGCTGCCCGGCACCGCCGCGGAGATCCTCGACGACGAGGTGCGCTGGGTGCTGACCAAGGGCAAGCTGCCGACCAGCACCTGGGTCGAGATCGTCTCGACCGCCCACCGCGTCGGGCTGCCGACGACCAGCACGATGATGTACGGCCACGTCGACAACCCGCGGCACTGGGTCGGTCACCTCCGGGTGCTCTCCGGCATCCAGGACCGGGCCCGCGAGGCCGGGGTGGGCGGCTTCACCGAGTTCGTCCCGCTGCCGTTCGTGCACACCTCCTCGCCGATCTACCTCGCCGGGGTGGCCCGTCCCGGCCCCAGCCACCGCGACAACCTCGCGGTGCACGCGATGGCGCGCATCCTGCTGCACGGGCGCATCGACAACATCCAGACGTCGTGGGTCAAGCTCGGCGTCGAGGGCACCCAGGCCATGCTCCGCGCCGGCGCCAACGACCTCGGCGGCACGCTGATGGAGGAGACCATCAGCCGGATGGCCGGCTCCGAGCACGGCTCGGCCAAGACGGTCGAGGAGCTGCGCGCGATGGGCGCCGGCATCGGCCGGCCGGTGCACGAGCGCACCACCCTCTACGCCGCCCGCTGACGAGCAGTCACTTTCGAACCACCGACCGGTCAATTTCGAACCACCGACCGGTCAATTTCGAACCACCGAGGGGTCACCCCGCACCCGCCCTGGGTGCAGAACTGACGCCTCGATGGTTCACAAGTGACTGCTCGGCTGCACGGGCGGCTGACCCGGCTCCTGCCGGTCGGTGCAGGATGGGGCATGGCCGTCTCGTGGACCCACGCAATGATCGCTGCCGGCTCCGCCGCCCTCGCGGCACTCGCCCTCGTGGTGGTGGTGCACCTCGTGGTGCGACTCCTCGGGCGCCGGTGGCGCCCTGCGGGCGATCTCGCCCGCTCGGCCCGCTTCCCCTTCCGGGCGCTCGTGCTGACCCTGGCCCTCAGCGGCTGGGTCGCGGGGGTGCGGCCGGGGGCGTCCGACGACTGGGCCGCCTGGTGGGAGGCGGGCGCACTGGTGCTGCGGGTGCTGGCCATCGCCAGCGGCGGCTGGCTGCTGTGCGCGCTGCTGCTCTTCGTGGAGGACCTCACGCTGGGTCGCGCCCGCACCGACGTGCGCGACAACCGGGTCGCGCGCCGGGTGCGCACCCAGGTGCTGCTGATACGGCGCCTGACCATCGCCCTGGTGGTCGTGGTGACCGTCGGCGCGATCCTGTTCACCTTCCCCGCGGTGCGCACCGTCGGCGCCAGCGTGCTCGCCTCGGCGGGCCTCATCTCGGTGGTGGCGGCCCTGGCCGCCCAGTCGATCCTGGCCAACGCCTTCGCCGGCATCCAGCTGGCCTTCAACGACGCCATCAAGGTCGACGACGCCGTCATCGTGGAGGGCGAGTGGGGCACGATCGAGGAGATCACGCTCAGCTACGTCGTGGTGCGGATCTGGGACGACCGCCGGATGATCCTGCCGTCGACGTACTTCACCACCACGCCCTTCCAGAACTGGACCCGCAAGAACTCCGAGCTGCTCGGCTCGGTCGAGCTCGACCTCGACTGGCGCACCGACGTCGACGCCCTGCGCGCCCATCTGCCCTCGGTCATGGAGCGGGCCGGGACGATGTGGGACGGGCGGGTCTCCCACGTGCAGGTCACCGACGCCGTCGACGGCCTGGTCCGGGTGCGCGTGCTGGTCACCTCCCACGACGCCCCGACCCTCTACGACCTGCGCTGCCACGTCCGGGAGGGTCTGGTCGCCTGGGTGCGCGACCAGCAGGCCCACGCGCTGCCGGTGCGGCGGGTGCTCCTCGACGGCACCTGACGGGTGGGACGGTCGGGTGCGCGGCGTGGCTACGGTGGAGCCATGAGCACCGGACCGAACGACCAGGACGACACCTACGGCGACTACTCCGTCGAGGAGAGCGACCAGCTGACGGGCGAGGACACCCTCGCCGACGGTGACGTGGAGGACCAGCTCGACCGCGGCTACTCGCCGCCCGAGAAGTACTCACCGGGCCAGGGCTTCGGCAACACGCCGTACGAGGAGGCGACCGGCGAGTCGCTCGACCAGCGGGTCGCCCAGGAGGAGCCCGAGCCCGACCCGTACGCCGAGGCCGAGGCCGAGGCCGACCGCGAGCAGGTCGGCGGCGAGGTCGGCGACGAGCGCGCCGGGCGCCTGGTCGACCCCGACGAGGGGCTCGCCGAGGACGTCGACGCCGAGCTCGTGGGCGATGACGTCGGCATCGACGGTGCGGCCGCCTCGGCCGAGGAGGCCGCCGTGCACGTGATCGGCGACGAGCCCACCGACGTCTGAGCCGGCGCCGGCGACGGCAGTAGGGTCCGGGGCATGAGCGAGCAGCCGTCCCGGGCCCTGCACCACCTCGACCTCTGGGTCGGCGACCTCGAGCGGGCCGTCGACGAGTGGGGCTGGCTGCTGGGCGAGCTGGGCTGGGAGGTCGACCTGCCCGGCTCGTCGTGGTGCCACCCCGATGGCACCTACCTCTTCCTCGAGCACTCCCCCGACCAGCGCGACGCGGCGTACGACCGGATGCGGCCCGGGGTCAACCACCTGGCGCTCTGCGTCGACTCGCGCACCCTGCTCGACCGGATGCGTGCCGAGTCGACCGCGCACGGCTGGCACGAGATGTACGCCGACCGCTACCCGCATGCGGGCGGCGAGCAGCACACGGCGCTCTACGTCGAGAGCTCGGAGGGCTTCGAGGTCGAGGTCGTGCTGACCGACTGACCCGGTCCGGGACTCCCCGGAAATGGAAGAACCGCCGGGGTCTCGGGTCCCCGGCGGTTCTGTTGAATAATGTACAAGAGGTTCCTGGGCGGGACCAGTAAAACCCGGCGACCGTGACCGTCGTCACGCACTTTTACCCGATTCGGGGTGCGCCGCCCCTCGGGGGATGACCCGTCGACCCCGCGCACCGCACTACCGTGGCCCCATGAGCACCACGACGCCCTCGGGGGACGAGCCCACCGGCGACACCGGCCCCCACACCGACCCCGCCCCGACCACCCCCGACGCCACCGGTCCGACCACGGAGCCGGAGCGCCCCGCGCCGGCGCGCGGCAAGGGCGACGACCCCCTTCGCGGCTCGCGCACCAGCGGCTTCTACGCCGCCATCGTGGGGCTGGGCGTGCTGCTGGTGCTGCTGGTCATCTTCATCGCCCAGAACACCGACACCACGACGGTGCGCTTCTTGTCCTTCGAGGGCGAGACCCCCGTGGCCGTGGCCATGCTGATCGCGACCGCGGCCGGCATCCTGCTGACCGCGACCGCCGGGAGCCTGCGCATCATCCAGCTGCGGCGGCGTACGAAGAAGGGCCTCAAGAACCGCTGAGGCCCGCCCCGCTCACTCCCACTCGATGGTGCCCGGGGGCTTGCTGGTGATGTCGACCGTGACCCGGTTGACCTCCTCGACCTCGTTGGTGATGCGGGTCGAGACGGTCTCGAGGACCTCGTAGGGCAGGCGCGCCCAGTCGGCGGTCATCGCGTCCTCGGAGGTGACGGGGCGCAGCACGATGGGGTGGCCGTAGGTGCGGCCGTCGCCCTGCACGCCCACCGAGCGGACGTCGGCCAGCAGCACGACCGGCATCTGCCAGATGTCGCGGTCGAGACCGGCGCGGGTCATCTCCTCGCGCACGATGGCGTCGGCCTGGCGCAGGATGTCGAGGCGCTCGCGGGTCACCTCGCCGATGATGCGGATGCCCAGGCCGGGGCCCGGGAAGGGCTGGCGGTGCACGATCTCGGCCGGCAGGCCGAGCTGCTCCCCGACCAGGCGGACCTCGTCCTTGAACAGCGTGCGCAGCGGCTCGACGAGCTCGAACTCGAGGTCGTCGGGCAGCCCGCCGACGTTGTGGTGGCTCTTGATGTTGGAGGTGCCGGCACCGCCGCCCGACTCCACCACGTCGGGGTAGAGGGTGCCCTGCACCAGGAAGGCGACCTTGTCGCCGCCCTCGCCGCTGACCGCGTCGGCCAGCACCTCGGCCTCGGCGGCCTCGAAGGTGCGGATGAACTCGCGGCCGATGATCTTGCGCTTCTCCTCGGGGTCCGAGACCCCGGCCAGCGCGTCGAGGAACTGCTTCTCGGCGTCGACGACGCGCAGGTCGACCCCGGTGGCGGCGACGAAGTCCCGCTCGACCTGCTCGGTCTCCCCCGAGCGCATCAGCCCGTGGTCGACGTACACGCAGGTGAGCCGGTCACCGATGGCGCGCTGCACGATCGCGGCGGCCACTGCGGAGTCGACGCCGCCCGACAGGCCGCAGATGGCCTGGCCACGCTCACCGATCTGGGCGCGGATCGACTCGATCTGCTCCTCGACGATGTTGACCATCGTCCAGGTCTGGCGGCACCCGGCGATGCCGACCAGGAAGTGCTCGAGGACCTGCTGGCCGTGCTCGGTGTGCAGCACCTCGGGGTGCCACTGCACGCCGGCGAGCCCGCGGTCGACGGCCTCGAAGGCCGCGACCGGGGTCTTCGCGGTCTCGGCGAGCACCGAGAACCCCTCGGGCGCCTCGGTGACGGCGTCGCCGTGGGACATCCACACGGTGTGCGCGGCCGGCACGTCGGCCAGCAGGGTGCCCGCCTCGCCGACGGTGACGGGGGTGCGGCCGTACTCGCGCGAGCCGGTGCGCGCCACGGTGCCGCCAAGACCGGCAGCCATCAGCTGGAAGCCGTAGCACATGCCGAAGACGGGGGTGCCGGAGGTGAAGATCGCCGGGTCGATGCCCGGCGCACCCTCGGCGTAGACCGAGCTCGGCCCGCCGGAGAGGATGATCGCCTTGGGCTTGCGGGCCAGCATCTCCTCGACCGGCAGGTGGTGCGGCACGATCTCGGAGTAGACCCGGGCCTCGCGCACCCGGCGCGCGATCAGCTGCGCGTACTGCGCCCCGAAGTCGACGACCAGGACGAGGTCGTGGTCGGGGATGCCGGGGGTCACGTCGCTCATGGGCCCAGCCTATCGGCGTACGACGCGGCGCCTCGGGCCGCCACCCACCACGGACCTGTCGGGCGAGTCGGTCACTTGTCAGGTGTTGCAACACCTGACACGTGCATGAGTCCCCGGTCGGCCGGGGACTCATGCACGGGCCCAGAAATAGCACCAGGGCCCGGCCGGGGAGGGAGGATGGCCGGGCCCTGATCGTCCACGCCTCTGTTGGACAGCAGCTTGGACAAACGACCCGACCTTTGGGAGGGAGCATGACTGCCGGGTCTGACCATCACAACGAGGCCGATCGCGGGGGGTTACGTCGGTGACGATCTTTCTCCGGCCTTTTTCGACCGGGCTAGACCTGCTGCCTCAGCTGACCCCGACGATGGGCAGGCGCAGGGCTCCCGGGGCGTGGTCGGGGACCGCCGGTCGCTGCGGCGCGACCGGCTCCAGGCGGCGGTAGTCGGCGCCCAGCCCGGGGCGCGGGTCGGCCTCGCCCTTGTTGGGCCACAGGGCCATCGCGCGCTCGGCCTGGGCGGTGATGGTCAGCGACGGGTTGACCCCGAGGTTGGCGGTGATGGCCGCGCCGTCCATGACGTGCAGGCCCGGGTGGCCGTAGACGCGCTGGTAGGGGTCGATGACCCCGGTCTCGGGCGAGTCCCCGATCGCGCAGCCGCCGATGAAGTGGGCGGTCAGCGGCATGTTGAAGGGCTCGCCGATGTTGCCGCCGGCCGTGCCGCCCAGGACTCCGGCGATGCGGCGCACGGCGTCGTTGGCCACCGGGATCCAGGTCGGGTTGGGGGCGCCGTGGCCCTGGCGCGAGGTCATCCGCCACGTGCCGGTGAGCCGGTTGCGCTTGCCGTAGGTGGTGATCGAGTTGTCGAGGCTCTGCATCACCAGCGCGATCACGGTGCGCTCCGACCAGTGCTTGAGGTCGTAGAGGTTGACGATCTCGCGGCGCTGCGCCCACATCTCCTTCAGCCAGGTCCGCCAGCGCGGGGCGGCGCCGTCGCCGTCGGTCAGCACCGTCTGCATCATCGCCATGGTGTTGAAGCCCTTGCCGTAGCGCACCGGCTCGACGTGGGTGTCGGCGTCGGGGTGGAAGCTCGAGGTGATGGCGACGCCGTAGGAGTAGTCGGTGGTGTCCGACTTGGGGGCGATCGCGCCCAGGATCGACTCGGAGTTGGTGCGCGAGAGGTAGCCCAGCCGCTCCGAGAGCCGCGGCAGGTGCCCCTCGTCCTTCATCCGGTGGAGCAACTTCTGGGTGCCCAGCGAGGCCGCCGCCATCACCACGTGCTCGGCGGTGAGGGTGCGGGTGGTGCGGGCCGTCGCACGCTTGGCCTTGGTGTACTTGATGGTGACGTCGTAGCCGCCGCCCGCGCGCGGGCGGATGCGGGTCACGGTGCTCAGCGGCATCACCCGCGCGCCCTGCTGCTCGGCGAGGTAGAGGTAGTTCTTGACCAGGGTGTTCTTGGCGTTGTGGCGGCAGCCCGACATGCACTCGCCGCAGTTGAGGCAGGCGTTGCGCGCGGGCCCGGCGCCACCGAAGAACGGGTCCTCGACCTGCTCGCCCGGCGCCTGGCCGGGGCCGCCGAAGAACACGCCCACCGGCGTGGGGTGGAAGGAGTCGGCGACACCCATGTCGCCGGCCACCTTCTCCATCACGTCGTCGGCCGGGGTGCGCACCGGGTTCTCGACCACGCCGAGCATCCGCTTGGCCTGGTCGTAGTAGGGCGCCAGCTCCGACTTCCAGTCGGTGATGTGGCTCCACTGCGGGTCGTTGTAGAAGGCCGGCAGCGGTTCGTAGAGCGTGTTGGCGTAGACCAGCGACCCGCCGCCGACGCCGGCGCCGGCGACGATCATCGTGTCGCGCACGGCGTCGATGCGCTGGATGCCGTAGCAGCCCAGGGCCGGCGCCCACAGGTAGCGGGTGATGTCGAGGGTGCCCGAGGAGAAGTCGCTGTCCTCGAAGCGGGCCCCCGCCTCGACGACGCCGACCCGGTAGCCCTTCTCGGTCAGGCGCAGCGCGCTCACCGAGCCGCCGAAGCCCGATCCGATCACCAGGACGTCGTAGTCGAGCTCGCTCATGTCAGGCCCTTCCCAGCTTCTTCATCACACGCAGCTGGGCGGTCATCACCCGTGCGTAGGTCTCGTCGGACATGCCCAGCATCGGGGCGATGCGGATCAGCCGCTGCGTGGCGACCGACTGGGTCTCGGTGTAGCGGTGGATGCCCTCGCCGCCCTGGCGGCGCCCCATCCCCGACTGGCGCATCCCGCCCATCGGGGAGTCGACCGAGGCGAAGGTCGCCGCGAAGGCCTCGTTGATGTTGACGGTGCCGCAGAGGACCTGGCGGGCGATCGCGCGCGCCCGCGGGCCGTCCTGGCTGTAGATCGAGCCGTTGAGGCCGTACTCCCCCGCGTTGGCCCGCGCGACCGCGTCGGCCTCGTCGTGGAAGCGGTAGAGCGAGACCACGGGGCCGAAGGTCTCCTCGCCGAAGCAGGTCATCTCGGGGGTGACGCCCTCGAGGATCGTCGGCTCGAAGACGTAGGGCCCGAGGTCGGGACGGGCCCGCCCGCCGGTCAGCACCCGCGCACCCTTCGCGACGGCGTCCTCGACGTGGGCGGTGACGGTGTCGAGCTGGGCCTGGCTGACCAGGGAGCCCATGTCGTTGCCCCACTCCAGCGTGGCGCCCAGGGTCATCGCCTGGGTGCGGGCCACGAAGCGCTCGACGAAGCGGTCGTAGACCTGGTCGGCCACGAAGAGCCGCTCGGCGGAGACGCAGAGCTGCCCGGCGTTGGAGAACGAGCCGCGCACCGCGCCCTCGGCGGCCTTCTCGACGTCGGCGTCGCGCAGCACCAGCAGCGGGTTCTTGCCGCCGAGCTCGAGCGAGCAGCCGATCAGGCGCTCGGCGCAGCCGGCGGCGACCCGGCGACCGGTGGCGGTCGACCCGGTGAAGCAGATGTAGTCGGACTGCGCGACGACCTGGGGCCCGACCTCGGAGCCGGGGCCGGCCACGACCTGCCACAGGTCCTTCGGGAAGCCCGCCTCCTCGAGCAGCTGGGCGCCGAGCAGCGCCGAGAGCATGGTCTGGGCGTCGGGCTTGGCGACCACGGCGTTGCCGGCCATCAGGGCCGGCAGGCCGTCGCACAGCGCCATCGTGAAGGGGTAGTTCCAGGGCGAGATGATGCCCACGACGCCCTTGGGCACGCGGTTGACCTCGACCCGGGTCAGCCCGGGCACGACGCCCGAGCGCCGCTGGGGGTCGAGGTGCTGGTGGGCGGTGCGGGCGTAGTAGCGCGCCGTCAGCGCGATGTGGATCGGCTCGTCGAAGGCGTGCTTGCGCGACTTGCCCGACTCCCAGACGATCAGGTCGAGGATCTCGTCCTGCCGGTCCAGCACCAGGTCGTGCAGGCGCATCATGATCGCCGAGCGGTGCTCGAGGCTCGTCCGCGCCCAGGCGGCCTGGGCCCGCCGGGCCCGGGTGAACGCCTCCGCGACGTCCTGCTCGCTCGACTGCGGCACGTGGGCCAGCGGGGCACCGTTGATCGGGGTGCGCACCTCGGCGCTGCGACCGGTGGTGCTGCGCACCCGCCGGGTCAGGGAGGCGACGTACTCGGGCTCAAGGGCGTACGACGCGGTCGGGTCGTGCTCCGGGTCGTGCGGGCCGTCGACGATCGGGGCCCCGGGTCGGTCGGGCTGCTCGGCGTTCATGTACCGAGAGTATGTGACTGGGGTCTCGCTCACTACCCATTGGTAACAGATGTGCGTTTGTACACATCCCTTTGCCGTGTCAAGCACCCCTGGCCCGTCCAGCGGCGTCGCCGAGCAACCGCGAGCCGGCGCCAGTTCCTCGCCGAGTCGGCGCCACTTCCCGGCAACCGGAACTTCGAGCCGGGTCGGCGTGAGATTTGCGCCGGGTCAGCGTGAAATTCACGCCGGGTCAGCGGTGGGCAGGACGCCGGTGGCGCCGCCGGCGCAGCCACCCGCGGCCAGCTTCAGCCCGCCGGCAGCGGGGTGTAGATCGACTTCACCTCGGTGTACTGCGCCAAGCCCTCGGGGCCGAACTCGCGGCCGAGCCCGGAGGACTTGAAGCCGCCGAAGGGCGCCGCGAAGTCCATCGTGTAGGTGTTGATGCCGTAGGTGCCGGTGCGCACCCGCCGGGCGACGTCGAGGCCGGCGGCCTGGTCGGAGGTCCACACGGTGCCCGCGAGGCCGTAGTCGGAGTCGTTGGCGATCCGGACCGCGTCGTCGACACCGTCGTAGGCGATGACCGAGACCACGGGCCCGAAGATCTCCTCCTGCGCGATCCGCATCCGGTTGTCGACGTCGGCGAAGACGGTCGGGCGCACGTACCAGCCCCGGTCGAGGCCCTCGGGCATGCCGGGACCCCCGGTGACCACCCGGGCGCCCTCCTCCCGGCCGATCTCGATGTACGACGCGACCCGCTCCTGCTGGCGGCGCGCCACCATCGGGCCGATCTCGGTCGCGGGGTCGGCGGGGTCGCCCACCGGCATCGAGGCCACGGTCTGGGCCAGGGCGTCGACGACCTCCGCGTAGCGGCCGCGGGGGGCCAGCACCCGGGTCTGGGCCACGCAGGCCTGGCCGGAGTTCATCAGCGAGGTGAAGCGCAGCCCCTCCATCGTCGCCGTCAGGTCGGCGTCGTCGAGGACGATCGCCGCCGACTTGCCGCCCAGCTCGAGCGAGCAGCGCTTGAGCTGCTCGCCGCAGACCGCCCCGATGGTGCGGCCCGCGGCGGTCGAGCCGGTGAAGGCCACCTTGTCGACGCCCGGGTGGGCGACCAGGTGGGCGCCCGTCTCGCGGCCTCCGGCGACGATGTTGACGACGCCGGGCGGCACGCCCGCCTCGTCGAGCAGCTCGGCCAGCAGGTAGCCGTCGAGGGGCGACTCGGGCGCGGGCTTGGCGACCACGGTGCAGCCGGCCAGCAGCGCGGGGACCACCTTGGAGATGAGCGTGAACTGGGGGACGTTCCAGGGCGGGATCGCCGCCACGACACCGACCGGCTCGTGGCGCACCACCACGTCGGAGCCCAGGACGCCCGGACGGGCGGCCTCCCACGGGAAGTCGCGGGCGATGGCGATGAAGGCCTCGACCTGCATCCACGGGGCGGGCGACTGGGCGAGGTTGGAGAAGGAGGTGGGCGAGCCCATCTCGATCGTGATCAGCTCGGCCATGTCGACCAGGCGCGCGGCGTAGAGGTGGGAGAAGCGCTGCACGACCTCGATCCGCTCCTCGGGCGAGAGCCGCGGCCAGGGCCCCTCGTCGAAGGCGCGCCGGGCGGCGGCGACCGCGGTGTCGATGTCGCCCGGACGCCCCTCGGGCACCCGCGCGACGACCTCCTCGCTGTGCGGCGAGACGACCTCGATGACGTCACCGGTGCTCGGGCGCGTCCACGCGCCGTCGATGTAGAAGGTGTCGCGGTCGAGCGCGTCGGTGCTGATCGGGCGGTGGTCCTGGGTCTGGGTCATGCCGGGCTCCTGGGTGGGGCGGGTGTCGTGAGTGGTGGTCGTGGGGTCCGGGTCAGGGCGCGACGGCGAACCAGTCGGCGAAGCCGCTGCGGTCGTGGCGCCCGATGGCGCCGTGCTCGAAGAGGCCCCAGCCCTCGCTGGTGCGACCCTCCTCGCGGCAGGTGCTGCGGCCGACGTAGTCGACGACGCCGAACATGAACTTGCCGGCGTTCTCGGGCGTGGTCACGTCGTAGCTGAGCCGCTCGACGAACCCCTCGCCCTTCCACAGCCCGTGGCTCCAGTCGCCGTCGCCGCCGTACCCGCCGCCGAGGTGCAGCGGCGTCGGGAGCCGGGCCTCGACCTCCAGCAGCACCTCGACCCCGTCGGGGCGGGTGCACCGGATGGTGGCGCCGGTGGCGTTGCGGGTGCCGGAGGCGTAGTGCACCTGCACGAGCGGCCAGCCGAGCTGCTCGATCCGCCCGTCGCGGTGGATGCGGCTGCAGTCGTTGAAGATGCGGTGGCCCTCGGGCGTCTCCTGCATCAGCAGCACGATCGAGAAGTCGTCGAAGCGCATCGGCACGTAGGTCCACCACATCCCCTCGAAGGGCGGGTCTGCGGGCCGGCCGGCCGGCTCCGCCTCGCCCACGGGACGGATGCCCCAGGAGCGGTCGCGGGTGCCGAGCCAGGTGTCGGGCGAGACGACGATCTCCTCGCCGTCGACGAGCATCGTGCCCTCCCAGGACCCGACCTGCGCGAAGCGCTGGGCGTCGAGGGTGACCCGGCTGCCCGAGCGCATCACGTGGGGCAGCTCCTGCACCGCGTCGAAGGACCCGGTCCAGTGCAGGTCGAGCGCCATCCCCTCGGTCTCCTCCAGCACCACCCGCAGCCGGTGCAGCGGCTCGGGCACCTCGATCCGGAAGGGGCCGACGTGCATGTTGAGGCGGTCGCCGTCGACGGGGTCGCCGAGGTGCAGGGCGGTCTGGGTGTCGCCGCGGCGCCACAGCACGAAGGCGTCCTTGGTGCCGAGGTTGGGGTAGTAGCCCAGCCCCATGATCAGGAAGCAGTCGCCGCTGCGGTCGTGGGCGTTGAAGTAGCTGCGGTCGTAGAAGTTGCGGTCGCTGGTGGCGGCCCACTCCACGGGGAGCGGGGCCTGGTGCAGCGGGAACTCGTCGAGCGGTCCGACCATCTCAGGCACCGACCCTTTCCATCGTGGTGAGCAGCAGGGGCAGGTTGTGCATCAACGACTCGATGTCGTCGGGTCTGTCGATCTCGCCGAAGTGCACCTGGCGGGAGCCGGTGCGCATGAAGACGATGCTCCACTGGAGCGCGCTGTGGACGTGGTACCAGTCGAGGTCGCCGAGGCGTACGCCGCTGGCGCGCTCGTAGGTGGCCAGCACGTCGTCCTCGCGCAGGAAGTCGGGCATGCCGGGCAGCTCGAGGACCTCCACGATCGACTGGAAGACCTGGTGGGCGACCAGCAGCCAGCTCACGTCCAGCTCGCGGGGGCCGAGGGTGGCCATCTCCCAGTCGAGGACCCCGGCCGGCTCGAAGCCGTCGTAGAGGACGTTGCCGATGCGGGCGTCGCCCCAGCACAGCACCGTGCCGGTGGCGCTCGCCGGCTCGTGCGACTCCAGCCAGGCCAGGGCCCGCTCCACGGTCGGCGACGGCCCGGCGTCGGCCTTGGCGAACTCGTACCAGGCACGGGTGCGGGCCAGGTCGCGGCGCAGCACGCTCGCGCCCTCCCCGCCGGGGTCGAGGAAGGCGAAGGCCGAGGCCGCGTCGGGGACCGCGTGCAGCGCGGCGACGGTCTCGACCGTGCGGTCCTGGAGGTGGCGCTGCTCCTCGGGCGTGGCGTCGAAGAGCCAGTTGTCCCCGAAGGGGTAGGGCAGCACGTCCGGCGGCACCCGTCCCTCCAGCCGGTCCATCAGGAAGAACGGGGCGCCCAGCACCTGCCCGGTCGGCTCGATCCAGTGCACGCCGGGCACGGGCACGGCGGTGCGCTCGGCGACCAGGCGCATCGCCTGGTGCTGCGCGCCGAGGTCGTAGCGGGCGAAGACCGGGACGTCCGCGGCGCTCGGCGCGACCCGGGCGACGTACGCCCCGGTGCGGCGCCGGCCGCCCTCGCTCCAGGTGACGTCGAGGACCAGCGTCTCCGAGCTCATCCCGTTGGCGTCGACGCCGGTGTGCAGGACGACCTCGGGGTCCGCGCCGGGCGGCAGGACCCCGCCCAACCAACCGGCCAGCCGGGCGGGGACGTCGCTCGCGTCCCTGCTGGAGCGCTGCAGGGTCAGGTCGGCGGGCGGCGCTGACTGGGTCACGAGGAGCCTTCCGGTGTGACGCGGGTCATGAGTTGACACGCGTCAGACTGGTGGAACGTGTTCTCGTTTGTCAACGGTCCAGCCCACCGCGGACAGATCACCGATTTAGGCGACGCCCCCCGTCCGGCAGCGGCCTAGCGTCCTCCTCGTGGTCGCCAGGGGGCCACACGACCATTCACACACATCGGGGAGAGAACCAATGCGCAAGTCCGTACAGCTGCTCGCAGCAGCCACCAGCATCGCCAGCCTCGGCCTCATGACCGTGCCGGCCAACGCTGACAACTCCATCATCAAGATCGGCAAGAAGGGGCAGCTGTCGTCGTCCCAGAAGGTCGCCTACGTCAAGGCCAAGGTGGTCTGCTCGGAGGACACCACCAGCGCCGCGTTCGAGGTGACGCTGACCCAGGTGACCAGCGGTGGCACGCAGACCGCCACCTCGACCGTCTACGCCTGGAACGCCTTCGAGTGCACCGGCGAGGAGGAGAAGTTCTGGGTCCCGGTCCGTCGCCCCACCGGCGGCTACAAGTGGGTCACCGGAGCAGCGCGGGTCACCGACCTGCACTTCTACTCCGAGGACCCCTCGGGTGGCTTCCACGACACCGCCAAGGGCCGGACGATCAAGATCATGTGATCGTCAGGTCCGGACAGCCCGCACGCACCTGGCCCGGTGCGTGGAGGACGACATCGCGTCGAGGCTCCTCGCTGCGATGTGCCTGGTGACCGGCTCGTCCATCAGTGCAGGGCTGCTGCTGCAGCTGGTGGCGTAGGCCCCCTGCACGGTCCTCCAGGGCAATGAACCGCCCCCGGCGACACGCTCGTCGGGGGCGGTTCAGCGCTGTCCGCGGGCAGCCTCGACCGCCTCGGTGAGGCCCCGGGCGGCGAGCCGGTCGGCCCGCTCGTTGCCCTCGTCGCCCGCGTGACCCTTGACCCAGTGCCAGTGCACGTCGTGCCGCTCGCAGGCCGCCTGCAGCTCCTGCCACAGGTCGACGTTCTTGACCGGCTGTTTGGCCGAGGTGCGCCACCCGTTGCGCATCCAGCCCGCCACCCAGGTCGTGATGCCCGAGCGCACGTAGGTGCTGTCGGTGTAGAGCTCGACACGCACCGGTCGCCGCAGCGCCTCGAGCGCCTTGATCGGGGCGGTGAGCTCCATCCGGTTGTTGGTGGTCGTGCCGGCCTCGCCGCCGCAGAGCTCCAGCTCGTGGGAGCCCTGGCGCAGCAGGGCCCCCCACCCGCCGGGCCCGGGGTTGGGCACGCACGCGCCGTCGGTGTGGATGACCACGGTGTCGGGCGCTTCGTCGTTCACGCGGGCATCCTCCCAGGGCCGGCCGCTCAGCCGGCAGGCGCCACCGAGGGCACGTGGGTGACCTGGTCCCAGGTGAAGGTGTACGACGCCCCGCCGGCCGGCACGCGCAGCACCAGGTTGTCGCCACCAGCCGCTCCCCCGGCGCCGTAGTTCTCCTCCCACGAGTCGTTCACGGCGATCTTCCACTGGTACTCGCCCTCGGGCAGGTCGAAGGTGGCGTGCCAGCGCCCGTCGGTCTCGTCGAAGGCGAGATGGGTTGCCGCGCAGGCGGGCTGCCAGTCCTCGGGGCAGCCGAGCTCGTCCTGCAGGCTGCCCGCCAGGGTGACGCCGTCGCGCTGGGGCTGGGGTGCGGCGGTGCGCACGGTGAGCGGCTCGCTGGTGACCGGGTCGGCGCCGGGCTCGAGCAGCACGGCACGGTAGGTGATCTCGGTGCCGAGGTCGAGCCCCTCGACGTCGTCGGTGACCTGGTAGACGGGCGAGGAGGTGTCGGTGCCGACGACCTCCCACGCGCCCCCGTCGAGCCGGCGCTCGAAGCGCACCGACTGGGCGGCGCGCTCGGGCTGGACCTCCGCGGTCACGGTGACCGGGTCGATGCTGCTGACGGTGCCCTCGGAGCCCGAGGTGCGCAGGGTCAGCCTGGGCTCGGCCACGGTCGTGGCGCGCGACTTCGCGAGCCGGGCGTGGCCGGCGTTGTCGAGCACGGCGGCGCGGTAGCTGACCGGCGTGCCGGTGGCCAGGGCGCTGGTGTCGTGGAAGACCCGGTAGGGCGCCGAGTCGTCGGTGCCGATGCTCTGCCAGCCGCTGTCGCCGACCTTGGCCTGGAAGGTCACCTCGGCGAAGGAGCGCCCGGCCACCTCGGCCGCCACCTGCATGCGGGAGCGGTCCACACCGCTGGGGCGCGGGGCCCGCACCCGCACCGCGGGGGCGCGGCGCGAGGGCTCGAGCCGCTCGGTGGCGGCGTACACGACGGCGGAGAGCGCGGGCACCTCGACCCGCAGCGCGCCGGCTCCGTTGCTGCGCAGGCGTCGCTCGCCGGGGCCGTAGATCTTGCGGAACCCGCCCCGGCGGACCCAGGTCGGCACCGTGACCGAGCGCGCGGTGGTCGCGTTGTTGAGCAGCACGACGTACTCCCGCTGCTGGTCGCGGTCGAGCCGGGAGAAGGCGGCGACGCCGGGGCCGTCCTGGCCCAGGCGCACCTGGTGGGCGCCGTCGCGCAGCGCGGGGTGACGCTCGGTGAGCCGGTCGAGGCGGGCGATGCGGCGGTAGAGCGGGTGCTCGGGGTCGAGGCTGCCGGTGGCCGGGGTCTTGCCGGCGGCGCCGAGCTGGGCGTCGTCGGCGTACTCCGGCACCTGGCTGGCGAACATCGTCTGGCGGGCCAGCTGGTCGCCGCCGGTGCCGGTGAAGCCCTGCTCGTCGCCGTAGTAGACGACCGGGTTGCCGCGAGAGAAGAACATCAGCTCGTGGCCCAGCCGGTCGCGGCGCAGCAGCTCGGCCTCCCCCGCCCCCGGGTTGTCGGCGCCGACGAAGTGGCCGAAGCGGCCCATGTCGTGGTTGCCGAGGAAGGTGGGCAGCGCGTAGGCGTTGGAGTCGGCGTCGGTGTACCAGTCGTCGTCGACGAAGAAGCGCGCCAGGTCGGCGGCGCTGCGCCCGCGCGAGGCGAAGTCGCGAGCGGCCCACTGGAAGGGGAAGTCGAGGACCGACTGCATGCCGGCGCGGGTGGTGTAGCCGGAGGTGAAGGCCTTGGCCGCCGCGTCGCTGCCGTCGAGGGCGACCTCGCCGAACATGAAGAAGTCGGGCTTGCCGTGGGATCGGGCGTAGTCGAGCAGGCCCGGCCCGAAGTCCTGCCAGAACGCGTCGTCGACGTGCTTCATCGTGTCGATGCGGAAGCCGTCGATCCCGAAGTCCTCGACCCAGGTGCGGTAGATGTCGATCATCCCCTCCCGCACGGTGGGGTGCTCGGTGAAGAGGTCGTCGAGGCCGAAGAAGTCGCCGTACTGGCTGTCCTCGCCGGTGAAGGTCGTGTTGCCGCGGTTGTGGTAGAGCGTCGGGTCGTTGAGCCAGGCCGGGACCTTGAGGTCCTCCTCGCCCTCCTCGAGCACCGGCGTGTAGGGGAAGGAGGTCTGTGCGTCGAGCTCGGGGAAGTCGTCGCCGCCGCTGTGGTCGCGGTCGTCGAAGGGCTCGCCGGCCGCGGTGCGGTAGGGCTCGACGTCCTTGGGCACGTACGCCGTGCGCGCACCCTCCTCGTAGCCGATCACGTCGGCGGTGTGGTTGGTGATGATGTCGAAGAAGACCTTCATGCCGCGCTCGTGGGCGGCGTCGACGAGGTCGCCCAGGTCGGCGTTGGTGCCGAGGTGGGGGTCGATGCGCGTGAAGTCGGTGATCCAGTAGCCGTGGTAGCCCGCGGACGGCCCGTCCTCGAGCTGGACCGCCTTGTTCTCGAAGACCGGGGTCAGCCAGATCGCGTCGGTGCCGAGGCCCTCGATGTAGTCGAGCTGCTCGCGCAGGCCGACCAGGTCGCCGCCGTTGAAGAAGCCCTTGGCGGTGGGGTCGAAGCCGTGCTCGAGCCGGCCGCCCCCGATGCCGCCGGTGTCGTTGGCGGTGTCACCGTTGGCGAACCGGTCGGCCATCACGAAGTAGAAGCTGTGGTCGGTCAGGCCGGCCCGCAGCGCGGGCCGGGCGACCTCGGTGGCGCGGCCCTTGCGCTCGCCCGCGCCGGCGGGCTCGGCGGCGCCGGGCAGCGCGGCACCGGTGGTGAGCAGGCCCAGCGCGAGCGCGCTGGTCAGGGCAGCGCCGGTCAGGGCAGGGATCAAGCGGTTCACGGACGTCTCCCGAGAGTGATGACGGTCACAGAGCCCGCTCACCCTACCCCCGGGCCGGAGCCCGCCTCACACCCGGACGCGCGTCCCCAGGTCGCCGCGGTGGTCGTGGTGCATGCGGTGCCGCTCGCGGGTCGCCAGCACCAGCCCGGGGTCGAGCTCGGCGACGGCCAGCCCCTCCTCCTCGCCCAGCCGGGCCAGCGGCCGGCCCTCGGGGTCGTAGACGGCCGAGCCGCCGATGAACGAGCTGTCGCCGCAGCGGCCGGTCAGCCCGGAGAGCACCACGTAGAAGCCGTTGTCGAGCGCCCGTGCCGCGTAGTAGAGGTCGCGGCGGTGGGCGCCCCCGGGGAAGTACGCCGCCGAGCACAGGTAGCCCAGGGCGCCGGCGTCGCTGGCGGCGCGGGCGTGCTCGGGGAAGCAGCCGTCGTAGCAGGTCGACAGGCCGAGCTCGACGCCGTCGACGAGCACCGAGGCGCCGTGGTCGCCCGGCTCGAACCACGCGCGCTCGTCGAGGTCGACGTGCTGCTTGTCGTAGGCCACCACGACCTCGCCGTCGGGGCGCACCACCACGGTCGAGAGGGTGCGCCGCGCACCCCGGTCGAGGGCGGTGCCGACGACGACCGTCAGGTCGGTGCGCCGGGCCTGCTCGCGCACCGGGTCGAGGCGGGGCCCGGTGAGGTCGGCGGGGCCGGGCAGGTCGCCGCCGAAGACCGCGGGTTCGTAGCCGGTCAGGAACGCCTCGGGCAGCACCAGCACCCGCACCCCCTGGTCGCCCGCCAGCGCCGCGAGGCGCGCGGTGGTGCGCACGTTGGCGTCGAGGTCGCCCGGCGCCGCCGCGGCCTGGCCGGCCGCGACGCGCAGCGAGGTCGTGGTCACCGCCGGGTCCTGGGGACTACTCGACGACGACCTCGACGCGCTGGAACTCCTTGACGTCGGTGTAGCCGGTGGTGGCCATCGCCCGACGCAGCGCGCCGATGAGGTTCATGGTGCCGTCGGCGACGCGCGAGGGACCGAAGAGGATCTCCTCGAAGGTGCCGACGGTGTCGAACTGGACCCGCTGGCCACGCGGCAGCTCGGGGTGGTGCGCCTCGGTGCCCCAGTGGAAGCCGCGGCCCGGCGCGTCGGAGGCGCGCGCGAACGGCGAGCCGACCATCACCGCGTCGGCACCGCAGGCGATGGCCTTGGCGATGTCGCCGGAGCGGCCGATCGAGCCGTCGGCGATGACGTGGACGTAGCGCCCGCCCGACTCGTCGAGGTAGTCGCGGCGCGCCGCGGCCACGTCGGCCACCGCGGAGGCCATCGGCACCGCGACGCCGAGGACGGTGCGGGTGGTGTGGGCCGCTCCCCCGCCGAAGCCGACGAGGACACCGGCGGCACCGGTGCGCATCAGGTGCAGGGCGGCCTGGTGGGTGGCGCAGCCACCGACGATCACCGGGACGTCGAGCTCGTAGATGAAGTCCTTGAGGTTCAGCGGCTCGGCCTGGCTCGAGACGTGCTCGGCCGAGACGGTGGTGCCGCGGATGACGAACATGTCGACGCCGGCGTCGACGACCGTCTTGGCGAACTCCTTGGTGCGCTGGGGCGAGAGCGAGCCGGCGACCGTCACCCCCGCCTCGCGCACCTCGCGCAGGCGGTGGGTGATGAGCTCGGCCTTGACGGGCTCGAGGTAGATCTCCTGCATCCGGCGCACCGCGTCGGTGCCGGTCAGGCCGGCCACCTCCTCGAGCAGCGGCTCGGGGTCCTCGTAGCGGGTCCACAGGCCCTCGAGGTTGAGCACGCCGAGGCCGCCGTGGCGCCCGAACGCGATCGCGGTGCTCGGCGACATCACCGAGTCCATCGGCGCGGCCATCACCGGCAGGTCGAAGCGGTAGGCGTCGATCTGCCAGTGCGTGCTGACCTCCTCGGGGTCGCGCGTGCGCCGGGAGGGCACGATCGCGACGTCGTCGAAGGAGTAGGCGCGGCGGGCCCGCTTGGCGCGTCCGATCTCGATCTCGCTCACCGGGCCAGGCTATCGGTTGGCGCCGGGCCGGTCAGTGGTGGCCTCAGTGGTGGGCGTGCTCGGTGCCGGCGTGGCCCTCGGGCTCGATCTGGAACGTCGAGTGCTCGATGGCGACGTCGAAGTGCTCGGCCACGCAGCGCTGCAGCTCGCGCAGCACCTCGCCCGAGTGGCCGGACTCGAAGCAGGCGCGCTGCATGGTCACGTGCGCCGTGAGCACCGGCAGGTCGGAGGAGACCCGGGTGACGTGGAGGTCGTGCACGTCGACGACGTGCTCGACCTCGAGGATGTGGCGGCGCACGTCGGCCAGGTCGAGCCCCGGGGGCACCGACTCGAGCAGCACCCGGGTGCTGTCGCGCAGAAGCAGCAGGGTGCGCGGCAGGATCAGCAGCGCGATCAGCAGGCCCGCGACGCTGTCGGCTCGCACCCACCCGAAGGCGGCGATCAGCACCGCGCCCACGATCACCGCCACCGAGCCCAGCGCGTCGTTGAGCACCTCGAGGTACGCCGCGCGCATGTTGAGGTTGGCCCCCCGTCTGCCGGTCAGCACCCCCAGCGCGACGAGGTTGGCCACCAGGCCGACCACGCCGAAGACCAGCAGCGACGTGGACGGCACGTCGGCAGGGGTGACCAGGCGTCGTACGCCCTCGACGAGCGCGAAGCCGCCGACCGCGAGCAGCAGCGCGGCCTGGGCCAGCGCGGCGATCACCTCGGCGCGGCGCAGCCCCCAGGTGTGCCGGTCGGTGGCCGGCCGGGCCATCAGCACGCTGGCCAGCAGCGCCATGCCCAGCCCGACGGTGTCGGTGAGCATGTGGGCGGTGTCGACCAGCAGCGCCAGGCTGCCGGTGACCACCGAGCCGACCGCCTGGGCGACGACGACCACGGCGGTCAGCGCGAGCGCCACCGCCAACCGGCTGCGGTTCGCACCGGCCCCGTGGTCGTGCCCGGCGCCCACCCCCTGCTCCCCGGGGCTCAGCGACCCGTGTAGTTGGGCGCCTCGACGGTCATCTGCACGCCGTGCGGGTGGCTCTCGTTGAGCGAGGCGGAGGTGATCCGCACGAAGCGGCCCTTCTCCTGCAGCTCGGGCACGGTGCGCGCGCCGACGTAGAACATCGACTGGGTCAGCCCGCCGGTGAGCTGGTGGGAGACCGCCGAGAGCGGGCCGCGGTAGGCGACCTGGCCCTCGATGCCCTCGGGCACGATCTGGTCGTCGCTGGTCACCTCGGCCTGGAAGTAGCGGTCCTTGGAGTACGACTTCTTGCCACGGCTCGACATCGCACCCAGCGAGCCCATGCCCCGGTAGGACTTGTACTGCTTGCCGTTGACGAAGACCAGCTCGCCGGGCGACTCCTCGCAGCCGGCCAGCAGCGAGCCCAGCATCACCGCGTCGGCGCCCGCGACGATCGCCTTCGCGATCTCGCCGGAGTACTTCATGCCGCCGTCGGCGATCAGCGGGACCCCGGCCGGCTTGGTGGCCAGCGAGGCCTCGTAGACCGCGCTGACCTGCGGGACGCCCACGCCGGTGACGACACGGGTGGTGCAGATCGAGCCGGGGCCCACCCCGACCTTGACCGCGTCGGCGCCGGCGTCGACGAAGGCCTGGGCGCCCTCGCGGGTCGCGACGTTGCCGCCGATGACCTGCACGTGGCGGGTGGCCGGGTCGCTCTTGAGGCGGGCGACCATGTCGAGCAGCAGCCGCACGTTGCCGTGGGCGGTGTCGGCGACCAGCACGTCGACGCCGGCCTCGACGAGGGTGGTGGCGCGCTGCCACGCGTCGCCGAAGTAGCCGATGGCCGCGCCGACGAGCAGGCGCCCGTGGGCGTCGTACGACGCGTGCGGGAACTGCTCGCTCTTGACGAAGTCCTTGACGGTGATCAGGCCCGCGAGGCGGCCCTGGTCGTCGACCAGCGGCAGCCGCTCGCGCTTGTGCTTGCGCAGCAGGGCGGTGGCCTCGTCGCGGGAGATGCCGACCGGGCCGGTGATCAGCGGCATCGGGGTCATCACCTCCTCGACCTTGAGCGTGGCCCACTCCGCGACCGGGGTGAAGCGCAGGTCGCGGTTGGTGATGATGCCCAGCAGGCGCTGGTCGGCGTCGACGACCGGCAGGCCCGAGACGCGGTACTCGCCGCAGAGGCGGTCGAGCTCCTCGAGGGTCGCGTCGGGCCCGATGACCACGGGGTTGGAGATGATGCCGGTCTGGGTGCGCTTGACCAGGTCGACCTGGTAGGCCTGGTCGTCGATCGAGAGGTTGCGGTGCAGCACGCCCATGCCGCCCTCGCGGGCCATCGCGATCGCCATCCGCGACTCGGTCACGGTGTCCATCGCAGCGCTGACCAGCGGCACCTTGAGCGAGATCTCCCTGGTCAGGCGGGAGGTCGTGTCGATGTCGGCCGGCGCCAGGTCGGAGTGACCCGGCAGCAGCAGCACGTCGTCGTAGGTGAGGCCGAGGGCCGCGAACTTCTCCGGGATCTCCACGGGCTCATCGTACGGCCGGGGCACCCGGCCGCCGAGCGCGGTGGGGGCGTCCCGCGTCACACCGCGGGGGCCCCGGCCCCCAGCGGCCGCAGGCCCTGCACCGGCACCCGCACCGTGAGCTGGTCGGAGGCCAGCCGGATGCGGCCCCGCAGCCCGGCCGCGAGCACCAGCGGCAGCACGGCGCGGTTGTCGGCGGTGGTGCTGAGGTGGACCTCCTCGGCGCCGTAGGTCAGCGCGAGCCGCGACGCGGCGACCAGCAGCCGGGTGCCCACCCCGCGCCGGCGCCAGGCCGGGTCGACGCGCAGCACCAGGTCGAGGCAGCCCTCGTCGACGCCGTCGGCCCCGGGCTCGCCGAGCGTGGCGCGACCGACGACGACGTCGGCGACCAGCGCCGAGACCACCCGCCCCTCCACGACGTACGACGGGCGCGCGCCGTCGCCGAGGCGCCGGCCGGCGACCGGGGAGGCCATCGCGGGCTCGGGCCGGCCGCGGCGCAGCACGTCGGTGACGAGCTCGGCGACCGCCACCCCGCGGGCCCGCTCGGTGTCGGTGAAGGGGGTGGCGCGGCGCACCTGCACCAGCACGTCGCCCACGGTCATCTCCAGCACGTCACCGCCGGCGCCCTGGTCGGGCTCGGTGTCGAAGAGCCGGGCCACCACCTCGGGGAACGACTCGGGGGCGGCCAGCACCCGGCGAGCCGCCTCGACGTAGCGGGTGGGCTGGTCGGTGAGCGCCTCGCCCGTGCAGGGCGTGGAGAAGACGTGGCGCCAGCCGGCGGACTCGACGAGCACCGCCACGTCGGCCTCGCCCCAGGTGGGCGGCACCTCCATCACCACCTCGTCGGTGACCTCGTCGACACCCGGGAAGACCTGCATGCCCCGGATGTCGACGTCGGCCTCGGCGCAGCGCTGCGTGAGCGCTGCGAGCCCTCCGGGCCGGTCCGGCGAGCTGGCCCGCACCTTCCACAACATGGGCGCTCCTCCTCGACGGGCCCGCTCCGGTGGCGGAGGTACTACGTTGACGCACCGACGTTGCACGGACGTTTCGGACGTGCGTCAGGCGATGACCTCGAGGGGGCGCGATGGGCCAGGAGCGGCGCACCGTGCTGCTGGTGGCCCTGGTCGCTGGGTCGCTCCGCCTGGTCGGACTGCTGCGACCGGTGCGCGGCGACGAGGCCGGCTTCACGCTGGTGGCCCGGGCCTGGGCCCCCTCGGCCGACAGCCTCTACGGCCCCTACTTCGTCGACCGGCCGCCGATGCTGGTCGCGACCTACGGGTTGACCGACTGGCTGGCCGGACCGCTCGCGGTGCGGGTGCTCGGCGCCCTGGCGGCCGCTGCGCTGGTGGTGCTGGCCGCGGCGACGGCGCGGCTGGTCGCCGGTGACGTGGCGGCGCGCTGGACCGCGGTGCTGGTCGCGGCGCTGTGCGTGACGCCCCTGATCGACGTGGTGGCCGCCAAGGGCGAGCTGCTGGGGCTGCCGCTGGTGGTGGGCGGGTGCCTGCTCGCGCTGCTGGCCCTCCGTCGGGCCACCGGTGCGCGCTCCCTGCTCCTGGCCGGGGCCGCGGGGGCGGTCTCGGCGACGGCGCTGGGCTACAAGCAGAGCCTCGTGGGCGGGTTGGTCTTCGGGGCGGTGCTGCTGGTGGTGGCGGTCCTCACGCGCGAGGTCGCGGCGCGCCGCGGGGCCGCGCTGGCTGCGGCGGCGCTGGCGGGGGCCGCGGTGCCGGTGCTGGCGACGATCGGCTGGGCCTGGGGCGCCGGCGTACGGCTCGAGGTGCTGTCGTACGCCGTGTGGGGCTTCCGCGCCGACGCCTCGGCCGTGCTGGCCGAGCAGCCGGCCTCGGCACCGGGCGAGCGGGCGGTCGGGCTGGTGCTGGTCGCGGCCGGCGCCGGGATGGTGGCGGTGATCGGCGGGCTGCTGGTGCACGTGCGCGACGAGGTCGGGCGCGACGCGGCCGTGACCTGGGCGGTGCTGGCGATGCTGGGGGCCGACACCCTGGCCCTGGCCGCCAGCGGCTCCTACTGGCGCGACTACCTCTTCGCGCTCGTGCCCTCGACGGCCCTGGCCGCCGCGCTGCTGGTGCGGCGACGCTCGAAGCGGGGCCTGGCGATGCGGGCGGTGGTGGCGGCCACCGCGGTGTCGAGCGCGGTCTCGTTCGTGGTGTGGGGCGGGGTGCAGGTGCTCGACCGCCAGGAGCTCGACGAGACCGACACCGGGGCCGCGCTGGCCGCAGCCGCGGAGCCGCACGACACCCTCACCGTCTTCGGCGGGCGCGCCGACCTGCAGCTGACCAGCGGCATGGCCTCGCCCTACCCCTACCTGTGGAGCCTGCCGATGCGCACCCTCGACCCCGGGCTGGAGCGGCTGCGGGGGCTGCTGGCCTCACCGCGGCGGCCCACGTGGTTCGTGGAGTGGGTCCACCTGGGTGCCTGGACCCCCGAGGCGGGTGCCCGGCTGCGCGAGGTCCTCGACGAGCACTACGTCGAGGTGGGCGGCGCGTGCGGGGACCACCGCGTCTACGTGCGCCGCGACGTCGAGCGGCCCGCCCCGGAACCGCGCTGCCACGGCTGAGCCGGATGCGTCACAGGAAGTAGAACGGCCCGGCGGTCACCGCGAACGCGAACGCGATGCCGACGACCAGCCACGGGATCGACCAGTAGGCCCACCCGCGCACCAGGACGTACCCCGCCACCGGGATCAGCGCGAGAGCCACCAGGCTCAGCCGGGCACCGACCTCGACGTAGGCGAAGGCGTGCACGAAGACGAAGAACACCAGCGCGATCACGCCCGACATGAGCCGCGACTGGCTGCCGAAGCCGGCGGTGCGCCACCGATGCGCGAACGCGTCCTTGAGTCCGGGTGCCACCGGGGTGCTGCTCACGACTCCTCCTGGGCGCCGGCGCGCAGGAGCGCGTCGTCGTGCTCGGCGCGGAACTCGGGGTCGTTGTCCCGCAGGTCCTGCACGGCAACCTCGACCTCGTGCGCGAAGACGGTCCGGAAGGCCCGGGCCGAGGAGTGCTCGTCGCGCCCGCTCACCACGTCGCGCCAGGTCGTCTCGCCGCGCTCCACCCGCAGCGCCACGGCGGCTCGCTCCGGCGGCAGCTCACCGCGCCAGCGGACCTCGGTCGAGCGGCGTTCCTCCTCGAGGCGCTCACGGTGCAGGCGCTCCCGCTCGGAGCGCAGCGCGTCGCGGACCTCGTGCATCTCGCGAGTGACGGCGGCGGCCTGCTCACGCAGCCGGGCGGCGGCGGTGCGCAGCTCGGCCAGCTCGTCCTGCGTCCCCATGTCAGTACGCCGCCTGGGCCACGTCGTCGGCCCGCGCCCCGTTGTAGGTGCTGGTGGCCGCGCTGGTCAGCTGGAAGAGAGCGCGCACGGCCTTCATCATCCGGGCCATCATCGCGCACGCCTGCAGGAGCGGTGGGATGATCGTCTCCAACCTGCGGACCACCTCGATGGCGCGGTTCACCAGGCTGATCACCTTGCGACAGCTCGCCCCGCCGGTAGCGATCTCCTTCGCCCAGCCGAGTGCGCTGGCAGCCACCTTGAGGACGACGTCGTCGATCATGCTCAGCATCTCGGCGACGACCTCGACCGCCGCCTTCGTCGCCACCAGCATGTCCTGCATCGCCGCGGAGATGAGCGAGGTGCCCTCCGCGGCGGTGTCCCACGCCTGCGCGGCATCGGCCACGCGCAGCCCGGCGGCGTCGGCGGCCGCCCCGCCCCAGACCTCGGGCAGCGCCCCGGAGATGGCGGCGAAGTTCTGACCGATGGCGCCCAGACCCTCACCGAGAACCGCCCAGTTGGCGGTCATGGCGTCCACGGCGTCGTAGTCGCCCGCGATGGGGTCGAAGATCGCCTGGACCAGGTCGAAGCCGAACTGTCGGCACACCCAGTCGATGCCCTGGATCACGAAGCCGCAGCTGTCGCGCAGGTCGTCGATGAGCGCACCCTCGGTGCCGTCGGTGCGCGGCACCAGCACCGCGGACGAGTCGACCAGGCCCAGTCCCAGGGCGCTCACTGGTCGTGCTCCTCGAGGAAGTCGTCGATGTCGTCGTCGGTGGTCATCGCGTCGCCGGTGTCGGAGGCGTGACCCGCCATGCTCGCGGTCTCACTGGCCAGGCTGACGGGCGCTCCGGTCGTGGACTCACCGGCCCAGGTCGGGGGCTGCGGGCCGGGCAGGTGCCAGGGCGTGGAGGTGATGGTGTTGAGGTGACTCACCGCGGTCGGCGTCCCCGGGATCGGGTCGCCGCCCGCGGGCAGGTGGACCTCGTCGGCATCGGTGACGTCGGTGCGGATCAGGTCGAGGTCGCGCTGGATGTGGTGGTCGGTGGCGAGCAGATCCTCCAGTGCGGCGTCCATGCGCACCGACAGCTCCTGGGCGTCCTGGAGCCCCTCGTCGAGGGCTTGCGAGAGTGCGGCCCAGGCGTCCTCGTAGGTCCCGCGGAAGAGCCCGAGGATGCCTCGGAAGGCACCGGTGTCGCCCAGCCCCGCCTGGGCGGCGAACCCGCTGGCCTCGGAGAGGTTGAGGTACTGCTCGTGCGCGGCGCTCACGAGCTGGCGCACCCCCTGCTCGGAGACCCTGACCTCGTCACCCATGCACCCGCCGCCTCGCTCGACCTACCCGGACACCGTCGACCTACCCGGCGCGTGCCCGGGTAAAACCTGACGCAGACGCGACGACGGCCCGCCCGGGTCTCCCCGGACGGGCCGTCGTGCGGTGCGGTGCGTGCTGCGCCGCGGGTGGACCAGTGCCGATCAGTGCCGATCAGTGACCGTGGCCGTGGCCGTGGCCGCCGGCGGCGGACTCGTCCTCGTCCTCGGGCTTGTCGACGACCAGCGTCTCGGTCGTCAGCAGCATGCCGGCGATCGAGGTGGCGTTGACCAGCGCGGAGCGGGTGACCTTGACCGGGTCCAGGACGCCCTGGGCGACCAGGTCGCCGTACTCCTCGGTGGCGGCGTTGTAGCCGTTGCCGACGCCCATCTCGCGGACCTTGGTGGTCACGACGTAGCCGTTGACGCCGCCGTTCTCGGCGATCCAGCGCAGCGGCTCGTCGGCCGACTTGCGCACGATGCGCACACCGACGGCCTCGTCGCCGGTGAGGCCGAGGTCGTCGTCGAGCACCGAGACGGCGTGGATCAGCGCGGAGCCACCACCGGGGACGATGCCCTCCTCGATCGCGGCGCGCGTCGCGGAGACGGCGTCCTCGATGCGGTGCTTCTTCTCCTTCAGCTCCACCTCGGTGGCGGCGCCGACCTTGATCACGCAGACACCGCCGGCGAGCTTGGCGAGGCGCTCCTGGAGCTTCTCGCGGTCCCAGTCGGAGTCGGTGTTCTCGATCTCGGCCTTGATCTGGTTGACGCGGCCCTCGACGGCGGAGGCGTCGCCGGCACCGTCGACGATGGTCGTGTTGTCCTTGGTGATCACGACGCGGCGGGCCTGGCCCAGCACCTCGAGCCCGACCTGGTCGAGCTTGAGGCCGACCTCGGGGGCGATGACCTGACCACCGGTCAGGGTCGCGATGTCCTGCATCATCGCCTTGCGGCGGTCACCGAAGGCGGGGCTCTTGACCGCGACGGCGTTGAACGTGCCGCGGATCTTGTTGACGACCAGGGTCGAGAGGGCCTCGCCCTCGACGTCCTCGGCGAGGATGAAGAGCGGCTTGCCGGCGGCGATGACCTTCTCCAGCAGCGGCAGCAGCTCGGCGATCGCCGAGATCTTGCCCTGGTGCAGGAGGATGTAGGGGTCGTCGAGGACGGCCTCCATGCGCTCGGGGTCGGTCACGAAGTACTGCGACAGGTAGCCCTTGTCGAACTGCATGCCCTCGGTGAAGTCGAGCTCGGTGCCCATGGTGCTGGACTCCTCGACGGTGATGACACCGTCCTTGCCGACCTTGTCGAAGGCCTGCGAGAGCAGGTCGCCGATGACCTTGTCGCGGCTGGAGATGGTGGCCACCGAGGCCATGTCCTCCACCGAGTCGACCTCGCGGGCCGACTCGAGCAGGGCGTCGCCGACGGCCTTGGCCGCCAGGTCCATGCCGCGCTTGAGGCCCATCGGGTTCGCGCCGGCCGCGACCGAGCGCAGGCCCTCGTGGACCATGGCCTGCGCCAGCACCGTCGCGGTGGTCGTGCCGTCACCGGCGACGTCGTTGGTCTTGGTGGCGACCTCCTTGGTGAGCTGGGCACCGAGGTTCTCGAACGGGTCGTCCAGCTCGATCTCACGCGCGACGGTCACACCGTCGTTGGTGATCGTGGGGGCGCCCCACTTCTTGTCGAGGACGACGTAGCGGCCCTTGGGGCCGAGGGTCACCTTGACGGCGTTGGCGAGGGCGTCGACGCCGCGCTCGAGCGCGCGGCGGGCGTTCTCGTCGAACTCCAGGATCTTGGGCATGCGGATGCTCCTAGGTCAGTGGTGTGGAGGAAACGGACCCGGGCGCCATGCGACGCAGGTCGCAGGGCGACCGGTCGGCATGACGCCCGGGCCGGTGGATCAGTTGACGATCGCGAGGACGTCGCGCGCCGAGAGGATCAGCAGCTCCTCGCCGCCGTACTTCACCTCGGTGCCGCCGTACTTGCTGTAGATGACCTTGTCGCCCACGGAGATGTCCATGGGGACGCGCTCGTCGCCGTCCTCGTTGAAGCGGCCCGGGCCCACGGCCACGACCTCGCCCTCCTGGGGCTTCTCCTTGGCCGTGTCGGGGATGACGAGACCCGAGGCGGTGGTCTGCTCGGCCTCGAGCGTCTTCACGACGATGCGGTCCTCGAGGGGCTTGATGTTGATCGACACGTTGGATCGACCTCCACTTTCTTGCACGCGTTGGCTGGGTGGAAACGTAGGAGTGCCTCCAGGCACGGGCACGCCGTCGCGGGGCTCGCGCCGACCTGGTGGGCGTTGGCACACTCACCAGGAGAGTGCCAGCTCAAAAACTAGCACTCCCCCCTGAGGAGTGCCAGAGCAGGCCGTCGGTGACAGGATCGCCGGATGGACCTCGACGCCTTCCGGTGGCTGCTCACCGACGACGGCCAGGCCCTCCTGGCCCGCGCCGAGGAGCTCGACCCGAGCGACCCGCTGCGCGCCCAGACCGCGCTGCGCCGCCACGCCGGCGCCGAGCACGCGGCCGCCGCGCTCACCCAGGCCGGGCTGCGGCGCCGGGCCGTGGCCAAGTTCGGCGACCTCGCCGCTCGGCTCTACTTCACCCCCGACGGCCTCGAGCAGGCGACGCGGCTCAGCGTGGCGCGGCACCGCGCGGCGCGGCTGCGGGCCTTCGACGCCCTGAGCCTGGTCGACCTGGGCTGCGGCATCGGCGGCGACCTCCTCGCCGCCGCCGAGACCGGGATCGTCAGCGTCGGCGTCGACCTCGACCCGGTGCGGGTCGCGGTCGCCGGGGCCAACCTGGCCGCGCTCGGGCTCGACGGGGTGGTCAGCGTCGTCGACGCCACCACCCTCGACACCTCCCCCTTCGACGTCGCGTACGCCGACCCCGCCCGCCGCTCGGCGCGCGGGCGCAGCTTCGACGTCGACGACTGGACGCCGCCGTGGTCGTTCGTCGAGTCGCTGCTGGCCCGCGACTCGTGCGTCAAGGTCGCGCCGGGCATCCCCCACGACCTGGTGCCCGAGGGCGTCGAGGCCGAGTGGGTCAGCGACCACGGCGAGGTCAAGGAGGCCGCCCTGTGGTCGGGGCGCCTGGCCACCACGCGCCGTCGGGCGACCGTGATCGGCGACGGCGGCCTGGCGACCCTCACCGACGAGGACGACCCGGGCGCCGGCGTACGACCGGTGGGCCGCTTCCTCTACGAGCCCGACGGTGCGGTCATCCGGGCGGGGCTGGTGACCGCGGTGGCCGCGGCGTGCGAGGGCGGGCTGCTCGACGAGCACATCGCCTACGTCACCACCGACGCGGACCAGACGGCCGCCCGCACGCCCTTCGCCCGCGGCTACGAGGTGCTCGAGGAGCTGCCCTACCGCGAGAAGGCGCTGCGCGCGGCCCTGCGCGAGCGCGGCGTGGGCCGGCTGACGATCAAGAAGCGCGGGGTCGACGTCGTCCCCGAGGAGCTGCGCAAGCGCCTCGCCCTCGCCGGCGACGCCGAGGCCACGATCGTGCTGACCCGGGTCGCCGGCGCCGGGACCGCGCTGCTCGTGCGCCCCCTCTGAGCCGTCCGGAAGCGCTGTCAGGAGGCGCCGAGCGCCGCCTTCTCCGCACCGATGGTGGTGTCGTCGCCGTGGCCGGTGTGCACCACGGTCTCCTCGGGCAGCGCGAAGAGCCGCTCGCGGATCGACGCCTTGATGACGTCCTCGTCGCTGAAGGAGCGCCCGGTCGCGCCGGGCCCGCCCTGGAAGAGGGTGTCGCCGGTGAAGACGCAGCCCAGCGAGGGGGCGTGGAAGCAGACCGCGCCCGGGGCGTGGCCCGGGGTGTGGATGGCCTGCAGCCGCACGCCGCCGACCAGGATCTCGAAGCCGTCACCCAGGTCGACGTCCCAGAGGTGGTCGGTGTGGGTGAGCTCCCACAGCGGGCGGTCGTCGGGGTGCAGCATGATCGGCGCCACCACCCGCTCGCGCAGCTCGGGCGCGACGCGGCTGTGGTCGTCGTGGGCGTGGGTCAGCAGGATCGCGCGCACGGCACGCTCCCCCACCACCGCCATGATCGCGTCGACGTCGTGGGGGGCGTCGATGACGACGCACTCGTCGTCGTCGCCCACGACCCAGATGTTGTTGTCGACCTCGTGGGTCTCCCCGTCGAGCGAGAAGGTCCCCGAGACGACGGCGTGGTCCACCCGTGCGGTCATCAGAGCACCACCACCGAGCGCAGGACGTCACCCGTGTGCATCTTGTCGAAGGCGGCCTCGACGTCGTCGATGCCGATCTCCTCGGTCACGAACGCGTCGAGGTCGAGGCGCCCGGAGGTGTAGAGGTCGGTGAGCATCGGGAAGTCGCGGCTGGGCAGGCAGTCGCCGTACCAGCTCGACTTCAGCGCGCCGCCGCGTCCGAAGACGTCGATGAGCGGCAGCTCGGGCACCTTCATCTCCGGGGTGGGCACGCCGACCAGGACCACGGTGCCGGCCAGGTCGCGGGCGTAGAACGCCTGCTTCCAGGTCTCCGGGCGACCGACCGCCTCGATCACCACGTCGGCACCCTCGGCGCCCGGGTAGGTCTCGGCGCAGATGCGCTTGATCTCCTCGACCGGGTCGACCTGCGAGGAGTCCACGGTGTGCGTGGCACCGAGCTCGCGGGCCTTCTCGAGCTTCTTGGGGTCGATGTCGACGGCGATGACCGGGCTGGCTCCCGAGAGGGCCGCGCCAGCGACCGCCGCGACGCCGACGCCGCCGCAGCCGATCACCGCGGCGGAGCGCCCGCGGGTGGTCTGCCCGGTGTTGATGGCGGCGCCGATGCCGGCCATCACGCCACAGCCGAGCAGGCCGACGGCGGCCGGGCGGGCCGCGGGGTCGACCTTGGTGCACTGGCCTGCTGCGACGAGGGTCTTCTCGGCGAACGCACCGATGCCCAGCGCCGGCGACAGCTCGGTGCCGGCGTCGTCACCCTCGGCGAGCGTCATCTTCTGGGTCGCGTTGTGGGTGTTGAAGCAGTACTGCGGCTCGCCCCGGTCGCAGGCCCGGCAGTCGCCGCAGACCGCACGCCAGTTGAGCACCACGAAGTCGCCGGGGGCGACGCTGGTGACGCCCTCGCCGACGGACTCCACGACGCCCGCGGCCTCGTGGCCCAGCAGGAACGGGAACTCGTCGTTGATCCCGCCCTCGCGGTAGTGCAGGTCGGTGTGGCAGACCCCGCAGGTCTGCACCTGCACCACCGCCTCACCCGGCCCGGGGTCGGGGACGTTGATCGTGGTCACCTCGACGGGCGCGCCCTTGGCGCGCGCGACGACTGCCTTCACCTGCTGCATGCTCGGTCCTCTCGTTGGCTCCGCACCCATGCAACCCCATCCACGAGGGCGAGGGCACCCCCGGGGCAGGCGATTCCAACCATCCCTGCCGACGCTGCGTCTGGTGGGTGTGGGACCGAGGAGGAGACGATGCAGGCACCAGCACCGGCCCGGGGGGCCGAGGAGGTGAGCGCGGTGGACACCGACCAGGCGCGGGTGCGCAGCAGGAGCGAGCGGCGCGACGCCGAGTTCACCGAGTACCTCGCGGCACGCCAGGCGGCGCTGCTGCGCACGGCGTACCTGGTCTGCGGCGACCGGCACCAGGCCGAGGACGTCCTGCAGACCGCGCTGGCCAAGCTCTACCTGTCGTGGGACGAGGTCCGCGACCGGGGCGCGGTCGACGCCTACGTGCGGCGCATCATCGTCAACGAGACCACGTCGGCGTGGCGGCGCCCGTGGCACCGCCGTGAGCGGCCCACCGACCAGGTCCCGGAGACGACCGCCCACCACGACACCTACGACGAGGGCCGGTCCGCGGCGCTGTGGGAGGTCGTCCGCTCGCTGCCGCCGAAGGCGCGGGCCGTGGTGGTGCTGCGCTACTACGAGCAGCTCAGCGAGGCCGAGACCGCCGAGACCCTCGGCATCTCGACCGGCACCGTGAAGTCCCAGACGAGCCGGGCGATGAGCATGCTGCGCGAGCGCACACCCGACCACCTGCACCCCCGGGAGGAGGAGCGATGAACAGCAACGACAGCCACGAGATCGGCGCGGCGCTGGAGCGCCAGGTCGCCGGCCTGCACGACGCCCCCTTCACGCTCGCCGACGTGCAGGGCCGCGCCCGCGGCATCCGTCGCCGCCGGCACGCGCTGGTCGCCGGAGTCGCGGCAGCGGCCGCTGCGGTCGCGGTGCCCTCGGCGCTGCTGCTGGGCGGCACCCTGGACCGCACCGGTGCACCCGACCCGGCCGGCCCCTCGGAGTCGGCCACCGAGGCGGTCGACGCCGGCACCGCACCGAGCTCCTCGGTGCTGCAGGGCAGCACCCTGACCCGTCCCGACGGCACCACCACCGAGCTCGAGCTGCCCGACGACCAGGTGATCGAGTACGCCGTGCTCGGCGACGGGCGGGTCGTGGCAGTCCCCAACGGTGGGGCCGAGATCCTCGTCCTGGGCGCCGACGGCGAGGCGCAGGCGTCGTACGCCGCCGAGATCAACCACATCGTCGTCGGCGCGACCAGCGACACGGCGGCCTGGATCGGTGACGACGGCGCCGTGCGGGTGCTCGAGTCGGGCACGGCGGAGCCGACGGTGCTGGCCAGCCCGCCGGTCGAGCGTGGCGGCTACCGCTCGGTCGACGCCGTGCTGGGCAGCGGCTGCGCCGCCGGGGGCTGCTCGGTGCTCACCGGCGACGGGAACACCACCCAGCACGTGGTCACGCGGGACGGCGTCGAGCCCCTCGACATCGACATCGCGGTGCGCGTCGACGACGTGAGCCCCGACGGCAGCCTGTGGTCCTTCTCCGAGCAGCCGGCCGACGAGTTCACCCAGTACGGCTGCGTCGGTCTGTACGACGTCGTCGCCGCCACCACCAAGGCCCGGTCGTGCGACGCCTGGGGGCTGTTCTTCTCCCCCGACGGCCGCTACGTCGAGGCCGCCTTCGCCGAGAACGGGATGCTGGGCGACCTGCGGGTCCTCGACCTGTCGCTGGAGACGGTGCTGGACTACGAGCCCGGCGGGAGCCGGGTGGTCGACTCGGCCGGTTGGGCCTCCCCCGACGCGCTGCTGGTCTCGGTCGCCGGCCTGCGCGACGACCAGTGGTCGCTGCTCGAGGTGCCTCTGGACGGCAGCGAGCCCACCACGGTCGCGGGGCCGGTCCAGGGCGGGAACCCCGAGATCGAGTCGGAGTTCCACATGTCCCGGTGACCCGGCCGCGCGTACGGCTCAGCGCCAGCGCCAGGTCGCGAGGATCGACTCCAGCCGCTCGCGGTGCAGCGACGCCGGGCCCGTGGTCCGCAGGCTGAAGAGGATCGTGGCCGCCGGGTCGAGGACGACCGATCGCAGGATCGTCACGTGCTTGCCCCCGCCCTTGCCCTCGATCAGCGGCATCTCCACCCCGTCGACCTCACGAGGCTCCCCCAACCGCATCGGGAAGGGGTTGTCGGCCTTCGCGTTGTCCAGGGTCAGCTCGACCAGGTGGTCCAGGTCCGGGTCGTCGGTCAGCGTCGGGACCTCCAGCAGCGTCAGACCACCGCTGCCGTCCAGCAGGTAGGCGCCTCCGGCCCCCGTGTCGGCCGCCTCGGTGACCCAGTCGTCGTCAGGCACCCGCACAGCCGCCGACGGCAGGGCGAGCCTGGTGCCGGTCGCCGGAGGCACCGCCGGGGCTGACGACTCGGGCTCCGTGGGCGTGCTCGGCGTCGCGGGCGCCGCTGGAGGTGTCGCACCACCGGGAGCCGAGCCGTCGTCACCCCCGGAGCACCCGGCCACGACGAGTGCCGTGCACAGCAGGAGTGGGGCGAGATGGTGCTTCTTCATGTGGTCTCCGATCCTGGTGTGTCCAGCCGGTGGTTCCTCGCGACCCGCACGTCAGCGCCACTGCCACGAGGCGACGACGGCCTCGACGCGCTCGCGGTGCAGCGCGGCGGACCCGGTGGTGCGGATCTCCAAGGTCAGGTACGCCGGCTGCGGCTCGAGCACGACCGTCTCGAAGCGGACCAGGTGCCCGCCCCCACCGCTGCCCTCGAGGACCGCGACGGACACCCCGTCGAGATCACGCGCCGGACCCAGCCGCACGGCGAAGGACTCGTTGCGGTTGGCGTCGGCCAACGAGAGGTCCAGCAGCTCGTCGAGGTCGGGGTCGTTGGTGATGGTGGGCACCTCGTTGAGGAACAGCTGGCCCGAGAGGCGCGGGGCGTAGCCGCCACCCGAGCCCTTGTCCGCCGGCTTGGCCGTCCACGTCTGGTCGGGCAGCCGCAGCTGCGCCGACGGGAACCTCAAGCGGGTACCCGACGCCGCAGGTACCTCCGGGGCCGTGACCTCGACCTCCGCCGGGGCGCTCGATGCCGGCGATGCTGATGGGGACGTGGCGTCGTCGGTGACGGAGTCCTCGTCGCCCGCACCGCACCCACTCACCGCGAGCGCCACGCACAGCAGGGTGGCGACGATCGCTCTCATCTGACGCTCCTGCACCTCGTCAGCGCCATCGCCAGGTCGCCAGCATCGACTCCAGCCGCTCGCGGTGAAGCGAGGCCGGGCCCGTGGTCCGCAGCTCGAGGAGGATCGTGGCCGCCGGGTCGAGGACGACCGATCGCAGGATCGTCACGTGCTTCCCCCCGCCGCTGCCCTCGATCAGCGGCATCTCCACCCCGTCGACCTCACGAGGCTCCCCCAACCGCATCGGGAACGGGTTGTTGGCCTTGGCGCTGTCCAGGGTCAGCTCGACCAGGTGGTCGAGGTCCGGGTCGTCGGTCAGGGTCGGCACCTCCATCAGTGTCACCCCACCTCTGCCGTTGAGGAGGAAGGCGCCACCCGACCCCTGGTCGGCGGGTCGGGCGACCCAGTCGTCATCGGGCACCCGCACAGCCGCCGAGGGCAACGTGAGCCTGGCGCCGGTCGCCGGAGGAACCTCCGGGGCCGTCGGCTCGGGCTCCGTCGGGGCGCTCGACCCCGTCGGTGTCGACGCGGGCGTGGCATCGTCGGCGACGGGGGTCTCGTCGCCCGCACCGCACCCGCCCACCGTGAACGCCACGCACAGCAGTGGGGCGACGACCAGATGCTTCTTCACAGACACTCCGAGACTCGGGCGGCGGGGATTGCTCGCATCCTGGTACCCCGTGCACGAGCCTTTGACACCTCGTCGACGTCGCGCGTGTGACGAGAGCACGACCGCGGGGGTCGCGCAGGCCGGTCGTGCGGGTCGAAGCCCAGGTTTTACCCTGGCCGCACCGGGGAACGACCTGGTGTGTGCACCCGCACGAACAGCCGACACACCCGGAGCCCCAGCATGTACTTCGCAGGACTCTCAGCGGCCATGCAGTACGTGGCCGTCGAGCAGACGACCATCGACCGGGTCATCTCCTTCCTGCGCGAGAACAGCGAGGGCGACTGGGCGCGCCAGTTCGCCGCCGACGCCCCGATCGCCATGCCCTCGCTCGGGCGCGGTGACCGGGCCCAGGAGCTGGGGCTGCACCACGACCGGGCCCAGCAGGTGATGGCCGAGACCGTGCAGGGCATCGTCCGCGACCTCGAGGCCTTCGCCGAGAGCGTCAACGAGGCCGCCCGCCTCATCCGGCGCGCCGACGAGGACTCGGCGGAGACCATGGTGGCCACCCAGCGGGTCGTCGAGATGCTCGCCGAGGCCTCGCTCACCCCGCAGAGCGAGGCGGCCTACGACCGGGCCCGCAACGAGCACGGCGGAGACGCCTGATGGGCCAGCAGGAGGAGCGCCTGCGACGCACCGTGTCGGGAGCTCACTTCCCCGACTTGGCCGTGTCAGCCGAGCGGTGGCGATCTGGCGCAGACGAGCTGCTGCAGATACAGACAGTCCTCTCCATGGCCGTCACCGACGTGCGCGCCGGGTTCGGTGAGTCCTCCGAGGTCAGCAGGGCCGCCGTCGATGCCTTCACCAAGGTGGCCGACAAGGCGGCGCAGCGCAGCAAGCAGATGCGGGACGCCGCCGAAGCGGTCGGTCGCGCCAACTCGGCACTGATGGCCGCCGCCCACGAGCAGCGCCTCCTCGACGCCAGCGCACCCACCCAGCCCCAGCCCCCCGAGCGGACCCCCGGCATGCCGGAGACCCCCGAAACGCTGCGTGCCGAGCAGCGCTACGGCCGCGACCTGGGCGCCTACAACGCCGCGATGGCCGACCGCGAGATGCGCGCCAAGCAGCGCGCCGACCAGGTCGACACGACGTACGCCGAGTCGGCCGAGGTGATGCGCCGCATCCACGGCGAGCCCGACGAGCGGGTCATGCGTGACGCCGCCGGCTCCGGCGCGGGTGCTGGTGGCGGCGGTGGCGCGGGCGGGACCGCCCCGACCGGCGGCAGCGTCGCAGCGGGCCACCCCGGGGGCAGCGCGCACGTCCACCCGACCGGCACCCAGCAGGCACCGACCGGCGACACCCTCGACGCCGGTGGCTCCGATCCCGACGACACCGGCTCGAGCGACCCAGATCAGCAGAGCACGGGCGCGGACGCCCCCGAGGACGGCGGCAACCCGTTCACGCAGCCCGCGGACCCTGGCTCGACCGGTGCGGGCGGCACGGGTGGCATCGGCGGGCTGACCGCAGGCATCGGGGGCGGCATCGCCGGCAGCGCCGTGATGGGTGGGGCGGCGCTCCTCGGCGGACGCCTCGCCGGCGGGGCCTCCGTCGCGCCGGTGGGCGGCGCGGCCGCCGGGTCGACGGCCGGGCGCCCCGCCGCCGCACGTGCCATCGGCGCCGGACCCACCTCGGGCGGGGCCACCCTGGGCCGCAGCGCCGGGGCGACCGGCACGCCGGCCGCTGCAGGTCGTGGAGCGGCGACCGGGGCCACGAGCACTCGCTCGGGCGGCGGCGCACGCGGCGGCTCCGCACAGGCTGGTGCACGCGCTGCCGGCTCGGCCGGTGCTGCTGGCGGGCGTGGTGCTGCCGGGCGTGGTGCTGCCGGCGGGCGGGGCGCTGCTGGCGCGGCAGGTGGCGCCGGCCGCGGTCGCAACCGCGACGCCGACCGTCCCGAGCAGGCCTTCTTCGCCACCGAGGACGACTGGACCGACGACGAGGGACACGCCCCCGTCCTCGACTGAGCCCGGGCGGCGGCTCAGCCGGCGAGCACCGAGGAGACCGGCAGGCTGGAGTCGGCCGGCAGGTCGAGCGAGGAGGGGGTGCGCCCCCGGGCCACCATCTCGGCGCCGAGCGCGGCGACCATCGCACCGTTGTCGGTGCACAGGCCCGGACGCGGCACCCGCACCCGGATGCCGAGCCGCTCGGCGCGCTCCTCGGCCAAGTGGCGCAGCCGCGAGTTGGCAGCGACGCCGCCACCGATGAGCAGGTGGTCGATGCCCTCGCTGGCCGCGGCGTCGAGCGCCTTGCGCACCAGCACGTCGCAGACCGCCTCCTGGAAGGAGGCCGCCACGTCGGCGACCGGCACGGGCTCGCCGGCGCGCTCGCGCGCCTCGACCCAGCGCGCCACGGCCGTCTTGAGACCCGAGAACGAGAAGTCGAAGCGGTGCCGCTCGAGGTCACGTCGCGCGGTCAGGCCGCGCGGGAAGTCGATGGCGACGCTGTCGCCCTCGCGCGCCACCCGGTCGATGTGCGGGCCGCCGGGGAACGGCAGCCCGAGCAGGCGGGCCACCTTGTCGAAGGCCTCCCCCGCCGCGTCGTCGATCGTCTCGCCCATCGGGTCGACCCCGACGGTGACGTCCTCGACGCGCAGCAGGCTGGAGTGGCCGCCGCTGACCAGCATCGCCAGGCACGGCTCGGGCAGCGGCCCGTGCTCGAGCTGGTCGACCGCGACGTGGGAGGCGAGGTGGTTGACGCCGTAGAGCGGCTTGCCCAGGCCCAGCGCCAGCGCCTTCGCCGAGGCGACCCCGACGAGCAACGCCCCGGCCAGGCCCGGCCCGTTGGTGACCGCGATCGCGTCGACGTCGTGCAGCGAGACGCCCGCGGTCTCGCAGGCCCGCTCGATCGTCGGCACCATCGCCTCGAGGTGGGCCCGGCTGGCCACCTCGGGCACCACGCCGCCGAAGCGGGCGTGCTCGTCGACGCTGCTCGCGACCGCGTCGGCCAGCAGCGTGTGGCCGCGCACGATCCCGACCCCGGTCTCGTCGCAGGACGTCTCGATCCCCAGCACCAGCGGTTCGCTCACACCGCTCATCGTCGCACGCGACCGCAGCGGCCCCGCGGCCAGATCGCGACCACGCGCCGGGCATGATCTGGGCGTGCAGGAGATCTCGGTCGAGCAGCTGGTCACCACCTCGCAGCACCGCTTCGCGCGGCACCAGGTCGACCCCGCGATCGCCCCACGCGCCTGGGTGGCCGGGGCCGCCGCCGTGGTCGAGAACCACCCGCGCTGGACCGGCCCCAGCCCGGGCCGCAGCTGGTGTGCCTGGGCCCGGCCGAGGAGCTGGCGCCGCTGATGGACGGCGTCGCCGCGCTGCACCCGCGCCCGTGGCGGATCACCGTCGAGGCGGCGGCGTACGACGCGCTGCCGCCCGGGTGGGCGCACGAGCAGGCCACGCGGTGGGACTGGATGCTGACCCGCGACCAGCCCGCCGAGCCGACCCCCCAGGTCGTCGAGGTCGGCGACCGCGCCGACCTCGAGGCGCTGCTCGACGCGGGCAACCCGGGCTCCTTCGCCCGCTCCGACAGCCCCGGCATCGAGGCGTGGCTGGGCGTCGTCGAGGACGACCGGCTGGTCGCGGCCGGCGCGCTGAACCGCCAGCACGACGGCACCGGCCAGCTGCGCGGCATCACCGTGCTGCCCAGCGAGGAGCGGCGCGGCCTCGGCCGACTGGTCTCGACCGCGCTCACCCGCCGTGCGCTCGCCGGGGCGTCGGGGACGGCCAGCCTGGGCGTCTACACCGACAACGCGCCCGCGATCCGCCTCTACGAGAGGCTGGGCTACCGCACCGTCCACACGTTCCGCTCCGCGGTGCTCTCCTAACCGGCCGGGCCGGGGTCGGTGAACGCGACCGGCGTGCCCGTCGCGCGGGCGTAGGCGATCTCCCGGCTCGTGGACTCGCCGACGTAGCCGCCCGGGTTGACGACCAGCACCCGGTCGGCCAGGTCGATCTTGCGCAGGTGCAGCGCGTCGAGCGCGGCCTTCTGCTCGGCGGTGATCGACCGGTCCGCGTCACGGTCGTCGACGCGCCAGAAGACGCCCGGCGCGAGCACCACCGCCCCCGCGAAGGTCAGGTCGCGGTTCGCGGCGCTCATCTCCTCGACGAACCGGGTGGAGCCGCAGAGGCAGACGATCTCGGGCCGGTCGGGCCCGGCCTCAGCCATCGTGGCTCCCGCCGCAACCTGGTCCGAGCCCGCGGCGCAGCACCACGGCGGTGGCCCCGTCGCGGTAGTAGCGACGTCGGCGGTCGACCTCGACGAAGCCACGGGCGGCGTAGAACGACAGCGCGCCCGCGTTGTCCTCGCGCACCTCGAGCAGCAGCCGGTCGGCACCGGCCACGCGGGCCGTGGCGACGACCTCGTCGAGCAGCGCCGTGGCCAGGCCGCCGCGCCGGTGCTCGGGGTCGACGGAGATGCGCTGCAGCTCGGCGATGTCGGCGACCACGCTGAGCACCGCGTGGCCCGCGACCACCGGGCCGTCGGCGGAGACGACCTCCGCGACGAGGTACGTCGCGTAGGGCACCCGGCCCTCGAGTCCCTCCTGGAGCAGGCCCGGGGGCCAGGCGTCGGCGCCGAGGTTGTCCTGTTCGAGCGAGGCCACCGCCACCAGGTCATCGGGGCGGGCCTCGCGGACCGTCACGACACGCTCTTGCGGCTGCGCGAGACCTCGGCGTCGGGGCGGCGCAGGTACATCGGCTCGGGGTCGAGGAGCTCGGCGCGCTCCTCGGCGACCACCCGGGCCAACCAGCCGGCGCTGGGTCGCTGCGGCCCGACGGCCAGCGGGAACGCCTCGGGGTAGAGCGTCGCGCCCTCCCCCACGACCGGGGCCTCGGTGGCGAGGTCGGCGGGCTTGTCGACCACCGGGCCGTCGAGCCGCACGCCGTCGGCGTCGTAGGAGGCCAGGTAGACCTCCTTGCGCCGGGCGTCGGTGGCGACCACGAAGTCGCGGTCGACCGCGCCGGTGTCGACGGCCTCGACGGCCAGCACGTCGAGCGTGCAGACGCCGTACACCGGGATCTCCAGCACGAACCCGAGGGTGCGGGCGGTCACCAGCCCCACCCGCAGGCCGGTGAACGGCCCCGGGCCGACCCCGACGCCGATGGCGGTGAGGTCCTGGCGCACCGCGCCCACCTGGCGCAGCACGGCGTCGATGAGCGGCGCGAGCTGCTCGCCGTGCTTCATCGCCCGCTCGGCCTCGAGCTCGGCGACCACGTCGGAGCCGTCGTGCAGGGCCACGGCCACCCGCGGTGTCGCGGTGTCGAAGGTCAGCAGCATGAGCGGCAGGCTAACCCGGCTCAGCCCGCGCGCCGGCCCGCGGCCCGCTCGGCGTAGGTGCTGGCCGCGGCGTGCACCGCCGCGACGTACTCGTCGGAGTGGTTGTAGGACAGCACCGCGCTCGCCCAGCCCTCCCCGCCCGCGAGGTCGCGCCCACCGGCGCACAGGTAGCGCGCGGCGGTCGCGGCGGCGTCGTCGAGGTCGTGCGGGTCGATCGTCCCGTCGCGGTCGCCGTCGGCGGCCCACGGCTCCCACGAGGAGCGCAGGAACTGCATCGGGCCCACCGCGTGCTCCCACGTCGCGTCGCCGTGCCAGGCGCGCGAGGCGGCCGTGGAGCGGATCGCGGCGAAGTCGCCCGACCCGTCGAGGGCCGGGCCCAGGATGGCCGACGACGAGCGGCCCTCGGCGTCGATGGTGCGCCCGCCCAGGGTGCCGTGCTGCGACTCGATCCAGCCGATGCCGGCCAGCGTGGTCCAGCCGACGTCGCAGCCGCCGACACCCGAGAGCTGGGCGTCGGCGTAGGCGCGCAGCGCCGGCCAGGGGATGCCGGTGGCCCGGCTGGTGCGGCGCAGCCAGCCCTCGTCGACCAGCTGGGTGCGGCGCACCGCGCTGCCCGGGTCGGCCTGCGAGGGCACCGGGGCGGCGACGTACGACGTGGGCGGGGTCAGGTCGACGGTGCGCTCGGGGGTGTAGAGCCGCGAGAGCCCGAAGGCCGCCGCCGACAGGGTCAGCAGCAGGACCGAGAAGAGCAGGATGGAGCGCGGGCCCGAGCTCATGCGGCTCGCACCTCGACCCCGTGCGCGGCCAGGGCCTCGACCAGCACGGCGTGGCCCTGGTCGAGGTGCCAGTGCACGGCGCGCAGCCCCACCTCGCGCGCCGACTCGACGTTGGCGAGCACGTCGTCGACGAAGAGCACCTGGTCGGGTGCGGCGCCGATGCGGGCGACCGCGGTCTCGAAGTAGGCCGGCTCCGGCTTCGTGACCCCCATCTCCCAGGAGTAGCAGGAGACGTCGAAGTGCTCGTCGAAGCCGAGCTCGGTGCGCATCTGCTCACCGCGCTGGCGGTGCTGGTTGGTGCCGAGGTGGACACCCAGGCCCGCCTCGCGCAGCCGGCCGGCGAGGGCCAGCGACTCCGGCGAGACGGTGATGTCGCGCCACAGCGCGTCGTAGAGCACGCCCGGCGCGACGTCGGCGTACGTCGGCACTACGCGCTCGAGCACCTCGAGGAAGTCGCCCTCGCCGCGCAGCGGCCCGCGCTCGGCCGCCCACAGGGCGTGCGCGAGCTCCTCGGCGCGCTCGCCGACCCAGCCGCGCAGCAGCCCGATGGGGTCGCGTGGGGAGCGCTGCAGGACGCCGTCGGCGTCGAGGAGCACGTGGTCGACGGCCACGGCGGTCGGCTCAGTCGGTGCCGTGGTCGGCGATGAAGGCCAGGATCTGCTCGCTCAGCTCGGGGCGGCAGACCACGAGGTCGGGCAGGTAGACGTCGTCCTGGTTGTAGACGAGCTCGCTGCCGTCGACGCGCGAGGTGAACAGTCCGGCGGCGCGCGCCACGGCCACGGGCGCGGCGGAGTCCCACTCGTACTGCCCGCCGGCGTGCACGTAGGCGTCGGCGACGTCACGCACGACCGACATCATCTTCACCCCGGCCGAGCCCATCGGCACGAGCTCGGCGTCGATCTCCTCGGCCAGTGCCTGCACGAAGGCGGGCGGGCGGCTGCGCGAGACCGCGATGCGCGGCTTCTCGGAGGTGCGCGGCGGCACCACGGGCGCCTCGCCGGTGTTGAAGGTCTCGCCGAGCACCGGCTGCGCGACGGCGCCGGCGACCAGGGCACCGCCCTGCCACAGCGCGACGTGGACGGCCCAGTCGTCGCGGGGCGGCTCGGAGAACTCGCGGGTGCCGTCGAGCGGGTCGATGATCCAGACCCGCTCGGCCGAGAGGCGCGCCTTGTCGTCCTTGCCCTCCTCGGAGAGCACGGCGTCGTCGGGGCGGTGCTGGGCCAGCAGGCCCATCAGCAGCTCGTGGGCCGCGGCGTCGCCGGCGTCCTTGAGCTCCTTGCCCTCCAGGCCCTCGGCGCGCACCTCCAGCAGGCGGCGGCCGGCGGCCTCGGCCAGCCACGTGGCCAGCACGTGGTCGTCGGCGGCGGGGGGCGGGGTTCCGGGCTCGAAAGTCACGCAGCGAAGCGTAGCCGCGATCAGGAGTTGAACCGCTGCTGGGTCTTCTCCAGGCCCTCGGCGACCAGGCACTCGACCGCGTCGGCGGCGGTGTCGACCACGAAGGGCAGCACCTTGCGCTCGGCCGAGGAGTAGTTGGAGAGCACGAAGTCGGCGACCTCCTGGCGACCCGGGGGGCGGCCGATGCCGACCCGCACCCGGTGGAAGTCGCCGGTGCCCAGCGAGGCGCGCATCGACTTCAGGCCGTTGTGGCCGTTGTCGCCGCCGCCCAGCTTGACCCGCATCGTGTCGAAGGCGATGTCGAGCTCGTCGTGGATCGCCACGACCCGCTCGGGCGGCACCTTGTAGGCGGTGGCCAGGGCCTTCACCGGCCCGCCGACCTCGTTCATGTACGAGCGCGGACGCGCCAGCACGACCCGGGGGCCGCCGGTGCCCGGGGCGCCCACCCGGCCCTCGACGACGTCGGCGCGGCCCGATTTGTGGGCCCGGAACCCCGAGCCGAGCCGGGTCGCCAGCTCGTCGGCGACGAGGTAGCCGATGTTGTGCCGGTGCCCGGCGTACGTCGGGCCCGGGTTGCCCAGTCCGACGAGCAACCAGACGGGGCTGCTGCCGTCACGGCTGTCGGACATGGTGCTCCCCGGGCCCGTCGCGATCACTCCTGCGAGTCGCCGGCCTCGGCGGCGCCGGCCTCGGCGCCACCCTCGGCGGCCTCGTCACCGGACTCCTCGTGCTCGATGCCGGCCTCGGCCTCGGCCTCGACGAGCTCGGCGTCGAGCGACTCCTGGCTCTGCTGCTGGGTGACGTTGACGACCAGGATGTCGCCGTCGGTCAGCAGCTCGGAGCCCTTCGGGAGCTTGAGGTCGGAGGCGTGGACCTGGGTGCCGACCTCGGCGCCCTCGACGTCGACCTCGACGAACTCGGGGATGTGGGTGGCCTCGGCCTCGACCGAGACGACCGAGTTCTCGAGCACCACGAGGGTCTCGGCGGCGGCCTCGCCCACGACGTGCACGGGGATGTCGACGGTGACCTTCTCGCCACGGCGCACGGCCACGAAGTCGACGTGCTCGATGAAGCGCTTGATCGGGTCGACCTGGACCTGCTTGGTCAGCGCGAGGTGGCTCGAGCCGTCGACGTCGATGTCGAGCAGCGCGTTGGCGCCACCGTTCTTGAGCGCGAGCATGATCTCGTGGCCCGGCAGGATGATGTGGGTCGGCTCGTTGCCGTGCCCGTAGATGACGGCCGGCACCTTGTCGTCGCGGCGGATGCGGCGCGCCGCGCCCTTGCCGAACTCGGTGCGGGTCTCAGCGGCGATCTTCTCGGCAGCCATGTGTGTCTCCTCGTGCGCTACAGCGGTGCGGGGTCCTGGCAGGACCCTCGCAAGGTCGGGTGGTCACCTGCGGATGGGCCCGGACGCACGAAGCGCCGCGCCCGTCGGATTCACGACACAGCGCGGCGCGAGCTCTCGCAGCCGACCGCGTCGATCACGGAGCGACCGCGGACGGTCGGCTCCCTCGCCGAGGCAACCGGACGAGTCTAGACGCGACCGCGCGACGAGGGCCAATCCGCTGCGGGCTCCGGGACCGTCCACGGCAGCGGCCGCACCCGCAGCCCCGGTGCGCCGGCCGTGCCCGGCTCGGGCGGGGCCGGCGGGGCCCCGGGGAGCACCAGCGGCGCCAGGCTGCGCGCCACCCGGTCGGCCCAGCCGGCCGCGACCCCGTCGAGGCGCAGCTCGACCACGGGCGCCCCGGGTCGCGAGAGCCGGGCGTACGAGGGCTGGTGCGCGCCCACCTCGACCACGGCCGCGCAGCGCTCGGGCAGGTCGTCGAGGCCGGCGCCGGTGACGACCAACGGCCCGGCCGGCGCGGGACCCGGCGCGGGACCCGGCGCGGTGGCCCCGTGGTGGACCGTGAGGTGCGGGCGGGGCCCCGGGGGCCCGGCCCGGTGCGGCAGCCAGCGCAGCCACGACCAGGACCGGTCCACCCGGTGGCCGACGACGTCGAGGGAGAGGTCGTCGGGGGCGTGCAGGGCAGCCAGCTGCAGCAGCCACCAGCGCAGCGCCGCGTCGACGGTGGCGTCGGGCCCGACCAGGCCGACGGTGTCGCCGGCCGCGAGCCCGCCGAGCGGCAGGGTCACCGGCGCGCCGCGGTGGCCCACCGTCCCGAGCCGCAGCAGCAGGTGGTCGGGGTCGTCGCGGCGCCGCTCCCAGCGACGGGGCCAGCCGCGGCCGGCCGGGGTCGCGCAGGCCCCGACCTGGGCCGGGTCGGGCGGCGGCTGGGGAGCGTACGAGGCCGGGCGCGGGGGTGGCCGGCCCCAGACGAGGTGCCCGTCGCCGGCGCTGGTCGGCGCGGCGACCGGTGCGGCGTCGTGCGCCGGGCGGGGGGTGCAGCTCGACCAGCGAGTCGCCGACCGCCAGGACCTGTCCGGGGCGCCACGGGCGCGGCTCGTGCGGCGGGCAGGGCTCGCCGTCGAGACGGGTGCCGTTGCTCGAGCCGAGGTCGGTGACGCTGACCGCGGCGCCGCCCTCGTCGAGCCGCAGCCGGCAGTGGCGCCGGGAGAGCGAGTGGTCCTGCCAGGCGACCGGGCCGCTGCGGCCCAGCTCTCGATCACCCGGGGCCAGCCGGTGCACCGACCCGGCGTCGGGGCCGCTGACGACGCGCAGCTCCAGCCCCGGCTCGTGCTCGGGCTCGTGCTCGCGGTCGGGGTCAGGGCGGTCGCCGAGCACGACACGGGCGCCCTGGACCAGCCCGACGTCGCGCAGGGTGCCGGCCTCGTCCCAGGAGCGCCGCTCGGCGCCGGCGCCCAGCAACGGGTGCTCGACACGGACCGCTCCCCCGGGCGTGCGCGCCAGCCGGCGCAGCGCCGCCTCGACCTCGACGGCGGGGGTGTCCTCGGCGGCCTCGACCAGCACGTCGGTGCTGCCGGCCCCGGACACGACGCTGATCGTGACCTGCACGCCGCCTCAGCCCCCGGCGCCCTGGATGGTCAGCGAGGCCGGCTCCAGCCGGGTGAAGTCCCCGACCTGCGCGGTGACCGTGCAGTCGCTCGCGGGGTAGCGCGCGAGCAGGCTCAGTCCGTCGGCGGCCACGGCGACCGCGTCGCAGGCCTGGAGCCGGACGCCGTCGAAGCCGTCGGCGACCGCCGACAGCGCGAGCGTGGCCTCGCCCTGGGCGTCGGAGTCGAAGAGCGGGCGCACCGGGTCGGGGCCCGCGCCCCAGTCGGGCAGCAGCCGGACCCGCACCGGCGTGAAGCCGCTGCGCGCCTTGCGCACCACCGGCGGCACCTCGACGACGACGTCGCGCAGGCGCTGCACCGGGTAGCCGTCCCCCGAGCGCTGCGCGTCGAGGACCACGCGGGTGCTCTCGGCCGACTCCGCCACCCACTCCTCGAGCCCGGTCGCGGGGTCGGTGCCGAGGTCGAGGTCGAAGGTCGCCACGACCAGCACCTCGCCGTCGGCCGGCACCTGCCCGGGGTCGACGGCGAAGCCGCAGCGCACCGAGATGCCGGTGCGGGCGGCCAGGTTGTCCTGCACCGTCGCGCCGGTCCAGGTCGGGCTCGGGCAGTCGTCGCCGCGCGCCGGCAGCACCTCGAGGAAGGGGCCGCGCAGCGCGGCGTCGCGGGCGCTGTAGCGCAGGCGCAGGGTGACCCGGCCCGAGACCGGGTCGTAGTCGGCCTCGCGGTCGACCCCCAGCCCGGTCGGCAGGGCGGGCTCGGTGCGCTCGACGGAGGCCGCAGCGCCCACCACCGGGTCGGGCTCGTCACCGGTGGCGACCACCACGCCGGCCACGACGGCCCCGACGACCACCAGCACCAGCGCCGCCAGGGCGGCGACGCCGGCTGCTCGGCCGGTCCCTCCTCGGGCCCGGCGCGGCGCGCGTCGCGAGGGCCTCGCGGGTCGGCTCGCGGCCTCGGCCGGGGGCGGCGGCGGGACCGGCGGGCTGGGTGGGCCGGCCGCGTGCAGGAAGGTGGCCCCGACGTCGACCTGGGCGTCGTCGACCTCCACCTGCACCGACGGCGAGCGCACGACCGTGCCCTGCACCAGGTCCCAGTCGTCGGGCGCGGGCTGCACCTCCAGGGCGGGCAGGTCGAGCACCGCGTCGGGCAGCTCGCGCAGCGCCGCCGCGGTGGCGGCGGCACCCAGCCGGGTCGTGGGGTCCTTGGCCAGCATCGTCTCCACGACGTGCCACAGCTCGTCGGGCACCGGCAGCCGCGGCGGTCGCACCGAGGCGTGCCGGAAGCCCACCGTGTGGGCGGTCCCGGCCCCCGAGAACGGGGTCCGGCCGCCGAGCAGCTCGTAGAGCAGCACCCCGGTCGCGTAGACGTCGGAGGCCGCGCTGAACCGGCCGTGCACGAAGAGCTCGGGAGGCATGTAGCCGGGCGTGCCGAGCAGTCCGGTCGCCTGCACGGTGCGCTCCTGGGCCAGCCGCGCGATGCCGAAGTCGGTGAGCAGCACCCGGTCGGCGTACCCGGCACCGGCGGAGTACCCGGAGTCCTCGGAGTCCTCGCCACCGCGCAGCAGCACGTTGTCGGGCTTGACGTCGCGGTGCAGGCAGCTCTGCTCGTGGGCGGCGGCGAGCGCGGCGAGCACCGCGCAGGTCGTCTCGACGGCGTCGCGCGCCGCGAGGGTGCCGACCTCGCGCAGGTGGCGGCGCAGGTCGGTGCCCTCGACGAGGTCCATCACGATCGCCAGCGCCTCGCCCTCGACGACCAGGTCGTGCACGCGCACGATCGCGTCGTGGCGCAACGACATCAGGATCGAGCGCTCCTGCACGAAGCGGCCCACGATCTGCTGGTCGCGCGCCAGCTCGGGGCGCAGCAGCTTGGCGGCGACGTACCGCTCGCCGACGCGGTCCCAGGTGCGCCACACCTCGCCCATGGCGCCCTCGCCGAGCCGGTCGACCAGCTCGTAGCGGCTGCCCAGCGCGCGTCGTCCGCCCGTCACGGGCTCAGCCTGTCGTGTCGTCGGCGAACCAGAACAACCGGCCCCCGGCACTGCCGCCGCTCCCGCCGCCACCAGCCGCGTCGACCGCGGGGCGGACCCCGGGGTCCTGGCCGGTGGCGCGCAGCGCGACCACGCTCGCGGGCGGCAGCGCCGGTCGCTGCGAAGTCGAGCGCCGGCCCGGCGAGCCCGTCGTCGGGCCCGACCTGGAGGCCGCTGAGCGCCGACAGCACGTCGCCGGGCTCGACCGACCCGGCCGCCTGCGCGGCGGCCGCGAGGGCCACGACGGCGTCGTGGCTCGCGGTGTCGGCGTCGGCGGCGACCTGGGCGAAGGCCGCGTCGCCGAAGAGGTCGGTGATGCCGGGGTCGCCCGCAGCCAGGCGCAGCGCGGCGAAGAAGGCCGAGACGCCCTCGGGGCGCGCACCCTGGGACAGGGTGGTCGCGTCGCCGGCGTCGGTGCCGGCGGTGAGGTAGGCGCCGGCGGTGGTGCCGGAGGCCTCGGCGAGGCCGGCGGCGAACGCCGGGCTCAGGGCCTCCGGCGACAGCACGACCGGCGCCGCGGGCGCGGCGCCCTGGAGCGCGGCCACCACCCGGGCCTGGGTGCTGGCCGCCGCGGCCACCAGCACGCTGTCGACGCGCCCGGCGTCGTACGCCTCGGCGACGCGCGCGACCGTGGCGTCGAGGTCCGCCCCGACCCCTGCCGCGTCCGCCGAGCCGACGTCGAGCTCGACGTCGTCGGCGGTGAGCACGAAGGGGCGGCTCAGGCCGTCGGCCTGCATCGCCTCGAGCAGCGCCCGGTCGACGCTCGCGGCGTCGGGCCCGGTGGCGAAGGCCCCGACCGGCAGGTCGGCCTCGCGCTCGTAGGGCAGCAGCACCGCGGTGCCGGCCGAGGTCGCGGTCTCGAGGGCCTCGTCGAGGTGGTCGCCGCGGGTGGCGGCGACGATGCCGGCGACGTCGGAGGCGACCAGCTGCTCGACGGCGGCCTCGGCCCCGGCGGCGGTGCCGCCGTCGTCGACGACCTCGAGCTCGACGTCGCCACCGCCCAGCCGCAGCCGGTACGCGGCGACGGTGGCGCCCTCGGCCGCGGCGACGACGTCCTGGCCCTGGCCGGGCTCGGAGCGCAGCGTCAGCAGGACGCCCACGCGCAGCGGGTCACCGTCCCCGACGCCGTCGGCCGTGGTCAGCGCGACCGACGCCGGGACCCCGGCCGAGCCCGCCGCCGACCCGGTGGCCTCCGCGGACCCGGGGCCCGGCTCGTCGCCGCCACCCGAGCAGGCGCCGAGCAGCAGCGCCGTGCCGGCCGCGAGGGCCGGCAGGGGGCCGGTGAGACGTCGACGCACCGCTCAGCCCTGTCCGAGGTGGAACGAGAAGACGGTGAGCAGGGAGTCGTCCTCGGCGACACCGTCGTCGAAGGCGCGGAACTCCTGCTCGCGCTCCAGCGCCCGGATCGTCTGGGCCTGCTGGAGGAAGACCTCGTCGAGGGCCTTGCCGCGCACCGAGCCGAACGCCGAGGCGCGGGCGTTGGCCAGCTGCACCGAGTCGTTGGCCAGACCGGTCTGCCCGGCCCCGGTGGCCAGCGAGCCGAGGATGCCGGTGCCGCCGCTCTCGCGGGTGCCCAGGTCGACGAGGACCCGCTGGAGGTCGGCCTGCAGCCGTGCCTCCGACTCCCCCAGGTCGCCGGTGGCCGCGGCGATGTTGGAGCCGATCGTGCGCAGCGCGTCACCGACGGCGCCGCCCAGGCGCGACTCGGCCTGGCGGACCTGGCGGTCGAGGTCGTCGCGCTGGCGCTCGATGCGGCGACCGCCCTGGTCGACGATGCGCTCGGCGGCCCGGTCGGCGCCCTGGCTCAGGGTGCCGAAGAGCTCGCCGACGCGCTCGTCGGCCTTGCCGCGGGCGCCGTCGGTGGCCACGATGCTGCGGCCGATCTCGCCGCCGGTGCTGTCGAGGGCCTTGCGGGCCTCCTTGAAGGCGGTGTCGATCTCCTTCTCCAGCCCGGCCTGGTTGCAGGCCACCCGCTGGTAGGCGAAGCGCAGGGCGTCGACCGCGCCCACCGGGTCGCGGTCGGTGATCTCGTCGCAGGAAGGCACCTCGGCCTGCGCGCCCAGCGCCGCGACCCGGGCGACCAGACCGCGCAGGTCGGCGACCTCGACGGTGTCGTCGATCGCCTCGTCGAGCTCGACCAGGGCGCCGTCGACGGAGGTGCGCAGGGTGGCCAGCGCGCGGGCCACCGAGCCGTCGCCCTCGACGGCGGAGGTCTGCTGCACCGAGACCCAGGCGCTGCGCACGCTCTCGAGGCGCTGGGCCAGCGTGGTGCCGCCACCGCAGCCGGCCGCGCCACGAGCGGCGTCGATGCGGCTGACCAGCCCGGTCTGCAGCTGCTCGAGCACGTCGGCGGGGATGCGCGAGGTGTCGGTGACGTCGGCCAGGCCCGGGATCGCGCAGACCGCGGCGGTCAGGGCCGCGGCCCGCTGGGCGATGCTGCCCTCGGCGTCGGGGGTGCCGATGGCCTGGGCCTGGGTGCCGGCGATGGTGTGGATGTCGGAGAACGCGGCCTGCAGGCCTGTCGCCGCACCGGGCTGGAGGAGCGTCTTGAGCGACTCGAGGGAGTCGACCAGCGACCCCAGCAGCAGGGCCAGGGGGCGGACCGGCAGGCCGCTGCCGCCGATGATCTCCTCGGCGGCCTCCTCGACCGAGCGCAGCTCGGCGACGACGGCGCCCATGGAGGTGCCGAGGTCGTCGACCGCGCCGGCGTCGAGACGCCCGGCGAGGTCGGCGCCGAAGAGCGAGAGCACGTCGGCCTGCTCGACCAGGCGCTCGCGCGCCGAGGCCAGCACGCAGACCGCGGAGGTCGACCCGTCGGTGCAGTCGGCGAGCTCCTCGGCCGAGCCGATCTGGCGCGCCAGGTCGTCGGCGATGGCGGCGCGGCAGGAGCCGCTGGCGTTGGACAGGGTGGTCAGCCGGCTGCTGACGGCGGCGAGCTGGCCGTAGACGGTGGGGGCGGCCAGGTTGCGGCCGAGGTCGACGCGGCAGCCCTCGGCGCCGTCCTGCGGCTTCGGCGGCTTGATCCGGTCGGGATCGCCGAGCACGTCCTTGACCTCGGTGAGGCTCGAGGAGAGCGCCTGCACGGCGTCGTCCTCGACGCCGCCCAGCTGCTCGCCCAGCGAGCCGTCGAGACGGGTCAGGTCGGCCGACAGGCTGCCGAGCTGCTCGCTGACGCCGGCCGAGCTGCTCTGCAGGTCGGCGATCGTCCGGGCGCCCAGCCGCTCGGCCGAGTCGGAGAGCCGGGTCTCGATGTCAGTGAGCACCGCACCGGCCTGGGTCAGCACCGAGGTGACGTCGCCGATGACCTCGATGGTGCGCGTCTCGGTGGCGATGGCGCCGCCCTCGTCGTCGGAGAACGCCTCGTCGAGCAGGCCCGTCAGCGACGTGTCGGTGACCAGGCCGGGCTGGACGCCGATGTCGAAGGTCGGCACCTCGAAGTCGTCGGTGTCGAGCACCAGGCGGAAGGTGGCGCTGGGCGCCAGCCGCGGCGGCGCGAGCATCGTGGCCCACTGCACCCGCGACTCCCCCGCCCCGCCGCGGCTCAGCACGCCGTTCGTGGCCTCGTCGTCGCCCTCGGCGCCGGTCACGACCTCGGAGAGGGTGTCCTCGCCCAGCGAGGCCGAGGCCACCACGGTCATCGGCACCCCCACCAGCGCGAACTGCGAGCGCTGCACGCCGCCGGCGTCGTAGGTGACCTCCTCGGGCCGCACGGTGGTGTTCTGCACCGTCAGGTCGATGACCACGCGGCCGCTGCGGCCGGCGATCTCGCCCAGGTCGGTGCCGGCCTCGTCGTCGAGGCGGTAGGCGGTCTGGATGCGCACCGGCAGCTCGGCGGCCGCGTCCTGAATGTCGAGGCTCGTCTCCAGCGCCTCACCGCCCTCCTCGCCGCGTCGCACCGACGTGGACGCGACCGAGGTGAGGGTGCCGTCGGGGGCCAGCTGCACGTCGACCTGCTGCAGCACCTGCTCGGCGTCGGCCGAGGCGGGCGCGGTGCCCGCGGAGAGGAGTCCGCCGGCGAGGGCCACGGCCAGGGCGGCGCGAGCGGCACGGCCGACCCGGGGGCGAGGGACGCGGTTCGCGGCGTGGCGCGCGACGGACATGGGGGGCTCCTCGAGACTCAGGACGGCCCCTCAGCGACGCAGGGAGCCGACCGGTTCCTGCTCGCCAGGACCGTCCGGCAAACCAATGTCTAGACATCATGGGCCATCCCCCCGACGACCGTCATGTCTTCGTAAAATCCGCTGGTCGCGCGGGCCGTCGCCGCACCCCGGGCACCCCTCCCTAGGGTGGGCGCATGTCGCTCACCCTCGCCGAGGCCCGTGCCCGCTCCGCCCAGGTCACCGACGTCTCCTACGACATCGACATCGACCTGCGCGACCACGCCGGCGAGTGCTTCGGCTCCACGACCACGCTGCGCTTCACCACCAGCGCCGCGCGCACCTTCGTGGAGCTCACCGACGCCCGCGACCTCGTCGTCAGCGTCGACGGCCGGCCGGTCGAGGCGGCGTACGACGGGCGGCGGATCGTGCTCGACGACCTGCCGGTGGGGGTGCCGGTGGCGGTGCGCGTCGAGGCGCAGGTGCCCTACGTCAGCGACGGCGACGGGATGCACCGGATGAGCGACCCGGTCGACGGCGAGACCTACGTGTCGGCCTACCTCTCCCTCGACATCGCCCAGCGGGTCTTCGCGTGCTTCGACCAGCCCGACATCAAGGCGACGATGGCCGTGGCGGTCTCGGCCGACCCGCGCTGGCAGGTGATCGGCAACGGACGGGTCACCTCGTCCGAGGCCGGGCGCTGGACCTTCGCGACCACCCCGCGGCTGTGCCCCTCGCTGTTCGTGGTCTGCGCCGGGCCCTGGCACTCGGTGACCTGGGAGCACGCCGGGCTGCCCTTCGGCTGGCACGCGCGCGCGTCGCTGGCCGCCGAGCTCGACCGCGACGCCGACGAGCTGCGGCGCACGACCAACGACTGCTACGACCACTACGCGCGGCTCTTCGACGAGCCCTACCCCTTCGACTCCTACGACCAGCTCTTCGGCCCCGGCCACAACTGGGGCGCGATGGAGACCCCGGGCTGCGTGACCTACCGCGACGAGCTGCTGCCGCGCGGGCGGGTCACCGACGACCAGCGCTCGCGGCGCGCCACCGTCATCGCCCACGAGATGGCGCACATGTGGTTCGGCAACCTCGTGACGATGCGCTGGTGGGAGGACACCTGGCTCAACGAGAGCTTCGCCGACTACATGGGCTACCGGGTCGCGGCCGACGGGGCCGGCTTCCCGGGCACGCTCGTGGTGCACGAGTCGACGCGCAAGCCCGCGGCGTACGTCGCCGACGAGCGCCGCTCGACCCACCCGGTCGCCCCCGCGCCGGAGGACGTGCCCGACGTCGACGCGGCCTTCACCAACTTCGACTCCATCTCCTACGCGAAGGGCAACTCGTGCCTGCGCCAGCTGGTGACCTGGCTGGGCGACGACGACTTCCTGGCCGGGGTCAACGCGCACCTGACCCGCCACCGCTTCGGCAACGCCACCCTCGACGACCTGGTGGAGGCGCTCGACGCGGCCTCGCCGCGCGACGTGCGCGGGTGGGCCGAGGTGTGGCTGCGCCGCACCGGCTTCGACACCGTCGCGGTGCGTCGCGACCACGACGGGGTGCCGGTGCTGGCCCGCGAGGGCGTGCGGCCGCACCGCTTCTCGGTCACCGCCCTGGCGGCCGACGGCACCCTGGTCGGGACCCGGCTCGTCGACCTCGACGAGCAGGAGGTGGCGCTGCCGGAGTGGGCCGGGCTGGCGGTGGTGCCCAACAGCCAGGGCGAGACCTTCGCGCGCCTGCGGCTCGACGAGCAGTCGGCGCAGGTGGTGGCCCAGCACCTCGGCGGGGTCACCGACGACCTGACCCGCACGGTGCTCTGGGCGCACGCCTTCGACGAGGTGCGCACCGGCGCGCTGTCGGTCGACGGCTTCCTCGACCTCGTCGAGCGGCACCTGCCCGGCGAGCCCCGGCCCGCCCTGGTCTCCGCCGTGCTCGGCCGCACCCTCGGGCCGGTGCTGACCCGCTCCACCCCGGCCGCCGACGCCGCCACCCTCGTCGACCGGGTCGCGGCGGCCTGCCGCGCGGCGCTGGGCGCCACCACCGACGACCAGGTCGCGATCGCCCTGACCCGTGGCCTGGCCGCCACCAGCCGTGACGCCGACGCGCTGCTGGCCTGGCTCGAGACCGGGCGCACCGGCGAGGGCGTCGACCTCGACCCGGGGCTGCGCTGGTCGACCGTGGCACGCCTCGCGGCCCTCGGGACCCTGGACGCCGACGCCGTCGAGGCCGAGCGGCAGCGCGACCAGACCTTCGCCGGCGAGCTGGGCGCCGCCCGCGCGCTCGCCGCCCGCCCCACGCCCGAGGCCAAGGCGGCGGCCTGGGCCGCGATGAGCGCCCCCGACGTCTCCAACCGGGTCTTCGAGGCCACCGCCCTGGGCCTGTGGGACCCCGAGCGCGTCGACCTGTGCACGACGTACGTCGACGCCTACCTGGCCGACTCCCCCGCCATCTGCGAGCGCCGGGGCCAGGGGTTCTCGCTGGTGGTGGGCCGCAACGCCTTCCCCGCCCTCGAGCTGGCCCCCGCGCAGCGCCAGCGCTTGGCCGACAGCCTGGCCTCGGGGTCGGTGCCCAGCGTGCTCGCCCGCCTGTGGAACGACCAGCTCGACGACCTCCGCTGACCCGTCCCGAATCTCGCGCTGACCCGGCTCAGATGTCGCACTGACCCGGCCCAGATATCGCACTGACCCGGCCCGAACCTGCAGGTGCAGGTCCACGCCGGGTCAGTGCGAAGTACGCGCCGGGTCAGTGCGAAGTACGCGCCGGGTCAGCGATCAGGCGTGACCGTCGAACATCGAGGTGACCGAGCCGTCCTCGAAGACCTCGCGGATCGCGCGGGCGACCAGCGGGGCGATCGAGAGGACCGTGAGCTTGTCGAACTGGCGGTCCGGCGAGATCGGCAGGGTGTCGGTGACGATGACCTCGACGGCCGGGCTGTTCTTGAGCCGGTCGACGGCGGGGTCGGAGAGGATCGCGTGGGTGGCGGCGATGACCACGCCCGCGGCGCCGTCGGCCATCAGAGCCTCGGCCGCCTTCACGATGGTGCCGCCGGTGTCGATCATGTCGTCGGTGAGGACGCAGATCTTGCCCGCGACCTCACCCACCACGCGGTTGGCGACGGTCTCGTTGGGCCGGTCGGTGCGCCGGGTCTTGTGGATGAAGGCCAGCGGCACGCCACCGAGCTTGGCCGACCAGCGCTCGGCGACCTTGATGCGACCGGCGTCCGGGGAGACGACGGCCAGCGGCTGGTCGCCGTACTTGCTGAGGACGTAGTCGGTGAGGATCGGCAGCGCCATCAGGTGGTCGACGGGGCCGTCGAAGTAGCCCTGGATCTGGTCGGCGTGCAGGTCGACGGCGATCAGGCGGTCGGCCCCGGCGGTCTTGAAGAGGTCGGCCATCAGGCGCGCCGAGATCGGCTCGCGGCCGCGGTGCTTCTTGTCCTGGCGGGCGTAGCCGTAGAACGGCATGACCACGGTGATGCGCTTGGCGCTGGCGCGCTTGAGCGCGTCGACCATGATCAGGTGCTCCATGATCCACTCGTTGATCGGAGCGGTGTGGCTCTGCAGCACGAAGGCGTCGCAGCCGCGCACCGACTCCTCGTAGCGCACGTAGATCTCGGAGTTGGCGAACTCGTAGGCCGAGGTCGGCACCAGCTCGGTCTCGAGGATCTCGGCGACCGACTCGGCCAGCTCGGGGTGGGCCCGGCCGGTGAAGACCATCAGGTTCTTCTCGGTGGTCTTCTTGTATCCGGTCACGAGCAGCTCCTGGGACGCCGACTTGGTGGGGTGCGCCCGACAGTCTGCCCCCCGGACGGCTCGCCGCGAAACCCGACGCCCGCCTCCACGGCCACGTGTGACCGACGCGACGCGCAGGTTTTGCCTAGGCGGGCCCGGAGCCCTGCGCGCGAGCCGCCGCGTCGGCCTGGGCGGTGCCGGCGCGACGCTGCTGCGCCCAGTCGGCGATGACCCGCATCGGGCCCGCGCTGACCGCCAGCGCACCCGCCGGCACGTCCCCGCGCACCACGGTGCCGCCGCCGGTGCTGGCGCCGTCGCCGATGCTGACCGGGGCCACGAAGGTGTTGTTGGAGCCGGTGCGGGCGTGCCGGCCCACGGTCGTGCGGTGCTTGGCCACACCGTCGTAGTTGGCGAAGATCGTGCCGGCACCGATGTTGGTGCCCTCACCGATCTCGGCGTCGCCGACGTACGACAGGTGCGGCACCTTGGCGCCGGGGCCGATCTCGGCGTTCTTGGTCTCGACGAAGCCGCCGATCTTGCCGCGCTCGCCCAGCCGGGTGCCGGGGCGCAGGTAGGAGAAGGGACCGACGTCGGCGTGGGCGCCCACGACGGCCAGCTCGGCGTGGACGCGCACGATGCGTGCGCCGACCCCGATCTCGCAGTCCTTGAGGGTGGAGTCGGGGCCGATCACGGCGTCCTCGCCCACGACGGTCGCCCCGAGCAGCTGGGTGCCGGGCAGCAGCACCACGTCGGGGGCCAGCACGACGTCGGCGTCGATCCAGGTGGTGGCGGGGTCCATGACGGTGACGCCCTCGCGCATCCAGCGCTCCACGATGCGGGTGTTGAGCTCGCGGCCGAGCTCGGCGAGCTGGGCGCGGTCGTTGGCGCCCTCGGTCTGGCGCACGTCGTCGATGGCGTGCGCCCCCACCGTCAGCCCGGCGTCGCGGGCCAGGCCCAGCAGGTCGGTGAGGTAGTACTCGCCGTTGGCGTTGTCGTTGCTCAGCCGCGGCAGCGCCTCGTGGAGGAACGCGGCGTCGAAGGCCATGATCCCCGAGTTGATCTCGCGGATCTCGCGCTGGTCGGGGGTGGCGTCCTTCTGCTCGACGATCGCCACCACCTCGCCGTCCTCGTCGCGCACCACCCGGCCGTAGCCGAAGGGGTCGTCCACGACGCCCGACAGCACGCTGACCGCGCGCTGGGCGGCCTCGTGCTCGGCGACGAAGGCGCGCAGGCTCTCGGCGGTCAGCAGCGGGGTGTCGCCGTACGCGACGAGCACCGTGCCCTCGCGCGCCCCGGCGGCCTCGACCGCGACCCGGACGGCGTGGCCGGTGCCGGCCTGCTCCTCCTGCACCGCCAGCAGCGCCTCGGGCACCAGCTCGGCGATGTGGGCGCCGACCTGCTCGCGCTGGTGGCCGATGACCGCGACGACGCGGCGCGGCGCGCACCCGCGCACCGCCACCAGCACGTGGCCGACCATGGAGCGCCCGCCGATGGGGTGCAGCACCTTCGCGGTCTTCGAGCGCATCCGCGTCCCGCCGCCGGCGGCGAGGACGATCACGGTCAGGTCGTGCAGGACGGGGTCGGCCACGGAATCTCCGAATCAGGATGGATCAGCGCAGGGGGGAGCGGGCTCACTGTAGAGCCCGGAGGTGAACCCGGCTCAGCCAACGCGGTCCTCGGCGACGTGGCCGAGGATCCAGGTGGCCACCGAGGCGGTCACCGCACCGACGAGCCCGATGCCCACCAGCATCAGCGCCACCGCCACGAACCGGCCCTCGGTGGTGACCGGGTAGTGGTCGCCGTAGCCGACGGTGGTCACCGTGGTGGCCGCCCACCACAGCGAGTCGCCGTACGACGTCAGGTTGGCGCCGGCCGCGTAGCGCTCGGCGTCGAGCGCGGCCAGGGCCCCGAGCCCGACCGCGAGGGCCGAGGCGCCCGACACGTAGACGAGCACCCGCCCGGCCAGCGAGGAGGCCGCGGAGCGGTCGAGCATCCGCACCAGGGTGAGCAGGCGCAGCAGCCGCAGCGGGCGGAGCAGCGGCAGGGCGACCAGCGCGACGTCGTACCAGTGGCGCAGCGCGTAGGCGCGGGCGTCGTCGGCCAGCACCAGGCGCACGCCGAGGTCGATCGCGAAGGCGACCCACACGGCGTAGGAGACCACGCCCAGGACGGTGGCCACGTCGGCGTCGAGGCCCGGGTCGAGCACCGGCCAGGCGTAGGCGACCAGGAAGGCCAGCGCCAGCAGGATCAGCGGCACCTCGGAGCGGCGCTCCCAGCGCTCGACGCGGCTCATCGGCGGGGGCTACTCCGCGGCGACCACGTCGATGAGGAACCACAAGGTGGCGTTGCCGGGGATGTTCGGCGGGCTGCCCTGGGTGCCGTAGCCGTAGGCCGGCGGGATCTGCAGCAGCACCCGGCTGCCGACCGGCACGCCGTCGAGACCGATGCTCCAGCCGGGGATCAGGCCGCTGAGCGGGGAGACCAGCGGCTCGCCGCGCGAGTAGCTCTCGTCGAAGGGGGCGTCCGCGTCGTAGACCGCACCGAGGTAGTCGACGGTCACGGTGTCGGAGGCCGTCACCGGCTCGCCGTCGCCCTCCTCGATCACCAGGCGCTGCACGGGAGCGTCGAGCGCGGGCTCCTCGAGGCCGGAGAAGTCGAGGCCGACGGGGTCGCCGCCCTTGCTCTCGACGGTGGGCTGGCTGTCGGGCGAGGCGTCCTCGGCCTCGTCGCTCGAGGGGGTCGGGGAGGTCTCCTGCTTCTCCACCAGGTCCATCACGACCACGACGCTGTCGTCGAGCCCGAGGCCGAGCGAGTTGCTCTCGGCGGACTCACCGAGGAGGTCGGTGGGGGTGGTCACCGCCACGACCCGCGAGCCGTACGTCGCGCCGTCCATCATCTCGAGGAAGACCTCGCCGACCTGCTCGTCGTTGGGGATCGACTCGGGCGCGCCGTTGTCGTAGTCGCTGAACACGTCCTCCTGGGTGCTGCCGTTGCCGACGTAGAGGTAGGCGGTCACCGTGTCGCCCTCGGCGACCTCCTCGCCGTCGCCGGCGACCAGCGTCTCCACCCTGGTCTCCTCCGGCTGCTCGACGGCGGCGCTCCACTCGGCGGTGAGGCCCTCGCCCACCTCGCCGGTGAAGCTCACCTCGGACAGCTCGCCGGTGGCCGAGCCGGCCTCGTCGGCCGTCCCCTCCTCCGGGTCGGAGCCACAGGCCGTCAGGGCGGACAGCAGGACGACGGCGCACAGGGCGGCCACGGGACGAGAGCGTCGGAGCACGGGCTTCTCCACATCGGGGGCTGGGTGGGGGCCGGACACGGCGGTCCGGTCCCCGGGCAGGGCACGAACCTACGTCGCCGCCCCACACCGGGCCGCAGGCGGGCCCGGACGGGGTCGGCCGGCGGTGCCGACGGTCACCTACGGTGTGCCCATGACTGCCGTCGGGGACCCCGGACCGTTCTCAGCCCACCTCGGCTTCCGGGTGGTGCGCGCCGACGCCGACGGCGCGGTCGTCGAGGCCGACCCCGGCCCCGAGCACCTCAACGGCGGCGGCATCCTGCACGGCGGCTACCTCAGCGCGCTGCTCGACAGCGCCACCGGCTGGGCGGTCCACGCCGCCGGGCCCGAGGGCATGGTCGCCCCGCACGTGCAGCTCAACGCGCAGTTCCTCAAGGCCGGGGTGGCCGGGCAGCCGCTGGTGTGCACCGCGACCTGCACGAGCCTGGGCGGCCGCATCTGCACCACCCAGGGCGAGATCACCCAGGCCGGCCGGGTCATCGCCCGAGCCACCGGCACGCACGCGGTGATCTCGCGGGGCTGAAGGGGACGTCAGCAGGACCAGCCGAACGACTTCACCGACCGGGTGGTCCTGTACGCGACCCGCTTCCTGCCGTCCGCGAACTTGATCGTCGCCACCAGCCGGATGGACTTGCCGTAGTGCCGGTAGGCCCGCTTGTCGCGCCACGTGAACTTCGTGGACCCCTCGACGGCGTACCGCGTGACGGTCTGCCGCTCCCCGCAGCCGTAGGACTTGATCACGACCCTGCTGCCCTGCGGCAGCTCCTTGGCCACCATCCGCACCGACGCCTCACGCATCTCGCCGCCGTAGCCCTTCGCCCGCGTCGGACCCGTGCTGTTCACCGTCGCGCTGGCCGGGCCCGCGTACTGGGTGTCGAAGACCCCCAGGTCCACGTCCTCCTCGCCCTCCTCGACAGTGACCACGACCGCCTCCTCGAAGGAGTCGGTGTGCTCGTAGAAGCCGTCCTCGCGCAACCTCAGGTACCCGTACCCGCCCTCGTTGGTGTACGGGTAGCCGTTGTAGTACAGGCGGTAGGTGCCCGGAGCCACCCCGGTCGGGGAGGAGAACCGGCCGGTGCGCGAGCGCACCTCCATCTCGTAGTAGCCCGGGTCGTCCCACAACCCCAACGGCATCGGGTGACCGGGCTGCAGGCAGTCCATCACGCACAACGCCACTCCCGAGGAGCTGTGCGCCAGGAACCGGCCCCGGACCACCGGGTCCTGGGTGGCGTGCGCGGCGGGGACCTGCAGCGCCGAGACCGCCACGACCAGGCAGGTGAGCAGCGCACCGAGGCGCCAGGAGGACACAGCGGGCAGAACCATGGGCGACCGTTCGTTCGGGGGCGGACGTCCACCGTAGAGGCGGACAGCGCGCACCGTGGGGTCTTTGCCGTACGAGCACCGGCGCGACGTCGTCCGGTCCAGCGGACCGTCCCTGAGCGCGGAGCCTGACCTGCTCGTCGTCCTGGGTGCGTGGCTCCCCGGGTAGGAGTCGAACCTACGTCGCTAGTCCTGATTCAAAGTCAGGCGGGCCCTGCCGGCAGACCAACCGGGGAATGCGGCCACCACCCTAAGGCCCTGATCGTCGACGGGAGCGGTCGCCTCGGCGTCTCGGGGAGCCGAGCAGCTCGACCTCGATCCACCTGGCGAGATCCTCGGCGCGGTGCCCGGTGTCGGCACAGGCGAACCGGATGACGTCGGGTGCCGGACGACGGCCCCGCGACCGCCACGGCCGCGGGCACGGACGCCGCTGCGCCGGCGCGTCCAGCACCAGCACCACGGCCCGGCCCCGCGGGTCCACCCGCACCACACTGCTGCGATCGCAGCTGGCGCTCCCCCACCGGGACGCGTGCACCACGTGCCGTCCGGTGAGCCACATCGTCTCCTCACTGCGTTGCCCCACGAGGGCGTGGGCGTGCCACCACTGACCCCGCCACGACCGCACCAGCCACCGGGGTCGGGCAGGGCGGACGACGCGACGCCCCGGGGGTGGGGGCGCGCGGGTCTATGGTCGGGGCGTGGACCTGCCCGTGATGCCGCCGGTGCGGCCGATGCTCGCCAAGTCCGTCAAGGGCGTGCCCGATCCCGCCAAGCACGGCGGGCTGTCCTTCGAGCCGAAGTGGGACGGCTTCCGCTGCCTGGTCTTCAAGGACGGCGACGAGGTCGAGCTGACCAGCCGCAACACCAAGCCGCTGACCCGCTACTTCCCCGAGCTCGTGGTCGCCGCGCGCGAGCAGCTGCCCGAGCGCTGCGTGCTCGACGGCGAGGTGTTCGTCGCGCTGCCCACCCCCGACGGCGGCCAGCGCCTGGAGTTCGAGGTGCTGCAGGAGCGCATCCACCCCGCCGCCTCGCGCGTCGACATGCTCTCCGAGAAGACCCCGGCGGGGTTCGTGGCCTTCGACCTGCTCGCCCTGGGCGACGAGTCGTACGTCGACCGGCCCTTCGCCGAGCGCCGCGCCGCCCTCGAGGAGGCGCTGGGGCACCTCTCCGACCCCGGCGCGGGCGGGCCGTGCCACCTGACCCGCACCACCACCGACCCGGCGGTGGCCGAGCAGTGGCTGGAGCAGTTCGAGGGCGCCGGGCTGGACGGCGTGGTGGCCAAGCCGCTCGACGCGGCGTACGCCGAGAACGCGCGCACGATGCTGAAGATCAAGCACGAGCGCACCGCCGACGTGGTGCTGGCCGGGATGCGCGAGCACAAGACCTCCACCCCCGAGCGGCCGCTGCTGGGCAGCCTCCTGCTGGGGCTGTGGACCGAGGGCGACGACGGCCCGGTGCTGCAGCACATCGGGGTGAGCGCCAGCTTCACCGAGAAGCGACGCGCCGAGCTGTGGGAGGAGCTCTCGCCGCTCGCCTGCCCGATCGAGGAGCACCCGTGGGCGCGCTGGCACGAGGGCGCGATCGCCAACCCCGACCGGGTGCCGGGCACCCAGAGCCGGTGGAGCGCCGGCAAGGACCTCTCGTTCGTGCCGCTGCGCCCCGAGCGGGTGATCGAGGTCAAGTACGACCACATGGAGGGTCGCCGCTTCCGCCACACCGCCCACTTCAAGCGCTGGCGCGACGACCGCGACCCGGCCTCCTGCGGCTACGAGCAGCTCGACCAGGTCGTGGGCTACGACCTCGGCGAGGTCCTCGGCCGGGGCTGAGGCTCCCCCCGCCGGGCCCCCGGCGGGACTAGGATGGGCCCATGGCCGACTACGACGTCGTACTGCTGATCGAGAAGGCGCTGAGCGCCTCCGACGCCGTCCAGGTGCGCTCGCTGCACGCCGAGCTGGCCGAGGAGGGCGAGCGGGTCCGGTACCACGTGCTGCTGCCCCTCGAGGACGCCGCCGCGCGTGTCGAGGCCGCCATGGGCTCGCTGTCGGGCGGGGAGATGCTGGCCTCGCCGGCGATGACGATGTCGGAGATCGACCTCGACGCGGTGCGCAAGGACTGCCTCGAGCGCTCGCAGGCCGAGCTGCACACGACCCTCGAGCACCTGCGCCACGCGCACGCCGAGGCGACCGGGCGCATCATCACCGAGCCGCCGGTCGACGCGCTGGCCGCCGAGGTCGCTGCCGTCGACGGCCGCGAGGCCATCGTGCTGACCCGGCCCCACGTGGTCGCCGAGTTCTTCCACCTCGACTGGACCTCGCAGGCCCGGCGCAAGCTGGGCGTGCCGGTCCTGCACCTGCTCGAGCACGAGACCTTCGAGGAGCAGGCCGGCGGGCCCGAGGGGATCAGCGGCGCCTAGAACTCGTAGCCGAAGCGCTGGAGGTCGGCGGCGAACACCTCGGCGACCCGGTCGCGCATCTCCTCGGAGTAGTGCTGGCGGTAGTCGGCGTTGGGGCCGGTGTTGGCGTGCACGGTGGTGCCGGGCCAGGCCAGGCCGAGCCGGTCGAAGACCTCGTGGAGGTCGGCGTCGAAGCGCTCCTGGCGGCCGATGAAGTCGGCCTCGCGCTGCTTGGCGCGCAGGTAGCTGATCTGGGTGCGCTGCAGCTCGCGCTGCTCCTGGGTGCCGCGCAGCACGAACGCCTCGAAGTCGGGGCAGGTCGCGAGCACCCGCTTCCACAGCCGGTTGTGGTCCATCTGGTTGGCGGCCTTCTCGACCCCGGCGGCAGCGTCGGCCTCGGCGCGCTTGATCATCGCCCACCACGAGTAGAGACGGGCCCACGGATTGCGGACGAACCCGAAGATGAAGTACTCCGACAGCTCGGGGTAGGTGCGCAGCGCCGGGCCCAGCCGGGCGTGGCGCCCACCCCCCAGCCCGGGCAGGAACTCGAAGTCGGGCAGCGCCTCCTGCAGCATCCGGTCGATGGTGATCCCACCGGTCTTCTGCACGTGCACGAACAGCACCCGGGAGGAGTGCGAGACCATCATGCGCGCAAAGTACCAGCGGCTCCCCTCACCCGCGGGGCCCCTCGGTGTTACCAAACCCTGGACCGATTGTGGATGACGCGTGCACCCACTCCGGCGGATCTCCTCCTAGTGTTGGGGCACGAGGTCGCCGGGGGGCGACCTCCCCGGTCGGACCGGGGGGTACGCCGCGATTCTGGGGGGAACGCGGACTCACCCCGACCGACCATCGCGTCCGAGAATCCGGGGGGAGACTCGGACGCAGAGACGGGAGCCCGTCCGGTGCAGCTGAGACTCCGCCGGGCGGGCCCTCTCGATTTCGGCCCTCGAGCGGTTCAGTCCTCGACGCGGTTGCCCTCGGCGTCCCAGTGCTCGGCCACCTTCTTGCTCGGCTGCACGCGCGGCGGCTCCCCCGGCATCTTCGGGTGGTCCGGCGGGTAGGGCATCTCGCCCCCGGGCAGCTCCTCGTAGAGGTCGAGCAGCGGCTGGATCGAGAACGCCTCGTCGTCGATGCCGGCCCACGGGTCACCGCTGTCGGCGAGCCGCTCGGGCACGGTGAAGAGGTTCAGGCCGCGCGGGTCGTCGACCTGCGCCAGGTCGGCCCACGCCAGCGGGGTGGAGACCGGGGCGCCGGGCAGCGGGCGCAGCGAGTACGCCGAGGCGATGGTGCGGTCGCGGCAGTTCTGGTTGTAGTCGACGAAGATCCGCTCCCCCCGCTCCTCCTTCCACCACGCCGTGGTCACCTGGTCGTCGCGGCGCTCCAGCGCCCGGCCGAAGCCGATCGCGGCGTGCCGCACGTCGGTGAACTCCCAGCGCGGCTCGATCCGCACGTAGACGTGCACGCCGCGGTTGCCCGACGTCTTCGCGTACGCCGTCAGCCCGAGCTCGGCGAGCAGCTCACGGGCCACGCCGGCCACCCGCACCGCGTCGGCGAAGGTGGTGCCGGGCTGCGGGTCGAGGTCGATGCGCAGCTCGTCGGGGTGGTCGAGGCTGGCCGGGTCGTCGGTGCGGCGCACGGGCCAGGGGTGGAAGGTCAGGGTGCCCATGTGGGCGGCCCACACCGGCACCGCGATCTCGGTCGGGCAGATCTCGTCGGCGGTGCGACCGGAGGGGAAGGTGACGGTCGCGGTCTCCAGGTAGTCGGGCGCCCCCCTGGGCACCCGCTTCTGGTAGAACGCGTCGGCCTTGGAGTCCTGCGGGCCGGTCGCCAGGCGCATCCCCTCGCGCACCCCCGAGGGCCAGCGCTCCAGGGCGGTCGGGCGGTCCCGGAGCGCACGCATCAGCCCGTCCTCGACCGAGGCGACGTACTCGGCGACCATCAGCTTGGTCACCTCGGGCGTGTGCCGGGTCGCCTCGTAGATCACCCGGTCGGGGCTCGAGACGCGCACCGCGCGCCCGCCCGCCTGCACCTCGGCCGCGCTCGCCTTCGCCATGCGCCCACCCTAGGCCGCCGCCGCGACCCGGCCGGTTCGAAAGAGCCGGCTCGGCGGGATATCGCGTGGAGGGGTGGGTGGGGCTGCTCCTAGGGTGTCGGGGTGAGTGAGCCGTACGCCGACCTGACCTTCCGCACCCTCGAGCCCGGCGACGAGGGCGCCGACGCCGCGCTGCTGCGGGGCTGGTTGGAGGGCCTGGCCCGCGGCTTCCACGACGGCCGCAACGACCAGGCCGAGTTCGACCGCTGGCGCAAGCACGCGGGGCGCGACGGGGCGGTGGTGCGCGGCGCCTGGCCCACCGCCCGGGTCGCCGACGGCACGCTGCCGGTCGGCACCTTCGCCAGCTGGGCCGGCGAGCTCAACGTCGGCGGCGGCCGCACGCTCGGGCTGCACATGATCAGCGACGTCACCGTCGCCCCCACCCACCGTCGCCAGGGCCTGCTGCGCCGGCTGATGACCGAGGACCTCGACCACGCGGTCGCGCAGGGCCGTCCGGTGGCGGCGTTGACCGCGACCGAGGGCTCCATCTACGGCCGCTTCGGCTTCGGCCCCGCCGTGCGCGGGCGCCGCGTCGAGATCGACACGGGCCCCCGCTTCGGGCTGCGCGACCTCGACGACCCCGGCAGCCTGGAGATGGCCGAGCCGACCGAGGCGTGGCCGCACGTGCGCGCGGTCTTCGAGCGCCACCTCGGGCGCACCCGCGGCGCGGTCAGCCGGCCCTCGTTCTACGAGATGTTCCTGACCGGCGAGTACGACTGGGACAAGGGTGCTCCCGACAAGATGCTGCGCGCGGTGCTGCACCTCGACCCCGCCGGCGCCGTCGACGGCTACGCCCTCTTCAAGCACAACGGCGACCACCGCAAGGACGCTGCGGTCGAGCTGGTCGACCTGGCCGCCGACACCACGACGGCGTACCTGCGGCTGTGGCGCTTCGTCGCCGACATCGACCTCGTCGAGAAGGTCCGCTGGGGCCGCAGCCCGCTGCTCGACGTCCTGGAGGTCGCGCTCGTCGACCCGCGGGTCGTGACGACCACGGCCCTGCACGACACGCTGTGGGTGCGGGTGCTCGACCTCCCGGTGGCCCTGGAGGCCCGCCCGTGGAGCGCCGACGGAGACGTGGTGCTCGAGGTCGACGACGACCTCGGCCACACCGCCGGGCGCTGGCGGGTCACCACCAGCGCTGGCGCCGCGACCGTGCGGCGCACCGACGACGCGGCCGACGTGCGGCTCTCCGCCGAGACCCTGGGCCACCTCTACCTCGGCGACGTCGACGTGGCACCGCTGGCCGCCGTCGGCCGGGTCACCGGCGCCGCGGCCGGCACCTTCGCGGCGATGGCCGACGGCGGACCGACGCCGTGGTGCACCACCGGGTTCTGACGGGGTCCTGATGGCGCCCGACCCGTCACCGCAGGCCCCGCTGGAGGAGTGGGCCCGCCGCGGCGGGCACTGGCAGGTGGTCGTCTCCACCCCCGAGCGCACCACCGTGGCGCTGCTGACCTGCGACGGCGGCGAGGAGATGGAGCGCGTCGAGGTCGACGGGCCGGCGCTGCACGACTGGCTCGCCGGGCGTACGTCGTCGGCCGACTGAGCCTCGCCGGTCAGAGCACGCCGCGGCCCTTGCGCCGCTCGAAGACCAGCTGGGTCTCGGTCGAGCGCACCACCGGGTGCACGGTGACGTGCTCGAGCACCAGGTCGCGCAGCGCCTCGGGGTCGGCGACGGCGACCAGCAGGTGGAAGTCGTCCTCGCCGGCCACGTGCAGCGCCTGCAGGACGCCCGGCGCCTCGACCAGGGCGTCGTACAGCGTCGTGACGTGCTGCTGGTCGTGGCTGCCCAGGCGCACCTTGATGACCGCCTGCAGCGGGAAGCCCAGCGAGGCGACGTCGACCTGCACGCTGGTGCCGACGATGACGCCGCGGTCGCGCAACGAGCGCACCCGGTAGGCACAGGTCGACTCGGCCACCCCCAGCCGCGAGGCGAGCGCCTTGTTGGTCAGCCGTCCGTCGGCGCCCAGCGCGCGCAGGATGTCGAGGTCGAGGGAGTCCAGGCCGGGGGCGCCCCGGTCAGCGGGTTGTGATCCAGGCAACGCGAGCTCCTCAGGAGGCGGGTGGTCCTGCTTCTTCTGCAACCGAAGCCTCCTTAGGCTACGTCTTCGACAGCGAGGGCGCTCGTACGGTGACTTCTCAGCGAGACTCCCTGCATGCGCCTCGACTCCCTCGCCGTGCACAGCGGCCGCGACGACCTGACCAGCCTCGGCGTGCACGCGCTGCCGCTGGACCTCTCCTCCACCAACCCGCTGCCCGACCTCGACACCGGCGGCGAGTCCTACGAGTCGATGGCCACCGGAGGGCACCCCACCGAGGGCGGCCACGTCTACCAGCGGCTGTGGAACCCGACCGTGGCCCGCTTCGAGACCGCGCTGGCCACCCTCGAGCACGCCGAGTCGGCGGTCGCCTTCGCCTCCGGCATGGCCGCCATGTCGGCCGCGGTGCTCTCGCGCACGATGCTGACCGGCAAGCGCCACGTGGTCGCGGTCCGCCCGATGTACGGCGGCACCGACCACCTGCTCTCCACCGGCCTGCTGGGCACCGAGGTCTCCTGGTGCACCGAGTCCCAGATCGCCGCCACGGTGCGCCCCGACACCGCCCTGGTCGTCGTGGAGACGCCCGCGAACCCGACGCTGGAGCTGCTCGACATCGCCGCGGCCGTGGCCGCCGCCGGCGACGTGCCGGTGCTGGTCGACAACACCTTCGCCACCCCGGTGCTGCAGAACCCGCTCGACCACGGCGCCGCGATGGCGCTGCACAGCGCCACCAAGTACCTCGGCGGCCACGGCGACGTGGTCGGCGGCGTGATCGCCTGCGACGAGGAGACCGCCAACGGGCTGCGCCAGGTGCGCGCGGTGACCGGCGGCATCCTGCACCCGCTCGGCGCCTACCTGCTGCACCGCGGCCTGGCCACCCTGCCGCTGCGGGTGCGCGCCCAGCAGGACGGCGCCCGTCGGCTCGTCGAGTTCCTCCAGGGCCGCGACGAGGTCGCGACCGTGCACTACCCCGGCCTCGACGACCCGCGGGGCCTCGTCGGCACCCAGATGCGCGGCCCCGGCGCGATGGTCGCCATCACCCTGCACGGCGGGTACGACGCCGCCGCCCGGCTCACCTCGTCGGTCTCGCTGTTCACCCACGCGGTGTCGCTGGGCGGCGTCGACTCGCTGGTCCAGCACCCCGCGGCGCTGACCCACCGCCCCGTCGCCGCCCACGCGCGACCCGGCGCGGGCGTCGTACGGCTCTCGGTCGGGCTGGAGGACCCGCTCGACCTGCTCGACGACCTCACCGCCGGGCTGGCCGCCGTCGGGGTGGGCACCCCCACGGCGCCCTCAGTGGCACAGTGGCGCCCGAGCGACCAGACCCGCCAGACCGTCGGCGTCTGACCACCCCCACCGGAGGAGTCCGAGTGACCACGCCCGACCCTGCCCTGCTCCGCGAGGTCTCGCGCCGCGTGCTGTGGCTGGCCACCTCGATCGTCGACGCCGCCAACGCGGGGCGTCCCAACGACAGCGGGGTCAAGGTCGGCGGCCACCAGGCCTCGTCGGCCTCGATGGTCGACATCATGGTGGCGCTGTGGTTCGCCGAGCTCGAGCGCGACGACCGGGTGTCGGTCAAGCCGCACGCCTCGCCGGTGCTGCACGCGCTGAACTACCTGCTCGGCGACCTCGACGAGGCCTACCTGCCGACGCTGCGCGCCAAGGGCGGGCTGCAGTCCTACCCCTCGCGGCTCAAGGACCCCGACACCGTCGACTTCTCCACCGGCTCGGTCGGCATCGGCGCGACCGCGGCGCTGTGGGCGGCGATGTCGCACCGCTACGTCGCCTCGCGCTTCGCCGACGCTCCCCCGGCCGGTCGCTTCGTCAGCCTGCTCGGCGACGCCGAGCTCGACGAGGGCGCGATCTGGGAGGCCGTGGCCGACCCCGCGGTGGCCCGCCTCGGCGAGGTGCTGTGGGTCGTCGACGTCAACCGGCAGTCGCTGGACCGGGTGGTGCCCGAGCTGCAGATCGCGCGGCTGGCCGGCATGTTCGAGGCCGCCGGCTGGCAGGTCGTCACCATCAAGTGGGGCCGCCGCATCAGCGAGCTCTTCGAGCGCCCCGGCGGCGCCGAGCTGCGCACGCGCCTGGAGCAGATGCCCAACGAGGAGTACCAGCGGATGCTGCGCGCCGGCACCGACGAGATCGCCGGGCGGCTGCTGGCCGACTCGGAGGCCTGGTCGCCGTCGGCCGCGCTGCGCGAGCTGGTCGACGCGCTCGACGCCGACGACCTCGCCGAGCTGGTGCGCGACCTCGGCGGCCACGACCTCGGCCTGCTGGTCGACACCTTCGCCGACGTCGACGACCAGCGCCCCACGGTCGTGTTCGCCTACACGATCAAGGGCCGCGGGCTGCCCACCGAGGGCCACCCCAACAACCACTCCGCGCTGCTCACCGCCGACCAGATGGACGCCCTGGCCGAGCGGACCGGCGGCGACCGGTCGGCGCCGTGGTCGCGCTTCGAGGCCGGCAGCGCCGCCGCCGACCTGTGCGAGCAGCGCGCCGCGGCCCTGCGTCGTACGCCGCAGCCGCCGACGACCCCGCTCCCGGTGCCGGTCGCGCTGGGCCACGCCCACAAGCGACCGGTCTCGACCCAGGCGGCCCTGGGCCGACTGCTGGCCGACCTGCACCGCGACGCCCCCGCGGTGGCCGCGCGCGTGGTCACCTGCAGCCCCGACGTGGCCTCCTCGACCAACCTCGGCGGCTGGATCAACAAGGCCGGCGTGTGGTCGGTGGAGGACCGCCGCGACTGGTTCGCCGACGACACCGAGCGGCTGCTGCGCTGGTCGGAGCACCAGGACGGCCAGCACATCGAGCTCGGCATCGCCGAGGTCAACCTGGTCTCGCTGCTCGGCGAGCTGGGCGCGACCTGGTCGCGCTGGGGCGAGCGGCTGATCCCGATCGCCACCATCTACGACCCGTTCGTCTCGCGCGCGCTCGAGCCGTGGTCCTACGGCATCTACTCCGGCGGTCAGTCGATCCTGGTCGGCACCCCCTCGGGCGTCACGCTCGCCCCCGAGGGCGGCGCGCACCAGTCGATCACCACCCCGTCGATCGGGCTGGAGCAGCCGGGCTGCACCGCCTGGGAGCCGGCCTTCGCGCAGGACCTGGAGTGGTGCTTCCTGGCCGCGATGGACTCGGTCGGGGTGCCCGGTGGCACGTCGTCGTACTTCCGGCTCTCCACGCGCCCCCTCGACCCGACGCTGGCCGAGCTGCCCGACGACCCGGCGCTGGTCGAGCGCCGCCGCCGCCAGGCGGTCGCCGGCGGCTACCGGCTGCCCGCCGAGCACGCGCCAACCGAGGAGCAGGTGACGCTGGTCGGCGTCGGCGCGATCATGCCCGAGGTGGTGGCCGCGGCCGAGAGCCTGCGCGGGCAGGGCGTGCGCGCCGGCGTGGTCTGCCTGACCAGCCCCGACCTGGTCTTCCGCTCCTTCCAGCAGCGCGGCCGCCGTGGCGGCGGCACCGGCGGCGACGTCCTCGCCGAGCTGCTGCCCGCCTCGGCCCCGGCGCCGCTGGTGACCGTGCTCGACGGGCACCCGCACACGCTGTCGTTCCTCGCCGGCGCACGCGGCGACCGGATCCGCTGCCTGGGCGTCGAGGAGTTCGGGCAGTCCTCCGGTCTCGCCGACGCCTACCGGCTGCACGGCCTCGACGTGGCGGCGATCGTCGACGCGGCGCTGGGCCTGGTGGAGTGACGGCGCTCGGTCCGCTGGCCCTGGCCCCGCTCACCCGCGACCAGGCGGTCGAGGTGTGCACCTGGCGCTACCCGGCGCCGTACGACTGCTACGACATGACCGACGCCGACCCCGACGAGCTCGCCGACCCCGCGTCGGGGTTCCACGCGCTGACCGCAGGCGGACGGCTCATCGGCTTCCGCTCGTTCGGCCCCGACGGGCGGGTGCCGGGCTGGGCGTACGACGACACGGCGCTCGACACCGGCGGCGGGCTGCACCCCGACCTGGTCGGGCAGGGCCTCGGCCGCGAGGCGATCCGCGCCGGCCTGACGTACGGCCGCTCGCGGTTCGCCCCGACGGCGTACCGGATGACGGTGGCGGGCTTCAACGAGCGCGCACTGCGGGTGGTGCGGTCACTCGGCTTCGAGCGGGTCGGGCGGTTCCGCGCCCCGACCGGTGTCCGGTACGAGGTCCTGGTGCGGCCCGAGCGCTGAGCCGGGTCGTGGTCCGGGTCGTGGTCCGGGTCGTGGTCCGGGTCGTGTGCCTGAGGACGCGCCAGAGCGCGGCCAGGGGCCACGACCGGGACCACGACCCAGGCCACGACTCAGGCCACGACCCTCAGAGCAGCGAGTTGGGCTGGAACGTCGGTCGCCGGTCGTCAGCGCCCGCGACCGGCCGTACGAACTCGAAGCCCGCGGTCAGGACCACCTGCAGCTCCGGCGAGTCGGCGGCGAGCCCCCGCGCGCACTCCTCGTGCAGCGGTGGGGCGTGGAAGGCGTTGCGGGCGACCTCGTCGGTGTCCCCCACGAACGCCACCGGACGCCCCAACGAGGCCGCGCAGGCGCCGCAGATCCGGCTCAGCGCGCACTGGGTGACCCGCGACCCCACGAGCACGGGTCGACCCTGCTCGTCGGGCTCCCACGCGAAGGGCGCCGTACGCGCGTCGACGTCGCGGGACAGCCCGCGGATCACGAGGCCCGCCCGGTGCCCGAGCGCGACCACCCGCCGAGCTCGGAGCGGCGCGGCGGCAGCTCGGCGTCGGACTTGCGGCCCTTGTCGACCGGCGGCGCCTCGGCGGCGGCGGGACGGTCCGGCGGCTGCGGCGGGGAGTCGGAGGAGGTGAACCGGTTGGGCAGCGAGAGCTTCATGATCGTGCGCAGCGCCTGGCCGTACTGCCGGTGCAACGGCCCCACCGTGTACGGCAGGTCGTACTTGTCGCACAGCGCCCGCACCCGCTCGGAGATCTCGGCGTACCGGTTGCTGGGCAGGTCAGGGAAGAGGTGGTGCTCGATCTGGAAGCCGAGGTTGCCCGACAGGATGTGCAGCAGCGGGCCGCCCTCGAAGTTGGCCGCGCCCAGGATCTGGCGCAGGTACCACTCGGCGCGCGTCTCGTCCTCGAGCTCCTCCTCGGTGAAGTGCATCGCCCCGTCGGGGAAGTGCCCGCAGAAGATGATCACGTACGACCACAGGTTGCGCGCCAGGTTGGCGGTGGCGTTGGCCTTCATCGTGGTGCGCCAGTGCGGCCCCGACAGCGCCGGGTAGACGACGTAGTCCTTGAGCGCCTGGTTGCGGCCCTTGCGCCAGATCTGCTTGAGCTGGCGCTTCATCTCCGCAGGATCCTTCTCGCCCTTGCGGATCTTCTCCAGGTCGAGGTCGTGCAGCGCCACGCCCCACTGGAAGAGCGAGGCCAGCAGCGCGTTGTAGACCGGCTGGCCCAGGTTGGCGGGGTTCCAGCGCTGCTCGCGCGCCATCCGCAGCACGCCGTAGCCGATGTCGTTGTCGTAGCCGAGCACGTTGGTGAACTGGTGGTGGATGTAGTTGTGCGAGTGCTTCCACTGCTCGGCGGGCTGGGCGGTGTCCCACTCCCAGTTGGAGGAGTGGATCTCGGGGTCGTTCATCCAGTCCCACTGCCCGTGCATGACGTTGTGGCCGATCTCCATGTTCTCGAGGATCTTGGCCAGGCCCAGCATGGTGGCGCCGGCGACCGCGCCCGGCACCCGCGCCCTCCTCGAGTGGCAGGTGGTCATCAGCGTGACCCGGCCGGCGGCGGCCAAGCCGCGCTGCACCCGGATCATCCGGTTGATGTACGCCGCGTCGGCGGCGCCGCGCGACTCCTCGACGTCGGCGCGGATCCGGTCGAGCTCGCGACCGATCTGCTCGACCTCGTCGTCGGTGAGGTGGGTGTACTCCTGGACGTCGGCGATCGCCATGTCGTCTCCTCGGTGCTGGTGCTGGAGCGGTTCGGGGGGGGTGTCTCAGATGTCGATGACGCAGTCGCCGACGGCGGCGGTCACGCAGGTCTGCACCTGCTCGTTCGGCTGGGCGTACTCCTCGCCGTTGCGCAGGTCGCGCACCGTGCCGGAGACGAGGGTCAGGGTGCAGGTGTGGCAGATGCCCATCCGGCAGCCGTAGGGCATCCCGACCCCGGCCTGCTCGCCGGCCTCGAGGACGGTCGTGGCCCCGTCGACCTCGGCCTCCTTGCCGGAGTTCTGGAAGCGGATGCGACCGCCCTCTCCCCCGTCACCGCCCAGCTCGAGGGTGAAGCGCTCGAGGTGCAGCCGCTCCTCGAGCCCCGCGGCCTCGTAGTGCGCGGCCACGGCGTCGAGCATCGGGCCGGGCCCACAGGCCCAGGTCTCGCGCTCGCGCCAGTCGGGGCAGACCGCGTCGAGGCCGCGCTCGCGGTCACCGACCTCGAGGATGCCGTCGGTGTCGGTGTGCAGGCGGTGCACGACCAGGCCCTCGTGGGCCTCCTCCAGCCGGGCCAGCTCGTCGCGGAAGATCATCCGCTCGGGGGTCGGCGAGGAGTAGTGCAGGACCACGTCGGGCATCGTGGCGCGCCGGTCGAGAGTGCGCAGCATCGCCATCACCGGCGTGATGCCGGACCCGCCGACCAGGAAGAGCAGCCGCGGCGGTGGCGGGTCGGGCAGCACGAAGTCGCCCTCGGGCTTGGCCAGCCGCACGATCGTGCCCGGCTCGAGACCGTTGACCAGGTGCGAGGAGAGCAGTCCCTCGGGCATCGCGCGCACCGTGATCGCGATGTGGCGACCCGAGCGGCGCGGCGCCGAGCTGACCGAGTAGGAGCGCCACTGGAAGCGGCCCTCGACCTGCACCCCGATGCCGACGTACTGACCGGGGCGGTGGTCGAAGCGCCAGCCCCACCCGGGGCGGATCACCAGGGTGGCGGCGTCCTCGGTCTCCGGGACGACCTTCTCGATGCGTCCGCGCAGCTCGCGCTGGCTCCACAGGGGGTTGATGAGCGAGAGGTAGTCGTCGGGGTGCAGCGGCGTCGTCAGCCGTGCGCCCGCGCGCCGTACGCGCTCCCAGGGGATCGTCGCGCTCACCGGCGCCTCCTCGTCCACGTCGTCTTTACCGGACATAGTGAACAGCCGTGCACCGAGTGGCGTCAACGCCCCGAGGGGATGAGGTGGCCCACGTAGGCTGGAGGCATGGGCTACGACGTGGAGAAGACCGACGCCGAGTGGCGTGAGCAGCTCTCACCCGAGGAGTACGCCGTGCTGCGCCAGGCGGGCACCGAGCGTGCGGGCGTGGGGCGGCTGACCGACACCGAGACGACCGGCGTCTACCGGTGCAAGGCCTGCCAGGCCAAGCTGTTCGAGTCCGACACCAAGTTCCACTCCGGGTGCGGCTGGCCGTCGTTCTACCAGCCGATCAGCGACACCATCGAGTACGTCGAGGACACCTCGCACGGCATGAAGCGCGTCGAGGTGCGCTGCGCCGGGTGCGGCTCGCACCTGGGCCACGTCTTCCCCGACGGCTACGGCACCCCGACCGGCGACCGCTACTGCATCAACTCGGTCAGCATGACCCTCGAGCCCGCCGACGGCTCGGGACCCGTCGCCGGCTGACCTCAGCCGGCGTCGACGAGCTGGGCGAGGACCCGCACCGTGTTGGCGCCGTGCTCCTCGTCGAGGCGCTGCTGCAGCGTGCCGTCGTCGTAGGCGACCTCGGCCACGACCTGCTGGTCCTCCACGTAGGTGCCCACGACGCCGGGCAGCGCGCTGACCTCGCGGGCGATCTCGTTGATCGAGGCCTCGTCGCGCTGGCGCAGCGGCGGGGGCGGGTCCTGCTCGTCCTGGCGCGGCGGGCTGTAGAGCGCCGCGGGGACCGCGTCGGTGACGGTGAAGGTGGTGCCGTCCCACTCGCCGGTGAGAGCGAAGGAGCCCCACCGCACGTCGCCCTGCTTCTCGAAGGCCTGCTGGTCGCGCCAGCGCCACCCCTCGATCGCGGGGCCGCCGCACTGCGGCGGGTAGGACTCCGCCACCGGGCCCAGGCACATCTCGGGCCCCTCGCCGGTGTCCATCACCACCACCAGGTCGCGGGTGCGCACCGGCCCGGGGGCCGCCTGCGGCTCGAGCGGCGCGGGGCTCGACGTGGCACCGTCGTCGACGGCCACCTCGTCGTCTCCCCCGCCGCACGCGGCCAGGCTCATCAGCAGGGGGGCGAGGAGCAGGGCGAGACCGGTCGTACGCCGGCGGGCTGGGGTGCGCATGGGGGTGGGACGGTTCCTCTCGGGCGGGGGTTCCGACCCGGCTCATATCTCACCCTGACCCGGCGCAAACTTCGCGCCCACCCGGCCCGGATCTCTCGTCGAGTCGTCCCGAAGCTGCACCAACGGAGCCGCTGCAGGTTCGGGACGGGTCAGCGCGAGATTTGGGACGGGTCAGGGTGAGATTTGCGCCGGGTCAGCGTGGTGTGGGCCTGGTCAGGGGAGGCGGTGCAGGAGGTCGGGGACCGCGGTGAGCGCGCCGGTGTAGAACGGCACCTCCTCGCGCACGTGGCGCCGGGCGGTGGAGCCGCGCAGGTGCCGCATCAGGTCGACGATGCGGTAGAGCTCGTCGGCCTCGAAGGCCAGCATCCACTCGTAGTCGCCGAGCGCGAAGCTGGCCACGGTGTTGGCGCGCACGTCCTTGTAGTCGCGCGCCATCTTGCCGTGCTCGGCGAGCATCGCACGGCGCTCGCCGTCCTCGAGCAGGTACCACTCGTAGGAGCGCACGAAGGGGTAGACGCACACGTGCTGCTTGGGGTCCTCGTCGGCGAGGAACGCCGGCACGTGGCTCTTGTTGAACTCGGCGGGGCGGTGCAGCGCCATCTGCGACCACACCGGCTCGAGCCGGGCGCCGAAGGCGGTGCGGCGGAAGCGGTGGTAGGCGTCCTGGAGCTGCACCGAGTCGACGGCGTGGGCCCAGACCATCACGTCGGCGTCGGCGCGCAGGCCGCTGACGTCGTAGACGCCGCGCACCACGACGTCGTCGCCGGCGAGCGCGGCGAAGAGCTCCTCGACCTCGCTCGCCTCGGCCGCACGGTCGGCCCCGGGGCCGAGCACGTCGCGCAGGCGGAACACCGACCACATCGTGTAGCGGATCGAGTCGTTGATCTCCCGCACCCGGGAGGCGTTGCTCTGCGTCTCGCTCATGGCCACATTGTGCCAACCGTCCCCACCCGCGGCGCACGCGGTGGGCCGCTCAGCCCCGGCCGAGCCCCGCCTCGCGGGCGGCGATGATCGCCGCGGCCCGGTCGGGGGCCTGCAGCTTGGCGTAGACCGAGGAGACGGTGTTGCGCACCGTCTTGCCCGAGACGAACAGCTCGGCGGCGATCTGGTCGTTGCTGCGCCCGGCGGCCAGCAGGTCGAGCACCTGGTGCTCGCGCTCGCTGAGCTGGGGGAAGGCCGGCGGCGCTGCCGGGCGCGCGGCGCCCACGAAGAGCTGGGCGACCCGCGCCGCCAGGGACGCCCCGAAGACCATGCCGCCGGCGGCCGCCGAGCGCACCGCGTGCAGCACCTCGTCGGCGCCGGCACCCTTGAGCAGGTAGCCGGTGGCGCCCGCCCGGATCGCGCTGACCACGGTCTCGTCGTCCTCGGTCATCGTCAGCATCACGACCCGCACCTGCGGGTGCCGGCCGGTCACGAAGCGGGTCGCCTCGATGCCGTCGAGCCCGGGCATCTGGATGTCCATGACCACGACGTCGGGCAGCACGTCCTCCACCACGTGCAGCGCCTCGCGGCCGTCGGCCGCCTCGCCGACGACCTCGATCCCCTCGAGCGCGCCCAGCAGCGACACCAGCCCCTCCCGCACGATCCGGTGGTCGTCGACGACCACGACCCGCAGCACCCTCACCGCGCCACCCCCAGCGGCAGCCACGCGCGCACCAGGGTGCCGGCCCCGTCGAGGCCCGGGCAGACCACCTCGGCGCGACCGCCCAGCTCGTCGGCGCGCTCGCGCAGCGACAGCATCCCCACGCCGGCCTGCGCCCCCGGCGACACCCCCACCCCGTCGTCGGCGACCTCGACGAGCAGCCCTCCCGCCTCGTGGGCCAGCCGGACCTCGGCGCGACCGGCACGCGCGTGGCGCGCCACGTTGGTCAGCGCCTCGGCCGCGATCCGGTACGCCGCGACCTCCACCGCCGCGGGCAGCTCGGGCAGGTCGGCGGCGCCGACCGAGACCTCGGGCCCGGCCTGCTCGGCCAGCTGGCGCAACGCCCCGACCAGGCCGCGGTCGTCGAGCGCGGGCGGGCGCAGCTCATGCACCAGCCGGCGTACGTCGGCGACGACGTCCTGCACCATCACGGCGGTCTCCTGCAGGCTCGCGCCGGCCGCGGCGGGGTCGCTGCCGACCGTCAGCCGGGCCGTCTCGAGGCGGAAGACCACTCCCCCGAGCGCCGGGCCGAGGCCGTCGTGCAGGTCGCGCCGGATGCGGCGCCGCTCCTCCTCGCGCGCCACCACCAGCCGCTCCCGGCTCTCCTGCAGCTCCTCGGCCAGGCGGGCGGTCCGCACCGCCAGCGCCGCCTGACGCACGAGGTCGCCGAGCAGCCGCTCGTCGCGCGACGAGAGCCGGCTGCGCATCCCGCGGGCCGGCAGCATCAACCGGCCCACCTCACGGCCGCGGTCGGTGATCGGGAGCACCCGCACCTGCGTGGGCTCCGTGCCGTGGCTGGCCGACAGGACCTCCCCGCCGCGTTCGACCTCGACGCGCACGAAGCCGACCCCGAAGGCCGCGGCGACGGCGACGGCCACCTCGCGGAGCTGCGCCGCGGCGTCGTCGGTGTGCTCGAGGCGCGCGGCGAGCCTGGCCACGACGTCGTACGGCGCCGCCCGCTCGCCAAAGACCAGCCGGCGTGCCCACGTCCAGACCCGCGCGCGCAGGGGGACGTGCACCAGCGCCGAGACCAGGAGCACCAGCGCCACCACCTCGCGCTGCGAGAGGCCCTCGCCGCCCCAGCCGGTCAGCAGGGTGTCGAGCAGGCCGACCGCGGCCAGGTCGACGGCGAGGACGAGCAGGCCCAGGCCGGCCCAGGCCAGGGTGCGGGTCAGCAGGTCGCGCACCGGCACCAGGCCGGGCTCGACGACGGCGACGACCATCGCCGCCGCCGGCAGCACCATCACGACGAAGCTGGTGAGCAGGTCGTCCCCGGGGCCGTCGTAGAAGGCACCGGCCACGACGGTCAGGGCCATCACCAGCACGCTCCACAGCAGCCAGCGCATCCGGTCGCGCTCGACACCCTCGGACCCGCGGTAGCGCACCACCACCGTCGCGATCGGCACGGCGAAGCCCAGCACCGTGACGGTCCGGGCGATCGAGGGCGCCGGCTCGCCGAGCCAGCCCAGCGAGAAGGGGTCGGGGTCGAGCGCGGCCGGCAGCGCCGCCGGCACCGGCGCCGGGGTGAGCAGGAAGACCAGGACGGCTCCGCCCATCACCACCAGCACGGCGCCCGAGGCCCGGCCCCAGCGACCCGGCAGGAACCTCCCCGTGGGGAAGAGGAGCAGCAGCACCGCGGCCACGACCGGCAGCAGCGATCCGACCCGGCCCCAGAACCACAGCGCGAGCGTGCTGCCGGGCCACGCGGACGTGTCCGTCACCCCGGCGTACAGCCAGGACTGCGCCAGGCCGTCGACGGCCCAGAAGAGCCCGAACCCGGCGAGCGCCCAGCCGAACCGTGAGCGCGGGTCGCGCGCGGTGACCACGGCGGCCAGCGAGGCGATGACCAGGCCGTTGAGGGTCCAGGGCCAGCCGGGCCCCTGCGTCAGCCGGTCCCCCAGCGAGCCGGCCTCGCCGCGCGCGTCGACGGCGACGCTGGCGACCAGGGCCAGGGCGCACAGCGCCGGCACGCCCGGCCCGGACACGAACCGTCCGACCGGCGTGCGGGCGGGGCGCCGGCCGACCACGAGCACGGGCTCATTGTGGGCGCGCCGACGCCGGCCCGGGAACCGAATTCCCGGACCGGCTCCGGCGCAGGGCACGCAGCGGTCCCGCTCAGGCGGCCCGGGCGCCGCGGTGCACCCGGTCGCCGAGCGCGAAGCCGGTCGCGGTCACCAGCAGCCACAGCGGGCCGGTCATCCCCGCCATGTACTGCAGCGGGGAGATCCCCAGCAGCAGGGTCAGCCCGCCGAGCACCAGCCCCACACGGCCGATCCACGTCGGGACGGCGCCCGCACGGGCGGCGCGCCACACGGCCACGCCCGAGAGCCCGGAGAGCACCCAGCACCACGGGACCGTGGCGATCCAGTGGTTGAAGAACACCACGGCGTGCGGGTCGGCGACGGCGTCCCCGGCCTGCGAGGCGAAGATGAACTCGGTGTCGAGCCCGGTCCCCAGCACGGTGACCAGTGCGGTGCCGAGCAGCCCGGCGGCGGCCACGAAGGGGGCCAGGCCCGTCCCGGGGTGGTCGGCCAGGCGGCGGTGCAGCCCGGCGGCGAAGACGACGGTCGCCACCGCACCCACGAGGGCCAGCACGTGGAAGGCCACGATCACGGGGACCTTGTCGGCGACGGCCAGCGCTATCGCGTCGGGGTCACCCGCCAGGGCCTCGTCGTAGACGGCCGTGACCAGGCCGGAGGTGGCGATGCCGCCGATGCCGGCGGCCGCGGCGGCGATGCCGACGGCGGCCCAGGTGCGCGGGGCGCGCGGCGCGGGGCGCTCCGCGCGGGGCGTGGTGGGCCGCGTCGACCCGGCCCGGTCGGTGCGGACGGGACGGCTGCTGCTGGTGCTCGTGGTGCCGGTGGTGCTCATGGAGGTCCTCTTCTCGGTCGTCGTGGTGGACGACCCGAGACTGCGGGGCGCGGTGTCCCGAGGGGCAGGGACGACGGGGCACGTCCGGTCCCGGGCACGACCCGGGACGGCGGGACCGGTCAGGGACCGGTCAGTGCGGGGAGAGCGCCCGGACGGCCAGGCGCGCGGAGCCGATGACCGCGGGGATGCCCACTCCGTCGTACGCCGCCCCGCACACCGCCAGCCCCGGCACCTCGGCCACGGCCGCGCGCACCCGCGCCACCCGCGCGAGGTGGCCGACGGCGTACTGCGGCAGGCCGCCGCCCCAGCGCTGCACGTGGGTGTCGACAGGGCGGGCCCGGAGCCCGAGGGCCGCGTGCAGGTCGGCGAGCGAGACCTCGACCAGGCGCTCGTCGGGGGCCTGCAGCGCGGCCTCGTCGCCGTGGCGCCCGAGGGAGGTGCGCAGGTGCACCACCCCGGCACCGGCGCCGGCCTCGCGCACCCAGGCCCACTTGGCGAAGGAGAAGGTCGAGGCCTTGATGGCGCGCCCCTCCACCGGCGGCACCAGGAACCCCGAGGAGCCGGTGCCGACCAGCTCGGGCACGTCGTCGGCGGCGAAGGCCAGGGTCACCACACCGACGGAGGCGGCCTCGACCTCGCCCAGCGCGTCGGCGGCGACGGGCGCGACCTCGCCCAGCAGCCGCGCGGTGGCGGCGGCGGGGGTGGCCAGCACGACCGCGTCGGCGGTGACGGTCTCGGCCGCCGTGGTGGGGCCGACGGTGAGCCGGAAGCCGCCGCCGTCGCGGACCAGCGCCCGCACGGTCGCCCCCGTGCGCACCTCGCCGCCGGCGGCGCGCACGGCCGCGGCCACCGCCGCGGGCAGGCGCCCCATGCCGCCGGCGATCCCCGCGAAGACCGGGGCGGCGTACGTCGCCCCCGCGGGCGCCATCGCGGCGCCCTGCTCGAGCAGCGAGCCGCGCTCGGCCATCGCCACCAGCTGCGGCACGGCCGCGCGCGCGGAGATCCGCCGGGCGCGCCCGGCGTACACCCCGCCCAGCAGCGGCTCGACGAGCAGGTCGGTGACGGCCGGCCCGAGCCGGGCGTCGACGAGGTCGCCGACGCTGACGTCGTCGCCGACCTCGCTGGGCGGCAGCGACGGCTCGCGGCGGACCCGGTCGAGGGCGGCCCGGTCGAGCACGCCGGAGGCGTCGAGCTGGTCGAGGTCGAGCGGGACGCCCATCAGCGAGCGCGGCAGCGGGCGCAGCGCGCCGCCGGTCCAGATCCGGGAGGAGACCACCGCGGGGTGCTCGACCTCGAGCCCCACCGAGCGGGCCAGGTCGACGCCCTCGGGACGGCGGTTGAGCATCGCCTCGGCGCCGACGTCGACGCCGACCCCGGCGACCTCGCGGGCGCGCAGCTTGCCGCCGAGCTCGGGCGAGGCCTCGAGCAGCAGCACGTCGCGTCCGGCCAGGGCCAGCTCGTGGGCGGCTGCCAGCCCGGCGATCCCGCCCCCGACGACCACGACGTCCCTGTGCACGCCCCCATGCTGGCACGCGTGCTGGCGCGCACCACCAGCCGGGAACCGGCCGGGGGCAGGCGGCGTCCCACCCCCATGGACGCCACCTCACCCCGTCTGCTGCTGGGCCTGCTTCGGGCCGGCGCCGGCCTCGCTCTCCTGGTCACGCTGACCGCCTGCTCCGACGGCGGCTCCGACAGCGTCGACGGCGGCGGCGAGGCCGCCGAGCCGGCCGTCGGCCTCGACTCGAGCGTCACCCAGGACCGGGGCGGTCGCAACGCCTCCGCGGCCGGGTCCGCCGAGGACGCCACCAGCCCGGTCGAGCGGACGCTGCAGGAGCCGGCGCTGATCTCGACCGGCACCGTCTCCCTGCGCAGCGACGACGTCGCCGACACCCGCTTCGACGTGCAGAAGGTCGCCGACCGCTACCGCGGCCAGGTCACCGACAGCGAGACCCGCACCGACGAGGACGGCGAGGTGCGCGACACCCGGCTGGTGCTGCGGGTGCCCAGCGCCGAGTTCACTGAAGCGATGGACGAGCTCGAGAAGGTCGCCGACCTCGAGAGCTCGACCTCGACCAGCGAGGACGTCACCAACCAGGTCGTCGACACCGAGGTGCGCATCCGGGTGCAGCGCGCCAGCATCGCGCGCATCGAGGAGCTGCTCCAGCGCGCCGGCTCCATCCGCGACGTCGTCGCGGTCGAGAACCAGCTGACCCAGCGCCAGGAACGGCTCGACTCGCTGCTGCGCCAGCAGGCCTACCTGGCGGACCAGACGTCGATGTCGACGATCACCGTGCACGTCGAGCGCACCTACGAGGCGGCCACCGAGCCCGGGACCGACGAGGCCGGCTTCGTCCCGGGGCTGCGGGCCGGCTGGGACGGGCTGACCACCGTGCTGGTGGGGCTGGCCACCGTCACCGGGGCGCTGCTGCCCTTCGCCGCGCTCGCCCTGCTGCTCGGCGTACCGGCCTGGCTGGTGCTGCGGCGCAGGGTCAGCGCTGCTCGAGCGGGTAGCCCTGCACGAACTCCGTGAGCCGGGCGAGCTGGTCGGGGTCGGTGGAGGGGATGACGCCGTGGCCCAGGTTGAAGATGTGGCCGCGGGCCGCACGGCCGGCCTCGATCACCTCGGCGGCCCGGGCGGTCATCACCTCGGTCGGTGCGAAGACCAGCGTCGGGTCGAGGTTGCCCTGCACGCCGCGCCCGCCGACCAGCGGGATCGCCCGCTCCAGCGGGGTGCGCCAGTCGACGCCCACGACGTCGGCCCCGGCCTCGCCCATCAGGTCGAGCAGGTTGGCGGTGCCGACCCCGAAGTGGATGCGCGGCACGCCCAGCGCCCCGGCGCGCTCGAGCACCGTCGTCGAGTGCGGCATCACGTGCTCGGCGTAGTCGGCCGGGGTCAGCGCACCGGCCCAGGAGTCGAAGAGCTGCACGGCCGAGGCGCCCGCCGCGACCTGCACCTCCAGGTAGGAGGCGGCCATCGCGCCGATCTTGCGCATCAGCGCGTCCCAGACCTCGGGTGCGCCGAACATCATCGCCTTGGTCTTCGCGTGCTCCTTCGAGGGCCCGCCCTCCACCAGGTACGACGCCACGGTGAACGGCGCACCGGCGAAGCCGATCAGCGGGGTCGCCCCGAGCTCGCCGACCAGCCCGCGCACGGCCTCGGTGATGAACCCGACGTGCTCGGGGGTCAGGTCGGGGATCCGCTCGACGTCGGCGAGGGTGCGCACCGGCTCGGCGACGACCGGGCCCACCCCGGGCACGATGTCGAGGTCGACCCCGACGGCCTTGAGCGGCAGCACGATGTCGGAGAAGAAGATGGCGGCGTCGACGCCGTAGCGGCGCACCGGCTGCATGGTGATCTCGACGACCAGCTCGGGGTCCATGCAGGCGTCGAGCATGGCCACGCCCTCGCGCACCCGGAGGTACTCCGGCAGCGAGCGACCGGCCTGGCGCATGAACCACACGGGCGTGTGCGGCACCTCCTCGCCTCGGGCCGCGCGCAGGAACGCGCTGTCGTGGGCGGGGTTGGCCGGGGTGCTGGCGACGGAGGTCACGGGTCAAGGGTCGCAGGTGACACGGCGCGTCCGCACATCGGTTCGAGGTCCCCGCGCCTACTGTGGGGGGCATGGTCGTCCGCCAGGAGACGCACCCCGGAGCCGGGGTGCCCGCAGCCCCCGCCGAGTTCACCGCGGCCGTCGCCGGCCTGCGCCAGGCGCGGCTGCGCCCCGAGGTGCTGTGCGAGGAGATGCCCGCCCCGCAGCGCATCGCCCCGTGGGCGTCGGCGCTCAGCGCCGACGTCACCGTCGACGACACCGACGTGGCGACCGGGCGGATCATCCTCCTGCACGACCCCGAGGGCAACGACGCCTGGGGCGGCACGTTCCGCTGCGTGGCCTACGTGCGCGCCGAGATCGAGGTCGAGCTGGTCAGCGACCCGCTGCTGGCCGGGGTCGGCTGGAGCTGGCTCACCGACGCGCTCGACGCCCACGGGGCGTCGTACTCCCACCAGTCGGGCACCGTGACCCGGGTGGCCACCGAGGCGTTCGGCTCGATGGCCGACGAGGGCGGCACCGCCCAGATCGAGGTCCGGGCCTCGTGGACGCCGACGGTCGACGACGACGGCGTGCCCGACACCGTCCCCCACGTCGAGGCCTGGGGCGAGCTGCTGTGCACCGCCGCCGGTCTCGAGCCGGTGCCCGAGGGCGTCGCCGTGCTCCCGAGCCGGCGCGGTCAGCGCGGCTCCCGCTGATGGCCGCCAGTCCCTCCTCCGAGGTCCCCGAGCAGCCCGAGCAGCCCGAGCAGCCCGGGCAGCCCGAGCCGGAGACCCCCGAGACCGCCGAGACCCCTGAGGCCCCGGCCCCCGAGCCCGCACCGCTGCTCACCCTGCGCGACGGCCTCGGCGAGGTCGTCGACACCAAGACCGGCCTCGACGAGCTGTGCGAGGCGATCGCCGCCGGCAGCGGCCCGGTGGCCATCGACGCCGAGCGGGCCTCGGGCTACCGCTACTCCAACCGCGCGTACCTGATCCAGCTGCGCCGCGAGGGCTCGGGCACCCACCTGCTCGACCCGATCGCCTTCGACGGCCTCGCGCCGCTGCAGGAGGCCATCGGCGACGCCGAGTGGATCCTGCACGCCGCCACCCAGGACCTGCCCTGCCTGCGCGCCGAGGGCCTGCGGCCCACCGAGCTCTTCGACACCGAGCTCGCCGGGCGCCTGCTGGGCTACCCGCGGGTCGGTCTGGCGACGCTGGTCGAGACCCTGATCGGTCGCCGGATGAAGAAGGAGCACTCGGCCGTCGACTGGTCCACCCGCCCGCTGCCCCGGCCCTGGCTCGAGTACGCCGCCCTCGACGTCGAGGTGCTCGTCGAGCTGCGCGACCTGATCGCCGACGAGCTGGTGGCCACCGGCAAGGACGAGTGGGCCCGCCAGGAGTTCGAGGCGCTGCGCAGCTTCGAGGCGCCGGTGCGCGTCGACGCCTGGCGTCGTACGTCGGGCCTGCACAAGGTCCGCGGGCGCCGCGCCCTCGGCGCGGTCAAGGCGATGTGGGAGCTGCGCGACGAGATCGCCGAGCAGCGCGACGTGACTCCCGGGCGCATCGTGCCCGACTCGGCGCTGACCGCGGCGGCCACCGCTGCCGTGCTGCCGACCGACCGCACCGCGCTGATGGCCGTCAAGGGCTTCCACGGCCGGGGCGCCGACCGCTACTCCTCGCGCTTCGCCGCGGTGCTGCGCGAGGTGGCCGAGCTGCCCGAGTCCGAGCTGCCGACGCGCACGCCGCGCACCGACGGTCCGCCGCCGCCGCGCGCCTGGGCCGACCGTGACCCGGTGGCCGCGCGGCGCCTGGTGATCGCGCGCGAGGCGATGAGCGGGCTGGCCGAGGAGCACGGCATGCCGCTGGAGAACCTGCTCACCCCCGACCACCTGCGCCGGGTGCTGTGGGCCCCGCCGGCCACCCGCGAGCCCGAGGCGCTGGCGGCCGAGGTCGCCGAGGCGCTCGAGTCGCTCGGGGCGCGCCCCTGGCAGGTCGGGCTGGTCGGCCCGGTCATCGTCGACGCCGTGCTGCGCGGCGACGAGGAGCCGCCCGCCGAGCCCGAGGCCGAGCCCGACGACACCGCCGGGGCCGGCCCGCAGGACGGATAGTCCCCGACGTTCGACACCTCCCACCCGCGTGTCACGGTGTGGAAGGTCAGGGACTAACCCTCCCCGTCGGTCTCCCCGGAGTCCTCAGGGCTCTCGGCGTCCTCCGACTCCTGGAGCTCCTCGAGCTCCTGCTGGAGCCCCTCGGGGTCGAGGACCTCGCGGGAGAGCTGGTCGATCTCGGCGGTGGCGGTCTCGAGGTCCAGCACGCCGGGGGCGGTCACCAGCTCGGCGATCGGGCCGTCGACCAGGCTCTGCAGGGGCGTCCAGGTGTCGAGCAGCGGCGGCACCCGCATCGAGCGCACCGAGTAGGTGAACAGGTCGGCGCGGTCGGGCTGGAGGGCGGGCTGGGTGAAGTCCTCGGTCAGCGCGACCTGCTGGTTGGCCGGCACCAGGTAGCCGGTGCGGGTCAGCTCGCTGACGACCTCGTCGGAGATCATGTGGACCAGCAGGTCGGCGGACTCGGTGACCGACTCGGTGGCCGGGTTGAGGCACAGCCCGGTCAGGTCGCCGATCGTGGCCGCGGAGTCGAGGGTGGGCATCGGCAGCACGTCGAACTCCAGGCCCTCGACGTCGCGCAGCTCGGGCACCAGGTCGCGGTAGCCGGCGATCATGCCGAGCCGTCCGCGCTCGAACCACTCCAGCGGCGTGGCCTTGTCGAGCTGCTCCTCGCTGAGGGTCAGGTTCGGTCGCCGCAGCAGCTCGAGGGTCCGCTCGAGCGCCTCGCGCGACTCGTCGCTCGAGAGCGCCAGCGAGGAGGGCATGTCGGCGTCGTCGAAGATCTCGCCGCCGCCGGAGTAGATGAAGGGCGCCAGCCCGCGCAGCGACGGCTCGATGTAGACGCCCTTGCTGCGCTTGCGCGGCTTGGTGGCGAACTCGGCCGCGGCGCGGAACTCGTCGAAGGTGAAGCGGTTCGAGTCGGGCGAGGGCACGTCGAGCTCGAGCTCCGACATCCGCTCCAGGTCGACGAGGTCGGTGTTGCGGTAGATCACCATCGGCGAGACGCCGAAGGGCATGCACTGCAGCCGGGTGTCGGCGGAGAACGCCTCGAGCGCGTCGCGGGAGTAGCCGTCGCCGAACTCGACCGAGCGCTCGTCGAGCAGCTCGTCGACGGGCATCGCGAAGCCCTCCTCGCGCAGGAAGGTCAGGTCGCGCCGCGAGGCCAGGTAGACGTCGGGGCTGGCCTCGCCGGCGCGCAGCGCGTCGTCGAGCGCGTCACGGTCGGGCCAGGACTCGATGGTCACCGTGCTGGTCGTGGAGGCCTCGTTGTAGTCCTCGACGACCTTCTGGTAGCCGGCGACCTCCTCCTTCTTGCCCCACACGCCGAGGGTCAGCTCGACCTTGGCCTGGGGTGCGGTCACCGGGTCGGGACCCGGCAGCGGCTCGTTGCCGGCGTCGCTGTCGCACGCGGTCGCCACCAGCCCGAGGCCCAGCAGCGCCACGACCGTGGCGACACCCCGCCGGGCATGCCTGCGCTTGCTCTCCACTGCCACCTCGTCCGTCGGGGATCTGCCGCGCCACCCTATCCAGCACGACCCAGTCCGCGGGCCGGGTGCGCGGTCACGATCGCGCAACGTGAGCCGACTCTCGTCTCACCCCAGGCGGTGGAAGCGGCGGGCCTGCGCCACGACGGCCTCGAAGATCGAGCGCTCCAGCGCCGCGCCCTCGCGCCGTACGTCGGCGGGGTCGAGGCGCAGCAGCCGGTCCAGGCGCACCTCGCTGGGTCGCCGCTCGCGGTCCCAGGCCCCCGAGCCGACGTCCATCCAGTGCCGGCCCCAGCGCGCCTCGTCGGCGGCATCGCGGTCGTGGTCCTGGCTGGTGAGCATCAGCCCGTAGACGTGGGCGCGGTCGGCGGCGACCAGCAGCACGGGGCGGTCCTTGCCCTGCGAGGCGTCCTCCTCGTAGGGCACCCAGGCCCACACGACCTCGCCGGGGTCGGGGCGCCCGTCGCGGTTCGGCGCGTAGGTGACGCGCGGGGCGCGGCGCAGCCGCGGGACGGGACCCTTGGCCCGCGGACCGCCGGTCGAGGCACCACGGGTGCGGGAGAAGGCCTTGGGCAGGAAGCTCATGAGGCCTGTGATGGTACGCCGGACCGGGAGCGCCTCACGGCGCGTGGCCGCTCGTAGCGGCTTATTGTGGGACCCGGGGCTGCCGCGGCCCGGCGCACCGTGGTCAAGCATAAGGGCTGTGGCGCGTGGCTCAAGTCGACCGCGGGCAGCGCCCTCCGGCAGGGCTCAGGCCAGGCGCCCGGCGAGCTCGGCGTGACCGGCGGCCTCGAGCTGCTCGGCGACCGCGAGCATGCGGCGTACGTCGTCGTGGGCGGTCTCGGCGCGCGCCGCGCGGCCGGCGCTGACGACCCGCGCGAAGGCCGCGCCGCGGAACAGGACGTCGGCGAAGTCACCCTCGGCGATGCCGCGCAGCACCTCGTCGACCATCGCCTTGAGCTCGTCGGGGCCCGGCGGTTCGGCCACCCCGGCCAGCACCCGGGCGACCGGGGCGCGCGTGCGCCCGTCCTCGAACTCGCCTGCGGCGCGCACCGGCTCGGCGTGCACCCACGAGCGCAGCAGGTAGAGCCGCCACAGGCAGCCGGCCAGCGAGTCGGCGGGCGAGCCGGCCCAGACCTCGGCGACCGCCTCGATGCCCTCGGTGTCGGCGAGGTGCAGCAGCCGCTCGGCCACCGCCTCGTCGCCGCTCTCGCGGGCCCCGCGCACCAGCAGCTGTGCGGCGCGGTCGGCGGCCTCGGTGACCAGGGCGGGGTCAACCCCGCCCTCGACCTCGTCGAAGAACTTCGCGGTGGCCGGGACCGGTCGGTGGTGCGGTCGGCCGCGCGGGGAGGGCGTGGAGCTGCTCACCGGCCCCACGCTACGCCCGGCGCCTCAGCCGAGGACCTTGCGGATCCGCTGGTCGGAGACGGGCCCGTCGGTGCCGAGCTGCTGGGCCCACAGCGAGACGCGGTACTCCTCCAGCATCCAGCGCACGGTGCGCAGCGCCTCCCCGGGCGGGCGCCCCTCGGGCAGGGCCGCCAGGCGGTGCAGGTAGGACTCCTGCAGCTCGGCGACGGCATCCATCAGGCGACGGTCCTGCCCGACCGCGAGGTGCCCGCCGTCGAGCTTCTCGCGGCGGACCAGCAGGGCGGCCAGGTAGGTCGGGTAGCGCCGCAGCCGCGACGGCCCGGCCTGGGCGACGAAGCCGCGGTGCACCAGCCGCTCGAGCTGGGCCCGCATGTCGGTCAGCGCGGGCAGCACCGTCATCTCGGCGCGGCCCGACAGCGCCTTCTCGGCGCGACGCCACGCCTCCAGCACCCGCACCACGTCGGCCAGCACACCCCGCAGCCGCGCCTCGAGGTCGGCGCCCACCACCCCCAGCAGCGCGTCGTACGCCGCCCGGGTGCGCACCGCGGGCCGCGCGTCGACCGCCTCCTGCACGACCGCGGCGCGGCAGTCCTCGAGCAGCTCGGCCACCGAGGGGTAGGGCGAGCCGGCGAGGCCGAGCTTCTGGGCGTTGTCGAGGCCGTCGAGGACGCGCTTGACCGAGGCGTCGCCGCCCCGGTCGAGGTCGAGGAGCAGCAGCCGGCGCACGCCGAGGCGGTGCCGGGCGTCGCGCTCGTCCTCGGAGCCGGCGACCTGCAGCCCGACGGTGGCGCCCTCGTCGACCAGGCCGGGGTAGGCGGTCACCTCGTGGCCGGCGCGCTTCTGGGTGAAGGAGGCCTCCAGGTCGCCGAAGACCCACGTGGTCTCGCCGGTGCGCGCCAGGCCCGAGTCGGAGGCGACGTCGGCCAGCGCCTGGGTGAACTGCCCGCGCAGCGGCGCCTTGAGGGCCTCGAGGTCCTTGCCGCGGGCCTGCTCGCGCCCGCGGTCGTCGACGACGCGGTAGGTGGGGCGCAGGTGCTCGGGCACCTTGGTCCAGTCCCAGGCCTCGCGGGGCACCACGACCCCGCCGGTGGCGCGGCACCAGCGCTCGAGGGCGTCGAGCAGCGGCTCCTCCCCCGGCGGCGTGGACCGCAGGAACTCGCGGGCCTTGTCGGGGGCGGGCACGAAGCTGACCCGCAGGTTCCTGGGCAGGCTGCGGATCAGGCTGGTCACCAGCTCCTCCCGCAGGCCCGGCACGTTCCAGGAGAAGTCGTCGGCGGCGACCCGGTTGAGGGTCGCGACCGGCACGTCGATGGTCAGCCCGTCGTCGGCGGCGCCCGGCTCGAAGTGGTAGGCGATCGAGAAGGTCAGCCCCTCGCCCTCCCACAGCTCGGGGTAGTCGTCCTCGCGCACCTCCTCGGCGGTGTCGTGGGTCAGCATCGAGGGGTCGAAGTCCAGGAGCCGGCCGTTGCGCTGGCGCTCCTTCTTCCACCACTGGTCGAAGTGCGCGCCGCTGACCACGTCGGGGCCCACCCGCGCGTCGTAGAAGTCGAAGAGGGTCTCCTCGTCGACGACGATGTCGCGGCGCCGGGCCCGGTGCTCGAGCTCGGCGGCCTCCTCGAGCCGCTGGCGGTTGCGCTCGAGGAACTTCTGCTGGGTGCGCCACTCGCCCTGCACCAGGGCGTGGCGGATGAACAGCTCACGCGCGACCTCGCGGTCGACCTTGCCGTAGGAGACGAGCCGGTCCGCGACCAGCGGGACGCCGTACAGGGTGGCGCGCTCGTAGGCCATCACGGCGGCGCGCTTGGTGCTCCAGTGCGGCTCCGAGAAGGTGCGCTTGACCAGGTCACCGCCCAGGCGCTCGGCCCAGGCGGGGTCGATGGCCGCGACCTGGCGCGCCCACAGCCGGCTGGTCTCGACGAGCTCGCCGGCCATCACGTAGGCCGGGTTCTTCCTCGACAACCCGCTGCCGGGGAAGATCGCGAAGCGGGCGCCGCGGGCGCCCTGGTACTCGCGCATCGGGCGCCGCCCCTTGGGCTTGGCCCCCGGCGCCGGCTTGTCGCGCTCCTCGAGCACGCCGATCTGCGACAGCAGCCCCGAGAGCAGCGACTGGTGGATGCCGTCGGCGTCGTACGCCGCCCCGCCGGCCGAGCCGGTGCGTCCCAGGTCGAGGCCCATCTCCTTGCAGACCTGGCGCAGCTGGGACTCGAAGTCCTGCCACTCGCGCACCCTCAGGTAGTTGAGGAACTCCCGCTTGCACATGCGGCGGAAGGCGCTCGAGCTGAGCTCCTTCTGCTGCTCCTTGACGTAGCGCCACAGGTTCAACCAGGTGAGGAAGTCGGACTCCTCGGCGTTGAAGCGGGCGTGCTGCTGGTCGGCCTGGGCGCGCTGCTCGGCGGGCCGCTCGCGCGGGTCCTGCAGGCTCAGCGCCGCGGTGATGACCAGCACCTCGCGCAGGCAGCCGAGGCCCTCGGCCTCGAGCACCATCCGGCCCAGGCGCGGGTCGAGGGGCATCCGGGCCAGCCGCTGGCCCAGACGGGTCAGCCGGGGGCCCCTGTCACCGCCGACCTGCAGGGCGCCGAGCTCCTCGAGCAGCTGCACGCCCGAGGCGACGTTGCGGCGGTCGGGCGGCTCGACGAAGGGGAAGCCGGCGACGTCGCCGAGGCCCAGGCTGGTCATCTGCAGGATGACGCTGGCCAGGTTGGTGCGCAGGATCTCGGGGTCGGTGAACTCGGGGCGGGCCTCGAAGTCCTCCTCGGAGTAGAGCCGGACCGCGATGCCGGCCGCGACCCGGCCGCAGCGCCCGGAGCGCTGGTTGGCCGAGGCCCGGCTGATCGGCTCGACCGGCAGCCGCTGCACCTTGGTGCGTGCGGAGTAGCGCGAGATGCGCGCGACGCCGGTGTCGACGACGTACCGGATGCCGGGCACGGTCAGGGAGGTCTCGGCGACGTTGGTGGCCAGCACGATGCGGCGACCGGTGTGGGAGGAGAAGACGCGGTGCTGCTCGGCGGCCGAGAGCCGCGAGTAGAGCGGCACCACCTCGGTGCCGCCTCCGCGGGTGGAGGTGGTCAGCTCGGCCAGGGCGTCGGCGGTGTCGCGGATCTCGCGCTCGCCGGGCAGGAAGACCAGCACGTCACCGGGGCCCTCGGCGCTGAGCTCGCGCACCGCGTCGACGATCGCCTCGGTCTGGTCGCGCTGGACCGGCTCGCCGTCCTCGTCGTCCTCGCCGAGGTCCAGGAGCGGGCGGTAGCGGACCTCGACGGGGTAGGTGCGACCGGAGACCTCCACGACCGGGGCGGGGTTGCCGTCGCGGTCGGCGAAGTGGGTGGCGAAGCGCTCGACGTCGATGGTCGCGGAGGTGATGACCAGCTTGAGGTCGGGGCGGCGCGGCAGCAGCCGCTTGAGGTAGCCGAGCAGGAAGTCGATGTTGAGCGAGCGCTCGTGGGCCTCGTCGATGATGATCGTGTCGTACTTCCACAGCATCCGGTCGCGCTGCAGCTCGGCGAGCAGGATGCCGTCGGTCATCAGCTTGACCCGCGTGGCGCGCGAGGTGCGGTCGTTGAAGCGCACCTGGTAGCCGACCACCGACTCCTCGCCCAGCGGCTGGCCGAGCTCGTCGCCGATCCGCTCGGCCACCGAGCGCGCCGCGATCCGGCGGGGCTGGGTGTGCCCGATCAGCCCGCCGCGACGACGGGTCCTCCCGTCGCGCGCGGTGTGCTCGGTGGAGCGCCCGCGGCCCAGCTCGAGACAGATCTTCGGCAGCTGGGTGGTCTTGCCCGACCCGGTCTCGCCCGCGACCACGACGACCTGGTGGTCGCGGATCGCCTCGGCGATGTCCTCGCGGCGCTGGGTGACCGGCAGCTCGGGCGGGTAGGAGATCTCGAGCGGGCTGCTGGTCGGCTCGGGTGCCGTCGTACCTGCCGCGTCCATGACCAGCCGATCCTCTCAAACACCCCCACACCCCGCCGACTCGGCCGGTTCGGACCGGCCGGGTCGGCGTGGGTCGGGCTCAGTCGGTGGGGACGTCCTTGAGGACGCTGCGGAAGCCGCGCAGCCGGTACTCGTCGACGTCGTAGCGGCTGCCCTCGCTCAGGCCCACCACCCAGATGACGTAGGGGCGCTCGGCCTTGCGGTCGTGCACCACCTCGTCGCCCACCTTGTCGAGGCGCCACTCGCGGTAGCGGCGGCCCAGCTGGGTGCGCTCGACCAGCCGCCCCTTGCGGTTCTCGAAGTGGACGACCAGGTAGGGCAGTGCGCCGTTGCGGTGGCGTTGCGAGCGACCACCGGTGACCCGCAGCTGCAGCTTCTTGTAGTGGCCGTCCGCGGTCGGCGGGAGGTAGACGCCGTTGGAAGTCACGACGTGCGCCTCCGCGGACCGGCTGCAGCGCAGCTCCGAGAAGTACCCGACCGACCCGGGGAGCCGACGCGAGGACGGGCTCTTCAGCCGCGAGCACCGCCCCACGTTCCGGTGGATCTCGGCATCCGCGGGCCGCATCCTCAGGTCGAACTTGTGCTGCCTCAGACGCTGGGCCACGACGGCGACCGTGGTCTCGACCGGAGCACTCCGGTTGCCCGCCTCGTCCTCCACCTCGGCGCGCACCACGTACTCACCCGTGGGCAGACTGGTGCCGTCACGCCGCGTGCCACGCCAGGTGGCGACCCGGAGGTCCGTACCTCGACGCTTCTCGAGATCACCGCTCGCGACCACCTCGCCGTCGACCGCCTCGACGACGTAGGAGCCCCCGACCGTGTCGGCGGGGACCGCAGCCTTGATGACGGTGGCGTCGAGGTACTTGTCACGCGGCGGGTAGATCGTGTCCCGCGAGAGCGTCAGGGAGCCGATGACCGGGACCGTCCGGTCGACGACCACCGTGCCGGTCAGGTCGTCCGCCAGGTCGCCGAAGACCGGCGTGCTGCTGGACAGCTCCGCGCGCAGCTCGTGCTCCGTCTCGTCGAGGCCGGCAGGGACCTGCACGGCGAAGCGCACCCGTGTGCCGGTCAACCTGGAGCGGCTGGACCACGACGACTCGCCCGACGCGACCGGCGGACCCGCGGGGTCGGCGTCCCGGAGCTCCCAGGCGACGTGGCCGTAGCGGCCGGGCAGCTCCTGGTCGGCGACTCCGTCCACGAAGGCCTCACCCTCGTTCACCCGGACAGTGCCGCCCCACGAGACCTGCAGCGCGCGCAGCACGACCAGGCGCTCAGAACGCTCGACCTGGGTGCACGAGCGCTTCACGCACCCCTCCACGGTGACTCGCCCGGCGCCGTCCACGGGCAGCGCCACGGTGGTGGGGCCGTCGGCGGCCAACGTGGTCCGGTGTCCCTTCCACGACGCCCGAAGCGTGTCGTAGCTGGTGTCGGCGACCTCGACGACGTACTCGTCGATGGTGGGGTTGATCCCCTTGATGTCGGGGAGGACGACGGTTGCTGACCTCTCCTCATCCTGGGTCGTGTCCTCGGCGGAGACGGGGGCCGTGACCCCCAGCAGCAGGGCGAGCAGGAGCAGGGCGGAGAGCACGGAGGCGTGCGCGCGCGGGAGGAGCATGGAGCGGTCCAGACGGTCGGGCGGAGCGGCACCAGACCGCGTGTCGGGCGGCAGGTTACGTGGCTCACGGGCCGCGACGACAACTCGCCCCGAGCGCGCGGCGGCGCGCTGCCGCCGTACGATCACGCGCGATCTTGGATTTCGGGGCGCGATCTGGTCCTCTGGGAGTCGTAGACCCGCACGATCTCCCACGACCTGCACGCCGACGCCGTGCCGGCCACCTTCGTCCCAGCAGGAGGAACGCCATGACGGCATCCGCGACCGAGTCCCGCTCCAGCAGCGAGCTCTTCCAGCGCTCCGAGGCCCGCACGGCCCGCAACTACAAGCCGCTGCCGGTCGTGGTCGAGCACGCCGAGGGCGCCTGGATGACCGACGTCGAGGGCACGCGCTTCCTCGACCTGCTCGCGGGCTACTCCGCGCTCAACTTCGGCCACAGCCACCCCGAGCTGCTGCGCGTCGCGCACGAGCAGCTGGACCGCCTCACGCTGACCAGCCGCGCCTTCGTGCACGACCAGTTCGCCGACTTCTGCGCCGAGCTCGGCGACCTGTGCGGCAAGGAGCTGGTGCTGCCGATGAACACCGGCGCCGAGGCGGTCGAGACCGCCATCAAGGTGATGCGCAAGTGGGGCTACGAGGTCAAGGGCGTGACCCCCGGCCAGGCCAAGATCATCGTCGCCTCGGGCAACTTCCACGGCCGCACCACCACCATCGTCGGCTTCTCCGACGACCCCGACGCCCGCGACGGCTTCGGTCCCTACGCGCCCGGCTTCGAGATGGTGCCGTACGGCGACATCGCGGCCGTCGAGGCGGCCATCGACGAGAACACCGTCGGCGTGCTGATGGAGCCGATCCAGGGCGAGGGCGGCGTCGTGCTGCCCCCCGACGGCTTCCTGCGCGACCTGCGCGAGCTGTGCACCCGCACCGACGTGCTGATGGCGATGGACGAGATCCAGGCCGGCCTGGGCCGCACCGGCAAGACCTTCGCCTCCGACCACGAGGACGTCGTCCCCGACCTCTACGTGCTCGGCAAGGCCCTCGGCGGCGGCATCGTGCCGGTCTCGGCCGTGGTCGCCGACCGTGACGTGCTCGGCGTGCTGCGCCCCGGCCAGCACGGCTCCACCTTCGGCGGCAACCCGCTGGCCTGCGCCGTGGGCCTGGCCGTGGTGCGGATGCTCGCCACCGGCGAGCACCAGGCCCGCGCCGCCGAGCTCGGCACCATCCTGCGCGAGCGCCTCGAGGCCCTCGTGGGCCACGGCGTGCTCGCGGTGCGGGTGCGAGGGCTGTGGGCCGGCATCGACATCGACCCCGCCGTCGGCACCGGCCGCGAGGTCTGCGAGGCCCTGATGGCGCGCGGCGTGCTCGCCAAGGACACCCACGGCTCGACGATCCGCCTGGCCCCGCCGCTGGTGATCTCCGCCGAGGACCTCGCCTGGGGCCTGGACCAGCTCGCCGAGGTCGTCCGCGGCGCCTGAGCGGGCGTTTCCCGGCCTACGGTCGGTCGTGCTCACGGGTCAGCGGTGATCCAGCAACCGTTCGTCGGCCGCATCTGGTTGCTGACGCACCGCTCACCCGGCCGGACGTCCCCGAGCGGTGCGCTCGTGCCGACGATCGGGCGCCACGCTCGTCCGTGGATCAGGGAGGGTGTGGAGTCCTGGATCAACCTGGTTCATCCGAGACTCCACACTCTCGACCGTACGTCCGGCTACTGCTCCTCGGGCAGCAGACCGGCCAGCGCCGGCAGCGAGCCCGCGACCAGCTCGAGCAGCTGGTCGCGGGTGATCCCGTCGGGGGTCACCTTCCAGCGCAGCACGACCTCCTCGACCATCGACGCCCAGCCGCGCAGGAGCAGCCGGGCCGCCGGGGTGTCGGGCACGAGGTTGCCGTGGGGGTCCTCGTCGAAGATCCGGTCGGTCAGCGCGCGCCGCGCGTCGTCGTAGATCGCGCGCATGGTCTCGTTGCCGCTCGCGGCGCCGCGCACCAGCGAGAGGTAGCCCTCGTAGTTGGCGTCGACGTAGTCGACGTACGCCGTCACCGAGACCAGCAGCCGGTGCACCGGGTCGCCCTCGACCGGCGGGGCGGTCTGGCTGATCAGGTCGTCGGCGGCGCGGCGCACGACGGCCTCGTGGAAGGCCTGCTTGTTGCCGAAGTAGTGGTAGAGCAGGCCGCGGGAGATGCCGGCCTCCTCGGCGAGCAGGTCGATGCTGAGCTCGTCGACCGAGCGGGTGGCCAGCAGGCGCACACCGAGGTCGAGCAGCTGCGATCGGCGCTGCTCGGGGCTCAGCCGGGTGCGGGGTGCTGGTGTGCCGGTGCTCACGGTCGACAGTCTATTGACACTCATTCAATAACGCCAATACCGTGCACACATGTCCACCACCGCTCCCTCCCGCACGCGGACCGTCGACCACCTGGTCGTCGGCGCCGGCTTCGCCGGCCTCTGCGCCGCCATCAAGCTCGCCGAGGACGGCGAGCACGACCTCGTGGTCGTCGAGAAGGGTGACGACGTCGGCGGCACCTGGCGCGACAACAGCTACCCCGGCGCCGCCTGCGACGTGCCGAGCCAGCTCTACTCCTTCTCCTTCGCCCCCAACCCCGACTGGTCGATGTCCTTCTCGCCGCAGCCGGAGATCCAGGCCTACCTGCAGCGGGTGGCGCGCGAGTCGGGCGTGCTCGACCGCGTCGAGCTGCGCACCGCCTTCCTCGACGCCGCCTGGGACGAGGAGGCCCAGCGCTGGAGCGTGACCACCGAGGGCCCCGACGGGCGGACCCGGTGGACCTCGCGCACCCTGCTGATGGGCGCCGGCAGCCTCTCCGAGCCGCGGCTGCCCGAGATCGAGGGCATCGACGACTTCGCCGGCGAGGTCTTCCACTCCGCCCGCTGGGACCACTCGGTCGACCTGCGCGGCAAGCGCGTCGCCGTCATCGGCACCGGCGCCTCGGCCATCCAGATCGTGCCTGAGCTCCAGGAGGTCGTCGACCACCTCGACCTCTACCAGCGCACCGCGCCCTACGTGCTGCCCCGCCACGACCGACGCTACTCGGCCCTGGAGAAGGCGGCCCTGCGCCACGTCCCCGGCCTGCAGCGCGCCTACCGCTCGGCGATCTACTGGGGCCGCGAGACCTACGTGCCGGCCTTCACCGTCGACGCCCGGATCGCGCTGCCGGCCAAGAAGGCCGCGCTGGCCAACCTGCGCAAGGCGGTGGCCGACCCGGCGCTGCGCGAGCGGCTCACGCCGACCTTCGAGCTGGGCTGCAAGCGGGTGCTGATCTCCAACCGCTACTACCCCGCCGTGGCCGCCGACAACGTCGAGCTGGTCACCGACCCGATCGCCCGGGTGAGCGCGACGGGCATCGTCACCGCCGACGGCACCGAGCGCCCGGTCGACGTGCTGGTGGTGGCCACCGGCTTCACCGCCACCGACCTGCCCTTCGCCCACCACACCACCGGGCGCACCCGTCGTACGCTCGCCGAGCGGTGGGCCGAGACGGGGATGGCGGCCTACAAGGGCACCACGGTGCCGGAGTTCCCCAACCTGTTCATGCTGGTGGGCCCCAACACCGGGCTCGGGCACTCGAGCATGGTCTTCATGATCGAGTCGCAGGTCGCCTACGTGCGCGACGCGGTCGCCACCCTGCGCCGCGACCGCTACGCCAGCGTCGAGCCCACCGAGCGGGCCACCACCGAGTTCAACGACGACCTGCAGCGACGGATGCGGCGCACCGTGTGGAGCACCGGCGGCTGCTCGAGCTGGTACCTCGACGAGCACGGCCGCAACACCACGCTGTGGCCGCGCACCACCTTCACCTTCCGCCGGCTCCTGTCGCGCTTCGACGTGGCGGCCTACGCCGTCACCGCCGAGCCCGGCTCCCCCGGCTCACCCCGGCCGTCCGGCCACCCAGGCAGCACCCCCGACCGAGAGGCAGTGACCGCATGAAGAACCTCCGCGACAAGGTCGTCGTGATCACCGGAGCAGCATCGGGCATCGGGCGCGCGCTCGCGCTCGACCTGGCCGGCAAGGGGGCGCTGCTGGCCCTCAGCGACGTCGACGACGCCGGCCTGGCCGGCACCGTCGAGCTGGCCCGCGCGGCCGGCGCCCGCGAGGTCCGCGGCGACCGTCTCGACGTGGCCGACCGGGCCGCCTTCGAGGCCTACGCCGAGGCGGTGGTCGCGCACTTCGGGCGCGTCAACGTCGTGGTCAACAACGCCGGCGTCGCGCTGGCCGGCGACCTGCTCGACCTCGAGTACGACGACATCGACTGGATCATCGGCATCAACTTCTGGGGTGTCGTGCACGGCACCAAGGCGTTCCTGCCCCACCTCATCGCCTCGGGCGAGGGCCACGTCGTCAACATCTCCTCGCTCTTCGGGCTGATCTCGATGCCCGGCCAGAGCATGTACAACGCCACGAAGTACGCCGTGCGCGGCATGACCGAGGCGCTGCGCGAGGAGATGCTCGTCGCCGGCCACCCGGTCGGCGTCACCGCCGTGCACCCCGGCGGCATCAAGACCGCGATCGCCCGCAACGCCCGGGTCTCGGCCCGCGAGGACAAGTCGAAGACCGCCGAGCTCTTCGACAAGAAGCTCGCCCGCATGACGCCGGAGCGGGCCGCCGAGATCATCGTGCGCGGCATCACCCGCAACCAGGCCCGGGTGCTGGTCGGCATCGACGCCCACGCCTTGCACCACCTGGCCAAGATCACCGGCTCGCGCTACCAGGACATCATCGCCAGGGGCGCCAAGAAGGTGCTGCCGCAGGACACGACGGTCGTCTGAGCCGGCACGTCCGACGACGCCCGGCGCGCGGCTAGGGTCGGGCAGGTGAGCCTGCCCGACCCCCGCCCGGTCCGCGTCGAGATGAGCAAGTGGGGCGACCGACCGCACTGGTCCTTCGACGGCCTGCTGCTCGGCGAGGACGAGTGGGGCGACTGGATCGGCGTGCCCGCCGGTGTGCTGCACGAGCGTCCCGGCGCCCGCTTCCACTCCGAGGTCGACACCGTGACCCTCGCCCCGCGCGAGGGCTGGTACGCCGCCACCTTCCATGCGCCCGGCATCTGGGCCTCGGTCTACGTCGACCTGGCCACGCCGCCGGTCTGGGACGGCGACGTGCTGCGCGCGGTCGACCTCGACCTCGACGTCGTGCGCACCGCCGACGGACGCGTCTACGTCGACGACGAGGACGAGTTCGAGGAGCACCGGGTCGCGTTCGGCTACCCCGACGACGTCCAGGCGGCCGCGCGCGAGTGGTGCGCGAGCGTGCACCGCCAGGTCCGCACCGGCGCGACGCCGTACGACGGGCACGCCGAGCGCTGGCTGCGGCGGCTGGCCGCGACGGCCGGGGCCGCGCAGGGCGCCGAGGGCCGCTAGGACCCCGCGCCGCCCGACTCGCCCGACTCGCCCGCGTCGCGCGCCTCCTGCGCGGCCTCCGCGCGCTTGCGGCGGCGCCGACGGGTGCTGCTCATGACGTGGACGGGGCCGACCAGGCGCGGACCGGCCAGGCGCGCCTCGACGCGCTGGGCCTCGCGCTTGAGCGGCTGGGCGACGTACTCGCCGAGGATCACGCCGCTGGCCAGAGCGATCGCCACCGAGATCGCGGCGACCATCGCCAGCAGGCCCGGCGAGGTCGCGCTGCCGCCCTCGCTGAGCAGCGTCAGGCCGCGGTAGATCGACAGGCCCGGCAGCATCGGCACGATCGCCGGGACCACCACGACCAGGGGCGGCACGCGCATGCGGCCGGAGACGGTGAAGCTGACCAGGCCCACGAAGAGCGCCGCGATGGCCACCGACCAGGCACGGCCGACCTCGGCCAGCTCGATGACGCGGCTGATGGAGATGGCGGTGGCGGCGACCAGCGCGATCGGCAGCAGGATGCGGCGCGGGGCGTAGGTGGAGTAGGCGAACGCGGAGGCCGCGACCGCCGAGCCGAGGGCCAGCATGCCGACGGTCTGCAGGTTGGCCACGCCCGGCTCCAGCTGGGGGATCCGCACGCCCAGCGAGCTGGCCACGCTCAGGCCACCGGTCACCCCGGCGATGATGCCCGCGGTGGCCAGGAACGCCTCGAGCAGGCGCGCCGAGGCGGTGACGTAGAACCCGGTCAGGGCGTCCTGGAGGGCGCCCATGAAGCCGATCCCGGCCAGCAGCATGATGATGTTGGCGGTCACGACCAGCGAGACGTTGACCGAGAGCGGCGTGGCGCCGACCCCCAGGGCCAGCAGCGTGGCCACTCCCCCGCCGACGACCTGCTGGTAGAACGACGGCATCCGGCGCCGCTGCATGCGGTCCTGGACCTTGTCGATGATGATCGCCGAGAGCATCGCCAGGCCGATCACCAGCGGACCGCCGCCCAGCTGGATCGCGACGCCGCCGCACATCAGCCCCCAGCCGCCGGTGACCGCCCACCGCTTGCGGTCGTGGCCGGTGGAGACGATCTGGGCCAGCTCGCTGCGGGCCTCGTGCACGTCGACGACCCCGTCGAGGATGCGGCGCACGAGGTGGTCGACCTGGGTCAGGTGGTCGTAGTCGATCGCCCGGCGCGAGACCTGCCGCGCCGAGCCCAGCGCCGGCTCCTCCGGGTTGGCCTGGTAGGACATCGCCAGCGAGGTGAAGGTGATGTCCACGTCAGCGTTGCGCATGCCCAGCTCGCGCGCGACGCCCTGCATCGTGGCCGTGACGTCGGCCGCGCCGGCGCCGGAGGAGAGCAGGACCTCCCCGACCCGCAGGCACAGGTCGATGGTGAGGTTCGCCTCGCGTGCTTCGAGCATGCTGCGATGGTGGCAGGTCGGGGCACGCGACTCGAATCCCTCGACGAGTGGGTTCGCTCACGTCGCGCCCGCGTCTAGCGCGGCGGGGGCGGGAGGGTGTCGGTGGCCTCGAGCTGGCCCATCCCGGTGAGCATCAGCAGGTCGACCACGATGGAGCGGAGCTGGGCCAGCACCACGTCGCCGGTCATCTCGCTCGAGCGCTCCACCCGCCCCGAGTCGAGCCCGACCCGCACCAGGAACGAGCGTGCCGCGACCGGCACCCGGTCGGTGGCCAGCTCGGCCGCCACGACGTCGACCGCGTGGGCGAGGTCGCGGGCCAGCTCGGCGTACGCCGTCGGCACGGGGCGGCGGTGGTAGGCCGCGACCGCCACCTGGCGCATCAGCACGCGGGTGCTGCGGATCGCCCGGTCCAGCGGCGCCACGACGTCGACCATCCGGCGGATCTCGGGGCGGTGGCGCACCCGGAACGGCGAGGAGGCGACCACCGCCATCCCCTCGTCGGCCGCCGCCTTCAGCTCCCGCAGCAGCGGGTCGGTGGACCGGGCGTCGGCGAGCAGCTCGAGCCCGTGCTCGGCGTCGCCGTCGACGATCACCTCCGCGGCCCCGCGCAGCAGGTCGGCCTGCTTGCGCAGCACCACCGCCGCCTGCTCGCGGGGGCGCCGCAGCGGCGCGGCCGGCACCACCGTCGCGGCCAGCAGCGCCACCGCACCCCCGACCAGCGCGTCGCTCCAGCGGGTGAGCGAGGCGCCGGTGCCGGGCAGCAGGCCGACCACGAAGACCGACTGGATCGCGGCCTGGTTGACCAGCAGGGTGCCCCCGTCGAGCAGCACCGCGACCGTCATGGCGAGCCCGACGATCAGGCCCAGCTGCCACCAGCCGGCGCCGACCGCGGCCACCAGCAGGTCGGCCATCAGGACGCCGAGCGCGACGCCCACGGTGACCTCGGCGACCCGGCGCAGCCGCTGGCCGTAGGAGGTGCCCAGGCACACGACCGCGGCGATCGGGGCGAAGACCGGGACCGGGTGGTCGAGCAGCTCGGAGGCCACCAGCCACGCCAGTGCCGCCGCGACCGCGCACTGGGCGATGTGCCAGCGCTTGGTCTTCCACCGGGCCACCCGGCCGCGGTAGGACGACCGGCCGCGCGCCAGCCCCCGGTTCCAGATCGCGTCAATCGGGGGCGCCGCCATGGCTCGATCCTGCCACCGCGGCGGCGCGGCCGGGACGCCGCGCGCCGCTCTCAGCCGGCGCGGCGGGCGTACTTGATCGCCTGCTTGAGGTCCGCGAGGTCGCGGTACCAGGTCTTGACCTCCTTGCGGCAGCGCACCCGGCCGATCTTCTTGGGGTACTCCTGGCACTCGGCCATCGCCTCGCTCATCGTGGGCGGGAACTGGGTCGACCCGTCGTAGTGCTGGATGCCGAAGCCGCCGTCGGCGTTGCCGGTCACCCTCACGATCGTGTCGGGCGCGGGCGCCTTGGTGTCGGGCGCCGCGCCGCTGACCTGTGCGGCGCCGACCACCAGCCCCGTGGCCGCGGCAACGGTGCCGAGGGCCACCAGGAGGCGCCGCCCGGCCCCGGCACGCGGGCCGGGGCGGGCGGGACGGCGGGCGGGACGGCGGACGGGGCTGGTCTGGTGGTGCGGCGCGGAGGTGCTCATGTCTGGCTCCCGAGGGGTCCGGCACCGGCAGTTCCGGTGCTCGTCGCGAACGCTAGGAACCGGGCACCGGCGCCGCCCGGGCCCGCGGCGGCCCTGGGGACGGACCGCCGCGGGGGACGCCCTGTGGACGGTCCGCGGCCCACCCGCCGAGCCGGCGCCACTTCCCCCGCGACCCGTCGCTACTTCCTCCACGAGCCGTCGCCAGCTCCCCCGCCACCCGGCCTACCAGGGGAACTGGCGACGGCTCGGCGCGGAAGTCACGACGGCTCGCGGACCCGTGACGGACTCGTGGGTGTCGACCCGTCACTTCTCCGCCCGGCGTACGTTCTCCCTGTGGCCCCCGTCACTCCCGGGGAGCACGACGCCGTACGGCGCCCCCAGCGAAAGGCACACCGTGGTCTCACCGATCGACCCCACCGCCACCGGCTTCCTGCTGGCCGAGAACCGCAACATGCCGATGCACGTGGGCGGGCTGCAGCTCTTCGAGAAGCCCGAGGGCGCCGGGCCGGAGTACATCCGCGAGATGTACGAGGCGATGCGCGACGTCGACGAGATCGCACCGCTGTTCCTCAAGCACCCGTACCGCTCGGTGCGCACCGCCGGCCAGCTGGTCTGGAAGCCCGACCTGCAGTTCGACGCCCACCACCACGTGCGGCACAGCGCGCTGCCCGCCCCGGGCCGCTACCGCGAGCTCTTCGAGCTCTGCTCACGGCTGCACTCGACCCGGCTGGCGTGGGAGCGGCCGCTGTGGGAGGCCCACGTCATCGAGGGGCTCGAGGACGGACGCGTCGCGCTCTACACCAAGACCCACCACGCGCTGGTCGACGGCGTCTCGGCGATGCGGCTGCTGCAGAGCGTGCTGACGACCGACCCCGACCGGCGCGGCATGCCGGCCCCGTGGGCGGCCGGTCCCCCGCGGGCCCGCTCGGGCGGCGACGGGCCCTCGCTGCCGGAGATCCCCGTGCAGGCCCTGCGCAGCGCCCTGGCGCTGACCGCCGAGGCCGCCGGGCTGCCGGGCGCGCTGGTGCGCACCCTGCACAAGGGGGTGCGCAACGAGACCTCGGCGGTCTCCTTCCACGCCCCGCGCACGATCTTCAACCAGAGCATCACCGGCGCGCGCCGCTTCGCGGCCGAGGACTGGCCCATCGACCGGCTGCGCGGCATCGGCAAGGCCACCGGCACCACCCTCAACGACGTGGTGATGGCGATGTGCAGCGGCGCGATCCGCGCCTACCTGCTCGAGCTCGACGCGCTGCCGGACACGCCGCTGGTCGCGATGGTGCCGGTGGGCCTCAACGCCAAGCAGTCCCACATCGCCTCCGCCGAGGGCGGCAACGCCGTCGGCGCGGTGATGGTCCAGCTGGCCACCGACCTCGCCGACCCCGCCGACCGCCTGCGCGCCATCCACGACTCGATGCAGGCCGGCAAGGAGGCCCTGTCGTCGATGACCCAGGTGCAGATCCTGGCGATGAGCGCCCTGGGCCAGGCCCCGATGATCCTCGCGCCGCTGCTGCGGATGCAGGGCATCGTGCGACCGCCGTACAACCTGATCATCAGCAACGTGCCGGGGCCGCGCACCGCGCACTACTGGAACGGGGCGCGCCTGGTCGGCACCTACCCGCTCTCGATCCCGATCAACGGGATGGCGCTCAACATCACCTGCACCTCCTACGACGGCCGGATCGCCTTCGGGCTCACCGGCTGCCGGCGCACGGTGCCGCACCTGCAGCGGCTGCTGGTGCACCTCGAGGACGAGGTCGCGGCGCTGGAGAAGGCCGCCGGGGTCGGCTGAGAGGGGTCAGTCGAGGACGAGCTCGACGAGGCCACCGCCGTGGCGCTCGGCCACGGCGCGCAACCGGGCCCGGGTGATGTCGGCGACCGTGGCCAGGCCCGCGGCGTGCGCGTTGGAGCCGGGCCGGGTCGGCTCGGCCCGGTTGACGGAGAGGCAGGTGCGGGTCCCGCCGTCCTCCTCGTTGAGCAGCGCGACCGCGTGGCCGGTCGTGCCGCTGCCGGCGAAGAAGTCGAGCACCGCCACGTCGTCGGGCATGGTCTGCAGGACGCGGCGCAGCAGCCCGGTGGGCTTCGGTGACTCGAAGACGTGGCCGACGAGGTCCTTGAGCTCGGCGACCGCCGTGTCGGTCGAGCCGACCTCCTCGGCGAGCCAGATCGTCGTCAGCTTCTTGCGCCGCCCCGGGTGCAGCCAGTCGCGCTGGAAGACGTCGACCCGCTCGCCGGCCCGGCCGCGCACGGTGCGGCAGACCAGGTCGTCGCCGCGCTCGTCGATCAGCGGGCGGCTCCAGCGCCAGACGGCCGGGCGGCCGTCGCCGAAGACCGGGCTGACCTCGACGGCGCCGTCGAAGGGGGCCGTGGCCACCGCACCGGTGACGGGGTCGCCCCACACGCTGAAGTGCAGGGTGCGCGCGGTGAGCGGGTTGAACTTCTTGTTGGTGTTGCGCAGCGGCAGCTCGCGGTAGCGCCGCCCGCTCGGCTCGTGCAGCAGCGCGAAGTCGCGCTCGTCGACCGTGTCGGCGCTCGTGGCGACCAGCGCGCACCGGCCGGGGTCACGGGCGTAGACGAGCAGGTACTCGTGGCTGGTCGCGAAGCCGCGCCCCAGCTGGCGGCCCTTGGGGTTGAGGTTGACCACCACCTGCGCGACGAACCCCGCCTCGCCGAAGACCTCGTCGAGCAGCAGCCGCAGGTGGGCGGCCTCGTGGTCGTCGATGCTGACGAAGATCGCCGCCCGCGGTGACATCACCGACCTGGCCAGCTCCAGGCGCGGGCGCATCATCGCCACCCACGCGGCGTGGCGCGACCCGCCGGCCTCGCCGCGGATGTCGTCGCTGTAGGCGAAGTCGTTGCCGGTGTTGTACGGCGGGTCGATGTAGACCAGGTCGAAGAGCTGCCGGCGCGCCGCCAGGTCGGTGAGCACGTCGAGGTTGTCGCCCTCGACCACGGTGTTCCAGGTGCCCACCAGCCGACCCTAGCCGCCCGCCCTCGTCGTACGCCGTCACCAGCGGTCCGGGACCATGGAGCCATGGGGTTCTGGCAACGGCGCGCGCAGGCGCGCGCGCAGCGACGCTGGGTGCGCGACATGGAGCGCCGCCTGGCCGAGCTCGACGCCCTCGACCCCTCGGCCCTCGACGACCACGCGGGCCCGACGCACGGCGAGCTCTACCGCGCCGCACGGCCCGACCGCCCTCGGCGCTCGCACGGCCCGGTGCTGCCCGGGCTGATGGTCGCCGCGGTGCTCGCCGGGCTGGTCGTCGCCCGCGACCCCGGGGCCACCGGCACCCGGGTGCGCGAGCTGCTGGGCAGCAGCGAGCGGATCGGCGAGATCGTCGGCATCACCGACGGTGACGGCGAGTACGCCTTCGTGCGCACCCAGCGCGGCAGCGACGTGCCCGTCACCTGGTCGCCCTGCTCGGAGATCCCGTACGTCGTCAACCCCGACGGCGCCCCCGACGGCTGGGAGGAGCTGGTCGAGGAGTCCGTCGAGACGATCGAGGAGGCCTCCGGCTTCGTCTTCGACGACCGCGGCCTGACCGACGACCGCGACTTCGACCGGCGCTCGGTGTCGGCCGGCGCCGCCAGCCCCGTGCTGATCGGGTGGGCCGACGACCAGGAGGTCCCGGCCCTCGAGGGCGAGGTCGCCGGGCTCGGCGGCAGCGCCTGGGAGACCCGCCAGGTCGGCCCCGAACGCTTCATCACCGGCATGGTCGCCCTCGATACCGACACCTTCGACCGGCTCGCGGGCCAGCGGGGTGGCGAGCAGGCGATGCGGGCGATCCTGGTCCACGAGCTCGGCCACGTGCTCGGCCTGGCCCACGTCGACGACGACACCCAGCTCATGTACGGCGGCAACCTGGTGCGCACCGACCTCGGCGACGGCGACCTGGAGGGGCTGGCCCGCCTGGGCTCCGTCGACTGTTGACCCGGCCGAGCAGTCACTCCTGAACCATCGAGCGGTCAGGTTTGCACCCTCGACCGGTCACTTCCGCACTCTCGAAAAAGTTTTCGACCTGCCTGTGGAAAATGGGGTTTGACCTGGCGTTTTGTCGGTGGGTCCTGAGATACTTTACTCATGTCGACCACCGCCGCACACCCTGTCGGGAGTGCTGTCGCGCGGGTGCGGTCGGTGCTGAGCGAGGTCGCCGGTACGCCGTTGTGGTCGATGAGCCAGGACGAGGCCGCTGAGGCGCTGGCGGACGTCGCGCGGGTGGAGGCCATGTTGGTCGAGGTGCGCTCGGGGTTGCTCATCCATGCCGAGACCGTCGGGGTGCAGGAGCGCAACGCCTCGCCGTCGTTGGCGGTGTGGCACTCGAACGTCACCCGGTCGACCAAGCGGGAGTCGTTCCGCCAGGTACGCCTCGCCGAGGGCCTGGCTCGTCACTCGTTGGTGCGCGAAGCGTTGGGTCGCGGGGACCTGGTCGCGGAGCAGGCGTCGGTGATCTGTACGGCGTTGGACGCGCTGCCCGACGACCTCGACCCGGCAGTGCTCCGAGAGGCCACCGAGACCTTGGTGGCGTTCGGCAAGGTGCACGACGCGAAGGCGCTGCGGGTGCTCGGGCGCCGCATCCTCGACGTGGGTCGCACCCGAGGTCGGTGAGGCCTGGGAGGCCGAGCTGCTCGACCGCGAGGAACGCGAGGCCGAGAAGAGCTCGGTGTTCCGGATGCGCGAGGACGGCCACGGCCGGATCAAGGGATCGTTCACCGTCCCGACCCTCGTGGGGCAGATGCTCGAGAAGGCCCTGTTGGCGTTCGCCGCCCCCAAGCACCAGATCGCCAACAGGGCGGGCACGGACGAGGCGCCGGAGCCGGTACGTCGCCCGACCGCGCGGCGGCTGGGCGATGCGTTCGTCGAGCTCATCGAACGCCTCGACCCCAAGCGACTGCCACGCGCCGGCGGGGTCAACGCCACCGTGGTCGTCACCATGACCCTCGCCTCGCTGCAGGGTGGGCTGGCGGCGGCCGCACTGGACACCGGCGGCCGGATCTCCGCTGGCAACGCGCGCCGGTTGGCGTGCGAGGCCGGCATCGTCCCCGTCGTCCTCGACGGGAAGAGCGAACCCCTGGACGTGGGCCGGGCCAAGCGGTTCTTCACCAAGACCCAGCGCATCGCGATGGGGATCCGCGACGGTGGCTGCACCGCCAAGGGCTGCGACGCACCACCCGCGATGTGTCATGCCCACCACGACGACCCCTGGGCCCACCACGGCCTCACCGACCTGGCCCGCGGACGCCTGCTCTGTCCCTTCCACCACCGGCGTATCCACGACCCCGACTACGAGATCGACATCGGCGCCGACAACCAGGTCACCTTCCACCACCGCACCTAGACCCAACTGCTCCTTTGGCGAGTAGGACGGCGTACGGCGGGCGCGGTTCTTGCGGGGTCTCGACGACGCGCGTCGCTGGCGCTCCTTGCTGCTCGACCAACGACGCGGCGTACGGCGTGGACTCGCGCCGGCCTAGGGGCGAGCGCGTGACCCCGGGTCCCCGCACTCGTTGTGTCGGTCGTCACCACCCACCAGGAGCACACATGCGTCGAGTCACCGCCCTGGCCACCGCGGCCGCCACGCTCGCCACCCTGGGGCTCAGCGCCCTGGGCGGCCCGGCCGCCCCGTCGGCGTACGCCGCGACCGGCGAGGTCAGGGTGAGCGACGGCTGCGTGAGCAGCGTGCCCGAGCCGGGAGAGAGCGACGCGGTCGAGATCTGCTACTCGCTGTTCCGGCCCGCCGGGGCGACACGCAAGAGGCCGGTGCCGATGATCGTGCACAGCCACGGCTGGGGCGGCTCGCGCACCACCGACCCCGCCTCGTTCGAGACCTTCCTCGACGCGGGCTACGGCGTGCTCTCCTTCGACCAGCGCGGCTGGGGCGAGTCCGGCGGCCACGCCCACGTCGAGAACCCTGCCTTCGAGGGCCACGACGTACGACGCCTGGTGCGGCTCGTCAGCCGCCTCGGGTGGGTGCAGCAGGACCGCCCCGGCGACCCGCGCCTCGGCGCGATCGGCGGCTCCTACGGGGGCGGCTACCAGTTCCTCGGCGCCTTCGAGTCGCTGCGCACCAAGGGCCGCCCGGTCTTCGACGCGCTGGCCCCGCAGATCACCTGGAACGACCTCTCCTCGAGCCTGGCTCCCGAGGGTGTCGTGCGCACCGAGTGGGCGCTGCTGCTGGCCGCTGCCTCGGTGCCCGCCGACGCGCTGCCGCAGAACGTCTACAAGGCGCTCCTCGAGGGGGCTGCGCTCGGTGAGTGGCCCGACGGCTCGGTGCCCGGCACCGAGGACATGGCCTCCTTCATGAGGAAGAACGGCCCCGCGTGGCACGTCTCGAAGGGACGCCGCCTCGACATCCCGGTGCTGCTCGGCCAGGGCACCACCGACGGCCTGTTCCCGCTCCAGGAGGGCCTGGAGAACTGGCGCACCGCGCTGACTCCGAAGGCCCGCAGGCAGAGCATCTTCGTCGGCTACAACGGCGGCCACGTGCTGCCGGCCGTGCTGCCGATGGGGGTCTCGATCACCTCCGACCCGTGCAGCAAGGCACTGGCCGGCGGCAGCTTCGAGCAGCTCTCGCTGCGGTTCTTCGACGAGCAGCTGCGCGGGCAGGACACCGGCCTGGGCGGCTACGGCCGACTGCACATCGCCACGCCCACCGACGAGTGCCTGACCACGCGCGCCGAGCGCCCCAACCGCAGCATCGAGATCGGCACCGTGGCCAGCTCGACCGCCGCCGGCCTGCCCCTCGCGACCGAGATCGCCGCGGGCCCGTTCACGGTGGCCGGCTCGGCGTACCTGACCGCCGACGTGACCGCGGTCGGTGTCGAGAACCGCGCCTTCTACGGCCTGGCCGTCGGCACCTCGCCGGCGAACGCGCGCCTGGTGCAGAACAACGTGCTCCCGCTGCGCGAGCCGCTGCCCGTGGTCGGGGAGAAGCGCCGCATCCCGCTGCCCGCCGTGGGCGTCGACGTGCCCGCGGGGCAGAGCCTCTACCTGCTGGCCAGCCCGATCAGCGAGACCTTCGTGGGCATGAGCAGCCGCACCCCGGGTGTCATCGTGCTCGAGGACACGGTGGTGCACCTGCGCCGGCTGGTGGCTCGCCGCCCTTAGCCTGGGTCGGTGCTCCCCCGCTCACGCACCACCGCCCTCGCGCTCGCCGTCGTGCTCGCGGGTCTCGGCGCGCCCGCGCTGGCCGACGAGTCCCCCACGGGTCGGGCCCCCCTCGCCGCGACCGAGCCAGGGGTCCCGGCCGGCGGGGTCGACGGGCCGCACAGCTCCGACGGGGTGCGCGGCGAGGTCGCCCCGCGCGCCGTGGCGCGCGACGACGAGCCGGGTACGCGGGTGGTGCTCGAGCAGCGCCGCATCGCCCCGGGCGTGAAGTTCTCCTCGTGGAGCGAGACCGACTCGCGCGGCCCGGTGCGCTCCCACCTGCTCGCCGTCGACCTCGACGAGAGCAGCCTCCAGCTCGACTACGCCGCACCGACCACGGTGGCCGCCACCGACGACGTGATGTCCCTGGCGCGAGCCCGCGAGGCGATCGCTGCCGTCAACGGCGACTTCTTCGACATCGGCCGCACCGGTGCCCCGCTGGGCGTCGGCCGCTCGGTGACCCGCGGGCTGTTCAACGCCCGGGCCAGCGGCTGGAACTCCGCGTTCTACCTCACCAGGAAGGGCCGCCCCCAGGTCGGCGAGGTGACCCTGCGCGGCGCCATCAAGGAGCGCCCCGCCGCCACCGTCACCAACTTCAACTCCCACTTCGTGGCGCCCGGCGGCATCGGCGTCTACACCCAGCGCTGGGGCTCCTCGCCGGGGTACGCCGTCACGCAGGGCCAGGAGAAGGACGTGCGGATGGTCGAGGTGCGCGACGGCCGGGTCGTGGCCAACCGCGCCAGGCTGCGCCCCGGGTCGAAGATCCGCGGGCTCGTGCTCGTCGGCCGCGGCGAGGGCGCCAAGCAGCTGCGCAAGCTGCGGCGCGGCTCGGCGACCGTGCGCTGGTGGCTGGGCGGGCGGCCGTCGATGGTCGTCACCGGCAGCAAGGCCCTCATCGACGAGGGCGTGGTGCAGGTCGTCGACGACACCGAGATGCACCCGCGCACCGCGGTCGGCATCGACCGCGACACCAACGAGGTGCTGCTGCTGGTCGTCGACGGTCGCTCCTCGACCAGCCGCGGGCAGACCCTCGTCGAGCTGGCCCGCACGATGGTCGAGCTGGGCGCCGACGAGGCGCTCAACCTCGACGGCGGCGGCTCCAGCACCATGGTGGCCCGCGAGCAGGGGGCGCTGCAGGTGCAGAACTCGCCCTCCGACGGGTCGCTGCGCCAGGTCGCCAACGGCCTGGTCGTCACCCAGCGCTGAGCGTGCCGGCCTCGAGCACCACGACCGCGACGGTGGTCATCGCCGCGAAGCACTGACGCCCCGGGCTCGGCACCGGGCCGGGCTCGAGCACCACGCCCCCCGGCGTACGGCGCGCCGTGACGCTGGTCGGCTCGTCGCAGCCGATGGCCACCACCTGGGCGGCCAGCTCCTCGTCGCCCCCGACCTCGAGGGCGTCGGCCGCCTCGACCACGTCGGCGGCGAGGCCCTCGCTGAGATCGGCGGTGAAGGCGTCCATCGCCGCGTCGTCGCCCACGGCCACCGCCACCTCGCCCGCCACCTCGCCCGGCCCCTCCCCCGCGTCGGTCGCCGTCACCAGGCGCTGGCGCAGCACCACGGGCCCGGCCTCGTCGGAGTCGCCGACGCTCGCGGCAGCGCCGTCCGCGCCCCGCGGCTCCGGGTCCCCGCCGCACGCCACCAGCGAGGTGGCCACGAGCAGCACAGCAGGCAGGTGCAGGAGGGTTCCGAGACGTCGCATGAGGATGCGACGGTACCCACCGCGGCGCGGTTCCCGCGCCGGCCTGGGTCGTGGTCCGGGTCGTGGTCTGGGTCGTGGCCCGGTGACGCGCCAGGGCGCGGCCTCGGGCACACGACCCGGACCACAAGCCGGACCACAAGCCCGGGCGTGGGAGGCTCGGGGCGTGAGTCGATCGTTCTCGCGCGCCGAGCTGGTGTCCTTCCGTGACGCGGAGGTGCCCGATCTGCTGAGCCCCGACGTGCGGCTGCTCTTCGTCGGCATCAACCCCGGGCTGTGGACCGCCGCGACCGGCACCCACTTCGCCCACCCCGGCAACCGCTTCTACCCCGCGCTGCTGCGCGCGGGAGTCATCACCGAGCCGGTCGACCCGGCAGCGGGGATGAGCGAGGCCGAGCGCGACGTGCTGCGCCGCCGCGGCATCGCCATCACCAACCTGGTGCGCCGCGCCACCGCGAAGGCCTCCGAGCTGACGCGCGACGAGCTCGTCGAGGGCGGCGAGCGGCTGCGCGCCCTGGTGGCCGAGGTGCGCCCGCGCGTGGTCGCGGTCGCCGGGGTGACCGCCTACCGCAGCGCCTTCGGCCAGCCGAAGGCCCAGGTCGGGCGCCAGCCCGAGCCGCTGGCCGGCAGCGAGCTGTGGGTGGTGCCCAACCCCTCGGGCCTCAACGCGCACGAGACCGTCGCCACCCTTGCCGAGGCGTACGCCGAGGTCGGACGCGCCGCCGGCATCATCGACGCTGGCACGATGCGCCGATGACCACCATCGACGTCAGCCAGGTGGACGAGCGCGACTCGTCCTGGGAGCGCCCGGGTCATCGCTACCGGGTCTACGTCCAGGACGGGGCGCGCGCCGGCACCGCGGAGACGACCGGCGGCACGACCGCGACCTACGACGTCACCGGCGCCGACCTCCTGCAGGTCGTCGACTGGGCCCAGCGCCAGGCCGGGGCATCGGCGACGTACGCCATCGCCCTCGTCGTCGAGGACCCCCGCGACGGCCGCGGGCTGGTGTGGCTGGTGGGGATGGACGGCAACGACTGGAGCGACGAGCCGCACGAGCAGCTGGTGCGGCGGCGGATGCTCGCACGGCGCACCGCACCCGTCACCGTCGCCGCGGCAGACCGGATGCCGGTGGACGTCGAGGTGCGTCCCTGGGGAGCCTGAGGCTCGCGCCGGGGCCAGGACCTCAGCGGGGCAGCTGCTGGTCCTTGCCCATCACGGTGAGCCCGTCCTGCACGATCAGCCCGCGCGCCAGGTCCTCCTCGGGGTCGACGCCGATCCGCGCACCCGCGGGCACCACGACGTTCTTGTCGAGGATCGCGTCCTTCACCACCGCCCCGGCACCGATGATCACGCCGTTGAGCAGCACCGAGCCGCTCACGTCGGCGCCCGAGTCGACCCAGCAGGCCGGCGAGAGCACCGAGCGGCGCACCTGACCCCCGGTCACCACGACGCCGGGCGAGAGGACCGCCTCGTCGGTGACACCGGGGGTGCCGTCGGCGCCCTGGACGACCTTGACCGGGGGCTGCGGGCCGTACGAGGTGTAGATCGGCCAGTCGAAGTTGTAGAGGTTGAAGACCGGCAGCGGCGAGACGACGTCCATGTGGGCGGCGTAGTAGGAGCCGAGCGTCCCGACGTCGCGCCAGTAGCCGCTGTCGCGCTGGGTCGCGCCGGGGACCACGTTGTCCTTGTAGTCGTAGACCCCGGCCTGCGAGCGGCGCACGAACGCCGGCACGATGTCGCCGCCCATGTCGTGCTTGGAGCCCGTGGTCGTGGCGTCGCGGGTCACCGCCTCGACCAGCGCGTCGGCGTCGAAGACGTAGTTGCCCATCGAGGCCAGCACCTCGCCGGGGCTGTCGGGCAGCCCGGTGGGGTCGGTCGGCTTCTCGAGGAAGTCGCGGATGCGCGACGGCTCGTCGGGGTGCACGTCGATGACGCCGAACTGGTCGGCCATCCCGATCGGCTGGCGGATCGCCGCCACGGTGCAGGCCGCGCCGCTCTCGACGTGCTGCTCGACCATCTGCGCGAAGTCCATGCGGTAGACGTGGTCGGCGCCGACCACGACCACGATGTCGGGCTTCTCGTCCTTGATCAGGTTCAGCGACTGGAAGATCGCGTCGGCGCTGCCGAGGTACCAGTGCTTGCCGACGCGCTGCTGGGCCGGGACGGGGGTGACGTAGTTGCCCAGCAGCGTCGACATCCGCCAGGTCTGCGAGACGTGGCGGTCGAGGCTGTGCGACTTGTACTGCGTCAGCACGACCACCTTGAGGTAGCCGGAGTTCACGACGTTGCTCAGCGCGAAGTCGATGAGCCGGTAGATCCCGGCGAAGGGCACGGCCGGTTTGGCGCGGTCCGCGGTCAGCGGCATCAGGCGCTTGCCCTCGCCCCCCGCCAGCACGATCGCCAGGACCTTCTTGCGCGCCGCGGATCTCATGGGCCCACCGTACTGCCCTGTGACCGGCGACACGCTCGGCTGCCCACAGGTCCGGCAGGGCGAGTAGGTTCAGCAGGGTGCGAGTCGATGTGCTGACCAAGGAGTACCCACCCGAGGTGTACGGCGGCGCCGGCGTGCACGTCGCCGAGCTGGTGCGCGCGCTGCGGGCGCGCGACGACCTCACCGCCCGGGTCCACGCGTTCGGCGCGCCCCGGGCCGAGGACCTGACCTCCTCCTACGCCGAGCCCGTCGAGCTCGAGGGCGCCAACGCTGCGCTGCGCACAATGGGCGTCGACCTGGCCATCGCGGCCGGCTGCGCCGGCACCGACCTGGTGCACTCCCACACCTGGTACGCCAACCTCGCCGGTCACCTCGCCGGCCTGCTGCACGACGTGCCCCACGTCGTCTCGGCGCACTCCCTGGAGCCGCTGCGGCCGTGGAAGGCCGAGCAGCTCGGCGGCGGCTACCGCCTCTCCTCGTGGGTCGAGCGGACGGCGTACGAGTCGGCGGCCGCGGTCATCGCGGTGTCGGCGGCGATGCGCGACGACGTGCTGCGCTCCTACCCCGCCGTCGACCCCGCGCGGGTGCACACCGTGCACAACGGCATCGACACGGCGCTCTGGACCCCGGTCGAGGACCCCGAGCGGGTACGCCGCCTGGGCGTCGACCCCGACCGCCCGTCGGTCGTCTTCGTCGGGCGGATCACCCGCCAGAAGGGCCTGCCGCTCTTCCTGCGCGCCGTGGCCGCGCTGCCGCCCGACGTGCAGGTGGTGCTCTGCGCGGGCGCCCCGGACACCCCCGAGATCATGGCCGAGGTCGAGGCGCTGGTCGCCGACCTGCGCGCCGGGCGCGACGGCGTCGTGTGGATCGCCGACATGCTGCCGCGCGCCGACGTGGTCGCACTGCTCAGCGCCGCCACCGTCTTCGCCTGCCCCTCGGTCTACGAGCCCCTGGGCATCGTCAACCTCGAGGCGATGGCCTGCGAGACCGCCGTGGTGGCGACCGCGACCGGGGGCATCCCCGAGGTGGTCGTGGCGCCCGGTGGCGAGGCCGCGGCGACCGGGCTGCTGGTCCCGATCGAGCAGGCCGACGACGGCAGCGGCACCCCTCTTGACCCGGAGCGCTACGTCGCCGACTTCGCCGAGGCGCTGACCTCGCTGGTCACCGACCCCGAGCGGGCCGCGAGCATGGGCCGGGCCGGGCGCGAGCGGGCCGTCGCGTCCTTCGGGTGGCCGGCGATCGCCGAGCGGACCATGGAGGTCTACCGCTCGGTGCTGTGAGCGGCCCGGCTGTCAAGGCCCGCACCCCTCGGCTGTGGAGCGGCCACGCCCCGTCCGCCCGACGCCGGTGGCCTGTGGAGAGCCGGTCGCGGGAGGGGCCGCGACGCGGCAGCGTGACGGCCATGGACACCACACCGGACCCCACTCCCCTCGCCCACCACCGCCCCGTCGTGCGCACCCAGAGCGATCTGCTGCAGCTGTGGCGCGGCCTGATGGGCGAACTCGGCTTCGCGCGCTCCTCCACCTGGGTGCTGCACCTCGACGAGGACGAGCGGCCCACCCGCCGGCTGCTGGAGATCGACGACTGCGCGGGCGAGCCCGTCGCCGACGACCTCGACTCCCTCACCACCATGCTGCTGCGGGTCGCCGGCACCCCGCCGGGCCGCTGGGTCTTCCTGCGCAGCCGGCCCGGCTCGCACGGGCCCGACCGCACCGACCGCGCCTGGGCGCGGGGGCTGGCCCAGGCCTGCCGCCGCGCCGGGGTCGTCACCGACGTGGTGCACCTGGCCACGGACCAGCGGCTGGTGCCGCTGCCCGCCGACAACCTGGTGGCCGACGACGTGATGGGCGACGACGTGATGGGCGACGACCTGCCGACCTCGGCCTGAGCCTGGCATCGGTACGGTCAGCACGTGCAGACAACCGACGTGCTGACCCTGCTCCGGACCGTGGGCGAGGAGGTCGTCGAGCCCCGCTTCCGCAGCCTCGCCGACGCCGAGGTGATGGAGAAGAACCCCGGCGACCTGGTCACCGTCGCCGACCGCGAGGCGGAGGTCCGCATCACCGAGGTCCTCGAGCGCGAGCACCCGGGCGCCGTCGTGCTCGGCGAGGAGGCCGCCGAGGAGGACGGCTCGGTCCTCGAGCGCTTCGCCACCGCCGACCACGCGTTCACCGTCGACCCGGTCGACGGCACCAAGAACTTCGTCCGCGGCTCGCCCGACCACGCCATGATGATCGCCGAGCTGCGTGACGGCGAGGTCGTGCGCAGCTGGATCTGGCAGCCGCAGCACCGCACGGCGTACGTCGCCGAGCGCGGCCGCGGCGCCTGGCGCAACGGCGAGCGGCTCACCCGCCCGCCGGTCGGCGAGCACCTGCGCGGGGTCACCTCGCGGCGCAGCTGGATCGGCCGCGCGCTCGGCACCCTGGGTGCGCTGGAGCTGACCTGGGTCTGCTGCGGCGTCGACTACCCGCGGGTGGTCGAGGGCGGCGCCGACTACGCGCTCTACCGCAAGACCAAGCCGTGGGACCACGCACCGGGTGCGCTGCTGCTCAGCGAGGCCGGCGGGGTGCTCGGCACCTTCGACGGCGAGCCCTACCGGCCGCAGGCGCCCGCCCCCGCGGGGCTCGTCGCGGCCGCCGACCGGGCGACGTACGACCTGGTGCGCGGGCTGCTGCACGCGCTGCCGGGCCTGTGAGCGCGATGACCACCTGGCTGCCCGCCGGCACCACGAAGACGATGTACCTGGTGCGCCAGGACCCGACGCCGTTGGGCGGGCCGGACCTGCGCACCGCTCTCGCCGGGGCCGGGGCGCTGCGGGTGCAGCTCAACCTCGACGACGAGCACGTCGCGCCTGCGCTGCGGCTGAGCACGGCAGACCCGGTGGCCGCGGTGCTCAGCGTCTGGTCCGACCCCGCGCACGACCCGGCCGAGGTGGCCGCGGTCGTCACCGACGCGGTCGGGCCGACCTCGGGCTGGGTGGTCGACGAGCGGCGCCGCCTCGACCCCGCCGAGACCTACGACGGCTCCCGCGCCGAGGAGCTGGCCAACGTGGCGGTGCTGCGGCGGCCCGCCGACCTGGACCGCGCGACCTGGTTGCAGCGCTGGCTGGTCGACCACACGGCCGTGGCGATCCGGACCCAGGCCACCTCGGGGTACGTGCAGAACATCTGCGTCACGCCGCTCGGCCCGCCCGCCCCCGAGGACGCACGCGTCGAGGCGCTGGTCGAGGAGCTGTTCCCCGCTGCCGCCGTGCACGACGTGCACGCGTTCTACGGCAGCGGGGGCGACGACGCCGAGCTGGGGCGACGCCTGGAGCAGCTGATGGCCAGCGTCGCGCGCATCGGCGCCGACCGCGACCTCGACCTGGTGCCGAGCAGCCGGCACCTGTGGGACGTGGGTCCCGCGGATCAGCCGCGGGCGCCCAGCGAGCGCCAGTAGTCGTTGATCGCGCCGTTGGTCTTGACGAACCAGACGATCGGGCCCACCAGGATGAACATGCCGGGGAAGTACCACAGCCCGGTGGCGCCGCCGACCGTGCGCCGGCGACCGGCGCGCTCCTGCATCGTGCCGACCTCGGCCGAGGTCAGGTAGGGCATCACGATGCCCACGAAGATCGCGAGCACGAGCGCGACCACGCCCCCGATGCCCTGACCGGTGTGGCGCTTCATCTCCTCGTGCACCTTGAACCACCAGTACCAGCCGTAGATCCCGAAGGTCACCACGAACAGCAGCATCGCCACCCCGGTGCTGCGCACCTCGCCCACCGGACCGGGACCCTGCGGCTGCGCCTGGCCGTAGGCCTGCGGGGCGTAGCCGTAGGGCGGCGGCGGCTGCTGGCCCGCGACGGGCTCCCCCGTCGGGGGCGGCGGCGGGAAGGGGCTCTGCTCGGACACGGGACCTCCAAGTATCGGGCTCGGAGCCGTGACCCTACCGACCCCCGGACGCCACCGACGTAGTCCGTTCGGGCCATGCCGCGCACCGGTCGGGCACATCTGGGCCTCGAGCGGCCGGATCCCGCCCGAGGACCTCCCGCGCGGGCGCCGGGCACCCCACAGTGGGTGCCACGCCGTCCCCCGACGTCGCCCCCCATCCCCCAGGACCCGCCCCCGCCCCCGCCCGCAGAGAGGCCCGCCGTGCCGTCGCCGTACGCCCCCGGTCGCTACCGGGCCACCCCCACGCTCGGTGGCGGTGCCCGGCACCTGGCGCTGCGCTTCTCCTACGGGCTGACCCCCGAGCTGGTCTCGGCGGTCAAGGGGGCGGGGGGCGGGCTGGCCTGGTTCGACGCCCAGCTCGACCGGCCCTACGACGCCACCGCCGACGCCTCGCTGTGCGACTGGTGGCCCGACCTGCACCTCGACGCCGCCACGATCTGGCAGCGCCAGGTCAGCGGCGGCCGCGGCACCTGGGAGGTGATGGCCGACTACGCACGGCGGCTGCTGGTGCGCCGGATGACCTCGCCGCACCAGGTGCACGAGGTGATGACCGACTTCTGGGAGTCACACCTGCACGTGCCGGCCAACGGCGACTCGCAGGGCGTCTGGCGCGCGTCGTACGGCGACGTGGTGCGCCGCCACGCGCTGGGGCGCTTCGACGAGCTGCTCGTCGAGGCGGTGACGCACCCCGCGATGCTGATCTTCCTCGACAACGCGACCTCCACGAAGTCGCACCCCAACGAGAACCTCGGGCGCGAGCTGCTCGAGCTGCACACGGTCGGGGTCGGCGCCCACACCGAGGCCGACGTGAAGGCCTCGGCGCGCATCCTGACCGGCTGGCGGGTCGACCTGTGGCGCACCTGGGAGGCCTCCTACTCGCCCCAGGACCACTGGACCGGCCCCGTCGCCGTCGGCGACTTCCGCGACGCCAACAGCGACCCCGACGGGCGCAGGCTGACCCGCCGCTACCTGCGCCACCTGGCCCACCACCCCGCCACCGCGCGCCGCATCGCGCGCAAGCTGGCGACCAAGTTCATCAGCGACACCCCCTCAGAGCAGGTGGTCGACGAGCTCGCCGAGGTCTACCTGGCCCACGACACCGCGGTGGTGCCGGTGCTGCGCGCGCTGGTGCGCACCCAGGAGTTCCGCAAGGCCAAGGGCCAGAAGCTGCGCGACCCCGCCGAGGACGTCGTGGCCTCCTACCGGGCGCTGGGCGCCGAGGTGGTCGCTCCCCGCGCCGACGACCACGCGGCCAACGCGGTGCTCTGGCAGAGCGACGCCGTCGGGATGCGCCCGGCGGCCTGGCCGCGCCCCGACGGCCCGCCGCTGCACGGCGACCCGTGGGCCTCGCCCAGCCGGGCGCTGGCCTCGATGGAGGTGCACTGGTCGCTGGCCGGCGGCTGGTGGCCCAAGAAGGGCGTCACCTGGCAGTCGCCGCAGCAGTGGGCCCCCGAGCTGCCGATCGAGTTCCGCGACCTCGTCGACCACCTCTCCCGGGCGGTGCACGGACGCCGCTCGAGCCGCCAGCTGCTGCGCGCGGCGTGCGACGCGGTCGAGACCCGCCCCGGCGAGCGGATCACCGGCGACCACCGGCTGATGGCCTGGCAGTTCAACCGGCTGCTGGGCGTCCTGCTCGACCATCCCCACCACTACCACCGCTGAGGCCACCTTGAGCACCCCCGAGCTCACCGCCCCCACCGGCTCCGGCGCCTCCTGCGGCTGCGCCGAGTACGCCGCCGTGTCGCGCCGCGGACTGCTGCGCGGCATGGGCGCCGCCGCCCTGACCTGGAGCGTCGGCTCCGCCGTCGTCAGCGCCGCCGGGCCGGCGCTGGCCGCCACCACCACCTCGACCGCGACCGACGGGTCGGTCGTGGTGGTGCTCTCGCTGCGCGGCGCGGCCGACGGGCTGTCCCTGGTCGTGCCCCACGGCGACCCGGCCTACTACGCGGCGCGCCCGCGGATCGCCGTACCGGCCGAGAAGCTGCTGGTGCCCGACGGCTTCTTCGGCCTGCACCCCTCGCTCGCGCCGTTGCTGCCGCTGTGGCGGGCCGGCAGGCTGGCCGGTGTGCACGGCACCGGGCTGCCGGTGGTCAACCGGTCGCACTTCGCGGCCATGGAGGCCGTCGAGGACGCCGCCCCCGGCTCGACCGAGCGGGTCGGCTGGCTCAACCGGCTGCTCGGCGAGCTGCCCGGCTCCTCCCCGCTGCAGGGGCTCGCGGCCGGCCGGGCCGAGGTGCCGACCTCGCTCTTCGGCCCCGAGCCGGTGATGGGCTTCCGCTCCCTGGAGCGGACCCGCATCGCCGGCGACGACAAGTGGGACCCCAACGGCACCCGGGTGCGGTCGCTGGAGCGGATGTGGAAGCGCTCCTCCGACCCGATGGGCCGGGCCTTCCGCTCGGCCATGGCGGCCGTCGACGACCTCGAGCCCGCCCGCGCCCAGGCCGACCGCAGCGCGGCGTACCCCGACGACGACCTGGGCCGCGCGCTGGCCTCGGTGGCCCGCACGCTGCGCGGCGACGTCGGCGTCTCGCTGGTCACCGTCGACCACGGCGACTGGGACATGCACACCGACCTCGGCACCCTGGGCTGGGGCCGGATGCGGCGCGAGGCCGAGTCGCTGGCCAGCGGCATCGCCGCCTTCTTCGACGACCTCGGATCGGTCGCCGACCGGGTCACCCTGGTGACGGTCTCGGAGTTCGGCCGCCGGGTGGCCGAGAACGCCAACCACGGCCTCGACCACGGCTGGGGCACCGTGATGCTGCTGGCCGGCGCCGGCGTGCGCGGCGGCTACCACGGCTCGTGGACCCCGCTCGGCACCAGCCTGGACGCCGACGTACCCGTCACGACCGACTACCGCTCCGTGCTCGCCGAGGTCGTCGCCGCCCGCACCCCCGCCTCCCCCACCGTCGTCTTCCCCGGCTTCCAGCGCGAGCGGGTCGGGGCGATGCTCGGCCAGTAGCACCCACGGAGGTCGAGGAGGGACGAAGTCCCGTCTCGAGACCACCGCGTCAGGTGCGCCGACCCTGGCGAGCGGACCAGCTGCGGCTCGCCAGACCCGGCAGCGCTGCGAAGTCACCCCTGATCAGTGCCTCACGCTTCTCACGTCCCCAGCCCTGGATCCGCTTCTCGTAGGCGAAGGCGTCGGCGATGGAGTCGAACTGGGCGTTCCAGACGAGACGGACCGGACGACGCCGCTTGGTGAACTCAGCACCGGTGCCGGCGTTGTGCTCGGCGAGACGACGATCGAGGTCCCAGGTGCTCCCGACGTAGTAGCGGCCGTCAGAACACTCGAGAATGTAGGTGTAGGGCATGCCGGAGCCCTGCCCGGAAGGTTGCAGCCCCACGCACGTGACGCAGCAGCCTGTGGACAGCGGTGGTTTCGAGACAGGCGCTGCGCGCCTTCCTCAACCTCCGTACTGCGCCCCACGCAGGTCGGGGCACCCGCCGAGCCGGCGCTACTTCCTCGCCGAGCCGGCGCTACTTCCCCTCGCCGGGGTCGGCCCCGGCCCCGTTGACCCGCTCGTGCAGCCGGGCGCGCACCTCGTCGGGCGTCAGGCGCGCACGCCGTCGCTGGTCTCGCGCCACCACCACCCCGGTGGCCGCGACCCCAGCCAGGCCGGCCACGCCCAGCACCTTCCACACCCTGCTCGCATCCATGGCCCAGACTCTCCCACCATGGAGCACCAGCACCCCCGGCACCGTGGCCCCGGCCGACGCCGACCGGGCAGCCGGATCGGCCTCGACGAGGCGGTCGAGCTGACCCGCACCGGCGACCTGTGGCTCTTCCGCGGCCACTCGGCGGCCGACCACGCGATCCGGGTGCTGACCAACGCGCCGGTCAACCACGTCGGGATGGCGGTGGTCCTCGACGACCTGCCACCGCTGATGTGGCACGCCGAGCTCGGCAAGGGGCTCGTCGACGTGTGGAGCGGCAAGCACCAGCGCGGGGTGCAGCTGCACGACCTGCGGGCGGCCGTCGGGCAGTGGACCGGCCGCTACGAGCAGCGCGCCTGGCTGCGCCAGCTCGACGTCGAGGTCACGCCCGCGATGGAGGACGCCCTGCTGGCCAGCATCGCGCGCCTCGACGGCACCCCGTTCCCCAGCACCGCCGCCCTCGTGGGCCGCTGGGCGCGCGGTCGGGTACGCCGCGCGGCACCCGCCGAGCTGACCTACTGCGCCGAGGTGGTCGCGTCGTCGTACGTCGCGATGGGCCTGCTGCCCGACGACCTGCCGAGCAACTACTACGACCCGGGCACCTTCTGGTCGGGCGACGCGCTGGCGCTGCAGCACGGCGCCCGGCTGGGTCAGGAGATCGCCGTCGACGTCTGAGCCACCGCCCGGTTTGGGCGCCCGACACAACCCCGGCTGGTCGGGCCGCCACGGGGTCCGCTCGAGGTGGGATCCTGCTGCGCCGGACGTTGCGCCGAGGGGCCATGATGGACAGGACCCGCCCCTCGCGCCGCGAGGCGCCACCCGATCCGAGAGAGGCCCCGGATGCAGCTTGCCCTGTCCGCCGAGGACCAGAAGTTCCGCGAGCAGATGCGCACCTTCTTCACCACCGAGGTGTCCGAGGACATCCGTCGCGCGGTGATCGAGGGACGTGAGCTCACCAAGGAGCAGATCGTCGAGAGCCAGCAGACCCTCAACAAGGCCGGCCTGGCGGTGCCGCACTGGCCGACCGAGTGGGGCGGGCAGGACTGGAGCGACCTGCAGCGCCACATCTGGAACGAGGAGATGCAGCGCGCCGGCGTCCCGACGCCGCTGGCCTTCAACGCCAGCATGATCGGCCCGGTGCTCGCGCAGTTCGGCAGCCAGGAGATCAAGGAGCGGTTCCTGCCCAAGACCGCCAACCTCGACATCTGGTGGAGCCAGGGCTTCTCGGAGCCCGACGCCGGCTCCGACCTGGCCAGCCTGCGCACCACCGCGGTCAAGGACGGCGACGACTGGGTCGTCAACGGCCAGAAGACCTGGACCACGCTGGGCCAGTACGGCGACTGGATCTTCACGCTCGTGCGCACCGACCCCGACGTCAAGAAGCAGGCCGGCATCTCGATGCTGCTCATCGACATGACCAGCCCGGGGCTGACCGTGCGCCCCATCGAGCTGATCGACGGCGGCCACGAGGTCAACGAGGTCTGGTTCGAGGACGTGCGCGTGCCCGCCGAGAACCTGGTCGGCGAGCTCAACAGCGGCTGGACGATCGCCAAGTTCCTGCTCGGCAACGAGCGGGTCGGCGTCGCACCCGTCGGCACCACCAAGCGCATCCTGGCCCGGGCCAAGTCGCTGGCCGGCGAGCGGGCGAGCGAGCCGCTGCTCGCGGCCCGCATCGCCGAGCTCGAGAACGACCTGCTCGCGCTCGAGCTGACCGCGCTGCGCGTGGTCGCCCACTCCGCCGACGGCGAGCCGCACCCGGCCTCCTCGGTGCTCAAGCTGCGCGGCACCGAGCTGCAGCAGGCGGTCAGCGAGCTGATGGTCGACCTGGCCGGGCCGGCCAGCATCGCCTCCGGCGCGGGTGGGGACAGCGCCCTCGACGAGTGGACCCACCACACGACGCCGACGTACCTCAACCTGCGCAAGGCCTCGATCTACGGCGGGTCCAACGAGATCCAGCGCCAGATCATCAGCCGCACGATCCTGGGACTGTGAGGAGCAGACATGGACTTCACCTATGACGACGAGCAGGACGCCCTCCGCGACGCGGTGCGCGGGCTGCTGACCAAGGCGTACGGCGACTTCGAGCAGCGCCGCCAGACCACCAAGGTCGACCCGGGCTTCTCCGAGAAGACCTGGACCCAGATGGCCGAGATGGGCCTGCTGGGCCTGCCGTTCTCGGAGGACGACGGCGGGGTCGGCGCCGGTCCGGTCGAGATCGCGATCGTGTGCCAGGAGCTGGGCCGCGTGGTCGCCCCCGAGCCCTACCTGCACGCCGTGGTGCTGGCCGGTGGCCTGGTCGCCGCCTGCGGCAGCGCCGAGCAGCGTGGCGAGCTCCTCGGGGCGCTCTCCGCCGGCGAGCGGCTGCTGGCCTTCGCCCACGACGAGCCCGGCTCGCGCTGGGCCGCCACTGCGAGCGGCGTCAGCGCCACCGAGGACGGCGGGTCGTGGACGCTGAGCGGCACCAAGGAGCCCGTGGTGCAGGGCGCGCGCGCCGACACCCTCGTGGTCAGCGCGCAGCTGCCCGACGGCGGCACCGGCCTCTTCGTCGTCGACGGCGAGGCGGCCACCCGCACCGGCTACCCGACGTACGACGGTGGGCGCGCGGCGAAGGTCGTGCTCGACTCGACCCCGGCGACGCCGCTGGGCGAGCCGGGCCGCGACCTGGCCTCGAGCATCGCCACCATCCTCGACCTGGGCCGGATCATGGCCGGCAACCAGGCGATCGGGGCGATGGAGGTCGCGCTGCGCCAGACCACCGAGTACCTCAAGAGCCGCAAGCAGTTCGGGGTGCCGCTGAGCACCTTTCAGGCGCTGACCTTCCGGGCCGCCGACATGTACGTCTCGCTCGAGCTGGCCACCAGCCTCGTGCAGTGGGCCACCATGGTCGTCGAGAGCGGCGACCCGGACGCGGTGCGCGACGCCGCGGCCCGCGCGGGGCTGCAGGTCAGCCGGGCCGGGCGGCACGTGGGCCAGGAGGCGATCCAGCTCCACGGCGGCATCGGCATGACCGCCGAGTACGCCGTCGGCTCCTACACCTCGGTGCTGACGATGCTCGAGCACCTGCTCGGCGACGGCTCCCACCACCTGACCGGCCTGTCCGAGCGGATCACCGACCACGAGGACCTCGACCCCCTCGCCATCGCCTGATCCTGCTCGGCCCGGCTCCACCTCGCTCGTCCCACCGGCCGGGCGGCGCCTGCGGGCGTCGCCCGGCCGAGGTGCGTCCGGGGGCCGGCGCAGGTGTGGACGGCGAGCAGGTGGGTAGACGTGCGGTGGTGACCCGACGACCGCGCACCGCGCCTGCCGCCCTCGCCCTGCTCGCCCTCCTCGCCGCCGGGGGCCTGAGCGCCTGCGGCGACGACGCGGAGACCGGCACCGCCGACGACACCTCCACCTCGGCCTCCGCGGGCACCGACGGGGGCGATGGCACCGACGACCCCGAGGGGGCCGGGTCCACCGAGGACACCCAGGAGATCAGCACCGACCAGGTCACCCTGCGCCTGCCCGGGGGCTGGGAGAGCCTCGACGCCGAGGAGGCGCTCGCCCAGGCCGACGGCGAGGACGGGACGCTCGCCTCGATCGCCGAGCGCCTCGGCGTCCCGCCCGAGCAGCTCGAGGCCACCCTGCAGAACGTCGACCTGGTCGCGGTCGCCGACGGCGGCGCCCAGGACGGCGTGCTGACCAACGTCAACGTGCTGCACCAGTCCGGCGAGCTGCCCGGCGAGGACGAGTTTGCCGCCCAGCTCGAGCAGTTCGCCGACACCACCGGCGACGTCACCACCGTCGAGGCCCCGGTCGGCGACGTGCTGCGCGCCGACTACCAGCTCGACATCAACGGCACCGCCGGCCAGTTCGAGGTGCTGCTGGCCCAGGTCGGCGGTGACGTCGTCACCATCACCGTCACCTCCGCCGACGCCGCCGACGCGGCCGAGGTCGCCGACCTGGTCGTGGCCACCCTCGAGGCGGCCTGACCCAACGCCGTACGCCGACCGCTCACGCACCGCGCACCGCCGCGCCCGCCGTACGCCGACCGCTCACGGGGTCTCGACGACGCTCGAGCCTCCGGCCCTCGCTGCTCGACCAACGACACGGCCCTCGCTGCTCGACCGACGGCGCGTCGCTCAGGCGCCGGCCATCCGCAGGGCCAGGTCGCGGTAGTGGGCGGCGACCTGCTCGGGGGTCCAGCCGGCGTCGTCGCGGTACCAGCGCGCGACGTCGATGCCCAGGGAGAGCAGGGCGGTGGCGGTCATGGCGGGGTGGGGGGTGGCCAGGACGCCGGCGGCGACGCCGCGCTCGATGACGTCGCGCACCACCGCGTCGATGCGCCGGCGCAGGTCCATGATCTCGGCCAGGTGCTCGGCACTCAGCGCGGCCATCTCGTAGTTGATGACCCGCGCCGTGGTGTGGGTCAGCGCGTGGTGGCGCACGAACTCCTCGACCAGCACGGTCAGCTGGGCGACGGGGTCGTCGCGCCCGGCCACCGCGGCCTCCACGAGCGCGAGCGTGCGCAGGTGCCCCTCGCGCGAGATCAGGTGCAGCAGCTCCTCCTTGGAGCGGTGGTGCACGTAGAGGGCGGCGGGGCTCATCCCGGCGCCGGCGGCGATGTCGCGCGTCGTGGTGCCGTGGAACCCGCGCACCGCGAAGGCGGCCACCGCGGCCTCGAGCAGGCGCTCGCGCGCGTCGGTGGGTGAGGGTTGACGAGCGGCGGCCATGGCGTCAGAGTAAGCAAGCGCTTAGTCAGAGCGCAACGACCCACTCGAGAGGGAGCACCATGCAGGGACTCAAGGGCCGCACCGCCGTCGTGACCGGCGCCAGCCGCGGGATCGGCCTGGGCATCGCCCAGCGACTCGTCGACGAGGGCGCGCGCGTCGTGCTGACCGCCCGCAAGCCCGAGGCCCTCGAGGAGGCCGTCACCGCGCTGGGCGGCCCCGAGGTCGCCCTGGCCGTGGCCGGCAAGGCCGACGACCCCGCGCACCGCGAGGAGGTCGTCACCCGCGCCGTCGAGACGTTCGGCAGCCTCGACCTGCTGGTCAACAACGCCGGCATCAACCCCGCCTACGGCCCGCTGGTCGACCTCGACCTCGACGCCGCCCGCAAGATCGTCGAGGTCAACGCGATCGGCGCGCTGGCCTGGGTGCAGGCCGCGCACCGCGCCTGGATGGGCGAGCACGGCGGCTCGGTCGTCAACATCTCCTCGGTCAGCGGCGTCAAGCCCGCCCCCGGCATCTCGATGTACGGCGCCAGCAAGGCCATGATGATCTCGCTGACCGAGTCGCTGGCCGTCGAGCTCGGCCCGAGCATCCGCGTCAACGCCGTGGCGCCCGCGGTGGTCAAGACCCAGTTCGCCTCCGCGCTCTACGAGGGCCGCGAGGAGGAGGTCGCCTCGCAGTACCCCCTCAAGCGCCTCGGCGTGCCCGAGGACGTCGCCGGCGCGGTCGCCTTCCTGCTCTCCGACGACGCCGGCTGGGTCACCGGCCAGACGATGCTCATCGACGGCGGCGTCACCCTCACCGGCGGCGTGTGATGGCCGGCCACGAGGCCCTGGCCGACCGCGGCGCGGTCGTCACCGGCGCCGCCGGCGGCATCGGCCGGGCGCTGGCCACCCGCCTGGTGGCCGAGGGGGCCCGGGTCGTGGTCAACGACCTCGACGCCGACGCCGTACGCCGCACGGCCGAGGAGATCGGCGCGGTCGCCGTCCCGGGTGACTGCTCCTCCGACGAGGGCGTGCGCGCCCTGGTCGAGCAGGCCACCGCCGAGCTGGGCCGCATCGACGTCTACCTGGCCAACGCCGGCATCGACGGCGCCGGCGGGCCCGACAGCCTGCAGACCCCCGACGACGTGTGGGAGCGCGTGGTCGACGTCAACGTGATGGCCCACGTGCGTGCCGCGCGGCTGCTGGTGCCCGAGTGGGTCGCCTCCGCCGAGGCGGGCGGCCCGGGCGGCCGCTTCGTGGTGACCGCGTCGGCCGCCGGCCTGCTGACGATGATCGGCAGCGCGCCGTACTCGGTGACCAAGCACGCCGCGGTCGGCTTCGCCGAGTGGCTCTCGGTCACCTACGGCCACCGCGGCGTGACGGTGCAGGCGATCTGCCCGCAGGGCGTGCGCACCCGGATGCTCGAGGAGGCCGGCCCGCTGCAGGACCTGCTCTCCCACGACGAGGCGCTGACCCCCGAGACCGTCGCCGGCTGCTGGGTCGAGGCCCTGGCCGACGACCGCTTCCTGGTGCTGCCGCACCCCGAGGTGGCGGGCTACTACGCCGCCCGCGCCACCGACACCGACCGGTGGCTCGCCGGGATGCGCCGGCTGCAGGGCAAGCTCGACGAGCACCTGGCCGGGCCCGCATGAACGGCTCCCTGCCCGGCCTCGACGTCGCCGCCGTCCAGCGCTGGTACGACACGCAGCGACCCGGCGACATGCCGCCGCCCGAGGAGGTCGAGGCCCGGCTGCTGGCCGGCGGCCGCTCCAACCTCACCTACGCGCTGCACGTGCGCGAGGACCCCGACCGCCGCTGGGTGCTGCGCCGTCCCCCGCTCGGCCACGTGCAGGCGACCGCCCACGACATGGGTCGCGAGTTCCGGGTGATGGACGCGCTCGCCCCCACGCCCGTGCCGGTGCCGCAGATGTACGCCCACTGCGCCGACGACTCCGTCCTCGGGGCGCCCTTCTACCTGATGGAGGTCGTCGACGGCGTGGCGCTGCGCCGCGCCGCCGAGCTCGAGCCGCTCGGCGCGCAGCGCACCCGCGACCTGGTCGACCGGATGGTCGGGGTGCTCGCCGACCTGCACGCCGTCGACCCCGGCACGGTCGGCCTGGGCGACCTCGGTCGCCCGGCCGGGTTCCTGGAGCGCCAGGTCCGTCGCTGGGGCCGGCAGCTCGAGGGGTCGCGCAGCCGCGACCTGCCCGACGCCGACCTGCTGCTCGAGCGGCTGGCCGCCCACGTGCCGCCCGACGGCGCGCCCGCGGTGGTGCACGGGGACTACCGTCTCGACAACCTGCTCGTCGACCCCGACGACGCCCAGCCGGTGCGCGCGGTCGTCGACTGGGAGATGGCCACCCTCGGCGACCCGCTCACCGACCTGGCCCTGCTGGTGGTCTACGACCGGCTCGCCGACCTGGTCGCCGGCTCCGGCGCCTCGGTCGCCGACGCCGGGCTCGCCGACGTCTCCACCGCACCGGGCTACCCCTCGCCCGACGACCAGCTGACGGCGTACGCCGCCGCCTCGGGGCGCGACCTGGGCCCGATGGACTTCCACCTCGGCCTGGCCCACCTCAAGCTCGCCGTCATCCTCGAGGGCATCCACTACCGCCACGCCCACGGCCAGACCGTCGGCGAGGGCTTCGACGCCATCGGTGAGGCGGTGCCGCCGCTGCTGGCGGCCGGCCTGGCCGCCACCTCGCACCTCTGACCCCGGAAGGGACCCCCATGGACTTCGCCTTCGACACCCGTACCGAGGAGCTCCGCGAGAGCCTGCTCGACTTCATGGACACCCACGTCCACCCCAACGAGCAGGTCTTCGCCGACCAGCTCGCCGGGCTCGAGGACCGGTGGGCCTGGTCGACGGCCCCGGTGCTGCAGGAGCTGCGCGCCGAGGCCCGCAGCCGCGGCCTGTGGAACCTCTTCCTGCCGGTGGGCCACTACGGCGACCTGGGCGCCGGGCTGACCAACCTGCAGTACGCCCCGCTCGCCGAGATCACCGGCCGCGCCGGCCACCTCGCCCCCGCGGCCCTCAACTGCGCGGCGCCCGACACCGGCAACATGGAGGTGCTGGCGATGTTCGGCACCCCCGAGCAGCAGGAGCGCTGGCTGCGCCCGCTGATGGAGGGCCAGATCCGCTCGGCGTTCGCGATGACCGAGCCCGACGTGGCCTCCTCCGACGCCACCAACATCGAGACCTCGATCGTGCGCGACGGCGACGAGTACGTCATCAACGGCCGCAAGTGGTGGATCACCGGGGCGATGAACCCGCAGTGCGAGGTCTTCATCGTGATGGGCAAGACCGACCCGAGCGCCTCGCGGCACCGCCAGCAGAGCCAGATCCTGGTCCCCCGCGACACCCCCGGGCTCACCGTGGTGCGCCCGATGCACGTGATGGGCTACGACGACCACGAGCACGGCGGCCACGCCGAGCTGCGCTTCGAGGACGTGCGGGTGCCGGTCGCCAACCTGATCGGCGAGGAGGGCGGCGGCTTCGGCGTCGCGCAGGCCCGGCTCGGCCCCGGCCGCATCCACCACTGCATGCGCGCCATCGGCGTGGCCGAGAAGGCCATCGAGCTGATGTGCACCCGCGCCGACTCGCGGGTCGCCTTCGGCCGCGCGATCTCCGAGCAGGGGGTCGTCCGCGACTGGATCGCGGAGTCCCGGGTGCGCCTCGAGCAGCTGCGGCTGCTGGTGCTCAAGACCGCCTGGATGATGGACGACGTGGGCGCCCGCGGTGCCCACACCGAGATCCAGGCCATCAAGATCGCCACGCCCAGGACGGTGCAGTGGATCCTCGACAAGGCGATCCAGGTGCACGGCGCCGGCGGCCTGTCGCAGGACTTCCCGCTGGCCAACGCCTACGCCTCGATCCGCACGCTGCGCTTCGCCGACGGCCCCGACGAGGTGCACAAGAACGCCCTGGCCAAGGCCGAGATCCGCAAGCAGACCGCGACCTCGTGAGCGAGCACCGCAGCGACCTCGAGCAGCGCGTCACCGCGCTGCTCGAGGCCCACGACCCCGCCACCACCGGGCGCGCCGCGTTCCTGCGCGCCCGCTGGGACGCAGGCCTGGCCTGGGTGCACTTCCCCGTCGGCCTCGGCGGGCTGGGCCTGCCCCGCGACCTGCAGGCGTACGTCGACGACCTGCTGGCCGCCGCCGGCGCGCCCGACAACGCCCCCGAGCGCAACGGCATCGGCCTGGGCATGGCCGCCCCGACGATCCTGGCCCACGGCACCCCCGAGCAGCACGAGCGCTTCCTGCGGCCCCTGTGGCTCGGCGAGGAGATCTGGTGCCAGCTCTTCTCCGAGCCCGGCGCCGGCTCCGACCTGGCCGCCGTGGCGACCCGGGCGGTGCCCGACGAGGCCACCGGCGAGTGGGTCGTCAACGGCCAGAAGGTGTGGACCTCCTCGGCCCACCTGGCCGACTTCGCCATCCTCGTCGCGCGCACCGACCCCGACGTGCCCAAGCACGGCGGGCTGAGCTACTTCCTGCTCGGCATGCGCGAGCCCGGCGTCGAGGTCCGGCCGCTGCGCCAGCTCACCGGCGAGGCCGAGTTCAACGAGGTCTTCCTGACCGACGTGCGGGTGCCCGGCGACCAGCTGCTCGGCTCGGTCGGCGAGGGCTGGCGGATCGCCAACACCACCCTCAACAGCGAGCGGGTCTCGATCGGCGGCCAGGCCGTGCCGCGCGAGGCCGGCATGGTCGGCAAGGTCGCCGAGACCTGGCGCACGCACCCCGGGCGTCGTACGCACGGCACGCACCAGCGCCTGCTCGACCTGTGGGTGCAGGCCGAGGCCGCCCGGATCACCGGCAGCCGGGTGCGCCAGCAGCTGGCCGTCGGCGCCCCCGGGCCGGAGGGCTCGGCCACCAAGCTGGTCTTCGCCCGGCTGGCCCAGCAGCTCTCCGCGCTCGAGGTCGAGCTGCTCGGCGAGGACGGCCTGCGCTACGACGACTGGGCCCTGACCCGGCCCGACAAGGTCGACTTCACCGGCCGCGACGCGGGCTACCGCTACCTGCGCGCCAAGGGCAACTCCATCGAGGGCGGCACCTCCGAGATCCTGCGCAACATCATCGCCGAGCGCGTCCTCGGCCTGCCCGGCGAACCGCGCGTCGACAAGGACGTGGCGTGGAAGGACCTGCCCCGATGACCACCCACATGACAGCCGACACGCTGCCCCCCGCCCCCGACCTCGACCTGCTCGCCACCGACGTCGAGACCGACCTGCGCCGCTCGGTGCGCGCGGTGCTCGCCAAGACCTGCCCCACCGAGGCGCTCACCGCGCTCGCCGACGGCACCGACGAGGTCTCGGCCGCCGCCTGGTCGGCACTGGCCGGCGACCTGGGGCTGGCGGCGCTGCTGGTGCCCGAGGAGCACGGCGGCGCCGGCGCCGGGCCGCGCGAGGCGGCCGTCGTGGCCGAGGAGTGCGGGCGCGCCTGCGCGCCGGTGCCGTTCCTGACCAGCGCCGTGCTGGCCACCGACCTGCTCGGCGCCCTCGGTGCCACCGAGGCGCTGGGCCGGCGCGCCGAGGGCGGCACCGCGGCCCTCGTCGTGCCGGCCGCCACCCGCTCCGCGCAGGGCTGGTCCCGGGGCGCGGCCGTCTCCGCGACCGGGGGCCGCCTGGTCGGCGACGTGCGCGGTGTGGTGGGGCTGCCCGCCGACCTGCTGCTCGTCCCCGTGGCCGGTCCCGACGGGCCCGCCCTGCACCTGGTCGAGGCAGGCGCGGAGGGCGTCACCCTGACCGCGGTCACCTCGCTCGACGCCACCCGCCCGCTCACCGACGTCCACCTCGACGTCCCGCTCGACGGGGCGGGCTCGCCCCTGGCCACCGGCGAGAAGGTCACCGCCGCGCTCGACCACGCGCTGGCCACCGCCGCCGGCCTGCTGGCCGCCGAGCAGGCCGGCCTCGCCGCCTGGTGCCTGGAGCAGACCGTCGCCCACCTCTCCGAGCGCCGCCAGTTCGGGCGCGTGGTCGGTGGGTTCCAGGCGCTCAAGCACCGCCTCGCCGACCTGTACGCCGAGGTCGGCCAGGCCTCAGCCGTCGCGGCCCACGCGGCCGCCGCGCTCGCCGAGGGCACCGACGTACCCGTGTCGGTGGCGGTGGCGCAGGCCTTCTGCTCCGAGGTGGCGGTGCACGCCGCCGAGGAGGCGGTCCAGCTGCACGGCGGGCTCGGGATGACCTGGGAGAGCCCGGTGCACCTGCGGCTCAAGCGGGCCAAGGCCGACCACGTGCTGCTCGGCAGCCCCGACGCCCACCGCGACGCCCTCGCGACCCTGGTCGGCCTGCCCGGCCCCGAGGCAGGATGACGCCATGGACCTCTCACTGAGCGACGAGCAGCAGGCCTTCCGGTCGCTGGCCCGTGACTTCCTCGACCGGGAGGCCGTGCCGCACCGCGTCGAGTGGGACCGCGCCGAGTCCGTCGACCTCGCGATCGTGCCGAAGATGGCCGAGATCGGCTTCTTCGGCCTCACCATCCCCGAGGAGTACGGCGGCCTCGGCGGCGACTACGTGACCTACTCGCTGGCCATGGAGGAGCTCGGGCGCGCCGACTCGGCGCTGCGCGGCATCGTCTCGGTCTCCAGCGGCCTGGTCGGCAAGTCGATCCTCTTCCACGGCAGCGAGGAGCAGAAGCAGGAGTGGCTGCCGCAGCTGGCGGAGGCCACCAAGCTGGGCTGCTTCGGGCTCACCGAGCCCGACGTGGGCTCCGACGCCGGCAACCTGACCACCCGGGCCCGCCGCGACGGCGACGACTTCGTCATCGACGGCCAGAAGCTCTACATCACCAACGGCACCTGGGCCGACGTGGCGCTGGTCTTCGCCCGCACCGGCGGCGACGGGCCGCGCGGCATCTCCGCCTTCCTGGTGCCCACCGACTCCCCCGGCTTCGAGGCCCGCGAGATCAAGGGCAAGCTCGGCCTGCGCGGCCAGGCCACCGCCGAGCTCTTCCTCGACGGGGTGCGGGTGCCGGCCTCGGCGATGCTCGGCGAGGAGGGCAGCGGCTTCAAGATCGCGATGAGCACCCTCGACAAGGGCCGCCTGGCCGTGGCCTCGGGCTGCGTGGGCATCGTCCAGGGCTGCCTGGAGACGGCCGTCGAGTACGCCACCTCGCGCACCCAGTTCGGTCGTCCGCTGGCCGGCTTCCAGCTGGTGCAGGACATGATCGCCGACATCTCGCTCGACGCCGACGCCGCCCGCCTGCTGGCCTGGCGCTGCGCCGACCTCATCGACCGCGGCGAGCCCTACGGGGTGGCGGCCTCGAAGGCCAAGCTCTTCGCCTCCGAGGCGGCGGTGCGCGCGGCCAACAACGCCCTGCAGGTGCACGGCGGCGCCGGGTACGTCGACGAGTACCCGCCGGCCAAGTACCTGCGCGACGCCCGCGTGATGACGCTCTACGAAGGCACCAGCCAGATCCAGAAGCTGCTGATCGGTCGCCACGAGACCGGCATCAGCGCCTTCGTCTGAGCCGCAGCAGCCCCGCTCCCCAGCACCGCACCCACCCGACCGCGCCACCAGGAGGACCACCCGTGCCGATCGACCCGCAGCTCGCCACCCTGCTCACCTTCCTCGAGCAGGCCGGCACCCCGCCGATGCACGAGGGGACGGCCGACGAGGCGCGCGCCGGGTTCCGCACCCTGGCCGTCGACCTGCGCGACCCGTCGGTGCTGCCCGAGATGGCCTCGGTCGAGGAGGTCCGGCTCCCCGGCGGCGCCGCGGCCCGCCCGGGCCGGGTCTACCGGCCGGTCAGCGACCTCGACCGGCTGCCCACGGTCGCGTTCTTCCACGGCGGCGGGTTCGTCATCGGCGACCTCGACACCCACGACCTGACCTGCCGGCTGATCGCCGCGCGCTGCGAGGCCGTCGTCGTCTCGGTCGACTACCGCCTCGCCCCCGAGCACCCCTTCCCCGCCGGGCTCGAGGACGTGCTGGCCGCCTCGCACTGGGTCCACGACCACCTCGCCGACCTCGGCGGCTCCGAGGCGATGGGCGTGGCCGGCGACTCCGCCGGCGGCAACCTCGCCGCGGTCACCGCGCAGGTGCTGCGCGACGAGGGCCGGGCGCTGGCCGGGCAGCTGCTCATCTACCCCGTCACCGACTCGGCCGGCTCCTACCCCTCGCACTCCGAGAACGCCGAGGGCTACTTCCTCGACGCCGCCACCATGGCCTGGTTCGGCGCCCAGTACGTCGGCGACGCCACCGACCTCGACCCCGCCGACCCGCGCCTCTCGCCGCTGCACGGGAAGCTCGACGGCCTCGCCCCGGCCGTGGTGGTCACCGCCGAGCTCGACCCGCTGCGCGACGACGGCAACGCCTACGCCCGTGCCCTCGAGGCCGCCGGCGTCCCGGTGCAGCACGAGGTCTTCCCCGGTCTCATCCACGGCTTCGTCGACATGGGCCGCCACTCCGAGGCCGCCGACAAGGCGGTCGAGGACACCCTCGCCCTCTTCCGCCCCCTCTTGCACCCCTGACCCACCGCGAGCCGGCTCGTTCGAACGGGCCGGCTCGGCGCGCAGGTCGAGCAGCGTTGGTCGAGCAGCGAGGGCCGACGGCTCGAGCGGCGTCGAGAACCCGCGACCACACGGCGCACGGCGGGCAGCGGCACGGCGCGCAGTGGTCACCGACGACACAGCAGAAGGCCACTGACCTGTCGTCTGTGACCACTCCGCGCACGGGACGGCCCGGCGTACGGCGGGCGCCCACGTCACCGGGTCTCGACGACGTTCCTCGCTGGCGCTCGTCACTGCTCGACCAACGGAGTCACCACCGTTGGTCGAGCAGCGAGGGCCGAAGGCTCGAGCGTCGCCGAGACCCCGCGACCACACGGCGCACGGCGCGCAGCGGCACGGCGCGCAGTGGTCACCGACGACACAGCAGAGGGCCACTGACCTGTCGTCCGTGACCACTCCGCGCACGGGACTGCCCGGCGTACGGCGGGCGCGCACCTCACCGGGTCTCGACGACGTTCCTCGCTGGCGCTCGTCACTGCTCGACCAACGGGCGGCAACCACACGGCGGGTCTCGACGACCGCTCCCGCTGCGGAGAGCGGGTGGGGGTCAGCGGTCGCGGGCCATCAGGGCGAGCTCGAGCAGCAGCTTGTCGCGGGGGCTGTTCAGGGACCGGCCGGTCAGCTCCTCGATCTGCTTGAGCCGGTAGATGACGGTGTTGCGGTGGCAGTAGAGCTCCTCCGCGGCGTGCGTGGGCGAGCCGTCGTGGCGCAGCAGGGCCGCGAGGGTGTCGAGCAGGGTGCGTGCCTGGGCCTCGGGCTGGGCCAGCAGCGGTCCCAGCGTCTCGCGCAGCAGCAGCGGCGCCACCTGGGGTGACCCGGCGAGCAGCACCTCGGGCAGCCGCTGCGAGACCGCGACGGCGCCCGTGGTGCCGCGCGGCATCGTCTCGGCGGCGCGGGTGGCGAGCTGGTAGGCCGACGCGAAGCCGGCCACGCCGTCGGGTGCGACGCAGACCCCGACGCGGGCCAGGACCTGGGGGCCCACCGCCTCGACGAGCTGGTCCTCGCCGAGGGTGACGGGGACGGGGTGGGCGACGTCGGCCGAGGCGGCGACGAGCCCGAAGTAGGTGCCGCCGCGCACGTGCCAGCGCACGCTCAGGCCGAGCCGTTCGAGGCGGTCCTCGCTGGGGCCCATGCCGCCGTCGGGCTCGCCGTCGAGCAGGGCCACCAGGCAGCCGACCGGGGCGTCGGGGTCGACGCCGAGCGCGTCGCGCACCTCCGCGGCGTACTCCGGGTCGGCGCCGCGACCCTCGACGAGCGCGTCGAGCACCGACTGCTGGCGCTGCAGGTCGGCGCGGGTGAGGCGGGCGCTCTCGCGCCGGTAGGAGTCGATGAGCACCGCGGTCTGCACGTCGAGGTTCGACCACACGATGCGCGCGGCGAGCAGCAGCACCGGCTCGTCGCCACGCCCGTCGCGGCGCTGGGAGTCGGCCACCAGCGCCTCCCACAGCATCCGCGCCCCGACCGTGTAGGCGTTGAGCACCAGCTCCAGCGGCACGCCCTGCTGGGCCCGTCGCCGGCCGGTCTCGCGCCACACCTGGACCGCCGCCGAGCTGCCCGCGGGGCGTTGACCGGTCAGCACCTCCAGGCCTCGCCGGATGTGCACCCGGGTGCTCTCGCGCACGTCGGCACGCATGTCCGGGTCGACCTGGTCGTAGATCGCGGCGTCGCGCTCGAGCAGGGTCAGCGTGATGCTGTCGGCGATGCGGTCGGACTGCTCGACGAGGGGCAGCCAGGCGCGCTGGACGTCCTCCAGGGTGACCCGCCCGGGTCCGACGTCGAGGCGCATGACGAGCACGTTCGCACCCATCGCACAAGGAGCGCCAGCGTAAAGGCGGTGAAATGGCGCATCGGCCAACATATTTTGTGCGATGCGCCTAGTGCGCGATCTGTGCGCTGCGACCAAAGTGGTGGACGTCACAGCGGGACGAACGCGTCCGGCTGCCCGTTCCCGGAAGGACCCCATGTCGTCCACACCGTCCGCCGACACCGGCACGAGGGCCGCAGCCCTGGAGCTCTCCGACGTCACCGTCCGCTTCGGTGGCATCACCGCCCTCAGCGAGGTGGGCCTCTCGGTGCGTCCCGGCTCCGTGCACGGCGTCATCGGTCCCAACGGCGCCGGCAAGACCACGCTGTTCAACGTCGCCTGCGGCTTCGTCACCCCCGACACCGGTCGGATCGTGCGCGAGGGCAGGACGCTCGACAAGCTGGCCCCGCACCAGCTCGCCGGCCTCTCGATGGCCCGCACGCTGCAGGGCCTCGGCCTCTTCGACCGCATCACCGTGCTCGACAACGTCATCGTCGGCGCCGACCGCCACGCCAGCTCGGGCTTCCTCGGCTCGCTGCTGGCCCTGCCCGGCGCGAGCCGCGAGGAGAAGGCGCTGCGCGAGCGGGCGATGGCGGTGCTCGCCGACCTCGGCATCGAGCAGTACGCCGGCCGCTACCCCGCCAGCCTCCCCTACCCGGTCCGCAAGCGCATCGCCCTGGCCCGCGCCCTGGCGGCCGAGCCGACGCTGCTGCTGCTCGACGAGCCCGCCAGCGGCCTGTCGGCGGCGGAGATGGACGAGCTCGGCGACCTCGTGTCGTCGCTGGGCTCGCGGATGTCGGTGATGCTCGTGGAGCACCACATGGACCTGGTGATGCGGGTCTGCGACGAGATCACCGTGCTCGACTTCGGCAAGGTGATCGCCCACGGCACTCCCGACGAGGTGCGCAACGACCCCGCCGTGCTCGCGGCCTACCTGGGCGACGAGGTGACCCACTGATGCTGACCCTCGACCGTCTCACCGCGGGCTACGGACCCGTGACCGCGCTGCAGGACGTCTCCTTCACCGCCGGCAAGGGCCAGATCACCGCCGTCCTCGGCGCCAACGGCGCCGGCAAGACGACGCTGCTGCGCACCGTCTCGGGCCTGCACCGCCCCGAGTCCGGCACCATCGCCCTCGACGGCCAGCCGCTGCGCAAGGTCACCGCCGAGCAGATGCCGGCGCTGGGCATGGTGCACGTCCCCGAGGGCCGCGGTGTGATCACCGAGCTCACCATCGAGGAGAACCTGCGCCTCGGCGGCCTGGCCAAGGGCGGCAAGTTCCGCTCCGAGGACCTGCAGCGCGTCTTCGACCTCTTCCCCGTGCTGGCCGACCGGCGCGCTGGCCTGGCCCACACCCTCTCCGGCGGCGAGCGGCAGATGCTGGTCATCGGCCGGGCGCTGATGTCGGAGCCCCGGCTGCTGCTGCTCGACGAGCCGTCGCTGGGGCTGGCGCCGCGCATCGTGGCCCAGATCTTCGACCTGCTGCGCGGGCTCGTCGACGACCAGGGCCTCAGCGTCCTGCTGGTCGAGCAGAACGCCCGCAGCGCCCTGTCGGTCGCCGACCACGGGATCGTCCTCAACCTCGGCCGCGTCGTGGCCGACGAGGCCGCCTCCGTCCTGGCCGCCGACGACCAGCTGCGCCACGCCTACCTCGGCTTCTGACCGCACCGCCCACCCCAAGAACGGAGATCGACGTGCAACAACTCGTGAACACCGCCCTCGGCGGGCTCACGCTCGGCGCCGTGTACGCCGCGTTCGCGCTGGCGCTGGTGCTGATCTTCCGGTCCACCCGGATCGTCAACTTCGCCCAGGCACCGATGGCGATGGTGACCACCTTCATCGCACTGACCCTGATCGACGCCGGCTACTCCTACTGGATCGGCTTCGCCGCCGCCCTCCTGGCCGGCCTGGTGCTCGGCGCGGTGATCGAGCGGGTGATCATCCGCCCCGTCGAGGACAAGCCCGAGATCAACGCCGTCATCCTGACGCTGGGTCTCTTCATCACCCTGCACGCGCTGGCCGCGGTCATCTTCGGCAACCGCTTCCGCTCCTTCCCCGCCCCGTTCGGGCTGCGCGGCCTCGAGGTCGGGGGCACCACCATCCGGCTCACCACCTCCGGCATCTTCACCATCGCCGCGGTCGCGACGGTGATGGTGCTGCTGCTCCTGCTCTTCCGCTACACCGACGTGGGTCTGCGGATGCGCGCCTCGGCGTACAACCCCGAGGTGGCGCGCCTGCTGGGCGTGCGGGTGGGCCGGATGCTCACCCTGGGCTGGGCCCTGGCCGCGGTGGTCGGGTCCCTCTCGGGCCTGCTGATCGCCAGCGGTGGCCTGGTGCACCCCGGCTACATGGACTCCATCGTCGTCTACGGCTTCGTCGCCGCGGTGCTCGGCGGGCTCGAGAGCCCCGTCGGTGCCGTGGTCGGCGGACTGACCCTGGGCCTGTCGCTGAGCTTCGTCAGCGGCTACCTCGGCTCCGAGCTGGTCGCCCTCGCCGCCCTGCTGATCCTGATGCTCGTGCTCACCCTGAGGCCCGGCGGGCTCTTCGCCGTCGCCTCCGCCAGGAGGGTCTGATGAACCGCTTCCTCGACGTGTGGCGCCACTCGGTGCTGGGTCGCCACCTGCTCACCGCCGTCCTCGGCCTGCTCGTGGTGATGGTGGTCCTCGAGGGCGTCAGCGACTTCCGCGCCCTCCAGCTGGCCGCCATGGCCTACCTCGGCATCGCCGCCGGCGGCCTGACGGTGCTCACCGGCATCAACGGCCAGATCTCCCTGGGCCACGGCGCCCTGATGGCCTTCGGCGCCTACACCACCGCCCTGCTGCTCGACGACCCGACCGGCTCGATGCCGATCTCGCTGGTCGTGCTCGCCTCGACGGTCGTGGCGCTCGTCGTGGGCACCGCCGTCGGCGTGGCCGCCGCCCGCCTGCACGGGCCCTACCTGGCCGGCGCGACGCTCGCGCTCGCCATCGCCGTGCCCGGCATCGCGCTCTACTTCCGGGACTTCCTGGGCGGCGAGCAGGGCCTGCGGGTCTCGCTGCCCGAGGTCCCGACCTGGGCGCTCGACCTGGAGTACCTGGTCACCGGCACCGAGATGTCGCGCAGCCAGTACGTCGCCTACCTGGGCTGGATCACCCTGATCGTCACCTTCGTGCTGCTGGCCAACCTGGCCCGCGGCCGGGTCGGTCGCCGCTGGCGCGCGGTGCGCGACGACGAGGTCTCCGCCGAGCTCGCCGGCATCCGGCTGGGCCGGGCCCGCATCTCGGCGTTCATGGTCAGCGCGGCCGCGGCCGGCGCAGCCGGCTCGGTCCTGGCCATCACCGCCCGGCTCGCGGCTCCCAGCGGCTTCACGATCGTGCTCAGCCTGACGCTGCTCACCGCCGTGGTCCTCGGCGGTCTCGGCTACCTGTCCGGTGCCCTGATCGGCGCCGGCCTGCTGACCTTCCTCCCGCCGTTCGTCACCCGCATCGGCGGCGACGCCGGGCTCTCCGACATCCGCGCCGCCGAGCTGGCGCCGCTGGTCTACGGCCTGGTGATGGTCCTGGTCATCCTGCTCGCCCCGGCCGGCCTGGTCGGCACCACCAAGATGTCGCTGGCCACCCGCCGGGCGCGCCGCCAGATGGCCGCCGCCGGCGGCGCCACGTCCCCCGACTCCCCCGACCGCTTCGACTCCCCGCACGACCCGCACCACAGCACCACCGAGCCCGACCCCGGCAAGCCCTCGGCATCCGGGTCCACCACCTCGAAGGGAAGTACACGATGAAGGCACGACTGCTGGCCCCCGTGGCCGGCCTGCTCACGGCCACCATGGTCCTGGCGGGCTGCGGCGCCGGAGGCGACCGCGAGAGCGACGGCGGCAGCGACGGCGGGGGCGCCTCCGACGTTGGTGTCACCGAGGACACCGTCACCGTCGGCGGCCACTTCCCGCTCACCGGTGTCGCCGCGCCCGGCTACAGCGAGATCCCCACCGGCGCCCAGGCCTACTTCGACTTCGTCAACGCCGCGGGCGGCGTCAACGGCCGCCAGATCGAGTACATCGTCAAGGACGACGGCTACAACCCGACCAACACCAGCCAGGTCACCAACGAGCTGGTCCTGCAGGACGAGATCTTCGCGATGGTGGGCGGCCTCGGCACCCCCACCCACAGCGCCGTCGTCGACTTCCTCAACTCCGAGGGCGTGCCCGACCTGTTCGTCTCCTCGGGCTCGCTGCAGTGGGGCGACGACGTCGAGTCCAAGCCCTACACCTTCGGCTGGCAGCCCGACTACGAGATCGAGGGCAAGATCATCGGCCAGTACATCGCCGAGAACATGCCCAAGGCGAAGGTCGGGCTGTTCCTCCAGGACGACGACTTCGGCGAGGACGGCGAGAAGGGTGTGCGCCAGTACCTCGACAAGCAGATCGTCGGCGTGGAGCGCTACACCTCCGGCAACACCGACGTCGGCCCGCAGGTGGCCGGTCTCCAGGCGGCGGGCGCCGACCTCGTGATCGCCTTCAACACCCCGTCGTACACCGCGCTGACCCAGCTCACCTCGCTGGCCCTCGGCTACGACCCGACCTGGTTCTACTCCAACGTCGGCTCCGACCCCCAGCTCGTCGGCTCGCTGCTCAACCGCTTCTCCGAGGGTGCCGTCGAGGGTGACAACAGCGCGCTCAACGGCGTGCTGACCACCGAGTACATCCCCGGCGTCGACGCCGCCGACGACCCGTGGGTCCAGCTGTGGCAGAAGGTCTGGGACCAGGAGGGCGAGGGCGGCGAGCTGACCAACTACCGGATCTACGGCATGTCGCAGGCCTACGCCTTCGTGCAGGCCCTGCAGGCCGCCGGCGAGGACCTGACCCGCGACGGCCTGGTCGAGGCCGTCGAGTCGTTCGAGGACATCGAGGGCCCGCAGCTGGCGCCGTTCCGCTTCAGCGCCGACAGCCACATGGGCATCTCCGGCATGCGCGTCGTGGAGCTCCAGGGCGGCAAGGCCGAGGAGCTCACCCCGGTGCTCGTCAGCGACATCGGCGACGCCCCCATCGAGGAGGACTCCTCCGACCAGGCCAACGACGCCCCGCCCGAGAGCGGTGTCCCGGACGCCGGCTGATCCGCACCACCCTGAGCACCATCCAGAGCACCACCACTGACGGCGGCGCCCGGTCCCTCGCGGACCGGGCGCCGTCGTCGTGCTTGGATGGCTCGGTGCCCCACGACTGGAACCGGCTGCTGCAGACCACCACCGAGCGGCTGGCCGGGCTCGTGGACGACGCCGACCCGGCCGCACCGGTGCCGGGGTGCCCCGACTGGTGCGCGGCCGACCTGGTCGAGCACGTCGGCGGGGTCTACCAGTGGGCCGCCCACGTGGTCCGCACCGGCGACCCCGAGGTGCACCCCGTGCCGGCACCCACCGACCTCGGCGAGCTGCCGGTCTGGTTCCGCGGCCACGTCGAGGAGCTGGTGCGGGTGCTGACCGGCACCGACCCCGACCAGGAGACCTGGACCTTCGGCCGCGGCCGCGGCACCGCCGGCTGGTGGACCCGCCGCCAGACCCTCGAGACCACGCTGCACACCTTCGACCTGCTCGACTCGCAGGGCCGGGCCGGGGAGTGGGACGTGCCGGCACCGCTGGCCTGGGAGGCCGTGCGCGAGGTGGTCACCCTCTTCTACCCCCGCCAGCTGCGGATGGGGCGCATCGACCCGCTGCCGGGCACCCTGCTGCTGACCCCCACCGACCTCGACGACGAGCCGGTCGCCGTCGGCGACGGACGCCCCGTGGTCGAGCTCAACGCCCCTGCGGGCGAGCTGGCGCTGCTGGCCTACCGACGTCGTACCAGCGACGACCCCGCCGCCGCGGCGCTCCTGGCGCTCGGGCTCACTCCCTGACGGGTCCGGCGCCCACGTCCGCCGCGCGCCGGGTCTCCAGCACCCGGAAGCCCTTGGCGCTGGCGAGCCGGGTGGTGGGCCAGCCCTGCTCGCCGAGCCAGCGCTGCAGCGAGTCGCCGCCGAGGTTCTTGCCCACGACCATCACCGCACGACCGCCCGGCGCGAGCCGCGGCAGCCAGGTCAGCAGGAGCTCGTGCAGCGCCTGCTTGCCGATCCTGATCGGCGGGTTCGACCAGATCTCGTCGTACGCCGCCTCCGCCGGCACCTCGTCGGGCAGCAGCGCGGCGTAGCGCTCGGCGACCCCCACCGACCGGGCGTTCTCGCGGGCCAGCAGGAGGGCGCGCTCGTTGACGTCGACGGCGTCGACCTGCGCCGTGGGGGCCGCGACGGCCGCCGCCAGCCCGATGACGCCGTAGCCGCAGCCCAGGTCGAGCAGCCGGCCGCCGGTCGGCGGCGGCGTCTCGCGGAACAGCACGGCGGTGCCGACGTCGAGGCGGCCCTGCGCGAAGACGCCCGAGCCGGTGACCAGGTCGAGGTCGTGGCCCCAGACCGACACCGTGACCGGGGCCCGCTTGAAGGGCACCGACGGGTCGGCGGTGAAGTAGTGCTCGTCGCTCACGCCGTCTCCTCGGGGCTGTGCCTGTGCTTGATCGGGTGGGGCTCGCGCGGGTGGGGCTCGGGCAGCGCCGCCCGCCGCGCGCGCGTCTGGTCGGCGCGCTCGGCCAGCTCGTCGTCGCCGGGGTAGGCCACCTCCTCGAGGGTCAGCCCGTGCGCGTGCGCGACCGCGACCTGCGGCTGGCGCTCGCGGGAGAGCAGCACCTGGGCCGGCCACTCCACCGGGCGCCGCCCCTCCCCCACGGTCAGCAGGCAGCCCACCAGGGCGCGCACCATGGAGTGGCAGAAGGCGTCGGCGCGCACGCTCGCCTCGACCAGCCCGGTCGGGGTGCGCCGCCAGTCGAGGTCGAGCAGGGTGCGCACGGTGGTGGCGCCCTCGCGGCGCTTGCAGAACGCGGCGAAGTCGTGGTGCCCGACGAGCGCGGCCGACCCGGCCGCCAGCAGCCCGACGTCGAGCGGGCGGGGCCAGACCAGCACGTGGTGGCGGGCCAGCGGGTCGAGGCTCTCGGCGCGGTCGGCGACCCGGTAGGTGTAGCGGCGCCAGGTCGCCGAGAAGCGGGCGTCGAAGCCCTCCGGCGCCCGGCTCACGCGTCGTACGACGACGTCGGGCGGCAGGATCCCGTTGAGCCGGCGCACCAGCGCCTCCAGCGGCGGCGCCGGTGAGCGGCCGGCCGAGACGGTGACCGCCTGCTCGTCGACGTCGGCGTGCAGCACCTGGCCGCGCGCGTGCACGCCCGCGTCGGTGCGCCCCGCGCAGACCACCGGCACCCGGGCGCTGCCCGGCGGGTCGTCGTCGCGCACCCCGACCCGCAGCGCGACGGCCAGGGCCGTCTCGACCTCGTGCTGGACGGTGCGCAGCCCCGGCTGGGTCGCCCAGCCCCGGAAGTCGGTCCCGTCGTAGGCGAGGTCGATCCGCAGGCGCACCCGCCCATCCTCTCCTCAGACCAGCTCGGCGCGGTACGGCGGGTCGGCGCCGGGGCGCGAGACGGTGATGGAGGCGGCGTGGGCGGCGTGGGCCAGCAGCCGCTCGACGACCTCGGGCGCCAGCGCCGGGAGGCGGCCGCCCAGGAGGCCCTCCTCGGCGAGCCCGTCGACGAGGGCGGCGGCGAAGGTGTCGCCGGCCCCGATCGTGTCGGCCACCTCGACGCGGCGCGGCGCCACCGTCACCTCGCGCTCGTGGTCGAACCAGGTCGCGCCCTCGGCCCCGCGGGTCAGCACCACGACCGACGGACCCATCGTCAGCAGCCGGGCGGCCGACCGCTCGACCGTGAGGTCGGGCCAGAGCAGCTCGAGGTCCTCGTCGCTGACCTTCACCAGGTCGGCGAGCGCCACGACGCTCTCGACGCTGGCCACCACGTCCGGCCCCGTGCCGGTCACGGCCGCACGCACGTTGACGTCGTAGGAGATGGTGGCGTGCTCGCGCAGGCGGTCGACCAGCGCGCGGACGGTGCCGGCGCCCGGCTCGATCACCGCGGAGAAGGAGCACACGTGCACGGCCGCCGGGGCCGGGTCGGTGGGCACGTCGCCCAGCCGCCAGTCGAGGTCGAACTCGTAGGACGCCGCGCCGTCCGCGCCGATCGTCGCGGCGGCCGTCGAGGTCCGCTCGACGACGTGCGGGTCGATCGCCAGCGCGACGCCGGAGCCCGCCAGGTGCTCGGCGAGCATCCGGCCGTGCGCGTCGTCGGCGTACGACGTGGCGAAGCGGACCGTGCGGCCCAGGCGGGCCAGCGCCACCGCGACGTTGGCCGCGCTCCCCCCGGGGTGCTCGCCGACCGACCCGTCGGCGGTGCGCACCACGTCGACCAGCGCTTCCCCGACCACCATCACGTCCCTGTCCATAGCGCGGGTCTACCACGCCGGGACGTCCGCGACCACCTCGGTCACCGCCAGCCTAGGGTTCGGGCATGACCGTGCGACCGCTCGACCCGTCGTCCGACGAGCCGCCCTTCGAACAGCTGCGGCGCCAGGTGGCCGCCCGCGCCGCCTCGGGCGACCTGGTGCCCGGCACGAGGCTGCCCACGGTGCGGGCGCTGGCCGAGCAGCTGGGCGTCGCGGCGGGCACGGTGGCGCGCGCCTACCGCGAGCTCGAGGCCGACGGGGTGGTGGCGACCGAGGGGCGCCGCGGCACCTTCGTGGCCTCGGCCGCGCAGGCGGGCTCGGGCGACGCCGAGCGGGCCGCCGCCGAGTACGTCGCTGCGCTGCGCCGCCTGGGTCTCGGCGTGGGCGACGCGCTGCGCCTCGTCGAGCGCGAGTGGTCGCGGTGAGCGAGCACCGCCCGCGCCGCTACGTCGTGGTCGGGGTGGGTGCCGTCGGCGGCGCCGTCGCCGCCCTGCTGCACGAGGCCGGCCTCGAGGTCACCGCCGTGGCCCGCGGCGAGCACCTGGCCCGGCTGCGCGCCGAGGGGCTGCGCCTGGCCGTCGGCCACGACGAGCGGGTGGTGCGCCTGCGCACGGCCGCCGGCCCGGCCGAAGTCGAGTGGCACGACGACACCGTGGTCCTGCTCGCGGTGAAGTCCCAGCAGACCCAGGCGGCCCTGGCCGACCTCGCCGCCCACGCGCCCCCCGGCACCCCGGTGGTGTGCCTGCAGAACGGCGTCAGCAACGAGCGCGCCGTGCTGCGCCACTTCGGAGCGGTGCACGCCGTGACCGTGATGATGCCCGCCAGCCACCTCAGCCCCGGCCAGGTCGTCCTGCACTCCCTGGGCGCCCCGGGCCTGCTCGACATCGGCTCCTACCCCGCCGGCGTCGACGCGGTCGACGAGGCCGTGGCCGTCGACCTGCGCAGCGCCGGCTTCCAGAGCGTGCCCCGCCCCGACGCGATGGCCTGGAAGCACCGCAAGCTGCTGGTGAACCTCGGCAACGGCGTCGACGCCGCCTGCCAGGACGGGCCCGCTGCCGAGCGGCTGGTCGAGCTGGTGCGCGAGGAGGGCGAACGGGTCCTGCACGCGGCCGGCGTGCCGGTGGTCAGCCGTGCCGACGACCTCGCCCGGCGCGGCGAGCTGCTGCGCCCGCTGGTGCGCCGCGACGAGGCGGGCTCGTCGACCTGGCAGAGCCTGGCCCGCCGCACCGGCGACGTGGAGGTCGACCACCTCAACGGCGAGATCGTGCTCCTGGGACGCCTGCACGGGGTCGCGACGCCGGCCAACGAGCTGGTGCAGCTCACCGTGAACCGGCTGGCCCGCGAGGGCGCCGCGGCCCGGCTGCTCGACGCCGCCGACCTGCTGGCCCGGCTCCCCGGCGGCGGCTAGAAGTCGTCGCCGCTCTCGTGCCGCTGCCCGCCCTGGCCGCCCCGCCTGCGCAGGTGCACGCGTCGGGCGAGACGGATGGCGGGCCTGATGCCCAGCTGGGCACTGCCGACCACGAAGAGCCAGGTGCCGGCGTACGCGGTCGACTCCTGGAAGAACAGGATGCTGCCGATCAGGAACCAGAGCGCGATGAGCAGGTCGTTGGCGATGCTCGCGACCTCGTAGCGGTCGCGCAGGACCACTTCCTCGCTGGTTCCAGGGACGTGCAGGGCCATCTCTCCTCCTGGTGCGTGCCGGGGGCGGGAACGACGACGACCCGCCCGAGGAGCTCGGGCGGGTCGTCGGCGGTGCGGGTCAGGACTTGGTGTCGTCCTCGTCGGCGACCTCGGCCTCGGCGACCACGGACTCCTCGGGGGAAGCCTCCTCGGTCATCTCGGTCGGGGTCTCCTCGACAGCGGTCTCCTCGGCGGGGGTCTCCTCGGCGGGAGCCTCCTCGGCGGGGGTCTCCTCGGCCGCCGGGGCGGCCGGGGCGGGCTTGGCCGCCTTCGGGGTGGCGCTGTAGGCCTCGGTGACGAGCTCGATCACGGCCATCGGCGCGTTGTCGCCCTTGCGGGGGCCGATCTTGGTGATGCGGGTGTAGCCGCCGGGACGCTCCGAGAAGGTCGGGGCGATCTCGGTGAAGAGCACGTGCACGACACCCTTGTCGCGGATGGTCTTGAGGACCTCGCGACGGTTGTGCAGGTCGCCCTTCTTGGCCTTCGTGATCAGCTTCTCGGCCCACGGACGCAGGGCACGGGCCCGCGACTCGGTGGTGGTGATCCGGCCGTGCTCGAAGAGCTGGGTGGCCAGGTTCGCCAGGATCAGGCGCTGGTGGGAGGGGCTGCCGCCGAGGCGGGGACCCTTGGTGGGCTTGGGCATCGTTCTCTCTCTTCTCTCCGGCCGTACCAGGTACCGGGGTAGACGGTCGGCGGTCGCCGACCGGTTTGGGCGGGACCGGGGGCGCGGGCGCCCCCGGTCTCACCAGGTCAGTACTGCTCGTCCTCGACGAACGCGTCGTCGTCGTCGTCGCCGTACGCCGCGAGGGCGGCGTGCGGGTCGAAGCCGGGCGCGCTGTCCTTGAGGGACAGGCCCATCTCGACCAGCTTGGCCTTGACCTCGTCGATCGACTTCGCACCGAAGTTGCGGATGTCGAGGAGGTCCTGCTCCGAGCGACCGATGAGCTCACCCACGGTGTGGATGCCCTCGCGCTTGAGGCAGTTGTAGGAGCGGACGGTCAGCTGCAGGTCCTCGACCGGGAGGGCGAGGTCGGCAGCCAGCTGCTCGTCGACCGGCGAGGGGCCGATGTCGATGCCCTCGGCCTCGACGTTCAGCTCGCGGGCCAGGCCGAAGAGCTCGACCAGGGTCTTGCCGGCCGAGGCGATCGCGTCGCGGGGACGGATCGAGGGCTTGGTCTCGACGTCGATGACGAGCTTGTCGAAGTCGGTGCGCTGCTCGACACGGGTGGCCTCGACCTTGTAGGTCACCTTCAGCACGGGGCTGTAGATCGAGTCGACCGGCATCCGGCCGATCTCGTTGTCGGCACCCTTGTTCTGCACGGCCGAGACGTAGCCGCGACCGCGCTCGACGACGAGCTCCATCTCCAGCTTGCCCTTGTCGGACAGCGTGGCGATCTTGAGGTCGGGGTTGTGCACCTCGACACCGGCCGGGGGCGCGATGTCGGCGGCGGTGACGTCACCGGCACCGGACTTGCGCAGGTACATCGTGACCGGCTCGTCGTGCTCGGAGGAGACGACGAGACCCTTGAGGTTGAGGATCACCTCGGTCACGTCCTCCTTGACGCCCTCGATGGTCGAGAACTCGTGGAGCACGTTGTCGATCTTGATGCTGGTGACCGACGCGCCGGGGATCGAGCTGAGCAGCGTGCGGCGCAGCGAGTTGCCGAGCGTGTAGCCGAAGCCGGGCTCGAGCGGCTCGATGACGAAGCGCGAGCGGAACTCGTCGACGGTCTCTTCCGAGAGGGTGGGGCGCTGTGCGATGAGCACTGGGTCTTTCCTTTCCGGGCCCACCCACTATTTGACGGGCCCGAACTGCGAGGTGGAAGGAAGATGGAGCGGTGGTGCAGGAGCCAGGCGCTGTCCCGGGCGGGCCCGGGACAGCGCCCGAGGATCACTTCTTCGAGTAGTACTCGACGATGAGCTGCTCCTGGACCGGGAGGTCGATCTGCGCCCGGGTGGGGACCTGGTGGACCAGGACCCGCATCCGCTCGGGCAGCGCCTCGAGCCAGGCCGGGACGACGCGCTCGCCGTGGGTCTCGCGAGCCACGATGAAGGGCGTCATCTCCAGGGACTTCTCGCGCACGTCGATGATGTCGTGGGCGGTGACCTGGAACGACGGGATGTCGACCTTCTTGCCGTTCACCAGGAAGTGGCCGTGCGAGACCAGCTGGCGGGCGTGACGACGGGTCCGCGCGAAGCCGGCGCGGTAGACCACGTTGTCGAGGCGGCACTCGAGCATCTGGAGCAGGTTGTCACCCGTCTTGCCAGAGCGGCGCGAGGCCTCCTTGTAGTAGTTCAGGAACTGCTTCTCCATCACGCCGTAGGTGAAGCGGGCCTTCTGCTTCTCCTGCAGCTGCGAGCGGTACTCGCTCTCCTTGATGCGGGCACGGCCGTGCGCGCCGGGAGGGTAGGGGCGACGCTCGAACGAAGCGTCACCGCCGACGAGGTCCACGCCGAGACGGCGGGACTTCCGGGTCATGGGACCGGTGTAACGGGCCATCTCTCAAGTCTCCTGTTCTCGGGCGCGGGTCAGACGCGGCGGCGCTTGGGCGGGCGGCAGCCGTTGTGGGGCGTGGGCGTGACGTCCTGGATGGTGCCGACCTCGAGGCCGATCGCACCCAGCGAGCGGATCGCCGTCTCACGACCGGAGCCGGGGCCCTTGACGAAGACGTCGATCTTCTTCATGCCGTGCTCCATCGCCCGACGACCGGCCGCCTCGGCGGCCATCTGCGCGGCGAACGGGGTGGACTTGCGCGAGCCCTTGAAGCCGACGGTGCCGGCCGAGGCCCACGAGATCACCGCACCGGTGGGGTCGGTGATGGTGACGATGGTGTTGTTGAACGTGCTCTTGATGTGGGCTTCGCCCTGCGCGACGTTCTTCTTCTCCTTGCGGCGCACCTTCTTGGCGCCGGCCGCGGAGCGGCTCTTGGGAGGCATAGATGTACTCCTGGGTTAGCTGGTCGGTGAGTTCGAGATCGAAGTGCAGTGAGACGCCCGGGGGCGTGCGATCACTTGGACTTCTTCTTGCCGGCGACCGTGCGCTTGGGACCCTTGCGGGTGCGCGCGTTGGTCTTGGTGCGCTGACCGCGGACCGGGAGGCCCATGCGGTGACGGCGACCCTGGTAGCTGCCGATCTCGATCTTGCGACGGATGTCGGCCTGGACCTCGCGGCGGAGGTCACCCTCGATCTTGAAGTTGGCGTCGATGGCGTCGCGGAGCTTGACCAGCTCGTCGTCGCCGAGCTCGTGCACGCGAGTGTTCGGGTTGACCCCGGTCTCGGCGAGCAGCTGCTGGGCGGAGGTACGGCCGATGCCGTAGATGTAGGTGAGTGCGATCTCGATGCGCTTGTCGCGCGGGAGGTCCACACCAACGAGGCGTGCCATGTGATGGCCTTTCGGTGGTTCGCAGAGGTGTCGGTCGTGACGCGTCCCGTCCCTCGTCGGTCGGGCCCCGGCCTTCTGCTCCGGGGGTGGTTTCACCGCGGTGTGCGGCTAAGCGTTCACGTATGGAGGTTGTTCAGTTGTGCGCTGCACCGGCCCTGGGGCCGGCGCCTGCTCAGCCCTGGCGCTGCTTGTGGCGGGGGTTGGAGCAGATGACCATGACGCGGCCGTGGCGACGGATCACCTGGCACTTGTCGCAGATGCGCTTGACGCTGGGCTTGACCTTCATGTCGAGGTCCTTTCGTGGCTCCCGCCGGGAACCGTCGGCTTCGCTTACTTGTAGCGGTAGACGATCCGACCTCGGGTGAGGTCGTACGGCGAGAGCTCCACCACCACGCGGTCCTCGGGGAGGATCCGGATGTAGTGCTGGCGCATCTTGCCGCTGATGTGGGCGAGAACCTTGTGCCCGTTGCTCAGCTCGACGCGGAACATGGCATTCGGCAGGGCTTCCACGACGGAGCCCTCGATCTCGATCACGCCTTCTTTCTTCGGCATGTCCTCCACAATCTGTTGTCTATCGTTTTCTGCACTGCCCCGACGGGTGCCGGAGCAGGTGGCCCGGGAACCTCCGGCGCCGAGGCGGACCTCGAGCCGGTGGACCTCGTGCGGTCGTCCCCTGGCCCCTCACCCGCACGCACGCGACCCTCTCTCACGAGGTGGTCGAGCACGGTGACGGGCAGCCGCGAGGCGCCACGAAACAGACCCACGTTGGGCCGACACGCCAGTTTAGACGCGCCCTGCTCGGGATCCCTAATCAGGACGCGAGCAGCCGCAGCGTCTGCTCCCGAGCGGGCGAGGTGGCCGGGTCGGTGCCGGCGTACGCCGACGCCACCGGGTGCACCATCACCTCGTCGACGCCGTGCTCGGCCGCGAGGTCGCGCACGCGCGCCCGGGCGGTCTCGGCGTCGCCGATCACCCAGCGCCGCGACATCGCCTCGACCAGGGCCCGCTGCTCCTCGGGGATCCCGACCTCCTCGGCCTCCTCGACGAGGCGCTGCGGGCCCAGCGGCTGCCCGGTGCGCAGCGCCAGCATCATCTGCAGGTGCGGCAGCGCCAGGCGCTCGGCCTCCTCGGCGGTGGGGGCGACGGCGGCGTTGACGGTCAGGAAGGTGCGCGGGGCGTCGAGCACCTCCGAGGGCCGGAAGGTGTCGCGGTAGAGCGCCAGCGCCTCGGCGGTGCCCTGCCCGGAGAAGTGGTGCGCGAAGACGTAGGGCAGCCCCCGCTCGGCGGCCAGTCGCGCAGAGTAGTCGGAGGAGCCGAGCAGCCACAGGCTGGCCACGCTCGCCGCGACCGGGGTCGCGCGCAGCGGCTGGGTGCGGCCCTGGACCGCCACCCCGACACCCTCGGGAGCCATCATCGCCGCCACGTTGTCGACGTACTCGGGGAAGCGCGAGACGGCGTCGTCGCCCACTCCCCCGGCGCCGTGGCGCAGCGCGTACGACGTCACCGGGTCGGTGCCCGGCGCCCGGCCGATGCCCAGGTCGATGCGCCCGGGGAACGCGGCCTCCAGCAGGCTGAACTGCTCGGCCACCACCAGCGGGGCGTGGTTGGGCAGCATCACCCCGCCCGAGCCGACGCGCATCCGCGACGTGGCACCGGCGATGAGCCCGATCAGGACCGGCGGGTTGGTGGCCGCCACGGCCGGCATGTTGTGGTGCTCGGCGACCCAGTAGCGGGTGGCGCCGACCTCGTCGGCGGTGCGGGCCAGGTCGAGGCTGGCCCGCACCGCGTCGGCGGACGTCTGGTCGGTGCGCACGGGCACCAGGTCGAGGACGGAGAGGTTCGGCGAAGTCACCTCTCAGGAGCGTCCGTCGACCCGTCGCTTATTCCGGACCGCCGAGGTCCCTCACTCGGCCGGGCGCGGCGCCGGCGGGGTGGAGTCGGTGGCCTCCACCTCGGTGCGCTCGTCCTTCTTGGTCTTGGCGAGGCTGGCCAGGGCCGTGACGGCCAGCGCCACCAGGATCACCGCGAGGCTCAGCAGGGTCGGCACCTCCCAGCCGATGATCTCGCTCTCGTGCAGGGCGTGGATCACCAGCTTGGCGCCGATCCAGGCCAGGATGAAGGACAGCCCCAGGGAGAGGTAGACCAGGCGCTCGAGCAGGCCGCCGATCAGGAAGTAGAGCTGGCGCAGGCCCATCAGCGCGAAGACGTTGGCGGTGAAGACCAGGTAGGGCTCCTGGGTGATGCCGAAGATGGCCGGGATCGAGTCGAGCGCGAACAGCACGTCGGTGAAGCCGAGCGCGATGATGACGATCAGCATCGGGGAGGCGAAGCGCACCCCGTTCTCGCGGTAGAAGAGCTTCAGGCCGTGCCACTGGTCGCCCACGTTGAGGTGGTTCTGGGCGAACTTCACGATGCGGGAGTCCTCGGGGTGCTCCTCCTCGTGCTTGCGGTAGGAGCGCACCAGGTTGACCGCGGTGTAGATGAGGAAGGCACCGAAGATGTAGAAGACCCAGCTGAAGTTCTGGATCAGCGCGTAGCCGACCGCGATGAAGATGCCGCGGAAGACCAGGGCCAGGATGATGCCCACCATCAGGGCCTCCTGCTGGTACTTGCGGGGCACCTTGAGGGCCGCCATCAGCACGATGAAGACGAAGAGGTTGTCGACCGAGAGGCTCTTCTCCACCACGAAGCCGGTGAAGTAGTCGACGCCGTACTCCTGGCCGTGGAAGCCCCAGGTCCACACGCCGAACGCGAACGCCGCGGCCATGTAGAGGATGAACGCGACGGTGCTCTCGCGCATGGTCGGCTCGTGCGGGTTGCGCGAGATGATGATGACGTCGAAGAGCAGCACGGCACACGTGACGGTGATCGTGATGCCCCATTCGAGGGCGGAGACGTCCACAGGGTTCCTCCTGGGTCAAAGGGTTGGCGGCAGCGCCGAGGTCTCTCCCGCCGCTGCTGCGACCCACCGCCCCGGACCGGTCGAGGACCGGTCGTGCTGACGAGGCGGTGGCGAAGGAATACTCCCCCCTGCGGGGGCCATCATCGCACGGGCGTGGTGGAGGACCCGCCTCGACGGCGTCGTACGACGCTCAGCGCCCACCGAAGGGCACACCGAGCTCGCGCAGCTCGGCCTCGCCGCCGTCGAGGGCGGTCAGCACCCAGGTGCCGGTCTCGGTGAGGGTGAAGGTGTGCTCGTAGTGCGCCGACCAGGAGCCGTCGGTGGTCACCACGGTCCAGTCGTCCTCGAGCACCGCGGTGTCCTTGCCACCCAGGGTGATCATCGGCTCGACGGCCAGCGCCAGGCCCTCGACCAGGCGCGCACCGCGCCCGGGCCTGCCGTAGTTGGGCACGTCGGGGGGCAGGTGCATCTCGGTGCCGATGCCGTGCCCGACGTAGTCCTCGAGGATGCCGTATGAGCCCTGCGAGCGCACGTGGCTCTCCACCGCGTGGGAGATGTCGGTGACCCGCCCGCCCGAGCGGGCCGCGGCGATGCCCCGCCACAGCGCCTCCTGGGTGGTGCGCATCAGCTCGCGCACCTCGTGGGGCACCTCCCCGACCGCCACCGTGAGCGCCGCGTCGCCGTGCCAGCCCTCGACGATGGCGCCGCAGTCGATCGAGACGACGTCGCCGTCGGCGAGCACCCGCCCGTCGGGGATGCCGTGCACGACCACGTCGTTGACCGAGGTGCAGATCGAGCCGGGGAACCCGTAGTAACCCTTGAAGGACGGGGTGGCCCCGCGCGAGCGGATGCTGTCCTCCGCGATGGCGTCGAGCTCGGCGGTGGAGATGCCGGCACGCACCGAGCCGCGCAGCAGCTCGAGGGTCTCCCCCACCACCAGCCCGGCCCTGCGCATCAGGTCGACCTGCTCGGGGCTCTTGATCTCGAGCCCGCGGTCACGCAGTCCCATCGCGGGCGACCCTCAGCCGCGCGGGGAGGAGTCGAGCGCCTCGAGCACGCGCGCGGTCACATCGGCGACCTCGCCCATGCCGTCGACCTCGACCAGCAGCCCGCGCTCGCGGTAGACCTCGATGAGGGGCTCGGTCTGCTCGGCGTAGATCTCCTGGCGCCGGCGGATGACGTCCTCGGTGTCGTCGGCGCGGCCCTCGGTCTGCGCGCGCTGCAGCAGCCGCTGGACGATCTCGTCCATCTCGACCGTGAGCACGACGACGGCGTCGATGCGCTCCTGGCGCTCGCCCACCATGGCGTCGAGCTCCTCGACCTGGGCCAGGGTGCGCGGGTAGCCGTCGAGCAGGAACCCGCCCTTGGCGTCGTCCTCCGCGATCCGGTTGGCGACCATGGAGTTGGTGACCTCGTCGGGGACGTAGTCGCCCGCGTCCATGTAGCGCTGGGCCTCGAGGCCCAGGGGCGTGCCCTGGGAGACGTTGGCCCGGAAGATGTCACCGGTGGAGATGGCGGGCACCGAGTAGTGCTCGGCCACGAACTTGGCCTGGGTGCCCTTGCCGGCCCCCGGGGGGCCCATCAGGATCAGCCTCAACGCAGGAATCCTTCGTAGTTGCGCTGCTGGAGCTGGCTCTCGATCTGCTTCACCGTGTCGAGCGCGACACCCACCATGATCAGGATGGAGGTGCCTCCGAACGGGAAGTTCTGGTTGGCGTCGATCAGGACCAGGGCGATCAGCGGGATGAGCGCGATCAGACCCAGGTAGAGAGCGCCCGGCAGCGTGATGCGGGACAGGACGTAGGACAGGTAGTCCTCGGTCGGCTTACCGGCCCGGATCCCGGGGATGAAGCCGCCGTACTTCTTCATGTTGTCGGCCACCTCGTGCGGGTTGAAGGTGATCGAGACGTAGAAGTAGGTGAAGAAGACGATCAGCGCGAAGTAGGTGATCATGTAGAGCGGGTGGTCACCGTTGACGAAGTAGCGGCTGACGAAGGTGATCCAGGTCGAGTCGCTGTTCTGGTTGAACTGCACCGCCATCGCGGGCAGGTAGAGCAGCGACGAGGCGAAGATGACCGGGATGATGCCGGCCTGGTTCACCTTGAGCGGGATGTAGGTGGAGGAGCCGCCGAACATCTTGCGCCCCACCATGCGGCGCGCGTACTGGACCGGGATCCGGCGCTGGGCCTGCTCGATGAAGATGACGGCCGCCACGATGACCAGGCCGATGGCCAGCACGACCCCGAAGAGCCACCAGCCCTGCGACTTCTGGACCTCCCAGAGGGCGGCCGGGAAGGTCGCGACGACCTGGCAGAAGATCAGGATCGACATGCCGTTGCCGACGCCGCGCTCGGTGATCAGCTCGCCGAGCCACATGATCACGGCGGTGCCGGCGGTCATGGTGATCACCATGACCAGGAAGGTCGAGGTGGAGTCGTCGTGCAGCAGCGGCAGGTTGCACTGCAGCAGGTTGCCCGAGCGCGCCAGGGCCACGATGCCGGTGGCCTGCAGGACCGAGAGGCCCAGGGTCAGGTAGCGCGTGTACTGCGTGATCTTGGTCTGCCCCGCCTGGCCCTCCTTCTTCAGCGCCTCGAGCCGTGGGATCACCACGACGAGCAGCTGCAGGATGATGCTGGCGGTGATGTAGGGCATGATCCCGAGCGCGAAGATCGTCAGCTGGAGCAGCGCTCCACCCGAGAACAGGTTCACCAGGCTGTACAGGCTCGCATTCTCGCCCTGGGAGGCCAGGTCGATGCACTGCTGCACGTTGGCGACGTTCACCCCCGGTGCCGGGATCTGCGATCCGGCCCGGAAGATCACGATGATCATCAGGACGAACAGCAGCTTGCGCCGCAGGTCCGGCGTCCTGAAAGCGTTGGCGAAAGCGCCTAGCACGAGATCCTCTTTCTCCACACAGAATTGCGGCTCCCCGGGCACACCCAGGAAGCCTCGGGAAGCCTAACAGGCTGTCGGGGCCACGATGTCACGCTCCCTGGCGTGCGCGGGCACCGACACCGGCTACCGACGACGAAGGGCGCGGGAGGCCGCCTTGCGGCGGCGCTCTCCCGCGCCCTCATCGTGGTGTCGCCGAGACTCAGACCGTGGTGGTCGAGCCGCCGGCGGCCTCGATCTTCGAGACGGCCGAGGCCGAGAACGCCTGGGCGCTCACGTCGACCTTGACCGAGATGTCGCCCTGACCCAGCACCTTCACCGGGTGGCCGTCACGGACGGCCCCCTTGGCGACGAGGTCCTCGACGGTGACGGTGCCACCCTCGGGGAACAGCGTGCTGAGGCGGTCGAGGTTGACGACCTGGAACTCCACCTTGAACGGGTTCTTGAAGCCCTTGAGCTTCGGGAGCCGCATGTGGATGGGCATCTGGCCGCCCTCGAACGCGACCGGGACCTGGTACCGGGCCTTGGTGCCCTTGGTACCGCGACCCGCGGTCTTGCCCTTCGAGGCCTCACCGCGACCCACACGGGTCTTGGCGGTCTTGGCGCCCTTGGCCGGGCGCAGGTGGTGCAGCTTGAGCGTCGTCATGTCACTCGACCTCCTCGACGGTCACCAGGTGGCGAACCGTGTTGACCATGCCGCGGATCTCCGGGCGGTCCTCCTTGACGACCACGTCACCGATCCGCTTGAGACCGAGGGTGCGCAGCGTCTCGCGCTGGTTGGCCTTGAGGCCGACCAGGCCCTTCTTCTGCTGGACCTTGAGCTGTGCCATCAGGAGGACACCTCCTGCGACACACCCGCCGGCACCTCGGTGCGCGCCTTGAGCAGCGCCGCCGGGGCGACGTCCTCGACCGGCAGGCCGCGACGGGCGGCCACGGCCTCGGGCTGCTCGAGCATGCGCAGCGCCTCGACGGTGGCGTGCACGATGTTGATCTGGTTGGACGACCCGAGCGACTTGCTCAGGATGTCGTGGATGCCGGCGCACTCGAGCACCGCACGCACCGGGCCACCGGCGATCACACCGGTACCGGGCGCGGCCGGGCGGAGCATGACGACGCCAGCCGCCTTCTCCCCCTGGACCGGGTGCGGGATGGTGCCCTGGATGCGAGGGACGCGGAAGAAGTTCTTCTTCGCCTCCTCGACACCCTTGGCGATCGCCGCGGGCACCTCCTTGGCCTTGCCGTAGCCGACGCCGACCAGACCCTCACCGTCGCCGACGACCACGAGGGCGGTGAAGCTGAAGCGTCGACCACCCTTCACGACCTTGGCGACACGGTTGATCGCAACGACGCGCTCGATGTAGGCGGTCTTGTCCGCACCCTGGTTACCGCGACGGTCGTCGCGACCACGGCGCTCGCCACCACGCTGTCCGCGCTGGGCTCCGCTCATGAGACTTTCCTCTTCTCTATTGCTTGACGTGCGATCAGAAGGTCAGGCCGCCCGAGCGGGCGCCGTCCGCCAGGGCCGCGACGCGACCGTGGTACTTGTTGCCGGCGCGGTCGAAGACGACCTCGTCGACTCCGGCAGCCTTGGCGCGCTCGGCGACGAGCTCGCCGACCTTCTTCGCCTTGGCGGTCTTGTCGCCCTCGTCGCCCCGCAGGTCGCTCTCCATGGTGGAGGCGCTGGCCAGCGTCTTGCCGACCAGGTCGTCGACGACCTGGACGGAGATGTGCTTGGAGCTGCGGGTGACGACGAGACGCGGACGCTCGGCGGTGCCGTGCACCTTCTTGCGACCCCGCATCTGACGACGCAGGCGCGATCGGGTGCGCGTCGCAGTGTGCTTGTTGTTCGACAGCGAGATACCCATGGTCACTTACCAGCCTTTCCGACCTTGCGGCGGACCTGCTCGCCGGCGTAGCGCACGCCCTTGCCCTTGTAGGGCTCGGGCTTGCGCAGCTTGCGGATGTTGGCCGCGACCTCACCGACGAGCTGCTTGTCGATGCCCTGGACACCGAGCTTGGTGGGGCCCTCGACCGTGAACGTGATGCCCTGGGGGGCGTCGAAGATGATCGGGTGCGAGTACCCGAGCTGGAACTCCAGCTGGGTGGGGCCCTTGGAGAGGACGCGGTAACCCACGCCCACGATCTCGAGCTTCTTCTCGTAGCCGTCGGTGACACCGACGACCATGTTGTTGACCAACGTGCGGGTCAGCCCGTGCAACGAGCGCGACTCGCGCTCGTCGTCAGGACGCTTGACGTCGAGGACGCCGTCACCCTGCTCGACGGTGATCGGGCTCGCCACGGAGTGCGAGAGGGTGCCCTTGGGCCCCTTCACAGTCACCAGCGGACCATCGATCGCCACGTCGACACCGGACGGGACCGCGACGGGGAGCTTGCCAATGCGCGACATGCTGTAGTTCTCCTATCTCGGTCTCGTCGTCACCAGACGTAGGCGAGGACTTCCCCACCCACGCCCTTCTGGTTTGCCTGGCGGTCGGTCAGCAGGCCCTGGCTCGTCGAGATGATCGCGACGCCCAGTCCGCCGAGCACCTTCGGGAGACCCGTGTGCTTGGCGTAGACCCGCAGGCCCGGCTTGCTGATGCGGCGAACGCCCGCGATGGAGCGCTCCCGGTTGCGGCCGTACTTCAGCGTGATGGTCAGCGTCTTGCCGACCTCACCCTCGGCCGGCTCGGCGACGTCGAAGGAGGTGATGTACCCCTCCTGCTTGAGGATCTCGGCGACGCCCTGCTTGAGCTTGCTGTAAGGCATGGTCACAGCGTCGTGGTACGCCTGGTTGGCGTTGCGCAGACGGGTCAGCATGTCTGCGATCGGGTCAGTCATCGTCATGGCCGTGAGGCCCTTTCTCCACCGTGGTATCGCCCCTGCATCTCAGGGGCGACCTGCAGCGATCGTGTGTAGATGGAACGGGAGGTCTGGTTCACCAGCTGGACTTGGTCACGCCGGGCAGCTCGCCACGGTGCGCCATCTCCCGCAGGCAGATGCGGCACAGGCCGAACTTGCGGTACACGGCCTTGGGACGGCCGCAGCGCTGGCAACGGGTGTAGCCACGCACCGCGAACTTCGGCTTGCGAGCAGCCTTGACCTTCAGGGCGGTCTTCGCCATGTCAGTTCTCCTTGAACGGGAAGCCGAGCTGCTTGAGCAGCGCGCGGCCCTGGTCGTCAGTGGTGGCCGTGGTGACCACGGTGATGTCCATGCCGCGCGAGCGGTCGATCTTGTCCTGGTCGATCTCGTGGAACATGACCTGCTCGGTCAGACCGAAGGTGTAGTTGCCGCGACCGTCGAACTGGCCGGGGTTGAGGCCCCGGAAGTCGCGGATGCGGGGCAGCGCCAGGGTCAGCAGGCGGTCCAGGAACTCCCACATGCGGTCGCCGCGCAGCGTGACGTGCGCACCGATCGGCATGCCCTCGCGCAACTTGAACTGCGCGATGGACTTGCGGGCCTTGGTCACGGTCGGCTTCTGACCGGTGATCGCGGTGAGGTCCTTGACCGCGCCCTCGATCAACTTCGAGTCGCGCGCGGCCTCGCCGACGCCCATGTTGACCACGATCTTGGTCAGGCCGGGCACCTGCATGACGTTCGCGATCTCGAACTCCGCCTTGAGCGCGGGGAGGATCTCCTCGCGGTAGCGGGTCTTGAAGCGCGGCGGGACCTTCGCCGAGATCTCCGGCGCGTCGGTGGTCTGGGTCTCAGTCATCTCAGATCTCCTTGCCGGACTTGCGCGAGATGCGGACGCTGCGCTCGGCCTCGTAGGTCGAGCCGTCGGGGCGGCGCTTGGTGACCTGGTCACGGCGGAAGCCGATCCGGGTCGTGCCGTCGCCCTCGACGAGCATCACGTTGGAGACGTGGATGGGGGCCTCGGCCGTGATGATGCCGCCGGTGTTGCCGGCGCGACCACCCTGGTTGACGACCTTGGTGTGGCGCTTGATGCGGTTCACACCCTCGACGATCACCCGCTGCTCCTCACGGAGCACCTGGATGACCTTGCCCTCGGCACCCTTGTCCTTGCCGGCGATCACCTTCACGGTGTCGCCCTTCTTGATGTTCACACTCTTCGCCATGGCTCAGAGCACCTCCGGGGCGAGCGAGATGATCTTCATGAACTTCTTCTCACGAAGCTCACGACCGACGGGGCCGAAGATGCGCGTACCGCGCGGCTCGCCATCGGTCTTGAGGATCACTGCCGCGTTCTCGTCGAAGCGGATGTAGGACCCGTCGGCCCGGCGGCGCTCCTTGACGGTGCGCACGATGACGGCCTTGACGACGTCACCCTTCTTCACGTTGCCGCCGGGGATCGCGTCCTTGACGGTGGCGACGATGGTGTCGCCGATACCGGCGTAGCGCCGACCCGAGCCGCCGAGAACACGGATGCAGAGGATCTCCTTCGCACCGGTGTTGTCGGCGACCTTGAGTCGCGACTCCTGCTGAATCATCGATTTCTCCTGGTTGTCGTGCCGGTTCTCGGCGTCTCAGGGACGGCGAGCCTGGCCGAACTGGTGGGGTTGTTCTCTCGCGCGGGGCGAGGGGTCACTTGGCGCGCTCGAGGATCTCGACCACGCGCCAGCGCTTGGTCGCCGACAGCGGACGGGTCTCCATGATGAGGACCCGGTCGCCGGTGCCGCACTCGTTCTGCTCGTCGTGCGCCTTGAGCTTGCTGGTCTTGCGCAGCACCTTGCCGTAGAGGGCGTGCTTGACGCGGTCCTCGACGGAGACGACCACGGTCTTGTCCATCTTGTCGCTGACGACGAGACCCTCGCGGACCTTGCGGTCGTTGCGCGGGGTGCCGTTGTCGACTGCCTGCTCGCTCATGCGGCACCGTCCTCGTTCTCGTCGCTGCCCGGAGCGGTCCGGATGCCGAGCTCGCGCTCACGCACCACGGTGTAGATCCGGGCGATGTCCTTCTTGACCGTCCGCAGACGACCGTGGCTCTCCAGCTGGCCGGTGGCCGCCTGGAACCGGAGGTTGAAGAGCTCCTCCTTGGCCTCGCGCAGACGTGCCTCGAGGTCGACGTCGTTCATCTCGTCGAGCTCGTGGGCCTTGACACCGTTGGCCATCAGAATTCACCCGCCTCTCGCGAGATGAACCGGCACTTCATGGGGAGCTTGTGCATCGCGCGGCGCATGGCCTCGCGAGCGACGTCCTCAGAGACACCGGAAAGTTCGAACATGACGCGGCCGGGCTTGACGTTCGCCACCCACCACTCGGGGGAGCCCTTACCCGAACCCATGCGGGTCTCGGCAGGCTTCTTGGTCAGCGGGCGGTCGGGGTAGATGTTGATCCACACCTTGCCGCCTCGCTTGATGTGACGGGTCATGGCGATACGAGCCGACTCGATCTGTCGGTTCGTGACGTAGTGACCCTCCACCGCCTGGATACCGAAGTCACCGAAGGCGAGCTGCGTGCCGCCCTTGGCCATGCCGGTGCGCTTGGGGTGGTGCTGCTTGCGGTGCTTGACGCGACGGGGCATCAACATTTTCTCAGGCCTCCGATCCGGCCGTGGACTCAGCGGGGGTGCTCGCGGGAGCGGCAGCCTGCGCCGGCGCGTCGGCGGCGGGGGCCGAGCCCTCGCGGTCCGAACGCGTCGGGCGGTCGCCGCGCGAACCGCGGCTGGGGCGCTCGCCACCGCGCTGGGGGCGGTTGCCGCCGCGGCCGGGGACACCGGCACGGGCAGCGGCCTGGGCCTGGCGCTCGGCACGCGAGCCGGACACCTCACCCTTGTAGATCCAGACCTTCACGCCGATGCGGCCGAAGGTGGTCTTGGCCTCGTAGAAGCCGTAGTCGATGTCGGCACGCAGGGTGTGCAGGGGCACGCGGCCCTCGCGGTAGAACTCCGTGCGCGACATCTCGGCGCCGTTGAGGCGGCCCGAGCACTGGATCCGGATGCCCTTGGCACCCGAGCGCATCGTCGTCTGCATCGCCTTGCGCATCGCGCGGCGGAACTGCACACGACCGGCGAGCTGCTCGGCGACACCCTGGGCGACCAGCTGCGCGTCGACCTCGGGGCTCTTGACCTCGAGGATGTTCAGCTGCACCTGCTTGCCGGTGAGCTTCTCGAGCTCGCCGCGGATGCGGTCGGCCTCGGCGCCACGGCGACCGATGACGATGCCGGGACGCGCGGTGTGGATGTCCACACGGACGCGGTCACGGGTGCGCTCGATCTCGACCTTGGCGATGCCGGCCCGCTCCATGCCCTTGCTGAGCAGCTTGCGGATGGCGACGTCCTCGCCGACGTAGGACTTGTACAGCTTGTCGGCGTACCAGCGCGACTTGTGGTCGGTGCTGATACCCAGACGGAAGCCGTTGGGGTTGATCTTCTGTCCCATCAGGCACTCTTTCCGTTCTTCGGGCCGCGCTTGGTGGCCTTGGCGGCCACGACGTCGGCGGGCTGGACGGCCAGGGTGATGTGGCTGGTGCGCTTGTTGATGCGCGTCGCCCGACCCTGGGCCCGGGGGCGCCAGCGCTTCATCGTGGGACCCTCGTCGACCATCGCGACGGAGACGACGAGGTCGGCAGCGGCCAGGCCCTCGGTCGTCTCGGCGTTCGCGATGGCGCTCTCGAGGACCTTGTAGACGGTCTGCGCCGCGGCCTGGGGCGCGAACTTCAGCAGCGCCAGGGCCTCGTCGACGGCCATGCCGCGGACCATGTCCACGACGCGACGCGCCTTCATCGGCGTGATCCGCGTGAAGCGGGCGGTCGCGAAGGCTCCCGGCTGGTCGCCGAGAAGCGTCTCGCGGCGGGCACTCGTGCGCATGCGCTCGGTGGTGCTCATCGGCGACGTCCCTTCCGGTCTTCCTTGACGTGCCCGCGGTAGGTGCGGGTCGGGGCGAACTCGCCCAGCTTGTGACCGACCATCGAGTCGGTGACGAAGACCGGGACGTGCTTGCGACCGTCGTGCACGGCGATCGTGTGACCGATCATGTCCGGCACGATCATCGACCGGCGCGACCAGGTCTTGATGACGTTGTGGGTGCCCTTCTCGTTCTCCGCGTCCACCTTCTTCTGCAGGTGGCCGTCGATGAAGGGGCCCTTCTTCAGGCTGCGAGGCATGTCGTTTACTTCCTACCCTTGCCGGACTTGCGGCGACGGATGATCTGGGAGTCGGAGGCCTTGCGCTTGCGCGTGCGGCCCTCGGGCTTGCCCCAGGGGGACACCGGGTGACGTCCACCGGACGTCTTGCCCTCGCCACCACCGTGCGGGTGGTCGACCGGGTTCATGACCACACCGCGCACGGTCGGGCGCTTGCCCTTCCAGCGCATGCGGCCGGCCTTGCCCCAGTTGATGTTCGACTGCTCGGCGTTGCCGACCTCGCCGAGGGTCGCGCGGCAGCGCACGTCGACGAAGCGCATCTCGCCCGAGGGCATGCGCAGCGTGGCGCGCGAGCCCTCGCGGGCGACGAGCTGGGCGGAGTTGCCGGCCGAGCGGGCGATCTTGGCGCCGCCGCCGGGTCGCATCTCCACGCAGTGGATGGTCGAACCGACCGGGATGTTGCGCAGCGGCAGGTTGTTGCCGGTCTTGATGTCAGCGCCGGTGCCCGACTCGATCACGGTGCCCTGCGCCAGGCCACGAGGAGCGATGATGTAGCGCTTCTCGCCGTCGGCGTAGTGCAGCAGCGCGATGCGCGCGGTGCGGTTGGGGTCGTACTCGATGTGAGCGACCTTCGCGGGGACGCCGTCCTTGTCGTAGCGACGGAAGTCGATGATCCGGTAGGCGCGCTTGTGACCGCCACCCTGGTGCCGGGTGGTGATCCGGCCCTGGTTGTTGCGGCCGCCCTTCTTGGGCAGCGGCACCGTCAGCGACTTCTCCGGCGTCGTGCGAGTGATCTCGACGAAGTCGGCGACCGACGAGCCGCGACGGCCCGGCGTTGTCGGCTTGTACTTGCGGATAGCCATGTGTGTTCAGTCCTCGTGTCGTCAGGCCCGGTCAGGAGACCGGACCTCCGAAGATGTCGATGCGGTGACCCTCGGCGAGGCTGACGATGGCGCGCTTGGTGTCCTTGCGCTTGCCCAGCCCGTTGCGCGTGCGACGGGTCTTGCCGGGGCGGTTCAGCGTGTTCACCGAGGTGACCTTGACGTTGAAGATCTTCTCGACGGCGATCTTGATCTCGGTCTTGTTGGCGTCGGGCCGCACCACGAACGTGTACTTGTTCGTGTCGAGAAGGCTGTAGCTCTTCTCCGAGACGACCGGCGCGAGCAGCACGTCGCGGTGGTCCTTGTGCAGGGTGCTCACTTGGAGGCCTCCTTGGTCGACGTGGCGGTGCCGGCGACGAGCGCGTCGTACGCGCCCTTGCTGAACACGATGTCGTCGGCCGCGAGCACGTCGTAGGTGTTGAGCTGGTCGACGGCCACGAGGTGGACCTCGGGCGCGTTGCGCAGCGAGAGCCAGGTCAGGGTGTCGGTGCGCTCGAGCACGACGAGGAACTTGGTGCGCACGGTGAGCTCGGCCAGCGAGGCCAGCGCGGCCTTGGTGGCGGGCTTGTCACCGGTGACCAGCGACTCGACGACGTGGATGCGGTCGTGGCGCGCCCGGTCGGAGAGGGCACCGCGCAGGGCGGCGACCTTCATCTTCTTGGGGGTGCGCTGGTCGTAGCTGCGCGGCTGCGGGCCGTGCACGGTGCCACCACCGGCGAACTGCGGAGCGCGGGTCGAGCCCTGGCGGGCGCGGCCGGTGCCCTTCTGCTTGTAGGGCTTGCGGCCACCGCCGCGAACCTCGCCGCGGGTCTTGGTGGCGTGCGTGCCCTGACGGGCGGCGGCCTGCTGCGCGACGACGACCTGGTGGATCAACGGGACGTTGACCTTGGCGTCGAAGATGTCGGCGGGCAGGTCGACCTTGACGGTCTTGACAGCCATGCTCAGGCCTCCTGGATGTTCTTGGCGGCCGAACGCAGCACCACGAGACCACCCTTGGGGCCGGGGACGGCGCCCTTCAGCAGGATCAGGCCCTTGTCGGTGTCGACGGCGTGCACGGTGATGTTCTGGGTGGTGACGGTGTCGTTACCCATGCGACCGGCCATCCGCTGACCACGGAACACACGACCCGGCGTGGCGCAGGCGCCGATCGAGCCGGGCTTGCGGTGGTTGCGGTGGGCACCGTGCGAGGCGGAGACGCCGGCGAAGCCGTGACGCTTCATGACGCCGGCGAAGCCCTTGCCCTTGCTGGTGCCCGTCACGTCGATCTCCTCGCCAGCGGCGAAGGTGTCGACCGCGAGCTCCTGGCCCACGGTGTAGCCGGAGGCCGCAGAGGTGCGGAGCTCGACGAGGTGGCGGCGCGGGGTGAGACCCGCCTTGGCGAAGTGACCGGCGCTGGGCTTGTTCACCTTGCGGCCCTCGATCTCGCCGTACCCGATCTGGACGGCGTTGTAGCCGTCGACCTCGGGGGTGCGGACCTGGGTGACCACGTTGGTGCTCGCAGCGATCACGGTCACGGGGACGACGCGGTTGTTCTCGTCCCACAGCTGGGTCATGCCGAGCTTGGTGCCCAGCAGCCCCTTCATGTTGTGTTCGATCGTCATGTCCTCGGACCTCAGAGCTTGATCTCGATGTCGACACCGGCCGGAAGGTCGAGACGCATGAGCGAGTCGACGGTCTTCGGGGTGGGGTCGATGATGTCGATGAGGCGCTTGTGGGTGCGCATCTCGAAGTGCTCGCGGGAATCCTTGTACTTGTGGGGCGAGCGGATGACGCAGTACACGTTCTTCTCGGTCGGCAGCGGCACCGGGCCGGCGACCTTGGCACCCGTGCGGGTGACCGTGTCCACGATCTTGCGCGCCGAGGTGTCGATCACCTCGTGGTCATAGGCCTTGAGCCTGATGCGGATCTTCTGTCCCGCCATAGGTCTCTCTCGTCCTTACTTCTCATCTGCCGCGTGCGTGTCCGGGACGTCCTCGGGCTTGAGTCGGTCCCCCCAGCTGCTCTTCATCCTCCAGCCGACCCCCGCGGTCGGGCGTGTCGCGGGCCGGACGCTGAGTCCGGGCGCAACACAGGACCGGGTCCTGCCTGCTGGTCGTGACCGGATGACGCCCGACGGTTCGTCAGGCTGATCGGGTCTCCCCCCTGCTGTGCAGCAGGAGCGGTGCGGCTGCACGCCGGACACCGAAGTCACGAACCATCATGTGATGGGGAGACGCGATTCAGTAGTCAAGGTGTGCCGCACCCCGGCGACCCGCCGGAGCAACCTGAACATCTTGGCAGACCGTCGCGACGTCGTCCAAATCGAGGCGTGCTCAGCGCCTGCGGTAGGTCAGGTCGGTGATGGAGCGCCCCGCCTCGCGGCCCTTGCGCTCGAACTTGGTCACCGGACGCTCCGCCCAGCGCTCGACCTGCCCGCCCTCCAGGGCCGGCTCCGCGTCGAGCACCTCGAGCATCTGCTCGGCGTAGTCGCCCCAGTCGGTGGCCAGGCGCCAGCGGCCCCCGACCTCCAGCCGCGAGGCGACCATCGAGGCGAAGGGGGCGGAGACCAGGCGCCGCTTGTGGTGTCGCGTCTTGGGCCAGGGGTCGGGGAAGAAGGTCCACAGCTCCGCGAGCCCACCGGGCGCGACCAGGTGCTCCAGGCACCAGGCGGCGTCGACCGAGCAGAACCGGACGTTGTCGGCGCCGGCCGCCGCCACCTCGGCCAGCGAGGCGGCCACCCCCGGGAGCCAGACCTCGAGGGCCAGCACGTTGACGTCGGGCCGGGCCGCGGCGAGCACACCGGTGGCCTCCCCCACCCCGCACCCGATCTCGACGACCAGTGGGGCCTCGCGGCCGAACCAGGAGGCGATGTCGACGCCGGGGCGGTCGACCTCCTCGTCGGGCACCACCCACGCCTGTGCGTGGGCGTCCCAGGCCTCCTGCTGGCTGGGCGTGAACCGGCTGCCGCGCCGGGAGTAGCTGAGGACCTCGCGCATGCGGCGTCCGTCCTCGGTCAGCTTCTGGTGAGGACGGGCGGGGGCGACGCGCAGGTGCTGCTCGGGCATGGGTCCATCATCGCCGCCGCTGCCGTCCGCCGCGGAATCGCGGCGGACGGCGTCGGCTCAGCCCGGCAGGTCGAGGTCCTCGCCCTGCACCGGCAGCATGCTGCAGGCGGAGCTCGCGTCGACCGGGCACAGGTGCAGGGTGCTGGTCCCGGCCCCTGGGTCGTCGGCGAGGACCAGGACGTACCGCTCGTCGAGCCAGGCCGCGTCCACCGCGCGACCCGGGACCGCCAGGACCTGGCTGCCGCCACCGGGGACGCGGCTCAGCGTCACCCGCGTCGTGCCTGCACCTGCCGGAGCGACCGAGGCCACGAGGCCGCCGTAGGGCGCCAGCTCGCCGGCGCCCCGGACCTCGTCGACGAGACGCGCGGCACCGGTCGCGACGTCATAGACCCGGGTGGACCCGTCGCGGTCGACCACCGCGACCTGGGAGCCGCCGGCCGAGGAGGCCCACCCGTACCCGTCGCCGACGGTGGGGACGGGCACGTCGCCGTCGGCCGTGAGCAGCACCAGCTCGCCGTCCTGGGAGACCAGGCCTGCTCCGCTGCCCTGGGCCACATCGGCCAGGTAGCTGTTGCCGGGCAGGCGCCGAGGTGTCGACGTGGTGCCCGCCACCAGGTCACGCACCCACAACCGCTCGGCCCGGTCGATCCAGCCCAGGAACCGTCCGTCGCTCGAGAGCCGGGCGCCCAGGACGTCCTGCGGGGTCAGGGAGTCCACCTCCTCGAAGGCCCACGGGCTCCCCGGCCCCTCGTCGCCGTGGACCGCGTCGAAGCGTCGCACCGTGCTGGTCCGGTCCAGCACGTAGACGAACTCCCGGGTCGCACCGAGCACCTCCTCGACGTCGATGCCCAGCTCGTGGTCGACGCCCTGGGGGTCGAGCACGTGCAGCCGCCCTCCGAGCACGTAGGGCACCGGGCCCGGCACGCCGGTCTCCGACGAGGGTGCCGACGAGGGTGCCGACGAGGACGCCGCCGACGCCTGTTCCGCCGGGGCGCCGACCCCACCGGTCCCTCCCCCGGCGAACGGGAACCCGACGACGGAGACGAGCAGGGTGGCCGCTGCCGCGACCCCGACTCCGCCAAGGGCTCGGTAGCCCCGCAGTGCGCGTCGCTCCCGACCCACGCGCCGCTGGAGAGCGGTGCGGTCGAGGGTGGGGACGGTGGTGGACTCGGCGACGGCGTGCAGCGCGTCGCGGATCTCGGTGGTGCTCATGCGTGGTCCTTCGACAGCTCGAGCGCCGGCAGGGCCACGCGCAGGCGGCCGACGGCGTGGTGGGTCTGGCTCTTGACGGTGCCCTCGGAGCACCCGAGGGCGACGGCGGTCTCGCTCACGCTGAGGTCCTCGAAGTAGCGCAGCACGAGGACCGCACGCATGCGGGGCGGCAGCCGACGCACCTCGGTCCACAGGGCGACGTGGTCGGCTCGGGCTCCGAGGTGGTCGTGGCCGGCGTCGGGGAGGTGCTCGGTGGCCACCTCGCGACGCCGGCGTCGCCAGTGCCGCTGGGCCAGGTTGAGCATGGTGCGCCGGACGTAGGCGTCCGCCGCCCCCTTGTCGCGGATCTGGCCCCAGCGGACGCAGGTCGTGGCCAGCGCGGTCTGCAGCAGGTCCTCGGCCTCGTGGCTGGTGCCGCAGAGCAGGTAGGCGGTGCGGTAGAGCGGCGCCCAGCGCGCCGTCACGAAGTCCTCGAACCCCGGTTCGGGATCAGTCATGTGTCGTCCTTGTGCAGAGACAGTGTCGAGGGGAAGGAGCCGCCAGGACGCCTCGAGGTTGGGTGCGGTGCCCGAGAACTTCGCAGGCGTGCACCGGCAGCCCCTCCGCCCGCAGCGGGGCCCGGACATGCAGAACGGCCCCGGACCGATAGGTCCGGGGCCGATCTGGTGCTGCTGTGCTGGGTGCCGGTCAGCGACCGGCGGGGATCACTTGGTGATCTTGGTGACCCGGCCGGCGCCGACGGTGCGGCCACCCTCACGGATCGCGAAGCGCAGGCCCTCGTCCATGGCGATCGGCTGGATCAGCTCGACCGACATCTCCGTGTTGTCACCCGGCATGACCATCTCGGTGCCCTCGGGGAGGGTCACGACGCCGGTCACGTCCGTGGTGCGGAAGTAGAACTGCGGGCGGTAGTTGTTGAAGAACGGCGTGTGACGGCCGCCCTCCTCCTTCGACAGGATGTAGACCGAGGCGTCGAAGTTGGTGTGCGGGGTCGTGGTGCCCGGCTTGATGACGACCATGCCGCGCTCGACGTCCTCGCGCTTGGTACCGCGCAGGAGCAGACCGACGTTCTCGCCGGCCTGGCCCTCGTCGAGCAGCTTGCGGAACATCTCGACGCCGGTGACCGTGGACTTCTGCGAGGTCTCGCGGATGCCGACGATCTCGACCTCCTCGTTCACCTTGACGATGCCGCGCTCGATGCGACCGGTGATGACGGTGCCACGACCGGTGATCGTGAAGACGTCCTCGACGGGCATGAGGAAGGGCTTCTCGGTGTCGCGCTCGGGCTGCGGGATGTAGGAGTCCACCGCGTCCATGAGCTCGGCGATCGAGTCGACCCACTTCTGCTCGCCCTGCAGGGCCGGGAACGCCGCCACCTGGACGACCGGAAGGTCGTCACCCGGGAAGTCGTACTCCGAGAGGAGCTCGCGCACCTCCATCTCGACGAGCTCGATGAGCTCCTCGTCGTCGACCATGTCGCACTTGTTGAGCGCCACGACCAGGGCCGGCACGCCGACCTGGCGGGCGAGCAGCACGTGCTCACGCGTCTGCGGCATCGGGCCGTCGGTGGCGGCGACCACGAGGATCGCGCCGTCCATCTGCGCCGCACCCGTGATCATGTTCTTCACGTAGTCGGCGTGACCGGGGCAGTCGACGTGCGCGTAGTGGCGCGCCTCGGTCTGGTACTCGATGTGCGCGATCGAGATCGTGATGCCGCGCTGACGCTCCTCGGGGGCCTTGTCGATGGAGTCGAAGGGCGACTCCTCGTTGAGGTCCGGGTGCTTGTCGTGAAGCACCTTCGAGATGGCCGCGGTCAGCGTCGTCTTGCCGTGGTCGATGTGACCGATGGTGCCGATGTTGACGTGCGGCTTGGTCCGCTCGAACTTCGCCTTAGCCACTGGGGGCTCCTCCTGGTGTGGGTTGGTACTTGACTCGTACTTGCTGGGATGGTGCCGAGGAACTCGGAGAGATTACTCGCCGCGAACCTTCTTGATGATCTCGTCGGCGATGTTCGAAGGAACCTCGGCGTACGAGTCGAACTCCATCGAGTACGACGCCTGACCGGAGGTCTTGGACCTCAGGTCGCCGACGTACCCGAACATCTCGGACAGCGGGACGAGCGCGTCGATGACCATGTCACCGTGACGCTCCTCCTGGGCCTGGATCTGGCCGCGACGGCTGTTGATGTCGCCGATGACCGTGCCGAGGAAGCTCTCGGGGGTGGTCACCTCGACGGCGAACATCGGCTCGAGAAGAACCGGCTTCGCCATCCGGACGGCCTCCTTGAAGGCCTGGTTGCCGGCGATCTTGAAGGCCAGCTCGGAGGAGTCGACGTCGTGGTAGGCGCCGTCCTCGAGCGACATCTTCACGTCGACCATCGGGAAGCCGGCGAGCACGCCGAACTCCATGCCCTCCTGGGCACCCTGGTCGACCGAGGGGATGTACTCCTTCGGCACGCGACCGCCGGTCACGTTGTTCTCGAACTGGTAGCCCGCGCCGGCGCCGGTCTCGGGGTCGATGCTGGGACCGACCGAGATGACGACCTTCGCGAACTGGCCCGAACCACCGGTCTGCTTCTTGTGGGTGTAGCTGTGGTTCTTGACCTCCTTGCGGATGGTCTCGCGGTAGGCGACCTGCGGCTTGCCGACGGTGGCCTCGACGCGGAACTCGCGCTTCATCCGGTCGACCAGGATCTCCAGGTGCAGCTCGCCCATGCCGGCGATGATGGTCTGGCCGGTCTCCTCGTCGGACTTGACCGTGAAGGTCGGGTCCTCGTCGGACAGGCGCTGGATCGCGGTGGAGAGCTTCTCCTGGTCGGACTTGGTCTTGGGCTCGATCGCGACCTCGATCACCGGAGCCGGGAAGGTCATCGACTCCAGGACCACCTGGTTCTGCGGGTCGCAGAGGGTGTGCCCGGTCTTGGTGTCCTTCAGGCCCATGACGGCCACGATCTGGCCGGCGCCGACCGACGCGATCTCCTCACGCTTGTTCGCGTGCATCTGGTAGACCTTGCCGATCCGCTCCTTGCGGCCGTTGACCGAGTTGGTCACGGTCGCGCCGGCCTCGAGCTTGCCGGAGTAGACGCGCACGTAGGTCAGCTTGCCCAGGTGCGGGTCGGCGGCGATCTTGTAGGCCAGGCCGGAGAACGGCTCGTCGTCGCTGGGCTTGCGGACGACCGGCTTCTCCTCGTCGTTGACGGCGTGGCCGGTGATGCCCTCGACGTCGATCGGGGAGGGCAGGTACTTGACCACGGCGTCGAGCAGGGGCTGGACGCCCTTGTTCTTGAACGCGGTGCCGCACAGGACGGGGTTGACCTTGTCGGCGAGGGTGGCACGACGGATCGCGGCCTCGAGCTCCTCGACGGTGAAGTCCTCGCCCTCGAGGTACTTGAGCATGATCTCGTCGTCGGCCTCGGAGAGGGTCTCGAGGAACTTCTCGCGGTACTCGGCGGCCTGCTCGGCCAGCTCCGCGGGGATCTCCTCGATCTCGTAGTCCTCACCCATGGTGGTCTCGCCGCGCCAGGTCAGGGCACGCATGCCGACCAGGTCGACGACACCGAGGAAGTCGGACTCCGCGCCGATGGGCAGCTGGAGCACGAGCGGGGTGGAATTGAGGCGCTCGACCATCATGTCGACGCAGCGGAAGAAGTCCGCGCCGGTGCGGTCGAGCTTGTTGACGAAGCACATCCGGGGCACGGAGTACTTGTTGGCCTGGCGCCACACCGTCATGGTCTGGGGCTCGACACCGGCCACGCCGTCGAAGACGGCCACGGCACCGTCGAGCACCCGCAGGGAGCGCTCGACCTCGGCCGTGAAGTCCACGTGGCCGGGGGTGTCGATGATGTTGATCTGGTGGTCCTTCCACCAGCAGGTGGTCGCAGCGGACGTGATCGTGATGCCACGCTCCTGCTCCTGCTCCATCCAGTCCATCGTGGCGCCGCCGTCGTGGACCTCACCGATCTTGTAGGTGATGCCGGTGTAGAACAGGATGCGCTCGGTGGTGGTCGTCTTGCCGGCATCGATGTGCGCCATGATGCCGATGTTGCGGACGACTCGGAGGTCAGTGGTGATGTTGACAGCCACGTGGGGTCGCGTTCCTTAAGTCGGAGGGGCGGTGGGGGCAGGGCGGCCGGGTCGCGGCCGCCCTGCGCAGATCACCAGCGGTAGTGGGCGAAGGCCTTGTTGGACTCGGCCATCTTGTGGGTGTCCTCGCGCTTCTTCACAGCGGCACCGAGGCCGTTGGAGGCGTCGAGGATCTCGTTCATCAGGCGCTCGGACATCGTCTTCTCCCGACGGTCCGCGGCGTACCCGACGAGCCAGCGCAGCGCGAGCGTGGTGCCACGCGTGCCCTTGACCTCGATCGGGACCTGGTAGGTGGCGCCACCGACGCGGCGCGACTTGACCTCGATGGCCGGCTTCACGTTGTCCATGGCGCGCTTGAGCGTCACCACGGGGTCGGTGCCGGTCTTCTCGCGGCAACCCTCGAGCGCGCTGTAGACGATGCGCTGGGCGACCTGCTTCTTGCCGTCCTGGAGGACCTTGGAGACGAGCTGGGTGACCAGCTGCGACCCGTAGACCGGGTCGACGTCGAGCGGCCGCTTCGGTGCGGGACCCTTGCGCGGCATGTCAGCTCTTCTCCTTCTTCGCGCCGTACCGGCTGCGAGCCTGCTTGCGGTTCTTCACGCCCTGCGTGTCGAGCGAGCCGCGGATGATCTTGTAGCGGACACCGGGGAGGTCCTTCACACGGCCGCCGCGCACGAGCACGATCGAGTGCTCCTGGAGGTTGTGACCGACACCCGGGATGTAGGCCGTGACCTCGACGCCGCTGGACAGGCGCACACGGGCGACCTTGCGCAGGGCGGAGTTCGGCTTCTTCGGGGTGGTCGTGTAGACGCGGGTGCAGACACCGCGTCGCTGGGGCGAACCCTTGAGGGCAGGCGTCTTGTTCTTGGACACCTTGTCCTGGCGGCCCTTGCGGACCAGCTGGTTGATCGTGGGCACCGAGTGGTTCCCCTTCTGTTTCTCTCTCAGTGCGCCGCACTCTGCAGCGCACGATGTTCAAGCGGAGTCTCGACGGAGCTTCTCCGCCGTGTCCGGGTGGTGCTTGCGTTCCGGCGTCGCTCGCCCCCGAGGTCGGGCGTGTCGCCCTTGTCGGCAGCCACCCTGGTGCAGTGGCCTGCGGCTTGTCGGCCCGGTGCAGCGACGATCCTGATCCGCCGGTCTACTTCCGAGCACGCGCAACGGCCTGGTTGTCCCAGACACGAGGAACGAGGCTACCGGGCGCCCGGAGACCGGTCAAAACGCGCCGCCCCCCGAGGAACAGCAGGCTGCTGAGCAGCGTGCCGAGCACCGTCAGCAGCCCTCCGACCACCAGCGTCCAGCGCGCCCCGAAGGCCTCCCCGACCCAGCCGATGAAGGGCGCGCCCAGCGGCGTGCCCCCGATGAAGATCATCATGTAGAGCGCCATCACCCGCCCGCGCATCTCGGGAGCGGTCGAGAGCTGGAGGTGGGCGTTGGCGCTGGTGATCATGGTCAGCGCCGAGAGCCCGAGCAGCGGGCACAGCAGCGCGAAGACGACGTACGACGGCGCGAGGCCGGCGACGACCTCGAGCGAGCCGAACGCCAGCGCCGCACCGACCACGAGCCGGTGGCGCACCTGCACGCGCCGGGCGGCGACCAGGGAGCCGGTCAGCGAGCCGACGGCCAGGAAGGTGCCGAGGAGGCCGTACTCGGTGGGCCCCTTGTCGAAGACCTCGGTGGCCATCAGGGCGCTGGTCATCTGGAAGTTCAGCCCGAAGGTGCCCGCGGAGAAGACGATGCCCAGCAGCAGGAGCAGGTCGGGGCGCCCGCGCACGTAGGCCACGCCCTCGCGCACCTGGCCCGGCCGGCGCGACGACGGCTCGGGGGTGCGCAGCAGCGAGGCGTCGAGGGCGCGCAGGGTCAGCACCGGGGCGGCGTAGCTGAGCCCGTTGAGCAGGATCACCCAGCCGGTGCCGACCACTCCCCCGCCGAAGCCGGCGATCAGCAGCCCGGCCAGCGCGGGGCCGACCAGGCGGGCGGTGTTGAAGCTGGCGGAGTTGAGGCCGACCGCGTTGGTCAGGTCGTCGGGTCCGACGATCTCGGAGACGAACGACTGGCGGGCCGGTGCGTCGAAGGCCGAGGCCACCCCCAGCACGAGAGCCAGCACGTAGACGTGCCAGATCTCGGCGGTGCCGGTGACCGCGAGCAGGCCCAGCACCACGGCGGGCACGGCCATCCCGATGTTGGTCATCTGCAGCAGCCGACGCTTCGGGATGCGGTCGGCGACCAGCCCCGCCCACGGCGAGAGCAGCAGGAACGGCAGGAACTGCAGCCCCGTCGTGATGCCGATGGCCGCACCCGAGCCGGTCAGCAGCAGCACCAGCCAGTCCTGGGCCACCCGCTGCATCCAGGTGCCCGTGTTGGACACCAGCGAGCCGGCGGCGTAGCGCCGGTAGTTCGGGTGGGACAGGGAACGGAAGGTGGGGCTCAACCAGGCTCGCTCACACGGGGTCGTCGGTCACGGGGCACTCGTGGGCACGAACGTCGAGACCCCGCCGGGCATTCCCGGCGGGGTGCCGCCTCAGGTGAGCAGGTCGGTGATCGGGTCGATGGCGAAGTAGACGACGAAGAGCGCCGAGACCAGCCACAGCAGCGGGTGCACCTGGCGGGCCTTGCCGAGCACCAGCTTGATCAGCACGAAGGCCAGGAAGCCGGCGCCGATGCCGACCGAGATGGAGTAGGTGAAGGGCATCAGCACGATGGTCAGGAACGCCGGGAGCGCGATCTCCACGTCGGACCAGCTGATCTGGCCGACCTGCTGCATCATCAGGAAGCCCACCAGCACCAGCGCCGGCACGGCCGCCTCCGAGGGGATCGCCTCGACCAGCGGGGTGAAGAACATCGTGAGCAGGAACAGCGCACCGGTCACGACCGAGGCGAGCCCGGTGCGCGCGCCCTCGCCGACGCCCGAGGCGGACTCGATGTAGGAGGTGTTGGACGAGACACCGCCGGCGCCACCGGCGATGGCGGCCATCGAGTCGACGATCAGGATCCGCTGCATGCTCGGCGGGGTGCCCTCCTCGTCGTTCAGGCCGGCCTCGGCACCGATGGCGGTCATCGTGCCCATGGTGTCGAAGAAGTCGGCCAGCATCAGCGAGAAGACCAGGAGCAGCGCGGCGACGACGCCGATCGAGGCGAAGGCGCCGAAGAGGGAGAACTGGCCCAGGGTGCCGAAGTCGGGCAGGTCGACGAACCCGTCGAAGCGGGGCACCGTCAGCGACCAGCCGCCCGGGTTCTCGTTGCGCGCACCGAGGTCGAGGACGGCCTCCACGACCAGCGCCACGACGGTGGTGGTGAGGATCGCGATCAGGATCGCGCCGCGCACCTGGCGCACCCACAGCGCGACCAGCAGCACCAGGCCGCCGGCGAAGACCAGCACCGGCCAGCCCGACAGGGTGCCGGTGGTGCCCAGCTGGACGGGCACCGAGGTCCCCGCAGCGTCGGGGATGCGGCTGACGAAGCCGGCGTCGACGAAGCCGATGAGCGCGATGAACAGGCCGATGCCGACCGAGATCGCGACCTTGAGCTGGGTGGGCACGGCGTGGAAGACAGCGGTGCGGAAGCCGGTCAGCACCAGCACCAGGATCGCGATGCCCTCGAGCACGACCAGGCCCATCGCGTCGGCCCAGGTCGACTGGGTGGCGATCGAGAAGGCCACGAAGGCGTTGAGGCCGAGCCCGGCGGCCAGGGCCAGCGGGAAGTTGGCCAACGAGCCCATCAGGATCGTCAGCACCCCCGCCACCAGCGCGGTGCCCGCGGCGATCGCCGCCAGGTTGGGCTCGGTGCCGCCACCGAGGTAGTTGCCCTCCGAGTCCGGCACGTAGCCGAGGATCAGCGGGTTCAGCACGACGATGTAGGCCATCGTCAGGAACGTCACGATGCCGCCGCGCACCTCCCGCCCCACGGTGGAGCCGCGCTCGGAGATCTTGAAGAAGCCGTCGATACCGGACCTGGCCGGCGCCGTCTGGGTGCTCACGGACGCAGAGCATCCCAGGAGCCGACCACCCGCTGTCAACGCGGGTCCGGTGGTGGACACCCCCGACCACTACAGTCGGCTCGTGGACCTGCGCGACGACCAGCCCGGCAAGCACGAGATCGGCAACCGCACGTTCCTCGTGGCCGACGTCGAGCCCCTCGACGTCGACGGGGTGCGCACCGTCGAGGTCGGCACCGGCGTGTGGCTGGTCGCCTTCGTGGCGCTGCTGCCCTTCTACGGCGAGCTGCAGACCCAGGGGCGCACCTGGTGGCTGTGGACCTGCCTGACCGGCTTCGGGCTCGGGCTGCTGGGCCTGGAGTACTGCCGGCGCCGGCGCGCGACCCGCCGCGAGCTCGACGAGCAGGCGCACGGGACCACCGACGACGGGCCCGCGGCCCCGTGAGCGACCCCGCACCGGTGCCGGCGAGTCGCTGGGCCCAGGCCGGCCCCGAGGCCACCGAGGGCTTCGGCCGGCGCTTCGCCGAGCTGGTCGCGACCGGCCAGGACGTCGACGGCGAGGCCCGCCTGGCCGACGCCCTCCTGCCCCGCGGTGGCCGGGTGCTCGACGTCGGGGCCGGGATGGGCCGGGTCAGCGCCGCGCTGCAGGCGCGGGGCCACCGGGTGACCGCCGTCGAGCCCGACGGCGCGCTGGTCGAGCAGTGCCGGGCGACGTACCCGGAGGTCGACGTGGTGCACGCCGACCTGCTCGAGCTCGACGACGCCCGGGTGGCCGGCGTGCTCGGCGACCGGCCGCACCAGGTCGACCTGGTGGTGTGCGTCGGCAACGTCGTGGTCTTCCTCGCCGAGGGCACCGAGCGCCGGGCGCTGGCGACGATGCGGTCCCGGCTGGCGCCGGGCGGGCGCGTCCTGGTCGGGTTCCACCTGGTCGGTGGCCCCGAGCACGCCCGCAGCTACCCGCCCGAGGAGTTCGTCGCCGACGTCGACGCCGCGGGGCTGCGCGTGCAGCACCGCTTCGGCTCCTACGAGCTGCACCCGCCCTCCGACGAGTACGCCGTGTGGGTGCTCAGCGCCGCCGACTGAGTCGCGGCCGGCTCAGCGACCGGCGTCGAGCGGGTCGAGCGCGAGGGTGTCGAAGACGTGCTCGGGCAGCGGCTGCGGCTCGTGCTTCTTGGCCAGGCGCACCTCCGAGTGCGCCCCGCAGCCGTGGTCGAGCGACACGACCCGCCCGTCGTCGTTGGCGTCGCCGTTGGCGCAGACGCCGAACGTCTCCGACAGCGGCCCGGCCAGGCGCATCAGGAACCCGCACGACCAGCAGCTCTGCGGGGCCTGCTTGGCGATCGCCGACCCCGGGCCCTGGTCGCTGTCGTACCAGCGCTGGGCCGCCATGTCCCGCCCCTCGGGCGAGAGGGTGCGCACCCGGCCCAGACCGAGGTCCTGCGCCACCTGGCGCACCTGCGCCTTCTCGTCGGGGTCGAGCGGGTCGTCGCCGAAGGAGTAGGTCGGCACCAGGCGCGGGTCGTCGTCGTCGACCGGCAGCAGGTCGCCGGGGCCCATGTCGCCGGGCTGCATCCGCTCGCGGTAGGGCACCCACGGCGGCGCGACGATCGCCTCGTCGCCGGGGATCAGCACGACCTCGTCGACGGTCACGTGCTTCTGGCGCGGCGCGCGCGCCACGGTCACCGACCAGCGCCACCCGACGTACCCCGGCTGGGTGCAGGCGAACTGGTGGGTGACGACGCGCTCGGCCTCGACGAGGTGACCGAGGTGCTCACCGACGACGGCAGCACCCACGTCGGAGACGAGGGCCTCGCGCGCCACCTCGGCGGCGGCGACGGCGACGGCATCGGGCTTGACCCGGGCGATGGTGCTCACGGCCCGACATCATGCCTGCCCGACCCCCGCCCCGGCGAGGGCGCCCCCTCCCCGGGCTCGCCCGGCGTGCTGGCGCCGCCGGCGTCGGGACCACCAGGCAGGATGGGGCCATGCCCTCGCAGCGCCCCGGTCCCGACGCCACGGGGGGCCCGTCGGGGCCCTCCGGCGAGCGTGCCCGTGCGGTCGGGCGGGGGCTGGGCACGGGGGCCCGGGCCACCGCGCGAGGTGCCGCCGGCGCGGCCCGCGGGGCAACCCGCGCCACCACCAGGGCCGGACGCTACGTCGGTCGCCAGGCCCAGCGCGCCGCGAACGCCGAGGGGGCCGAGCAGTCGGGCCTCAACCGGCTGTTCTACCTGCACTTCTTCAACACCGCCGGCGACGCCGCGGTGGCCATCTCGCTGGCCGGCAGCCTCTTCTTCACCGTGCCCTCGGGCGAGGCCCGGGGCCAGGTCGCGCTGTTCCTGGGGCTGACGATGCTGCCCTTCGCCATCGTGGCGCCGCTGATCGGCCCGTTCCTGGACCGCTTCAGCCACGGCCGCCGCTGGGCGATCGGCTCGACGATGGCCATGCGCGCCTTCCTGTGCTGGGGGCTGGCCGGCGCGGTGACCGGGGAGTCGGCGTGGCTCTTCGCGGCCGCCCTCGGCGTCCTGGTCTCCTCCAAGGCCTACGGCGTCACCCGGGCCGCCGCGGTGCCCCGCCTGCTGCCCGCGGGCATCTCCCTGGTCAAGGCCAACGGCCGCGTCTCGCTCTCGGGCATCCTCGGCGCCACCATCTCCGCCCCGATCGCGGGGCTCGCCTCACTTGCGGGCCCGGAGTGGTCGCTGCGCTACGCGTTCGTGATCTTCGTGGTGGCCACCGTCTTCGCGATCCGGCTGCCCGAGCGGGTCGACTCCTCGGTCGGCGAGGAGGTGCTGGTGCTGATGGCGCCCGGCGACACGGTGCGCGTCAGCGCCCCGGCACCCGGTGAGCGGCTCGCCCCGCCCCGCGCCGGCGCCCGGCCCCGCACCCGCATCCCGACCTCGGTGGCGTTCGCCCTGCGGGCCAACTGCGGGCCACGCTGGCTCAGCGGCTTCCTGCTGATGTTCATGGCGTTCCTGCTGCGCGAGAACCCGCCCGAGACCGGGCTGCGCGCCGAGGTGCTGGTGGGGATCGTGGTGGCCGCCGCCGGCCTCGGCAACGCCGGCGGGGTGGCGATCGCCTCCCTGCTGCGCAACCTGCACCCCGGCACCACCGTCGTGGTCGTGCTCGTCCTCGACGCCGCGGCCGCCCTGCTGGCCACCCTGTTCTACGGCGTGCTGCCGCTGGTGGTGCTGGGCCTGTGCGCCGGACTGGCCCAGTCGCTGGCCAAGTTCTGCCTCGACGCCACCATCCAGAGCGACGTACCGACCAAGGTGCAGGCCAGCGCCTTCGCCCGCAGCGACACCACCCTCCAGCTGGCCTGGGTCGTCGGCGGCTTCGTCGGCATCGCCCTGCCCCTCGACCCCGCCCGCCTCGGCCTGGGCGTCGCCTTCGCGGTGCTCTCGGCCTGGACCTTCTTCGTCCTGGCCGGGCGCAGCAGGCGCTACCCCGGCGAGGTGCCCGTCACCGGGTGAGCGGTCGCTGCGGGAGTTTCATCGGGTACCCGATGAACCTGTCGCCACCACCACGAAGGTTCAGCCCGGTGGCGCGAGTTCCATCGGGTGCCCGATGAACCTTCGAGCCGCCCCGAGCCGGCTCAGCGCTCGAGCTCGTCGGCGAGGGCGCGCAGCAGCTTCGCGGTGGGGGCGGCCGTACGCGCGTCGGGGTGGCGGCCGTGGCGGTAGGTCTCGCTGACGCCGTCGAGCAGGCGGATCAGGTCCTCCACGATCGGCGCCATGTCGTCGGGGCGCTTGCGGCGCGCGGCCTGCTGGTTGCGGCTGACCGAGGCGGGCTGGTCGAGCACGCGCACCTGCAGCGCCTGGTCGCCGCGGCGGCCCTGGGCGATGCCGAACTCGACCCGGGTGCCGGCCTTGAGGGTCGTCGAGCCCTCGGGGAGGGCCTCGGCGCGCACGTGCACGTCGGGCCCGTCCTCCTGGGACAGGAAGCCGAAGCCCTTGTCGGCGTCGTACCACTTCACCTTGCCTCTGGGCACAGCACGTCCTCCGGTCGTCAACGGTTCTGCGGGCCGGCGGAGCGCCGGAGGCCGAAAGGATAGGCAGGCGCACGCGCGCCGCACCAACCGGTTCAGCGCTGCAGCAGGTCGGGCGCGAGGGTCGCGACGCCGACGACGAGCCCGGCGATGTTGGCCAGCAGCATCAGCAGCACCCAGACCACCGACGGCAGCCGGGTCAGGCGCGCCAGCTGGTCGGGGTCGGAGCCGCGACGCCCACGGGCGCCGCGGCCCCACAGCTCCAGCAGCGGGCGTGGCGCCGCGAGCAGCAGCAGCCACGCGACCAGGTGGGCCAGCACCGACTGGGCCAGCGGTGGCGCCCACCAGGTCACCGCCACCACGCCGGCGCCGAACGCCAGCAGCACCAGGACGCCGTACCCGTTGCGGACCCAGACCAGCAGCGAGACCAGGAGGGCGACCAGCAGCCACAGCAGCGCCAGCCCGCGCCCGTCGGCCAGCAGCAGCGCCGCGCCCAGACCGACCCCGGCGGGCGCCAGGTAGCCGGCGGCGAGCATCGCGACCATCCCGGGGGCCGCGGGGGCGCCCGCGCGAGAGCGTCACGCCGGAGGTGTCGGAGTGCAGCCGCACGCCCTGCAGACGACGCCCGACGAGCACGGCGACGACGGCGTGGCCGGCCTCGTGGACGACCGTGACGCCCAGCCGCACCCGCGGCCAGGTGCTCGGCAGCCAGACCAGGACCAGGGCCAGCACCCCGGTCAGCAGCACCAGCGAGGCGTCGGGCAGCGGCTGGCGCGAGGTCACCTCGTCCCACAGCCGCGACACCACGTCGCGCGGGCTCACCGCCAGCGCTCGGGCTCGTCGAGGAGCTCGTTCATCGAGCCCGACCGGAAGCCCCGGCGCGACAGCTCGGCCGTCGCGAAGCCCGTACGCCGCACGGCGGCGCACAGCTCGTCGACCAGCGCTCGGCCCTCGCCCAGCGGTCCACGCAGCAGCCCGGCGTCGACCTCGACCCGGGCGTGCTCCTCGCCGGGGCCGCCACCGAGGTCGCGCACCCGCAGGTCGCGAACCGCGACGCCGGCGCCGGCCAGCAGCTCGCGCACCGCGCCCTCGGCGCGCTCGACGCGGGCCAGCCGGTGCGGGGTGACCTCGATGCCGTAGGCGACCCGCGAGGACAGGCAGGCGGCGGCCGGCTTGTCCCAGGTCGGCAGGGCCCAGCGCCGCGAGAGCTCGCGCACCTGGGCCTTGGTCAGCCCGGCGTCGGCGAGCGGGGTGAGCGCCCCGCGCTCGGCGGCCGCACGGATGCCGGGGCGGAAGCCGGCGACCACGTCGTCGGCGTTGGTGCCGGTCGCGACGTGGGCCAGGCCGTGCTCGGCGGCCAGGGGCACGAGCGTGTCGAGCAGCTCGGCCTTGCAGAAGAAGCACCGGTCGCCCGCGTTGGCCCGGTAGCCCTCGCGCTCCATCTCGTGGGTCGGCGGGGTGAGCACCCGCACCCCCAGCGCCTCGGCGAAGGTGCGCGCCGGGTCGCGCTCGATCTGCGGCAGCGCGTGGGAGTAGCCGGTGGCGGCCACGACCCGCTCGGGGCCCAGCGCGCGGGCCGCGGCGGCGAGCAGCAGCGCCGAGTCGGCGCCGCCGCTGTAGGCGACGAGCAGCGAGCCCCGCTCGCGCAGGTCGGCCTCGAGCGCGGCGGTGCGCTGCTCGAGCAGGTGCTCCTCGAGCCAGGGCGCGAACTGGTCGAGGTCGTCGAGCACCACGTGGGTGCCGGCGGCGAGCAGCTCCTCGCGGGTGGCCCCGCCGCTGAGCACCGAGACGCTGGTGGCGCCGGCCGCGAGCGCCCCCTCGACGTCGTGGACGTGGTCGCCGACGTAGATCGAGGCACCCTCGCGGCGCAGCACGTCGGCCTTCCCGACGCCCCACACCCGGCCCTCGACGACGTCGACGTCGAGGGCGAGGTGCTCGACGTGCAGGCGGGCGTTGGGCGTGTGCTTGCCGGTGACGACCACGACCCGCCCGGCGTGGGCGCGCACCGCGGCCAGCGCCGCCGCGGCCCCCGGGAGCGAGGGGACGCTGCGCACGGCGCGCTCGGGGTAGAGCGCGCGGAAGCGGTCGACCGCCGGGCCGATGGCCTCCGCCGGCAGGTGCGGCTCGAGCATCAGGTCGAGGGGCGGGCCCAGGCGCGCGGTCATCTCGGCCACCGGCAGCACGACCCCGAGCTCGGCGGCCAGCACCTCCAGGACCTCGGCGATGCCCGGGCGCGAGTCGATGAGCGTCATGTCCAGGTCGAAGCCCACCACCAGCGACGGGGCCGCGGACGAGTTCGGGACGGACACGGCCCCGAGGGTAGACGACCCGTCGGAGGGGCCCCGTCGTCCCCAACCACGGCGTTCGCCTGTCGTCGGACCGCCCCGTCGGTCACAATGGGCTGCTCACCCCCCGGACGCCGGCCAGTGACCGGCCGCGGGGGCGACCCCGCACGACCCCAGCCGCCCAGACCAGCCGCCCGGACCAGCCAGCCAGGAGCACCCCGTGACCCCGCCCCGCGACCGCAGCCCGCACCCCGGCGTACGCCGGGTGCTCGCGGCCGCCTGCGCGCTCGCGGCCGGCGCCGCCGCGACCCTGGGGGTGGCCGGCACCGGCCACGCCGTGCGCGGGGCCGACGACGCCCGCGCGGAGCTCTACCTGGTGACCCTGGAGGGTCCCGGCACGTCGGGCACCGCCTCCGAGGTCGACCGGGGGCTGCAGCAGCTGCGGATGCAGACCCGCCAGCAGCGGGTGCTCGACGCCGTCGACGCCCCCGACCCCGTCTACCGCTGGACGACCGCGCTCAACGGCGTCGCGGTCGAGCTGACCCGCGAGCAGGCCGCACGCCTCGAGGCCACGCCCGGGGTGTCGATGGTCGAGCCCAACAGCGTGCGGCCGCTGGCGGCCGCCGACGGCGTCGAGGGCCAGGACGCCCCGGGGCTGTCCCCCTCGGCACGCACCCGCGGGGGCCAGGGGGTGGTGATCGGCTTCGTCGACACCGGCCTCGACCCCGACGGTCCCGTCTTCTCCTCGGTGCCCGGGCTGGGCCCCGCCCCCGAGGGCTTCGGCGGCGTCTGCGCCGACGCCGACGACTGGGGCCCGGCCACCTGCAACGGCAAGGTCGTGGCGGGCGACTGGTTCGTCGAGGGCTTCGGCGCCGACGCCGTGCGCTCCTCCTCCTCGCTCTCCCCGCGCGACGACGACGGCCACGGCACCGCCATGGCCTCGATCGCGGCCGGCAACGCCGAGGTGGCGGTCCGGGTCGGCGACCAGGACCTCGGCCGCTACGCGGGGGTCGCGCCGCAGGCGCGGATCGCGGTCTACAAGGCCTGCTGGAGCGCCCCGGACCCCGCCGACGACGGGTGCGCGACCGCCGACCTGGTCTCCGCGGTCGACCGGGCCACCGCCGACGGTGTCGACGTGCTCAACCTGTCGGTGGGCGGGCCGCCCCGCCTCGACACCGTCGAGACGGCGCTGCTCGGCGCCGCCGAGGCCGGCACGGTCGTGGTGGCCGCCGCCGGCGACCGCAGCACCAGCGGCACCGCCGCGCACCCCTCGCCGTGGGTGAGCACGGTCGGGGCGAGCAGCGGCACCGTGCGCGAGGGCCGGCTGCGGCTGGGCTCCGACGGCCCGCGCGTCGACGGCGCGATGATCGCCGACGAGGCGGTCGGGCCGTCCCGGTGGCTCCGCGGCGCCGACGCGGCCGCACCCGGCGCCACCCGCCAGCAGGCCTCGCTGTGCACCCCGGGCAGCCTCGACGCCGCCCGCGTCGCCGACCGGGTCGTGCTGTGCGAGCGCGGCGGCGTGGGCCGCACCGACAAGTCCGCGGCCGTCGAGCGCGCCGACGGCGTCGGCATGGTCCTGCTCAACAGCGGCCCCGACTCCGTCGACGCCGACTTCCACAGCGTGCCCACCGTGCACGTGGGCGCCACCGACGCGGGCGTCGTACGCCGCTGGGCGCGTGCGCACCCCGACGCGAAGGTGCGGCTGGTGCCGCGCGGGGCCCGCTCCCTCGACCTGCGGGTGCTGGGCTTCTCGGCCACCGGCGACCCCGCCGGGCCGGTGCTCAAGCCCGACCTCGTCGCACCCGGCGCGGGCCTCGTGGGCGCCGCCCCCACCGGTGCCGTGGGGCGCCGGTGGGACACCCAGACCGGCACCTCGCCGGCCACGGCCTGGACCAGCGGCACGGCGGCGCGGCTCCTGGCCCGGCGCGGGTGGAGCGCCACCTGGGTGCGCTCGGCGCTGGTCAGCACCGCCGACGCGGTGCCCGGCGCCTCGGCGCTGGCCTCCGGCTCCGGACGGGTGCGGGGCCAGCGGGCCCTGCGACCGGGCCTGGTGCACGACCTCGACCTCGGCGACTACCGCGCCTGGCTCGAGGGGGCGCTGCCCGCCGGCGAGCCGCTGAACCTGCCCTCGGTGCTGCTCAGCGGCGGCCGGTCGACCACCACCCGCACGGTCACCAACGCCGGCACCAAGGCCCGCTACTTCTCGTCCTCGACCGCCGGCTTCGAGGCCCACGACGTGAGCGTCACCCCGGCGGCGCTGCGCCTGGCCCCCGGCGAGTCCGCGACGTACACGGTGCGCGTCGCCGGCGGCACCCGCACCAGCGACGACGGCTACGTGCTGTGGCGCGGCGGGAACGGCACCCGCACCCGGGTGCCGGTGCAGCTCACCCGCTGACGCGCTCGCCCCGCGCGGCCGCTCGGGCCTCGGCCTGGGCCGCCAGGAGCCGCAGCGCCTCGGGCGCCTGGGCCACCACCATCGGGCCCACCTCGTCGGCGCCGGGGCCGCTGACGCGGGTCTCGACGGTGACCACGGCACCCTCGCCCTGCGGCTCGACCCGGTGGTCGATGCGCAGGTGCAGCCCGCCGAGCTCGAGCTCGTCGCAGTAGCGCACGTCGGGGCTCACCGCGACCAGCGTGAAGGGCGCCTCGGCGCCCCCGGCCAGGCGCATCGTGCCGGTCGTGCCGAGACGGAAGGGCCCGTCGAGCACCACGCGCTCGACCGCGGGGTCCCACGCGGCCCAGGTGGAGGTGTCGGACCACAGTGCCCAGACGTCGCCCGGCGAGGCGGAGGTCGAGGCGGTCTCGGTGTGCACGAAGTCCATGACCGGGCAACCTAAGCGAGTTTTTGCAATCCCGCCAGGTACTCGTGGGCGAGGTGCTCGTCCCAGCCGTGCGACTCCCCCAGGCCCCGGGCCATGGTGGCCAGGTACGTCGGCGAGGGACGGGTGCGCTCGGCGGTCGCGGCACCGTGCGGAGCGGTGAAGGTCAGCATCGGCGCCCCCTCGTGGCGGCCCACGTCGACCACCGTCTCGTAGGCCCCGGGCCCGGCCTCGTGGCGTCCCGCGGCCAGCGGGGCGAGCACGAGCTGCTCGAGCGGGTCGTCGGCGCGCGGCTCGCGGTGCATCTCCTGGGCGGCGATGTCGGCGAACTGGCCCGCGGTGACCAGGTAGCCGCGCGCCGCGGTGCGCCCGGGGGTCGCGTGGTCGTAGTAGGCGACCCCGCCGCCCCACTGGGCCGAGCGTCCCGCGAAGTAGGTGGTGCCCGGGAGCTCGACCGGCACGCTGCGCTCGGGCAGGGTCCGGTCGCGGGCCCCCGGGTGGCTGCGCGTGCCGCCGGGCGGGCGCCCGCCGGCGACGTAGCAGGCGAGGCGGTCGAGGCTGAGGTTGGAGCCGTAGGCGACGTACCAGACGTGGGTCATGACGCGACCCACCGTAACCAGGGACGGGGGCGGGCGCGGCTCAGCCCCGCTGCAGCACCCGCAGGCTGCGGTCCCCCAGCCGCACGGTGTCGCCCTCGAGCAGGGTCAGCGGCTTGCCGGGGGTCAGCTCGCGCGAGACGCCCGCGCGCAGCACGACCGAGCCGTTGGTGGAGCCGCGGTCCATCACCACCAGGGCGCCGTCGGCGGCGACCTGCAGCTGGGCGTGGGTCTTGGAGACCGACATGTCCTGCGAGCGCAGCGGCACCAGGTGGCGCACCTGCTCCCCGGAGCCGGCCACCGGGCCGCGCCCCAGCAGCACCAGGCCGTCGACGACGACGCGCTCGCCGGAGTCGAGCTCGACCTGCCAGCCGGCGGGCGGGGTGGGTGAGTCGGTGGGGACCGCGCGGCGCCGCGCCCCGGCAGGCGGGTCTGCCGGGGGGCTGCTGGGTGGGCTGCTGGGTGGGCTGCTGGGGCGCGAACCCCGCGGCGGGGTGGTCGGCGCCCGGGGTGTGCGGGCCGGGGCCGGTGTGGTCGGCGGGGTGGTCGGCGCCCGGGGTGTGCGGGCCGGGGCCGGTGTGGTCGGCGGGGTGGTCGGTGGACGGGTGGCGGTGACCGCCGGTCGCACCGTCGCGGGCACGAGCCGCATCGCGGTGAGGTTGACGATGGCCCGGGGCCGGGCGTCGTCGGGCTCCTCGGCCTCGGGCACCGGGCGCAGGTCGACCACGACGGTGCCGGCGAGGTGGTCGTGCCAGCCGCGGCGCTGCCGGTCGCGGTCGGAGGCGCTGGTCCACGCCAGGGTGGCGGCGCCGAGCAGCAGCGTGGGCAGCCCCGCCAGGCCGACGACGAGGCCGCGCAGCAGGGCGGCCCCCACCCCGACCGGGCGACCGGTGGCGGCCGAGACCGCGCGCAGCCCGAGCAGCGCCTTGCCGGGGCTGAGCCCGCGCAGGCCCAGCAGCACCGCGAGCGCCACCTGCACGACCAGCGCCCAGCCGAGCACCAGCAGCGCCACGACCACGGGGCCGTCGAGCAGCCACCAGCCGAGACCCGCGACGGCGGCGTACGTCGTCCAGGCCAGGGCCCGGTCGACCACGTGGGCGTAGTAGCGGCGCTCGAGGTCGGCGGTCGGCAGGTCGGTGCGCGCCGGCGGCGCGGGCGGCGGGGGCGGCGGGGGGCCGGGCGGGGGGCCGGGCGGTGCGACGGGGGTGGACACGGCGCTCAGGGCCGGACGACCTGGATGCTGACCCCGTCACCGAGGTCGATGATGGCGCCGGGGATGAGCTGCACCGCGATGCCGGGCTGCAGCGACTCGGGGGGCAGCCCCGGCTGGACCAGCACGGTGCCGTTGGTGGAGCCGAGGTCGGTGACGACGGCGCTGCCGTGGTCGGCGCCCGACCCCGGCCGCACCTCGAGGTGCGTGGAGGAGATCTCCTGCTGCGGGCTCGGCACGGTCACCAGGCGCGGCTGCTCGGTGGAGGTGAAGCGGCGGGCCTCGGGGGCGCGGCCCACCAGGACGACCCGGTCGACCTCGACCTCCTCGCCGTGCGAGACGACGAGCCGGGCCACCGGGGACGCGGTGATGCTGGGCGCCTGCGGCTGGCCGGGGATGCCCGGCTGGTGGCGCTGGAACTCCTCGCGGCCCCAGTCGCCGCTCTTGGTCATCCCGTCGTGGTCGGACTGCCCGGGGCTCCACGCCGACGGGGTCACCGGTGTCTCGTCCACGGGCTCCGGCTCGGGCTCCGGCTCGGACGGGGGCTCAGGATCGGGCTCAGGATCGGGATCGGGCTGGGCCGCCGGCGCGACGGCGGCGGCGGGGGCCTCGGGCCGGGCCAGGACCGCGCCGTGCCGCACGCAGGCGGCGCGCACCAGGCCCGCGGCGACCGGCCACCCCTGCTGCTCCGGGTCGTGGTCGGGCTCGCCGGCGTGGGCTCCCCGCTCGACGACGGCACCGGGCAGGTCGAGGGTCCAGGACCGCACGCCACGCACCCGCTGCTCGTGCCAGGTGGAGGCGAGCCCGCCGGTGGCCTCCACCGGCCCGTCGGCGCCGTCGCCGGACCAGCCGGCCCGGCCGCGCAGCAGGACCCGGGTGGCGCCGTCGTGCTCGCTGACCAGCGCGAGGCCGCCCAGGGTGCTGAGGCCCGCCCCGAGCAGCGCGTCGAGCACCTCGTCGGCGCTCGCGCCGGCCTCGACCAGCGACCACGCCGCGGCGGCGCGCTCGCGCTCCTCGCTCGGCAGCGCCACGACCACCTCGGCGCCCAGGACGACGTACCACTCGCCCGGCAGGTAGGCACGGGTCGGGACGGCAGCGGTGTCGACGGCAGCGGTGTCGGGGGACGTCACGGCAGGGCTCCCAGCTTCTGCTCCATGCTCATGCGCTGGCGCTCGGAGTCGTAGGGGTGGTCTCGGGCCAACCCAACCACATCGACGACCACCACGGTCGCGTTGTCGCGACCCCCGGCGGCCAGGGCGGCGGCGATCATCGTGTCGGCGGCGTCGCGGGGGTCGGCGGCCCCGTCGAGGATGCCGGCCATCTCGTCGTCGTCGATCATCCCGCTGACCCCGTCGGAGCACAGCACGAGCCGCTCGACCGCCGGCAGCGGGAGCAGGAAGTAGTCGGCCTCGGAGGTCTCGGAGGTGCCCAGCGCCCGGGTGATGACGTGCCGCTCGGGGTGGTGGGCGGCTGCCTCGACGGTGATCGCGCCCGCGTCGACGAGCTCCTGGACGACCGAGTGGTCGACGCTGACCTGGTCGAGCCGGCCGTCGTTGAAGCGGTAGATGCGCGAGTCGCCGAGGTTGGCCAGCAGCCACTTGGGCTGCCCGTCGTCCTCGACGAGCAGCGCCACCACCGCGGTGGTGCCGGCCGAGAAGCCGCCCTGACCCCCGGCCCGCTGCTCGGCCCCGTAGGCGTCGATGCGACGCCGGCAGGTCTCCAGCGTCCGCGCGACCGCCTCGGCACCGCGCTGGGGGTCGTAGCCCTCGTCGGCGAGGTGGGCGAACTCCTCGACCACGATCGCGCTGGCGACGTCGCCGCCGTCGTGGCCGCCCATCCCGTCGGCCACCACGAAGACCGGGGGCGCAGCCAGGAAGGCGTCCTCGTTGACCTCCCGCACGAGCCCCACGTCGGTCGAGGCGCCGTGGTGCAGCTCGACCTGCATCAGCCGACCACCGCGTCGTGTGCCGGCTCGTGGCTCGGTGGCGCTAGCGTGTCAGCGATGTCCGCCGAGGGGTTCCGCACGCTCGCCGACCAGCTGCGCAGCTGGCCGGACGCGCGGCTGTCCCGCCTGCTGCTGGCCCGTCCCGATCTCGCCACTCCAGCCCCTCACGACTCCGGCCAGCTGGCGTCGCGTGCCGCCACCCGGTCCTCGTTGCTCCGCGCGCTCGACCAGCTGACCCGGCTCGAGCTCTGCGTGCTTGATGCCCTCGTGGTGGCGGGTCAAACCACCCGCGCCGAACTCGTCTCCCTCGTGCACGCCGACCCGGCCGCGACGACCGCCGCGCTCGAGCACCTCACCGACCTCGCGCTGGTCTGGGACTCCCCCACCGGGCCCCGGGTCCTCAGCGGTGTCGCCGAGGGCCTGGCCGGAGGTCCGGGAGCCGGCGTGAGCGGGCTGCGCACCCGCTCCCCCGAGCCGGTCGACCCCGCGGTCGTGGCCGCCCGCCTCGCCGAGCTGTCGGCCCCGGCCCGCACGCTGCTCGAGCACGTGCTCGACCACGGCGGCGAGGCCACCACCGGCACCTCGCGCCACACCGTCACCGCCGCCGAGGCCGCCACCCCCGCCGAGGAGCTGCTGGCCCGCCGGCTGCTGGTGCCGCGCGGCGGCGGGTCGGTGGTGCTGCCCGGCGAGGTGGGCCTGGTCCTGCGCGGTGGGCGCACCACCACCGAGCCCGTCGACGACGTGCCCGCGCTGCCGACCACCGAGCGCTCCGCCGCGATGGTCGACAAGGTCGCGGCCGGCGCCGCCTTCGAGGCCGTACGCCGGGTCGAGCTGCTGCTGGACCACTGGGGCACCCAGCCGCCGGCGGCGCTGCGCAGCGGCGGGCTGGGGGTGCGCGACCTGCGGGCCGCCTCGGCGCTGCTGCACGTCGACGAGCCCACCACCGCCCTGCTCGTCGAGACCGCCTCGGCCGCCGGGCTGCTGGCCACCGGCCAGGGCGCCGAGGGCGAGGCCGCGTGGCTGCCCACCGACGAGCTCGACCGGTGGAGCACCCGCTCGCCCGCCGAGCGCTGGTGGGTGCTGGCGCGCGCCTGGTGGGACAGCGCCCGCCTCCCCGGGCTGGTCGGCACCCGCGACCCCGCGGGCAAGACCTGGAACGCGCTGGCCCCCGAGCTGGCGGGCGTGCACCAGGTCGAGACCCGCCACCTCACCCTGCGCGAGCTGGCGGCGGTGCCGGCCGGCGAGGTGCTGGCCTCCGGCACCGGCCTGCCGGCGCTGGTGGCCCGCGTCGCCTGGCTGCGCCCGCGACGGCCCCGCACCCGCGCCGACCAGGTCGCCTGGGCCCTCAGCGAGGCCGAGGCGCTCGGCGTCGCCGGGCTGGGCGGGGTGGCGTCGTACGTCGCGGGGCTGGTGGGCGACGGCGACGGCGCCGCCGCGGTCGCCGCCCTCGACGCGCTGATGCCGCCGCCCGTCGACCACGTGCTGCTGCAGGCCGACCTGACCGCGGTGGCCCCCGGCCCGCTGGAGTCGACGCTGGCCAAGCGGCTCCAGCTGCTCGCCGACGTCGAGTCGCGCGGCGGGGCGACGGTCTACCGCTTCACCTCCTCCTCGGTGCGCCGCGCCCTCGACACCGGGTGGTCGGCGGTCGAGGTGCACGACTTCATCTCCTCGGTCTCGCGCACCCCGGTGCCGCAGCCGCTGAGCTACCTCGTCGACGACACCGCCCGCACCTTCGGCTCGATCCGGGTCGGGCACGCCGAGGCGTTCCTGCGCGCCGACGACGAGGCCGCGCTCAGCGAGGTGCTGCACCACCCCAAGGCCGCCTCGCTGGGCCTGCGCCGCATCGCCCCCACCGTCCTCGTCTCCGCCACGCCCCTCGACGTGCTGCTGCCGCGGCTGCGCGAGCTCGGTGCCGCCCCGGTCGTGGAGGGCCCCGACGGCACGGTGCGGGTGGCCCGACCCGACCAGCTGCGCGCCCGCACCCCGCGCGACCGGCGCCCCGAGGGGCTCAGGGCGGCGCGGGGCAGCGCCACCGTCGCGGCCGTGGTCACCGCGGTGCGCGCCGGCGACCGGGCCGCCTCCAGCAGGCCCGCCGGTGCCGGGCAGGCGCTGAGCCCGTCGGGCTCGCTGGCCGCGCTGCGCGAGGCGGTCGAGACCGGCGCCAGCGTGCTGATCGGCTACGTCGACAACCACGGCACCCGCTCCGAGCGCGTCGTCGACCCCCGCAGCGTCGAGGGCGGCACCCTGACCGCCCACGACCACCGGGCCGACGACCTGCGCAGCTTCGCGGTGCACCGGATCACCTCCGTGGCCCCCGTCTCGCCCTGACAGCGGCCGGGGCGGCCCCTGGCCCGCCCCGTAGGCTTGCCCGGTGACAGACGGCCCCCTCATCGTCCAGTCGGACAAGACGCTCCTGCTCGAGATCGACCACGAGCGCGCGCAGGACTGCCGCAAGGCGATCGCGCCGTTCGCCGAGCTCGAGCGCTCCCCCGAGCACATGCACACCTACCGGCTCACGCCGCTGGGTCTGTGGAACGCGCGCGCGGCGGGCCACGACGCCGAGCAGGTCGTCGACACGCTGCTGGAGTTCAGCCGCTACGCGGTGCCGCACTCGCTGCTGGTCGACGTCGCCGAGACGATGGCGCGCTACGGGCGGCTGCGGCTCGAGAAGCACCCCACCCACGGGCTGACCCTGGCCACCACCGACCGCCCGGTGCTCGAGGAGGTCCTGCGCGCCAAGAAGGTGCAGGGGATGATCGGGGAGCGCATCGACGCCGACACCGTGGTCGTGCACGCCTCCGAGCGCGGCAACCTCAAGCAGGCGCTGCTCAAGATCGGCTGGCCGGCCGAGGACTACGCCGGGTACGTCGACGGCGAGGCGCACCCCATCGAGCTCGACGAGAGCGGCTGGACGCTGCGCGACTACCAGCGCGACGCCGCCGAGTCGTTCTGGCACGGCGGCTCGGGGGTCGTGGTGCTGCCCTGCGGCGCCGGCAAGACCCTGGTCGGCGCCTCGGCCATGGCGCACGCGAAGGCCACCACGCTGATCCTGGTCACCAACACCGTCTCCGCGCGCCAGTGGAAGGACGAGCTGGTGCGCCGCACCTCGCTGACCGAGGACGAGATCGGTGAGTACAGCGGCGCGGTCAAGGAGGTGCGCCCGGTGACCATCGCGACGTACCAGGTGCTGACGATGAAGCGGAAGGGCGTCTACCCGCACCTCGAGCTGCTCGACGCCCGCGACTGGGGCCTCATCGTCTACGACGAGGTGCACCTGCTGCCCGCGCCGATCTTCCGGATGACCGCCGACCTGCAGGCGCGGCGCCGGATCGGGCTGACCGCGACGCTGGTGCGCGAGGACGGCCGTGAGGGCGACGTCTTCTCCCTGATCGGGCCCAAGCGCTACGACGCGCCCTGGAAGGACATCGAGTCGCAGGGCTGGATCGCTCCCGCCGACTGCGTCGAGGTGCGCGTCACGCTGCCCGACAGCGAGCGCCTGGTCTACGCGACCTCCGAGCCCGAGGAGCGCTACCGGATCGCCTCCTGCACCCACCGCAAGACCCAGGTGGTGCGCGAGCTGGTCGAGCGCCACGGCGACCAGCCGACCCTGGTGATCGGGCAGTACCTCGAGCAGCTCGACGAGCTCGCCGCCGCCCTCGACGCCCCCGTCATCAAGGGCGAGACGTCGGTCAAGGAGCGCCAGCGGCTCTTCGACGCCTTCCGCTCCGGCGAGGAGCGGCTGCTGGTGGTCTCCAAGGTCGCGAACTTCTCCATCGACCTGCCCGACGCCGAGGTGGCGATCCAGGTCTCGGGGTCCTTCGGGTCGCGCCAGGAGGAGGCCCAGCGGCTGGGCCGGCTGCTGCGCCCGGGCCACGACGGCAAGGTGGCGCGCTTCTACACGGTGGTCTCGCGCGACACCGTCGACGCCGAGTTCGCCCAGAACCGCCAGCGGTTCCTGGCCGAGCAGGGCTACGCCTACCGCATCGTCGACGCCGAGGACATCGCCGACCTGGCCATGTGAGGCGCGCCCCGCGGCGTCGCCTGTCCACGCCCGCGGCCACGAGTCGGCGTACGCCGCGGTTGTCTCTAGGCTGGACGGCGTGAAGGCGCTGCTGCTGGAGAACATCCACCCCCTGGCCGTCGAGATCCTCGAGGGCCGAGGTTTCGAGGTCGAGCTGCTCACGCACTCGATGAGCGAGGACGAGCTGGTCGAGGCCCTGCCGGGCGTGAGCCTGCTCGGCATCCGCTCCAACACCAACGTGACCGCGCGCGTGCTCGACGCCGCGCCCGACCTGCTGGCGGTCGGCTGCTTCTGCATCGGCACCAACCAGGTCGACCTGGTCGGCGCCGCCGAGCGGGGGGTCGCGGTCTTCAACGCGCCGTTCTCCAACACCCGCAGCGTCGTCGAGCTCGTCATCGGCGAGATCATCGTGCTCGCGCGCCGCCTGGCCGAGAAGACCGAGAAGATGCACGCCGGCATCTGGGACAAGTCGGCCCAGGGCAGCCACGAGATCCGCGGCCGCACGCTCGGCATCGTCGGCTACGGCAACATCGGCACCCAGCTGTCGAACCTGGCCGAGGCGATGGGGCTGCGGGTCATCTTCTTCGACACCGCCGACCGCCTCGCCCACGGCAACGCGCAGCGGATGAAGACCCTCGACGAGCTGCTCGAGAAGGCCGACGTCGTCTCGCTGCACGTCGACGGGCGCCCCGGCAACGCGGGTCTCTTCGGGGCCGAGCAGTTCGCGAAGATGAAGCCGCGCTCGCTGTTCATCAACGCCGCGCGCGGCATGGTGGTCGACACCGAGTCGCTGCGCGAGCACATCCTGTCGGGCCACATCGCCGGCGCCGCCATGGACGTCTTCCCGATCGAGCCGAAGGCCCAGGGCGACCCGTTCGAGTCGCCGCTGCGCGGTCTCGACAACGTCATCCTGACGCCCCACGTGGGCGGGTCGACCCAGGAGGCGCAGGAGGAGATCGGCTACTTCGTGGCCAACAAGCTCGCCGGCTTCGCCCTCGAGGGCCGCACCGAGCTCTCCGTCGACCTGCCGACGGTCAGCGCGCCGGCGCTGCAGACCGGGCACCGCCTGGGCTACCTGCACGACAACGTCCCCGGCGTGCTCGCCGCGGTCAACCAGCTGATCGCCGAGGCCGGCGCCAACGTCGTGGGTCAGTACCTCGCCACCACCGGCGAGCTCGGCTACGTCGTCACCGACTCCACCGAGGCGATCCCCGCCGAGGTCGTCGCGGCCCTGGCCGCCAACGAGCACTGCCGCTGGGTGCGCACCTGGGACGTCTGACGTCCCGGGGCCGGTTCGCGCCGGGTCGGCGCGAGATCCGCGCCGGGTCGGCGCGAGATCTGCGCCGGGTCGGCGCGAGATCTGCGCCGGGTCGGGTGAGGGCGCGGTCCGTAGGCTCGTCCCATGACCGCCAGCGCGACGACCGCACCCCGGCGCGGGGTGCGCGCCTCGCTGCCGGCCGCCCGCAGCTCGCTCGACGGGGTGCGTGAGCGGCTCGGCTCGGCGCTGTTCGCGCGGGTCGCGGGCCCCGACGGGCCGCGCCAGCGCGACCGCATCCACGGCCGCCCGGGGCCCCGCTGGTTCGCCCCCGACAGCGCGATCGCGCAGGTGCACGGCGACGCCTCTATGTTCGTCGGCGGCATCCGCGCCCTGCTGCTGCAGACCCTGCACCCCGCCGCGATGCGGGGCGTCGCCGAGCACAGCGACTACCGCACCGACATGTGGGGCCGGCTGGCCAGCACCAGCACCTACCTGGCCGTGACGACCTTCGGCCACGCCGACGACGCCCAGGCCGCGGTCGACGCGGTGCGCCGCATCCACGAGCGGATCCGCGGCACCATGCCCGACGGGACGACGTACGCCGCCTCCGACCCGCACCTGCTCGGCTGGGTGCACGCCGCCCAGGTCGACTCCTTCCTGCTGGCCCACCAGACCTACGGGGCGCGCCCGCTCGACCAGGCCCGCCGCGACGAGTACGTCGCCCAGGCCGGCGAGGTCGCGGCCCGGCTCGGCGTCCTCGACCCGCCGCGGACCGAGGCGGCGCTGCGCGAGGTGCTGGCGTCGTACCGCCCGGAGCTGCGCGGCAGCCCCGAGGCCCGCGAGGCCGTGGGCTTCCTGCTGCTCAGGCCACCGCTGCCGGTGCTCGCGCGGGCGCCCTACCTGGTGCTGGTGGCCGCGGCCGTCGGGCTGATGCCGCGGTGGACGCGCGGCCCGCTGCGGCTGCCGTGGCTGCCGGTCTCGGAGCGCACGGTCGTGCGGGCCCTCGGGTCGCTGGCCACCGGCACGATCCGCTGGGCGATGAGCGCCCAGGGGCCCTCCTCCTCAGCGGCCGCGACCGGCGCCTGAGGCCAGCCCGGCCAGGTCGGCCACCCAGCGCTCGACGTCGCGGTCGCCGGTGAGCCGCACGACCGGCAGGTCGGGGTGCTCTCGCCGTGCCCACGGCACCAGGTCGCGGCGGTACTTGTGGCGGTGCACCCACTGGTAGCGCACGACGTGCTCGGGGTCGGTGAACAGGTGGTGCAGCGGCCCCTCGACGTTGCCGTTCCACAGCACCTCGCGGCGCACGCGCCGGCGCACGGTGCGCCGCACCAGCCGCGCGAGCACCAGGGGGTAGGGCTGGTCGAGCCAGACGAGCAGGTCGGCGCGGGCCGCCAGCAGCGGCCGGGCGGAGCGGTACTGCCACTCGGTGACCCAGGCCTCGGAGCCGGCCAGGGCCCTGACGTCGTCGAGGAACTGCGGGCGCGGCACCCAGCCGGGGCCGTGGTGCAGCGCGTCGATCTCGGTGTGGGGCACGTCGAGGACGCCGGCCAGGCGACGCGCCAGGGTGGTCTTGCCCGCCCCGCTCAGCCCCGCGACCAGCACCCGACGGGGCAGGGCGGGAGCGTCGGCGTCGAGCACCCGGGGAGGATACGGGGTTTCTTGAGCGAGTCCTTGCGAGAACTTGAGCCTGGCCCGAGGTGGCGGTGCCACAGTGGTCGCACCACCCCTCCCCCGCGACCCGAGGACTCACCATGGCGCCCCTCCAGCGACCACCGCAGCGACCGCTGCTCGTAGCCGTCGTGGCGGCACTGGTCGTCCCGCTCCTGCTCGGGGCCGGGGCCGCCCCCGCCGTCGCGACCGACCCCGACCCCACCATGCAGCCGGGCGTGGCCGCCCAGGAGCGCCAGGCCCGCCAGGAGGCCAGGCAGTCGCCCACCACCGCCGAGCGCACCACCAAGGTCCGCGGCAGCATCAAGGCCGCCGACAAGGGCGTGAAGTACCGGGTGCGCTGGTTCACCAAGGACTGGACCTACATCGACGAGCGCAAGGTCACCGGCGGCATCTACTCGCTGAGCCTGCAGCCGGGCACCTACTACCTGCAGTTCGTCGACCTGCGCCCGGCGTACAACGTCACGAAGTACGCCCCCACCGACATCAAGGTGAAGGTCGGCGACACGTCGGTGCAGAAGAACGTGCGGATGAAGCGCGGCGCCGCGATCACCGGGACCGTGCGCGCCGGCGGCAGGGTCGCCGGCGGCGCCGAGGTGGTCGCCGCCAACGCCGCCGAGCAGTCCTACCGGGTCACGGCCAACAAGCGCGGCCAGTTCGCGCTGGGCGGTCTGCCGGCCGGCAGCTACTCGGTCTTCACCTACGACCGCAAGAAGGCCTACGTCGGGCGCTCGACCTACCTGGCGGGCATGAAACTGGGCCAGGTCCGCAACACCCCGATCAGCCTGGGGACCCGGGCGGGGCGGCTGCTGGTCGACCTGCGCACCAGGGACGGCAAGGTCAAGGAGAAGGTGTTCGTGACGGCCGTCAGCAAGGCCACCGGGCAGTTCTGGACCGTCAAGGCACGGGGCGGCGAGGCGATCTTCTCCGGGCTCTTCCCCGGCAAGTACCGCATGGTCGCCCCCGGCGTCGGCAGCTTCCTGCCCCAGAGCGGCGCCATCAAGGGGGCGATGGTGCGGTCCGGCAAGGACGACCTGGCCAGCACCTTCACCTGGACCAAGCGCGGGGCCACCATCAGCGGCGCCGTCGTCGACGAGGAGCACCCCGACGCGCCCATGGAGGACGTGGAGGTGCTCGCCTTCGACCAGTCCGGCGCGCGGCTCGGCTCGGCCACCACCGGCGCGGACGGCCTCTTCACGATCACCGGAGCGATCACCACCCAGCAGGGCGTCACCGTGAAGATCCAGCCCGGCGGTGCCAACCCGCCGTACCTGCAGGGCACCTACTACTGCAAGTACGGCACCGCGAGCCAGGGCGGCGTCTCGGTCCGCACCGGGGAGGACACCGTCCTGGGCATCCTGGCGCTGCCCCAGCTGCCGACCGCCCAGCAGGACAACCGGTCCAACTGCGGCCCCGACGCCACCGCGCCACGTCAGGCGGACGCCCGACGATGAGCCCCGCCCCCGCCGGCACCGGCATCGCGCTGCGCCTCGTGCGCGCGCGGCCGTGCGTCGCGCGGGTGCGGTGGTGGGGCCCCGACGGGCGGCTCGGGGGCGACAAGCGGGTGCACGACGCGACGACCCTCATCACGGTGCCCGCCGGCACCTGGCTCCTCGACGTCGAGGACGACCACTCCTCGCACGACCCCTCGCGGCTGGCCCCGGCCCGCCTCGAGGTGCAGGTGCGCGACGGCTGGCGCACCGCGGCTCAGGCGCACCTGCTGCCCGGCGCGGTGCTCACCGGCAGCGTCCGCACCGCCCAGGACACCCGCGCCCGCTGGGCCGAGGTCGAGGCGAGCGGCCCCGACGGCACGCTGGTGCGCACCCGCACCGACGGGCTCGGCGTCTTCACCCTGGCGGGGCTCGGCGCCGGCACCGTCGTGCTGGTCTCGGCGCGCAGCCGCTGGCACCAGGCCACACCCGTGCTGGCGCGGCCCACCCGCCCCGCCGGTCCCCGGCTGGTGCTGCGGCTGGCCCAGCCGCTGCTGGGCGCCTCACGTCCCGGGGGCACCGACCCCGTGGTCGGCGGCGCGCTGCGCGGGGTGGTCCTCGACGCCGACGGCAAGCGGGCGTCGTACGCCGCGGTGGTGGAGCTGCGCGACGCGCGCGGGTCGCTGCTGGCGCGCACCCGCACCGACCGCGAGGGCCGGTTCGTGGTCGGCGGCGACCTGCCGGCCGCGGCGGGCCTCACCGTCGTGGTGAAGTCCGGCCCGGGCGACGTCGTGGTCGACCGGGTGCACCTGCGCGGGCTCGCGGTGGGCGCCGGTCAGCTCGTCGACCTCGGGACGGTGCGGATGACCCGCGCCGCGCGGCGCCCGCGCCCCGCGCGCGCCAGCCTGCCGCGCGCCACCGCGGCCGCGCTGCGGCTGCCCAGCACGCGGGTGTGAGCCGGCTGGGTCAGCCGACGCTCATGTCGGTGTCGGACCAGAAGGCACGCATGGTGGTGATGCGCCCCTCGTCGTCGAAGGTCATCACGTCGATGGGCGCGAGGGTGAAGGTGCCGCCGTCGGTGATGGTGCGGACCTCGAACAGGAAGGCGGCCTCGCCCGCCGCGATGCGGCAGTCGATGAGCCGGGTCTCCTGCTGCAGGCCCTCGAGCGTGCCGTAGAACGCGGCGATCTCCTCACGCGTAGTCCGCACCGCCGACCCGACCGGGTCCTCGACGGTGGCGCCCTCCGCGAAGAGGTCCACGATCTCGGCGGCGGTGCCCCCGGCGATCAGGGACACGTAGGCCTCCACGACCTCACGGATCCGCTCGTTGCTCGCTGCCACGTCCACTCCTCGTACGTCGTCGGGGCCCGGCCAGAACACGTTCCAGTTCCGGGGGTGTGCGGCGAGAGTAGCGTGCGCAGGGCCCGGCGCGTTTCAATGGCCGGGCCGGCGCTGCCGGCAGCACCGTCCGTCGATCGAGGAACCGTCTCCCGCATGCTGCACGACCCCCGGCCCTGGTGGCCCCTGACCGATGCCGACGACCTGCGCGAGGAGCTCGTGGCGGCCTACGCCTCGCCGCAGCGCGGCTACCACGACGTGCAGCACCTCGTGGAGGTGCTGACCCGCCTCGACGAGCTCGGCGAGCACGGCGCGGTGGTGCGGCACCTGCCGGTCGTGCTGGCCGCCTGGTTCCACGACGCGGTCTACGACGGCGAGCGCGACGCCGAGGAGCGCTCGGCCGCCTGGGCCGAGGACGCGCTCACCGGCCGGGTCGAGCCCGACCTGGTCGAGGAGGTGGTGCGGCTCGTGCGGCTCACCGAGACCCACACCCCCGAGCCCGACGACACCCTCGGCTGCCTGCTCTCCGACGCCGACCTGGCCATCCTCGCCGCGCCGCAGGAGCGCTACGACGAGTACGTCGCCGCGGTGCGCGCGGAGTTCGCCCACCTCGACGACGCGACGTTCGCCGAGGGGCGGGCCCAGGTGCTGCTGGGCCTGGCGCAGAAGCCGACCCTCTTCCACACCGCCTACGCCCGGGAGCGCTGGGAGGACGACGCCCGCGCGAACCTGGGGGCCGAGCTCGAGCGGCTGGGCGTCCAGGACGTGCCGGGGCGCCGGGTCTCCTGACCGCACACGAGATCCGTGCCGGGTCGGCGCGAGATCCACGCCGGGTCGGCGCGAGATTCAGGCCGGGTCGCGCTTGCGCCGGCGCAGCCCGGCGGCGACCAGGCGGGCCACCAGCTCGCGGCTGCTGACCGGCGAGGCGCCGGCGGCGACCACGGCGTCGTACCACTCCGCCGGCACGTCGTAGTGGTCGCGGTCGAAGCCGCGCTCGGGGATCTCGAGGCCGCGCGCGAAGGCGTGCAGCTCGTCGTAGGAGGTGTCACTGGCCAGGTGCGACCAGAGCCGCCCGTGCCCGGCCGCGTTGGGCGGGTCGATGAGGATGCCCACACCGCCACCCTACGAGCAGCCCGCGGGCTCCGGCGCGACGGCGCCTTGCCCCGGGGGGACAATGGGGGGCGTGGACAACGCACTGCTCTTCGATGCCCGGTCCCGGGTGCTGGCCGACCTCCAGGCGCGGGGGCACGCGACCCCGGGTGCGGTCTCGGCGCTCGAGGACGCCGTCTCCTCACGCACCTGGTGGGCCGAGCAGTGGCCCGAGGGGGTCGTGTACGTCGCTGGGCTGGTCGCCCAGGACGTGCAGGACGCGCTGCTGGAGCAGGTGGGCCGCTGGCCGCTGTGCCTGGGCTGCACCGAGGGGCCCGAGCACGCGCTCTACATCCACCCCGACCTCGGGGGGCCCGACCCGACGTGGGTCTGCGAGGAGTCCGGGACGCCGGTCGCGGCGCTGGGGACGCTCAGCAGTCCTGGCCCAGCTGGACCCACAGCGTGAAGCGGTCGGCACGGTAGACGGTGCGAGAGACCTCGACGACCTTGTCCTCGCACAGGGCGCGCCGCGAGTGGCGCAGCACCACGCTGGACGGCTCGACCTCGAGCAGCCCCGCCTCCTCGGTGGTGGCCTTGTCGGCGTTGATGGAGTCCTCGGCCCAGGTCGGGCGCAGCCCGCGGGCGTCGAGGGAGTCGTAGAGGCTGGTGGGCATCCCCTGCTGGAGGAACCCCGGCAGCAGCACCTCGTTGAGGTAGGCGTCCTCCAGGCACATCGGCACGCCGTCGGCGCGCCGCAGCCGGCGCCAGTGGATGACCGCGTCGCCCTCGGTCAGCGACAGCGCGCGGGCCACGCCCGGCCCCGCCTGCTCGCGCCGCGCGAGCAGCGTCTGCGACTCCGCCAGCATCCCGCGGCGGGTCATCTCCTCGGTGTAGCCGGTGATCCTGCTGGCGGTGCGGCGCGGGCGGGCCACGAAGGTGCCCCGGCCGGGGATGCGCTCGAGCAGGCCCTCGCCCACCAGCGCGTCCATCGCCTGGCGCACCGTCATCCGGGCCACGCCGAAGCGCTGCACCAGCTCGCGCTCCGAGGGCGCCGGGGAGCCCGGCGCGCTGCCCGCCACCAGGCCGCGCACGTACTCGCGCACCTGCACGTGCTTGAGCGCACGTCCCACAGGAGCCATCACGTCGTCCACGCCAGGCAGACTAGACAGGTCCCGGGCCGCGCGTCCCCGCTTTGCGGGGATTGAGCCGCGACGGGACACGCCCGACCGATGTCGAACACGCGTTCGAGGTCCGGCGTACGATACCCCCATGGACTTCCAGACCACGCTGTTCGCGGCACCGGCCGGCGGGGTGCCCGCACTGGTGGACGCCCTGGCCGGCACCGAGCGCCACCACCTCGACCACGGCGCGTGGGTCGACGTGCGCCGCTCCTGGCTGCCCGAGGCCGACGACGTGATGCGCGCCCTCGTCGAGGAGGTGCCCTGGCGCGCCGAGCGGCGCCAGATGTACGACCGGCTCGTCGACGTGCCGCGGCTGCTGCACACCTACATGATCGGCGAGGAGCTCCCCCACCCCGTCCTCACCCAGGCCCGCGAGGCGCTCAGCGAGCACTACCTGCCCGAGCTCGGCGAGCCCTTCCGCACCGCCGGGTGCTGCTACTACCGCGACGGGCGCGACTCGGTGGCCTGGCACGGCGACACCATCGGCCGGGGCAGCACCCACGACACGATGGTCGCGATCGTCTCGGTCGGCGACCCGCGCAAGCTGCACCTGCGCCCGCGCGGCGGGGGCGAGAGCCGGGTCTTCGAGACCGGGCACGGCGACCTGCTCGTGATGGGCGGCAGCTGCCAGCGCACCTGGGAGCACGCGGTGCCCAAGGTCGCCCACGCCGGCCCGAGGCTCTCGGTGCAGTTCCGGCCGTTCAACGTCTTCTGAGCTCGCAGCGACGAGCCGGACGGCGACCCGACCCTGGTACGGCGCCGGAGGCGTGTCCCGGAGCGACCTCGCAGGCGCCGGTCCAGGCCTGGGTCGTCAGCACCGGAAGCACCGCCTCTAGGGCGCCGAGCCGAGGGACCCGGGGAGCTCACCGGTCCGCAACCAGCCGAAGACGGTGACGATCTCGGCGTGGAGGTCCTGCGGCAGGTGCCCGCCGGTCTCGTCCTCGATGACCAACGCCGTCGGAAGGTGACGCGCGAGCCACCGTCCGTGGTCGGGCGGGCAGGAGAAGTCCTGCAACCCATAGGTGAGCAGCACCGGCACGGAGACGGAGCTCAGGGCGAAGCCCCACGGCCGCGCGAAGGCCAAGGTGTCGTCGACCGCACCCCCGACACCGTGCGCGGACTGCTCCGCCATGATGCGCGTGAACACCTCGACCACCTCCGGACGGGCCAGGACCTCCCGGTCCCCCTGTCCCATGCCCTCGCCCAGCAGCGACGAGGGGTCAGAGACCAGGGCGTGCTCCATCCGGGTCAGCGCGGACCGGATCCTGGTCTCGAGGTAGGCCTCGCCGTCCTCGGCCCACTCCAGCGACTCAGCGGCCTCGGGCGCCATGTCGTGGAGCCACTCGGAGCGACTCAGGCCTCCCTCGCCCAAGGGGGCCAGGCTGGACTGGCAGGCGACGCGCTCGACCCGGTCTGCCAGCAAGGCGGCGCACGCCAAGGCGTGCGGGCCGCCCCCGGACCCGCCGATGACGGAGAACTGGTCCAGGTCGAGCGCGTCGGCCACGGCACGCACGTCCGCGGCCTCGTCGGCCACCGAGCGCCCCCGGTGGCGCGAGGACTGCCCGTAGCCGGCGCGGTCGGTCGTGATGTAGCGAACGCCCGACCGGGCGTACACCGAGTCGTCGGGCGAGCGGTTCAGACGACATCCCGGCGTGCCGTGCAGTCCGAGCACCGGGTAGCCGGCGGGGTCGCCGCCGTCGACGTACGCGATCTGTCGCCCGTCGGGGAGAGCGGCAGTGAGGGGAGCCATGTGGTCCATCGTGCCGGTCCACGCGGCTGCGGCACCGATCTTTGCCCCTGGGTGTGGCGCCGAGCACGCTGCGAGCGTTCAATGGAAGGAGCCAGGGCGCCGCTCGGGGCGCCTGCGAACCGGAGGTACCCCCATGACCCGCCACGACGACCCAGGCGCCGGCGAGACCGGCCGGCACCGCCAGCACCACGACCGACCGCCCGCCGACCACGTGCGCGGCGACCATCCCGTCGGGGCCAGCACCGACCCGTCGATGGGCTTCGGCACCTCCCCGGAGGACCGGCTGCACCTGCCCGAGACACCGCTCGACGCCGGCAGCCGCACCGGCAGCACGCTGTGGCTGGTGCTCACGCTCGCCCTGGTGGCGGCGCTGGTGGCCGCACTGGTCATCGCCCTGCTGTGAGCCGACCCCCGTGCGGCCGATCGGTCGCACGGGGGTCGGTGGGGCTCGGTCGTGGTCGCGGCCCTCAGCGGCGGCGGTGCGTCACCCACCACACCAGCAGGAGAGCGAGCAGCCCGGCGCCGACCTTCGGGCCGTAGCTGCGCAGCAGCACCGGCAGCACGGTGGAGCCGAGGTCGAGCGCCTCGTCACCGCCGCCCGCCTGCGCGGCCGCGGCCGGTGCCGGCCGGTGCTCACCCGGCCGCGTGGAGGCCGGCGGCGGCTCGGGGGCACCGGGGTCCGCCCCCATGTGCTTCCCGGGCGGCGCCGGTGCCGCGGGCGGCGGCTCGGCCGGCGCCTCGGGCGCCTCGGGCGCGGTCAGGCGCTGCTCGAGACAGCTCACGAACTGGCCCAGCAGCTTGTCGGAGACGTCCTGCATCACCCCCCGCCCGAACTGGGCCGGCTTGCCGGTGATGGCCAGGTCGGTCACCACCTCGACGTCGGTGCGGTCGGCGCCGGCGGCGCTCATCGAGAGCGTCACCTTCGCCCCCGCGGTGCCGTTGCCGCGCTTGTCCTTGCCCTTGGCGTCGACCACGTAGCGGTGGGCAGCGTCGTCCTTCTCCACGAAGGTGCCCGAGCCGGTGTAGAGCAGCGCGATCGGGCCGAGCTTGACCTTGACCGTGCCCTTGAACGTGTCGTCCTCCACCCCGGTCACGGTGGCGCCGGGGAAGCACTCGGCCAGGGCGCCGATGTCCTGGAAGTGCTCCCAGGTCTCCTCGACGCCGAGCGGGACGCTGAACTCGTGGCGGAGATCCACTACGCCCCCGCAGCCGCGAGCACCGCTCGCCGGGTCAGCACCGTCGCCAGGTGGCGGCGGTAGTCGGCGTCGCCGTTGAGGTCGGAGGGCGGGGTGCAGCCCTCGGCGGCCCGGGAGGCCGCCTCGCGCACCGCGTCCTCGGTGGCCGGCTGGCCCCGCAGCGCCTCCTCGACCGCGCGCGCCCGCAGCGGCGTGGAGCCCATGTTGGTCAGGCCCACGCGCGCCTCGGTGATGGTGCCGCTCTCGGCCTTGACCGCGGCGGCGACCGCCACGATCGGCCACTGGTGGGCCACGCGCACGAACTTCTCGTAGTGCGCCCCCCAGCCGGTGTGCTTGGGCAGCCGGACCTCGGTGAGCAGCTCGTCCTCACCGATGGCGGTCTCGAAGAGGTCGACGAAGAAGTCGTCGGCCTCCACGGTGCGCGTGGTCCCGCCCTGCCCGGCGATCACGAACTGCGCCCCCAGGGCCAGGGCGGGGGCGCCCAGGTCGCCGGCGGGGTCGGCGTGGGCCAGCGCCCCGCCGAAGGTGCCGCGGTGACGGATCTGGGCGTCGGCCAGGTGCTCCACGGCGCGCGAGACCAACCCGGCGTGCTCGGCCACCAGCGGGTCGGAGGCCACCACGCTGTGCGGGGTCATCGCGCCCACGACGATGGCGTCGCCGTCGTCGCGGACCCCGCGCAGCGCCTCGATGCGCCCGAGGTCGATGACCATCTCGGGGGCGTTGAGGCGCATCCGCAGCACCGGCAGCAGGCTCTGCCCGCCAGCCAGCACCTTGGCGTCGTCACCGTGCTCGGCGAGCGCGGCGAGCGCCTCCTCCACCGAGGTGGGGGCCAGGTAGTCGAACGGTGCGGGGATCACAGCGCGCCTCCGGTGGTGCGGTCGACGGTGCCGTCCATGCCCGTCGAGGGGTCGAAGTGCGGGGCCGCCGCACCGGTGGTGGGGTCGCTGCCGCCCGCGTCGCGGGCGTGCACCGCCTTCCAGACGCGCTCGGGGGTGCAGGGCATCTGGATGTCCTCGACACCGAGGTGACGCACGGCGTCGACGACGGCGTTGACCACGGCCGGGGTCGAGGCGATGGTGCCGGCCTCGCCGACCCCCTTGGTGCCCAGCGTGTTGGTGATCGAAGGCGAGGAGGTGTGGTCGATCTCGAAGGAGATCGTGTCGGCCGCGGTGGGCAGCAGGTAGTCGGTGAACGACCCGGAGACCAGCGTCCCCGCGTCGTCGTACACCGCCTCCTCCCACAGCGCCTGGGCGATGCCCTGCACCAGGCCGCCGTGCACCTGACCCGACACGATGAGCGGGTTGATGATGGTGCCGATGTCGTCGACGCAGACGTACTTGCGCATCGTGACCTGGCCGGTCTCGGTGTCGACCTCCATCGCGCACAGGTGGGTGCCGTGCGGGTAGTTGAAGTTCACCGGGTCGTAGGTGGCGTCGGAGTCGAGCTGCGGCTCGATGCCCTCGGGGTAGTCGTGGGCGGTGAAGACCGCGGTGGAGACCTCGGCGATGCCCACCCCCTGGTCGGTGCCGCGCACCGAGAACCGGCCGCCGGAGAACTCCAGGTCGTCGACGGAGGCCTCCAGCAGGTGGGCCGCGATCGGCCTGGCCTTCTCGATGACCTTGTCGGCCGCGCGCACCAGCGCCTCGCCGCCGACGACCAGCGAGCGCGAGCCGTAGGTGTCGAGGCCGCGCTGGGCCACCTGGGTGTCGCCGTGCAGGACCTCGACGTCCTCGAAGGGCACCCCGAGCCGGTCGGCGACGATCTGGCTGAAGGCCGTCTCGTGGCCCTGGCCGTGCGCGGAGGCACCGGTGGTGACCTCCACCTTGCCGGTGGCCAGCATCCGCACGCTGGCGTGCTCCCAGCCGCCGGCGCCGTAGTTGAGCTGACCCAGCACCCGCGAGGGCGCCAGGCCGCACATCTCGGTGAAGGTCGAGACGCCGATCCCGAGCTGCACCGGGTCGCCCGCCTCGCGGCGGCGCTGCTGCTCGGCGCGCAGCTCGTCGTAGCCGAACATCTCCTTGGCGCGCGCCGTGGCGGCCTCGTAGTTGCCGGTGTCGTACTCCAGCCCGGCGACGGTGGTGAAGGGGAACTCCTCGTGGCGGATCCAGTTCTTCTCCCGCAGCTCCAACGGGTCCATGTCGAGCTCGGCGGCCAGCTCGGTCATCAGCCGCTCGATCGCGAAGGTCGCCTCGGGCCGTCCGGCGCCGCGGTAGGCGTCGGTCCAGGTCTTGTTCGTCAGCACCGTCTGGCAGTTGAACTGGTAGGACGGGAACTTGTAGATCGCGTTGAACATGAACGCGCCCAACACCGGCACGCCGCCTCCGACCAGCGAGACGTGGGAGCCGAGGTCGGCGAGGAGCTCGACCTTGAGCCCGGTGACGCTGCCGTCCTTCTCGGCGGCCAGGGTCAGCTTCTGCCACTGGTCACGGCCGTGGTGGGCCACCATCAGCGACTCGCTGCGGGTCTCGGTGTACTTCACCGGCTTGCCCAGGCGCCGCGAGATCGCGAAGACCAGCCACTCCTCGGGCGTGGTCTGCAGCTTGCCGCCGAAGCCGCCACCCACGTCGGGGGCGATGACGCGGATCTTCGACTCGGGCACACCGGTCGTGGCGGCCAGGGCGAAGCGCAGGATGTGCGGGATCTGGGTCGCCGACCACATGGTGACCTGCTCGCCGGTCGGGTCTACGACCACCGAGCGCGGCTCCATGAAGGCGGGGATCAGCCGCTGCTGGCGGTACTCGCGCTCGATCACCACGCCGCTCTCGCGGGCCTTGGCGATCGCCTCGTCGACGTCGCCGCCGGTGCCCGCCTCGGCGGAGTCGAACTTCCAGAACGCCGACTTGTTGGTGCCGAGGTCGGGGTGGGCCAGGACCTCGTCGCGCGCGGCGGCCTTGAGGTCGACGGCGGCCGGCAGCTCGTCGTACTCGACGTCGACGAGCTGGGCGGCGTCGCGGGCCTCCGCGGCGCTGCGGGCCACGACCACCGCCACGATCTCGCCGGCGAAGCTGACCCGGTCGCTCGGCATCGGCGGGTGGGCGGGCGCGACCTGGTCGGGCGTGATCGCCCAGGCGTTGATCAGGGTGCCCTGGCTCTCGCCCAGGTCGGCCCCGGTCAGCACGGCGACCACGTTGGGCGCCGACTCGGCCTCGCTCTTGTCGATCGAGGTGATGGTGGCGTGCGCGAAGGGGCTGCGCACCATCGCGAGGTGCAGCATGCCGGGCAGCACGATGTTGTCGGTCCAGCGGGTGCGGCCGGTGATCAGGCGCTGGTCCTCCTTGCGCCGGCGGTCGCGCCCGATCTCCTTGGCGGCCTCGGCGCCGCGCTCCTGGGTGGCGGTCACGACGTCGCCCCCTGCCCCGCGCCCTGGCCCGCGGCGTGCTGCACGGCCTTGACGATGTTGTGGTAGCCGGTGCAGCGGCACAGGTTGCCCTCGAGACCCAGCCGGATCTCCTCCTCGCTGGGCTGCGGGTTCTCCTCCAGCAGCGCCACGCTCTGCATGATCATGCCGGGCGTGCAGAAGCCGCACTGCAGGCCGTGGCACTCGCGGAAGGCCTCCTGCACCGGGTGCAGCTCCTCGCCGTCGGCCAGGCCCTCGATGGTGGTCACCTCGGCACCGTCGGCCTGCACGGCCAGGACGTTGCAGGACTTCACGCTCGTCCCGTCGAGGTGCACGGTGCAGGCGCCGCAGTTGCTGGTGTCGCAGCCGATGACGGTGCCGGTCTTGCCGAGGCGCTCGCGCAGGTACTGCACCAGCAGCATCCGCGGCTCGACGTCGTCGGCGACCCTGGCGCCGTCGACGGTGAGGTTGATCCGGGTCATGGACTCTCCCTTGGTGAGGTCGCTCGCTGGGGTCGCACCGGTGCGCCGCGAACGGCGGGGTGTGACCCGGCTCACGCTAGGAGGGTCCGGTTGGCCGCCGGTTGGTCAGCGGTTGGCAGCGGCCAGGCGGCCCTTGAGCAGCGCCGCGACCGGGTGCGCCAGGGTCCCCGGGGCGGCCAGGCAGGCCTCGACGACCTCGGTGTCGTACGGCGCCAGCTCGCTGTAGCGCGCGACGGCCTCGGGCTCGGGGCGGGCCAGCAGCGCCTCGCGCACCGCGACGGCGACGTACTCGCCCATCTCCTGCAGGGCCGGCGAGTCGGTGCCCGGCAGCAGGTCGCCGCCATAGGCCTCGACGGCCGCGCCGACGTGGCCGCGGCGCAGCAGCGAGAGCACGTGGTCGACGTCGGTGTGCACGGGCATCTGCAGCCGGTAGGGCCGCGAGGACAGCTGGCCGCCCAGGGCGTGGCGCAGGTGCGAGACCTCCGCCTTGAGCGTCGAGAACGTCACCGCGTGGTCGCCGTAGACCATGGCGTGCAGCTGCTCGAGCGAGAGCCCCTGGGGGTGCAGCGCGAGCAGCGCCAGGATCTCGCTCTGGCGGCGGTTGAGCAGCAGCCGCTGGCCGTCGAAGCGGGTCTCGGCCTGCCCCAGCAGGGTCAGCACCAGCCCGGGGTCGCCGGTCTCCTCGGGGGCCTCGGGCAGCGGGTGGGCGCTGGCGGGCAGCGCCTGCTCGATCAGGCGCGCCATCACCCGGGCCGTGGCCAGCCCGATGGGGTGGGTGCGGTCCCAGGTGGTGGAGAGGTCGAGCACGCCCAGCTGCACCCCGGTGGCGGGGTCGCGCACCGGCGCGGCCCAGCAGACCCAGCTGTGCACGATCGAGGCGTAGTGCTCGGCGCTGAAGACCATCGAGGGCGTGCCGTGGCGGTTGGCCAGGTCGAGGGCGTTGGTGCCGACCGACTCGTCGTCCCAGCGCCCGCCGGGCACGAAGTTGACCTGCTCGGCCTTGCGCCGCATCACGCGCCCGCCGTACGTCCACAGCACCCGGGTCTGCGGGTCGGTCACCGCGATCACCAGGTCGCCGTCCTCGGCGGTGCGGCGCAGGTCGCTCTCGACCCGCTCGACCGCGGTCTGCAGCGGCGAGCCCGACCAGATCGAGGCCGTCTCGGACTCGTCTGCCAGCGGCGCCTCACGCACGTCCGGCGAGACCCGGGCGCCCGAGCGGGCCCAGCTGCTGAGGATCTCGGGGCGCACCGCGCTCTGCGCACCCTCCCCGTCGACGAACGAGGTCCAGGCGCGCACCGCGTCGACGCGCCGGGTGTGCAGCTCGGAGCTGGCGGAGCCCATGGCGGCACGCTAGCACCGCGGCGGTGACCTGGCTCACAGGCTCTTTGCCCGGCCGGCGCCGGCTCAGCCGGCGAGGTGGCGGCGCAGGAACGCGACCGTGCGGCGCATCGAGTCCTCGAAGCGCGGACCGAAGGCGTGGCCCTCGCCCTCGTAGGTCAGCAGGCTGCTCGACGCCCCGGCGGCGCGCAGCGCGTCGTGGGTGCGCCGCGACCACACCGGCGGGCAGGTGTCGTCGGCGGTGCCGTGGTGGATCTGCACCGGCACCTCGACCCGGTCGAAGTAGGTGCGCGACGACAGCCCGCGGTAGAAGCCGGGGCGCTCCTGCGGGGTGCCGAAGCGGTCGTAGAACGCCGCGGCGCCCTCGGGCCGGCTGACCTCGGTGAACTGGCGCAGGTTGTCGACGAACAACGAGCTGACCGGGGCGTGCACGACCGCCGCGTCGACCAGGTCGGGCACCGCGACCAGCGCGTTGTAGGTGACCCCGCCGCCCATGGAGCGCCCCATCATCGCGAGCCGGTCGGCGTCGACGTACGGCTCGCGCTCCAGCGCCCGCACCGCCCCGATCGCGTCGCGGGTGTAGACCAGCCGGGTCTCGCGCCCCACGGCGCTGACCGGGTCGGAGCCGGCGTGGCCGCGGTAGTCGGTGTGCAGCACCACGAACCCGTTGCTGGCCAGCCACTCCTGCTCGCGGCTCATCCCGCGCCCCAGGGTGTAGATCGCCGGGTCGATGTAGCCGTGGTTGAGCACCACCGCCGGGAACGGCCCCTGCCCCGTCGGCACCAGCAGCTCGCCCGAGACCGTCGCGCCGTCGACGGTGTAGGTCACCGCGTAGCCGGTCCACCGGTCGGTGCCGGCCAGGCGCTGGGTGCGCACGATCGGCCCGCCCCGCACGTCCTCGCGCATCAGCGCCGGCAGCGACGGGCGGGCGGTGACCGGCGGCAGCTCCTCCGGCGTGATCCTCGCCCCCGGTGCGGTCGCGGCCGGCGGCTCGGGGGGTGGCTCGGAGTCTGGCTCGGTGGGTGGCTGGGTGGGTGGCTCGGTGGGTGGCTGGGTCGCCGACGCCGTCGGGGACGCCGCGGGCGACGCGGTCGGCGACGGGCTGCCGGTGCAGGCACCCAGCGCGAGCACGAGCGTCAGGGCCAGCGCGCCGGCGACGGCGTACGACGGGGGGCGGTGGGGCTGCACGGGTGCTCCTCCTCGGCTCGACCTGCCCCCCACTCTCTCCCCTGCCGCCAAGCCGGGGGCGCGAAAGTTTCATCGGGTACCCGATGGAACTGGCGGCACCCGGCTCGGCCTGCCCCCCACTCTCTCCCCTGCCGCCAAGCCGGGGGGGGGCGAAGTTTCATCGGGTACCCGATGGAACTGGCGGCACCAGGCTGAACCTTCAGTCGGGTGCCGCGAGTTTCATCGGGTACCCGATGAACCTCCACGCGCCGCCGTACGCCGCTCAGTCGAGGTCGTGGGGCAGGTCGCGGTGGATGCGGCCCTGGGTGGCGGCGAGCGGCTCGCCGGTGCCGCCCCAGCGCCCGGCGATGATCTCGGCGGCGATGGAGATGGCGGTCTCCTCGGGGGTGCGGGCGCCGAGGTCGAGGCCGATCGGGCTGGAGAGCCGGTCGAGCTCGGCGTCGGTGAGGCCGGCGGCGCGCAGCCGCTCGAGCCGGTCGTCGTGGGTGCGCCGCGAGCCCATCGCACCGACGTAGGCGACCTCGGGCAGGCGCAGCGCCACCTCGAGCAGCGGCACGTCGAACTTGGGGTCGTGGGTGAGCACCGCGAGCACGGTGCGCTGGTCGATGCGCCCGGCCTCCTGCTCGGCGGCGAGGTAGCGGTGCGGCCAGTCGACGACCACGTCGTCGGCGTCGGGGAAGCGGCTGGTGGTGGCGAAGACGGGGCGGGCGTCGCAGACCGTGACGTGGTAGCCCAGGAAGCTGCCGACCCGGGCGACGGCGGCGGCGAAGTCGATGGCGCCGAAGACCAGCATCCGCGGCTTGGGGGCGAAGGCCCACACGAAGACGCGCATGCCCTCGCCGCGCCGCTCGCCGTCGGGGCCGTAGGACAGGGTCGCGCTGGTGCCGCTGGCCAGCAGCCCGAGCGCGTCGTCGTGCACCGCGGCGTCGGCGCGCGGGGAGCCGATGGAACCGGCGACCGGCTCCTCGTCGGGGCGCACGACGATGCGGCGCCCGCGCCAGGCCGGGTCGGGGTGGTCGATGACGGTCGCGAGCGCCACGGGCAGGCCGGCCTCGACGTCGGCCGCGAGCGCACCGAGCTCGGGGAAGCTCTCGCGCGAGACCCGCTCGACCCACACGTCGAGGATGCCGCCGCAGGTCAGCCCGACCGCGAAGGCGTCGTCGTCGGAGACGCCGTAGCGCTCGAGGACGGGCGTGCCGCCCGCGACGACCTCCTGGGCCTGCTCGTAGACCGCGCCCTCGACGCAGCCGCCCGAGACCGAGCCGACCGCCGTGTCGTCCGGGCCCACCAGCATCGACGCGCCCGGCGGGCGGGGCGCGGAGCGGAAGGTCGCGACGACGGTGGCGACGCCGACCGTCTCACCGGCCTCCCACCACCTCATCAGCTCGGGCAGCACGTCACGCACGGGCGATCACCTCGCAGAGCTCGGCGTAGGTCGCCAGGGAGTGCCCGGCGACGAAGTCGTCGACGTGCGGCAGGACCGCCAGCACGCCCTGCTGCACCGGCTCGTAGCCGGCCTTGCCGCGGTGCGGGTTGACCCACACCACGCGGTGCGCGACCCGCTGGAGCCGCGCGACCTGCTCGGCCAGCAGCGCGGGGTCGCCGCGCTCCCAGCCGTCGCTGAAGACCACCACGACCGCGCCGCGGGCGGCACCGCGCCGGCCCCACCGGTCGAGGAACGCGCCCAGGGACTCGCCCAGCCGGGTGCCGCCCGACCAGTCGGGGACGGTCTCGCCGGCGGCGACCAGGGCCCGGTCGGCCTCGCGCAGCCGCAGCGGCCGGGTCAGGTGGGTCAGGCGGGTGCCGAGGGTGAAGGTCTCCACCCGCGAGGCGGGCAGCGCGTGGGTCAGCCGGTGGGCGAGGCGCAGCAGCGCGTCTGCGTACCCGCTCATCGAGCCGGACACGTCGACCAGCAGCACCACCCGGCGCGGGCGCAGGCTGCGTCGCCGCCAGGCGATCTCGGCGGGCTCGCCCATCCGACGCAGGCTGGCGCGCACGGTGCGGGCGGCGTCGACGTCGCCGCGGCGCCAGCGCTCGTGGCGCGACGTACGACGCACGGGGGCGCGCACGTGCAGCGAGGCGAACATGTCGGCCAGGCGGGCCTTCTCGCCGGGGCTCAGCGCGGCCACGTCGCGGTGGCGCAGCACCTCGACGTCGGAGGCCATCGCGCGCACGACCTCCTCGTCCTCGTCGGCGGCGCCGCCGGCCCCGGCGTCGCTCTCGGGCAGCAGCGCGGGCGCGGGCGCCCCCGCGGGTGCCGGGCGCGAGCGGGGCAGCTCGCCGCGCGGGTCGAAGAAGGCGGCGAAGACCTGGTCGAAGCGGTCGAGGTCGTCGGGGCCGGCGCACAGCGTGGCCCGCCCGGCCGCCCGTACGGCGACCACGTCGCCGAGGCCGACCAGCGCCACCGCGGCCAGGAACGAGGCGCCGCGGTCGTGGGTGACGCCGACCCCCGCGGCGCGCAGCGCGTGGGTGAAGCCCAGCAGCACCTCGTCGGGCCCGCGGGTCGCGGTGGGCGCCTGGAGGCTCACGGGGTCAGCATCCGGTCGAGCGCCTGGCGCACCCGGTCGGCGTCCTCGCGGTACTTCACCAGCGCACCCACGGTGCGCGCCGCCGACTCCAGGTCGATCTCGGTGGCGCCCAGGTGGTGCAGCGCGCGGGCCCAGTCGAGGGTCTCGGCCACGCCCGGCGGCTTCTGCAGGGTGCCGGCGGCGGTGCCGGTGCGCAACTGCTGGACCACGGTCACCACCTGGCGGGCCAGGGCCTCGGACACCTCGGGCGCACGGGTGCGCACCACCTCGACCTCGCGCTCCAGGCCCGGGTGGTCGATCCAGTGGTAGAGGCAGCGGCGCTTGAGCGCGTCGTGCAGCTCGCGGGTGCGGTTGGAGGTCAGCACCACGACCGGCGGGGTCGCGGCCCGCACGGTGCCCAGCTCGGGGATCGAGACCTGGTAGGTCGAGAGCACCTCGAGCAGGAACGCCTCGAACTCGTCGTCGGCCCGGTCGACCTCGTCGACCAGCAGCACCGCCGGGGCCTGCTGCAGCGCGGCCAGCACCGGGCGGGCGAGCAGGAAGCGCTCGTCGTACAGGCTCTTCTCGGCGCCCTCGGCGTCGACGTCGCCGCCGGCCGCCTCGAGCGCGCGCAGGTGCAGCACCTGCCGCGGGAAGTCCCAGTCGTAGAGCGCCTGGGTGGCGTCGATGCCCTCGTAGCACTGCAGGCGCACCAGCGGCAGGTCGAGGGTGGCCGCCAGCGCCTCGGCCAGGGCGGTCTTCCCGGTGCCGGGCTCGCCCTCGAGCAGCAGCGGACGCTCCATGCGCAGCGCGAGGAAGACCACCGTGGCCAGGTCGTCGTCGCACAGGTAGCCGGTCTCGCGCAGGCGCGCCGCGACGGTCGGGGCGTCGGGCACGTCGGGGAGCTCCATGCGCCCAGGCTAGTCAGCGGGTCGTTGGCGCGCGGTTGGGTGCGTCCGCAGACTGGGGGTGTGACCCGCACCAGCACCCCCGAGCCCAAGGCCTGCGCCTCGTGCGGGCGCACCATCGAGTGGCGCAAGAAGTGGGAGCGCGACTGGGACCAGGTGCGCTACTGCTCCACCGCCTGCCGCCGGCACGGCGTCACCGACACCGACCGGGCGCTGGAGGCCAGCATCCTCGACCTGCTCGCCGCCCGGTCGCGCACCGGCACCATCTGCCCCTCGGAGGCGGCCCGAGCGGTCGGCGGCGAGGGGGACGGGTGGCGCGAGCTGATGGAGCCCGCGCGGCGCGCCGCGCGACGACTGGTGGCCGCCGGCGAGGTCGAGGTCACCCAGGGCGGGAAGGTCGTGGACCCCTCGACCGCCAAGGGCCCGATCCGGATCCGTCGCGCCTGAGGTCGTGGTCCGGGTCGTGGTTCCAGTCGTGGTCTGGGTCGTGTGCCCACGGCCGCGCCATGGCGCGGCCACGGGCCACGACCCAGACCACGACCCAGGCCACGACCCAGGCCACGACCCGGACCACGACTCGGCGGGGCTGGGCGGGTCAGCGGGAGGTGGGCGGGGTGTCGACGTCGTCGCCGGTGGACAGGTCGCCGCACTCGACGAGCCGCACCTCGTGCACGGCCAGGTAGTCGCGGGCACCTTGGTCGCCCACGGCGCTGGCGCGCACCCCCGCCCAGTGCTCGCGCCCGATCAGCACCGGGTGCCCCGGCGCGCCGTCGTACGACGCCCGCGCGAGCGCGGCGGGGCCCTCGCCGGCGGCGCGGACCCGGCGCACCACCTCGGGCACCAGGTCGGGCAGGTCGACCAGCAGCACCAGGGCGGCCTCCGCGGGACCGGCCTCGAGCGCGGCGAGCCCGGCCTCCAGGGAGGCGCCCATCCCCTCGGCCCACCGGTCCGCGAGGACCACCTCGACGCCCGCGGTGTCGTCCAGCACCTGGAGCAGCCGGACGGCCTCGGCGGCGGCGGCGCCCAGCACCACGACGACCTCGTCGCAGCCGCCGTCCTCGAGCAGGTGCACGGCGCGGGTCAGCCAGGGGCCCTCGTCGTCGGTGACCAGCGCCTTGGGGGTGCCCATCCGGCGACCCGCCCCGGCGGCCAGCAGCAGTCCGGTGGTGTGCACGTGCCCTGCTCTCCCCGCGGCCCCGAGGGGCTCAGCGGTTGAAGGCCTCGGCGTACATCTCGGCGAGGTCGGGTTCGGCGCGGCCGCTGAGGCCGCAGCCCACGACGCGCCCGTCGGCGGCGGCGACGAGGTAGCGCGCGCCCTCCTCGAGCGCGACGCTGCCGATCAGCGCCTGCTGGCTCCCGGTGGGCGCGGCGACCTCGACCCGGTCGGTGGCCCGCCCTGCGAAGAACTCGACCGGCTCGAGGACGGCCACGCCGTCGTCGATGCCGACGACGGTGCCCTCGAAGGCGAGCGGCTGCTGGGCGAGCGCCTCGGCCGTGGGGGTCATGCAGCGACCCGTCTCCTCGCCCGGCTCGAGGCGGGTGACGGTGGGCTCGGCGCCGGCCTCGGCGTCGCCCTCGGTGGCGCTGCCCGCGCCGGTCCCGTCGGCCAGCGGCACCTCGGCGTCGTCACCGCCGAGGAGCGCCACGGCCGCGACCACGGCGATGACCACGACCGCGAGCCCGGCGAGCAGCCAGGTCAGGGGGCCGCGGCCGGTGGTGGTCACGGTCTCGGGGCGGGGGGCGTCGACGGGCACGCGCCCAGCCTGCCGCATCGCCGACCGCCCCAAACCTCGCCCCGCCGGCCGGGGCTCACGCGGGCGCGACCGCGACGGCGGTGACCTCGACGAGCTGGCCGGGGTAGCCCAGCACCGTGACGCCGAGCAGGGTGCTGGGCGGGTCGTGGTCGCCGAAGCCGGTGCGCACGACCTCCCAGGCGGCCACCAGGTCGGCGCGCTCGGAGGAGGCGACGTGGACGGTGGTCGAGACGACGTCGCCCAGCGCGCAGCCCGCGGCCGCGAGCTGCTCGACCAGGTTGTCGAGCACCTGCGCGGCCTGCCCCGCGACGTCGCCGGGGTGCACCACCCGGCCCTCGCGGTCGAGGGGGCAGGCACCGGCGGTCCACACCAGCCCGGCGGCACGCGCCGCGTAGGCGTAGGGGACGGTGGGGTCCAGGGCGGGGGCGCGCAGCAGCTCGACGGGCATGGCCCGATGCTGCCCGGCGACGGCCCGACGCGCACCTGCTTTGCGCCCGTACGCCGCCCGCGGCACGCAACAGGGCCCCCGCCCGGAGGCGAGGGCCCTGCTGGTGGTCGTGCTGGTCGTGCTGGGGGTGGGGACCGGTCAGAAGTCCATGCCGCCCATGCCGCCCATGCCGCCGTCGCCGCCCGGCATCGCGGGCGCCTTCTCCGGCTTGTCGGCCACGACGGCCTCGGTGGTGAGGAAGAGCGCCGCGATGGAGGCGGCGTTCTGCAGCGCGCTGCGGGTCACCTTGGCGGGGTCGATGATGCCGGAGGCGATCATGTCGACGTACTCGCCGGTGGCCGCGTTGAGACCGTGGCCGGGGGTCAGGTTGCGCACCTTCTCCGCCACGACGCCGCCCTCGAGGCCGGCGTTGATCGCGATCTGCTTGAGCGGGGCCTCGGTCGCGACGCGCACGATGTTGGCACCGGTCGCCTCGTCGCCCTCGAGCTCGAGCTTGTCGAACGCGGTGGCCGAGGCCTGCACGAGCGCCACGCCGCCACCGGCGACGATGCCCTCCTCGACGGCCGCCTTCGCGTTGCGGACGGCGTCCTCGATGCGGTGCTTGCGCTCCTTGAGCTCGACCTCGGTGGCCGCGCCGACCTTGATGACGGCCACGCCGCCGGCCAGCTTGGCGAGGCGCTCCTGGAGCTTCTCGCGGTCGTAGTCGGAGTCGGAGTTCTCGATCTCGGCGCGGATCTGGTTGACCCGGCCCTCGATCTGGGCGGCGTCGCCGGCGCCCTCGACGATCGTGGTCTCGTCCTTGGTGATGACGACCTTGCGGGCCTGGCCGAGCAGCTCGAGACCGGTGGTCTCCAGCTTGAGGCCGACCTCCTCGGAGATGACCTGGCCGCCGGTCAGGATCGCGATGTCCTGCAGCATGGCCTTGCGGCGGTCACCGAAGCCGGGGGCCTTGACGGCCACGGACTTGAAGGTGCCGCGGATCTTGTTGACGACCAGGGTCGACAGCGCCTCGCCGTCGGTGTCCTCGGCGATGATCAGCAGCGGCTTGCCCGACTGCATGACCTTCTCGAGGATCGGCAGCAGGTCCTTGACGTTCGAGACCTTCTGGTTGGCGATCAGCACGTAGGCGTCCTCGAGGACGGCCTCCATGCGCTCCATGTCGGTGGCGAAGTACGCCGAGATGTAGCCCTTGTCGAAGCGCATGCCCTCGGTGAGCTCGAGGTCGAGCCCGAAGGTGTTCGACTCCTCGACGGTGATGACGCCTTCCTTGCCGACCTTGTCCATCGCCTCGGCGATGATCTCGCCGACGGTCGAGTCCGCGGCCGAGATCGACGCGGTGGCGGCGATCTGGTCCTTGGTCTCGATGTCGATGGCCATGCTCGACAGCGACTCCGACACCGAGGCGACAGCGGCCTCGATGCCGCGCTTGAGGCTCATCGGGTTGGCACCGGCGGCGACGTTGCGCAGGCCCTCGCGGACCATCGCCTGGGCCAGCACGGTGGCGGTGGTGGTGCCGTCGCCCGCGACGTCGTCGGTCTTCTTGGCGACCTCCTTGACGAGCTCGGCACCGATCTTCTCGTACGGGTCCTCGAGCTCGATCTCCTTGGCGATGCTCACACCGTCGTTGGTGATCGTGGGGGCGCCCCACTTCTTCTCGAGCACGACGTTGCGGCCCTTGGGACCGAGGGTGACCTTCACGGCGTCGGCGAGCGTGTTCATGCCACGCTCGAGACCGCGCCGGGCCTCCTCGTCGAATGCAATCAGCTTCGGCATAACTCCTGCGATCCTTCGCAATCAAGAGCTGGACGGACCGGTTCGTTGCCCGCGACGGACGGCCAGGCCGAACCGGCGGACCCTTCCCGCCGACGCTGCTGACCTCAACTCCCCGGACCGGGGATGTCTGGCACTCTCATGTGGAGACTGCCAGCCTCATGTTTAGCACTCGACCCTGGCGAGTGCAAGAACGAGCGCCGCCGGCGAGGGCCGTCGACGGCGAGGGGGGCGTGGTGCCCGAACGGCACCTCGGAGCGGGCCCCCAGGGCGGCCAGCACCGAGGGCAGCACCGCCCGCGCGGTGTGCTGGTAGCCCGCCGGGCTGGGGTGGAAGCGGTCGAGGCTGAACATCTCGTCGGGGTTGGTGATGAAGAACGGGCCGACCACGTCGGCCAGCGACACCACGTGCGCCCCCGCCTCGAGCGCCGCCTCGGCCTGCGCGGCCGCGAGCTGGCGCGAGGCCCTCGAGCCCAGCGAGCGCAGCGGCTGCGGCACCGGGCGCAGCGCCCCCAGGTCGGGACAGGTGCCGACCACCACCGCGCTCCCCCGCTCCCGCAGCCGCCGCACGGCCTCGCGCAGGTGCGCGACCGACTCGGCCACCGGCACCCGGTGGGTGACGTCGTTGCCGCCGACCACGATCACCGCGACGTCCGGCCGGTAGCCGGCCGGCAGCCCGTCGATCTGCTCCCCCAGGCGCGAGCTCTCGGACCCGACGACCGCGGCCGTGGTCAGGCGCACCGAGCGGTGCAGCTCCTTGGCCAGCGCCTTGCTCAGGCGACCCCCGAGGGTCTGCTTGCGGGTCTCGGCCCCCAGGCCCGCGGCGATCGAGTCGCCCAGCAGCAGCAGGTCCAGGGGGTCGCCGTAGGACTTCCTCCACACCCGGTCGGCCTGCGGGGCCTCCTCGCCCAGGGGCTTGCCGATCAGCCGGCGCGCGTGCTCGCCCTGGCGCTGCAGCAGCGCCCGGGCGCCGTACCCCAGGCCGCCGCCGGCGAACCCGACCGCGCCGGCGACCACCACCGTGACCCTCGTCCTCGTGCGCACCCCTCCAGGGACCACCGCGACCTGAACGCCGCGTGGCGCCTTCCTGACGACCGGGTGTGCGCGACGTGTCGATCGTGGGGTCGGGCCGGTGGTCCCGCCGACCTGGGTACGACGACTCATGCGCGCCGGCACCCCTCGGCCCCAGGCTGGGAGGATGAGCCCCACGACCCCGGCCGGACCCCGGCACCAGCCGCTGCTGCGGCCCGCCTCCCCCGCGCGCCTGGCCTGGCTGGCCGACGAGGTGCAGGCGTGGCGCGAGGCCGGCGTGGTGGACGGCGACCAGGCCGCGGCGATCCTCGCCGGCTACTCGCCGGGGCGCCGCTTCTCACTGGTGCGGCTGCTGACCGGGGTCGGCGCCGCCTTCGTCGGCATCGGCGCGCTGTGGCTGGTGGCCGCCAACCTCGAGTCGCTCTCGCCGCTGGCGCGCTTCGTGCTCGTCACCCTCGTCTGGGTCGCCGCCCTGGCCGGCGGCGAGGCGCTGCAGGCCCGGTCGGCGCCGCCGCCCGCGGTCGCCGCGACCCGCCTGGTGGCGGCGCTGCTGGTCGGCGGAGTGGTGATGCAGGCCGCCCAGAGCCTCCAGGTGCCCGCCTGGGAGCCGGCGCTGGTGGGCTGGTGGTCGCTGGCCGCGCTCGTGCACGCCTACGCCGCCCGGGCGGTCCCGCCACTCGTGGTCGGCGTCCTCGCCGGCTCGGCGTACGCCGTGTGGGCGCCGCTCGACGCGGGCGCCTCGGGTCTCGGGGTGGTGCTGGCCCTGGGCGTGGTCGGCGTCGGTGCGCTCGCGCTCGCCGCCCCGCACGAGCGCGTCGGGCTCCCGGTCTTCGCCCGGGTGTGGCGCGAGTCGGGCCTGGTGCTGGTGCTGGCCTCGCTGGTGGTGGCGGCCGTGCCGTGGACCACCGCCGGCGAGCGGCCCGCGACCTCGGCCCTGGTGCTGCTGCTGGGCGTCGGCTCCGCGCTGGTGGTGCTGGGGCTGCTGGTCGGCGGACCCGGCGACCGGGTCGAGGTGCTGGGCGCCCTGGCGGCGCTGGGCACCGCACTGGTGCTGGTGGCCTGGGAGGCCGGCGCCGACGCGGAGGTCGTCACCGGCCCCGACGTCGCCCACGCGGTGCTGGGCGTCGCGGCCTGCGCGGTCGCCTGCATCGCGGTCGCCGCGACCGGGACGCTGCGCGACGACCGGCGGCTGGTGGCCCTCGCGACCACCGCGCTGGTGGTCGTCACCACCCTGCAGGCCTTCACGGTCTTCGCGCCGGTGCTCGAGGGCGCCTGGCTGTTCCTGCTGCTGGGGCTGGTTCTCGTCGGCACCGGGCTGGTCTTCGACCGGGCCCGGCGCCACGTCACGGCCGCCCTCTGAGACCCCCTGTGAGACCCCACGAGAGGGAGGAGCACATCATGCGCACCACCACCCGGATCGTCGCGGTCGCCGCGGCGCAGCTGGCGATCGTCGCGGTCGCGGTCGCCCCGCGCCTCTCGGCGCACCTGGTCGGCGAGGAGTACCTGCTCGAGGTCGCCGGCGCCGACCCCCACGACCCCTTCCGGGGCGCCTACGCGGCGCTGGACTACCCGGGCCTGCGGCTGCACGGCGAGCAGGTGCCCGACGGGCCGGCGTACCTGCCGCTGCGGCCCGGCGACGGGGTGTGGGTCTCCGGCGCCCCGGTGGGCGAGCGGCCGACCGAGGGCCCCTACCTGGCCTGCGAGGGCGACGGGTGGGACCTCGACTGCGGCATCGGGTCGTGGTTCGCCGGCGACGACGAGGCCGACCGGGTCGGCCGGGCCCTCACCACGGCCAGCGGCGTGGCGACGGTGCGCATCGACGGGCGCGGCAACGCGGTGCTCGTCGACGTGCGGACGAGCGCGGTCGGTGGACCGGGCCCGCTCAGCAGCCCCCGGCCACCGCCGGGATGACCGAGACCTGCACCCCGTCGGGGGTGGGGGTGGCCAGGTCGTCGAGGAAGCGCACGTCGTCGTTGCCGACGTAGACGTTGACGAAGCGGCGCAGCGCGCCGTTGTCGTCGAGGATGCGCCCCCGGATGCCGGTGTGGCGCGACTCGAGGTCGTCGAGGACGTCGGCCAGGGTCGCCCCCGAGGCCTCCACCTCGCTGGCACCGCCGGTGTAGGTGCGCAGGATCGTGGGGATCCGGACGGACACGCTCATGCTGTGCTCCTCCTCAGGCGATGCCGGTGGCCGCGAAGGCGGCGTACGACGGTGCGATGGTCGCCGCCGGGCCCACGGAGTCGGCCACGGCGTCGAGGGTCTTCAGGCCCATGCCGGTGTTGATGACGACCGTCTCGAGCGAGGTGTCGAGCTGGCCGGTCTCGACGAGCTTCTTCAGCACGCCCACGGTGGTCCCGCCGGCGGTCTCGGTGAAGATGCCCTCGGTGCGGGCCAGCAGCAGGATGCCCTCGCGCACGGCGTCGTCGTCGATGTCCTCGACCGCGCCGCCGGTCTCGCGGCAGATGTCGAGCACGTAGATGCCGTCGGCGGGGTTGCCGATGGCCAGGCTCTTGGCGATGGTGTCGGGCTTGACCGGGCGGATCGCGTCGACACCGCCCTTGTACGCCGTGGAGACCGGCGAGCAGCCGGTCGCCTGGGCCCCGAAGATGCGCACCGGCTTGTCCTCGACCAGGCCCAGGCGCACCAGCTCGCGGAAGGCCTTGTGGACCTTGGTCAGCTGCGAGCCCGAGGCGACGGGGATGACGACCTGGTCGGGCAGGCGCCAGCCGAGCTGCTCGGCGATCTCGTAGCCCAGGGTCTTGGAGCCCTCGGCGTAGAAGGGGCGCACGTTGACGTTGACGAACGCCCAGCCCTCCTCCTCGCCGGCGATCTCGGAGGCCAGCTTGTTGACGTCGTCGTAGTTGCCGTCGACGGCGACCAGCGAGTCGGTGTAGACCGCCGAGTTCACCTGCTTGGGCTTCTCGAGGTTGCTGGGGATGAAGACCACGGTCTTGATGCCGGCCCGGGCGCCGGCGGCGGCGACCGCGTTGGCCAGGTTGCCGGTGCTCGGACACGCGAAGACCTTCGCCTTCAGCTCGATCGCGGCGCTCAGCGCGCAGGCGACCACGCGGTCCTTGAAGGAGTTGGTGGGGTTGGTCGAGTCGTCCTTGACCCACAGCTTGGTCAGGCCCAGCTCGGCGGCGAGGTTGCGGGCCTCGAGCAGGCGGGTGAAGCCGGGCTCGGTGTTGGGGCTCTGCTCGATGTCGGAGGGCACCGGCAGCAGCGCCTTGTAGCGCCAGATGTTGGCGGGCCCGGCCTCGATCTCCTCGCGGGTCACGGCCGGGAAGTCGTAGGCGACCTCCAGCGGGCCGAAGCACTCGGAGCAGGCGTAGTGCGGGCCGAGCTCGACGGTGTGGCCGCACTCGCGGCAGACCAGCCCGGTGGCGTGGCCGAACGCACCCTCGCGCAGGGCCGGCTTCTCGGTGATGACAGCGCTCATGAAGTCCTCCTCCTCATCTTCCCCGGGCGTCTCTCGCACCGGGCCGGATGTAGCACCGTTTCCACGAACCGCTGGCGCAGGTGGGCCGCAGGTGCGGACCGCCCGGTGGGCGGAGGATCGTGGCGGTTGCCGGGACGTCGACGGGCCGTTCCCTCAGTCCCTCTTGATGAGCTGGGGACAACTGTAGGCGCCGCCGTCTCGCCATGCGAACCGGGCATCCAGGATGCGGACGTTCAGGCGCGCAGGGCCTCGGCGTCGGCGGTGAGCATCCGCAGCAGGTCGAGCACGTCGTCGGGGCCCTCGACCAGCACGTCGGCGCGCTCGACGAGCGCCTGCTGCTCCTCGGAGGCCACGGCGACCAGCAGGGTGGACAGCCCGCCGCGGCCGTGGGCGGCGACCGCCTCGAAGGCCTCGACGTCACCGAGGTCGTCGCCGGCGTAGAGGAAGCCGGTGGCGCCGGTGGTCTCCACCAGGCTGTGCACGGCCTGGCCCTTGTGCATCCCCGGCGAGCGGACCTCGAGCACGTTGCGCCCCGGCTCGACCACCAGCCCGTGGGCGCGGGCCAGCTCGCCGACCGGTCCCTCGAGGCGCACGAAGGCCGCCTCCGCGTCGGGCAGGCGCCGGGTGTGCACGGCGACGGCGAGGCCCTTGTCCTCGATCCAGGCCTCGGCCGCGTCGGCCTCGCGCAGCACCCGGGGCAGCTCTCGCTCGAAGGTCGCCAGCCCGGCGGGCGGGCGCGGGGAGACGATGCGCCGCTCGGCGGAGGACCAGCGCTCGTTGCCGTACTGGCCGAAGACGAAGAGGTCCTTGCCGCTGGCGTGCACCGCGTCGGCGACCTCCTCGAGACCCCCGAGGTCGAGGGCCTGGCGGGCCGGGCGGCCGGTCACCACCGCCACCGCACGCACCTGGGCGGCCAGGGCGACCAGCACCTTGGCGGCGTCGGGGTGGATGTGGGCCTGGGTGGGGTCGTCGACGATCGGCGAGAGCGTGCCGTCGAAGTCGAGGCCGACCACGCTCTCGGGGGCGGCCCGCACCAGGGCGGCGTAGCGGCTCTCGGCCGCGGCGGAGACGAACTCCATCGCAGCGCTCAGTCGAGCTCGCCGGTCAGGATCAGCGTCAACCGGTCGAGCTTCATCGCCCCGGTGGCGGCCAGGGTGCGGTCGACGCCGAGGTCGAGGGCCAGCAGCTTGGCGGCGCGCTCGAGCTTGGGCGGGAAGTAGACGGTGGTGGCCGGGACGGTGCCGTACCAGTTGTCCTCGCCCACGACCTGCCAGCCGGCGCCGGTGGCGCGCTGGGCGGCCCGGCCGGCGAGACCGGTGATGGAGGAGTTGTTGTAGACCTCGACGTAGACCTCGCCGCGCTTGATCGCCGGCGCGGGCTTCTTCGTCGGCTCGGGCTTCGGCGCCTTCGTCTCCGCGGCCTGCGTCGGCTCCTCGGTCGACTCGCGGGCCGCGGGGGTGATCTCGCGCTCGGTGGGCTCGGAGCCCTGCGTGGCCACGAAGGCGAAGGCGGCCATCGCCACCGCGATGATCGAGAGGATCACCACGGGCGAGGGGAGCACGGTGCCGCGCTCGGTGCGGGCGCGGCCGGGGGTGGGCTGCTCGGTGGTCACCGGCTCAGACCTCGAAGCCCAGGCGGCGGGCGGAGCGCTGGCGCTGGCGGGCGGCCCGCAGGCGGCGCAGGCGGCGCACCAGCAGCGGGTCGGCCTCGAGGGCCTCCGGCTTGTCGATGAGGGCGTTGAGCACCTGGTAGTAGCGCGTCGAGCTCATGTCGAACTTCTCGCGCACCGCGCTCTCCTTGGCCCCGGCGTACTTCCACCACTGGCGCTCGAAGGCCAGGATCTCGCTGTCGCGCTCGCTGAGCTGCGGACCGTCGGTGACGGGCTGGGCGTGGGCGGCGTCCCGCTGGGGCTCCATGCGGCATCTCCGGACTGGCTACGGGGTGGGTGGGGCTGCTGGCCATCGTAGCCCCCGCGAACTACAGCCGTGTCATTACCGCGCGGGCGTGTCCGGCGCCGTCACCCGTGTCGTACGACCTCCTTAGGGTGGGGCCATGCAGACGGTGCGGTGGGGGTTCCTGGCCACGGGCAAGATCGCGCGCAAGGTCGCCGGGGCGCTGGCGCAGGTGGAGGGCTCCGAGCTGGTCGCCGTGGGCGCCCGGCGCCGCGAGTCGGCCGAGGCGTTCGTGGCCGAGCACGCGCCCGGCGCCCGCGCCCACGCGTCGTACGCCGACCTGGTCGCCGACCCCGGCGTCGACGTCGTCTACGTCGCCTCGCCCCACGCGCTGCACCTCGAGCACGTGCGGATGGCCCTCGAGGCCGGCAAGCACGTGCTCTGCGAGAAGCCGGTGACCCTCGACCTGGCCCAGGCCCGCGAGATGGTCGCGCTGGCCCGCGAGCACGACCGCTTCCTGATGGAGGCGATGTGGACCGCGTGCCACCCGGTGGTGCGCGAGCTGGTCGACCGGGTCCGCGCCGGCGACCTCGGCACGCCCCGCACGCTGCGCGCCGAGCTCGGCTTCCGCGTCGACGCGCCCGCCGACGACCGGCTGCTCGACCCGGCGCTCGGCGCCTCCTCGCTGCTCGACATGGGCATCTACCCGCTGACCTTCGCCCACCTGCTGCTCGGCGCGCCCGAGCGGCTGCACGCCGAGGCCGTGCTCTCCGAGCGCGGCACCGACCTCGACGTGGCGGTGCTGGGCCGCTACCGCGGCGGGGCGCTGGCGACGCTGTCGGCCTCGATGACCTCGTGGTCCGACCGCTCCGCCGCGCTGGCCACCGACCGCGGGCACCTGCACCTCGAGGGGCAGTTCCACCACCCCGACGCGGCCGTCTTCGTGCCCCGCGACGACGCCGGCACCCCCGGCGAGCCGCTGCGCATCACCGGGCGCGAGCCGGTCGTGGGCGGCGGCTACGGCAACGAGCTGGCCGAGGCGGCGCGCTGCGTGCGCGAGGGGCTGCGCGAGAGCCCGTGGGTGCCGCACGAGCAGACGCTGGCGCTGATGGGCCAGCTCGACGACGTACGCCGCCAGGTCGGGGTGGAGCTGCCCGGCACCGGCCCCCTCCTCCCGGGCGACGCGGGGTGAACAGGCTCCGCCTAGGGTGAGGGACGTGTCCTACGACCTCGTGATCGTCGCCAACCGGTTGCCGGTGGACCGGGTCGCGCTGCCCGACGGCTCGAAGGGCTGGCGCACCTCCCCCGGCGGGCTGGTCACCGCCATCGAACCCGTCATGCGCGCCAACGACGGGGTGTGGATCGGCTGGCCCGGCGGCACCGACCAGGACCTCGAGCCCTTCGAGCACGACGGCCTGCAGCTGGCGCCGATGACGATGAGCGCCGCCGACATCGAGGGGTTCTACGAGGGCTTCTCCAACGGCACCCTGTGGCCGCTCTACCACGACCTGGTGGCCAAGCCGGAGTTCCACCGGGAGTGGTGGGACGCCTACGTCGCGGTCAACCGGCGCTTCGCCGAGCGCGCCGCCTCGCTGGCCAACGAGGGCGCCACGGTGTGGGTGCACGACTACCAGCTGCAGCTGGTGCCGCAGATGCTGCGCGACCTGCGCCCCGACCTGCGCATCGGCTTCTACCTGCACATCCCCTTCCCACCCGGCGAGCTGTTCCAGCAGCTGCCGTGGCGCCGCCAGATCCTCGAGGGGCTGCTCGGCGCCGACCTGGTCGGCTTCCAGATGCCCGGGGGCGCGCAGAACTTCGTGCGCCTGGTGCGCCAGCGGGTCGGCCACAAGACCCACCGCGACCTGGTCTACCTGCCCGACGGGCGCACCGTGCGGGCCCGCCCGTTCCCGATCTCCATCGACGCCGCCGGCTTCGAGGAGATGGCGCGCTCCGAGGCGGTGGCCGAGCGCTCGGCCGAGATCCGCGAGGCGCTGGGCAACCCGCGCAAGATCTTCCTGGGCATCGACCGCCTCGACTACACCAAGGGCATCTTCGCCCGGCTGCGCGCCTTCAGCGAGCTCATCGACGACGGCCACTTCGACGTCGAGGACGCCGTCTTCGTGCAGGTCGCCGTGCCGAGCCGCGAGCAGGTCGAGCAGTACCGCATCCTGCGCGACGAGATCGACCGGCTCGTGGGCCGCATCAACGGTGACCTGGGCCGGATCGGGCGCCCCGCCATCTCCTACCTGCACTCCTCCTACCCGCGCGAGGAGATGGCCGCGCTCTACCGCGCCGCCGACGTCATGGTGGTCACGCCCTACCGCGACGGCATGAACCTGGTCGCCAAGGAGTACGTCGCCTGCCGCTTCAACGACGACGGCGCGCTGGTGCTCTCGGAGTTCGCGGGGGCAGCCGACGAGCTGCGCCAGGCGTGGCTGGTCAACCCCTACGACATCAACGGCATGAAGAGCGCGCTGCTGGAGGCCTACCAGGCCGACTCCAAGGAGACGACGCGTCGGATGAAGGCGATGCGCCGCACCGTCACCCAGCACGACGTGGCGGCCTGGGCCGACTCCTTCATGACCGAGCTCTCCGACGTCGAGACCCACGGCAAGGCCGTCCGCCCGGCCCGTCGTTCCTGACCCGCGCAGGACGCGGTGGCACGGCCCACCCGTAACCCGCGGCCCGCGGGGTAGTTTGCGGGGCAGGAGGTGGATCGTGGACCTGATCCCCAAGCCCGACCAGGTGGTGTCGGCGGCCAGCAACGTGGCGCACAAGGTGCTTTACGGCGGCGTCGCCGACCTCAGGCCGATGCCGCGCACCCTCATCGACGACGGGGAGCTGCGCGAGGTCTACCACTACCGGCCCGCCGCCACGACCCGCCAGGTGGGCGACCCGGTGCTGCTGGTGACGCCGCTGGCGGCCCCCTCGACCTGCTACGACCTGCGCCGCGGCTGCTCGCTGGTGCAGCACTTCGTCACCGAGGGCCGCCCCACCTACCTCGTGGAGTACGGCGAGGTCTCCTTCCGCAACCGCAACCTGGGCATCGAGCACTGGGTCGACGAGGTGGTCCCCACCGCCGTGCGCGAGGTCTCGGCGCACGCCGGCGGCCGACCGGTGCACGTGGTGGGCTGGAGCCTCGGCGGCATCTTCGCGATGCTCGCCGCCGCCGACGCCACCGACCTCCCGATCGCCTCGCTGACCGTCGTCGGCTCGCCCATCGACACCTCGCTGGTGCCGATCGTGGCGCCGCTGCGGCCGCTGCTGCAGCTCAACCCCCTCGCCGGGCGCGGCGCCGTGACGCGCGCCTACCAGGCGATGGGCGGGGCACCGAAGCCGCTGGTGAAGTGGGCCTTCCAGCTCTCCTCCTTCCAGAAGCTCGTCACCAAGCCGCTGGCGCTGGCCACCCACCTCGACGACGCCGACTTCCTGGCCCAGATCGAGGCCGTCGACCGGTTCACCGCCGGCATGATGGCCTACCCGGGCCGCACCTTCGGCCAGCTCTACCACCGCTTCGTCAAGGGCAACGTGCTGCGCACCGGCACCTTCGAGCTCGACGACCGGACCATCGACCTGGCCCGCATCGACGTGCCGGTGCTGGTCTTCGGCGGCGCCAACGACGGCATCGCCCCGGTGCCGGCCGTCAAGGCGCTGGTCCCGCTGCTCTCCGGCTCGCCCGACGTGCGGTTCGAGATCGTGCCGGGCGGCCACCTCGGCATGCTGACCGGGCGCGCGGCGCGCGACAGCACCTGGCGGGTGCTCGACGCGTGGATCGCGGAGTGGTCGACGCCGACCGAGGAGCCCTCGGCGAGGAAGCCCGCCGCCAAGAAGACCGCGGCGAGGAAGTCGCCCACGAAGAAGCCCGCGGCGAAGAAGGCTGCCGCCGAGAAGACCGCGGCGAAGAGGCCGGCAGCGCGCGCGCAGGCCCCCAGCGCGGACTCGATCGGGGCCAACCCGCAGCGCCGCTACGGCTCGGAGGGCTCGCGCTCGCTGTCGCGCTGAACCCACCACGGGAGCCGCCGCCGGCCGATACCCTGCGGCGCATGTCCACGGCCACGCGGCCCGCGCCGCTGCCCACCCGGGTCCGCCTCGGCTACGGCGCCGGCTCGGTCGCCACCGGCGCCTTCGGCACGGTGCCCGGGCTGATGCTGCTGCCCTACCTCACCGACGAGCTCGGCGTCGCGGCGCTGGTCGCCGGCGTCGTCGTCTTCGCCCCCAAGGCCTGGGACGTGGTGCTCAACCCCGTGGCCGGGCGGATCAGCGACCGCACCCGCGACCCCCGCGGCCCGCGCCGGCCGTGGCTGCTGCGGGCGGGCCTGGCGCTGGCGGTGACCTTCGCGCTGGTCTTCGCCGGCCCCGACGTCGACTCCCGCGCCGTGGAGACCGGCTGGGTGCTGGTGTGCTTCCTGGCCGCGGCCACGGCGTACGCGTTCTTCCAGGTGCCCTACGTCGCGATGCCCGCCGAGCTGACGTCGTCGTACGACGAGCGCACCCGGCTGATGACCTGGCGGGTGGCGATCCTGGCGCTGACGATCATGGTCGCCGGTGCGAGCGCGCCGCTGATCCGTGACGCCGTCGGCGGTCGCGACGGCTACCGCGTGATGGGCGTGGTGATGGCGCTGATCATCGCGACCGGCGCCCTGGCGGCCTACCGCGGCACCCGCGGCGCACCCACCGCGGTGCTCGAGCCGAGCCCGGGCGGGCTGCGCGAGCAGCTGCGGGTGGTCGCCGCGGCGCGCGACTTCCGGCTGCTGCTGACCACCTTCGTGCTGCAGGCGCTGGCCACCGGCTGCATGCTCGCCGGCGTCGACTACCTGGCCGGCGAGGTGCTGGGCCGCGACGGCGCGGCGACCATCCTCTTCGTCTGCTTCGTGGGCCCGGCGCTGGTGCTGACCCCCGCCTGGTCGTGGCTGGGCGCCCGCGTCGGCAAGAAGCACGGCTACCTGGCCGCCTCGGTGGTGCTGGTCTGCGGCGCGCTGCTGGCCGCCACCGCGCGCAGCGCCCCGCCCTGGCTGGTCTTCGCGGCGGTCGCCCTGGTGGGCGTCGGCTACGCCGGCTGCCAGGTCTTCCCGCTGGCGATGCTGCCCGACGCCGCGGCCGTCGACGCCCGGCGCACCGGCAGCAACCGCGCCGGGGTCTACACCGGGGTGTGGACCGCCGGCGAGACCCTGGGGCTGGCCCTGGGGCCGGCCGCCTTCGCCGTCGTGCTCGCGCTGGGCGGCTACGTCTCCAGCCAGGGCGGCGGCGTGGTGCAGCCCGACTCGGCGGTCTCGGCCATCACGTGGGGCTTCTCGCTGCTCCCGGCCGCCCTGACCCTGCTCAGCCTGGCCTGGCTGGTGCGCTACGACATCGATGCGAAGGACGTGGACGCGTGACGACGGCACCCAGCACCCCCGGCGAGGTCCGGGAGCGGCTCGCCCGGCTGCAGTCGCAGGACCTCCCGGTCCACACCGGGCGCACCCTCGCCTACGTCTACGACTCCGGGCTCGAGGAGGTCGACCGCGTGGCCCGCGAGGCGGTCGCGGCCTTCGCCGGCTCCAACGGCCTCGACCCGACCGCGTTCCCGAGCCTGCTGCAGATGGAGAACGACCTGGTGGCCGCCGGGCTCCGGCTGCTCGACGCCCCCGACGGCGCCGTCGGCACCGTCACCTCGGGCGGCACCGAGTCGTGCCTGCTGGCCGTGCAGTCGGCCCGCGACTCGCGCCCCGACGTGGTCGGGCCGCGGATGGTGCTGCCCGACACCGCCCACCCCGCCTTCCACAAGGCCGCCCACTACTTCGGCGTCGAGATGGTGGTGGTGCCCACCGCCGAGGACCACCGCGCCGACCCCGCAGCCATGGCCGCGGCCATCGACGACCGCACCGTGCTCGTGGTCGTCAGCGCCCCGTCGTACGCGCACGGCGTCGTCGACCCGGTGCCGGCGGTGGCGGCGGCCGCCGCGGCGCGCGGGGTGCGCTGCCACGTCGACGCCTGCATCGGCGGCTGGGTGCTGGGGTACGCCGCGCGGCTGGGCCGCGAGGTGCCGCCCTGGTCGTTCGCGGTCGAGGGGGTCACCTCGGTCTCGGTCGACCTGCACAAGTACGGCTACGCCCCCAAGGGCACCTCGCTGCTGCTGCACCGCAGCAGCGCGCACCGCCGCCCCCAGCTCTTCTCCTCGGCACGCTGGCCCGGCTACACGATGCTCAACTCGACGCTCCAGTCGACGAAGTCGGGCGGGCCCCTGGCCGGCGCCTGGAGCGTCGTGCAGCTGCTCGGCGACGAGGGCTACGAGCGGCTGACCGCCCAGGCGCTCGAGGCCACCGACCGGGTCGCGGAGGCGGTCGGCTCGATGCCGGGCCTGCGGGTGGTCGCCCCGCCCGACGCGACGCTGCTGGCGCTGGGCACCGACGACGACCTCGACCCGTTCACGCTCTGCGACGAGATGGCCGCGCGCGGCTGGCACGTGCAGCCGCAGCTGTCCTACGCGGGGACGCCCGCGACGGTGCACCTGTCGTTCTCCGCCGCGACGAACGCCCACGTCGAGGAGCTGGTGGCCGCCCTGCGGGCCTCGGTGGCCGCCGCCCGCGCCTTCGGGCCGGTGCGCGTCGACCCCGGCGTCGCCGAGGTGATCGCCGCGCTCGACCCCGCCGGGCTGGGCGACGACGACCTCGACGCGCTGCTGGTCGCGGCCGGGCTGGCCGGCGGCGGCGACGCGGCCGGTGGTGCGATCGCGCTGCCCGAGCGGATGGCCGACGTCAACGCGATGCTCGACCTGGCCACGCCGCAGATGCGCGAGGCGCTGATGGTGGCCTTCCTCGACCGGCTCTGCCGGCCGTCGTCCTGAGCGGGCCGCGCGGGCCCGGTCAGCGGGGGGCGGGCACGCCCGCCAGGCCCGCAGGGGTGGCGTAGCGCTCGAGGTAGGCCGTCATCATCACGACCCCCTCGTCGACGAGGGCGGCGTCGCCGGCGGCGTCCTGCTCGTAGGCCAGCTGGAAGACGCGGTCGCCGACCTCGACGGCCAGCTCGGCGGCGGCCGCGCTCAGGTCGGGCCGGCACAGCCCGTGCTCGATGCCGAAGTCGCGCAGGGCCTGGGCGACCCGCACGTTGTGGGCGCGGCCGAAGCGGTCGACGGCGGCGTTGCCCCGCCCCCGCAGGTAGATCTCGACGAAGGCGGGACGACGCCGGTAGACGGTCACGAAGGAGTCCATGGCGCTGCGCACGAGCCCCGCCACGCTTAGCACCTCCAGGCCGGCCAGGTCGGTGGCGACCTGCTCGTCCATCTCGGCCATGTCCCGCCCGGCCAGGGCGAGCAGGACCGCCTCCTTGTCGCCGAAGTACTGGTAGAGCGAGGCCACCGGCACCCCCGCGCGCTGCGCGATGGCCCGCGTGGTCAGCGCCTCGACGCCCTGGTCGAGCACCAGCTCCTCGGCGGCGTCGAGGATCGCCTCGACGCGCCGGCGGCTGCGCTGCTGGGTGGGCACCCGGCGCACCGCCCCCACCGAGGGGTCCACCACGTCCTGCTCCTGCTCGGCTCCCATGCCGGGCAGTGTAGGTCGCGTACCAGAATCTGACACACGTTCACCTTGATGGCGGTGGGGGTCAGGTGGCCCGCGCGTACTCCGCCACGACCACGCCCGAGGCGAAGGTCCGCGCCCGGTCGAGCTGGAAGCCGCGGGCGGCGTACGACGCGCTGAGCACGGGGGCGCCCTCGCCCAGCAGCACCGGGTTGATCTTGAGCACCAGCCGGTCGACCTGGTCGACGAGGGTGCCGGCCAGGTCGCCACCGCCGCACAGCCAGACCCCCACCCCGTCGGCGGCCTTGAGCCGCTCGACCTCGCCGACGGGGTCGTCGGTCAGCCGGACCCCGGGCGGCACGTCGGCGTCGAGGTGGCGCCGCGTGACGACGACCTGGTCGAGGTGCGGGTAGGGGTCGTGCACGCCGTGGGGGAAGCCGGAGGCGTAGGTGCGCCACCCCATCACCACGGCGTCGAAGCGGGTCGCGGGCGGGGTGAGGCCCAGGGCGGCCAGCGCCGGGGCGGGCAGGGCGTCGGTCCACTCCTCGAGCACCATGTCGATGTGGTCGCCGGTCACCGGGAAGGCCGAGAAGTCGCCGTCGGGGGCGGCGATCCGCCCGTCGAGCGAGGTGGCGACGTAGTAGGTGAGCTCTCGCACGCCGCCTGTCTACCGGGCGCCCACCGGCAGCGCCACCGGATATCGGCCGCGGTGGCTACCGTCGGGGCCGTGGACGTGCTGAGCAGGTTGGTCGAGCAGGGCCGGGTGGCCCCGGACTGGGCGGAGGCCCTGGCGCCGGTCGAGGAGCAGGTGGCGCAGGTGCTGGCCCTCCTGCGCGACGAGACGGCTGCGGGGCGGGTCTGGCTGCCGGGCGAGGAGCGGCTCCTGCGCGCCTTCGAGCGACCGCTGGCGCAGGTGCGGGTGCTCGTGGTGGGCCAGGACCCCTACCCCACGCCGGGGCACCCGGTGGGGCTGTCCTTCTCGGTCGACCCCGACGTGCGCCCGGTGCCGCGCAGCCTGGTCAACGTCTACCGCGAGCTCGAGGCGGACCTCGGGCACCCGCCGCCCGCGCACGGCGACCTCACGGCCTGGGCCGAGCGCGGCGTGATGCTGCTCAACCGGGTGCTGAGCGTGCGGGCCGGGGAGCCCGACTCCCACCGGGGCCTCGGCTGGGAGCAGGTCACCGACCGCGCGGTGCAGGCGCTCGCGGACCGCGGCGGGCCGCTGGTCGCGGTGCTGTGGGGGGCCAGGGCCGGCGCGCTGCGCCCCCACCTCGGTGCGGTGCCGGTGGTCGCCTCCGCCCACCCCTCGCCCCTGTCGGCGCACCGCGGGTTCCTGGGCTCGCGGCCGTTCTCCCAGGTCGACCGCCTGCTGGTCGAGCAGGGCGGCTCACCCCTCGACTGGGCCCTCCCCGCCGACCCGTCGCAGATCTCGCGCTGACCCGTCGCAGATCTCGCGCCGACCCGGCCCGGACTAGCGCACCCGGGTGCGCCGCATCAGCTTCAGGCCTGAGAGCATCTGCTTGACGTAGCCGTCGTAGTCCTGGCCCGGTCGCGGCCCGAGCACCTGCTTCCTGAGCACCGCCAGGTTCTGCACGTCGGTGTACTTCAGCAGGCCCTGGTCGCCGTGCCGGGCGCCGACGCCCGACTGCTTGACCCCGCCCGACGGCGTCCCCTTCGAGGCGTACGCCGTGGCCAGGGAGTCGTTGACGTTGACGTTGCCCGACTCGATGCGGGCCGCCACCGCCTGCGCGCGCTGGAGGTCGCGCCCCCACACCGAGGCGTTGAGGCCGTAGTCGGTGTCGTTGGCCAGCGCGACCGCCTCGTCGACGGTGCGGTAGCGGTGCAGGGCCACCACCGGCCCGAAGGTCTCGGTGACGCCGCACTCCATGTCGGTGGTCACGCCCTCGAGCACGGTCGGCTCGAAGAAGGCCGGGCCCAGGTCGGGGCGCGGACGACCGCCGGTCAGCACCCTCGCGCCCTTGGCGACGGCGTCCTCGACGTGCGAGAGCACCCGGCGCATCTGGTCGACCGAGACCAGCGAGCCCACCTCGGGCGCGAAGTCGTACGACGCCCGCACGTCGAGCGCCGCGGCGGCCCGCACGAACTTCTGCTTCAGCTCGTCGTAGCGGGTGTCGGGCAGGTAGATGCGCTCGATGTGCATGCAGATCTGGCCGGTGTTGCCGAAGACGCCGAACATCGTGCTGGCGACCCACTCGTCGGCGTCGACGTCGTCGAGCACGATCTGCGGGTTCTTGCCGCCCAGCTCGAGGCAGGCCCCGATCAGGTTGCGCCCGGCCCGCTCGCCGATGGTGCGACCGGTGGCGGTGCTGCCGGTGAACATGACGTACGACGCGTTGTCGATGAGGGTGGGCCCCACGTCGGGCCCCTCGCCGCAGACGACCTGGAAGAGCCCGGGCGGCAGCCCGGCCTCCTCGAGCATCGCGACGCCGTGCAGCGGCGAGAGGGCGGTCTTGTTGTCGGGCTTGAGCACGACGGCGTTGCCGGCCATCAGCGCCGGGACCGCGTCGGAGATGCCGGTGGCGAAGGGGAAGTTCCAGGGCGCGATGATCCCGACGACGCCCTTGGGCTGGCGGATCTCGGTCGAGTGCGAGACCACCGGCACCGGGCCGCCGCGCCGCCGGGGGGCCAGCAGCCGCGGGGCCCGCTTGAGGTAGTGGCTCATCACCATCGGGGGGTCGCAGGTCTCCTCGATGGCCATCCGCCGGTTCTTGCCGCTCTCGGCCTGGATCAGGTCGGCGGTGGTGTGGGCCCGGTCGACGAAGAGGTCGTGGGCCCGCTTGAAGACCGCCAGCCGCTCGCGCAGCGGGGTGGCGGCCCAGGCGCGCTGCGCCTCGCGCGCGGTCGCGAAGGCGCGCTCGATGTCGGCGGGCGTCGACTGCGGCAGGTCGACGAGGTGCTCACCGGTGTAGACCTCGGTGAGCTTCCAGGTGCCGCCGGAGGTGGACGGCACGCGCGCCACCAGGCGCTGCAGGAGCTCGTCGGTGAGGACGGCCGGTCGCTGCGGGGCCACGGCTCAGCCCCGCCCGAGCACGAGGTCGGCGCCGCGCTCGCCGATCATGATGGCCGGCGCGTTGGTGTTGCCGCCGGTGATGGACGGCATGATCGAGGCGTCGCAGACGCGCAGGCCCTCCACGCCGCGCACCTTGAGCTCGGGGTCGACGACCGCGAGCTCGTCGACGCCCATCCGGCAGGTGCCCACCCCGTGGTAGACCGAGGTGGCCCGGTTGAGGATCTCCTGGCGCAGCTCGCTGCCGCGCAGCTGCGAGCCGGGGTGGATCTCGCCCTTCACCGCGCCGCGGAAGGCCTTGTTGGCGAAGATCTCGCGGGTGATCTCGGAGCCCTCGACGAGCAGGTCGAGGTCGGCGGGGTCGGCGAGGTACTGCGGGTCGATCAGCGGTGCGGCCGCCGGGTCGGCCGAGGCCAGGCGCAGGGTGCCGCGGCTGCGGGGGTAGATCAGCGTGCTCAGCACGGTCAGGGCCGGTCGCTGGTCGACGTCGTGGCGCACCGGCGCGTCCTGGTTGGGCGAGACGTACGCCCAGGGCAGCAGGTGCAGCTGCAGGTCGGGGATGCCGCCGGTGGCCTGCGAGGTCTGCAGGAAGGCGACCGCCTCGAAGACGGAGTTGGCCAGGAAGGTCGACCCGGGCCGCAGCACCTCCTTGGCCACCCCCTTGCCGAAGAAGAGGGCGCTGCCGCGCAGGCTCGAGGAGGTGGCGTGGAAGGTGAGGGCGTGGAACATGTGGTCGTGCAGGTTGTCGCCGACCGGGAGGTCGGAGACCACGTCGATGCCCTGGTCGCGCAGGTGCTGGGCGTGCCCGACCCCGGAGAGCATCAGCAGCTGGGCCGAGCCGACGAAGCCGGCGGAGAGGACCACCTCCTTCGCGGCACGGACGGTGCGCGTCGTGCCGTCCTTGTCGCGCACGACCACGCCGGTGGCGCGGCCGCGCTCGATGACGACGCGAGTGGCCAGTACCTGCGACTGCACCTCGAGGCTCGGCGGCGCGAGGTGGTGGATGTAGCCGCGGGCGGAGGAGTAGCGCAGCCCGTCGGCGGCGTTCTGCTGCATCCGCCCCACACCCTCCTGCGAGGCGCCGTTGTAGTCGTCGAGGACGCGGGCCCCGACCGTGTCGGCGGTGGCCTCGATGAACTGCAGCGACCCCTCCTGGGGTGACTTGTTGCAGGTCACGCGGATGGGGCCACCCTCGCCGCGGAAGTCGTCGGCGCCGCCCTCGTAGTCCTCCATGCGGCGGTAGGCCCGGTTGACCGAGTCGGCGTCCCAGCCGGTGCAGCCCTCGGCGGCCCAGGAGTCGTAGTTGGCGCGGTTGCCGCGCACGTAGACCATGCCGTTGATCGAGCTCGACCCGCCGAGCACCTTGCCGCGGGGCACCGGCATCTTGCGGTCCAGGATGTGCTTCTGGGGGGTGCTGTAGTAGCCCCAGTCGACGGTGCGCTTGATCTGCGGCACCGCGTGCATCGGGCCGATCATGCCCGGCTTCCGGGTGAGGAACTGCTCGTCGCTCCTGCCGGCCTCGAGCACGATGACGCTCGCGCCCGACTGGGCCAGCCGGCCCGCGATGGTCGCCCCGGAGCTGCCGGAGCCGACCACCACGTAGTCGGCCTCGTTGCTGGGTGCCTGCTTGGCCATCGGAGCCTCCATGCTCGCCGCGGTGCGAGGGAGTCGGTCACCGGCGCGGCGCTCACATACCCTCGGAATGTGTCGGGGCCCACACTAGAGCACTGGTGGAACTTGTTCTAGTTTTCCGGCCGGGTTTTCGCTCCCCGCCCCCGCTCCCCACAATGGCGACGTGCGCATCCTGTCGATCCAGTCCTCGGTCGCCTACGGCCACGTCGGCAACTCCGCCGCCGTCTTCCCGCTCCAGCGCCTGGGGCACGAGGTGTGGCCGGTGCTGACCGTGCACTTCTCCAACCACACCGGGTACGGCGCCTGGCGCGGGCCGCTGCTCGACCCCGCCGACGTGCGCGAGGTGATCGCCGGCATCGAGGACCGCGGCGTGCTCGGTCAGGCCGACGCGGTGCTGTCGGGCTACCAGGGCGACCCGGCCGTCGGCTCGGTCGTCCTCGACACCGTCGCCCGGGTCAAGGAGCTCAACCCCGCCGCGGTCTACTGCTGCGACCCGGTGATGGGCGACGTGGGCCGCGGCATGTTCGTGCGCCCGGGCATCCCCGAGTTCATGCGCGACACCGTCGTGCCGGCCGCCGACGTGATCACCCCCAACCACTTCGAGCTCGACTTCCTCGCCGCGCGCACCACCCGCACCCTCGACGAGGTGCTGGCCGCCGTCGACGTCGTGCGCGAGTGCGGGCCCCGCGACGTGCTGGTGACCAGCGTGCTGCACGACGAGGTCCCCGCCGACCACCTCGAGGTCGTCGCGGTCTCCGACGAGGGCGCCTGGGCGGTCACCACCCCCCTGCTGCCGATCAGTCCCAACGGCTGCGGCGACGTCACGGCGGCGCTCTACCTGGCCCACCTGCGCAGCACCGGCTCGCCCGAGGCGGCCCTCGAGCGCACGACCGCCTCGGTCTTCGGCATCCTCGAGGCCACCCTGGCCGCCGGCACCCGCGAGATCCAGCTGGTCGCGGCGCAGGAAGCCATCGCGGCCCCGCCCGCCACCTTCACCGCCCGACGCCTGCGCTGAGGCCCGGGCCGTAGAGTTCCGCGTCGTGAGCACCGACGCCCCCGAGCAGGCCGAGCAGTCGGCGCAGTCGGCGCAGTCGGCGCAGGCTGAGGACCGGGTGCCGCTCTCGCGGACGGCCGACGGCCGGGCGGTGCCCTCGGCGCAGTCCCGCGCCCGCGCCCGGGTCGGGCTCGAGGACCCCTTCGTGGGCTGGAGCGCCGCCGTGGGGCTCGGCCTGGTCGCGCTGTTCCTGCGGCTGTGGCGGCTCGGCTCGCCGGCGGAGTTCCAGTTCGACGAGACCTACTACGCCAAGGACGCGTGGTCGCTGGTCAACAACGGCTACGTGCGCGGCTACGTCGACGGCGCCGACGAGCAGATCCTCGACGGCACGGTGCGCGGGCTGTGGCAGGACGACCCGTCGATGATCGTGCACCCCGAGGTCGGCAAGTGGCTGATCGGCCTCGGCGAGAGGCTGGTCGGGATGGACCCCACCGGCTGGCGGGTCTCCTCGGCCGTCGTCGGTGCGCTCATGGTCGTGGTGATGGCGCGCCTGGGACGCCGCCTCACCGGCTCGACCGGGCTGGGCCTGGTGGCCGGGCTGCTGCTGATGCTGGACGGGCTGCACTTCGTGCTCTCGCGCCTGGCGCTGCTCGACATATTCCTGTCCTTCTTCATCCTGTGCGCCGTGGCCTGCCTGGTCGCCGACCGCGACTGGTACCGAGCCCGGATGGCGCGCCTGCTGCCCGGCGCTGTCACCGACCCCGCCTCCTGGGGACCGGTGCGGGCGATGCTGTGGCGCCCGTGGCTGCTGGCCAGCGGCGTGTGCTGGGGCCTGGCGATCGGGACCAAGTGGAACGCGCTCTTCCCGCTGGCCGCCTTCGGGCTGCTGGTGTGGCTGTGGAGCGCCGGCGCCCGTCGCTCCTTCGGCGTACGGCGACCGGTGCTGCGCTCGGTGCTGGCCGACGGGCTGCCCGCCTTCGGCCACCTCGTCGTGGTCGCCCTGGCCGTCTACGTCGCGACCTGGACCGGCTGGATGGTCAACGCCGCGGAGTACGAGCGCTCCCTCTCCTCCACGCAGTACACCCAGTTCACCGGCACCGGCGAGTGCCAGGACGAGTCGTTCGTGGCGAGCGACCCCGACACCGGCGCACGCTGGGCGACCGCCGACCAGGCGGACGCCTCGGGCCCGGGCGAGGTGGTGCAGTCGCTGCGCTCGTTGTGGTCCTACCACCGCGACGTCTACGTCTTTCACACCCACTTCCTGGAGTGCTCGACGCACACCTACCAGTCCGACCCGCTCGGCTGGCCGCTGCTCAGCCGCCCGGTCGGCGTCGCCGCCGACACCGGCATCCAGCCCGGCACCCGTGGCTGCGAGGCGCCCGAGGGCAGCGACTGCCTGCGCCAGGTGCTGCTGCTGGGCACCCCCGTGCTGTGGTGGGGCGCCGGCCTGGCGCTGGTGGCCGCGGCGGTGCTGTGGATCGGCGCGCGCGACTGGCGCTACGGCGTGCCCGTCGTGGGTGCGCTGTCGACGTGGCTGCCGTGGCTGCGCTACGACGACCGCCCGATCTTCCTGTTCTACGCGCTGGCCATGCTGCCGTTCCTGGTGCTGGCGGCCACGATGGTCATCGGGCGGCTCGTGGGGCCCTCCCGCGAGCCGAGCACCCGCCGCACCGTGGGCGTGGTCGCGGCCGGCTCCTTCGTGGTGCTGGTGCTGCTGAACTTCGCGTGGTTCTGGCCGGTCTACACCAACGAGCTGCTCACGCACTCGCAGTGGCTCGACCGGATCTGGTTCAGCCGCTGGATCTAGCCCTTGGCCTCGGCCTCGGCCGCCGCGGCGCACTCGTTGGCGAAGCGCACCACGTCGTAGGCGCTGTAGTGCGAGGGGTCGTCGTGGGGGCCCTGCACCGTGCGCACGCTGACGTCGGCACCGAAGCCCTGCAGCGCGGCCGAGAGCCGGCCGGTGTTGGCGTCGTACGGCACGTAGGGGTCGTAGGGGCTGGCCACGAAGCGGAACGTGGTGCCGGTCTGCGCGAGCTTGTACGCCGTGTTCACGGGGTTGCGGTCGCGCGGGTAGGGCCCGCCGCCGTACGCCTTGCGGATGAAGCCGTTGGCACCCGGGACGTTGCCCATCGTGGACATGTCGACCGCGGCCTTCACGCCGTACCAGCACGGCGGGGCCTCCTTGCCGTGCAGCAGCGCGTTGAGGGAGGTGGTGCCGCCCATCGAGGTGCCGAGGTACATCGTCACCTCGGCGCCGCCCTGGCGCTCGGCCCACTCCCAGACCCGGTCGGCGTCGGCGGTCGAGGCGGCGTTGCCCCAGGCCTCGCGGTGGAACATCGAGGAGGCCACCACCCAGCCGTCGCGGCGCAGCGCGTCGAGCCAGGGGCCCTCCATCTTGTCGTTGACGTTGCCGCCCTGGCCGTGGAAGAAGACGACGACGCCCTTGGGCTCGTTGGTCGGCGGCAGGTTGACGCGCACCTTCTGGCCCTCGAGGTTGTCCTCGACCTTCTCGGCCGGGTGCTCCCCGCTCGCCCCGGTGGTGGCCAGCACCAGCAGCACCGCCAGCACCGTCGCGAGCACCATCTGGGTCAGCCTCTTGGCCACGTCTCCCCCTCCTCGGGCCCCCTCCGGGCCCCTCCCACCGGACAACGAGCACGCCCGCGGGGAGTGACGCCCCGCGGATCGTGTCGCAATCGTGACCGCTGGTCGACCGCGTCGCCACTCGGGGGCCGTAGACAGGGTCCGTGCCCCGTCCGTCCCCTCGTGCGCTCGCGGTCGCGGCCCTGGTCGCGCTGCTGGGGCTGGGCGCGCTGGTCGCCTGCCACGAGGACGCCTCCGACCCCTCGGTGAAGTCGCAGGCGCCGTTCGTGCTGCCCGTCGGCTCGCCGACGTACGACGCCCGCTCGCCGGCCTGGGCGGTCGGCCCCGCCCTGCACGTGGGCGACGTCGTGCTCGAGCTCGACCCCGCGCCGACCGCGTTCGTGGTGACCCGCTGGGGCGTGCACTACCTGGCCGAGGGCTCGCTGTGGTCCAGCGACGGCGGTGCCGCGCGCCGCGTCGCGCAGGTCGACACGACCTCGCTCACCCTCTCCCCCGACGGTCGCCACGTCGGCCTGATGGACGCCGCCCGTGGCCCCCAGGACGAGTCCGGCACCCCCCTGGCCGTGCCGGTGGTGCTCGACGCGCAGACCGGCGAGCAGGTGCTGCGCGTGCCCGCCCCGGTCGCGGCGCAGGAGGACATGGGCGACCTCGAGGACCTCTACGAGGACGCCGAGATGGGCTTCCTCGGCTTCGACGCCGACGCGGCGTACGCCGCCGACCCGGTCGCCGGGGGCGTGCGCCGGCTGCCGCTCGACGGCTCCGAGCCCACCCTGGTCGACCGCGTGCCGGCACTGGCCGGCGAGCGCGGCACCCCGGTGCGGCTGCGCGAGCTGCCCTCCGACGGCATGCGTGTCGCCGGGCCGGGCGAGCAGTCCACGGCGGAGGGCTGGCTCTCCCCGGGTGGCGACGCGCTGATCGAGGCCGAGCGCAACCGCGGGGTCTGGTACGACGCCACCCTCGGCACGCCCCACCCCGTCGAGACCGGCGACCGCCACTTCTACCTCGGCGGCTGGGTCGACGACTCGACGTTCTACGGCGCGGCGAGCGCCCGGGGCAGCGCGCTGCGGCCCTCGGGACGCACCGTCGTGGTGACCTGCACGCTCGGCGAGCGGCGCTGCGAGCGGGTCGGCACGGAGTTCGGGCTGTCGGGGCGCCAGAGCCTGCTCTTCGGCACCGGGCGCCCGGCGCTGCTGTAGCCGCGGGGCGTCCCGGTCATGGGCTTAGGCCCCGTCCGCGGCGACGGCCATCCGGTGCCGGGGCGGCTGCGGCACCTGGTGGCCCAGCTCGCCGCCGATGCGACCGCCGTGCGGGCGCCCGTGGTCGGCGAACTCCTCGCGGGAGTAGACGAGGTGGTGCTCACCGATGTCGAGGCGGGTGCCGGTGCGCAGCAGCGTCGGCGCGGTGACGGGCGCACCGTGCACCCGGCTCAGCCCGGCGACGGCGTGCACGCAGTACTCGTCGTCCTCGTCGTGGACCACCCGGGCGTGCACGGGCTCCAGGCCCGGCAGCACGATGTCGCAGGACGGGTCGGAGCCGATGGTCTGCGTCTCCTCGAGCCAGAAGACCGGCTGCCGCTCGCCGGCCCAGACCTGCTCGCGCACCAGCACGAGACGGGGGCTGCCGCCGCCGGCGGGGTCGTGGGTCGTGCTGACCCGTCGACGTGCCTGCGGGTGCATGGTCGGGAAGGGCGGCCACAGGGTCGCGGGCGGGCTGAGCTCGAGCCCCGGCAGCAGCGGGCCGCGACCGGCGGCGCGCGAGCGGGCCGAGGTCCAGGCGCCCTTGAGGCTACCCAGGCGGATCCGCCGCGATCGGGTGAGCCGACGCTGCCACCAGGGAGCGCGCACCGCCCCGAGGGTGACCAGGTGCGTCTCGCCCTGCACGACCCGCAGCACGATGTCACGCGCTGCCAGCTCGTCGGCCACCCGCCGGATCAGCGGCGCGTCGCCGGCCCCGGCGAACGCGCCGGGGTCGTCGACGTCGAGGGTCAGCCTGCTGCCCTCGCCGGTGAGGTGGCCGTGCAGGTCGTCCTGGCCCTCACGGGTCAGGCTGAAGCACAGGTCGGCGGAGACCTGGGTGGGCATCGGTCTACCGCCCCTCGACGGGGGCCACGGGCTCGCCCTTGTCGGTCGTGGTGATCGTGAGGCGGCCGTCGACCTTCCAGGTCGCGCGGGGGGCGCGCGCACCGGTGTCGCGGGGCACCTCGACGGTGATGTCCTCGAACGCGTAGTGGATGGCCGCCTCGCGGCCGGTCAGGAACGTCCACATCCGGCGGCCCAGGTCGGTCCAGTCGACCACCTCGTCGGTGCGGGAGCCGTCCACGGCCTGGGTGCTGGTGTCCTCGGTCGTCGCCATGTCTCCTCCTTCATAGTAAAACAACTTGTTGAAGTTTCTTGAGAAGAGTTCAACACAGATGTGACGTCTGCGCAAGAGGCGCCGGGGTGGGAGCCCGACCCGCCGGCACACCCACCACAAAGGGGGCGCCACGACCGGCGGCGGCAGCGCATCATCGACGGATGAGCGAGACACGGGCCGAGACCTCCACGGCCACGGCTCGCGCGCGAGTGCTGCCCGCCCTGCGCGAGGTCGCGCTGCTGGCCGTGCTCTACCTGGGCTACACCGCCTCGCGCCTGCTGGCCGCCGACGACCTCGCGGCCGCGCGACGCGTCGCGGAGCACCTGTTCGAGGTGGAGCGGGTCCTGGGCATAGCGATCGAGCCGGTCCTCAACGGCTGGACCGCCACCTCCGTGGTCGTCGGCGTCGCCGCGTCGTACTGGTACACGGTCACCCACTACGCCGTCACCGCACTGGTGCTGCTGGGCACCTGGCTGTGGCGCCCGGAGGCCTACCGGACCGCCCGCACCGTGCTCGTCGCCGCCACCCTGACCGCGCTGGCGTGCTACCTGGTGGTGCCGGTCGCTCCGCCGCGCCTGGTGCCGGGGTACGTCGACGTGCTGGCGCAGACCGCCGCCTGGGGGTGGTGGGGCGAGAGCGCCTCGGCCCCCCGCGGCCTCGGGTCGATGACCAACCAGCTCGCCGCGATGCCCTCGATGCACGTCGGCTGGGCGGTCTGGGTCGCCCTCACCCTCTCCCGCGCCGTCCCCACCCGCTGGCGCCCCGCGGTCTGGGCCTACCCCCTCCTCACCACCCTCGTGGTGGTGATGACCGGCAACCACTGGCTGCTCGACGCCGTCGCCGGCGCCGCCGTCGTGCTGCTCGTCGACCGGCTCGTCCGGGCCCGCCGCACACCCGCGCAGCGGTGACGCCGACCCACCGTCGGTCGAGCAGGGCGGAGCGCCAGCGACGACCGTCGTCGAGACCCCGCGAGCACCGCACCCGCCGTACGCCATGGACCCACCGTCGCCGTACGCCGACCCACCGTTGGTCGAGCAGGGAGGAGCGCCAGCGACGACCGTCGTCGAGACCCCGCGAGCACCGCACCCGCCGTACGCCATGGACCCACCGGGTCTCGGCGCTGCTCGACCAACGGGTGGGCCCTCGCTGCTCGACCAACGCAGGCCGACCGAGCAGGGGTCGGGTCAGCGGGTCTGCTCGGCCTCCAGCGCCTCGGTGAGCAGGGCGACGAGCGCCTCGAGCTGGACGTCGGCGGACGAGCCGACCTCCTCGTCGGAGCCGTCGAGCGCCGTGGCCGCCAGGCCGGCCTTGGAGTCGATGAGCTCGGCGATCTTGGTGTCGAGGGTCTGGGCGGCGATCACGCGCCACGCGGTGACCGGCAGCTCCTGGCCGATGCGGTGGATGCGGTCGATGGCCTGGGTCTGCTCGGCGTCGGTCCACGACAGCTCGGCGAGCACCAGGTTGGAGGCCACCTGGAGGTTGAGCCCCACGCCCGCGGCGGAGAGGGAGCAGACCACGACGGCGACGTCGGGGTCCTCCTGGAAGGCCTTGATCGCGGCCTCGCGGGCCTTGGGGGTCTGGTCGCCGCGGATCGAGGTGTAGCGCAGGTCGCGCCGGGCGAAGGTCTCCTCTGCCACGTCCATCACGTCGACGTGCTTGGCGAAGAAGACGACCTTGCCGACGCTGCGCGCCAGCTGGGCGGCGTAGTCGGCGGCGAGGCCGGCCTTGGCCTGGCCGATGCGGCGCATCATCGAGAAGACGTTCTCGCCGTTCTTCGCGGCGGCGGTGTCCTCGCGCTCCCACGTCGCCACGCGGCGCACGAGCTCGTGGTCGATGCCCTCGACGACGACGCCGGAGGTGCGGGTCTCCAGGGCGGAGTGGTAGCGGGCCACGAGGCGGCGGGCCAGCTCGCGCTCGGCGTCGCGGATCGAGCGGCCCAGGGCGTCGTCCAGCTCGACCGGCAGGTCGGCGACCCGGCGGGCCGGGATGTCGGCGGCCACGTCGACCTTGCGGCGACGCACGATGCCCATGTCGATGACCTTGGCGCGCGCGGCGCCGTAGAACGCGGGCTCGGCCGGGGTCAGCCCGGTCTCCTCGAGTGCGTCCATCAGCTTGCCGAGCGGCTTGCGGTCGTCGATCCAGCCCAGGAACTGCCAGATCGCGCGGAAGTCCTCGAGGTCGTTGATGAGCGGGGTGCCTGTCAACGCCATCAGCAGCGGGTTGGCGGTGCGCGAACGGATCCGCTCGGAGAGCTGGAGCACGTGCTGGCTGCGCTGGGAGGTCTTGTTCTTGATGAAGTGCGCCTCGTCGACGACCATCCCCTTGAACCCGAGGTCGCCCAGCCAGCCGACGTGGCGGTCGAGGACCTCGTAGTTGACGACGACGATGTCGGCGAAGCCGTCGATGTCGCTGCCGTCGCCGTGGATCACGGTGACCGGGCGGTGCGGGGTCCACAGCCCCGCCTCGCGGGCCCAGTTGGTCTTGACCACGTTGGGCACCACGCAGAGCAGCGGGTAGGCGTCGGCGGCCTGCGCGGCGAGCAGCGCCTGCGCGGTCTTGCCGAGGCCGGGCTCGTCGGCGAGCAGGAAGCTGCGGTGCCCGGCGGCGGCCGCGGAGACCAGCTGCGCCTGGTGCGGCATCAGCTGCATGCCCTCGGGGGCGCGGTACGCCGACGGGTCGGGCATCTGCATGCACGCCGGGGCGCCGCCGCCGGCGTACTCGAAGGAGCGGAAGAGCGGGCCGAGGAGCTCCCAGCCGGCCAGCCGGCCGGTGCGGGGGCGGGTCGCCTCGGCGATGCCGAAGTCGGGCACGAGGAAGGGGTTGGAGAGCTGGCGCGAGACCACCGAGGGCGGCACGACGCGGCGGTCGACGGCCGCCTCGGCGCCGGGCTCGGGGGTCGGGGCGGGCTTCTCGACCTCGACCTCGAGGCCGGCCGCGCGCTGCATCTCGGCCTTGAGCTCGCGCGCGGAGTGCGAGAAGTCAGCGTCCTCGGCGAGCAGCGCGAGCAGGCTGGTCTCGCGGGTGGAGGTCTTGGCGAGGATGGTCGCGACCCCGTCGAGCCGCTTGAGCTGGGCGGCCTTCTGGCCCTCCGAGGTCTCCTCGTCGGCCTTGATGCGGGCGCGCTCCTCGCGCACGAGGTGGGCCACCACCTGGAACTTGGTGCGCACCGAGGGGCGCACGGCGCCGCGCTGGACCGCGCCCTCGACCTCGCGCACGGCCTTCGCCAGCACGGGGATGATGCCCTCGTTGTCGAGGTCGCGGGTGCGCCGCTGCGCGCGCGGCGCGGTGCGGGCGCCGCCGGATCGACGCTGGCCTCGTTGAGCCACAAGCTCCTCCTCTGGAGTGACACCGGTGCCCTCGCGCGGCGGGGCTGCTCACCACCGTCCGCGGCTGCGTGCACCCGGGCGTGCACCGCCTCGTGGAGCCTGCTGGCGCACACGAGCACGACGCGTCCAGCACGTCCCGGCGGCGACAGCGAGGCGATGGGCGGGACCGGGGATCGTGGAGATGAGCCTCGAGGTCCGTGGGCCCGCGACGACGGCGTCGGTGCCGGGATCGGTGCTGGTCGCAGCCGGATCTGCACCCGGCTGCCCCTCCACGGTACCGCGCGCCCCGACGAGGCGGCGCATCGCCGTGCGGCGCGTCACCCGTCTGGGGTACGACGCCGGCGTGCGGCCGGCGCGGGTCAGCCGGCGAAGCGGGCGGTGACGCTGCCCAGACCGCTGATCTCGGCCACCACCGTGGAGCCTGCCTCGACGGGGCGCATCGGGCCCAGCGCGCCCGAGAGCACGACCTGCCCGGCGCGCAGCGGCGCGCCGAAGAGCCGGGCCTGGTGGGCCAGCCAGGCGACCGCGTTCAGCGGGTCGCCCAGGCAGGCCGCCCCGGTGCCGGTGGAGACCTCCGCACCGTCGATGCGCAGCGACATCGTCACCCCCACGGGGTCGACCTCGTCGAGCGTGCGCCGCTGCGAGCCGAGCACGTAGAGGCCCGAGGAGGCGTTGTCGGCGACGGTGTCGGCGAAGGAGATGTCCCAGCCCGCGATGCGCGAGTCGACGATCTCGATGGCGGCCACGGCGTGCGCCACCGCGCCCCGCACCTGCGCGACGTCGAGGGGGCCCTCGGCGAGGTCCTCGCCCAGCACGAACGCCACCTCGGCCTCGACCTTCGGCTGCAGCAGCCGCTCGAGCGGGATGTCGGCACCGTCCTCGAAGCCCATGTCGTCGAAGAGCACGCCGAAGTCGGGCTGGTCGACGCCGAGCTGGGTCTGCACGGCCTGCGAGGTCGCCCCGATCTTGCGGCCCACGACCCGGGCCCCGGCCGCTGCCCGGCTGGCGTTGAGGTGCTCCTGCACGAGGTAGGCCGCCGCGACGTCGGTGGCGCCGATCAGGTCGCGCACCGGCGCGCAGGGGGTGAGGCTGCGCAGCGCCTGCACCAGCCGGTCGCCGGCGGCGGCGACGGTCGCGGCGTCGACGTCGGTGCGCGGTTGCTCGGCCCGGCCGCCTGGCTCCTCGTGGTCGGCGCCGCTCATGCGCCGTACACCGGCTCGGGGCGCGGGGCCTGGGCGAGCAGTGCGCGCAACCGGTCGCCGACCTCGGCGCTCTCCCAGCGCCGGCCGAGGTCCGCGGCCGGGCCGTGGGTCCAGCCGTTCTCGACCGTCACCCTGCCGCCCTCGATCTCGATGACGCGACCGGTCACGTCGCCGGCCTCGACGGAGGCCAGCCAGGCCACGACCGGGGAGTTGTCGGCCGGGTCGGGCATCGCGGAGGTGTCGAAGGCGCCCTCGGTCATCCGGGTGCGCGCGACCGGCGCGATCGCGTTGACGGTGACCCCGTAGCGACCCAGCTCGGCGGCGGCGACCAGGGTCATCCCGGCGATGCCGGCCTTGGCCGCCGAGTACGTCGTCTGCCCGATCGAGCCCTGGAGGCCCGCGCCCGAGGAGGTGTTGATGACGCGGGCCTCGCGCCGGCGCCCCTCCTTGGCCTCGGTGCGCCAGTAGGCGCCGGCGTGGCGCAGTGGCGCGAAGTGGCCCTTGAGGTGCACCCGCACGACGGCGTCCCACTCCTCCTCGGAGGTGTTGACCAGCATCCGGTCGCGCACGAAGCCGGCGTTGTTGACGAGGACGTCGAGCCCGCCGAAGGTGTCGATCGCCTGGCGCACCATCGCCTCGGCCTGCTCGAAGTCGGCGACGTCGGCGGCGTTGGCCACCGCCCGGCCACCGGCCGCCTCGATCTCGGCCACGACCTGCTCGGCCGGGCTCGCGGCGTCCTCCCCCTCGCCCGACAGCGAGACGCCGAAGTCGTTGACCACGACGGCGGCGCCCTGGGCGGCGAGCTCGAGGGCGTGGGCGCGGCCGATGCCGCGCCCGGCGCCGGTCACGACGGCGACGCGGCCGCCGAGGATCTTCGTCACGGTGGTGCTCCTTGCTGCTGATGGTCCTGGTGCGGGGGCGGGTGGGGGTCAGGTGGAGGGGGGGGCGGGCGGGGGTCAGGCGCCGGCGAGGGCGCTGAGGAAGACGGGCGGCTCGCCGCCGCCGTGGCAGGCGATGGTCGCGCCGCTGACGTAGGAGGCCAGGTCGGAGCCGAGGAAGAGCGCGACCGCCGCGACCTCCTCGGGGCGGGCCATCCGGCCCAGCGGGATCGTGGCCTCGATGGCGGCGACCTGCGCGTCGCCGCCGTAGTGGTCGTCGGTGAGCTCGGTGCGGCACAGCCCCACGTTGATCGAGTTGAGCCGCACCTTCGGGGCCCACTCGACGGCCAGCGAGGCGGTGAGCGAGTCGACGCCGGCCTTGGCGGCGCCGTACACGGCGGTGCCCGGTGAGGGCCGCAGCGCGCTGATCGAGGAGATGGTGACGATCGCGCCGCCGCCCTCCTGGGCCTGCATCACGCGGTTGGCGGCCTGGGCGACCAGCAGCGGTGCGAGCAGGTTGAGGTCGAGCACCTTGGCGTGGAAGCGCGGCGAGGCGTCGGCGGCCAGCGCGTACGGCGCGCCCCCGGCGTTGTTGACCACGACGTCGAGGCGCCCCTCGGTGGCCGCGACCTCCGCGACCATCGCCTCGACCGCCTCGGGGTCGCGCACGTCGCAGGTGGTGTGCCGGGTGCCGGCCAGCGGCGCCGCCCCCGACCGGGCGCAGGTCACGACCCGGGCTCCCGCGGCGGCGTACGTCTCGGCGATGGCGCGGCCGATGCCCTTGCTGCCACCCGTGACCAGGGCGACCCGGCCGGTCAGGTCGAGGCTGATGCTCATCGATGTCCTTCGGTCGGGGCGGGCGAGGCGGACCAAGCAAGTGTTAGGGTACCAAGCAAATGCTAGGTCGTCTGCAGGAGAGGCACTTCATGGGCATCACCTCCGAGCTCCGCGAGGACGGCGTCCGCGTCGTCACCATGGAGCACCCGCCGGTCAACGCGCTGCCGGTGCAGGGCTGGTACGACGTCGCCGCCGCGCTGGACGAGGCCTCGCGCGACCTGGCCACCCACGTCGTGGTGCTGCGCGCCGAGGGCCGCGGCTTCAACGCCGGCGTGGACATCAAGGAGATGCAGCACTCCACCGGCTTCGACGCGCTGATCGGCGCGAACAAGGGCTGCTACGCCGCCTTCAAGGCCGTCTACGAGTGCGCGGTGCCGGTCGTCGCCGCCGTGCACGGGCACTGCCTCGGCGGCGGGGTCGGCCTGGTCGGCAACGCCGACTGCGTCGTGGCCAGCGAGGACGCCTACTTGGGGGTGCCCGAGGTCGACCAGGGGGCGCTCGGCGCCGCGACCCACATGGCCCGCCTGGTCCCCCAGCACCTGATGCGGACCCTCTACTTCACCGCCCGCACCATCAGGGCGGCCGAGCTGGTGCAGCACGGCTCGGTCCTCGAGGTCGTCCCCCGCGAGCGGCTCGACGACGCCGCCCTGGCCGTCGCCGGCGAGATCGCCGCCAAGGACACCCGGGTCATCCGCGCGGCCAAGGAGGCCCTCAACGGCATCGACCCGGTCGACGTCAACAGGAGCTACCGCTTCGAGCAGGGCTTCACGATGGAGCTCAACCTCGCCGGCGTGGCCGACGAGCTGCGCGACGGCTTCGCGGGCACCGACAAGGCAGGCCAGCGGGCTGGGACGGGACGCCGATGAGCGCCGGGCGCAGCCCCCGCGACAAGCGGATGAGCATCGACGAGGTCGTCGCCGAGCTGAGCGACGGCATGACCATCGGGATCGGCGGGTGGGGCCCGCGGCGCAAGCCGATGGCGCTGGTGCGCGCCATCCTGCGCTCGGACCTCAAGGACCTGACGATCGTCAGCTGGGGCGGCGCCGACGTCGGCCTGCTGCTGCGCGCCGGCAAGGTGCGCCGCCTCGTCTACGCCTTCGTCTCCCTCGACTCGGTGCCGCTGGAGCCCAACTTCCAGAAGGCTCGCCAGGAGGGCACCGTCCCCGAGGTCGTCGAGCTCGACGAGGGCATGTTCCAGACCGGGCTGCGCGCGGCCGCCCAGCGGCTGCCGTTCCTGCCGGTGCGGGCCGGGCTCGGCTCCGACGTGCTGGTGCACAACCCCGACATCACCACGGTCACCAGCCCGTACGCCGACCCCGACGGCGTGCACGAGGAGCTGGTGGCCGTCCCGGCGCTGCGCCTCGACGTCGCGCTGGTCCACCTCAACCGGGCCGACAAGCACGGCAACGCGACGTACCTGGGGCCCGACCCCTACTTCGACGACCTGTTCTGCATGGCCGCCGACCGCGCCTACGTCAGCGTCGAGCAGGTCGTCGACACCGCCGGGCTGACCGTCGACACCCCGGTGCAGCGGCTGCTGCTGAGCCGGATGCTCGTCACCGGCGTCGTCGAGACCCCGCACGGCGCGCACTTCACCACCTGCACCCCCGACTACGAGCGCGACGAGCGCTTCCAGAAGGCGTACGCCGCCGCGGCGTCGGGCTCCGACGAGGACTGGGCGGCCTTCGAGCAGCGCTTCCTCGCCGGCGACGAGGACGCCTACCAGGCCGCGGTCGCGGCCTTCGCCGAGGAGGAGCAGGCATGAGCGAGCCGACCCGCGCCGAGGTGTGCGCCGCAGCGATCGCCGACGCGTTCGCCGACGACGGCGAGATCTTCGCCAGCCCGATGGGGATGCTGCCGATGCTGGGCGTGCGCCTGGCCAAGCTCACCTCCAACCCCGACCTGGTCATCTCCGACGGCGAGTCGCTGTTCCTGGCCGGGGTGCCGCCGCTGTTCGCCAAGGCCGACGTGGTCGAGGGCTGGATCCCCTTCCGCAAGGTCTTCGACATCGTCGCCAACGGCCCGCGCCACGTGATGATGGGCGCCACCCAGGTCGACCGGCACGGCAACCAGAACATCTCCGCCATCGGCGACTTCGACCGTCCGACCCGCCAGCTGCTCGGCTCGCGCGGCGCGCCGGGCAACACCGTCAACAACCGCACGTCGTACTGGGTGCCGCGGCACTCGCCGCGCGTGTTCGTGGAGGCCGTCGACGTCGTCTCGGGCGTGGGTCCGCGCCGCGCGGCCGCGGCCGGCCCCGCGGCGGCGAGGTACAACGACATCCACCGCATCGTCACCGACCTCGCCGTCCTCGACGTCAAGGGCGCCGACGACACGGTGCGGCTGCTCTCGGTGCACCCGGGCGTGAGCGTCGACGAGGTGCGCGCCGCCACCGGCTTCGAGCTCGAGGTGCCGGCCGAGGTGCCCGAGACCCGCTCCCCCACGGCCGAGGAGCTCGTGCTGGTGCGCGAGGTGCTCGACCCCCGCACGCTGCGCGACCGCGAGGTCAAGCCGGTGGTCCGGGAGGCGACGTCGTGATCGAGCAGCAGCTGAGCACCCCGTTGACCGAGCTGGTCGGGGTGCGCCACCCGGTCGTGCAGACCGGCATGGGCTGGGTCGCCGGGCCGCGCCTGGTCAGCGGCACCGCCAACGCCGGCGGCCTGGGCATCCTGGCCAGCGCCACGATGACCCACGAGGAGCTCGAGCGGGCGATCGTCGAGGTCAAGGGCCGCACCGACCAGCCCTTCGGCGTCAACCTGCGCGCCGACGCCGGCGACGCCGCCGACCGCTGCGACCTGCTGATCAGGCACGGCGTCAGGGTCGCCTCCTTCGCGCTCGCGCCCAAGCAGGACCTGATCAAGAAGCTCAAGGACCACGGCATCGTGGTGATGCCGTCCGTGGGGCTGCCGCGCCACGCCGAGAAGGTCGCCTCCTGGGGCGCCGACGCGGTGATGATCCAGGGCGGCGAGGGCGGCGGCCACACCGGCTCGGTGCCCACCACGCTGCTGCTGCCCACGGTGCTGGACGCCGTCGACATCCCGGTCGTCGCCGCCGGCGGGTTCTTCGACGGCCGCGGCCTCGCGGCCGCCCTGTCGTACGGCGCCGCCGGCATCGGGATGGGCACCCGCTTCCTGCTCACCGCCGACAGCGCGGTGCCGCAGGCGGTCAAGGAGCTCTACCTCTCCCACGACGTCAACGGCACCGTCGTGACCGCGAAGGTCGACGGGATGCCGCACCGGATGCTGCGCACCCCGCTGGTCGAGGAGATCGAGGAGACCAGCGCGGTCAAGCGGCTGGGCCCCACCGTGCGCCGCACCCTGGAGTTCAAGCGCACCAGCGGCATGACGTGGCTCGACCTGGCCCGGGACGGCCGGGCGATGAGGAAGACCCAGGGCCGCACGCTGGCCCAGATGACCCTGGCCGCCAACACCCCGATGATGCTCAAGGCCGGCCTCGTCGACGGCGACACCTCCGCGGGCGTCCTCGCCTCCGGCCAGGTCGTCGGCGTCCTCGACGACCTGCCCACCTGCGAGGAGCTCGTCGACCGCGTCGTCACCGAGGCGGTCGCCTGCCTGCGTCGTACGGCCACCCACCTGCGCTGACCAGTCCCAGATCTCGCGCCCACCCGGCGCAGATCTCACGCCCACCCGGCGCGAATCTCCGCGCCGCAGACATGCGCCGGGTCAGGGGGAGATCTGCGCCGGGTCAGCGCGAGATATGGGCCGGGTCAGCCCAGGCGCTCGATGATGGTGACGTTGGCCTGGCCGCCGCCCTCGCACATGGTCTGCAGGGCGTAGCGGCCGCCGGTGCGCTCGAGCTCGCCCAGCATGGTGGTCATCAGGCGGGCGCCGGTGGCGCCGATGGGGTGGCCCAGGGCGATGCCGCCGCCGTTGACGTTGACCTTGTCGTGGGGCGCGCCGGTCTCCTTCATCCACGCCAGCACGACCGAGGCGAAGGCCTCGTTGCACTCGAAGAGGTCGATGTCGTCGATCCCGAGGCCGGTGCGCGCGAGCGCGTGCTCGGTGGCGCGGATCGGGCCGGTGAGCATCCACACCGGGTCGTCGCCGCGCACCGAGAGGTGGTGCACCCGCGCCCGCGGGGTCAGCGAGTGCTGGGCCACGGCGGCCTCGGAGGCCAGCAGCAGCGCCGCGGACCCGTCGCAGATCTGCGAGGCGACCGCCGCGGTGATCCGGCCCCCGGGAGCCAGCGGCTGCAGGCCGGCCATCTTCTCCAGCGAGGTCTCGCGCGGGCACTGGTCGGTGTCCACGACGGTGCCGTCGGGCAGGGTGACCGGCTCGATCTCGTCCTTGAACCGGCCCTCGGCGATGGCGGTGCGGGCGCGGTCGTGGGAGGCCAGCGCGAAGGCCTCCATCTCCTCGCGGCTGATGTCCCACTTCTCCGCGATCATCTCGGCCGAGCGGAACTGGCTGACCTCCTGGTCGCCGTACCGCGCCTGCCACCCGGGCGACTCGGCGAACGGCGTCGAGAAGCCGTACTGCTGCCCCGCCAGCATCGCCGCGGAGATCGGGATCGCCGACATGTTCTGCACGCCGCCGGCGACCACGAGGTCCTGGGTGCCGGACATGACCCCCTGCGCGGCGAAGTGCACCGCCTGCTGCGAGGAGCCGCACTGGCGGTCGATGGTCACGCCCGGCACGTGGTCGGGCAGGCCCGCGACCAGCCAGGCGGTGCGCGCCACGTCGCCGGCCTGCGAGCCGATGGTGTCGCAGCAGCCCAGGACCACGTCGTCGACGGCGCCGGCGTCGATCCCGGTACGCCGCACCAGCGCGGCGATCGAGTGCGCGGCCAGGTCGGCGGAGTGCACGCCGGCCAGGGCTCCCCCGCGCCTGCCGACCGGGGTGCGCACGGCGTCGATGATGTAGGACTCGGGCATGTCAGGGCCTTTCGGTGGAGATCCCGTCGAGCAGGATCGTGAGGTACTGGTCGGCGATCTCGACGTGGCTGTGCTTCCCGCCGGGGCGGTACCACTTCACCGCCACCCAGACGGTGTCGCGGATGAAGCGGTAGGTGAGCTCGATGTCGAGGTCGTCGCGCAGCGCCCCGCTCTCGACGCCCTCGGTGAGCAGCGCGACCCACACCCCGCGCGACTGGGCGTTGCGCTCGGCGAGGTAGCCGAAGCGCTCGAAGCCGCCGAGGTAGCCGGCGTCGTTCTGGAAGATCGCGACCTCGTGCGGGTGCTGGTCGATCGCCTCGAACGACAGCCGCACCGCCCGGTCGATCTTGGTGCGCGCGTCGTCGTCGCTGGCCAGCACGGCGTCGTACGCCGCGAAGAGCTCCTCCTGGAAGGTCGAGAGGATCTCGTCGACCATCGACTCCTTGGAGTCGAAGTGGTGGTAGAGGCTGCCCGAGAGGATGCCGGAGGCCTCGGCGATGTCGCGCACCGTGGTGTTCTTGAAGCCCCGCTCGGCGAAGAGCCCGGCCGCGATCCCCAGCAGCTCGGTACGACGGGTGGGGGCGGTGGACGGCTCGGTGCTCATGGGTCCAGTCTCCTAGGCCTGCTGGCTGGAGACGGCGACGACTTCGCCGGTCATGTAGGAGGCGTAGTCGCTGGCCAGGAAGACCATCACGTTGGCGACCTCCCACGGCTCGGCGGCGCGGCCGAAGGCCTCGCGCTGCTTGAGCTCGTGGAGCAGCTCGTCGGAGGTGACCTTGGCCAGGAACGGGTGCATCGCCAGGCTGGGCGACACGGCGTTGACACGGATGCCGTGCGGGGCCAGGTCGACGGCCGAGCAGCGGGTCAGCGCCATCACCCCGGCCTTCGCGGCGGCGTAGTGCGCCTGGCCCTCCTGGGCGCGCCAGCCGATGACGGAGGCGTTGTTGACGATGACGCCGCGCGTGCCGGCGGCGACCATCCGCTGCCCGGCCGCGCGCACGCAGCGGAAGGTGCCGGTCAGGGTGATGTCGAGGACCCGGCTCCACTGCTCGTCGGTCATCTCGAGCACCGAGGCGGTGCCGCCGAGGCCCGCGTTGTTGATCATCACGTCGACGCCGCCGAGCCCGTCGGCCACGTCGAGCAGCGCGGCGACCTGGGCCTCGTCGGTGACGTCGCAGACCTGCTGGCGCACCCGGTCGGCGCCGAACTCGGCGGCCAGCGCCTCCTCGGCCTCGGCGAGCCGTCGCGCGTGGGTGTCGCTGAAGACGACCGCACGCGCGCCCTCCTCCAGCACGCGGCGCACGACGGCGGCGCCGATGCCGGCGCCGGCCGCGGCGGTGACCACCACGACCTTGCCGGCCAGCAGGTCGTGGCCGGGCACGTAGTCGGGCACCGGCTGCTCGGGGCGTTCGGCGGTCATCGGGCTCCCTGCGTCGAGGTGGTCGGGGTCGTGGGTCGGGGTTCGCGGGGCAGGCCGAGCACCCGCTCGGCGAGGATGGTGCGCTGCACCTCGTCGCTGCCGCCGTAGATCGTGTCGGCGCGGCTGAAGAGGAAGAGCCGCTGGTGCGGGTCGAGGTCGTACGCCGCCCCGCGCGCGGTGAGCCCGTCGGCGCCGGCGACCTGCATCGCGAGCTCGCCGAGCCGGCGGTGCCAGCCGCCCCAGACGAGCTTGGCGATCGAGGCGGCCCCGCCGCCGGCGGCGGAGTCGGAGCCGGCGGTGACCGCGGAGAGCCCGCGCAGCGCGTTGACCCGCATCACCTCGAGCTCGACGGTGGCCTGCGCGAGGCGGTCGCGCAGCACCGGGTCGTCGTACGAGCCGTTGGCGCGGGCGCGCTCGACGACGGTCTCGAGCTCGCGGGCGAAGCCGACCTGCTGGCCCAGGGTCGAGACGCCGCGCTCGAAGCCGAGCAGGCCCATCGCCACGCCCCAGCCGCGGCCGGGCTCGCCGACGACCATCGCGGCGTCGGTGCGGGCGCCGGTGAGGAAGACCTCGTTGAACTCCGAGCCGCCGGTGATCTGATCGATCGGGCGCACCTCGACGCCCTCCTGGTCGAGCGGCACCAGCAGGAACGACAGCCCCTCGTGGCGCTGCGAGCCGGGCTCGGTGCGCGCCAGGACGAAGCACCACTGGGAGAGGTGGGCCAGCGACGTCCACACCTTCTGCCCGTCGACCACCCACTGCTCGCCGTCGGGACCGGGCTCGAGGCGCGCGCGGGTCTGGACGTTGGCGAGGTCGGAGCCGGCGCCGGGCTCGGAGTAGCCCTGGCACCACAGCTCGGTGGCCGCGACGATCGGCGGCAGGAAGCGCTGCTGCTGCTCGGGGGTGCCGAACGCGATGAGGGTGGGCCCGAGCAGCTCCTCGCCGAGGTGGTTGACCCGGGCGGGGGCGTCGGCGCGGGCGTACTCCTCGTGGAAGATCACCTGCTGCATCAGGCTGAGGCCCCGGCCGCCGTGCTCGACCGGCCAGCCCAGCGCGGTCCAGCCGTGGGCGGCGAGGTGCTGGTTCCAGGCCAGCCGCTCGTCGTGGGCCTCGTGGTCGCGGCCGGGGCCGCCGAGGCCCCTGAGCGCGGCGAAGTCGCCGGTGAGGTGGTCGCCGAGCCACGTGCGCACCTCGGTGCGGAAGGCCTGCTCCTCGGCGGAGTAGCTCAGGTCCATGGTTCTCCTCTCAGCGACCAGGCGCTACGGTAGCCTACCAAGCACTTGTTTGGTCCAGGTCAGCCCGAGAAGAGGAGCGCCCCGGTGGCCCACCCCCCGACCATGCCCGCGGCCCTCCGGGCGGTCGCCCGGGAGCACCCCGAGCGCCCGGCCGTGGTCGACGGCGAGACGTCGTTGTCCTTCGCCGAGCTGCACGAGGCGGTGCGCGCCGCCGCCCGCGGCTACCTCGCCCTGGGCCTGCGCCCCGGCGACCGGGTCTGCGTGTGGGCGCCCAACAGCTGGCGCTGGGTGGTCGCCGGCCTCGCGACGACGTACGCCGGCGGGGTGCTGGTGCCGGTCAACACCCGCTACCGCGGTGAGGAGGTCGCCGACGTCGTGGCCCGCTCGCGGGCCCGGGTCTGCGTGGTCGCCGACGGGTTCCTGGGCCGCTCCCAGGTGGCCGAGCTGCGCGCCGCGCTGCCGGGGCTCGACGAGCAGGCGGCCGTCGTGGTCGTCGGCGACGGTGAGGCCCCGCCCTCCACCACGGCGTACGACGACCTCGCGGGCCTGGGCGCGCAGGTCACCGACGCCGACCTCGACGCACGCGTGGCGGGCGTGGGGCCCGACGACGTCGCCGACATCCTCTTCACCTCCGGCACCACCGGGCGCTCCAAGGGGGTCCTGACCGCGCACCGCCAGACGCTGCTGGCCGCCGAGCGCTGGACCAGCACCTGCCGGGTCACCGCCGAGGACCGCTACCTGGTGATCAGCCCGTTCTTCCACTCCTACGGCTACAAGGTCGGCATCGTCTCGAGCCTGCTGACCGGCTGCGCGCTCCACCCGGTGGCGGCGTTCGACACCGAGCGGGTGCTCGCGATGATCGAGCGCGAGCGGCTCACGATCTGCCCCGGCGCCCCGACGATCTTCCACTCGCTGCTGGAGTCGCCGTCGTTCCCCACGACCGACACCTCGTCGCTGCGGCTGGCCAACATGGGCTCGGCCAGCATCCCGCCGCGGCTGATCGAGCGGATGCTCGACGAGCTCTCCTTCGAGCTGGTCGTCCCGGCCTACGGCATGACCGAGTGCGTGGTCGCCACGATGTGCCGCCCCGGCGACCCCGACGAGGTCATCGGCACCACCAACGGCCGGGTCGTCGACGGGGTCGAGATGCGGGTCGTCGACCCGCAGTCGGGCGCCGCGCTCGGCCCGGGCGAGGTCGGCGAGATCCAGCTGCGCGGCGAGATGGTGATGCTGGGCTACCTCGACGACCCCGAGGCCACCGCCGAGGCGGTCGAGCCCGACGGCTGGCTGCACACCGGCGACCTCGGCACCGTCGACGCCGACGGCAACATGCGCATCACCGACCGGCTCAAGGACATGTACATCTGCGGCGGCTTCAACGTCTACCCCGCCGAGGTCGAAGCCGTGCTGGCCCGCCTCGACGGCGTGGTCGAGGCCGCGGTGGTCGGGGTCCCCGACGAGCGGATGGGCGAGGTCGGGGCGGCGTACGTCGTCGCCCGGGCCGGCCACGACCTGACCCCCGACGACGTCGAGGCGTTCCTGCGCGAGCGGCTGGCGAACTTCAAGGTGCCGCGCCACGTCGAGCTCGTCGACGAGCTGCCCCGCAACGCCTCCCTCAAGGTGCTCAAGGCCGAGCTGCGAGCCCGCACGACGACGAAGGACGACCGATGGACCTGACGCTCAGCGACGACGAGCGGGCCTTCCAGGCCGAGGCGCGGGCGTGGCTGGCCGCGCACGTGCCGACGACCCCGCTGCCGTCGATGGACACCGAGGCGGGCTTCCGCGCCCACCAGGAGTGGGAGGCCCGGCTCGCCGAGGCGCGCTGGTCGGTCGTGTCGTGGCCCGAGGAGCTCGGGGGCCGCGGCGCCTCGCTGGTCGAGTGGGTGGTCTTCGAGGAGGAGTACTACCGCGCCGGCGCACCCGGCCGGGTCTCCCAGAACGGGATCTTCCTGCTGGCCCCGATCCTCTTCGAGCACGGCACCCCCGAGCAGCAGCGCCGCTTCCTGCCCTCGATGGCCACCGGCGAGCAGGTGTGGGCGCAGGCCTGGTCGGAGCCCGGGGCGGGCTCCGACCTGGCCTCGCTGACCTCGACCGCGCGGCGCGACGAGGCCCGTGGCGGCTGGGTGCTCGACGGGCAGAAGACCTGGTCGTCGCGGGCGTCGTACGCCGACTGGGGCTTCGGGCTGTTCCGCTCCGACCCGCAGGCCCAGCGGCACGCGGGCCTGACCTACTTCCTCTTCCCGCTCGACGCCGAGGGCGTCACCGTGCGCCCGGTCGCGCAGCTCGACGGTGAGCCGGGCTTCGCGGAGATCTTCCTCGACGGCGTGTTCGTGCCCGACTCCGACGTGCTGGGCGCACCCGGCGACGGGTGGCGGGTGGCGATGAGCACCGCCGGCAACGAGCGCGGGCTCTCGCTGCGCTCCCCCGGCCGGTTCTGCGCCGCCGCCGACCGGCTCGTGGGCCTGTGGTGCGAGCACGGCGAGGAGGTGCCCTCGGCCGCCGCGGGCGTCGTGGACGCCTGGGTCCGGGCGCAGGCCTACCGGCTCTACACCTGGGGCACCGTGACCCGGCTGGCCGGGGGTGGCGACATGGGAGCCGCCGGCTCGGTCAACAAGGTCTTCTGGTCCGAGCTCGACATCGCGCTGCACGAGAGCGCCCTCGACCTGCTCGGCCCGGCCTCGGAGGTCGACTCCGCCTGGCTCGACGGCTACCTCTTCTCGCTGTCGGGGCCGATCTACGCCGGCACCAACGAGATCCAGCGCAACATCGTGGCCGAGCGCATCCTCGGCCTGCCCCGCGAGCCGAAGGGAACCGGTCGATGAGGTTCGTGCCCACGCCCGAGCAGGACGACTTCGCCGGCTCGCTCGAGCGGCTGCTGGGCGCGGCCGGCACCGTCGGTGTCGCCCGCGCCTGGGCCGCCGACGACACCGGCCCGGGCCTGGCGCTGTGGCGGCGCCTGGCCGAGCAGGGCGTGAGCGCGCTGCTGGTGTCGGAGGAGGCCGGCGGGATGGGTGCGGGCCCCGTCGAGATGGTGCTGGTCCTCGAGGCCCTGGGCCGCCACGCGGTGCCGGGGCCGTGGGTCGAGTCGGTGGCGTTCCTGCCGGTCCTGCTCGGGGACGGCCCGGTCGTCGAGGCGCTGGCCGAGGGGGCGGTGGGCAGCGTCGCCCTGGCCCCGCACGTGCCCCACGCCCTCGACGCCGACGTCGCCGACCACCTGTACGCCGTCGTCGACGGCGGGCTCGTGGGCGCGAGCGCCGGCGAGCGGCACACCTCGGTCGACCGCACCCGCCGCCTCTTCACGCTCGCCCCCGACGGGGCGCCCCAGGCGGGCGCCGGCGACCTCGGTCGCGCCTTCGACACCGCCGCGCTCGCCACCGCCGCCCAGCTGCTGGGTGCGGGCGAACGACTCCTCGCCGACACCGTCACCTACGTCAAGCAGCGCCGGCAGTTCGGCCGCGAGATCGGCTCCTACCAGGCAGTCAAGCACCGGCTCGCCGACGTGCGGATCGCCCTCGACTTCGCCCGCCCGCTGGTGCACGGCGCGGCGCTGGCCGACCCGGCCACCTTCTGCCGCGACGTCTCGGCCGCCAAGCTGGCCGCCGCCGACGCGGCGTACCTGGCCTCGCGGGTGGCGCTCCAGGCGCACGGCGCGATCGGCTACACCCTCGAGCTCGACCTGAGCCTGTGGATCACCAAGGTGCGCGCGCTCGTCGCGGCCTGGGGCACCACCGCGTTCCACCGCGACCGGGTGCTGGCCGCGCTCGTCGCCGAGCGCGGGGCGGTGTCCTGATGGAGCTCGGGCTCAGCGAGGAGCAGACCGAGCTCGCCGCCACGCTGCGCGCGCTGCTGGCCAGGCGGGCGACAGCGGCGCCGTCCGCGCCGCGGCCGACTCGCCGGCCGGCCACGACCCCGCCCTGTGGCAGGTGCTCTGCGAGCAGGTCGGGGTGGCCGCGCTGGCGGTGCCCGAGGAGCACGACGGGGCCGGGGCCTCGGCGTTCGAGACCTGCGTGGTGCTGGAGGAGCTGGGGCGCTGCCTGGCGCCCAGCCCGCTGCTCGCCTCCCTCGTGGTCGCCGAGACGCTGCTCGCCAGCGGTCCGCCGAGGCCTGCGCCCGGCTGCTGCCGCGGGTCGCCGCCGGCGAGGTGGCCACGCTCGCCTGGGCCGGGCTGACCGGCCCCGGTCGCACCGAGCCGTGCGCCGCGGTCGGGTCGCGGCTCAGCGGCACGGTGGGGCCGGTGCTCCTCGGCGACGTCGCCGAGGTGCTGCTGGTCGCGGCCCGCACCGAGGAGGGCGTGGCGCTCTTTGAGGTCGACCCGGCGACGACCGGCCTGACCCGCACCCGCACGCCCGCGATGGACACCACCCAGCGCCTGGCCACGCTCGGGCTCGACGACGTCGAGGCCACGCCCGTCGTCGCCGACGCCACCGCGGCGCTGGCCCGGGCCCACCTGGTCGGCACCGTCGGGGTCGCCGCGCTGCAGGTCGGCGGCGCCCAGCGCGGCTCGACATGACGGTGGCCTACTCGAAGGAGCGGGTGCAGTTCGGGCGCCCGATCGGCTCCTTCCAGGCGCTCAAGCACCGGATGGCCGACATGCTGGTGCTCGTCGAGACGGCGCGCTCGATCGCGTGGGCGGCGGCGTACGCGGTCTCGGTCGGCGCGCCCGACGCCCCGCGGCTGGCGGCCAGCGCCGGCTCGTGGTGCTCCGACGCGCTCGAGCAGGTGGCGGCCGAGACCGTGCAGATGCACGGCGGGATCGCGATCACCTGGGAGCACGACGCCCAGCTGCTCTTCAAGCGCGCCCACGCGCTGGGCCAGCTCTTCGGGCAGGCCCACGAGCACCGGCGCGCCGTCCTGGGCTGAGCGCGGCCGCGAGGGAGTTTCATCGGGTACCCGATGGACCTGTCGCCGCAACCATGAACCTTCATCGTCCCGGCAGGAGGTCCATCGGGGACCCGATGAAACTCCCGCCGCGGGCCCCACGGCCGTCAGTCCCGCATCGGTACCCGTACGCCGCACTCCTCGGCCACCTCGACGGCGCGGTCGTAGCCGGCGTCGACGTGGCGGATCACGCCCATGGCGGGGTCGTTGGTCAGGACCCGCTCGATCTTCTGCGCGGCCAGGTCGGTGCCGTCGGCGACGCACACCTGCCCGGCGTGGATGGAGCGGCCCATGCCAACCCCGCCGCCGTGGTGGATCGAGACCCAGGTGGCGCCCGAGGCGGTGTTGACCAGCGCGTTGAGCAGCGCCCAGTCGGCGATCGCGTCGGAGCCGTCGAGCATCGCCTCGGTCTCGCGGTAGGGCGAGGCGACCGAGCCGCAGTCGAGGTGGTCGCGCCCGATCACCACGGGGGCCTTGAGCTCGCCGTTGGCGACCATCTCGTTGAACCTCAGCCCGGCGCGGTGCCGCTCGCCGTACCCCAGCCAGCAGATGCGTGCGGGCAGGCCCTGGTAGGCGACCCGCTCACCGGCCATGGTGATCCACTTGTGCAGCCGCTCGTACTCCGGCTTCTCGTCGGCGGGGAACAGCTCGAGGATCGCCTTGTCGGTGGCGGCGATGTCGGCGGGGTCGCCCGAGAGCGCGGCCCAGCGGAACGGGCCCTTGCCCTCGCAGAAGAGCGGGCGGATGTAGGCGGGCACGAAGCCGGGGAACTCGAAGGCGCGGTCGTAGCCGCCCTTGCGGGCCTCGTCGCGGATCGAGTTGCCGTAGTCGAAGACCTCGGCGCCGGCGTCCTGGAAGCCCACCATCGCCCGCACGTGCGCGGCCATCGAGGCCTGCGCGGCCTTCGTGAAGCCGGCGGGGTCGGCGGTGCGCTCGCGCTCCCAGTCCTCGAAGGCCACCCCGGCGGGCAGGTAGTAGAGCGGGTCGTGCGCGGAGGTCTGGTCGGTGACGACGTCGATCGGGGCACCCCGCTCGAGCAGCTCGGGCAGCACCTCGGCGGCGTTGCCGAGCACCCCGATCGAGAGCGGGCGGCGCTCGTCGCGCGCGGCGACGGCCAGCTCGAGGGCGTGGTCGAGGGAGTCGGCGCGCACGTCGAGGTAGCGGTGCTCGATGCGCCGCTCGATGCGCGCGGGGTCGCACTCGACGCAGATCACGACCCCGTCGTTCATGGTCACCGCCAGCGGCTGCGCCCCGCCCATGCCGCCGAGCCCGGCGGTGAGGGTGATGGTGCCGGCCAGGGTGCCGCCGAACCTCTTGTCGGCGACCGCCGCGAACGTCTCGAAGGTGCCCTGCAGGATGCCCTGGGTGCCGATGTAGATCCACGACCCGGCGGTCATCTGCCCGTACATCGTCAGCCCGAGGTCCTCCAGCCGGCGGAACTCCTCCCAGTTGGCCCAGTCGCCGACCAGGTTGGAGTTGGCGATCAGCACCCGCGGCGCCCACTCGTGGGTGCGCATCACGCCCACGGGCTTGCCCGACTGCACCAGCAGGGTCTCGTCGTCGGCGAGGTCACGCAGGCTGCGGACCAGCGCGTCGTACGCCGCCCAGCTGCGCGCCGCCTTGCCGGTGCCGCCGTAGACGACGAGGTCCTCGGGGCGCTCGGCGTTGGCCGGGTCGAGGTTGTTCATCAGCATCCGCAGCGGCGCCTCGGTCTGCCAGGAGCGGGCGCTGAGGGTGGTGCCGGTGGCGGCGTGGACGGGCAGGCGGTGGTTGGTCATGCGAGCTCTCCGATCACGGACTCGGCGGCGCCCAGGACGGCGCCGGAGGCGACCAGACCGACGGCGGTCTCGATCTCCGGGGACAGGTGGCGGTCGGGGCCGGGGCCCTCGACCCCGGCGTCGCGCAGCAGCGCCACGACCGCTGCGGTGGCGGGCGAGGGCTCCAGCGGGGCGCGCAGGTCGAGCGCGCGGGCCGCGGTGAGGACCTCGATGGCCACGACCCGGGTGAGCCCGTCGACGGCGCGGCGCAGCTTGCGCGCGGCCGACCAGCCCATCGAGACGTGGTCCTCCTGCATGGCGCTGGAGGGGATGGAGTCGACCGAGGCCGGGGCGGCCAGGCGCTTCATCTCCGAGACGACGGCGGCCTGCGTGTACTGCGCGATCATCAGCCCGGAGTCGACGCCCGGGTCGTGGGCCAGGAACGGCGGCAGCCCGTGGTTGCGGGCCTTGTCGAGGAAGCGGTCGGTGCGCCGCTCGCTGATCGAGGCGACGTCGGCGGCGACGATGGCCAGGAAGTCGAGGGCGTAGGCGACCGGGGCGCCGTGGAAGTTGCCGTTCGACTCCACGCGTCCCTCCTCGGCCAGCACCACCGGGTTGTCGACGGCGCTGGCCAGCTCGCGCGAGGCGACCAGGTCGCAGTGCTCGAGGGTGTCGCGGGCGGCGCCGTGCACCTGCGGCGAGCAGCGCAGCGAGTAGGCGTCCTGCACGCGGTGGCAGTCGGGCCCGCGGTGGGAGGCCATGATCGCCGAGCCGTCGAGCAGCCGGACCAGGTTGGCGGCCGAGGCTGCCTGGCCGGGGTGCGGGCGCAGGGCCTGCAGCTCGGCGGCGAAGACCCGGTCGGTGCCGAGCTGGCCCTCGACCGACATGGCCGCGGCGATGTCGGCGGTGCGCAGCAGCACCCGCAGGTCGGCGATCGCCAGCACCAGCATGCCGAGCATCCCGTCGGTGCCGTTGATCAGCGCGAGGCCCTCCTTGGCGGCCAGCTCGACCGGGCGCAGCCCCGCGGCGGCCAGCGCGTCGGCGGCGGGCACGAGCGCACCGGCGGCGTCGCGCACCATGCCCTCCCCCATCAGCGCCAGCGCGCAGTGCGAGAGCGGCGCGAGGTCTCCCGAGCAGCCCAGCGAGCCGTGCTCGTGGACCACGGGGGTGATCCGGTGGGTGAGCAGGTCGGCCAGCAGCTGGGCGGTCTCCAGGCGGATGCCGGTGTGGCCGGTGGCCAGCGTCGAGAGCCGCAGCAGCATCAGCCCGCGGGTCACCTCCGCCTCGACCTCGGGCCCCGACCCGGCCGCGTGCGAGCGCACCAGCGAGCGCTGCAGCTGGGCGCGCAGGTCGGTGGGGATGTGGCGGGTGGCCAGGGCGCCGAACCCGGTCGAGATGCCGTACGCCGGCGTGCTGGCCGCGGCCAGCTCCTCGACCACCGCGCGGGCCCGCTGGATCGCCTCCACCGCGTCCTGTCCCAGGTGCACCCCGGCGCCCCCGCGGGTGACCGCCACCAGCTCCTGCGGGCTGACGGGACCCACGCCTAGCGTGATGGTCGCCGAGGGCGGGGCGGCGGTGGGGCTCGTGTGCTGCTGCATGGGTCCATGCTCCGACCGCGCCCGGCGTCCCGGAAGGGGTCGGGCGGGCACCGGTGTCTCGGATGCGAGACCCAGGCGCCGAGGACTGACAGGTGCCTCCCAGGTGGGCCCGAGGGTCGTGCCAGGGCCGCTGCGCAGCCTGGGCCCCGACCCACTCAACGACACGAGGAGGTGCGACATGCGTCGCACAGCAACGTTCACCGCCGGGGTCGTCCTGGCCGCCACCGCCGGCACCGGCATCGCCGCCTGGGGGGTGCCCGCCCTGGCCGAGACCACCTCGGAGCAGAGCACCGACCAGAGCACCGAGCAGGGCACCGACAAGGAGGACCGGCGCGCGCAGATGCAGGGTGCGCTGGGCGAGGCGCTGGCCGCCGAGCTCGGCCTCGACGCCGACGAGGTCACCGCCGCCCTGGAGAAGGTGCAGTCCGAGCTGCGCACCGAGATGCAGGCCGAGCACCTCGCGCAGCTCGAGGAGCGACTCGCGGCTGCGGTCGAGGCCGGCGAGCTCACCCAGGAAGAGGCCGACGAGATGCTCGAGCGCGCCGAGTCCGGCGAGCTGCGCGGCCCCCGCGGGCACGGCGGCCCCGGCGGACCGGGCGGTCGCGACGGGGAGCGGCCCGGCAGCGACCAGGACGGCGACGAGGACGGCACCCAGGACGGCACCGCCGAGTCCGAGGACAGCAGCACCAGCCTCTGAGCCCTGCACGCACGACGAAGCCCGCCCCGGCAGGACCGGGGCGGGCTTCGGTGCGCCTGCGCTCAGGCGGAGACGGTGGCGCCGTTCCACTCGAACTTGCGGAAGGGCTCGTCCACGGGCGTGCGTGCCAGGTGGTTGGTGTAGTTCGACATCACCTTCTGGGAGACGCCGAGGACGACCTCGAGGACCTGGCGCTTGGTGAAGCCGGCGTCGAGGAAGGCCTGCACGCCGGCCTCGTCGACGTCGCCGCGGTCGCGGACCACGGCGAGGGTGAAGGTGCGCAGCGCCTCGAGGCGCGCCTCGGGCAGCGGGGTGCCGTCGCGCAGCGCGTCGGTGATGGCCGAGTCCACCTTCATGCCGTGCGCGATCGCGGTGTGGGCGGGCACGCAGTAGTGGCACGCGTGCTCGACGTTGACGCTCTGCCACACCACCGTCAGCTCCTCCTTGTCGAAGCTGGAGTCGAGGAAGAGCTGGTGGACCTGCTGGTAGGCCTCGAGCAGGCCCGGGGCCTCGGCCATCGTGGCGTGCAGGCCGGGGATCATCCCGTTCTGCTTGCGCGAGCGGGCCAGCAGCTCCTCGCTGCCCTCGGGTGCGGTGGTCTCGTCGTGCAGCTGGAAGTCGGTCATGGTGCTCCCTCTCGTAGCGGTCCGGCGGCGCGCGGCGGAGCGCGTCGTCGCTTCAGTACCGAACGGTACACAATGACTGGGCGATTCGCTACTAGGCGGTTCCAAAGTCGGGGGTGAGCGCGTACGATGGGCCCATGAGCACCACGACGACGCTGACGCCCAAGGGCTCGGTGGGCCGACCTCGGCTCTACGACGAGGAGACCGTGCTCGAGTCGCTGACCTCGCTGTTCTGGCGACAGGGCTACACCCAGACCTCCATGGCCGACATCGTGGAGGCCAGCGGCGTGCACAAGCCCAGCCTCTACCGCACGTTCGGGTCCAAGGAGGAGCTCTTCGCCACGGTGCTGCGGCGCTACCTCGCCGAGCGGATCGCCATGTTCGCCGCCACCATCGGGTCGGCCGGCGAGGGCGTCGCGGCGGTGCACGCGTTCCTGGAGGCCTTCGAGGCCGACGCGGTCTCCGAGCGCGGCCGCGACGGCTGCCTGATGGTGATGGCCTCCAACGAGCTGCGTGGCCAGCTGCCCGGCTACGACTTCGCCACCGACTACCGCCGCCAGATGCGCGAGCAGCTCGGCGTCCTGGTCTCGCGCGCCACCGACCCCGCCGACGAGCAGCTGGTCGGCAGCCGCGCCGACCTGTTGACCACCTGCCTGCTCGGCGTGCAGGTCATCCTGCGCTCCGGCGCCGACGCCGACGACGTCCACCGCTACCTCGCGGCGCTGCACGACACCGTCGACACCTGGTAGCCGCGGGCGCGCCCGGTGCCGACCCCCGGGAACGACGCAGGCCCGGCCGCGCGGGGCGCGGACCGGGCCGGGGGTACATCTGGTGGATCTGCTGCACGTGGTGGAGCTGAGGGGATTCGAACCCCTGACCTTCTCAGGGGCAGACGGTTTCCGTGGTGCCTGCGGGTGCCCAGAGGTTCCCGGTTGACCTGCGGTGATAGGCCGCCCCGTTGCCCGCTGGTGCGCAGACTACGACGAGACCCTCGCCTTGGCCGAGGCGGCTGGACCGGTGCGGTTTTCATCCTCCGCGCGGGACGGCGCCGGTGGGTGTCGTGCGCTACCGCTGGTTGTCCCGGGCGGGGTCTGCGCTGTGTCGGCCCGACGCAATCAGGCGCGGCGAGCAGAGCGGAGACCGCGCGCACCGCCAAGGATCGGCGACGCTGCGGGGCTAGTTGCTGGCGCCACGCATCGAGAATCCGAGTGGGAACCAGTCGGTGCGATACGTGCGTCCCGCCGCCTCATAGACGTAACGGCTCCGCTCGGTGAGCAGTGTGCCGGCGCGCGTCTTGCGGAGTTCGACGAACACGAGGTCGGAGCCCGAGGCTTCGTCCCCGCACCGGCTCCGCACCTCGTTCTCAGGATGTAGTTGCGCCCCCTGGGGCGTCTTGCGCAACCGGCCGATACGGCTGACGGGCATCGTGGTGAGCTCGGAGGAGGCGACCACGCCGATGTCGGTGATCTCGATGCCGCTGTCGGTGGGATCGAGCTCGATGCCGGTCAGCCGTACCGCGCCGCCGCGTCCCTCGCCTGTCGTCCCGACGGCCCCGCCTCGGCCCTCGAGGCACACGTTGGGGCCGTCCAAGGTGGCGTAGTCACCGACGTCGGCGCCGCGGAACCCGGAGACGGCCTCGCCGAGCATCAGCACCTGCACAGTGGAGGGGACCTCTGGCTGGGTCGCCGGCCCGGTGTCTTCCTCGGTGCCGCCCACGGAGCATGCTGCCGAAGCCACCGCAGCAGCCACGAGCGCTGGCCACAAGGCCCAGCCGCCCAGGCGTCTCAGGGGTGGGCCGCCACGCCCGGGGTGACCGTCAGCATCGTCCATGGGGAGATCGACTGTTCTGTGTGTCGGTGCGGCCACAGGGCTCCGTGCGCCGCTTCTTGGGACGGTAGTGCACGTACCTCGAGTGATGGACTCCGGCCTCGAGCTCGATGCGGTGCCGGTCGACCTGCGAGACCGTGCCCGGTGGCAGACCGTGCCGGCAGACCTTCGCAAGCCCGGCCTTGAGCTGCAGCTTGCCGCGGTCCTTCCTGCCCTTGATCCGCTGGACGTAGCGCAGGATGCGGTCGTACTTGTCCTTGAGATCCTGGGTTGTGTCGGCGAACAGCTTCACCTTGGCACCCTTGGGGAACAGCTTCTTGGCGTTCGCCGCCAAGGCGATTCGTGAGGCCCAACCGTCGAGTTTTCGTCGAGTGCGACGATCCTAGTCACTACAGAAAGAAGACCCCCGGCCGCGTTGTCGCTGGTCGGAGGTCTTCTCGGTGGTGGAGCTGAGGGGATTCGAACCCCTGACCTTCTCATTGCGAACGAGACGCGCTACCAACTGCGCCACAGCCCCATCGCGCCCGAAGACGCGGGTTGAACGCTAGCACCCGGGCCGCGCCGGACCGAATCCAGCCCCGCCCGAGTCGGGCTCAGGAACCGACCGCGCGCCCCTCGTCGCCCTGGTCGCGCTGGGCGCGGCGCTCACGCTCGGCCTGGTCGCTCTCGCGGGCCAGTGCGGCGTCGATCTCGGTGCGGCCCGAGGTCCACACGCCGGTCGAGTCGAGGTCGATGGTGCGCACGGTGCGGCGGGCCGCGGCGGGCTTCGTGACGTACGTCGGCAGGGTCACCGGCATCATCTCCCAGCCGCCGGTGGGCAGCTCGACCGCCTCCTCGGCCACCACCGGGACCTCCTCGGTGGCTGGCCCCTCCTCCTCGGCGGCCGGGGCGGCGGTCGCGGGGTCGACCGGCTCGCCCTGGGCGTCGTCGTTCTCGTCGGTGTCGCCGACGGGCACCGCCGGGATGCGCGCGAGCGGTCCGGCGAGGCCGGTCTCGCGGCGCACCATCAGCCGGCAGGCGACCAGCCAGGCGACCAGGAGCGCACCGGGCACGCCGAGGTAGCCGGGGGCCACGACCCCGGTCAGGGCCAGCACCCCCACCACCACGAGCGCCCCGAGCAGCGCCATCAGCACCCGACGGCGACGACGGGCGGCGCGGTTGGCGGCCTCGCGGCGCTGGGCCGGGGTCCGCAGCGGCGGCAGCGCCGAGGCGTCGAGCGAGGCCTCGACCGAGGCAGCGCTGGCCTTGGTGACCACCACCGGCGGCGCGGCGGCGCGACCGGGGGTGACGACCAGGCGCGCAGAGCGGCGGGTGACCGGCTCGCGGCGGGCCAGCACCCGCATGGTCTGGCTGAAGCGGTCGACCGAACGGCTGCGCACCACGTCGTCGTGGTGCTTGAGCGCCTTCGGGACCAGGTAGACGGCCCACGCCACAGCGAGGGCGACGAAGATCAGTGCGCTCAGGTCCACGGAGTCGACCCTAGGTCCGCTAGCGCAGGGTGGGGTGGATGTCTACACGTGTGTCGCAAATTGCTGGTGTGACTGGTGGGGTTTCTGGCCTCACAGACCCGGCGCTCAGCCCCCGACCCGGCTCACCAGCCCGCCGGGCGGCACGTCCTCGACGGTGACGGCGTAGAGACGGTGGTCGCGCCAGTCGCCGTCGATGTGCAGGTAGCGCGGGGCGTAGCCGACCTCGTGGGCGCCCAGCTTCTCGGCGACGCGCAGCGAGTTGGAGTTCTCGGGGCGGATCGCGATCTCGACGCGGTGCAGGCCCAGCTCGGCGAAGGCGTGGTCCAGCACCATCGCGACCGCCAGCGGCATGATCCCGCGACCGGCGAAGCGCCGGTCGATCCAGTAGCCCACCGACCCGAACTGCGCGGAGCCGCCGACCACGTTGTTGAGGGTCACCTGCCCGGCGAACTCGCCGCCGACCTCGACCACGAAGGGGTACGTCGTGCCCTGGCGCGCCTGGCGCCGCATCCGCCACACCAGCGCCCGGAACGTCGTGGGCCGCGGGTCTCCCCCCGGCGGGACGGTGGCGTCCCACGGCACCAGCCAGGTGGCGTTGGCCTGCCGGGCGCGCCGCCACGCCTCGGCGTCGGCGACCCGCATCGGTCGCAGCACCACCTCACCGTGGCGCAGCCGCACCGGCCACCCGCGCCGACCGCGCAGGCGGGAGCGGCTCAATGGTCGCTCCCGACGACCTGCTCGGCGGCGTGCACCAGCACCGGCGCCAGCACCTCGAGGCCGTCCTTCACCCCGCCGCGCGAGCCCGGGAGGTTGACCACCAGGCAGGAGCCGACCAGGCCGGCCAGCCCGCGCGAGAGCATCGCGGTCGGCACCCCCTTGGCCAGGCCGTGGGCGCGGATCGCCTCGGCGATGCCGGGCACCTCGCGCTCCAGCAGCGACCGGGTCGCCTCGGGGGTGCGGTCGGTCGGGGTCAGCCCGGTGCCGCCGGTGGTGAGCACCACCCGGGCGCCCGCCGCGACGGCGGTGGCGATGGCCTCGCGCACCGGGTCGCCGTCGGGCACCACCACCGGCTCGTCGACCACGAAGCCCAGCTCGCGCAGGGCGGTGACGATCAGCGGGCCGGTGGTGTCGTCGTACACCCCGGCCGCGGCGCGGTTGGAGGCGACCACGACCCCGGCGAGCAGGCTCACGGCCGCGCCCAGTCGCCCGAGCGCCCGCCGCTCTTGGTCTCGACCCGCACGTCGGTGATGACGGCGGCCTTGTCGACGGCCTTGACCATGTCGACCACGGTCAGCGCGGCGACCGAGACGGCCGTCAGCGCCTCCATCTCGACGCCGGTGCGGTCGGTGGTGCGCACGGTCGCGGCGATCTCGACGGCGTCGTCGGCGACCGCCAGGTCGACCTCGACGCCCGAGAGCGCGAGCGGGTGGCACAGCGGGACCAGCGACGGGGTCTGCTTGGCGCCCATGATCCCGGCCAGCCGCGCCACCGCGAGCGCGTCGCCCTTGGGCACGCCCTCGCCGCGCAGCAGCGCCACGACCTGCGCCGAGACCAGCACCCGGCCCGAGGCGCGGGCGGTGCGCGCGGTCACGGCCTTCTCGGAGACGTCGACCATGCGGGCGGCGCCGTGCTCGTCGACGTGGGTCAGCCGGTCCTGCCCCGGCTCGCCCGACGCGCCGGCCATCAGTGGCCGCCCTCGAGACCGGAGTCGAGGTGGATCACGCTGACCTCGGCGCCCGCGGGCAGCTCGGTGACGTCCTCGGGGACGACGACCAGCGCGTCGGCCTCGGCGAGGTCGCCGACCAGGTGCGAGCCCGGGCCGCCGACCGGGCTGACCCGGCCGTGGCCGGGCTCGGTGGTGGCGCGCAGGAACTGGCGCCGCCCGGGCGGCGAGGAGATCGCGTGGGTCAGCCGCATCGGCACCTGCGGGCGCGAGACCGGGGTCAGCCCCATCATCGTGCGCAGCGCCGGCAGCACGAACATCTCGAAGGACAGGTACGACGACACCGGGTTGCCGGGCAGCGTGAAGATCAGCGTGTCGTCCTCGCCGACCGTGCCGAAGCCCTGCGGCTTGCCCGGCTGCATCGCCACCGGGCCGAACCAGACCGTGCCCAGCGGCGCGAGCGCCTCCTTGACCACGTCGTAGTCGCCCATCGAGATGCCGCCCGAGGTCACCACGACGTCGGCGCGCACCAGCTGGTCCTCGAGGGCGTCGAGGAAGGCGCGCGGCTGGTCGGGCACGATCCCGACCCGGTAGGCCAGCGCCCCGGCGCGGCGGGCGGCGGCGGCCAGCAGGAAGGAGTTGCCGTCGTAGATCGAGTCGTGGCCCAGGTCGGTGCCGGGCTCGCGCAGCTCGGTGCCGGTGGAGAGGATCACCACCCGCGGGCGGGGCCGCACCGCGATGGTCGAGCGGCCGACCGAGGCCAGCAGCCCCAGGTGGCGCGGGCCGAGCACGGTGCCCTCGTCGATGAGCAGGTCGCCGACGGCGACGTCCTCGCCCGAGCAGCGCACGTGCTGGCCGTCGGCGGGCGCCTTGTCGATGCGCACCCGGGCCACGCCGCGGTCGGTCCACTCGTAGGGCACCACCGCGTCGGCGCCGGCCGGCATCGGCGCGCCGGTCATGATCTTGGCCGCCGTGCCCGGCGAGAGCGCCAGCAGGCGGGCGTTGCCGGCGCCGATCTCGCCAACCACGGGCAGCTCGACCGGGGTGTCGGCCCCGGCGCCGGCCACGTCGGCGCGGTGCACGGCGTACCCGTCCATCGCGGAGTTGTCGAAGGGCGGCAGCGGGATCGGCGAGACCACCGACTCGGCGGCGGCCAGGCCCAGCGACTCCATCAGGGGCTGCTGGTAGGCCGGCAGCGGGCGGACCGCGGCCAGGATCCGCTCGAGGTGCTCCTCGACGGTGATGGGCGCGTCAGGCATCCGGGTCGCCGCTCAGCACGGCACCCGGCTCGACGCGCTGGGCCGAGCGGCCCCCGACGGTCACGTCGCCGACCACCGAGACGCCGTGGCCGAAGGTGACGTCGCCCGCGATGCTGAGGCGCTGGGCCTGCTTCAACGACGGCGCGCCCTCGGGGAAGCGCTTGTCGAACTCGCCGACGAGCTTGTAGTAGGTCTCGTCGAGCTCGACGAACGGCACCTGCTCGGCCTCCTGGTCGAGCACGAAGTCCTTGCCGATGGCGTAGACGTCGGAGCGCAGCACCAGCAGGTCGTTCGTCGTCTTGACCGGCACGAAGCGGTCGCGGCCCACCTCGATCAGGCGGGCGCCCTCGAAGACCTCGATCGCCGCACCCATGGCGGTCTCGACCTGGATCACCTCGGGCGACTTCTTGTCGCCGGGGTCGACGTTCTTGACGTTCTTGATCAGCGGCAGGCCGAGGATGCCCTCGCGCTGGTCGAGGGCGTCCTTCATCGCCTGCAGGTCGAACCACAGGTTGTTGGTGGAGGTGAAGCGGTGCCGCTCGAGGTCGCCGAGCGCCGCCTTGTCCTCCTCGAGGGTCTGCGCGGTCTCCCGCAGCACGATCCGTCCGTCGCTCTTGCGGCGCGCGAAGTGACCGCCCTTGCGGTCCGAGGCGGTGCGCCGCACGGCCTCGATCGCGAACGGCGCCCCCGACGCGGCGAACCAGCCGGCGACCCGCGGGTCGGGCACGGCGCCGAGGTTGTCGGAGTTGGAGACGAAGACGTAGCGGTAGCCGGCCTCGATCAGCTGGTCGAGCAGCCCGGTGCCGCGCAGGGCGGTGTAGAGGTCGCCGTGCCCGGGCGGGCACCACTCGAGGTCGGGGTCCTTGGGCCAGCTGACCGGCGAGAGGTCCTTGACCAGGAGCTTGGGCTCCTTGTTCTGCAGGAACTCCAGGGGCAGACCCGCGACCGGCAGGTCGTCGTAGCGCGCGAGCGCGTCCATGGTGTCGCCGGAGGTGCGGAAGGAGTTCATGAAGATCAGCGGCAGCCGCGCCTGGTGCTGCTGGCGCAGGTGCAGCACCTGGCGGGCGATGATGTCGAGGAACGACAGCCCGCGGCGCACGCACAGCAGCGACTTGGCCCGGTCCATGCCCATCGAGGTGCCGAGCCCGCCGTTGAGCTTGATCACCGCCGTCTCGGTGATCGCCCTCGTGGCGACCTCGTCGTCGACCTCGACGTCGGCCAGCGACTCCATGTCGACCGGCTCGATGCTCGACTCGGGGATCATCCCGGTCTCTCCGTGCTCGAGCAGGCGGTAGTAGTGCGCGAAGGTCTCGACAGCGACCTCGTCGACACCGGCGGCCTTCATCTTCTCGCGGGCAGCGCGCAAGCCAGGGGAACCCATACGACCGATCGTAGGCTCGACCCGTGCCTCGTGAGCAAACACCCTCCGGGTCCGCCGCCGCGGCGGCCAAGACGGCGCTGCGCGACCGGGTCGTCACCAGCCGGCGCCGGCGGCCGCTGCCCGAGCGCGCGGAGGCCGCCCGGGCCGTGGCCGAGCACCTGCTGGCCAGCCCCGAGGTACGCCGCGCCGCCACCCTCGCGGCGTACGTCGCGGTGGGCAGCGAGCCCGGCACCGGGCTGCTCCTCGAGGCGCTGCGGGCCTCGGGCCGCCGGGTGCTGCTGCCGGTGCTGCTGCCCGACGGCGACCTCGACTGGGCGACGTACGGCGGCGAGGAGCACCTGCGCCGCGCCCCGCTCGGCCTGCTCGAGCCCGACGGCGAGCGGCTGGGCCCCGACGCGGTCGCCGGCGCCGACGTGGTGCTGGTGCCCGGCCTCGCGGTGGCCGCCGACGGGCTGCGGCTCGGTCGCGGCGGCGGCTCCTACGACCGGGCCCTGGCCCGGGTGCCACTGGGCACCTTCACCTGCGTGCTGCTGCACGACGACGAGGTCGGTCTCGACGTCCCCCGCGAACCGCACGACCGCCCGGTCACCGCCGCCGCCTCCCCCTCCGGCCTGACCCGCTTCTGACCACCGCTGCTCGCGCAGCGAGGGCCCCGCCGCAGGTTGAGCAGCGAGGGCCGAAGGCTCGAGCGTCGCCGAAACCCCGCGACCCCATGGCGTACAGGAGGCGCGCACCTCACCCGGTCTCGACGACGCTCCTCGCTGGCGCTCGTCACTGCTCGACCAACGACGACCCCCGCTGGTTGAGCAGCGAGGGCCGAAGGCTCGAGCGTCGCCGAAACCCCGCGACCCCATGGCGTACAGGAGGCGCACACCTCACCGGGCCTCGACGACGCTCCTCGCTGGCGCTCGTCACTGCTCGACCAACGAAGCGCCACCCGATGTACGACGAGCGCGCACCTCACCAGGTCTCGTCGCTGCTCGACCGACGGTCAGTCGGCGGGGCGCAGCACCAGCCGGTCCTCGGTGGCGTCGCTGACGGCGTCCTCGCCGAAGAGCCAGGGCAGGGTGTCGCCGACGGCCCAGAGGTCGGTCTGGTCGGTGTAGTGGGGGCTGGCGGGGTGCCCCGAGACGCCGGTGAGGTTGATCCACCGCGAGGCGTCCCAGTCGCCGGGGCTGGTGACCAGGCGCATCGAGGGAGCCGCGGTGACGGTGTAGCCCTCGGCGGCGTCCCACGAGCTGGCGTCGACGATGCCGGAGCCGCCGCCGACGCCCCAGTCGTCGCGGTTGAGGAGGGCCTCGACGGGGGCGATCCCGGACTCCCCCAGCGTGGCCGAGCGCAGGTCGAGGCGGTGCACGTGGCCCCAGGTCCAGCTCTCGGCGTCGCGCGCCTGGAGCCGCACGAGCTCGTCGCGGGCCTCGAGCATCGCCCGCTCGAGGGTGTCGTCGCGACGCTCGACCTCCTCGGTCACCAGGTCGTCCCACCACCCGTTGTCGGGCTCGTCGAGCAGGTCGGCGACCACGGCCATCCAGCGCTGGCCGCCGTCGGGGGCGAGGTCGGCGGGCAGCTCGTCGGCGAAGAGCAGCTCGAGCAGGTTGGCCCACACGACGTTGTAGTACGCCGCCGCGGCGGAGTGCTCGCCCTCGGCGGGCTGGCTGAAGTCCCAGTCGTCCAGGAGCGCCTGGCCGTCGTCGGCGTAGCCGCGCGGCAGGTCGACGTCGAGCAGGTGGGGCACCAGCACCGGGGCCATCGGGTTGCGGGTGTCGAGCTGGATCTCGAGCATGTCGTCGACGTCGACGGGCCCGGCCTCGAGACGGTCGGTGAGCAGGGAGCGGATGCGCTCCGAGCGGGCGCCCCGGTCCCAGTCGTCGGTGAGGAAGAAGGGGTAGCGCGGGCCGACGACGGCCTGGTTGGCGGTGATGACGAACCCCTCGTCGGGGTCGAGCACGCTGGGCAGGGCGTCGTACGGCACGAAGGCCCCGGTCCAGTCGTTCTCGGGCAGCCAGCCGGCGGACGGCACGGTGCCGTCGTTGCCCGACTTGCGGATCGGGATGCGCCCGGGCGCCTGGTAGCCGATGTGCCCCTCGGTGTCGGCGTAGACCAGGTTCTGGGCGGGGGCCTCGAAGTCGGAGGCCGCGGCGCGGAAGGCGTCCCAGTCGCTGGCCAGGTTGAGCGCCAGGATCGCGTCGGCGGTGGTGCCGGGCTGCAGCGCGGTCCACTGCAGGGCGATCGCGGCCTCCTCGTCCTCGGGGACGAAGGTGCCGATGTCGTCACCGGTGGCCTCGGCGACCTCGCCGAGCTGCTCGGCGACGTCGGAGACCAGCGGGCCGTGGCTGCTGGTGCGCACCGTCAGGCGCACGTCCTGGCCGCCCTGGACCCGGATGACCTCCTCGCGGATCCGCAGCGGGCGCAGCTCGCCGTCGTGGAGCACGTCCTCGTCGGTGACCCGCTCGACGAAGAGGTCGGTGACGTCGGGCCCGAGGTTGGTGAACCCCCAGGCGATGTCGGCGTTGTGGCCGATGATGACGCCGGGCACACCGGAGAAGGTGAAGCCGCTGACGTCGAGCGGGCAGGCCGGGCCGACGTCGCGGCAGTGCAGGCCCATCTGCATCCACACGCCGGGCAGGCTGGTGCCCAGGTGGGGGTCGTTGGCCAGCAGCGGGCTGCCCGAGGCGGTGTGCTCGCCCGCGACCACCCACGAGTTCGACCCGATGCCCTCCCCGCGGCCGAGCCAGGCCGGCATCCGCGCCAGCCCGTCGCCCAGGTCGCGCAGGGCGGAGCGCTGGTCGGCCTCGAAGCCCGGGCGCAGCGGCACCCGTGTCTGGCCGCGTCGCGCGTCCTGCTCGTAGACCTGGTCGACGACCGCGCCCTGCGTCACGATCGGGGTGACCTCGTCGTAGGGGTAGGCGGGGAACAGCGCCGCCGCCCGCTCCTCGCCCACCGCGTCGGCGCTGAGCACCCTCGCGATCTCGTCGTCCATGTTGCCGCGCAGGTCCCAGGCCATCGCCTTGAGCCAGGCCAGGGAGTCGACGGGGGTCCACTCCTCGGGGGTGTAGGTCAGCCCACCCAGGCGCAGCACGGAGTACTCCACCGAGATGCTCGAGGTGCCGCGGTCCTCCAGGTAGGCGTTCACGCCGTCGGCGTAGGCCTCCAGGAACGCGCGGGTGTCGGGGGTCAGCAGCGCGACCTCCTTCTCCGCCACCCGCCGCCAGCCCATGGTGCGCACGTAGGCGTCGCTCTCGACGGCGTCCTCACCGAACAGCTCGGCAAGCCGGCCGGCGGTCGCGTGGCGCCGCACGTCCATCTCGAAGAAGCGCTCCTGCGCGTGCACGAAGCCCTGGCCGCGCGCCAGGTCGCCCATCGTGTCGGCGTAGACCTGGGCGATCCCGTGCTCGTCGCGCAGCACCTCCACCTCGCCGTCGAGGCCGGTGATCTCGACCGTCCCGCCGGTCTGGGGCAGCGGACGCCGCACCAGCACGGTGGCGGTCGCCGCCGTCAGCACCAGGAGCAGCACCAGCCCCGCGGCGACGTACGCCGCCAGGCGCATCGGCAGCGGCAGCGCCCGGAAGCGTCGCCACGTGCCGCCCAGGAACCTCGCCACGGCCCCGGCGGGACCGCCCGGGGGCGGGGGCGAGGGGGCGTCGTCCGGGTCGGGACGCTGCCCGGCGCTGTTCGTCGAGGTGTCGGTCATGGTGGCGGCCATTCTGCCCTGACGTAGGATTAGCAGTCGGCGCAGCCGAGTGCCAGCGCCACGACTCGTTCCACCTCCACCAGTTCCAGCGCGCCCCCGGGCGCCACCCCCGCGGAGACACGATGCCGACCTACCAGTACGCCTGCACCGAGTGCGGCCACGCCTTCGAGCAGTTCCAGAGCTTCTCCGACGACGCGCTCACCACGTGTCCCGAGTGCGAGGGCCGGCTGCGCAAGCTCTTCAACGCCGTCGGCGTCGTCTTCAAGGGCTCGGGCTTCTACCGCACCGACAGCCGCGCCGACGCCAAGTCGGGTGGCTCCAGCAGCACCTCCGGCTCGTCCTCGACGAGCAAGGACTCCGGCTCCTCGAGCAGCACGTCCAGCACCTCGGGCTCCTCGAGAACCTCGGGCTCCTCGAGCAGCACGTCGGGCAGCACGTCGTCGAGCACCCCCGCCGCCTCCTCCTGAGCCAGCCCCGCGGGGGCCTGTGGAGGAGCGCCGCGCCCGCGGCCGCGACGTCCTAGCGTCGGCGGGTGCTCTCCGCCGACCCCCGCCACCCCGACCCGCCGCTGACCCCTACGCCGCGCCGCCCACGGCGTACGCCGCTCGCTGCTGGCCCGGCGACGCCCCCTGGCCGCGCTGCTCAGCGCGGTCGCGGTGCTGGCCGGTCTGCACGTCACCACGCAGCCGCCGCCCGCGACCGTGCCGGTGCTGGTGGCCGCCCACGACCTGCCGGGCGGGGCGGTGCTGGAGCCCGGCGACCTGGTCACCGTCGGCTTCAGCCCGGCCAGCGTGCCCGAGGACCTGGCCGAGGCGCCCCTCGGCGAGGTGCTGGCCGCTCCCCTGGCCCGCGGCGAGGTCGTCAGCCGCGCCCGCCTGGTCGGGCCGGGCCTCGCGCAGGGCGCACCCTCCGGCGTGGCGGCGCTCCCGGTGCGGCTGCCCGACCCCGAGGCGGTGGCCCTGCTGCGCGTCGGCGACCGGATCGACCTGGTCGCCACCGACCCCGCCGAGGGCGGTTCGCGCTGGTGGCGCTCGACGTCGCGGTGCTGGCCCTGCCCCCGCCCGACGGCGCCCCCGGCAGCGCCGCGTCGGGGTTGAGCGGCCGGGTGGTGGTCCTCGGCGTGCCCGCGCCGGTCGTCACCACGATCAGTGAGGCGGCGGCGCGGTCGTTCCTGTCCTACGCCTGGGCTCGATAGGGTCGTCACGGCCCGACCGGGTCGACCTCTACTACCGAGAAGGACACTCACCATGGGTGGATTCAAGAGCTTCGTCCTGCGCGGCAACCTCGTCGACCTGGCCGTCGCGGTCATCATGGCGACCGCCTTCGGCGCGGTGGTCACCACGTTCACGGCCTGGCTGACCGGCAAGCTGCCGAGCGGCGTCGAGGACATCTTCTCCAACAAGGAGAACTCGTTCGGCGCCTTCATGAACGCCGTGATCGCGTTCCTGATCCTGGCCGCGGTCGTCTACTTCCTGATCGTGCTGCCCTACACCCGGGCCAAGGAGAAGTACTTCCCCAGCCCCGCCCCGGGCACGCCCGAGGACACCGTCCTGCTGCGCGAGATCCGCGACGCGCTGATCGCCGGCCGGGGGACCCCGACCGCCTGATCCGTCCTACCCGCCGTGGTGCGGGGGCACCTGGGCTCGCAGCCAGGCGTCCCCGTCCCGGCGCTCGCGCTCGTCGTCCGAGCGCTCGTCGCTGGTGGTCTCGGGCAGCGCGTCGCCGAAGACCTCGGCCAGCCGCCGGCGGCGCTCCCAGTCGCTCTCGCCGGTCTCCGCCCCCGGACCCTCGGCCGGGCTCACGTGCACAGCCCCGCGGCCTCGAGGGCCTCGTCGGTGGCCAGCCCGTCGCCGCCGCCCGACCCCGAGCCCGAGCCGGAGCCAGCCTCGTCGTCGTCTTCGTCCGACGAGGAGGAGCCGGGCACCTTGCCGGCGGTGATCACGTCGCTGCGCAGCCGCTTGGTCAGCGGCTCGTCGGCGGCCAGCGCGTTCCAGACCCCGGCGGCGTCCTCGGTCCACACCAGCTTGTTGGGGTCGGCGGGGTCCACGGCGTTGGGGATGGTCATGAACTGGATCTTGTCGGGCCCGATCCCGCGGAACTCGTAGCCCAGCTGCGCGATCTTGACCAGGTTGCCGAGGCCCTCGTCGAGGGTGAGCGACTCGGTGGCGGCCTCGAGGAAGCCGAGCAGCCGGTCGGGGCGCGCCAGGGTGTCGGAGGACAGCACCGTGCTGGCCATCGATGCGATGAAGGCCTGCTGGCGCTTCATCCGGCCGATGTCGGAGCCGCCGGAGAGGGCGTAGCGCTCGCGCACGTAGTTGAGGGCCTGGATGCCCTCGAGCTTGCGGGTGCCGGCCTCCAGGTAGATGCCGTGGGCCCGGTCGTCGATCGTCTCGGGGATGCACACCTCGACGCCGCCCACCGCGTCGACCATGCCCTGGAAGCCCTCGAAGTCGACGACGACGAAGTGGTCGAGGCGGATGCCGGTGAGCTCCTCGAACTGCTGGATGGTGCAGGCCGGGCCGGCGAGCTGGAAGGCCTCGTTCCACATCGTGTAGGACTCGGCCGGGATCTCGGCGCCGCCCTCGGTGCGGCAGGCCGGTCGGTCGACCATCGAGTCGCGCGGGATGCTGACGCCGTACGCACGCTCGCGGTCGGCCGAGAGGTGCAGCAGCAGGGTGGTGTCGGAGCGCTCGCCGCCGCCGGTGAGGCCGTCGATGTTGTTCTCGCCCTCGCGGCTGTCGGAGCCCATCACGAGCACGTTGAGCGGCTCCTGCGGACCGGCGACCTCGACCTTGTCGGGGCGCTCGCCGACGATCTGGTCCTCGATGTCGAGGACGGTGAGGTTGTCGCTGTAGTGGCGGTAGAGGTAGGTGATCGTCAGCCCGGAGACCATGGCGAGCACGACCAGCGTGGAGACCAGCACCCGGGCCACGGTGTGGGAGCGGCGCGGCGCCGCGCGGCGCCGTCCGGCGCGCGCACCGGCGGCCACCGGGGTCGCCACCTCGGCGTTCGGCGTCGGGTCGGGCTGGGTCACCGCACGATTGTGCGGCGCCGCCCACCGCTGATCCAACTCCGCTCAGCGCTCTCTCAGGAGGGCCGCCTCGGACGGCTCAGCGGTAGAGGCGCACCGTGGCCTGCAGCGGCCGGTGGTCGGAGCGGAAGCCGCCGAGGCTGCGGTGGGCCGCGAGCTGGGCGCGGCCGGCGTCGATGCTCTGCTGGGCCAGGAACACGTAGTCGACCCAGCGCCCCTCCAGGGTCGCCGGCACCCCCGCCAGGCCGAGCGTCTCGTACGACGACACCGCGCGGCCCGCGAAGCGGCGCGAGATCCCGCCCACCGGTCGGGCGTCCCGGTCGTCGGCGTGGTCGAAGTTGTAGTCGCCGGTGCCGACGACGACGTCGCCCGACCAGGTGTCCCAGCGCTCGGCGAGCCAGGCCAGGTGGCGCTTGGCGTAGCGGGCGTTGATGTTGCGCCGGAAGCGCTGCCCGGTCTCGATGAAGTGGTTGACGTGGGTGTTGACGACCCGGACGGTCAGCCCGCTCGCCCGGTGGCGCAGCAGCACGCTGGTCACGTAGCGCGCCGCGAAGGGCCGCTGGGTCGCGCGCGGCCCGGCGCCGGGGTGCATCTCCCACGCGTCGCGCGAGAGGAGGGCGAACCGGTCGCTGCGCCAGGAGATGGCGTCGCCCTGGCTGCCCTTGGCCTCGCCGAAGTACGCCGTGCGCCAGCCCTGCTCGCGGTAGCGGGGGTGCAGCGCCACGAAGTGCTCGGTGTGGGCCTCCTGCCAGCCGACCACGTCGACCCCGCCGCGGGCGAAGATCCGGCTCATGTCGTGCTGGGTGTCGGCGCGGTCCATGTCGTGGAAGACGTTCTGGGACACCACCCGGATCGTCGCGGCGGGCTCGCGCCCCTCCAGGCGGGCGACCCGCTCGTGCGCCTCGCCGTCCTGCTCGGGGGTCCCCGGGCCCAGCAGCCCCGTTGTCAGCGCCAGCACGACGAGCAGCACGACGAGCAGCAGGGACAGCCCCGCCGCCACCCGTCCTCGTCGTCCCACGCCTCCATGATGACCGAGGTCTTTACCTTCGGCCCGGGCGGCCCTGCTTTCGTCCCCGCCGGCGGCTGCTGACAAAATGACCGCGCAGCCCCAGTAGCTCAGCGGATAGAGCAGCCGCCTCCTAAGCGAAAGGTCGCAGGTTCGACTCCTGCCTGGGGCACCCACCGGGTGAAGCGCGAGCCCCGCCCGCCCGCCAGCGTGGCGCCATGCAGACGTTCCTGCCGTACGCCGACTTCGCCCGCTCCGCCCGGGCGCTCGACCCCAAGCGGCTGGGCAAGCAGCGGGTGGAGTGCCTCCAGGTCGTGCGAGGTCTCACCGTCGAGGGCTACGGCTGGCGGCGCCACCCGGCGGTGCTGATGTGGCGGGGCCACCTGGAGGCCCTGGGCCGCTACTCCCTGACCTGCTGCGAGGTGTGGGTGGCCGAGGGCCGCGCCGACACCGTCGCCGACACGCTGCGCACCGACCTGGCCGCGGCCGGGGTCACCGAGGTCCGCGACCAGGCCGAGCTCGCGGCCGCCGGTGCCCTGCCGGCGTGGCTCGGCGACGAGGCGTTCCACCTCAGCCACCGCTCGGCGCTGGTGCGCAAGGACCCCGAGCACTACCGCCCGCTGTTCCCCGACGCGCCCGACGACCTGCCCTACGTCTGGCCGCCACCTGAGGCTCCCGCCCATTCGTCGATCGGTTGAGCAACGAGACGTCGCATTGGTCAACCGATCGACGAACCCGCAGTGCGGGGTAGCAGAGGGCTTCGCCCCTACAGGTCCAGGCGCAGCTGCGCCTCGAACTCCTCGGGACGCGCGACCAGCGCCTCCCCCGGCACGTCGACAGGCCCGGCGTCGGGCAGGTGCCCCTCCAGCAGGCCGTGGCGCACGGCGGCGGCGTGCAGGTCGGCGCGGAAGGCGTCGAGGTCGGCCAGCGCGTAGAGGCCGTCGATGCGGTGCTGCTCGAGCAGGGCGTGCATCCGGCGGAAGTCGCCCTGGCGGCTGAGCCAGCCGATGCCGTCGACGACGGCGAGCACGTACTGGTGGGCGAAGGACACCCCTGCCATGTCCATCACCTCGGTCACCGCCGCGGTGAGCTTGGAGCCGGTGGAGTCGAAGCCCTTGCAGGCCACCGCGATCAGCGCGTCCTCGAAGCCCGGGACCGCCAGGTCGGCGGGGCCGGTGTCGCCGTTGCGGCCCACGAAGCGCCCGCGCATCTCGTAAGGCAGGCCGAGGTCGCGCACGATCTGCTCGACGGCGTCCTCGATCAGCTTGCCCGCCACCCCGGCCCGGTTGGCGACCTGGCGGCTGGTGCCGCGGGCGGCCAGCACGTCGCCGAAGGTGTAGGTGCGGTGCCGCTGGGCCTCCAGGGCCGCGAGCAGCCCGAGCTCCTCGTCGAGCCAGACGACCACCCCACGCGCGTCGTCGCCGACGGCCTTGACCCACGACGAGGTGCCGAAGGCGACCCGCAGCAGGTTCTTGAGCTTCTCCTGCGACAGCCCGACGGTCAGGCCCAGCGCGGGCACGTCGGCCGGCCGGGCGCGCACCCAGCGGGTCAGCGCGTCGACCGAGACCTCCTCGAGCGCGCTCAGGCTCGCTCCCGCGGCCACGATCGCGTCGGCCTGCTCGGAGGCCTCGTCGACCGCGACGTGGGTGGTCAGGCGACGCAGCCGGCCCAGGTAGGCCTGCATCGCGGTGTCGTCGGGGCGGGGGTCGCTCATCGGGCGAGGAAGAGGTACTCGTCGACCTGGCGGCGCACGGCGGCGCGGTGGGTGCCGTAGTGGTAGGTGTGCGGCACCCGGCGCACCTCCACCTCGTCCTTGACCTCGCGCAGCAGCCGCACCAGCGTGTCGAGGTCGGGCAGCGCGTTGGAGGAGTACGACAGCACCAGCGGCGAGTCGTGGAACTGCTTGAACACCTCGCGGAACGCCTCCTCGATGGTGCGGCGCGAGGAGTACTTGGTGACCCGCTTGGGCAGCTTGCGGCTCTTGGTGTCCCACATGATCGTGTCGCCCACCCAGTAGCGCGAGAGCCCCTCGAGGAAGTGGAAGCGCTTGGTGTAGTCGTTGTCGTCGGCCGGCGGCGCGTACGGCGGGTCGAGGTAGACCAGGTCGTGGCGGCGCTGCGGCAGCTCGCCGACCTCGAGCGAGGAGACCGTGCACTCGCGCTCGCCCTCGAAGACCGCCGCGTTGTAGTCGGCGACCCGCTCGACGAAGTGCTCGCGCAGGCTCAGGCGCAGGTCGCGCCGCCCGTCGTCGTACCGGCTCAGGTCGCCGGTGAGCGTGAAGACGCCCCGCGGCTGCTTGCGCGCCGCGGCCAGGCAGAGCGCCGCGATCGCCACCGCCCGTGCGCCGCCGCCCATCGTGTCGATGTGGCTCCACGCCGAGTCGAGGAAGGCCAGGTCGTCGGGGGTGAAGTAGACGCCGGTGAAGGTGCGTCGCACGAAGTCGCGGTCGTCGGCGGCCGGGCCCAGGATGCGCGCCACGTCGTCGGCCGAGAGCCGCTCGTCGTGGTTGACCACGCCCGCGCTGGCCACCACTCCGGGGAAGCCGAGGTAGTCGTTGCTGTGCACCGACCAGCCCTGGTGCTTGAGCAGGTAGGAGACCACCCCGGAGCCGCTGAAGGCGTCGAGGGCCGTGCCCGGGCCGGCCGTCGGCGCCACGTCGGCGAAGGCCTGCGCCAGGTGCGGCAGCAGCTTGTGCTTGGAGCCCATCCACCGCACCCGCGGGAACACCGCCGCCCGGACGGCCGCGTCAGCGGGGGCGGGCAGCAGTCGGGGAGGCACGAGGACCATCTTGCCGCAGCCCGCCGACAGTCCCCGACAGCGCGCGCTGGCGCCCGCTCAACCCTCGGTCTGGGCCCCGACGGTCTCGAACCGGATGCCCGCCGCCAGGAGCCGCGCGGTGAGGTTCTCGCCCATCGCCTGGGCGGTGGTCACGCAGCCGGCCGTCGTCGGGTTGTCGTCGTGCAGCAGGCACAGCGCCGACTCCGCGAGCATCTTCGAGGTCTCGCCGTAGCCCGGGTCGCCGCCCGAGACGCGGGTGCGGATGGTGCGCCCGTCGCCCTCGCCGACGAAGTCGACGGTGAACCAGCTCTTCTCCCGGCGCGCCGGCGAGGGGCCCTCGCCCTGCTTGATGCGGCTCTTGAGCAGGTTGCGCACCGGCGCCACCTGCGCGGCCACCCCGATCCCGACCAGGCCGGCCATCCCGCCGAGCGCGTAGCGCAGCGTCTTGGTGCCGATGTAGTGGGAGTAGCGGAAGTCGGGGCCGTAGGACTCGAGGGCGGCGCCGCTGCGCGCGACGACCTGCGGGTCGAGCGTCGGCAGCGGCAGCAGGTAGTAGCCCAGCACGCTGTCGCGGTGCGGCTTGCCGGCCACCGGGCGGCTGCGGCGGCCCTCGGGGTGCTTCTCGAGGTCGCGGCGCAGCTGCGCCGCCTCCCGGGTCTGCTTCATCCGCGAGGTCGCACCCATGGCGGAGTGGAAGGTGCCGCCCGAGAAGGTGCCGGAGGCGCGCACGACGCCGCGCACGGTGACCGGGCCGCTGGCCTTGAGCTGCTGCACGGTGTACCAGGCGCCCAGGTCGTGCGGGATCGAGTCGAAGCCGCAGGCGTGCACGATGCGGGCGCCGGAGGCCTCGGCGGTGGCGTGGTGGGCGACGTACATCCGGTCGACGAACTCGGGCTCGCCGGTCAGGTCCACGTAGTCGGTGCCGGCGGCCGCGCAGGCGGCGACCAGCGGCTCACCGTGCTCGAGGTAGGGCCCGACGGTGGAGATGACCACGCGGGCGCTGCCGGCCAGCGCGGCCAGCGAGTCGGCGTCGCTCGAGTCGGCGGTCACCAGCGGCAGGTCGGCCAGCGAGGCGTCGATCGCGGCCAGGTCGTCGCGGACCCCCGCCAGCTTCTCGGGGTTGCGGCCCGCCAGCGCCCAGCGCAGCCCGGCCGGTGCGTTGCGGGCCAGGTACTCGGCGGTCAGGCGGCCGGTGAAGCCGGTGGCGCCCAGCAGCACCAGGTCGTGCTCGCGGTCGGAGTGACGGGCGGGGTCAGGGGTCGCAGCCATGGGGACATCGAACCAGCACCCCCCTCGTCGCGGCAGGTCTGGTCCACCACTCGGCGACGTAGGCTCGTGAGCATGTGCCGCAACATCCGCCAGCTCCACAACTTCGAGCCGCCGGCGACGACCGACGAGGTCGACGCGGCGGCGCTGCAGTACGTGCGCAAGGTCAGCGGCTCGACCAAGCCGTCGCAGGCCAACCAGGCCGCCTTCGACCGGGCCGTCGCCGAGGTCGCCGAGGCCACCCGGCACCTGCTCGACGCCCTGGTCACCACCGCCCCGCCCAAGGACCGCGAGGTCGAGGCCGCCAAGGCCCGCGCCCGGGCCGCCGAGCGGTACGCCCGATGACCCTCGCGCCCACCGCCACCGCAGCGGCGTACGACGCCGCGCTGGCGCCGCTGGCCGACCGGCCGCTCGTGGTGCTCACCGGCGCCGGTCTCTCCACCGACTCCGGCATCCCCGACTACCGCGGCCCCGGCTCGCCGGCCCGCACCCCGATGACCTACCAGGAGTTCGTCTCGGGTCCCGGCCCCCGGCAGCGCTACTGGGCCCGCAGCCACCTGGGCTGGGGCCGGATGCGGCACGCCGAACCCAACGCCGGGCACCTGGCGGTGGCCCGGCTGGGGGCCGGCCTGGTCATCACCCAGAACGTCGACGGCCTCCACGAACGGGTCGGCACGCGCGACCTGGTGGCCCTGCACGGCCGGATCGCCGACGTGGTCTGCCTGGCCTGCCGGGCCACCACCCCGCGCGCCGAGCTCCACCAGCGCCTGGGCGCGCTCAACCCCGGCTTCGCCGAGCGGCACGCCGCCGTGGCCAGCAACCCCGACGGCGACGTCGCGCTCGAGGAGACCGACGGCTTCGTCGTCCCCGACTGCGCGTGCGGCGGGCTGCTCAAGCCCGACGTGGTGTTCTTCGGCGAGAACGTGCCGCCGGCGCGCGTGGCGCGCTGCTACGAGGCGGTCGAGGCGCTCGAGGCGACCGGCGGGGCGCTGCTGGTGGCCGGGTCGAGCCTGACGGTGATGAGCGGGCTGCGCTTCGTCAAGCGTGCCGCCAAGGCCGGCACCCCCGTGGTGGTCGTCAACCGGGGCGCCACCCGCGGCGACGACCTCGCCACGCACACGGTGCACGCCGGCTGCAGCGAGTTCCTCACCGACCTGGCCGACCGGCGCGCCGGAGCGGCTCGCGCCTAGAGCTTGCGCACGAAGATGTGGTCGGCGGCCTCGGGCACGATCTCGGCGCTCTCGCCGGCCGCTCCGACCAGGACACCGGCCTCGGTCGCGACGACGGTGACGGTCTTGTCGGGCAGCGCGCCGACGCGGCGCAGGGCGCTCATCAGCTGCTCGTCCTTCTGCATCTCCTCGGAGATGCGGCGCACCAGCACCCGCTGCTCCTCGGTGCCCGCGGCACCCGCGGCGCTGGTCAGCGACTCGACGCCGGCCATGAAGGTCTCGCCGGTGGCGGTCTGACCCAGCTCGTCGAGCCCCGGGATCGGGTTGCCGTACGGCGACTCGGTGGGATGGTCGAGCAGCTCGAGCAGGCGGCGCTCGACGGTCTCGGACATCACGTGCTCCCAGCGGCACGCCTCCTCGTGGACCAGCTCCCACTCCAGGCCGATCACGTCGACCAGCAGGCGCTCGGCGAGGCGGTGCTTGCGCATCACCCGGGTCGCCAGGCGCAGCCCGTCGTCGGTGAGCTCGAGGTGGCGGTCGCCCTCGACGGTCAGCAGCCCGTCGCGCTCCATGCGCGCCACCGTCTGCGACACCGTCGGCCCGCTCTGGTGCAGGCGCTCGGCGATCCGGGCGCGCAGGGGCACGATGCCCTCCTCGACCAGCTCGTAGATGGTGCGGAGGTACATCTCGGTGGTGTCGATCAGGTCGCTCACCCCGCCATTGTCCACGACGGGCCCGATCCGCCCTCCCCCGCGGGTGACCGCTCGGGTGACCGGTCGGGGGACCGCTCGGGTGAACAGCCGCGGCCGGGGCGCTGGCAGGCTCGGTGCGTGGTCAGCGTGATGTGGTTCCGCCGCGACCTGCGGCTCCGTGACAACCCGGCCCTGCTCGAGGCCTGCGCCGACGGCGCCGAGGACGGCGTGCTGCCGCTCTTCGTGCTCGACCCGCACCTGTGGGGCCCGGCCGGCCCGAGCCGGCAGGCCTACCTGGCGGGCTCGCTGCGCTCGCTCGACGCGTCCTTCCGCCAGCGGCAGGCGGGGCTGTCGGTGGTGCGCGGCGACCCGGTACGCCGGGTGGTGCTGGCCGCGAAGTCGGTCGGCGCGCAGCGGGTGCACGTCTCGGCCGACTTCGGGCCCTACGGCCGCGAGCGCGACGAGGCGGTCGAGGAGGCGCTGGGCGAGGCCGGCATCGAGCTGGTGCGCACCGGGTCGCCGTACGCCGTCGACCCGGGGCGGGTGCTCAACGGCTCGGGCGAGGCCTACAAGGTCTTCACCCCCTTCTCCCGCGCCTGGGCCGACATCGGCTGGGACGACCCCGCCGACGCCCCGACCGGCACCACGTGGCTGCGGCTCGAGGAGGGCACCACCGACATCCCCGACCCCCGGCTGCCGGCCGACCTCGAGCTGCCCGAGCCCGGGGAGGACTCGGCGCGGCGGCAGTGGGAGGAGTTCCTCGACCGGGTCGACGACTACGACACCGACCGCGACCGTCCCGACCGCGACGGCACCAGCCGGATGTCGGTGCACCTGAAGTACGGCGAGGTGCACCCGCGCACCCTGCTGGCCGACCTGCGCCGCAAGCGGAGCAAGGGCGCCCAGACCTACCGCACCGAGCTGGCCTGGCGCGACTTCTACGCCGACGTGCTGGCGCGGCGCCCCGACTCGGCCCGCGACTACTACAAGCCCGAGTTCGCGCGGATGGACTACGACCGCCCCGGCGAGCAGCTCGAGGCTTGGCAGGAGGGCCGCACCGGCTTCCCGATCGTCGACGCGGGCATGCGCCAGCTGCGCGCGACCGGGTGGATGCACAACCGGCTGCGGATGATCACCGCCAGCTTCCTGGTCAAGGACCTGCACGTGGAGTGGCAGCACGGCGCCAAGCACTTCCTGCACTGGCTCGTCGACGGCGACCTGGCCAGCAACAACCACGGCTGGCAGTGGACCGCCGGCAGCGGCACCGACGCCTCACCGTTCTTCCGGGTCTTCAACCCCACCACCCAGGGCCGGCGCTTCGACCCCGACGGCGCCTACGTGCGGCGCTGGGTGCCCGAGCTCGCCGACCCCGACCAGGTGCCCGACCCGCACGAGCCGGACGCCGACACCCGCGACCTCGTCGGCTACCCGGCGCCGATGCTCGACCACAAGGAGGAGCGGCAGGAGGCGCTGGACAGGTACGAGAGGATCAAGGGATGAGCACCTCCGCGTCGACCCTGGCGCCCCTCGTGGTCCCTGCCCGCTTCAACGGCCCCGCCGGCTCGGGCAACGGCGGCTGGTCGGCCGGTGCCCTGGCGGCGTACGTCGACGCCACCGGCGGCCCGGTCGAGGTCACGCTGCGCCAGCCGCCGCCGCTGGACACCGCCATGGAGGTCGTGGAGGAGGACGGCGTCCTCACCGCGGTGCACGGCGGCGCGCCCGCGCTCAGCGCACGCCCGGCGCCCGGCGCACTCCAGGGCGTGGCGGGGGTCTCGATCGCGGAGGCCCGCGCGGCCGCGACCCGCTACCCGGGCCTGGCCCAGCACCCGTTCCCGACCTGCTTCACCTGCGGCACCGACCGCGCCGAGGGCGACGGGCTGCGGATCTTCCCCGGCCCGGTGGAGCCGCTCGACGGCCTGCCCCGGGTGGCGGCGACCTGGGTGGCCGCCGACACCGACCTGCCGGTCGTGTGGGCCGCGCTCGACTGCGCGGGGGCCTGGGCGGCCGACATGGAGGACCGGATGATGGTGCTGGGCCGGATGAGCGCCGAGGTGCTGCGCACCCCCGTGCCCGGCGAGGAGCACGTGGTCGTGGGGCTGGCCCGCGGCAGCGAGGGCCGCAAGCACCGCACCGCCACCAGCGTCATCGACGCGCGCGGCGAGGTGGTCGGGCGGGCCGAGCAGGTGTGGATCGAGGTGTCCCCGGAGGCCTTCGCCTGAGGGTGTGCCCGCCCAGGAGGCGTGTGGAAGACTGGTCGGCATGGCTTTGAACGATCCAAACCAGGTCGCCCCCGACGCCCCCGGTGCCGAGTGGTGGCGCCACGCCGTCATCTACCAGGTCTACCCGCGCTCCTTCGCCGACGCCGACGGCGACGGCGTCGGTGACCTCCCGGGCATCACGGCCAAGCTGCCCTACCTGCGCGACCTGGGCGTCGACGCGGTCTGGATCTCGCCGTTCTACATGTCCCCGCAGAAGGACCACGGCTACGACGTCAGCGACTACTGCGACATCGACCCGCTCTTCGGCACCCTCGAGGACGCCGACACGCTCATCGCGACCGCCCACGAGCTGGGGCTGCGCATCATCGCCGACCTGGTGCCCAACCACTCCTCCGACCAGCACGAGTGGTTCCAGGCGGCCCTGGCGGCGGCCCCGGGCAGCCCCGAGCGCGCCCGCTACCTCTTCCGCGACGGCCGCGGCCCGCAGGGCCAGGAGCCGCCCAACAACTGGCGCTCGGTCTTCGGCGGCAACGCCTGGACCCGGGTGGCCGAGCACCCGGACGGGCGCGACGACGACCCGCAGTGGTACCTGCACCTCTTCGACTCCACCCAGCCCGACTTCGACTGGCGCAACCCCGAGGTCGGCGACCTCTTCGAGGAGGTGCTGCGCTTCTGGCTCGACCGCGGCGTCGACGGGTTCCGCGTCGACGTGGCCCACGGGCTGCTCAAGGAGGAGTCGCTGCGCGACCAGGTGGTCGAGGAGGGCGAGGAGCCCGACAGCGCCGCCCCGATCAACGAGGAGCGCTCGATGGTCGAGCGCACCCTGCGCGACGAGCCGATGTGGGACCAGCCCGAGGTGCACGACGTCTACCGGCGCTGGCACGACGTGCTCGCCGAGTACGACGGCGACCGGATGCTCGTGGCCGAGGCCTGGACCCAGACCCCCGAGTCGATGGCCCGCTTCGTGCGCGACGACGAGATGAGCCAGGCCTTCAACTTCTCCTGGCTGCTCGCGCCGTGGTCGGCCGAGGCCTTCGAGGGCGTCATCACCGGCACCTTCGCCGCGCTCGCCGACGTCCAGGCCAGCCCGACCTGGGTGCTGAGCAACCACGACGTCGTACGCCACGTGACCCGCTACGGCGGGGGCGCGCAGGGCCTGGCCCGGGCGCGCGCCGCGACCCTGACGATGCTGGCGCTGCCCGGCTCGTCGTACGTCTACCAGGGCGAGGAGCTCGGCCTCGAGCAGGTCGACGTCGCCCCGGAGCACCGCCAGGACCCCTCCTACCTGCGCACCGGCGAGGTCGGCCGCGACGGCTGCCGGGTGCCGATGCCGTGGTCGGGCGAGAAGCCGCCCTTCGGCTTCGGGCCGGGCGAGGGCCAGCCGTGGATCCCGCAGCCCGAGGGCTGGGCCGACCTCACGGTGGCCGCCCAGCAGGTCGACCCAGACTCGACGCTGGCGTTCTACCAGCGGGCCCTGGCCGCGCGCCGCGCCCTGGCCGGCACCACCTCCGAGGTCGAGATGCTCGACCTCGGCACCGACGTGCTGGCCTTCCGCCGCGGCCCGGTCACCGTGGTGCTCAACTGCGGCACCACGCCGGTGAGCCGTCCCCGGGGCGAGGTCGTGGCCAGCAGCGGCCCGGTCTCCGACCTGCTGCCCGGCGACACCGCCGTGTGGGTGCGCGACTGACCCTGCGCGACTGAGCCGCGACGAGGCCCTCAGCCCTGGTTGAGGGCCTCGTTGTAGCGGCCGAGGACCCGGGTGAACTCCTCGAGCTCGGCCGCGTCCCAGTCGCCGAGGCGCTCGTCGAGCCACTGGCGGCGGTTCTCGGCGACCGCCGTGAGCCGCTCCACGGCGCTCGGCGTGGCCGAGATCAGCGAGGCCCGCCCGTCGTCGGGGTCCTGGGTGCGCTCGACGAGGCCGAGCTCGACGAGGTGGGTGACCTGGCGGCTGATCGCGCCCTTGTCGATGTGGAACATCTCGGCCGCGGCCGAGGCCCGCATCGGACCGTGCTGGCCGAGGTAGGCCAGCATCAGGTACGACGCCGGCTGCAGGTCGGGGTGCACGGCTCGCGACCGCTCCCCGATCACGCGCTTGACGCGCCGGATGAGCACGCCCACCTCCTGCTCGAGGCGCATCAGGGACTCTGCACGTGAGGCGGTCATCGTGGCGGCAGCGTAGCCGTGCCGCCCGCCTCGCGGACCTCGGCGTCCTCGACGAGGTCGGCGGTGGCCTCCGGCGCGGAGTCCGCCGGCGCGACCGGCACCACGTCGTGGGTGGTGCGCAGCGGGACCTCGCGGATCGCCACGACGCAGACCAGCGCCAGCAGCGCCAGGGGCGTGGCGACGAGGAAGATGTGGCCGAACGACTCGCCGAAGGCCTGCTCGAAGACCGCACGCACGGGCGCCGGCAGCGCGTCGAGGTCGGGGATCTCGTGGCTGCTGTGCCCGGCCTCCTCGATGCCGAGGTCGCTCAGGCCGGCGGTGACCTTGGTGGCGACCTGGGTGCTCAGCAGCGCGCCGAGCACCGAGACGCCCACCGAGCCGCCGAGCGAGCGGAAGAACGCGACGACCGAGCTGGCGGCGCCCAGCTCGCTCAGCGGCACGTTGTTCTGCACCGCGAGCACCAGGTTCTGCATGGTGGCGCCCAGGCCCACGCCGAGCACGGCCATGAACAGGCCGACGACGCGCAGGTCGGTGGTGTCGTCGATGGTGCCGAGCAGGCCGAGGCCCAGCACGGTCAGCGTCATCCCGGAGACCAGCCAGCGCTTCCAGAGCCCGGTGGTGGTGATCCGGCGCCCGGAGACGATGCTCGAGACCAGCAGCCCGCCGACCATGGCGATCGACATCAGGCCGGCGGCGGTGGGGCTCATGCCGCGCGCGGTCTGGAAGTACTGCGAGAGGTAGACCGTCGAGCCGAACATCGCCACGCCGATCAGCACCGAGGCGGTGGTGGCCAGGGCGATGGTGCGGTCGCGGAAGAGCCGCAGCGGCACGACCGGCTCGACCGCCACCCGCGCCTCGACGTACACCGCGGCGGCGACGACCAGCAGACCGGCGACCACGAGCAGCGCCGAGGTGACCGACACCCAGTCGAACTGGTTGCCGGCGAGGCTGACCCAGACCAGCAGCAGGCTGACGCCGGCCACGATCAGGGTCGCGCCGGTGTAGTCGATGTGGACCTCGCGCTTGACCACCGGCAGGTGCAGGGTCTTCTGCAGCAGCACGAACGCGACCACGGCGAAGGGCAGCCCCACGAAGAAGGTGCCGCGCCAACCGAGCGGCGAGTCGACGATCAGGCCACCGATGAGCGGGCCGGAGACGGTCGCCAGCGCGAAGACCGCGCCGATGTAGCCGGAGTAGCGGCCGCGCTCGCGCGGCGTGATCATGCTGGCGATCACGACCTGCACCAGCGCGGTCAGGCCACCCACACCGAGGCCCTGGACGACGCGGGCGCCGATGAGGATCTCCATGCTGGGCGCCAGCGCCGCCATCAGCGAGCCGATCGCGAAGATCACCAGCGCGAGCTGCACCAGCATCTTCTTGCTGAACAGGTCGGCGAGCTTGCCCCAGACCGGGGTGGTCGCCGTCATCGCCAGCAGCGTGGCGACCACGACCCAGGTGTAGCCGGTCTGGGTGCCGTCGAGGTCGGCCACGATGCGCGGCAGCGCGTTGGTGACCACGGTGCTCGAGAGCATCGCCACGAACATCGCCAGCAGCAGGCCGCTGAGCGCCTCGAGCACCTGGCGGTGCGTCATCGCCACCTCGGCGCCGTCCCCGGAGGGCGGACCGGTCGACGGGCTGGGGGCTGGGCTGGCGACCTGGGTCACGGACTCTCGCTTCACGCTGGGCCTAACGGTTGACTTGCGCAACCTTATTCCCCGTGGCGTCCGCCCACAAATAGCAGCGACCCGCAGGCGTGGTCCTCGAGACGAGGACCGTGCCCGGCGGACGGAGCCGGGCCACCTGCGGGTCGGGCAGCTGCTTGGGATTCGCCAGCAGCGTCAGGGGCACTCCTGCCCCGTCGTCCTGCTGGGGCTGCTAGCGGGCAGCCACCTCACGCGTCCTTGAAGAACACATTCTTCGGACCACCTCCTTTCCCGTGTGCGAAAACGGTACGTCGGCGCCCGGGAGCGGACAAGAGGTTTTGGCCGGCTACGCCCTCCGGACCGGGGGGCTGCCGCGGTGGCTCAGCAACCGTTGCGACTACGCGTTCGGTTGCCAGCGCACCGCTGACCGGCGCCCAGGGCCCTCAGTCGAGCCACCGGCGCATCACCAGCCGGGGCAGCCTGCTCGCCACGGCACCGGTGGTGCCGACGACCTCGAAGCCCACCTTCTCGAACATCGAGCGGGTGCCGACGAAGGCCATCGTCAGGTCCATCCGCTCCCCCGCAGGGTCGACCGGGTAGGCCTCGACGGCAGGCGCGCCCTCGGACGCCGCCCAGGCCACCGCCCCCTCGAGGAGCCGGGTGGTGACGCCCTGCCGGCGGTGGCCACCCCGCACGACGACGCAGATGATGCTCCACACCGGCAGGTCGTCGAGGGGCTTGATGAGACGGGACGCGGCCAGCTTGGGGTTCTCCAAGCGAGGGCCGATGCTGCACCAGCCGACCGGGAGCCCGTCGCGATAGGTCACCACGCCGGGCGGCCGGTCGCGGGCGCACAGCGCCCGCGCGGCCTCCTCGCGGTCGCCCCGGCCCAGCTCCTCGACGTCCTGGGCGCGCAGCCGGTGCGAGAGGCACCAGCAGTGCGAGCCGCGACGGTTCGGGTTGATGACGTCGGCGAAGTCCTCGAACCGGTCCGGCGTGACCGGGTGCGTCTCCCAGGTCACCGGGTCACCGCGTCGAGCGGGGGCTCTCGTGGTGCCAGCGCCCGCAGCCCGACGAGCACGCCCTGGGCGACGACCCCGATGCCGAGCAGCAACTGACCGAGCACGAGCAACGCGATGCCGACGAGGGCCGGCCCACCCGACCCGTCGATGCCGGCGAGGAGCCCAGCCGCGGAGACCAGCGCGCCCACGACGATCCAGACCCAGGGGCCGGAGGGCTCCTGTAGCCCCGGAGGGGTGTCGCCCAGCGACCCCCCGTCCCCGCAGGTGGGGCAGAGGGAGGCGCGCTCGGGCACCTCGTGACCGTGCCGGCAGTGACGCAGCTCCGAGACCATGGCCCTCAGGATGCCAGGCCGGGGCGGGCGGGGTCAGGCGCCGCGTCCGACACCCAGCGCCTCGAGCACGCCCGTGCCGCCCTGCAGGACGCCGTCCTCGCCCGCCGCCCGCGAGTGCGGGTCGTCGGTCAGCCGGGTGTCGTGGCAGCCGAAGTCGTCGACGACGACGCCGGTCAGGTCGCCCTCGTCGGCCAGCACCACCAGCCAGCGCGGGCCGAGGTCGGCGGTGCAGATGCGCTCCGAGGTGTCGACGTCGAGGAGGGCCAGGCCGTCGAGCGCCTCCACGAGCGATGGCAGGTCACCCTCGGGCACCGGCTCGGCCCGCCCGGCGCGCCGCCAGCCGTACGCCGCGTCGTCGGCCCCGCCCTCCGCCTCGGCGGGGTCGTAGCGGCACACCCAGGCCCGCCCCACCTCGGGCAGCACCGGCAGCTCGGTGGCGGCCCGGTCGACGGCCGGCCCCTCCGCCTCCGTCAGCGCCCGCGGGCACGGACGACCGGAGGCCTCGCCCACCTCGTCGGGGGCCGGCTCGTCGGGGGCCGGCTCGGTCGGCGGCGGGTCCTGCGCCACGGGCGCCCCGGCGCCGTCGCCACCGCAGCCGCCCAGCAGGAGCACCGCGGCCAGGGCCGCACCGGGAGCCGCGAGCCGCGCCACCATCAGGGCGCCAGCCGTTCGGTGGCCCACCCGTCACCCGAGCGCCGGTAGACCAGCCGGTCGTGCATCCGGCTCGGCCGCCCCTGCCAGAGCTCGACCTCCTCGGGCAGCACGACGTAGCCGCCCCACCCGTCGGGCACCGGGACCTCTCCCCCGGCGAAGCGCTCCTCGGCCGCGGCGTACGCCGCCTCCAGCTCCTCGCGCCCGGCGACCACCGAGGACTGCGCCGAGGCCCAGGCACCGAGCTGCGAGCCACGCGGACGCTCGGCGAAGTACGCGGCGACCACCTCGCGCGAGAGCCGCTCGGCCCTGCCCTCGACCCGCACCTGGCGCTCGAGCGGGTGCCAGGGGAAGAGCAGCGCGCAGCGGGGGTCGGCGGCCAGGTCGTCGGCCTTGCGCGAGGCGTGGTTGGTGTAGAAGACGAAGCCCTCGCGCCCCGCCCCGTCGTCGAGACCCTTGAGCAGCACCGTGCGCGAGGAGGGGGCGCCGTCGCGCGAGACCGTCGAGACCACCATCGCGTTGGGCTCGTGCAGCCCGGCGGCCCGGGCGTCGGCGAACCACAGCCCGAACATGGCCATCGGGTCGGGCGCCAGGTCGCTCTCGCGCAGCCCGCTGGCGGCGTACTCCTCGCGCAGCCCGCGCAGGTCGGGCGAGTGGTCCTCTGTGCTGCCCCGGGTGTGCTCGGCCATGCCCCTCACCGTAGCCACCGGAGGCGACACCGCGCGGGGTCCCGGGACCGCCACGTGCCGTCCGGACAGCATCACTGACACAATGCGACGGTTTGGACGCTGCCGCACACGACACAGGAGCCACCCGATGACCGAGGTACACCACGGACTGGAGGGCGTCGTCGCCTTCGAGACGGAGATCGCCGAGCCCGACAAGGAGGGATCCGCGCTCCGCTACCGCGGCGTCGACATCGAGGACATCGTCGGCCGCGTCCCCTTCGAGAACGTGTGGGGCCTGCTGATCGACGGCGCCTACACCCCCGGCCTGGCCCCCGCCGAGCCCTTCAACCTGCCGGTGCACACCGGTGACGTCCGCGTCGACGTGCAGGCCGCGGTCGCGATGCTCGCGCCGGCCTTCGGCTTCGGCCAGACCTACGACATCTCCGACGAGCAGGCCCGCGACGACATCGGGCGCCTCGCCGTCATGGTGCTCTCGTACGCCGCACAGTCGGCGCGCGGGCTCAACAAGGCGATCGTGCCGCAGAAGGAGGTCGACGAGGGCGCGACCCTCGCCGAGAAGTTCCTGATCCGCTGGAAGGGCGAGGCCGACCCCAAGCACGTCAAGGCCATCGACGCGTACTGGAGCAGCGCGGCCGAGCACGGCATGAACGCCTCCACCTTCACCGCCCGCGTCATCACCTCCACCGGTGCCGACGTCGCGGCCGCCTTCTCCGGCGCCATCGGCGCGATGTCGGGCCCGCTGCACGGCGGCGCCCCGAGCCGCGTGCTCGGGATGATCTCCGACGTCGAGGAGTCCGGCGACGCCGAGGCCTACGTCAAGGGCCTGCTCGACCGCGGCGAGCGGCTGATGGGCTTCGGCCACCGCGTGTACCGCGCCGAGGACCCCCGCGCCCGCGTGCTGCGCCGCACCGCCAAGGAGCTCGACGCCCCGCGCTACGCGGTCGCCGAGGCCCTCGAGAAGGCCGCCCTCGCCGAGCTGCGCGAGCGCCGCCCCGACCGGGTCCTCGAGACCAACGTGGAGTTCTGGGCCGCGATCGTCCTCGACTTCGCCGAGGTCCCGGCCAACATGTTCACCTCGATGTTCACCTGCGCGCGCACCGGCGGCTGGTCGGCGCACATCCTGGAGCAGAAGCGCACCGGCCGCCTGATCCGCCCCTCCGCGGTCTACACCGGCCCGGGCGCCCGCCCGGCCTCGGAGATCGACGGCTGGCAGGAGGCCTGGGGAGCCTGATCCCCCGCTGGTCGACCGGGTCTCAGCGGAAGACCCGGTCGACCATCTCGAAGGCGCCCAGCTCCTGGTCGGAGCGGAAGTGGCGGTGGTCGGCCCGCACCCGGTCGAAGGCCTCGGCGGCGTACTCGACCACGTCCTGCACGAACAGGTCCTCCGGGCCGATCGCCTCGAGCACGTCGGGCTCGATGTCGTGGTCGACCAGCCCCGCCTCGTCGGAGAGCGCGTGCGACTGCGCCAGCGAGGCGCCGCAGATGGCGGCGTACTTGCGCCACTGCTTGTCGGAGAGGTCGTCGAGGTCGATGTCGTCGCGGTACGGCGAGCGCTCGCGCACCATGAAGCTCAACCCGTCCATCTCGACCGCCCCGTAGAAGCGGTCCCCGCGCACCAGGTGCACGCCCTGGGCGTGGGAGATGCGGTCGGCGTTGCCGTCGACGACGTACTCCGAGGGCGGCACCAGGCCCGCGAGCGCCGAGCGCCGCGCCTGCTTGAGCTCGAGCAGCAGGTCGTCGGAGCCGTCGGCGTTCGGGCCCTCGACCATCAGGTAGTAGCGCGGCAGCCCGAGCGACGCGGTGCCCTGCCCCAGCCGCTGGCACACGTCCTTGACCCGCATCGCGCCGGCGCGCTCGGGCACCTCGATGTCGTTGTCGCGCACGAAGCGGTCGAGCGCCTCCTGGAACTCCGGCACCCGTGAGGAGACCGGCACGTGCTCGTCGTCGGCGCGGAAGCCGCGGCGGAACTCGTCGTGGTACTTGCGCGCCAGCCAGTGCGCCCGGTCCTCCTTCGCCGACTCGAAGAGCTTGCGGATCAGCTTGGGCGCGTTGTCCTCGCGCATCTGGCCCTGCTGCTCGGTGGCGTCGGTGGCGTAGCCGCGCATCGCCGACACGTAGCCGCGCACGAAGGCCGCAGCGATCCGGCGCTGCTGCTTGCGGCCGTGGCCGCCCTCCTCGGCGGCGGCGACCATGAACCCGGTCGCGCCGCGCTTGAGGTCCCAGGTGAACGGCGCGTAGTAGGCCTCGTCGAAGTCGTTGACGCCGAAGATCGGCACGTCGTCGGCGCTCGGCATCACCCCGAAGTTCTCGGGGTGCACGTCGCCGAGCGTCAGCACGGTCGGCATCCAGGCGTCCTCCCCGGCCAGGTCGCGGTAGAAGAGCAGGGCGGTGCCGCGGAAGAACGAGAACAGCGAGTCGTGCAGCTTCTCGAACTTCTCGACCGCGTCCTGGCTGCGGCTCGAGATCCGGGTCTCGTGGTCCTCGCGGATCGTCTGGCGCACGTGGCGGCGCCGCTCGAGCCCGTCGAGGTGGCGGGGCAGGAAGACCATCTCGCCCCGGGCGCGCTGCAGCGCCAGCGAGCGGAAGGCCTCGACCCGCGACCCGGTCTGCACCCCGGCCCCCACCGCCCGGGCCAGCTCCTCCTTGGTCATCGAGGAGCGTCCTCGTACGTCGGCGTCGCGGGCCCGCTGCATCAGCTCGTCGCGCGTCAGGTGGTCGGCGTCATCACTCATCCCCCCTTCCTACCCGTCTGCACCGGCTCCACCCACTCCCCGGCACCTCTCGCCCGGAGGGGTGGTCATGGCCTATGGTCGACGGCCATGACCAGCCGCGAAGCCGTCCGACTATGGGACGCCGAGGCCCCGGCCTTCGACCTCGCCGCCGACCACGGCCTGCTCGACAAGAACGTGCGGGCCGCCTGGTCGCGTCTGATGCACGACCTCCTGCCCCCGCCGGCGAGCCGGGTGGCCGACCTCGGCTGCGGCACCGGCACCCTGGCGCTGCTGCTGGCCGAGCAGGGCCACAGCGTCGACGGCATCGACTTCTCCCCCGAGATGGTGGCGCGCGCGCTCACCAAGACCGCCCACGAGCCCGGGGTGAGCGTGACCGAGGCCGACGCCTACGACCCGCCGCTGACCCCCGGCGACTACGACGTCGTGCTCTCGCGCCACGTCCTGTGGGCGATGCCCGACCCCGTCGAGGCGCTGCGGCGCTGGTCGGCGCTGCTGGGCCCCGAGGGCCGGCTGGTGCTCGTCGAGGGCCACTGGTCGCAGGGCGACGGCACCCGGGGCGGCCTGACCGCCCAGGAGGTCGTCGAGGCGCTGCGCAGCATCGGCCGCACCGGCACCGTGCACCCGCTGCCCGACCCGCACCTGTGGGGCAAGCGCATCGACGACGAGCGGTACGCCGTCGTCAGCCTCGCGCCCTGAGCGACCGCCCGGGTCAGCCCGCCCGGACCAGCAGCTCGCGCTGCGGCGAGACCGGCTGGGTGCCGTGGAAGAGCTCGAAGCGCCAGCGCCCGTCGGCGGCGCTGAGGATGCCCGAGAGCTGGAAGCGCACGCGCTCGACGAGCCCGTCGGGGTAGTCGAGGACCGCCTCGGTGTCGCAGACGAACCACACCACGTCGCCGCGGCGCCGCGACCAGGTCTCGCCGGCCTCCCAGGACAGGGTGAAGGTCTCCTCGAAGAGCTCGGCGAGGAAGGCCCGCAGCTCCTCGCTGCCGTGCGCGTGCTCACCGAGGTCGTCGCCGTAGACAGCGCCCTCGGGGGAGAAGCAGGCGACCGCGGCCTCGACGTCACGGGCCCCGAAGGCCACCGAGAGCCGGGCCAGCGCCCCGGTGACGAGGTCGTCGGCCCCCTGCGGCGGGGGCGGTTCGGTCGCGCTCATGCCACCTCAACGACACCGGCCCGGCCGGGGTACGCCCCCGACGGGTGGTCTGGTCAGAGCCGCTTGCCGAAGCAGCGCGAGAGCGGCGCGTCCTTGTAGTAGCCGAAGCCCGGCACCGGCTCGTAGCCCGAGGAGGTGTAGAGCGCGATCGCCTCCGGCTGCATGGTCCCGGTCTCGAGCACCACCGCCCGGGCGCCGGCCTCGGCGGCGCTGCGCTCGAGGTGGGCGAGGACCCGCCGCGCGAGCCCGCGACGCTGCGCCCGCGGGGCGACGTACATGCGCTTGACCTCGACGGTGACCAGGCCGGGGAAGGTGCCGACCTCGGTGCGCCGCCAGGCGCCGGTCGCGACCGGGACGCCGTCGAGGCGCCCGACGTAGAAGCTGCCGGTGGGCGGCTCGAACATCGCCGGGTCGAGGGGCGTCTCGTCGGGCCCGCCGTAGCGCGCGGTGTAGAAGTCCTGGACCTCGGCGACCAGCAGGGTCACGTCGGGGTGGGCGAAGCCGACCCGCTCCAGCTCGAAGGTGCCCTCAGGCGAGGGACGAACCGCACCCGTCACAGAACCTCGCGTCCTCGTCGTTGCGCACGCCGCAGGAGCGGCAGTACGGGCCGCCGGCGGCGGAGGTGCCGCGCTCCCGGTCGTCGACCGTGCGTCCGACCCCCATGATGCCCTCACCGTCGGTGAGGTAGGCCGCCGACTGCTTGAGCGTGGGCATGGTCTCGCCCGCCACGTAGCGCGACTGGGCGCCGATGGTGCTGGCGTTGAGCATCCCGAGGCCGACCACGGCCACCGGCATCCCGCCGAGGAAGGCCAGGATGGCCAGCCCCGGAGGCATGTCGTAGCCGTCGTAGGTGAAGACGGTCGTGATGCCCCAGGCGAAGGTCGCGCCGCCGCCGAGCAGCAGCAGCGCCCCCACGACGCGCAGCCCGACGCGGGTGCGCGTGGTGTCCGGCAGGTCGTTCGTGGTCATCGTCGCTCCCCACCTCGGGCCGCCGCTGCCACCACCCGTTGCGGGCAGCGTCCGGCCACGGGAGACAATAGGTCCTGTGAGCGACCCCGTGGTGGACCTGCGCATCCCCGTCGACCTGCTGCCCGCCGACGGCCGCTTCGGCTCCGGCCCCTCGAAGGTGCAGGCCTCCCACCTCGACGCGCTCGCCGCGACCGGCGCCTCGCTGATGGGCACCTCGCACCGCCAGGCCCCCGTCCGCTCCCTGGTGGGCCGGGTCGTCGAGGGCCTGCGCACCCTGCTCGACGTGCCCGACGGCCACGAGGTGGTGCTCGGCAACGGCGGGTCGACCGCCTTCTGGGACGTCGCCGCGCACGGCCTGGTCGAGCGCCGCAGCCAGCACCTGACCTACGGCGAGTTCACCTCGAAGTTCGCCACCGCCGTCGCCCGGGCGCCCTGGCTGGAGGAGCCGTCGGTGCGCAGCGCGCCCGCCGGCGACCTCGCCACCCCACTCGCCGAGGCCGGGGTCGACGCCTACGCCTGGGCCCACAACGAGACCTCGACCGGGGTCATGGCCCCCGTCGAGCGTCCGGCCGGGGCCGACCCCGACGCGCTGGTGCTCGTCGACGCCACCTCCGGCGCCGGCGGCCTGCCGGTCGACCTGCGCGCCACCGACGTCTACTACTTCGCGCCCCAGAAGGGCTTCGCCTCCGACGGCGGCCTGTGGATCGCCGTCATGTCGCCGGCGGCCCTCGAGCGCGCCGGACGGATCGCCGCGTCGGGCCGCTACGTCCCGGCGTTCCTCGACCTGCCCACCGCGATCGACAACGCGCGCAAGCAGCAGACCTACAACACCCCGGCCGTCGCGACCCTCTTCCTGCTCGCCGAGCAGCTGGACTGGATGAACGGCATCGGTGGCCTGCCCGCGGCGGTCGAGCGCACCACCCGCTCCTCTCAGCACCTCTACGCGTGGGCCGAGGCCCGCGCCTGGGCGCAGCCCTTCGTCACCGAGCCCGCCCACCGCTCCCTGGTCGTGGGCACCGTCGACCTCGACGACGCCGTGCCCGGGGCCACGGTCCGGTCGGTGCTGCGCGCCAACGGCGTGGTCGACGTCGAGCCCTACCGCAGCCTGGGCCGCAACCAGCTGCGGGTCGGCATGTTCCCCGCGGTCGACCCCGACGACGTGCTCGCCCTGACCCGCTGCGTCGACTGGGTCGTCGAGCGGCTCTGACCCGGCAGCCCCGGCACCCCCGGCCCCCTGGGGACCCTCAGCCGAGCGCGATCGCCGCCAGCTCGGTGAGCGCGACCACCACGACCGTCACGGTCAGCAGCGCCGTGGCCCGGCCTCCCCTGGTCCGGCCCCGCCCCTCGGCCCCGTGCCGGGCCCGGTAGCGGCCCAGCCCCTCGAGCGCCACCCAGCCGCCGAGCACCACGCCGGCCACGGTCACCGCGACCACGCCCAGCCCCACCCGGCTGATGCTGAGCCGGGCCACCACCAGGGCGGCCACGACGACCGAGAGCGCGGTGCGCTGCCAGGCCAGCGCCGTGCGCTCGTTGGCCAGCCCGGGCGGCTCGGGCCTCACAGCACCAGCACGAGCACGCCGGCCGCGACCACCACGGCCCCGGCCAGCGTGGCCGCCGCACCGCCGGAGGGCAGGGGCAGGCCGCGCCGCATCGCCCGCTCGGAGCGGGCCCAGCGCAGCCAGGCCAGCACGGCGCAGGCCAGGCCGGCCACCACCAGCAGCGTGGCGAGCGAGCGCTGCAGCGCCTCGGGTGCGTCCAGGTCGATGACGTCGACGGCCACCCCCGCGGCGACGAGCGCGAGCGCGGTGCGGATCCGGGCCAGGAAGGTGCGCTCGTTGGCGAAGCTGAAGCGGGGGTCGGGCTCCTCGCCGCCGTCGTAGACCCACCGCGGCCAGCGGTGCTCGTCCTGCGTCACGTGCGCCTCCTCCGGGGACCGGCGTCCGGCACGGCCGCCCGCGTAGATTGTGGCCCGTCATGTCGTCCTGCTGCAGCCCCGGTCGTCCCGAGCCCACCACCGGTGGGGCCGCCCCCGCCCTGCCCACCGCCCGCGCCGCCGGCCCGTTGACCGGGCTGCTCGACCTGCCCGGCGGGACCTTCGAGATGGGCAGCGAGGACGCCGACGCCAACCCCGAGGACCTCGAGGGGCCGGTGCGGCCCGTCGAGGTGGCACCGTTCTCCATCGGTCGCACCACCGTCACGACCGACGAGTTCGCCGCCTTCGTCGACGCCACCGGCTGGGTCACCGAGTCCGAGCGGCTGGGCTGGTCCTACGTCTTCGCCGGGTTCCTGCCCGGGGCGCTGCGCAAGGTCTCGCCCCGGGTGCCGGGCACGCCCTGGTGGTGCGGGGTCGCCGGCGCCACCTGGCGGGCCCCCGAGGGCCCCGGCAGCGACCTGTCCGGTCGCGGCGACCACCCGGTGGTGCACGTGTCCTTCCACGACGCGGCGGCGTACGCCGCGTGGGCCGGCGCCCGGCTGCCCACCGAGGCCGAGTGGGAGTACGCCGCCCGCGGCGGGCTCGAGCAGGCGCGCTACCCCTGGGGCGACGAGCTGACCCCGGGCGGCGAGCACCGCTGCAACATCTGGCAGGGCACGTTCCCGACCCGCAACACCGCCGAGGACGGCTACCGCGGCACCTCCCCGGTCACCGCGTTCCCCGCCAACGGCTACGGCCTGCACGACGCCGCCGGCAACGTGTGGGAGTGGGTCGACGAGCAGTGGGACCGGCCCGGCGCCCCCGGGTCGCGCGTGGTGCGCGGCGGGTCCTACCTGTGCCACGCGTCGTACTGCAACCGCTACCGGGTCGGGGCGCGGTCGGCCAACACCCCCGACAGCGCCAGCGGCAACCAGGGGTTCCGGGTCGCGGCCGACCTGCCGGCGCCCGACCTCAGAGCGCGGCGCTGACCACGTCGTAGGCCGCGCGCCCGAACGCGACGAACCGCGCCTCGCGCAGCCCGGTGTCGGTGGTGCGCAGCACCTCGAGCGCGGCGGTGACCGAGTCGGAGGCCGACCAGCCGTAGACGCCCGCGCCGACCAGGGGCAGCGCCAGGCTGGCGGCCCCGACCTCGTCGGCGACCTCGAGCGCCCGGGCGTAGCAGGAGACCAGCAGCGACCGGTCGGTCTCGCCGGCGGTGCGGTCGGGGCCCACCACGTGGATGACCCAGCGTGCGGGCAGGTCGCCTGCGGTGGTCCAGCCCGCGTCGCCGGTGGCCAGGCCGTCGGGGAATCGGCGCCGGCAGTCCTCCAGCACAGCCGGGCCGCCCGCGGCGTGGATCGCGCCGTCGACCCCACCGCCGCCGCGCATCCGGCGGTTGGCGGCGTTGACGACCGCGTCGACGGCCTGGGTGGTGATGTCGCCGTGGACGACCGTGATCTGCATGCTCCTCCTCAGGACCCGCGGATCAGCCGCAGCGTCGCCCGCTCGAGGGCGGCCTGCCGCTGGTCGGGGGTGTCGTGGTGGCGGCGGGTGGTGCCGGCGATGGTGCGGCCCTCCTCGTAGGCCTCGACGACGCGCGGGTCGACGTACGACGAGCGGGCCAGGGTGGGGGTGTTGCCCAGGAAGCCGGAGACCTCCTTCATCGCCCCGGCCACGGCCCGCTTGCGCGAGGCCGCCGACTCGCCGTGCTCGGTGGTCTCGGCCAGCGCGGCCGCGGCCAGCACGGTGGCGTGCCAGGTGCGGAAGTCCTTCGCGGTGGCCTCGAGCCCGGTGGAGGCCCGCACGTACTCGTTGACCAGGTCGGGCAGCACCGAGCGCCAGGACCGGCCGTTCTTGTAGGACAGCAGCCGCAGGTCTCCCCCGCGGCGGCGGCGCATCACCTCGAGCGCCTCGATGACGGTGACGTCGTCGATCTCGATGCGGTGGTCGACACCGGACTTGCCGGTGAAGGTGAAGACCAGCCGGTCCTGGCGCCGGCGCACGTGGCGGCGCTCGAGGGTGGTCAGCCCGAAGGAGCCGTTCTCGTCGGCGTAGACGTCGTTGCCGATGCGGAAGTAGCCGAGGTCCAGCAGCCGCACCGCCGCCGCGCAGGCCCGCTCCAGCGGCATCCCCTCCGAGCCGAGGTCCCTGACCACCAGCTCGCGCGCCCGGGCCAGCCCCTTGCCGAACTCCAGCATCCGGTCGAACTTCTCGGCGTCGCGCTTCTCGCGCCAGGCCGGGTGGTAGAGGTACTGGCGGCGTCCGGCGTCGTCGGTGCCGACCGCCTGCAGGTGGCCGTTCTCGTGGGGCGTGATCCACACGTCCTGCCAGGCCGGCGGGATCACCAGGTCGCGCACCCGCTGCGCGGCGTCCTCGGGCAGGCGCTCGCCGCCCGCGTCGAGGTAGACGAACCCGCGTCCGGCCCGCCGGCGGGTCCAGCCCGGCTGGTCGGGAGAGGTCCTGCGCAGCCGCACCATGGGCCAGAACCTAGCCAGCGGCACGGGCCCGCCGTACCACCCGCCGGTGTGAGCCTCAGCGGCGTCGTACGGCGCGCGCGAGCAGCAGCGAGGCCAGCAGCACCGCGGTCGCGGCGCCGAGCAGCCAGGTCAGCGGGACGGTGCGCAGGCTCTCGTCCTGCACCCGGTCGACCGGCGGCGCCTGCTCCTGCTCCGCGGGGTCCTCGGGCTCGGGCTCGGCGGTCGGTGCGGTCTCGGGGGCCACCGCCTGCTCCACCTCGGCCGGCAGCGGCACCTCGAGCACGTCGGTGAACTGCCCCTCGGTGCTGACCAGCACCCGCCCGTCGGCGGTGACTGCGATGCCCTCGCCCTGCTGCTGGTCGGGGAGCTCGAGGTCGCCCACCTCGCGCATCGACGGCCACGCGTAGACCACCGCGCGGGCGTAGTCGCGCACCACCAGGTGCCGCCCGTCCGGCCAGAACGCCCCGTCGGTGGCGATCGGCAGCACCCCGGCGACCTCGCGCAGCTCGTTGGGGGCGTCGGGGTCGAGCCGCGCGGGCGCCTCGTAGAGCGCGCCGCCGAAGAAGCTCTTGGAGGCCACGTAGAGCCGCCCGGTCCCGGGGTGGCGCAGCAGCGTCTCGGCGTCGCGGGCCCCGCCCGGGTAGACCAGCTCGTACGTCGACCCGGCGGCCTGGCCCCGGGCGTCGATCTCGCCGCGGCCCACCGGCACCCGGGTCACCGAGACCGAGCCGCGCGCGGCCGCGTTGTCGCCGATGTCGCCGACCCACACGGCCGCCGGCCCGGCGAGCGCCAGCGCCTCGACGTCGGTGGGGGCGTCGGACCACGTGGTGACCCCGACGGTGCGTCCCTCCGGGCCGACGGCGAAGACCCGCCCGGTGTCGCCGGAGTCGTTGGTGGTCAGCAGCAGGTCGCCGGCGGCGACCAGGCCGCTGGACTCGAGGATCTCGGGGTCGGCGAAGCTCAGCACCACCTCGGCGTCGTCGCCGCCGGTCGCCGCGTGGGCGGCCAGGCCCACGGCGAAGGGGGCGGCCAGGGCGAGGGCCACGAGGGGCCCGCGCAGCCGGTCAGGCACCCGCATCCTGCTGCTCCAGGAGCACCGCGAGGCGCGGCGTCAGCCCCCAGGTCGCGACCAGCTCGTCGTACTCCGTGCGCAGCGTGCCGCCGCGCACCGGCGAGCCGGTGCGGGTGGCGCGCAGCAGCGTGTTGCGCGGGGTGTGCTGGCTCTCGACGAACTGCACGACGTCGACCTTGTAGCCGGCCAGGCGCATCAGCGAGGCGCGCAGCGCGTCGGTGAGGGTGTCGGCGAAGCGCTCGCGCAGGATGCCGTGCCGGGTCAGCGCGGCGTACGGCGACGGGGTGGGCGCGCGGCGCAGCTGGGCGGCCACGTCGTGGTGGCAGCAGGGCGCGGCGAGCACGACCGGCGCGCCCCAGGCGACGGCGCGCGCCAGGGCCTCGTCGGTGGCGGTGTCGCAGGCGTGCAGCGCCAGCACCACCTCGGGGGCGGGGTCGACCTCGGCGTCGGCGATGGTGCCGACCACGAAGCTCGCGTCGGCGCCGAGCCGGCCCGCGACCGCGCTGTTGTGCTCGCGCGACTGCTCCTTGACGTCGACGCCGGTGACGGCCACCGGCAGCGAGCGCACGTGGGAGAGGTAGCGGTGCGCGGCGAAGGTCAGGTAGGCGTTGCCGCAGCCGAGGTCGACCACGCGCAGCGGCTCGGCCTCGGTCGGGCGGCGCAGGTGGCCCTTCTCGACGGCCTCGACGACGGTGGTGTCGAGCAGCCGCAGGAACTCCTCGACCTGGCGGTACTTCGCCTGGCGGCTCGGCTTGAGCCGGCCCTGGGCGTCGGTGAGGCCGAGCTCGCGGAAGAGCGGGTCGTCCTCGGGCAGCAGCCGCTCCTTGCCCCGGTCGTGGCCGCGGCTGGCCTCGACGGCCTCCTTGCGGTCGCTGGTGTGCACCAGCGCCTCGCCCTTCTTGGTCACCCGCAGCTGGTGGCTCTGAGTGGTGGTCTCGACGTGCCAGTTGCCGAAGGGCTCGTCGAGCAGCGCGTCGACGGCGTCGCGCGCCGGGCTGGGCTGCCGCGGCTCGCCGACGGCGTGGTTGGCGGTGTGCGCCTGCTGCTCGTCGTACGACGTGACCTGCAGGTGGCGCCCGGCCTTGAGGTCGACGTAGCGCAGCTCGACGCGGCGCCACTGCGGGGCGCCGCCCTTCTGCCGGCCCGAGGCGACCGCGCGCACGAGGGTGTCGGGGTCGAGCAGGTGGCTGCGCATGCGGGCCAGGCCGCGGAGCAGGGGTTCGCTCATCTCGGCCTCAGACCAGGGCGGCGACGACGACGATCAGCAGCAGCGTCGCGAGGGCCACGGGGATCACGAGGCGTCGCTGGCGGGGGTTCACGAGCTCATCACCGCCCCAGCCTAGAAGCCCACAGCTCGGCCAGGTGCATCGTCGGCACGCCCGCGAGGTCGTCGAGCTGCACCCGGCACGACATGCCGTCGGCGAGCACCACGGCGTCGGGCTGCGAGCGCACCGCCGGCAGCAGGTGGGTCTCGGCGACCGCCACCGACACGTCGTAGTGGCCCTTCTCCATGCCGAAGTTGCCGGCCAGCCCGCAGCAGCCCGCGACGCGGGTGACGGTGGCGCCGGCCCGCTCGAGCAGCGCCTGGTCGGCGTCCCAGCCGAGCACGGCGTGCTGGTGGCAGTGCGGCTGGGCGACGACCTGCACCCCGGTGAGGTCGGGCAGCGGCAGGTCGAGGCGGGTGGCGAGCTCGGCGAAGGTGAGCACGCCCTCGGCGACCTGCTGGGCGCGCGGGTCGTCGCTGAGCTCGACGAGGTCGCTGCGCAGGGTGGCCAGGCAGGACGGTTCGAGGCCGACCACCGGCGTGCCGGTGGCGACGTACGACGCCAGGGTCGCGGCGGTGCGCGCGGCGATGGCGCGGGCCCTGGTGAGCTGGCCGGTGGTGATCCAGGTCAGCCCGCAGCAGGCGTCCTCGTCGATGACGCGCACCCGCAGGCCTGCGGCCTCGAGCACCTCGATCGCGGCGTGGCCCGAGCCGGGCAGGAAGTGGTCGGTGAAGGAGTCGGCCCAGACCCACACGTCGGGGGTGTCGGTGTCGCCGAGGCGGCCGGTCGCCGCTGCCTTGCGCAGGGTGCGGGGCGCGAAGTGGGGGATGGAGCGGCGCTGGTCGATGCCGGCGGTGGCCTTGGCCAGGCGGGCGAGCGGGCGCGCCCTGAGGCTGCGGTTGACGACCGGGGCGAGGGGTGCGGCCAGCCGTGCCCACATCGGGAGCCGCCCCAGGGTCAGGTGGCTGCGGGGGCGGCGCACGGTGGCGCCGTCGCCGTCGTGGCGCTGGTGCAGCGCCTCGGCCTTGTAGGTGGCCATGTCGACACCGGTGGGGCAGTCGGAGGCGCAGCCCTTGCAGGCCAGGCACAGGTCGAGCGCCTCGGCCACGGCCGGGTCGCCCAGGCCCTGCACCAGCTCGCCGTCGAGGGCCTCCTGCAGCACCCGGGCGCGACCGCGGGTGGAGTCCTTCTCGTCGCGGGTCGCCTGCCACGACGGGCACATCACCCCGGTCGTGGCGCCCGTGTGCGGGGCGACGCACTTGCCCACGCCGGTGCAGCGGTGCACGGCCGCGCCCAGCGAGCCGTCGTCGTGCAGGAGGCGGAGCACGGTGCGCGGCTCGTGGCGCGGGCGGGCCGGGCGCAGGTGCGCGTCGAACGGGTCGGGGTCGACGAGCACGCCCGGGTTGAGCAGGTCGTCGGGGTCGCAGACCGCCTTGGCGGCGCCGAAGAGCCGCAGCGACTCCTCGTCGTACATCACCGACAGCAGCTCGGAGCGGGCCCGGCCGTCGCCGTGCTCGCCCGAGAGCGAGCCGCCGTGCTCGCGCAGCTGGTGCGCGCAGGCGGTGAGGAACTCGCGGAAGCGGCGGCGCCCGGCCTCGGGGTCGGTGTCGCGGTCGGAGAAGTCGAAGTCGATGCGCACGTGCACGCAGCCGTCGCCGAAGTGGCCGTAGGGCACGCCCTGCAGCTCGTGGCCCTCGAGGAGCTCGTCGAAGTCGCGCAGCCAGGCGCCGAGCCGCTCCGGCGGCACCGCGGCGTCCTCCCAGCCCGAGAGCGCCTGCCGCTCGAGGCTGCGGGCGGCGAGGCCGGCGCCGTCCTCGCGGATGCGCCACAGCGCGGCCGACTCGCGGGCGTCGGTGACCAGGCGGTGCTCCAGCGGCTCGGCCGCCGCCAGCACCGGGGTGACCAGGCCGGGGTCGGTGAGCTCGACGAAGAGCCAGCCGCCGCCGCGCGGCAGGTCGGGCACGGCGCTGCCGCGCCCGCGCACCAGGTCGACGATGCGGGCGTCGAGGCCCTCGCAGGCCACCAGCGGCGACCCGCTCGGGCTGCCGTGGGCGTCGGGGCCGCCGGGGGTGCGGGCCGCGGCCAGGATGGCCGGCACCGCGTCGGCCGCCTCGACCATCGAGGGGTAGCCCAGCACCAGCATCTGGCGCACCGCCTCGTCAGGCACCAGCCGGACCGTCGCGCCGAGCACGACGCCCAGGGTGCCCTCGGAACCGGCCAGGAAGCGCTCGAGGCGCCGGCCGTTCTCGGGCAGCAGGTGCTCGAAGGAGTAGCCGCTGACCTGGCGGGTGAAGCGCCCGAACTCGGTGCGCACGTGGGCCAGCGAGGCGTCGGTGATCGCGGCCAGCGCGTCGCCGGCCGCCGAGGGCCCGCCGCCGCTCCAGACCTCGCCGGTGCCGAACGCGACGTCGAGGCCGACCACGTTGTCGGCGGTGCGGCCGTAGCCCAGCGCCCGCGAGCCGCAGGCGTTGTTGCCGATCATCCCGCCGATCGTGCAGCGCGGGTGGGTCGAGGGGTCGGGCCCGAAGCGCAGCCCCTGGGCCAGCGCCGCCCGCTGGAGGGTGGCGTGCACGGTGCCCGGCTCGACGACGGCCGTGCCGGCCTCGGCGTCGATCGAGAGGACCTTGTCGAGGTGGCGCGCGGTGTCGACCACGATGCCGGGCCCGACCGCGTTGCCGGCGATCGAGGTGCCCGCACCGCGCATCGTCACCGGCACCCCGGTCGCCCGCGACGCGTCGAGCACCGCGAGCAGCTCGTCGCGGTGCCGCGGTCGTACGACGACGCGGGGCGGCACGCGGTAGAGGGAGGCGTCGGTGGAGTAGAGCGCCCGCGCCAGCGTCGAGTCGTCGACGTCGCCCACGCCCCGCCGGCGCAGCTCGGCGGCGATGTCGGTGCTGCTCAGCGTCTGGCTCACCCGCCCATTGTCGCGGAGGGGCGGTGAGCCCCGGCCCCCGGTCTCACCGCCGGCGCCCGCTCACCAGTGCTGCATGGAGCTGCGGAAGATCCCCGCCAGGTCCTCGGCGCGCACCTCGCGGGGCGCGGTGGCCAGCAGCCGCTGCTGCTTGAGCGCGCCCTCGACCAGGTCGTCGACGTCCGCCTCGCCGTAGCCGACCTCGGCCAGGCCGTTGGGGATGCCGATGTCGCGCATCAGCGTGGCCAGCACGTCGGGCAGCACGTCGGGGCCGGTGGCCGAGGCGGGGACCGACGGGTCGAGCAGCCGCGCCGCGGCCAGGTGCCGCTCGGGGGAGGCCTCGTAGGTGAAGCGGAACGCCTCGGGCGCGGTCAGCGTCACCGCCATGCCGTGCGGCACCATCGCCTCGTCCTGCGGGTAGCCCTCGGGCCGGTAGTCGCGCACCCGCCCGGCGATCGGGTAGGCGTTGGCGTGCGGGATGTGCACGCCGGCGTTGCCGAAGCCCAGGCCCGCGAAGGTGGCGGCCAGCGCCATCTGCTCGCGCGCGACCACGTCGCTGCCGTCGGCGACCGCGGCGCGGAAGGACGTCGCGAGCAGCGACATCGCCTTCTCCGACCACAGGTCGGCGATCGGGTTGGCCCCGCAGTAGGGCACCCGCTGCTCGGGGGTCTTGGCCTCGAAGTCGCCGAACCACTTCGCGGTCCAGCTCTCGAGTGCGTGGCACAGGATGTCCATGCCCGCCGCCGCCGTGACCATCGTCGGCTGGCCCATCGTCAGGGCCGGGTCGACCACGGCCATCGTCGGGCGCAGCGCCGGGTGGCTGATACCCGTCTTGACGTGCAGCGAGAGCACGTCGAGCACGCAGATGGTGGTGCTCTCCGACCCGGTGCCGGTCGTGGTCGGCACCGCCACCAGCGGCAGCAGCCGGTTGACCGGCGCCTGCGCCCGGCCGACCGGCGCGTTGATGTAGTCCATCAGCTCGCCGGGGTTCGTGGTGAGCAGGTTGACCGCCTTCGCGGTGTCGATGGCCGACCCGCCGCCGACGGCCAGGATCGCGTCGAAGGGACCGGCGTCGCGCGCGAAGGCGATCGCGTGGGCCATCGACTCGTCGGTGGGCTCGACGTGCACGCCGTCGTACGTCGTCACCTCGAGGCCGCGGGCGGTGACCTCCTCGGCGATGCGGGCGGGCGCCCCGGTGGCCGCGACGCCCGGGTCGGTGACCAGCAGCACCCGCCGGGCGCCGTGGCCCAGCAGGTCGTGGCCGATCTCGGCGGAGGCGCCGGTGCCGAACTTCAGCGCGGGGGCGGCGTAGGTGAAGACGGTCTCGCTCATGGCCACACCCTAGGCCGGGATCGGTCGTAGGATCTGGCGAGCCGACGGCACAGGAGGGGGGACGTCGTGCGTCGACCGCCTGCGCGCGCGCTGCTGGTGCTGGCCGCTGCCCTGGCGCTGGTGCTGGCCGCCGTCGCCTCGGCCGTGGTGCTCACCGGCTCCCTCGAGGCCGACGAGCCGTCCACGGGCTCGGCGCCGCGACCGGTGGTGGAGGGCAACCGGCTCGTCGACGGGCGCACCGGCGAGACGTGGGTGCCCCGCGGGGTCAACTGGAGCAGCCTCGAGTACGCCTGCGCGCAGGGCTGGGGCTACTCCTCGCTCGAGGCCGGCGGCACCGACCCGATGACCACCCAGGCGCTGGCCATCGCCGGCTGGGGCGCCGACACGGTCCGGCTGCCGCTCAACCAGGACTGCTGGCTGGGCACCCGGGCGGCGCCGGTCAGCGACGAGTACACCGAGCGCACCCCCGCGGGCTACCGCGCCCACGTCGGCGCCTTCGTCGAGGCGCTCAACGCCCAGGGCCTGGTGGTCGTGCTCGACCTCCACAGCCGCAAGCGCATCGGCACCCCCGAGTTCGGCAACCTCGCCATGCCCGACTCGGAGTCGCTGGCCTTCTGGCGCTCGGTGGGCGAGGCCTACGCCGACAACGCCTCGGTCATGTTCGACGCCTTCAACGAGCCCTACTCCCGCTACGACGCCGCCGACCGCCTGGTCTTCGACCTGACCTGGGAGTGCTGGCGCGACGGCGGTTGCGCCGCCCCCGCCGAGGACGACCGCACCGCCACGACCGGCCGCACGACGTACACGGCGCAGGGCATGCAGGCCGTCGTCGACGCCCTCCGCGACGCCGGCGCCCAGCAGCCGGTCCTGCTGGGTGGCCTCGACTACGCCAACGACCTGTCCGGCTGGTGGGAGCACCGGCCCGACGACGACCAGCTGGTCGCGGCCTTCCACGCCTACGACTTCAAGGAGTGCGCCACCAGCGAGTGCTGGGACGAGGTGCTGGCGCCGCTCGCCCGGCGGGTGCCGGTGCTGACCGGCGAGCTCGGCGCCACCGACCCGCTCGACGGCTGGGTGGCCGGCTACCTCGACTGGGCCGACCAGCACGGCGTCGGGGCGCTGTTCTGGGTGTGGGCCGACCACGCCGGCGACCCCATGTCCCTGGGCCGCGGCCTGAGCGGCCGGCCGACCGCGTGGGGCCGCCTGGCGCGGTCCTGGATGCAGGCGGAGGCACGGGTCTCCTAGCTGGTCGCGAGCGCGTTGCCGCCCTGGTCAGAGCGGGTCCCGACCTGTTACCCCGGCGTGGACCTCCTGTTCCTGAGGCGCAGCAGGGGCCGCCCTACTGTCGAGCTGCGGTCCCGGTCGGGAGCGTGGGACCGGCGGGAGGCCGGGCCCCGAGGAGGGAGGGGTCCGATGGCGCTCCAGGTGTCGAACGGGGGTCCGGGCGGCAAGTCCGTGGGCGCCGCCACGATCGGGATCGTGGTGACCCTGCTGGTCTTCGTCGCGGTCTTCATCGGCTTCCTCATCGCACCGCTGCTGGTGCTCCTGCTGGCCTTCCTCGGCTGGTCGGCGGCCCGGGCGCGCGGCGAGCGCGGCAGCGGCCCCGGCTCCGCCGCGCACACCGACGACGACGCCGCGGCGCACGGCTTCGGGACGGGAACCCGATGACCACCCAGACCACCACCCAGGCGACCCGCGCCGCGCGGCTCAGCGACGGCGTCGACGCCGAGCTGGCCCGGCTGCTGCCCGAGGGGATCTGCCGCACCTTCCGGGTGCTGGCCTACGCCGTGGTCGACGGCCAGGTCCTGGTCGCCGCGACCGACCCCGAGGACCAGGTCACCGAGCACGTCGTCGCCGAGCGGGTCGACGCACCGGTGCTCCTGGTGCGCCACACCGCCAACGAGATCATGGCGGCGATCGACGCCGCCCACCCGCTGGTCGACGGCGATGCCGAGAGGGTCGAGAGCGCCGAGTCGCGACGGGCCCGGGTGCAGATGGCGCAGATGCTGACGCGCAGCGGCCTGGTCACCGGCGAGCAGCTGCAGCGCGCGATGGTCGAGTACTCACGCACCGGCGACCCGCTGGGCGACATCCTGGTCTCCCACGAGGCCATCGACGAGGACGTCCTGGTCGCCGCGCTCGCCGAGATCCACCAGATGCAGCGGGTCGGCCTCAGCGACTTCGAGCCCGACCCCGACCTCGCCCGTCGCCTGCCCGAGCCGCTGGCCCGGACCCTCCAGGTGGTCCCGGTCGCGGAGTCCGAGGGCGTCGTGCTGCTCGCGGTCGCCCGCCCGCTGCCCGCCCCCGCGCTGCGCGAGGTGGAGACGGCGCTGGGCCGGCCGGTGCGCCAGCTGCTGGCCAACCGCACCGACCTCGACCAGCTCCTGCAGCGCATCCACTCCGAGCACTACGCCGACGTCTCGACGCTGCACCTGATGGAGAACGCGCCCGAGTCCTCCGCGCACGTCGTCATCTCCTCGACCCAGAAGGCGGTGCTGGTCATCGCCCTGGTGGTCACGGTGCTGTGCGGGCTGCTGTGGCCGATGGGCACGCTCATCGCGCTGGTCGGGGCCGCCAGCCTGGTCTACCTGCTGGTCTCCGTCTACAAGTTCCGGCTGACGCTGCGGGCGCTGGGCACCCACCTCGAGACCGACATCACCGACGAGGAGATCGCCGCCATCGACGAGCGGCAGCTGCCCGTCTACACGATCCTCGTGCCCCTCTACAAGGAGGCCGCGATCGTCGGTCGGCTGGTGCGCGACATCAACGCCCTCGATTACCCCCGCACCCGCCTCGACGTGAAGCTGCTGTGCGAGGAGGACGACCTCGAGACCATCGAGACGATCCGCGGGATGCGCCTGCCCCCGCACTTCCACCTGGTCGTGGTCCCCGACGCGCAGCCCAAGACCAAGCCGAAGGCCTGCAACTACGGCCTGCAGCTGGCCACCGGCACCGTCTGCGTCATCTTCGACGCCGAGGACCGCCCCGACCCCGACCAGCTCAAGAAGGCCGTGACGGCCTTCGAGCGGGTGCCCGGCAACGTGGTGTGCGTCCAGGCCAAGCTCAACTACTTCAACCAGGGCCAGAACATGCTCACCGCCTGGTTCGCCAACGAGTACTCGATGCACTTCGAGCTGGTGCTGCCGGCGATGGGCGCCTCGGAGTCGCCCATCCCGCTGGGCGGCACCTCCAACCACTTCCGCACCGACGTGCTGCGCGACCTCGGCGCCTGGGACCCCTTCAACGTCACCGAGGACGCCGACCTCGGCATCCGCCTGCACCGCGAGGGCTACCGCACCGCGATGATCGACTCCACGACGCTGGAGGAGGCCAACTCGCAGGTGCCCAACTGGATCCGCCAGCGCAGCCGGTGGATCAAGGGCTACATGCAGACCTGGCTGGTGCACATGCGCAACCCGGTGGCGCTGCTGAGCCAGACCGGCCTGCGCGGCTTCCTGTCCTTCAACCTCACCATGGGCAGCGCCTTCGTGCTCCTGATGAACCCGGTCTTCTGGGGCCTGACCACGCTCTACGTCCTGACCCAGGCCGGCTTCATCCAGCAGCTCTTCCCGGGCCTGGTCTTCTACGCCGCCAGCGCGATGCTCTTCATCGGCAACTTCGTCTTCGTCTACCTCAACGTCGCCGGCAGCCTCCAGCGCGGCGAGTTCGGCATCACCCGCACCGCGCTGCTCTCGCCGCTCTACTGGGGCCTGATGAGCTGGGCGGCCTGGAAGGGCTTCATCCAGCTCTTCACCAACCCGTTCTACTGGGAGAAGACCGAGCACGGCCTCAACGAGCCGCCGGCGGGTGGGCACTGATGAGCCTCACCGTCGAGCCGGCCTCCCCCAGCGCCGCGGTGGTGACCCACCGCGAGCGCCTGTCGGGCATCGTGCAGTCGGTGGGCCGTCGCCCGGTCGACGTGCCGCGCCGCCCGTGGGAGAGCCTGCTGGTCTTCGCGCTGTTCTCGCTGGCCTACGCCTGGTTCGGCTACTGGCTGGTGGTCCAGCAGCACGTGGTGGGCTTCGAGAGCCTCGACCGGCTCAACCGGGCGCTGATGATCTGGCACAACGACCCGGCCAAGCTCTCCGCGCTCGGCTTCGACTACCCGCCGCTGGCCACCCTCCTGGTCTCCCCGCTCACGCTGGTGCCGGCGCTGGCCCGCTCCCTGGTGATCGTGCCGCTGACCTCCGCGTTCTTCGCCGCCTTCATGATGGTCGTCGTCAACACCATGCTGCGCCGCGCGACGGTGGCCGCGCCCCTGCGGGTCGCGGTGCTGGTCAGCCTCGGCGCCAACCCGCTGCTGGCGCTGTACGCCGCCGGCGGGGCGCGCCACATCATCTGGATGTGCTTCGTGGTCACGGCCCTGGGCGCGCTGTTCGCCTGGTACGTCACCGCCGACATCCGCTTCGTGATGATCGCCGGCCTGGCCTACTCGGTGGCCGCCCTCGCCGGCTACAGCAGCCTGCTGTGGTTCCTGGTCAGCGCGGTGCTCATCGGCGCCGTCCTGGCCCGGATGGGCGCCGACGGCACCGAGGTCGAGGGCACCACCATCGGCTTCGCGGCACCCACGGTCTACGTCATCGCGCTGTGGACCGTCTTCAACCTGCTGCTCCTGGGCAACCCGGTCGCCTGGATCACCTCCGCCAGCGACGCCTCCACCGCGCTCACCGAGAGCTTCACCTTCGTCGAGCTGGCCCGCTACACCGGCGAGCTGGTGCTCTTCGGCGCCCCGATCGCGATCGTGGTGCTGCCCGCCCTGGTCTTCGCCGGGCTGGCACGCGCCAACACCTTCGCGCTGTGGCTCGGGGTGCTGCTGGCGGTGGCGGTCCTCTCCCCCGGCTTCGCTGTGGTCCTGGGTCTCTCCGACTCGCCGATGGCGATGCGCAACGCGCTGCCCGTCCTGCTGCTGGCGTGCGTGGGGGCGATCTGGCTGGCCCGCTCGGCCGGCAGCGGCGCCACGCTCGTCAGCGCCCTGCTCGTCGTCGGCCTCGTGCTGAGCATCCCGTGGACGTTCCAGGCGATGAAGACCTACAAGTACCAGAACCTCGAGTCGGTCTTCGCCGCCGCGATCTCGACCCGCGCCAGCCAGGAGGGCGCCCGGACCCTGGGCGACCAGGTCGTGGGCGTGGTCGACGAGCAGGCGATGGCGGCCTTCATCCGCGACAACGTCCAGCGCACCGGCTCGATCCTCACCGACAACGCCCAGACCTACGCGGTGATGCTCTTCACCGGGCGGCCCGACCTGTTCTTCGACCGCGTCGACGCCTCCGACGGGCCGTGGCAGGAGGCGGCGGCCGACCCGGTCGCGCACGTCGACTACCTGCTGCTCTCCACCGGCGACGCCGACCTGCTCACCGAGCGCTACCCCGAGGCCGCCCAGGGCGAGGACGTCCAGCTGACCAGCGTCTACCGCACCGAGCGCTACACCCTGGTCGCGGTGCCGCCGGGCTTCCGGCCCGAGACCACCGAGAGCCAGGCACCCTGATGGAGTCCAGCGCCCCGGTGACCCCGCCCCCGTCCCTCGACGACATCCTCGCTGCCGCCGGCAGCGCGCGGATCGGTCGCGTCGACTTCACCCACCGGCTCGTGGCCGAGCCCCTGCCCGAGCCGGAACCCGCACCCGAGCCGGCAGCCGAGCCCGAGGCCGTGGCCGAGCCGGAGACCGAGCCCGACCCGGAGCCCGACCCGGAGCCGACCGGCCAGCTGCACGTCTCGCCCCCGCCGCCCGAGGGCCCCCTGGTGGTCCCCACCGACACGCTCGAGAGCGTGCTGGCCCACCTGCCCCGCCTCGCGCGGGCGCCGGAGGCCCCGACCGGCTCGGCCACCGAGGTCGACGTCGCCGAGGTCGCCCGCATCGCCGCCGAGCGCATCCGGGTGACCCGTGACGCCACCCTGACCCACCTGGCCGCGGTCGAGGAGGAGGTCGCGCGCCGGTGCGAGCTCATCACGGCGCAGGCCGAGCTCGACGCCGAGCTGATCCGGCTCCAGGCCCGCCGCGAGGCGCACGCCATCGTGGCCGCGGCCCGGGCGCGCACCGACGGGACGCCCCCCGGTGACGAGGGCGCCCGCCTGGCCGCCATCGCCGACGTGGTCGCCCGGCTCGGCTCCGACCTCGAGCTCGACGGCCCCACCCCTCCCGGAGGAGACCGATGAGCCCGACGCGCACCCGGTTGCCGGCCGCCCTGCTGGCCACGGGACTGCTCGCCACGCTGGCTGCCTGCGGCGGCTCCGACAGCCCCGACGGCACCGGGGCGGGTCGCTCGCCCGACGGTGACGTCGTGGTCACCGCCGGTGCCACCTCGGGCCCGGCCACGGTCGTGGGTGCCGACGGGGGCGTGGTGGTCGCCGAGCGGCGCCACTTCAGCGCCGACTCGCCGTGGAACGAGCGGGTCGACGGGTCCCCCGTGGACCCTGCCTCCGACCGGTTGATGCGCCAGGTCCAGGTGCGCGAGGGCGTCGTCGAGGACGGCGGCTCCGTGCGGGTGCAGACCGAGAAGATCACCGACCCGATCTACATCAACACCGAGGCCTGGACGGTGCCGGTGGTGGCCGGCGGCGAGCCGACCCCGGTGGTGTGCCGCCAGTCCCAGTGCGGCGACGGCGACGACGAGATCACCCTCGACATCCCGGCCGACATCGACCCCGACCCCCGCTACGACGGGTGGTTCACCGTCTTCGACACCACCGAGTCGGTCGCCTACGACCTGTGGCGGGCCCGGCGCGAGGACGACGGCTCCATCAGCTACCACTACATGAAGCGATGGGACCTCGACGGCCCCGGCTTCAGCGCGCCGCAGCAGGTCAGCGCCCGGGGCTCGGGGCTGCCGCTCTTCGCCGGCCTGATCCGGCCCGGCGAGCTCGAGGCCGGACTCATCGAGCACGCGCTGGCGATCAGCCTGCCCGGTCCGGCGCAGAACGTGTTCGTGCAGCCGGCCTCCTCCACCGACGGCAACGGCCTGGCCGACTCGCTTCCCGAGGGCGCCCGGATCCGTCTGCGTGCCGACGTGGTCCCCGAGCGGCCGCGCGACCCGGCGACGGGCAAGCTGATCAGGCTCACCGACCAGCAGCGCCGGATGGCCGACGCGATCGTGCTGGCGCTGCGCACCTACGGCGCCATCGTCGTGGACCGCGCCGAGGTGCCGACCCTCTACGCCCAGCGCGACGTGACCTCCGGCCTCCTGGAGGGCAACGAGCTGCAGAGCCTGGACCTCACCGACTTCGAGGTCGTCGAGCTGGGTGAGCGCTACCGCTACCCGCCGGCCGCCGGCTCCGACGACTCGGGACTGGTGACGGCGCGTCCCTCGCGCGCCGCGACCGGCACCATCGAGGAGCAGCCATGAGCAACCACCCCGTCCGGCGCACCCGAGCAGCGGGTGCCGTGCTGGCGCTGGCCGCGCTGGCGCTCACCGCCTGCTCCGAGGAGCCGACCCAGGGCGCGACCGACGTCGTGGCCGACGCGCAGGCCCGCGACTACCGCGACGGCCAGGTCGAGGCGCAGCGCGTGCGCCAGGCCAACCGTGCGCTGCCCTCGCCCACCTCCGGCGTCGTCACCATCGACGGCGTCGACGGCACCCTGACCAGCGAGGAGGTGACCGCCTTCCAGCGCAGCGGCTCCTCGGTCGACGTCGAGGTCTCCCGGCGCGGTGAGGACGCCGCCTTCGCGTCGCTGTGCGACGGGGAGGTCGACGTGGTCGACTCCACCCGCGCCGTCGCGCCCGAGGAGCTCGAGGCCTGCCGCTCCGTGGGCCTCGACGTCGTGCAGCTCCAGGTCGCCTCCGACGCGGTCGTGGTCGCCATCAAGAACGAGACCGACGTGGGCGGCGACTGCCTGGGCACCCAGCAGGTCCGCGAGGTCTACCGGGCCGGCTCCCCCGTCACGACGTGGTCGCAGCTGGGCGACGGCTACGACGACGTGCCGCTCGAGGTGGCCGGCCCCAACCGCGAGAACAACGCCTTCCAGTTCTTCGGCCGCACCGTGCTCGACGCCCCCGCCCCCTCCCTGATCAACCTGCGCTCCGACTACCGCACCTTCGACACCGACCAGGGCTCGCGGCTGTTCGTCGTGGGGCGCGAGCGCGACGAGGACCTCGCGCTGCAGCTGCGCGACCGCTCCCGCGAGCGCGACCTGGCCAAGAGCCGGCTCACGGAGCAGTGGCAGGTCGTCAACGACGCCAAGGCCGAGGTCGAGGTGGCCCACGCCGAGGTCGAGAAGGGGGTGCGCGACCAGCGTCCCGCGGACCAGCAGGCCGCCGACCGCCAGCGCGTGGTGCGCGCCGAGGAGGCGCTCGCCGCGGCCCGCAGCGAGATGTTCGTGCTGACCGACGAGAAGAACGCGGTGGTGGCGCGCTACGACGCCGCCGCCGCGGCGCGCGCCCGGGTGCAGCGCACCCGCGGGCACGTGGGCTACTTCCTGTTCAGCTACTACGAGCTCTTCGAGGACCAGCTGCGCCCCTTCGAGATCACCGACCCCGACGGAGAGCGCAACTGCATCTTCCCCTCCCAGCGCACCATCACCAGCGGCGAGTACCCGCTGTCGCGCCGGATGCTGCTGACCACCACCACCCGCTCCCTGGACCGCCCGGAGGTCGCCGAGTTCCTCGAGCACTTCCTCGACCGCGCGGGTGACGCGGCCGTCGACGCCCAGCTGGTCGCGCTCTCCCAGGCCGAGATCGACCGCCAGCTCGACTGGGTCACCGGCCGCGAGGAGCCCGACCTCGTCACGCTGGAGGAGGCACCGCAGACCGAGCAGGCCGCACCGGCCACCCAGCCGGCGGAGCCGGCCCGGTGAGCCCCGCCCGCGGGGTCGCGGCCTGGGTGCTGGTGGCGCTCGTGGGCTCGCTGCTGCCCTCGACCACGGCGACCGGCGCGGAGCGTCCCGGGGCGGGCGGGGCGTCCGCGACGCCCGCCGAGCGGGTGGCGACCCGCCGCGTCGAGGACGCCACCCGCCGCAAGATCGTCCTGGACTGGAACGGTCCCGGCGGCCGCCAGGTGCGCTCCACCCCGGTCCCGGGCATCGGCACCCTCAAGCTGGTCTGCAAGCCGCGCAACACGATGGTCAAGCTGACCCCGTACGACCGCTCGGCCGAGACGCAGATGTGGCTGGCCAAGCACGAGGACAAGGCTGGCCCCGCGGTCGCGGTCAAGAACGTGCGCGTCTACCGCTGGGCCGACGCCGACGACGACGGCCGCGGCGGCACCGGTCGCAGCGCCCACGAGGGCCTCAACCAGGCCACCCCCGTCGAGAACTACTCCTCGGGCTTCATGCACGGCGTCGTCAGCCAGCGCCCCGGTCGCCACCAGCCGACCGCGGGCGCGGCCCGCACGCCGTCGACCTCGCTCGAGATCAACTGGTACTGGAACGGCTTCCACCACCCGCGCCAGTACCGGTCGTGCCGGATCGCCGCCACCCTCCAGACCGTCACCGACACCTCCATCGGCGTCGACTGGCACGGCGACGCCGACGGCCTCGCCGGCCCCAGCCGCCAGGTCACACCGCTCGACGGGCTCGGTGACCTCGAGCTGACCTGCTCCCCCGACCACGGCGACGGCGGGCGCCAGGACGTGCTGCTGCGCACCGAGGACCGGGAGGCGACGCTCTACTACGAGCGCATCGAGGGCGAGGGCGCCGTGGACGACCACGTCGAGACCGACACCCTCGAGCACGACCCCGTGCTGGGCGCGGTGCCGCCGGTGACGCTGCCCGAGAACGGCATGCTGCGGCTGTGGTGGACCGCCCACGGCCGCACCCGTCGCTTCGTGCTCTCCTCCTACTACGTCGTCAACGACGCCGAGCACCCGCACCTCAACCTCTGCGAGGTCGCGGCGGCCGAGTTCTGAGCCGACTGCGTCCACCCCCTGCGGCGGCCCGCAGCAGTCCCGGATCAGTGTGCGGCGCTGTCTCCCAGCTGCAGGGTGAAGGTGTCGAGGAGCGTGCTGCCGTCCTCGGCGTAGACGTTGAGTATCGGTCCGTGGCCCAGTGCCGCCCAGCGTTCCTGCCACTCGAGGGCCTGCGCGGGGGTAGCCGGAGACTGCTCGGCGGTGAAGGTGTAGCCCCGCACGCCGTGGTCGCCGCCCGTGGCCACCAGGTCGGGCTCGCGGGTGCCGGTGTCGGCGCCGTAGGTCTGACCGGCGTCGTTGCGGGGGTACCCCTCGGCCGGGTTCTTGCGCTTGCCGAGCGGTTCGCCGGGTCGGTGGACGACACCACGGGTCAGGACACCGACGCGGGTGCCGTCCGTGCCGCGGACGGGAACGGTCAAGGCACCGGTCGAGGACAGGTAGCCGGCCGCGGTGAGGTCGTCGACCAGGCGGTCGCAAGCAGGCCGGGTCGAGCAGTGGTAGTCGCTGTCGCTCATGTCCGCAACGGACACGTACCCCTGCGCGCCGTTGTCGGCGACGACGGGGAAGGTGCCGGCTGGCGACGTCTCCCCGTCCCACCCCTCACTCATCCATCCACCGTCGTCCTCCGGCTCCGCGCCGAGGCTCGGGTCCAGCTTCTGGCTGGCTTCGGGCGCCACCGGGGTGCTGGCCTCCTGGTGCTGCCGGGGGCCCTCAGCGGGGTCCAGTGCCGTGTCGTCGACGCTGGCCCCGACGAGGTACGCCGACGCGACCGTGGCCACACCGAGACCGGCGACAGCGGCTCCGAGGCAGATGCGTGTCCGGCGTCGGCGTCGACGGGACGCGGCGAGGACGAGGCCGACCGGTGGTGCGGCGACGGGGATGTCGTCTCCCGCGCGGGCGACCAGCTCGGTCAGGTCGTTGCTCATCGCTCTGCCTCCGTTCGTAGCGGGACCAGGCGGGGGTCGGCGGCCAGTGCTGTCATGGCCCTCGACAGCCGGCTCTTGACCGTGCCCGGGGCGACGTCGAGGACGTCGGCCGTCTGCTGCTCCGAGAGGTCGCAGAAGTGGCGCAGCACCACCACCTGCCGCTGAGCGAGCGGCAACCCAGCCAGCGCTTCGCGGACCCCGTGCGCGACGGACACGGACTCTGCGACGTCACCGCCCGCGGACAGCGTCGCCTGGAGATCGCGCTGGGTCGCTGGGTCGGTCGGCACTTCGCTGCGCCACCGGCGTCGGCGGCTCGCCCGCATCCTGTTGATCAGGATGCGGTGCACGTACGCCGCGGAGTCCTGGGCGAGCTGCACGCGACCCCAACGACGGTGGCAGTCGACCAGCGCCGCCTGGGCGAGGTCCTCAGCAGCATGGAGGTCCGCGCCCATCAGCACCGCTGCACGCACCAGGCCCGCCCAGCGGGCGGCCATGAACGCCTCGAAGTCGGCGGTCTCGTCAGGTGTCACACAGGTAAAGATGCCCCAGCAGCGCCATTCGGTTCCATCGAGCCCCAGCGGCGGCCAGGGGGGCAGCGGGGTGGTGTACCTCGACCGGCGTGAGCGCGTGCCTTGCTGGGCACCTGGGCCGGGGCAGAAAGTGTGGAGTCCTGGATCGGGGTGCACGGGCAACTGAGCTGTGGACCCCGTGGGTGGCCCGTGTTGCCGTCCGTTTGACGCTGCCCTCGTAGCGTTGTCCTGGACGTCGCGACGGGGGGTCGCGACCGGCGTCTCGGAGCGAGGGGGCACGACGATGTCGAAGCGACCGGACACCGGCGCACACGCGGGACGACGCACCTCGACGGTCCAGCTGGCCGTGGTGCGCGACGACGCGACCACCCGGTCCCGCGACGAGGAGGCGTGCTCCGAGGGGCGCCGCCCGCTCGGGTGGCTCTTCCACGAGGGCCCCGGAGGTCGCCTCGACCCCCGCTCACAGACCTCCGACGCCCGGCGGCGCTAGTCGGGCGGCCCCCAGGTGGGCCGCACCGCCGACCTCGGCGACTCCTCCAGCGCACGGGCGTCGCGGCGCGAGGGCGCCGTCCCGCCCAGGTGACGGGGGTACCACCGTGCTTGCTCCCCCGGTCGCGGCCGGTGCTCGGGCAGCCGCTGCAGGTCCTCGAGCAGGCCCGTGAGCCGCTCGCCCAGCCCAGCCGTGGTCGTGCCCAGGTCGGCGGTCGGGGCCACGCGCAGCGGCGCGCCGAACCGTACGTCGACCGTGCGGCCACGGGCCAGGTCCGGGCGCGGCGAGGGCTCGTGCGCCTCGCGGCGCAGCGGCCAGAGCCGCTGGGTGCCCCACACCGCCACGGGCACCACCGGCACGTCCAGCTCGCGCGCCAGCGCCGCCACACCGGGCATCAGCGCGCGCACCGTGTAGGAGTGCGAGACCCCGGCCTCGGGGAAGGCACCCACCGCCTCGCCCTCCCGCAGCAGCGCGCGGGCGCGCAGGTAGGCCGCCGCCGGCGCCCGCCGGTCGACCGGGACGTGGCGCATCGCGGTCATCGCGCGCCCGACCAGCGGTGCGTGCCACACGTCGTGCCGGGCCAGGAAGCGCACGTGGCGCCCGCGCGCGAGGGCGGCCTGGCCCACGAAGAGGAAGTCCGCGAAGGCCACGTGGTTGCTGGCCAGCAGCACCGGACCGTGCTCGGGCAGGTGCTCCTCGCCCGACCAGCGGCTGGTGACCTGCAGCGCCCGGAGCGCCACCCGGCCCAGCCGGACGGTCGCGCCGTACGCCGCTTCGCCGCTCAGGAGAAGGGGGGTCGGGCGTCGAGGGCCAGCGAACGGCGCCCGGCCCAGCGCCACACCCGCGCGGCGCTGTCGCGGTCCTCGTCGGTGACCAGGTTGCCCATCCACCGCAGCGCCAGCGTCATCAGCCGGTCCGAGCGCATCCCGGCCGGCCCCAGCGTCGGCAGCAGCCGCGGCACCGTGACCAGGCCCGCGAGCCGCCGGGCGACGGAGAACGACTCCCCGTAGTGCGCCGAGAGCAGGGCCGGCCAGTCGGTGGCGAGCCGGTCGCGGTCGGGGTTGAGGTCGGCCATCAGCTCGGCGACCAGTCGACCGGTCTCGAGCCCGTAGTCGATGCCCTCGCCGTTGAGCGGGTTCACGCAGCCGGCGGCGTCACCGACCAGCGCCCAGTTGGGCCCGGCGACGCCGGAGACGGCACCGCCCATGGGCAGCAGCGCCGACGTCGGCGCCCGCAGCTCGCCGCTGAGGCCGAAGCCCTCACGACGCTCGTCGGCGTAGAACTGCATGAGCGGCTTGACGGCGATGTTCGCCGGGCGCTTCGCGGTGGCCAGCGTGCCGACGCCGAGGTTCACCTCGCCGTTGCCGAGCGGGAAGATCCAGCCGTAGCCCGACAGGATCGCGCCGTCCTCGCCGCGCAGCTCCAGGTGCGAGCTGATCCACGGGTCGTCGGACTCGGTGGAGGCGACGTAGGAGCGACCCGCGACGCCGTAGACGGTGTCGCGGTGCCACTCGCGGCCCAGCACCTTGCCCAGCGGCGAGCGCACGCCGTCGGCGACCACCAGGCGCCGGCAGCCGATCTCGAACCGCTCCACGTCGTCGCGTCCGCCGGGGCCGCGACGCTCCACCACGACCGCGCGCACCCGGTCGCCCTCGCGCACGACGTCGACGGCCCGGACCCCGTCGAGCGCCTGGGCCCCGGCCTTGATGGCCGCGGTGCGCAGGTGGTCGTCGAGCTCGGTGCGCGGCACGGCGCTGCCCCACGAGGGCAGGTTCCCGCCGGGCCAGGGCAGCAGCAGGGTCTGGCCGAACCCGTGGGCGCGCAGCCCCTGGTTGACGGTGTGGGCGCGCAGCCAGTCCTCCAGCCCGAGCAGCGACAGCTCGTGCACCGCGCGCGGGGTCAGCCCGTCGCCGCAGGTCTTGTCGCGCGGGAAGACCGCAGCGTCGGTCAGCAGGACGTCGAGGCCGGCGCGTGCGGCCCAGGCGGCGGCCGCCGACCCGGCCGGTCCGGCACCGACGACGAGGACGTCGGTCTGGGTCGGGAGGCTCACGCCGTGATTCTCCCAGGTGGTCGGGCGCGCCCCAAGTCCACCCGTCCCGGGCTAGGTGTCCTGCTCCTCCACCGGCGGGTAGACCTGCCCGGTCGTGTCGTACTCGTCGCGGTCGGTGAACATTCCCTTCTCGGGGTCGAAGTCGCGCTCGGTGTTGTCGACCTCGGCCCCCTCGGGCCGGTTCTCGGCCGCCAGCCGCTCCGCCCGCTCACGCTCGACCTGCTCGACCTCGTCCTGGCCCGGCTGCTCGTCCACGTCGTCGCCTCCCGATAGGTGAGCACCCAGCGCACCACGCCGCGCCGGCCCGCGCAACGCCCCGACCGGGCGTCCCCGAAATCACCACAGCCCGCCCGGTGGGACCGGGCGGGCTGGGCGTCGAGCTGTGCTCAGGTGGAGATCAGCTCTGGTACGACCCGAAGTCGAAGTCGTCTAGGGCGACGGCCTGGCCGCCGGCGTTGCCGCCGAACTCGTAGTCGTAGGAGTCGTAACCGGTCACGGAGTACGCCGCGGCGCGGGCCTCCTCGGTCGGCTCCACCCGGATGCTGCGGTACCGCTCGAGGCCGGTGCCCGCCGGGATCAGCTTTCCGATGATCACGTTCTCCTTCAGGCCGCGCAGCGAGTCGCTGCGCCCGTGGATCGCCGCGTCGGTGAGCACTCGGGTGGTCTCCTGGAAGGAGGCCGCCGAGAGCCACGACTCGGTCGCCAGCGAGGCCTTGGTGATGCCCATGAGCACCGGGCGGCCCGAGGCCGGCTTGCCGCCCTCGGAGACCACGCGACGGTTCTCGGACTCGAAGATCACGCGGTCCACGAGGTCGGAGGGCAGCAGGTTGGTGTCGCCCGACTCGATCACGGTGATGCGACGCAGCATCTGGCGCACGATGATCTCGATGTGCTTGTCGTGGATCGACACGCCCTGCGAGCGGTAGACCTGCTGGACCTCGTCGACGAGGTGCTCCTGGGCACGGCGCACACCGAGGATCCGCAGGACGTCCTGCGGGTCGGGCGTGCCCGAGGTCAGGTGGTGGCCGACCTCGACGTGCTGGCCGTCCTCGACGTTGAGGCGCGAGCGCTTCGAGACCGGGTACTCCTGGACCTCGGAACCGTCGTCGGGGGTGACCAGGACCTTGCGGGCCTTGTCGGTGTCCTCGATCTCGATCCGACCGGCCGCCTCGACGATCGGCGTGCGGCCCTTGGGCGAGCGGGCCTCGAAGAGCTCGACCACGCGGGGCAGACCCTGCGTGATGTCGTCGGCCGAGGCCACACCACCGGTGTGGAAGGTACGCATGGTCAGCTGCGTGCCGGGCTCACCGATCGACTGGGCCGCGATGATGCCGACGGCCTCGCCGATGTCGACGAGCTTGCCGGTGGCCAGCGAGCGGCCGTAGCACTTGGCGCAGGTGCCGGTCTTGGCGTCGCAGGTCAGCACGGAGCGGACCTTGACCTCCTCGATGCCGGCGGCCACGAGCTCGTCGATCTTGACGTCGCCGAGGTCCTCGCCGGCCACGGCGAGGGTCTCGCCGCTCTCCGGGTGGGTGACCTCGGTGGCGGCCGCACGGGCGTACGCCGCGGTCTCGGCGTTCTCCGCCTTGACCACGGTGCCGTCCTCACGACGCTCACCGATCCGCTTGGGCAGGCCGCGCTCGGTGCCGCAGTCGTCCTCACGGATGATGACGTCCTGCGAGACGTCCACCAGACGACGGGTCAGGTAGCCCGAGTCGGCGGTACGCAGCGCGGTGTCGGCCAGACCCTTGCGAGCACCGTGGGTGGAGATGAAGTACTCCAGGACCGAGAGGCCCTCACGGAAGTTCGCCTTGATCGGGCGCGGGATGATCTCGCCCTTCGGGTTGGCCACCAGGCCTCGCATGGCGCCGACCTGACGGATCTGGTTCATGTTTCCGGACGCACCCGAGGCGACCATCATGTGGATGGGGTTGGCGTGGTCGAACGCCTCCTCCATCGCGTCGCCGACCTTGCGGCTGGCGTCGGTCCAGATCTCGACGAGCTCCTGACGGCGCTCGTCGTCGGTCATCAGGCCCCGCTCGAAGTCCTTCTGGACCTTCGCGGCCTGCTTCTCGTACGGCGCCAGGATCTCCAGCTTGTCGGCCGGGGTCGTGACGTCGTCGATCGAGACGGTGACGCCCGAGAAGGTCGCCCAGCGGAAGCCGGCGTCCTTGAGCGCGTCGAGCGAGGCGGCGACCTCGACCTTGGTGTAGCGCTCGGCCAGGTCGTTGACGATCGCGCCGAGCTGCTTCTTGCCGACCTCGTAGTTCACGAACGGGTAGTCGGCCGGGAGCGTCTCGTTGAAGAGCGCGCGACCCAGGGTGGTCTCGACCGTGGTCGGCGTGGCGGCCGGGACGGGCTGCACGGGCAGGTCGGGGTCCACCATCGGCACCACGTCGTCGAGGCGGATCTTCACCTTCGACTGCAGGGTGATCTCCTGGCGGTCGAAGGCCATGATCGCCTCGGAGACGCTGGAGAACGCACGGCCCTCGCCGGACTCGCCCTCACGGTCGGTGGTCAGCCAGAACAGGCCGATGATCATGTCCTGCGAGGGCATGGTCACCGGACGGCCGTCCGAGGGCTTGAGGATGTTGTTGGTCGACAGCATCAGGATCCGTGCCTCGGCCTGGGCCTCGGCCGACAGCGGCAGGTGCACCGCCATCTGGTCACCGTCGAAGTCGGCGTTAAACGCGCCGCACACGAGCGGGTGGATCTGGATGGCCTTGCCCTCGATCAGCTGCGGCTCGAAGGCCTGGATGCCCAGGCGGTGCAGGGTGGGTGCACGGTTCAGCAGCACCGGGTGCTCGGTGATGACCTCCTCGAGCACGTCCCACACGACCGGACGCGCACGCTCCACCATCCGCTTGGCGGACTTGATGTTCTGGGCGTGCGAGAGGTCGACGAGGCGCTTCATGACGAACGGCTTGAAGAGCTCGAGCGCCATCTGCTTGGGCAGACCGCACTGGTGCAGCTTCAGCTGCGGACCCGACACGATGACCGAACGGCCCGAGTAGTCCACGCGCTTGCCGAGCAGGTTCTGGCGGAAGCGACCCTGCTTGCCCTTGAGCATGTCGGAGAGCGACTTCAGCGGGCGGTTGCCCGGCCCGGTGACGGGGCGACCACGACGGCCGTTGTCGAACAGCGAGTCGACGGCCTCCTGGAGCATCCGCTTCTCGTTGTTGACGATGATCTCGGGCGCGCCGAGGTCGAGCAGCCGCTTGAGCCGGTTGTTGCGGTTGATCACGCGGCGGTACAGGTCGTTGAGGTCGGAGGTCGCGAAGCGACCACCGTCGAGCTGCACCATCGGACGCAGGTCCGGCGGGATGACCGGGACGGCGTCGAGGACCATGCCCCGCGGCTCGTTGCCGGTCTTGCGGAAGGCGTCGACGACCTTGAGGCGCTTGAGGGCGCGGACCTTCTTCTGGCCCTTGCCGTTGGCGATGGTGTCGCGCAGCGACTCCACCTCGGCGGGGATGTCGAAGTCCTCGAGGCGCTTCTGGATCGCCGCGGCGCCCATGTGGCCCTCGAAGTACTTGCCGAACCAGGCCTTCATCTCGCGGTAGAGCATCTCGTCGCCCATCAGGTCCTGGACCTTGAGGGACTTGAAGGTGTTCCACACCTCGTCGAGGCGGTCGATCTCGCGCTGCGCACGGTCGCGCAGCTGCTTCATCTCGCGCTCGGCACCGTCGCGCACCTTGCGGCGGGCGTCGGCCTTGGCGCCCTCGGCCTCGAGGGCCGCGAGGTCCTCCTCCAGCTTGCGGGTGCGGTCCTCCAGCGACTGGTCGCGACGCTTCTCGAGGCGCTCGCGCTCGAGGCCGACCTTGCCCTCGAGCGAGGACAGGTCGCGGTGGCGGGCGTCCTCGTCGACCGAGGTGATCATGTAGGCCGCGAAGTAGATGACCTTCTCGAGGTCCTTCGGGGCGAGGTCGAGCAGGTAGCCCAGACGGCTGGGGACGCCCTTGAAGTACCAGATGTGGGTGACCGGGGCGGCGAGCTCGATGTGGCCCATCCGCTCGCGACGCACCTTGGAACGGGTCACCTCGACGCCGCAGCGCTCGCAGATGATGCCCTTGAAGCGCACGCGCTTGTACTTGCCGCAGTAGCACTCCCAGTCCCGGGTGGGACCGAAGATCTTCTCGCAGAAGAGGCCGTCACGCTCCGGCTTGAGCGTGCGGTAGTTGATGGTTTCCGGCTTCTTGACCTCGCCGTGGCTCCACGTGCGGATCTCGTCCGCGGTGGCCAGACCGATCTGAAGCTGGTCGAAGAAGTTAACGTCGAGCACCTTGGCTGCAACCCTTCATTGGTTCTTGAAAAAAGTCAGACGTGGGGGGCGGGAGCGGTGGCCGGCGCGACGTGCGCGCCGGCCACCGTGCTCACACCTCTTCGACCGAGCTCGGCTCGCGACGCGACAGGTCGATGCCGAGCTCCTCGGCGGCGCGGAAGACGTCCTCCTCCGCGTCGCGCAGCTCGATGCTGGTGCCGTCCTGGGAGAGGACCTCCACGTTCAGGCACAGCGACTGCATCTCCTTGACGAGCACCTTGAACGACTCGGGGATGCCCGAGTCGGGGATGTTCTCGCCCTTGACGATCGCCTCGTAGACCTTGACGCGACCCGGCACGTCGTCGGACTTGATCGTCAGCAGCTCCTGCAGGGCGTAGGCGGCGCCGTACGCCTCCATCGCCCAGACCTCCATCTCACCGAAGCGCTGGCCACCGAACTGGGCCTTACCGCCGAGCGGCTGCTGGGTGATCATCGAGTAGGGGCCGGTGCTGCGCGCGTGGATCTTGTCGTCCACGAGGTGGTGCAGCTTGAGGATGTACATGTAGCCGACCGAGACCGGGTCCGGGAAGGGCTCGCCCGAGCGGCCGTCGAACAGGTCGGCCTTGCCGGTGCCGTCGATCATCCGCACGCCGTCGCGGTTGGGGATCGTCGAGCCGAGCAGCCCGGTGATCTCGTCCTCGCGCGCACCGTCGAAGACCGGGGTGGCCACCTTGGTGTTGGGCTCGGCCTTGTCGACGTGGATCTTCATCAGACGCTGCTTCCAGTCCGCGTCCGAGGTGTCGTCGGCGAGGTCCAGGTCCCAGCCCTGCTTGGCCAGCCAGCCCAGGTGGAGCTCGAGGATCTGGCCGATGTTCATCCGTCGCGGCACACCCAGCGGGTTGAGCACCACGTCGACCGGGGTGCCGTCCTCCATGAACGGCATGTCCTCGATCGGCAGGATCTTGGCGATGACGCCCTTGTTGCCGTGGCGACCGGCGAGCTTGTCGCCCACCGAGATCTTGCGCTTCTGCGCCACGTAGACGCGGACCAGCTGGTTGACGCCCGGGGGCAGCTCGTCGCCGTCCTCGCGGTCGAAGACGCGCACGCCGATGACGGTGCCCGACTCGCCGTGGGGGACCTTCATCGAGGTGTCGCGCACCTCGCGCGCCTTCTCGCCGAAGATCGCGCGCAGCAGGCGCTCCTCGGGGGTCAGCTCGGTCTCGCCCTTGGGCGTGACCTTGCCGACGAGGATGTCGCCGGTCACGACCTCGGCACCGATGCGGATGATCCCGCGCTCGTCGAGGTCGGCCAGACCCTCCTCGGAGATGTTCGGGATGTCCCGGGTGATCTCCTCGGGGCCCAGCTTGGTGTCGCGGGCGTCGACCTCGTGCTCCTCGATGTGGATCGAGGTGAGGACGTCCTCCTGCACCAGGCGCTGGGAGAGGATGATCGCGTCCTCGTAGTTGTGGCCCTGCCACGGCATGAAGGCGACGAGCAGGTTGGTGCCCAGCGCCATCTCGGCCTCGTCGGTGCAGGGGCCGTCGGCGATCGGGCTGCCGACCTCGAGGCGGTCACCCTCCGAGACCAGGGGGCGCTGGTTGATGCAGGTGCCCTGGTTGGACCGGCGGAACTTCGCCAGCTTGTAGGAGGAGTAGCTGCCGTCGTCGTTCATGGTCTCGACCAGGTCGGCCGAGACGTCCTTGACGACACCGGCCTTCTCGGCCACGACCACGTCGCCGGCGTCGACCGCGGCGCGGTACTCGATGCCGGTGCCGACCAGCGGGCTGTCGCTCTTGATGAGCGGGACGGCCTGGCGCTGCATGTTGGCGCCCATGAGCGCACGGTTGGCGTCGTCGTGCTCGAGGAACGGGATCAGCGCGGTGGCGACCGAGACCATCTGGCGCGGCGAGACGTCCATGTAGTCGATCTCGCCGGCCAGGATCTCGGAGACCTCGCCGTCGCGCTGGCGCACCAGCACGCGCTCGTTGACGAAGCGCAGGTCGTCGTCGAGCTGGGCGTTGGCCTGCGCGATGACGTAGCGGTCCTCGTCGTCGGCGGTCAGGTAGTCGATCTGGTCGGTGACCTGACCCTCGACGACCTTGCGGTAGGGGGTCTCCACGAAGCCGAACGGGTTGATCCGCCCGTAGGAGGCCAGCGAGCCGATCAGGCCGATGTTCGGGCCCTCAGGGGTCTCGATGGGGCACATGCGGCCGTAGTGCGACGGGTGGACGTCGCGGACCTCCATGCCGGCGCGGTCGCGGGAGAGACCGCCGGGACCCAGCGCGGAGAGACGACGCTTGTGCGTCAGGCCCGCGATCGGGTTGGTCTGGTCCATGAACTGGCTCAGCTGCGAGGTGCCGAAGAACTCCTTCAGCGCCGCGACGACCGGGCGGATGTTGATCAGCGACTGCGGCGTGATCGCCTCGACGTCCTGGGTGGTCATCCGCTCGCGGACCACGCGCTCCATGCGCGCCAGCCCGGTGCGCAGCTGGTTCTGGATCAGCTCGCCCACCGTGCGCATGCGACGGTTGCCGAAGTGGTCGATGTCGTCGGCGGCGATGTCGAGCGGACCCGCGGGCGCCTCGACCTCCTCGCGACCGTCGTGCAGGGCCACGATGTAGCGGATCGCGGCGACGACGTCGTCGACGGTCAGCGTCTGCTGGTCGAAGGCCTCGGTCAGGCCGAGCTTCTTGTTGATCTTGTAGCGACCGACCTTGGCCAGGTCGTAGCGCTTGGGGTTGAAGTAGTAGTTGTTCAGCAGGGTCTGGGCGGCCTCCTCCGTGGGGGGCTCGCCCGGACGCAGCTTGCGGTAGATGTCGAGCAGCGCGTCCTTCTGCGTCTCGGTGTGGTCCTTCTCCAGCGTGAGCATCATCGACTCGTACTGGCCGAACTCCTCGCGGATCTGCTCGTTGGTCCAGCCGAGGGCCTTGAGCAGCACCGTGACGTTCTGCTTGCGCTTGCGGTCGAGGCGCACACCGACGAGGTCGCGCTTGTCGATCTCGAACTCCAGCCACGCGCCGCGGCTGGGGATGAGCTTGGCGGTGTAGATGTCCTTGTCGGACGTCTTGTCCGCGGAGCGCTCGAAGTAGACGCCCGGGCTGCGGACCAGCTGGGAGACCACGACGCGCTCGGTGCCGTTGATGACGAACGTGCCCTTGGGGGTCATGAGCGGGAAGTCGCCCATGAAGACCGTCTGGCCCTTGATCTCACCGGTGTCGTTGTTGGTGAACTCCGCCGAGACGTAGAGAGGGGCGGAGTAGGTGAAGTCCTTCTCCTTGCACTCGTCCACGGTGTACTTGGGGTCGTAGAAGACCGGGTTCTCGAACGAGAGCGACATGGTCTCGCTGAAGTCCTCGATCGGCGAGATCTCCTCGAAGATCTCGGTCAGACCGGACTTCTCCGAGACGTCGTCGCCGTTGGCACGGCGACGCTCGACCTCGGCGGTCCACTTGTCGTTGCCGACCAGCCAGTCGAAGCTGTCGGTCTGGAGGGAGAGGAGCTGGGGAACCTCGAGAGGTTCGGCGATCTTCGCGAACGAGATGCGGCGGGTTGCACGAGAAACGGCGGATGCGGAGCGCGCGGCCAAGAGTGAGTCCTTCGACGGGTCTGCTCATCGATGGCGCCAGTCCACCACCACACAGCCACCGGGCAGGCTTGAGGGCATTTGAGGGCAGGCGCAAAGCGCTACGTTACCCCAAGATCACGGGCGCGACAAGATATGCACGCACCGGAGACGATGGATGTCCCGATGATGATGAGCCTTGGGCGCGACGGGGTCAAGCACCCCGGCCGTGCCGGGGCGCCCGCGCCGGCTCACCCCTGCAGCGGGGTGGTGGACAGGTCGTCCACCAGCCAGGTGCCGTCCTCGCGCACCATGCGCATCGTGACCTGGTCCTTGTAGACCACGGGCTCGTCCATCCCCTTGTTCAGGGTGGGCCGGTTGACGAAGAGCAGCACGTCGACCCGGTCACCGCTGGTGCGCACCACCGCGGAGTCGACCACCTCGACCTCCACGACCGGCTGGACCTCCTCGAGGTTCGGCTCGAGCGCGGCCACGAGCTGGTCGTAGTCCTCCTGGTAGTCGACGGTCATGTAGGAGCGCGCCGCCGCCGTGGACTCCTCGAAGGAGCGGTAGTCGTAGGACAGGACCGGGCCCACGGCACGCTCGGCCGTGGCGCGCGCCTGCTCGGCCGACTCCTCGATCTCGTTGCCGCCCTCGGCGGCCGAGACCACCCGCTCGTTGGGCTGCACCCACACCACCACGGCCGCGCTCACCGACAGCACCGCCAGCACGGCCAGGACCACCAGCGCCCAGCCGGGCACCAGCGGGAGCCGGGACCCGGTCGGCGGCACGGCAGCCGCCGGGGTCGTCGGGGTCGCCCGGGTCGCAGGGGTCGTCGGGGTCGCGACCGGTTCCTCGGGCTCGGGCTCGTCGCTGCGCCCCGCCTCGAGGGCGGCGTCGTGCTCGGCCCGGCGCGCGGGGTCCAGGAGCACCTCCGCGGCCTGGTTGAGCAGGCGGAAGCGACGCTCGCTGGGGTCGAGGTCGGCGATCGCCGAGCGCCACGCGCTGCGCACCTCCTCGGTGCTCGCGTCGGGCTCGACGCCCAGCACGTCGTACCAGCTGGCCCCGGTGGCGCTCACTGCTCTCCCCCGTCGCTGCCGTCGCTGCCGTCGCTGCTGCCGCTGCCGTCGCCGGGCTCGGTGGGCTCGGCGGGCAGCACGCCCTGGCCGGTCACCGGAGCGAAGTCGTCGACCTGCCACTCCCCCTCGACCCGCACCAGCTCGACCCGCACGCGGTACTGCGAGGGCGTGCCCTCGGCCCGCTCCGCGTCGTCGCCCTGGGCGAAGGAGTTGGTGAACTGCCCCGCGACCAGCGCGGTCGCGGAGTCGGCGTCGAGCGTCGAGACGCCCACCGCGTAGACCTCGCTGGTGCGACCCAGGCCGGCCTGGGCCACGGTCTGCTCGGCGGTGCCGACCGACTCCTCGAACTCGGTGCGGAACTTGGCGGTGATCAGCTCGGAGACCAGCTCGCGGTACTCCGGCATCCGGCCGTCCTCGTCGAGGAGGTCGGGGCCGTAGGTGTTGACCCGCAGCATGAACTGGCTGGCCACCTCCATGACCTGCTCGCGCTCCTCCTGGATCTCGTTGCGGCCCTGGGCCACGTTGGAGACCCGTTCGGCGAGGTTGCCGTCGGCGCTGGAGCTGCGGGTGGCGACCACGTAGCCCACGACGACGACACCCGCGACGAGGAGCACGACCAGCACGGCGGCCAGCGCCAGGCGGAAGCCGGGCGCTGCGACGCGCGAGGTGGTGCCTGCTGCCGGGTCGTGCGGGTCGGTCTCGTCGCTCGTCACCGGTCGGCGACGAGCGGCTGGAGGAACAGCCACTTCCAGGACTCCTTACCGAGCGTGGGCGGGGCCACGCTACCCGGTGCCGACAACGCCGCCGGGGGCCGGTCGCCCCAGGTCAGCTCGCCGGTGTCGGGGTCGAAGGAGGCCACCACCGACGACGGGTCGTACTGCGCCGCCGGGCGGGGGTTGACGTTCTGCGCACCACGGGCGTTGCTGACCGTGGGGGGCTCCTCGCAGCGCGCGTCCTCGTTCATCGGGCGGTTCTCGCCGTTCTGCGGAGGCCGGGTGTCGGTGCTCTGGTAGCCGTCGTGGCAGATGGGGTTGTCGGTGATGATCAGGCCGAAGTGGGCGTCGTAGAGGCCGGTGTCGGGGGACTTGGAGACGACCGTGAAGCCGCCCTCGACCACGTACGGGTAGATGACCAGCAGCTGCTCGATGCCGTCGAGGTGGCGCACGACCACCTCGCCGGTGGTGACCAGGTTGTTGACCAGGCTGCCCAGCTCGACGCGGTTGTCCTCGATCAGGCCGCGCAGCTGCACCGCGGCGGGCGAGCCGTTGGCGATCAGGCGGCGCAGGTCGGGATCGGCCTCGGCCAGGGTGCCCGAGAACAGGGCCAGCTGGTCGGCGAAGGTCCGGATCGCGCTCTCGGAGGCGATCTGGCCGTTGAGCACCACGTTGGAGTCGCGGATCAGCGCCGTGGTGACGTCGAAGTTGTCGTTGGCGGTCTCGATGAAGGAGTTGCCGGTGTCGATGATGCGCTGCAAGTCCTCACCGGTGCCGGCGAAGGCCTCACCCAGCTCGCCGACCGTGGTGCGCAGCGCCTGCCGGTCGACCGAGCCGACGGTGGTCGAGAGGTTCTCGAGCAGCACCTCGACGGCGATCGGGGTGCGGGTGTCCTCCAGCGCGATCTCGGAGCCCTGCTCGAGGTAAGGCTCGGTCTCGACCTTCGGCTGCAGCTCGACGTACTGCTCACCCACCGCGGAGCGGTTGCCGACCACCGCGAGGGTGTCGGCGGGGATCGTGTCGTAGTCGTTCTCGATCGACAGGTAGGCGTCGACGCCCTCGTCGGTCAGCTCGAGCTTGTCGACCCGGCCCACGCCCACACCTCGGTAGGTGACCTCGCCGCCGGCGAAGATGCCGCCGGAGCGCTCGAGGTGAGCCACCACGGTGTAGGAGCTGTCGTAGAACAGCCGGTCGAGCTGGGCGTAGCGCGCGCCGACGTAGGAGACGCCGAGCAGCGTGATGATCACGAAGACCAGCAGCTGGACCTTGGTGCGGCGAGTGATCATCGGGACACCATCCCGGGCACGAGCAGGGTCACGAGGTCCTCGTCGTAGATCGCGGCGAGCTCGGCCATCGTCGGGCCGCGCTCCGTGTCGAAGCCGGGGCGCAGGAGGCCCCCGACGATCGGCAGCTCGGGGAGGCCGGGGAGGCCCCCACCGCCACCGCCGCCGCCCAGGTTGGGCAGGCCGGGCACGTTGGCCAGCAGCTTGCAGACCACGGTGTCCTTGTTCTTCTTCTTCAGGCACACCTCCTGCAGCTTCAGCAGCTTCTCGGGCGTCGAGAGCACCTTCTGGCAGGCCTTGGAGGTCAGGCTCCCGCTCTGCAGGCACGCGGCGACGTCGCCGAGCAGCTTGGTCGGGTCGAGGTCGGTGGGCAGCAGCGTGGGCAGCTGGCTGGGGACGCCGGTGATGCCGCCGGACAGGTCGATCTCGAGCTGGATGTCGAGGTTGGTGTAGTCGCCCATGTGCAGGTTGCGGGCGACCTGCGGGTCGCGGCCGACGACCTCGTCGACGAAGGGGTAGGTCAGGAAGACGTTGAACGCCTTGACGAAGGCGTCGCCGGAGTCGGCGAGCTCGGTCAGCACCGGCTGCAGCTGGGTCAGCGTCGCGATGGTGTCCTGCTTGGTCGCCCTGATCACGCGCACGCCCACGTCACCCAGGCGGTCGAGCGCCTGGAGCATGCCGACCAGGTCCTCGCGCTGGCGGTCCAGCGAGACCAGGGCGGTCGGCAGCTCGTCGAGGGCCAGGTTGATGTCGTCCTGCTGCTCGCGCACCGCGAGCGCCAGGTCGTTGAGCCTCGCGATGGCGTCGACGATGTCGGCCTTGTTGTCGTCGAGGGTGCCCACCAGCGTGTCGACCTGGGTCAGCACCGACTTGGCGGAGTCCTCGCGGCCCTCGAGGGCGAGGTTGAGCTCCTGGGTGATCGTCTTGAGCTGGGCCACGCCGCCGCCGTTGAGGACCAGGCTCAGCGCACCGAGCACCTCCTCGACCTCGGGGTTGCGGCCCGTGCGGTCGAGCGGGATGACGTCGCCGTCACCGAGCTCGCCGCTGCCGCCGTCGGCCGGGGCCGAGAGCGAGACGAACTTCTCGCCGAGCAGGCTGGTCTGGCGGATCTCGGCCAGCGGGGCGTCGGGCAGGTCGGTGTCGTTGCGCAGCTCGAGGGTGACCTCGGCGACGGTGCCGTCGAGCTCGATGTCGGTCACCTTCCCCACGTCGACCTCGTTGAGCTTGACGGTCGACTTGGGCACCAGGTCGAGCACGTCGGCGAACTGCACGGTCACGGTGATCGGGTCGTCACCGGTGTCGGTGCCGCCGGGCAGGGGCAGCTGGTAGACGTCGAAGTCGCAGGCGCTCAGCGTCAGCGACGCCGCCACCATGGCGAGGGCCAGTCGGGTCCTGCGCATCAGCGGGTCACCTCCACGAGACCACCCAGGGACGGGTCGAACGGGTCGGGGTCCGCGGCGGTGGTGCCGCCGCCGCGCAGGGCGTCGAGCGCTCCGGGCCGCGGCAGGGTGTCCTGCACCAGGTCGCACAGGCCCCCGGTCGGGTCGACGGAGTTGACGACGGTGCACAGCAGCAGCGAGGGGTCGTTCACGAGCTGGTTCTCGAGGTTGCCGATGTTGGCGTTGGTGTCGAGCGTGCCGGCCTGGGGGTTGTAGGTCAGGTACAGGTTGTTCAGCGCCAGCGGCGCCACGGAGAGCACCTCGTCGAGGTTGTTGCGCTGCTTGACCAGCACCTTGGCCACCCGGTTGAGCCCCTTGATGTCGCGTCCGAGGACGTCGCGGTTGGTCTTCACGAAGTCGTTGACCTCGCCCAGCGCGGTGGACAGGTTGCCCAGCGAGGCGGCCAGCTCCTGGCGCTCCCCCGCGAGCAGCTCGGAGACGTCGGCCAACGACTGGTTGAACTGGCGCACCGTGGTGTCGTTCTCGGCCAGGGTGCTGACGAAGGCCTGGACCTCGCTGAGGGAGGAGAAGAGCTCGTCCTTGTTGTCGTCGAGCGTCTCGGAGAGCCGGCTGAAGTCACCGATGGTCTGGTTGAACGCGGCGCCCTGTCCCCCGAAGTTCTCGGCCGTCACCTGCAGCAGGTCGTTGAGCGCGCCGTTCTTGTTCGCGCCCTCCGGGCCCAGGGCGACGTTGAGCCGGTCGAGGCTGGCGTAGATGTCGTCGAGCTCCAGCGGCACCGAGGTGCGGTCGACGCCGAGGATCGTGCCCTCGGCGATCTCGTCGCCGTCCTCGTAGACCGGGGTCAGCTGGATGTAGCGGTCGCCCACGATGGAGGGGGCGATGATGACGGCGCTGGCGTCGGCCGGCACCTGCACGTCGGCGTCGTAGGACATGGTCACCACGACCTCGGTGCCCGAGGGCACCACGGTCTCGACCTGGCCCACCGGCACGCCGAGGACACGCACGTCGGAGCCCTCGTAGACCGACACCGTGCGCGGGAACTGGGCGGTGAGCATCTTGCGGTCCTCGCCGCCCAGGAAGGTCAGCGCGGCGGCGACCAGGAGGGCGAGGACGACCAGCGGGACGGCGAAGCGGCGGACGGCGCTCACGAGATGCCACCTCCGTTCAGGACCTCGGGGATCGGCGGGAAGTTCTGGATGTAGGTGTCGAACCAGGGACCGTTGCCCAGGGTGTTGGCGAAGACGCGGTAGAACGGCGCCATCAGCCGGATGCTGTCGTCGATGTTGTCCTCGTTCTTGTTCAGCACCGCGAGCACCTCCTCGAGCTCCTCGAGGGCGGGCGTCAGGTCGCTGCGGGTGTCGCGGACCAGACGGGTCAGCTCGGTGGAGAGCTCGGTGGTGGAGACCAGCAGCCGGTGGATCTGGTCGCGCCGGGCCACCAGCGCCTGGAACAGCACGTCGGCGTCCTTCATCAGGTCGACGAGGTCCTCGTCGCGGTCGTCGAGCACCGTCGAGACCCGCTCGAGGTTGGTCAGCAGGCTGCCGATCTCCTCGTTCTTGTCGGCGATGTTGGTCGAGAGCCGCGAAACGCCGTCGAGGGCGGCACGGAACTCCTCGGGGGTGTTGCGGGTCAGGTCGGCCAGGGTGGTCAGCGACCGGGCCAGCTGGTCGGTGTCGATGTCGCCCGCGGTGTCGGCGAGGCCCTCGAAGGCCTCGACGACGTCGAAGGGCGAGGTGGTGCGGGCCACCGGGATGGTGGCGCCCTCCTCGAGCTGGCCGGACCCGGCGGGGTCGACGGAGAGGTACATCGAGCCCAGCAGCGTCTTGACCTTGATGTCGGCGCGGCTGTCGGGGCCGAACCCGGAGTCGGTCTTGACCTGGAAGGCCACCCGCACGACGCCGTCGGAGAGCTCGATGCTCTTGACCTGGCCCACACGGACGCCGGCGATGCGCACCTCGTCGTCGGGCTGGAGCCCGCCGGCCTCGGAGAACTCGGCGTAGTAGGTGTCGCCGCCGCCGATGAGGGGCAGGTCCTGGGCGCGGAAGGCCGCGACCAGCAGCACCGCCAGCACGCTGAGGCTGACCAGTCCCACGATCACGGGGTTCCGCTCACGGAAGGGGGTCATCCGAGATCACACCTCTCCGCACCGGTGTTGAAGTTCACCGGGACCGGGCTGCCCCCGGGCAGCCGGACCCGTCCCTCGAAGCCGCAGAGGAAGAAGTTGAAGTAGGAGCCGTAGATCGCGGTGCGCCCCACCTTGGTCAGCTTGATCGGCAGCACCTGCAGGGCCCGGTCGAGCTCGCCCTTGTTGCGGTTGATGTTGCCGGCCAGGCGCCGCAGCTGCTTGACGTCGTTGGTGAAGGGCTGGCGGATGCCCCCGACGAGGTCGGAGGTCTGCTCGGAGAGCAGCGAGATCTGCTCGAGCGAGCCGAGGATCGCGCCGCGGTCCTGCTTGAGCCCCTTGACCAGGGTCCGGAAGTTCACGATGAGGTCGCTGAGCTGGTCGTCGCGGTCGGCGATGTTGTCGAGCACCTGGTCGAGGTTGGTGATCAGGTCGCTGATCAGCTCGTCGCGGTCGGCGAGCGTGCTGGTGACCGAGGCGGTGCTGGCCAGCAGGCTCTCGAGCGTGCCGCCCTCGCCCTGGAAGACCTGCACGACCTCGTAGGACAGCTTGTTGACGTCGGCCGGGGAGAGCGCCTGGAACAGCGGCTTGAAGCCGTTGAAGAGCACCGTGAGGTCGAGTGCCGGCGAGGTGTTGGAGACGTCGATCGTGTCGCCCTCCTCGAGGGCGGTGGTCTCCCCCACCTGCTGGGTCAGCGAGATGTAGCGCTGGCCTACCAGGTTGCGGTAGCGGATCGACGCCCGGCTGGCCTCGGTGAGCGTGACCTCCTCCTCGAGGTCGAAGCTGACGAGCGCACGGGTGCGGTCGACGACCTCGACGTCGGTGACGGTGCCGACCTTGACGCCGGCCACCCGCACGTCGTCGCCGGACACGACGCCGGTGGCGTCGACGAACTCCGCCTTGTACTCCTTGGAGTCGGCGAAGGAGATGTTGCCGATCGTGATGATCAGCACGCCCGTGGCCAGCAGCGTGACGACCACGAAGATCAGGAGCTTGACCAGCGCGCCGGCGGTCTGGGCATCGAGGACCTTGCTCATCGCAGGCTCACCTCCGCGCCGCGCGCCATCGGGCCCAGCAGGAGGGCACCGAGGTCGGGGACGTCGCTGGCGCTGACGCCCATGCCGGGCGCGAGCAGCGACTTGAGCAGCTCGCTCTCGGCCAGGCTGCCGGCGTAGCCCTGCCCCGCGTCGAAGGACGGGCCCGGGGTGACCCGGCTGGTGCCCTTGCCGGTCGGCTCGTCGACGCCGTCGTCCATGTCGGGCTGCACCTGGTTCGGGTTCTCCTGGCTTCCGGGCGGGCTGGGCAGGTTGAGGCAGTTGGGCCCACGGTCCTCGCCGTAGCGGGGCTGGTCGTTGGCGTTGTAGCCGCGCGGCTGGTTGGGCAGCGTCTCCAGCACGATGTGCAGGGTGAAGTTGCGGAACGCCTCGGCCTGGAGCTTGCCGGCGTTGACGATGCCGCGCGTGAGGCAGGTGAACTGCGGGGAGTACTTGGCCAGCAGGCGCACCTGGGGCTCGGAGACCTCCCCGAGCCGGATCAGGTTCTGCTCGTTCTCGGCCAGGAAGGTGCGGGCGCTGCCGGAGAAGGCGCTGACGTCGCGGAACAGCGCGTTGAGCGTGTCGGACTGCTCCTCGAGCGTGCCGAGGGTGGTGACCTGGTCGCGCAGGATCTGGCCCACCTCGGGCAGCACGTCGGCGTAGATGTCGGAGACCTCGGCCGTCAGCCGCAGGTCCTCGATCGCGCCCGGCAGCTGGGGGTTGAACCGCTTGAGGTAGGAGTCGAGCGTCTCGAGGTTCTCGCCGAGCTGGTCACCGCGGCCCTCGAGGGCGGTGGCCAGGGCGTTGAGGGTCATGTTCAGCTCGGCGGGCTGGACCGTGCGCAGCAGCGGGTTGAGGTCGGAGAGCACCTTCTCGACCTCGGTGGCGACCTCGGTGCGGTCGATGACCGCCCCGGCCTCGATGCTCGGCCCACCGACGTCGTCGCCCTCGACCACCAGCGCGACGTACTTCTCGCCGAAGAGGGTCTTGGGCACGATCGAGCCGGTGACGTCGGCCGGGATCGTGTCGATGTCGTCGGGGTAGAGCCCCAGCGTGATGTCGGCACCGGCCTCGGTGGGCACGTAGTCGAGCACCTCGCCGACGATGACGCCACGGATCTTGACGTCGGCACGCTCGGGCAGCTGCAGGCCGATGCGCGAGCTCTGAAGGGTGACCTCGTCGTAGTCGACGAACTTCTTGGTGAAGATGGCGTAGGTCAGCCACGCGCCGCCCACCAGCATCGCCAGGAAGACGATGCCCAGGAGCTTGAACTGTCGAAGGATCATCGTCTCAACCCGCCAACCGCACGGTGGTGCTGGAGCCCCAGATGGCCATGGACAGGAACAGGTCGATCACGTTGACCGCCACGATGCTGGTGCGCACCGCGCGACCCACCGCGACGCCCACGCCGGCAGGGCCGCCGCCGGCGTTGTAGCCGTGGTAGCAGTGGATCAGGATCACCGCGACCGCGAAGACCAGCACCTTTCCGAAGGACCACAGCACGTCGCCCGGTGGCAGGAACTGGTTGAAGTAGTGGTCGTAGGTGCCCGCGCTCTGGCCGAAGAACTGGGTGACGGTCAGGCGGGTGGCGAAGTAGGAGGAGAGCAGGCCAACGACGTAGAGCGGGATGATCGCGATCAGGCCGCCGACGATGCGGGTGGTGACCAGGAACGGCATCGAGGGGATCGCCATCACCTCGAGGGCGTCGACCTCCTCGGAGATCCGCATCGCCCCGAGCTGGGCGGTGAAGCCGCAGCCGACGGTGGCCGCCAGCGCGATGCCGGCCACCAGCGGGGCGATCTCGCGGGTGTTGAAGTAGGCCGAGACGAACCCGGCGAACGGCGCGGTGCCGAGCTGGTCGAGCGCGGCGTAGCCCGACAGCCCGACCTGCGCGCCGGTGAAGAACGTCATCGCCAGGATGACGCCCACCGTGCCGCCGATGACCGCCAGCGCGCCCGAGCCGAGCGTGACCTCGGCCAGGATGCGCAGGATCTCGCGCGGGTAGCGCTTGATCGAGCGCGGCGAGGCGATCAGGGCGCGGATGTAGAACGCCAGCTCCTCGCCGAGGCGGTCGAGCGCTCCGGCGGGCTTGGTGTAGACCGACTTGATGCTTGCCATCTGCCTCAGCCCGTCTTCGGGGGGACGACCTGGAGGTAGATCGCACTCAGGACGAAGTTGACGATGAACAGGAGGACGAAGGTGATGACGACGGACTCGTTGACCGCGTCACCCACGCCCTTGGGGCCGCCGTTGGCGTTCATGCCCTTGTAGGCCGCCACGATGGCGGCGATCATGCCGAAGATCAGCGCCTTGAGCAGGCCCACCCACAGGTCGGGCAGCTGCGCCAGCGCGGTGAAGCTGGCGATGTAGGCACCGGGCGTACCGCCCTGGAGCCCCACGTTGAAGACGTAGCCGCCGGCCACGCCGACGACGCTGACCAGGCCGTTGAGGAAGACCGCGACGAGCATCGCCGCGAGCACCCGGGGCACCACGAGCCGCTGGATCGGGTCGATGCCCAGCACCATCATGGCGTCGAGCTCCTCGCGGATCTTGCGCGCGCCGAGGTCGGCGGCGATCGCCGAGCCGCCCGCGCCCGCGATCAGCAGGGCCGTGCCGATCGGCGCGGCCTGCTGGACCACCGCCAGCACCGAGGCCGAGCCGGTGAAGGACTGGGCGCCGAACTGCTTGATCAGGCCACCGACCTGCAGCGCGATGACCGCGCCGAAGGGGATGGCGACCAGCGCGGTCGGGATGATGGTGACGGACGCGATGAACCAGGCCTGCTGGATGAACTCGCGCAGCTGGAAGGGACGACGGAAGAGCCCACGCCCCACGTCGAGGGCGAAGGCGAAGAGGTTGCCCGCTGCCCCGAAGGGGGCGAGCACCCGGGTCGCCGTTGTGGTTGCCACGTGTCTCCGGTCCCCCTCAGGCCCCGGGGGCCATGGAGATGTTGTCCTCGAAGGACCCCGGCGGCGGGGTCACGCCCTGCTCGCGGCACCAGGCACCGGGCTCGCGCTGCGAGCGGCGGGGGATGCCGTTGGAGGGCTCGAGCTGCATCGGGATCGGGGGCAGGGGCGGGAGCTCCTGGTCGGACTCGGCCGCCAGCTCGTCGGCGTCCTTCTCCTCCGACATGCCGATCGGGCCGATCTTCTGGGCGTTGAGGAACTGGCGCACGACCGGCTCCTCCGAGCTCAGGAGCATCTCGCGGGGACCGAACATGGCCAGGTGCTTGTGGTAGAGCAGGCCGATGTTGTCGGGCACCGTGCGGGCGGTGTTGATGTCGTGGGTCACGATGAGGAACGTGGCGTCGATCTGGGCGTTGAGGTCGACGATGAGCTGGTTGAGGAACGAGGTGCGGACCGGGTCGAGGCCGGAGTCGGGCTCGTCGAAGAGCACGATCTCGGGGTCCAGCACCAGCGCTCGGGCCAGGCCGGCACGCTTGCGCATGCCGCCGGAGATCTCGCCGGGCAGCTTGTCCTCGGTCCCCAGCAGACCGGTCAGGTCCAGCTTCTCCATCACGATGGCGCGGATCTCCGACTCCGACTTCTTGGTGTGCTCGCGCAGCGGGAAGGCGATGTTGTCGTAGAGGTTCATCGAGCCGAACATCGCGCCGTCCTGGAACAGCACCCCGAAGAGCTTGCGGATCTCGTAGAGCTCGCGCTCGGAGCAGGAGGCGATGTCGGTGCCCTCGATGATGATCGAGCCCCGGTCGGGCTTGAGCAGCCCGATCAGCGTCTTGAGGAAGACCGACTTGCCGGTGCCCGAGGGCCCGAGCATCACGCAGATCTCGCCGGCGGGGATCGTCAGCGACACGTCACCCCAGATCAGCTGCTTGCCGAACGACTTGGTCAGGTCGTTGACCTCGATCTCCACGCCCATGCCGTGCTCCCCTTCGCGGTCTGCGCTCGTCGTCCCGTGCTGGAGCCCGGACCGGCTCACACTCATCAGTAACAACGCTGCCTGCGCCGTGAGGTTACGCATTATTGTCACGTCCGTCACTCCGGCGCCGGGTTTCGAGACCAACCCGTCACCACTCACCCATTCGGGTCGCTCACCGCGCCCCACCTGCGAAAACGCGACCCCGGACGCGGACCCAAATGCAACGACCCCCGTCGACCATCAGGTCGACGGGGGTCGTCGGTGTCAGTGACAGGTCGTCACTTGAGGGTGACGGTGGCGCCGGCGCCCTCGAGGGACTCCTTGGCCTTCTCGGCCGCAGCCTTGTCGACCTTCTCCAGGATCGCCTTGGGGGCGGCCTCGACCAGCTCCTTGGCCTCCTTCAGGCCGAGCGAGGTGAGGGCGCGCACCTCCTTGATGACGTTGATCTTCTTGTCACCAGCGGCCTCGAGGACGACGTCGAACTCGTCCTGCGCAGCGGCCTCGTCGCCACCGGCGGCACCGCCGGCGGCGGGGGCGGCGGCCACGGCGACCGGGGCGGCCGCGGTGACGTCGAAGGTCTCCTCGAACTGCTTCACGAACTCGGAGAGCTCGATGAGGGTCATCTCCTTGAACGCGTCGAGGAGCTCGTCGGTGCTGAGCTTCGCCATGGTGGCGGTTCCTTCCGTTAGGTGGCCGGCACCGGGTCAGGTGCGGTTCGGCCGGGTTTCAGGTGGTGTGCTGCCGTGCTGAGTCGGGACGACTCAGGCCTCGGCGGTGTCGCCCTCGTCGGAGGTCTCCGCCGCAGCGGGGGCCTCGTCGGCGGGGGCCTCGGCCGCAGCCGGGGCCTCCTCGGCGGCGGCCGGGGTCCCGGCACCACCTGCGAGGATCGAGGGGTCCTGCTCGGCCTTCGACTCCAGCGCACCCGCGAGACGGGCGACCTGGGCGATCGGGGCCTGGAACAGGGAGACGGCGTTCTGGAGCGACGCGAGCATCGCGCCGGCCAGCTTGCCCATGAGGACCTCGCGCGACTCGAGGTCGGCCAGCTTGGCCACCTCCTGCGCGGAGAGGGGGCTGCCGTCCAGGATGCCGCCCTTGATGATCAGAGCGGGGTTGGCCTTGGCAAAGTCACGCAGACCCTTGGCGGCCTCGACCACGTCACCCTCGATGAAGGCGATGGCGGTGGGGCCGACGAGGATGTCGTCGAAGCCGGAGATGCCCACCTGGTTGGCGGCGATCTTGGCAAGCGTGTTCTTGACCACGGCGTAGTTGGCGTTCTCGCCGAGGGAGCGGCGCAGGTCCTGCAGCTCCTTCACGGTGAGACCGCGGTAGTCGGTCAGCACAGCGCCAGCAGAGGTGTTGAACTGCTCAACGATCTCTGCGACGGCTGCCTGCTTGTCTGGCCGCGCCATGGGTCTCCTTCCGGACGGTGAGACCGTGGTCCGGTGGGCCTGGCCCTGAGACGACGAACGCCCCGAGCGCAGGCTCAGGGCGGGTTCCCGTCAGTGACGGGTGGCTCTGTACTCCTGCGCTGGTCGCCCGATCACTCGGAGCCTTCGGTCACCCCACGTGCGTGGCGCGACGACCGGCGGTCTCTGGTTACGAGCAGGAGATTACGGCGTCCACGGGGGCACGGCCAAATCGGCTCGTCGCCTGCTGCCTGGCAGGATCGGCACCATGACCTCGCGCACGCCGCTCCGCTCCCTGTCCCCCGACGAGCTCGCGTCCTTCCGCGCCGCGCAGCAGGAGGCCTACGCCGCGCTCCGCGCGCGCGGGCTCACGCTCGACCTGACCCGGGGCAAGCCCGCCAGCGACCAGCTCGACCTGTCCGACCGGCTCCTGGACCTGCCCACCGGCACGACCGACCGCAACGGCGCCGACGTGCGCAACTACGGCGGCCTCGAGGGGCTCACCGAGCTGCGCGAGATCTTCGCCGAGCTGCTCGAGGTCGAGACCGCCCAGCTGATCTGCGGCGGCAACTCGAGCCTGACGATGATGCACCAGGCGCTGACCTACCTGCTGCTGTGGGGCGGCCCGGGCTCGGAGCGGGCCTGGAAGGACGAGCCGGTCGTGAAGTTCGTCTGCCCGGTCCCCGGCTACGACCGCCACTTCTCCATGCTCGCCGACTTCGGCATCGAGATGCTCAGCGTGCCGATGAACGCCGACGGGCCCGACGTCGACGCCGTCGCCGCCCTGGTCGCCGACGACCCGGCCGTCAAGGGCATGTGGGTGGTGCCGACGTACGCCAACCCGACCGGCTCGGTGGTCTCCCCCGAGGTCGCGCAGGCGCTGATGTCGATGCCGACCGCCGCGCCCGACTTCCGGGTCTTCTGGGACAACGCCTACGCGCTGCACCACCTCACCGACGACGAGGCGCACAGCGCCGACGCGCTCGGCCTGGCCGCGGCCGCCGGCAACCCCGACCGCCCCGTCATGTTCGCCTCGACCTCCAAGATCACCTGGGCCGGCGCCGGCGTCGCGGTCATGGCGACCTCGGAGGCCAACAAGGCCTGGTTCCTCCAGCACCTGTCGATGGCCTCGATCGGCCCCGACAAGGTCAACCACCTGCGCCACGTCGAGCTCTTCGGCGACGCCGACGGCGTGCGCGAGCACATGCGCCGCCACCGGGCCCTGATCGCCCCCAAGTTCGCCGCCGTCGACGCGGCCCTGACCGAGGGCCTGGAGGGCCTCGAGATCGCCGAGTGGACCCGCCCGACCGGCGGCTACTTCGTGAACCTCGACGTGCTCGACGGCACCGCGACCCGGGTCGTGCAGCTGGCCAAGGAGGCCGGCATCGCGCTGACCCCGGCCGGGGCGTCGTACCCGCACGGCCAGGACCCGCGCGACCGCAACATCCGCCTGGCCCCGACCTTCCCGCCGCTCGACCAGGTCGAGACCGCCATGGCCGGCGTGGCCACCTGCGTGGCCCTGGCCGCCGCGGAGGCCCTCACCGGCTGATCCGCCCGGCCCCGGCCGCAGACGCACGAAGGCCCGGCCCCTCCGCGGAGGGGCCGGGCCTTCGTCGTCCCCGGAGGGCTCAGGCGGCTGAGCAGGTCAGGCCTGGGCCTCGTCCTCGGACGCGACGTTCTTGATGCGGTTCGGGTCGACCTGCACGCCCGGGCCCATCGTGGTGGAGACGGTGACGCGCTTGATGTAGCGGCCCTTGGAGCTGGCCGGCTTGAGGCGCAGCACCTCCTCGAGGGCGGCGGCGTAGTTCTCGGCCAGCTGCATCTCGCTGAAGGACGCCTTGCCGATGATGAAGTGCAGGTTGGCGTGGCGGTCGACGCGGAACTCGATCTTGCCGCCCTTGATGTCGGACACGGCCTTGGCCACGTCCGGCGTCACGGTGCCGGTCTTCGGGTTCGGCATCAGGCCGCGGGGGCCCAGGACGCGGCCGAGGCGACCGACCTTGCCCATCATGTCGGGGGTGGCCACGACGGCGTCGAAGTTGAGGTAGCCGCCGTTGACCTTCTCGATCAGCTCGTCGCCACCGACCTCGTCGGCGCCGGCCTCACGGGCGGCCTCGGCCTTGTCGCCGTTCGCGAACACCAGGACGCGGGCGGTCTTGCCGGTGCCGTGGGGCAGGTTGACGGTGCCGCGCACCATCTGGTCGGCCTTGCGGGGGTCGACCCCGAGGCGCATGACGACGTCGACGGTCTCGTCGAACTTCTTCTTGCTGGTGGTCTTGGCGATCTTGATCGCGGCCAGCGGGGCGTGGAGCTCGTCCTGGTCGAACTGCTCCGCGGCCGCGCGGTAGGTCTTGCTGCGCTGCATGTCTGGTCTCTCTCTTCTTGGTCCAGGTGTGGTCAGGTGGGCCAGCGCGGCCCTGCCACAGGTGCGGTACGCCGACCCGCGCGGGGTGCGACGACGTGCGACGACTGGGTCGGTCGCGTGATCAGTCGGTGGTGATGCCCATGGAGCGGGCGGTGCCCTCGACGATCTTCATCGCGGCGTCGATGTCGTTCGCGTTGAGGTCGGGGAGCTTGGTCTGGGCGATCTCGCGCACCTGGTCCTTGGTCAGCTTGCCGACCTTCTCCTTGTGCGGGACGCCGGAGCCCTTCTGGAGGCCGGCGGCCTTCTTGATCAGCTCCGCGGCCGGCGGGGTCTTCGTGATGAAGGTGAAGGACCGGTCCTCGTAGATGGTGATCTCGACCGGGATCACGTTGCCGCGCATGGACTCGGTCTGCGCGTTGTAGGCCTTGCAGAAGTCCATGATGTTGACGCCGTGGGGACCGAGCGCGGTACCGACCGGCGGGGCGGGCGTCGCGGCGCCGGCCTGCAGCTGCACCTTGACCAGTGCGGCGATCTTCTTCTTGGGAGGCATGAAGCTGGTTCTCTTTCTCTCTCGTGGTCATGACGAGGGCGGGCTGAGGCCCTCTGCCACCTGCGTGTTGCGTGTCGCGCCCACCATTGTGCGGCGCGCGGACCCCGCCGGCCCAATCGGACCGGGCGGGGGGTGCCTCAGACCCGCTGGATCTGGCTGAAGCTGAGCTCGACCGGCGTCTCGCGGCCGAAGATCTCGACGAGCGCCTTGACCCGCTGGGCCTCGGCGTTGATCTCGGTGATCGTGGCGTGCAGCGTCGCGAACGGACCGTCGACGACCATGACCGAGTCGGAGACCTCGAAGTCGGCGACCTCGACGGGCTTCTTGGCGGTGGTCGGCGAGCCCGGCGAGGCGGTGCCGGCGGCGACGGCCTCGGCCTCGGCGCGGGCCACGACGGCGGGGGCCAGCATGTCCTCGACCTCACGCATGGTGAGCGGGACCGGCTGGTGGGAGTTGCCGACGAAGCCGGTGACCGAGGGCGTGTGGCGCACCGCGGACCAGGACTCGTCGGTCAGGTCCATGCGCACGAGCACGTAGCCGGGCAGGACGGTGCGCTTGACCATCTTGCGCTGGCCGTTCTTGATCTCCGCGACCTCCTCGGTGGGGACCACGATCTCGTGGATGTAGTCCTCCATGTTGAGGGAGATGATGCGGTTCTCCAGGTTCGACTTCACCCGGTTCTCCATGCCGGAGTAGGTGTGCACGACGAACCAGTCGCCCGGCTTGGCCCACAGCTCGCGGCGGAAGGCCTCGAGCGGGTCGTCGGCGTCCTCCTCGGGCTCACCCTCGGCCTCGGCCTCGACCTCGTCGGCGACCTCCGCCTCGTCGGCCTCGGCGTCGGCGACCGCCTGGGCGGCGCTGTCGTCGACGGCACCGTCGACGGCCTCGTCGGCCTCCGGGTGCGACACCGGCTCCACCGGGTCGACCTCGGGGTTCTCCGACGTCTCCGTCTCCTCGGTCTCGACCGAGTCGTACTGCTCCGTCACGCGCTGCTCCATCACGTTGCTGTGCTCAATTGCCTGCGCCGGCGTGCGCCGGTCGCGGGGGGCCGTGGCCGCGGCGGTCACCCGTCGCGGCTGCGGTCACTGGTCGGACTGGCCGGTGAAGACGAAGAACGCCAAGCGACCCAGACCGAGGTCGAGGGCCGAGATGATCGCCATCATCATCAGGACGAAGACCATGACCACGATGAAGTACGTGACCAGCTGCTCCTGGGTGGGCCAGACGACCTTGCGGAGCTCGGCGACCACCTGTCGGTAGAACGTCACCGGGTTCGTGCGCTCGGCCTTCTCGCCGTCGCGGACCGGCTTGCTGTCCGACACGCCGTCACCATTCCTTCGCTCGTCCGTCCGGCCTCACCGACCAGATGTCCTGCAGGGCACGAGGGACTTGAACCCCCAACCTTCGGTTTTGGAGACCGATGCTCTGCCAGTTGAGCTAGTGCCCTCCGGTGGCACCCGGGCACGCCGAAGCATGTGGGGCTCCACCAAACGAGGAGTCTACGGGGAAGGTCCCGGCCGCGTCCAAACCGGCCCCGGCCACCGGCGCGCCCCCGGGCTCGACGCCGGGCTCCGGGGTGGGTTCCGGGGTGGGCTCTAGGGTGGACGTCATGAGCCAGTCGTGGGGACCCGACGTTGCGTGACCTGCACCAGCTGCCCAAGGCCCACCTGCACCTGCACTTCACCGGCTCGATGCGCCACGAGACGCTGCTCGAGCTGGCCGAGCGCGACCAGGTGGTCCTGCCCGACTCCCTCGTCGAGGACTGGCCGCCGCGCCTGAGCGCCGCCGACGAGAAGGGGTGGTTCCGCTTCCAGCGCCTCTACGACGTGGCGCGGTCGGTGCTGCGCACCGAGGACGACGTACGACGCCTGGTGCGCGAGGCCGCCGAGGACGACGTGGCCGACGGCGGGCGCTGGCTGGAGATCCAGGTCGACCCCAGCGGGTACGCCGCCCGCTTCGGCGGGGCGACCGCCTTCACCGACCTGGTGCTCGACGCGGTGGCCCAGGCCTCGCGGGAGACCGGGCTGGGCATCGGGGTGCTGGTCGCGGCCAACCGCACCCGGCACCCCCTCGACGCCCGCACCCTGGCCCGGCTCGCCGCGCAGTACGCCGGGCGCGGGGTGGTCGGCTTCGGGCTGTCCAACGACGAGCGGCGCGGCACCACCGCCGACTTCGCGGCCGCCTTCCGCATCGCGGGCCGCGCCGACCTGCTGCTGGCGCCGCACGGCGGCGAGCTGCGCGGGCCCGAGCACGCCCGCACCTGCCTCGACGAGCTGCACGCCGACCGGCTCGGGCACGGGGTGCGCATCGCCGAGGACCCCGCGCTGCTCGAGCGGGTCGCCGCCGACGGGGTGACCCTGGAGGTCTGCCCGGTCTCCAACGTCGCGCTCGGGGTCTACTCCGACCTGACGTCGGTGCCGCTGCCGACCCTGCTCGAGGGCGGCGCGCAGGTCGCGCTCGGCGCCGACGACCCGCTGCTCTTCGGCTCGCGCCTGGCCGGGCAGTACGCCACCATGCGCGCCGCGCACGACCTCGACGACGCGACCCTGGCCGAGCTCGCGCGGATGTCGCTGCGCGGCTCGCGCGCGCCCTCCGACGTGCGGGAGCGGGCCCTGGCCGACATCGAAGCCTGGCTGGCGGCCCCCGACCGCGACCGGTGACCGGCCGGGCGCGGTGAGAGGATGCCCGGGTGACTGATCGGGACCCGGACGAGACGACCCCCTCCACCCACCAGCCCTCCGGGCAGGAGCCCCCGCCGCCGTACGGGCAGCAGCCGCCGGCGTACGGGCAGGACCCCTGGTCGCAGCAGGGCTACCCGCAGCAGGGGTACCCCCCGCCGCAGCAGCCCTACGGCTACGCCCAGCCCGGCTACCCGCAGCCCGGCTACCCGGCGCCCGGCCCGACGATGCACCCCTCGGCCAACACCGCGCTGGTGCTCGGCATCGTGTCGCTGGCCGGCGGCCTGATGCTCTGCGGGCTCCCCCTGGTGGTGGGCCCCTTCGCCTGGTGGACCGGGCGCAGGGCCAAGCGTGAGATCGAGGCAGCACCGCACCAGTACTCCGGGGCCAGCGAGGCCGGGGCGGGCATGGTGCTGGGCATCGTCTCGACCGTGCTGCTGGGCCTGGCGCTGCTGGGGGCCGTGCTGTTCGTCGCGCTGCTCGTCGTGGGCGCCGCCGCGCCGTAGGCCCCGGCGCGGCGGCGCTCAGGCCCCGTCGAGGTCGCAGCCCAGCAGCACCGGCTCGTTGACCAGCCGGATGCCGAAGCGCTGGTGCACGCCGTCGCGGACGTGGCGTGCCAGCAGCAGCAGGTCGTCGGTCGAGGCCGCGCCGCGGTTGGTCAGCGCCAGGGTGTGCTTGGACGAGAGCCGCGCCCGGCCGGTGCCGACGTCGGCGCCGTAGCCGCGGGCGAAGCCGGCGTGCTCGATCAGCCAGGCCGCGCTGGTCTTGACGCGCCCGTCGGGCTGCTCCCAGGCGGGCGCACCCTCGGGCAGCAGGGCGGCGTCGACGACGGGGTTGGTGAAGAACGAGCCCGCGCTCCAGGTGTCGTGGTCGTCGGCGTCGAGCACCATCCCCTTGCCGGCCCGCAGGCCCAGCACCGCCTCGCGCACCGCGGCGAGCGGCGCGCGGGCGCCGGGCTCGACCCCGAGCACGCGGGACAGCTCGCCGTAGCGCACCGGGGCGCCGAGGGTGCCGGTCGCGAGCTGGAAGGTCACCGAGAGCACCACGTGGCGCCCGGGCTCGGCCTTGAAGCGGGAGTGCCGGTAGGAGAAGTCGCAGTCGGCGTTGGCCAGGGTGCGGACCTGCCGGTCCCGGCGGTCGTAGGTGCGCACCGACGCGATCGTCTGGGACACCTCCTGGCCGTAGGCGCCGACGTTCTGCACCGGGGTGGCGCCGACGCTGCCGGGGATGCCCGACAGGGCCTCGATCCCGACCCAGCCGCGCTCGACGGCGGTGGCCACGAGCGCGTCCCAGTCCTCCCCCGCCGCGACCTCGACCAGGACGCCGCCGCAGGCGGCCTCCTCGCCGCCGGCCTCGACGTCGGGGGCCACCCCGCGGGTGGCCACCTCCACCACGGTGCCGGCGAAGCCCTCGTCGGCGACGACGAGGTTGCTGCCGCCGCCCAGGAGGAGCACCGGCTCGCCGGCCGCGTCGGCGTCGGCCACGGCGGCCACCAGGTCCTGCTCGGTCTCGGCGCGCACCCACCGGCGCGCGTGGCCACCCAGGCGCAGCGTGGTGCGCTCGGCCAGCCTGGGGCCGGCCTGGCCGGCCGGGTCAGCCATCGACGCCCACCACGGCGCGGGGCATGCCGAGCACCTTCTGGCCCGCGCAGGTGACCTCGAGGGCGAGCGTGGCGCGGCCCTCCTCGACCGACTTGACGGTCGCGCCGACCACGACGACGACACCGGTGTCGTCGTCGGGCACGACGACCGGGCTGGTGAACTTGCAGCCGATCTCGAGCACCGGGGCACCCCCGGTCCACTCGGCGACGGCCCGCGCGGCGAGCGCCATCGTGTACATGCCGTGGGCGATGACGCCGGGCAGGCCGACCTGGGTGGCCACCCGCTCCGACCAGTGGATCGGGTTGAAGTCGCCGCTCGCGCCGGCGTAGCGGACCAGGTCGGCGCGGGTGACGACGTACTCCTGCGGCGCCAGGACGGCGCCGGGCTCGAGGCTGCTCATGCCTGCTCCTCCGCCCGGTGCACCAGGGTGGCGCCGGCGGTGCAGACCAGCGCGCCGCTCTCGTCGTGGACCTCGCTGCGGGTGCCGATGATGTCGTTGCCGCCGATCTGGCGCAGCGAGGCCACGGTCAGGCTCGCGGTCAGCACGTCGCCGGCCACGACCGGGCGCTCGTAGGCGAAGCGCTGCTCACCGTGCACGATGCGGCGCAGCTCGACCTGCTCGGCCTCGAGGAAGGTGTTCATCGCCTCGAAGGCCAGCACGATGGGGAAGGTCGCCGGCGCGGGGCCGGACTCCCAGGTCGTCCCGGTGGCGGCCGCGAAGGTGCGCAGCCGCTCCTCGGTCACGGCGTACGGCCGGGTAGGTGGGAACGTGCGGCCGACGATCGAGGGGTCCAGCGCCATGTCTCCAACCTAGCGTCCGGGAACGACGAACGGCCCGCCCGGTGTCCCGGACGGGCCGCTCGCGACGAGCAGTGGAGCCGCTGGCCTCAGCGGGTCTCGCGGTGCGTGGTGTGCTGACGGCACCGGGGGCAGAACTTCGCCAGGTCCAGACGGTCGGGGTCGTTGCGGCGGTTCTTCTTGGTGATGTAGTTGCGCTCCTTGCACTCCGTGCAGGCGAGAGTGATCTTGGGGCGAACGTCGGAGCTCTTGGAGGCCACGGGGAAGTCCTTGCGTCGGTTCGAAAGTGCTGGGGTGTCGCTCGTCAGGTGCAGTAGCGGGAGCGGGACTCGAACCCGCGACACCACGATTATGAGTCGTGTGCTCTAACCACCTGAGCTACCCCGCCACGGGGCCGGGTCCGCCCGCCAGGATAGTCCGGCGGGCAACCCTCTCCCAGAGCCCCTTTACGGAATCGAACCGTAGACCTTCTCCTTACCATGGAGACGCTCTGCCGACTGAGCTAAAGGGGCAACGCGGAAGAAGATTACACACACCCCCCGGGGAGTGGAAATCGAGGGTGCGCGCTCTCGGTCACACCGGCTCTGACCTGCCCAGATGCGTGAACGGGCGGGCCTGCTCCAGCTCGAGGGACAGCTCGAGCAGGAGCGCCTCGCGCCCGTGCCCGGCGCTGAGCATCATGCCCAGCGGGAGGTCGTCCGCGGTGCGCGCCAGGGGCAGCGAGACCGCCGGGTCACCGGTCGCGTTCTGCCACGGCGTGAAGGCCACCCACTCCTGGAGCCGCTCGATGACGCAGCCGTAGCCCAGGCCGGGGGCCAGGTGGCCCACCGGGGGCGTCGCGGTGGCCAGGGTCGGGCTCAGCAGCACGTCGTGGCGCTCGTGGAAGCGCGCCGAGACCCCGGCCGTGCGCCGCAGCCGGGCCACCGCGCCGGGCAGCCGCGGAAGGTGGCGGCGTACGTGGTCGGCCAGGCCGTGGGTGAGCTCGTCGAGGCGGGTGCGGTCGAAGGTGCGCCCGTGCTGGCTGCGCCCGCCGACGACCGAGGCGGCGGCCAGCGAGCCCCAGTAGAGCAGGAAGTCGTCGGGGAACGACGCCGGCGCCGGGGCGGCGACCTCCTCGACGTGGTGGCCCAGCTCCTCGAGCAGCGCCGCCGTGCGCAGCGTCTGCTCGACCACCTCGAGGCTGGCGCTGCGCCCGGCCCCCGAGGTGGTGAACCCGATGCGCAGCCGCTGGCGGCCGGGGCGGGTGATGTCGCACACCGGCGGCAGCGACAGGTCGCGGTAGACCTTCTCGGCCTCGCGCAGGAACGCCGCGGTGTCGCGCACCGAGCGGGTCAGCACGCCGTCGCTGACGATGCGCACCGGCATCCGGCGCAGCAGCGCGTCCTGGGCCAGGCGGCCGCGGGTGGGCTTGAGGCCGACCAGCCCGGTGACCGAGGCCGGGATGCGGATCGAGCCGCCGCCGTCGTTGGCGTGCGCGATCGGCACCGCCCCGGCCGCCACCAGCGCAGCCGAGCCCGCCGACGACGCCCCGGCGGTGTGCCCGGTGCCCCACGGGTTGCGCACCGGGCCCAGGCGCGGGTGCTCGGCGGCCGCGTTCATGCCCAGCTCGGAGAGGCGGGTCTTGCCGAGGGCGACCAGGCCGGTGGCCAGGTACATGCGCGTCAGGTCGCCGTCGCGGGCGGCCGGGCGGCCCACGAACGCGTCCGTGCCGTGCAGGGTCGGCATCCCCGCCACGTCGACGTTGTCCTTGACGAAGGTCGGCACCCCGGAGAAGAAGCCGCCCCGCGGCGCCGCCGCCTCGGCCCGGGCCCGCTCCCAGGCCCGCCAGGCCACGGCCCCCAGCACGGGGTCGACGGCCTCGGTCCGGGCGATGGCGGCCTCCACCACCTCGGTCGCACCGACGGCGCCGGACGCGATCGCCTCCACGACGCCCACCGCGTCGAGGTGGCCCAGGGCGTCGTCGGTGACGGCGTGCACGCGCGAAGGGGTCTCGGGAGCCGGCATGGGGCCGAACCTAGCGGCGCGACCGCCCCGCGTCAGAGCATCAGCGCGACGAGGAGCGGCGCCACCAGGCTCGTGGCCAGCGCGGTCAGCCCCATCGCCAGGCCCGAGAAGGCGCCCTCGACCGGGTGGTCGACGATCATCCGGCCGGTGCCGATGCCGTGCGAGGCCGAGCCGACCGCGAGGCCGCGGGCGCGGTGGTCGTGGATCCGCAGCAGGCTCAGCACGGACGGACCGGCCACCGCGCCGAGGATGCCGGCCGTGATCGTCACCGCGGCGGTCAGCGGCGGCAGGCCGCCGAGGGTGTCGGACACGGCGATGGCGACCGGGGTCGTGGTGGCCTTGGGCGCCATGCTGCGCGCGAGCAGCTCGTCGCCGCCCAGCAGCCGCACCAGCCCGACCGCAGCGGTCACCGAGACCACGGCACCGGCCGTCACCGCCGTCAGCAGCGGCAGCACGAAGCCGCGCAGCCGGGCCAGCTGGCGGTGCAGCGGCACGGCGAGCGCCACGGTGGCGGGGCCGAGGACGAAGGTGATCAGCGCCGTGTCGTCGGCGTACGACGCGTAGTCGACGTCGGTGAGCACGACCAGGGTCGCGACCAGCACGATCGCCACCAGCACGGGCTGGGCCAGCGGGTGGGCCCCCGTGCGGTCGCGCAGCCAGAGGCCGAGCCGGTAGGCGCCGAGGGTGACGACCAGCCACAGCAGGGGCTGGTCGAGCAGGGCGCTCACGGGGCGCTCACGGGCCGCGCCCCGGGTCGGGGGCGTCGACGACGCGGGTGCGCCGGCCCAGGCGGTCGGCGAGCAGCCCGACCACCGCCAGGCCCAGGAACCACGACCCGACCAGCGCCACCAGCACGGCCACGAGGTCGTCGCGCAGCACACCGGCGTACGCCACGATGCCGACGCCGGCGGGCACGAACAGCAGCTGCAGGTGCGGCAGCACCGCGTCGGCCGTGCGGTGCACGGGGCTGTCGCCGGGCGGGTCGCGCACGACCAGCACGACCAGCAGCAGCACCATGCCGATCACCGGGCCGGGCACCGGCACGCCGGTCGCGTCGACGACCAGCTGGCCGACGAGCTGGCAGCCCAGGAGCCAGAGCAGTCCGGTCAGCACCGGCCCCTCACCGGCCCCGGCGGTGGCAGCCGACCAGGTGGGGGTCGAAGACCCCGATCGCCTCCATCAGCGCGAACATCGTGGTCGGGCCGACGAAGACGAAGCCGCGGCGCTTGAGCTCCTTGCTCAGCGCGAGCGACTCGGCCGAGGTGGTCTGCTGCTCGGCGGTCGTGGCCGGGGCCGGCGGGGCCGCGGGGGCGTGCGACCGCACCAGGGCCTCCAGACCCCCGTCGGCGCGCAGCGCCACGGTGGCCGCGGCGTTGACCCGCGCCGCCTCGATCTTGCGCCGGTTGCGCACGATGCGCGCGTCGGCCATCAGCCGCTCGACGTCGCGGTCGTCGTACGACGCGACCCGCTCGGCGTCGAAGCCGGCGAACACCTCGCGGAAGGCGGGCCGCTTGGCCAGGATCGTCGCCCACGACAGGCCCGACTGGAACGCCTCGAGCGTCAACCGCTCGAGGTGGGCGCTCTCGCCGTGCACGGGCCGGCCCCACTCGGCGTCGTGGTAGTCGCGCATGGTGCTGGGCGCGGCGCCCGCCCACGGGCAGCGCGGCACGCCGTCGTCGGCGCCCACGACGGGCCCGACGCCTGCGCTCACCCGCGCTCCTTGAGACGCACGTGGGGCAGCGCCGGCGCCGGGATCGGGCGCGTGTGGTCGCCGGTGACGACCCCGAAGCGGCCCGGCGCGACCTGCTGGGCGTCGGCGACGACCTCGCCGTCGCGCTCGACCTGCGCCTGCCACTCCTCGCGGAAGCCCACGACCTCCTCGTGGCTGCGGCCCACGAAGTTCCACCACATCACGATCGACTCCCCCAGCGGGGTGCCGCCGAGCAGCAGCAGCCGCACCGGCTCGTCGCCGGCGACCAGCGTCGTGCTGGCCCGGCCCAGCGGCACGTGCGCGAGCTCGTGGGCCGCCACGGCGACCCCGTCGACCTGCACGGCGCCGAGGTCCACCAGCACGCCGTGCTCGTGGTCGGGGTCGACGTCGAGGTGCAGCGTCGCGAAGGGGTCGAGCAGCACCTCCGCCCCCACGAGCGGCGTGTGGGTGCGCACCGGGGAGCGCTGCCCCAGCAGGTCGCCGAGGAAGACGCGGGCCCGCCAGCCGACGCCCTCGACGGGCTCGGGCGCGTAGTGCTCGAAGCCGGGGTCGACGTGGCGGGTTGCGTCGGGGAGCGCGACCCACAGCTGGACGCCGTGCAGGGTGCCGGTGGTCGTGGTCGAGATCTCCGAGTGGCTGATGCCGCGCCCGGCCGTCATCAGGTTGAGCTCGCCGGGCCGCACGACCGCGTGGTGGCCGGCGCTGTCGCGGTGCTCGACCTCCCCGGTGAACAGCCAGCTGACCGTCTGCAGCCCGGTGTGCGGGTGCGGCGTGACCCGCATCCCGCCGGTGGCGCCGACGTCGTCGGGACCGTAGTGGTCGATGAAGCACCACGCGCCGACCAGGGACCGGGAGCGCTGCGGGAGCGTGCGTCGTACGAGCATGCCGCGGGGGCCGCCGAGCGGCACCTCCCGGGGCGGCAGCACCTCGACCCCGGCCGCCGGGGGGCCCGGCGTGCAGGTGACCTCGTCGGGGTCCGGGTCGGGGTTGCTCACCCTCCCGAGACTAGCCGCCGACCCGGCCCATATCTCGCGCTGACCCGGCCCGAATCTCTCGTCGACCCGGCCCGGACCTGCACCGGCAGCGCTCTGGACCACCTCGCGAGCGGACCGGGCCGGGGCTAGGTTGACGCGGACCGGACGCACGCCAGCCCTCCCCTGCCAAGGAGTCCGTCATGTCGGTCAACCAGCCGCCGCCACCGCCGCCGCCGCCCGGAGAGGGGTACGGCGCTCCGCCGCCGGGACCGCCCGGAGGGCAGCCGGGAGGACCACCGGCGTGGTCGGTCGGCGAGGCCCTCGCCTACGGGTGGGCGAAGTTCCAGGCCAACGTCGCGCAGATCCTGCTCTCCGCGCTGGTCCTGGTCGTGGCCCTCGGGGTGGTCGGGGGCATCGGGGTCGGGCTGAGCGCCGCACTGACCAGCGACGCGGAGTGCGGGGTCGACGCCTCCGGCGAGTTCGTCTGCACCGACGGCACCGGCTTCGTGGCCTCGCTGGTGGTCAGCGCCCTGGTCAGCGCGCTGATGCTGCTGGTCGCGCTCGTGATCGGCGCCGGCCTCGTGCGCGCCAGCCTGGCGGTCACCGAGGGGCGCCCGTTCCTCTTCAGCGACGTGGTCCGCACCGACAAGCTCGGCCCGGTCGTCCTCGCCGCGCTCATCGTCTCGGCGCTGACCTTCATCGGCACCCTGCTGTGCTACCTGCCCGGGCTGGTGGTCGGCTTCGCGACGTCGTACACGATGTACTTCGTCATCGACCGCGACATGGGCGCGGTCGAGGCGATCGGGTCCAGCGTGCGGCTGGTCATCGACAACCTCGCCAACGCGCTCGTCTGGTACGTCGTCGGCGCCCTGGTCGCGGGCGCCGGCTTCCTCCTCTGCGGCGTCGGCGCGCTGGTCAGCGTGCCGGTCGTCCTGCTCGGCACGGCCTTCACCTACAAGCGCTTCACCCGCCAGGAGGTCGCGGCCTGAGCCGACCCGGCGCAGATCTCGCGCCGACCCGGCCCGGACTTCGCGTCGAGCCGGCGCAGATCTACACCAGGACCAGCCGGAGCCGCACCCGGTCGCCGACGTCGACGCCCTCGGCCCGGCGTACCTGGCTCTTGAGGGGCAGCACGAAACCGCGCACCTTGTCGGGGAAGACCGAGGTGCGCCACGTGGTCGCGCCCAGCACGACCTCGACCCGCACCGAGCCGAAGCCGGACCTCGGCCCGGCCAGCAGGCGTACGTCGTCGTCCACCTCGCCGGGCAGGGTCACGAACGCCCACGAGCCACCCTCGGCCAGCCACACCTCGGCCTCGAACTCCCACGCCTCGCCCACCCGCCCATCATGCCGCGGGAACGGGCCGGGTCAGCGCGAGATTTGAGACGGATCGACGCGAGATCTGGGCCGGGTCAGCGCGAGATTTGCGACGGGTCGGGGGTGGGGCTGGTCAGCGCAGGGCGGCGGCCTCGGCGGCGAGCTTCTCGATGCGGCCCCAGTCGCCGGACTCGACGGCGTCGCGGGGGGTGATCCAGGTGCCGCCGACGCAGCCGACGTTGGGCAGGGCCAGGTAGTCGGGGGCGGAGGCGACGGTGATGCCGCCGGTGGGGCAGAAGCGGGCGGCGGGCACCGGGGCCGAGATCGCGCGCAGCAGCGCCACTCCCCCGGACGCCTCGGCGGGGAAGAGCTTCATCTCGCTGACGCCGGCCTCGAGCGCGGCGAGCACCTCGGAGACCGTGGCGGTGCCGGGCAGGAACGGCAGGCCGGTGCCGAGCATCGCCGCGAGCAGCCCGGGCGTGGCACCGGGCGAGACCAGGAACGACGCCCCCGCCTCGGCGGCCTGCTCGGCCTGGGCCGGCGTGGTGACGGTGCCGACGCCCAGGGCGATCTCGGGCACCTCGGCCGCGACGGCGCGCACCGCGTCGAGGGCCACGGGGTGCGCAGGGTCAGCTCGATGACCGGCAGCCCGCCTGCGACCAGCGCGCGGGCCAGCGGGACCGCCTCGGCGACGGTCTCGACGGCGACGACCGGGATGACGGGCGCGAGGTCGAGCAGGGACTCAGACGTGCTGGGCAACGGGGGCCTCCTGGGCCGCGGGGAAGGGGAAGACGCTGGCGCCGGCGTCGGCCGGGCCCACGGTGCCACGGAACATGGCGAACAGCTCGCGACCGGTGCCGGCCAGGTCGGAGGCCGCCTCCGGGCGCTGGGCCGCGGGGCGGGCCAGCACCGTGTCGGGGTCGGCGACCGTGAGGGTGCCGGCCACGGCGTCGACGGTGACGACGTCGCCGTCGACGATGCGGGCCAGCGGCCCGCCGAGCGCCGCCTCGGGCGTGACGTGGATGGCGGCGGGCACCTTGCCGGAGGCCCCCGACATGCGGCCGTCGGTGACGATCGCGACCTTCTGGCCGCGGTCCTGCAGGACGCCGAGCGCCGGGGTGAGCTTGTGCAGCTCGGGCATCCCGTTGGCGGCCGGGCCCTGGTGGCGTACGACGGCGACGAGGTCGCGCCCGTCGAGCTCGTGGCGCTCGAAGGCGGCCAACAGGTCGGCCTGGTCCTCGAAGACCACGGCCGGGGCGGTGACGACCCGGTGCTCACCGGCCACGGCGCTGGTCTTGATGACCGCGCGGCCCAGCGGGCCGTCGAGCACCCGGAGCCCGCCGTCGGGGGCGAAGGGGTCGGTGGCGGGGCGCAGCACGTCGTGGTCGAGCGACTCGGTGGGGCCCTCGACCCAGGTCACCGTGCCGTCCTCGAGCAGCCGCGGCTCCTCGGTGTAGCGGCGCAGCCCCGGCCCGGCGACGGTCTGGACGTCCTCGTGCAGCAGCCCCGCGTCGAGCAGGGTGCGCACCAGGAACGGCATCCCGCCGGCGGCCTGGAAGTGGTTCACGTCGGCGGAGCCGTTGGGGTAGATCCGGCACAGCGACGGCACCACGGCCGACAGCTCCGACAGGTCGTCCCAGGTCAGGTCCACCCCGGCGGCGCGCGCGATGGCGACCAGGTGCAGCGTGTGGTTGGTCGAGCCGCCGCTGGCCAGCAGCGCGACGCAGGCGTTGACCAGCGAGCGCTCGTCGACGACGTCGCCGATCGCGGCCGGCTCGGCCGCGCGCGGGCGATCGCGGTCACCCGGGCCGCCGCCGCATCGGTCAGCGCCGAGCGCAGCGGGGTGCCGGGGTTGGGGAAGGAGGCGCCGGGCAGGTGCAGGCCCAGGACCTCCATCAGCAGCTGGTTGGAGTTGGCGGTGCCGTAGAAGGTGCAGGTGCCCGCCGAGTGGTACGACGCCGCCTCGGCCTCGAGGAGCTCCTCGCGGGTGGCCAGGCCCTCGGCGTAGCGCTGGCGCACCGCGGCCTTCTCCTTGTTGCCCAGCCCCGAGGCCATCGGCCCGGCCGGCACGAACACGGTCGGCAGGTGCCCGAAGGACAGCGCGCCGATCAGCAGGCCCGGCACGATCTTGTCGCAGACGCCGAGCATCATCGCGGCGTCGAACATGTCGTGGGAGAGCCCGATCGCCGTCGACATCGCGATCACGTCGCGGCTGTGCAGCGAGAGCTGCATGCCGGCGCGGCCCTGGGTGATGCCGTCGCACATGGCGGGCACGCCGCCGGCGACCTGGGCGATGCCGCCGGCGCGGATCACGGCCTTCTTGAGCTGGCGCGGGTAGGTCTCGAACGGCTGGTGCGCCGAGAGCATGTCGTTGTAGCTGGTGACGATCGCCAGGTTCGGCTTGACCGTGCCGCGCAGCGCCTCCTTGTCGGCCGGCTCGGCGGCGGCGAAGCCGTGCGCGAGGTTGGCGCAGGCCAGCCGGGTGCGGGCCGGGCCGGCCTGGGCGGCGCGGTTGCGCTCGACGTACGCCGCGCGGGTGGCGGCGCTGCGGGCCACGACGCGCTCGGTGACGGCCGCGACGACGGGGTGGATCTCGATGGGGGTGCTCACTGGTCGGTCTCCTGCCAGGCTCGGCCGTCACGCTCCAGGAGCGCCGCGGCGGCGTACGGGCCGGGGGTCCCGGCGGGGTAGCGGCGCGGCCGCTCGGACGAGTCGGCCCAGCGGGCCAGGACGGGCTCGACCCACGACCACGCGGCCTCGACCTCGTCGCGGCGCATGAAGAGGGTCGGGTTGCCGCGGATGACGTCCATCAGCAGCCGCTCGTAGGCCTCGGGCGAGCGCTGGTCGAAGGCGTCGGCGTAGGAGAGGTCGAGCGAGACCGGGCGCAGGCGGATGCCGCCGGGGCCGGGCTCCTTGGCCGTCAGGTGCAGGCGCATGCCCTCGTCGGGCTGCACGCAGATGTGCAGGCGGTTGGGGGTGGTCGCGCCCTCCGAGCCCGGGAACATCGCGTGCGGCGGCTCCTTGAAGACCACGACGATCTCGGAGACGCGGCGGTCCATCCGCTTGCCGGTGCGCAGGTAGAACGGCACCCCGGCCCAGCGCCAGTTGCGTACCTCGGCCTTGAGCGCCACGAAGGTCTCGGTCCACGAGTCGGGCGCGTCCTGCGGGTCGGGGCCGGCCAGGTCGTCGGCGTACGACGGCACCGGGCCCTCGGCGGTCAGCCCGGCGGCGTACTGGCCGCGCACGGTGTCGCGGTCGACGTCCTCGGGGGCCATCGGCTTGAGCGCCTGGAGCACCTTGAGCTTCTCGTCGCGCACGTTCTCGCGGCCGACGTACGTCGGGGGCTCCATGGCTACCAGGCACAGCAGCTGCAGCAGGTGGTTCTGCACCATGTCGCGCAGCGCGCCGGCGTGGTCGTAGTAGCCGCCGCGGCCGCCGACGCCGACGGTCTCGGCGACGGTGATCTGCACGTGGTCGACCCAGCGCGAGCTCCACAGCGGCTCGAGGAAGGTGTTGGCGAAGCGGGTGACCAGCAGGTTCTGGACGCTCTCCTTGCCCAGGTAGTGGTCGATGCGGAAGATCTGGCGCTCCTCGAAGACCCGCCCGACCGCGTCGTTGACCTCGCGCGCGGAGGCCAGGTCGTGACCGATCGGCTTCTCCATCACCACCCGGGCGCGCTCGTCGACGACGTCGATCTCGGCGAGGCGCTCGCAGGTGGGCCCGAAGAGCCGCGGGGCGACGGCGAGGTAGAACACCCGGACCGTCTCGTCGGCGTGCTCACGGTCCTTGAGCAGGTCGTGCAGCAGGTGCCAGCCCTCGCTGGAGCCGGCGTCGAGGCACAGGTGGTGGCAGCGCTCGAGCAGCCGCTCGACCGCCGCGGGGTCGAGGTGCTCGGGCGCCAGGTACGTCTCGAGGCCGGCGCGCACCTCGGCGCGGTAGCCGTCGTCGTCGATCTCGGAGCGCGAGACGCCGATGATGCGGGTGTCGGGGGGCAGGTGGCCCTCGAGGTCGCGGTGGTAGAGCGCGGGCAGGATCTTGCGCATCGCCAGGTCACCGGTGCCGCCGAAGACGGTGAAGTCGCACGCCTGGGGGAGCGTCGCCGCGACGTCGGAAGAGGTCATGGGTCAACAGTGACAAAGACTTTGGATCGTTACAAGCCCTCTTCCGATTGTTTCGGGCAAAAGTCGGTGCTGTAATCGCCAGATGACTGAGCGCAGCCCCGGCTCCACCGCCGGCGACCTCCTCACCCTGGTGCGCACCGGCCAGGCCGGCACCCGCGCGGACCTGGTGCGCCTGAGCGGGCTCTCGCGCGGCGCGGTCACCGCGCGCCTGGGCGCCCTGCTCGCCGCCGGACTGCTGGTCGAGGGCGGCGAGCGCACCTCGACCGGCGGCCGGCCCGCGGGCGCGCTGGCGCTCGACCCCGACGCCGCGGTCGTCCTCGCCGTCGCGGTCGGCCGCTCCCGCAGCCAGGTCGGCGTCTTCGACCTCGCCGGGCGCGAGATCAGCAGCGACACCCGCGACCACGAGCCCGGCATCGCCGCCTCCGAGCTGATGCCCGACGTGGTGGCCCGCCTGGGCCGGTTGCTCGAGGGGACCGCTCCCCCCGTCGTCGGGGTGGGGATGAGCCTGCCCGGCAGCGTCGACCCGGCCCGCGGCACCAGCGTCGACGCGCCCGTGCTGAAGGGCTGGGACGGCGTCGACCTGGCGTCGTACGTCGCCACGCTGACCGACGCGCCGCTGCACCTCGACAACGACACCGCCGCCCTGACCCGCTCGGAGCTCTTCGGCCGGGTGCCGGCCGCGGCGACCATGCTGGTGGTCAAGGCCTCCACCGGGCTGGGGATGGGCCTGGTCGCGGACGGGCGCATCGTGGGCGAGCGCCGCGGCACCACCGGCGAGCTGGGCCACACGCGGGTCGACGTGGCCGGCGACCTGCTGTGCCGCTGCGGCGCGACCGGCTGCCTCGAGACCGTCGCCGGCGGGTGGGCGCTGGTGGGGAAGCTGCAGGAGGCCGGCATCGAGGCCCGCCACGTGCGCGACCTGGTCGCCCTGGCCCTCGACGGCGACCCGCTCGCGCGCAACCTGCTGCGCGAGGCCGGGCGCCAGCTCGGCGAGGTGCTCACCGTCGCGGTCAACCTGCTGCACCCCGAGGCCGTCGTCGTCGGCGGCGACATGGGCGCGGCCTTCGACCTCTACACCGCAGGCGTGCGCGAGAGCCTCTACTCCCGCGCCCACCCCGGCGCGGTGCGCGACCTGCGCTTCCTGCCCGCCGCCCACGGCGAGGCCGCGGGCCTGCTCGGCTGCGCCGCCCTGGCCATCGACGCGGCCCTGTCGCCCGCCGCCGTCGACGCCCACCTGCGCACCCGCCGCTGACGCACGAGCGGTCACTTCCGCACCATCCAGCAGTCAGTTCCGCACCTCCGATCGGTGCGAAAGTGACCGGTCGGTGGTGCGAAAGTGACCGCTCGGCCGTCAGAGGCGGCGCCCGGCCCAGCTGAAGGGGTAGTCGGGGTCCTCGACCGGCAGGGCGGCCTCGCCGAGCTCGAGGGGGGCGAAGGTGTCGACCATGACCGCGGACTCCTCGAAGGCCTCCGCGCCCAGCGAGGCCTCGATGGCGGCGGGCTGGGGGCCGTGGGCGTGGCCGCCGGGGTGCAGCGAGACCGAGCCCAGCCCGATGCCCGAGCCCTTGCGGGCCTCGTAGTCGCCGGCGACGTAGAACATCACCTCGTCGGAGTCGACGTTGGAGTGGTAGTAGGGCACCGGGATCGCCAGCGGGTGGTAGTCGACCTTGCGGGGCAGGAAGTTGCAGACCACGAAGTTGTGGCCCTCGAAGACCTGGTGCACCGGCGGCGGCTGGTGGACCTTGCCGGTGATCGGCATGTAGTCGTCGATGTTGAAGGTGTAGGGGTAGAGGCAGCCGTCCCAGCCGACCACGTCGAAGGGATGGGTGTCGTAGACCATCCGGGTGCCCACCACGCCCGCCGACGTGCGGTGCTTGACCAGCACCTCGACGTCGCGCCCCTCGGCCAGCAGCGGCTCGGCGGGGCCGTGCAGGTCGCGCTCGCAGTACGGCGCGTGCTCGAGCAGCTGCCCGTAGCGCGAGAGGTAGCGCTTGGGTGGGGCGACGTGGCTGTTGGCCTCGATGGCGTAGAGCCGGCTCGGCTCGGCGGGCAGCCACCGGTGGGTGGTCGCCCGCGGCACCACCACGTAGTCGCCGGCGCGGTAGGCCACCGCCCCGAAGACGGTCTCGACGACCCCGCTGCCGGCCTCGACGAAGACGCACTCGTCGCCGATGGCGTTGCGGTAGAGCGGGGAGGCGTCCGTGCCGGTGACGACGTAGGCGATGCGCACGTCGTTGTTGCCGAGCACCAGGCGGCGCCCGGTGACCGCGTCGGGACCGGTCTCGAGCGCGTGCAGGCGCAGGTGGCGCGGTGCGAGCGGGTGGTTGGGGGTGCGGGTCTGGTCGGGCAGCTCCCAGACCTCGGTCGCCACGAGCGCCGAGGGCACGCCGCGGTGGTAGAGCAGGGAGGAGTCGGAGGAGAAGCCCTCCTCCCCCATCAGCTCCTCGCGGTAGAGCGCCCCCTCGGGGTCGCGCAGCTGGGTGTGGCGCTTGCCCGGCACCTCGCCGAGCCGTCGGTAGTAGGCCACCGGGCCGTCTCCTCACTGTTCGAAAGTCGGACAGATGTGTCCGCTATCCGCGTCGTGGTAAGAGTAGCGGCGTGCCTGCCACCACGGAACCTCTCTGGCGCGGCCTCGTCGACGACGCCGCGGTCTTCCCGCCCGGCGACGCCCCGCTCGACGCCGCCCTGGCCGCCTACCGCGAGCGCGAGGAGCCGCTGGTCGGCGCCTTCGTGCTGCGCGACACCGACCTGCCCCAGGTCGAGCCCGGGCCACCGCTCGCGGTCGTGCTGACCGGCGGCGCCGGCCAGGTCGGGGGCCCCACCGCCCTGGCCACCCGCCACGGGCACACCCTGGCCCGGCTCGAGGTCGCGCTGCGCGACCTCGACGACCTGGCCGGCAACGCCCGGCGCGTCGTCGCCGCGGTCGACGCGGCCCGCGCCGCGGGCGACCTCGACGACGAGGTCGCGGTGCACGTCGAGCTGCCCGCCCTGCCCGGCCCGCCGACGTACGGCTGGCTGGCCGCGGCCGACGAGGTCGCCTCGGCCGAGCTGCTGCTCAAGTTCCGCACCGGCGGGCTGGACCCCGACGCGCACCCGACCTCGACGACGCTGGCGGCCTGGATCGACGCCGCCCTCGACCGCGAGACCGCCTTCAAGTGCACCGCGGGGCTGCACCGCGCGGTGCGCCACACCGCCGACGACGGCGCCGAGCGGCACGGCTTCCTCAACGTGCTCCTCGCGACGCGGCGCGCCTTCGACGGCGCCGGTCGCGACGACGTGGTCGCCACCCTCGAGGAGCGCGACGGCGCCGCCCTGGCCGCCGCGGTGGCCACCGAGGACCTCGCCGGCGCCCGCCGCTGGTTCCGCTCCTTCGGCTCCTGCTCGGTCTCCGAACCGCTCGCCGACCTCGACGCCCTGGGGGTGCTCGCATGACCGACCTCACGCACGAGGACAGGGGCGGCTTCGGCCCCGACCACCTGCCGTACGCCGTCTTCTCGCGCGACGGCGGCCCGCGCCGGGTGGGGGTCCGGCTCGGCGACACGGTGCTCGACCTGCACGAGGCGACCGGCCGCCCCGAGATGGCGGCGCCCTCGCTCAACGCCTTCATGGCGCTGGGTCCCGAGGTGTGGCGCCAGACCCGCGAGCAGGCGGCCTCGCTGGCCGCCACCACCGAGGGCATCCCGCTCGCCGACGTCGAGCTGCACCAGCCGTTCGAGGTCGCCGACTACGTCGACTTCTACGCCTCCGAGCACCACGCCACCAACCTGGGCCGGATGTTCCGGCCCGACAGCGAGCCGCTGCTGCCCAACTGGAAGCACCTGCCGGTGGCCTACCACGGCCGGGCCGGCACGGTCGTGCCCAGCGGCACGCCGGTGGTGCGGCCCCGCGGCCAGCGGCGCCCGGCGCCCGGCGCGGGCGAGGCCCCGGTCTTCGGCCCCTCCCAGCGCCTCGACATCGAGGCCGAGCTCGGCTTCGTCGTCGGCACCCCCTCCTCGCTGGGGGACCCGGTGCCGGCCGCCGGGCTGGCCGACCACGTCTTCGGCGTCGTCGGCGTCAACGACTGGTCGGCGCGCGACATCCAGGCCTGGGAGTACGTCCCGCTCGGGCCGTTCCTCGGCAAGTCGTTCGCGACCTCGGTGAGCCACTGGGTGACCCCGCTGGCCGCGCTCGAGGCCGCGTGGTGCGACCTGCCCGGCCAGGACCCGGAGCCGTTGGACTACCTCGACCCGGGCCACACCCGGGGCCTCGACGTCGACGTCGAGGTGGTGCTCAACGGCGAGGTGGTCAGCCGCCCGCGCTACCGCACGACGTACTGGTCACCCGGGCAGATGCTGGCGCACCTGACCGTCAACGGCGCCAGCCTGCGCACCGGCGACCTCTACGCCAGCGGCACGATCAGCGGCCCGGGCGGCGACGAGGTCGGCTCGCTCATCGAGCTCTGGCGCGGTGAGCGGTTCCTCGACGACGGCGACGAGGTGGTGCTGCGCTACAGCGCTCCCGGCACCGGCGGCGGGCGGATCACCCTCGGCGAGGTCAGCGGGCGGGTGCTCCCGGCGCGCTAGACGAGCCAGAGGAGCCAGCCGCCGAAGGAGACGACGGACACGGCGAGGACCAGCGCCCCCTGCCGGGTCCGACCCGACACGATCAGCCCCGCCCCCGCGAGCAGCCCGAGCGCGGGCAGGGCGACGGCCAGCAGCACCAGGAGCAGCACCACCACGAGGGGGAGGCCGGCGACGTCGTGGCGGGGGGTGTGACCGGTGTACCGGTCGGTCAGGTGAGGGGTGAACACGCACCCATCCTGCCCGGGCCGGAGCCCGGTGACAGCCGAACTCCCGGGGACGTCTAGTAAAGCAAGGCTTGCCTAAGTACGGTGCCGCCATGAGCGAGCTGCCCCGGCTGATGCCCTCGGACCCCCGGATGTCGCGCGCCACGGTGCTGCGCACCACCCGCACCTCCCCGTCCTTCCAGCGCGTCACCGTCGGCGGGCCCGCCCTCGACGGGTTCGACTGGCAGGGCCACGACCACTGGTTCCGGCTCTTCGTGCCGGCCACCCCGGGCGCCGCCCTGGTGCTGCCCGAGGTCGAGGGCCGCTCGTGGTGGCAGGCCTACCTGGCGATCGCGGAGGAGCAGCGCCCGCACTGCAGCAACTACACCGTCGCCGACCTGCGGCGCACCGGCACGGGCACCGAGATCGACCTCGACGTGGTGCTGCACGTCGACGGCGCGGGCGACCTCGCGGGCCGGGTGGCGCGCTGGGCGGTCGGCGCGACCCCCGGCAGCCCGGTGGCGCTGCTCGACCAGGGGCCGATGTTCGACCCGCCGGCCGGCACCCGGCGGGTGCACCTCGCGGCCGACGAGTCCGGGCTCCCGGGCGTCCGCGGCATCCTGCGCAGCCTGGCCCCCACCGCGGTGGGGACCGCCGTGCTCGAGGTGCCGACCGACGACGACGTCGACCACCGGCTGGTGCACCCCGCCGGCGTCGAGGTCACCTGGGTCAGCCGCGGCGGGCACCACGGGCGACCGGGCGCCGGTGCCCTCGAGCTGCTGGAGAGCCGCACCGGACCGGTCGACCCCCGCGACTACGCCTTCGTGGTCGGCGAGTCGTCGCTGGCCACCGGTGGGCGCCGGCACCTGCGCCGGCTCGGGCTGCCCGCCTCGCGGATCACCTTCTCCGGCTTCTACAAGGCCGCCGCCCACCCCCAGCCGGTCGCCTAGGCTCGACGGGGTGACCTCCCCCGTGCAGCTGGGCCAGCACCCGCCCGCCGGCCACGTCCTGGCCCACCTCAGCGACCCGCACCTGCTCGCCGGCGGCGCCCTGCAGTACGGCGTCGTGGATCCCGAGGCGGGTCTGCGGCTGGCCCTCGAGCGGCTGCGGCGGGTGCACCCCGCTCCGCAGGCGCTGGTGCTCACCGGCGACCTGGCCGACAAGGCCGAGCCGGCGGCGTACGCCCGGCTGCGCGAGCTGGTCGAGCCCGCTGCGGCCCAGATGGGTGCGCAGGTGGTGTGGGTGATGGGCAACCACGACGAGCGGGAGCCCTACGCGCGCGGGCTCTTCGGCGACGACGCCGACCCCCACGCCCCCCAGGACCGGGTGCACGACGTCGACGGGCTGCGGGTGATCGCCCTGGACACGACGGTGCCCGGCTACCACCACGGCGAGATCACCCCGGCCCAGCTGGTCTGGCTGGCCGAGGAGCTGGCCGTGCCGGCGCCGCACGGCACGGTGCTGGCGATGCACCACCCACCGATCCCGCTGCCGATGCTGCGGGCCGCGGAGACCATCGAGCTGGCCGACCAGCACCTGCTGGCCGAGGTGCTCGCGGGCTCCGACGTGCGCGCCATCCTGGGCGGTCACTACCACTACTCCAGCCACTCGACGCTGGCCGGCATCCCGGTCAGCGTCGCCTCCGCGTCGTGCTACACCACCGACCCGGCGCCGCTGGAGCGCTTCGTCTCCGGCGTCGACGGCCACCAGGGCCTCAACACCGTCCACGTGTACGCCGACCGCGTGGTGCACACGGTCGTCCCGCTGGCCGCGGCACCCGAGGTCAGCGGCTTCCCGGCCGACGTGGTGGCCCAGCTGGAGGCGTTGAGCGCCGAGGAGCGCCGCGAGCTGATCTCGCGCAAGGACTCCCCCTTCAACGCCGGCCTGCTGCCCTCCGAGTGACCTCTCAGTCGCGGCGGCGGCGCGCGGCCCGGCGGTGCAGGAGCAGCGCCCCGAGCGTCGCCGGCACGACCAGCGCGAGACCGGCGGCGGTGGAGGCGTCGACCCGGTCGGCGCCCACGCTGCGCTGGCGGCGCGGCTTGAGGTCGCGGGGCTTGAGGGGCTTGACGTCGCCGATGGTCGAGCCGTCGTACCGAAAGACGTCGAAGCCGCGGACCAGGTCGTTGGCGTAGCCGAAGAAGGAGCCGTTGCGCTTGATCTTGTTGGTCTTGAAGGACCAGGCGTCGGAGTCGGGCATCGCGAAGTGGCCGACCTCCTTCATGCCCACCCCGTCGCCGAAGGCGATCGCGGCCGGGCCGGCCAGCGGGTCGCTGGCGGCGTCGGCGAGCCCGGAGATGTCGAGCACCCGCACGCCCTTGGCGTACCAGGCGATGGTCAGCAGCTTCTGGCGCGGGTAGATGCGCAGCACGTGGGAGGTGCAGGTGGCGCCGTCCTGGACCGAGTAGGCCGGCGCGAACCAGGTGCCGATCTTGGCGGGCGCGGTCTCGAGGTCGCCGGTGATGTCGTAGAGGTGCAGGCCGCCGCCGGGGCACTCGACCGAGGCCGCGGCGCCGGCACGCTCGTCGGTGACGATGAGGATCGTGCGCTTGACGCCGTCGGAGTCCTTGAGGGTCACCGGGTCGGCCTGGTGGGAGACGTTGACGGCCGGGTCGACGATCTGGCCGATGATCGCGGGGTCCGCGGGGTCGGTGGTGTCGAGCACCAGCGTCTGCGAGAGCGCCGCGGAGTAGGCGCGGGTGCCGTCGGCGCTGAAGGTGATGTCGTGCGACTCCGAGCCCAGCGAGGTCGGCACGAAGGGGATCGCGAAGTCCTGCACCTTCACCGGTCGGGTCGGGCGGCGGATGTCGTAGATGGTGATGATCGGCTCGGGCCCGGCGGTGAGCAGGTCGGAGTTGGAGTTGTAGAGCCACTTGCCGCTGGGGTGGATCGTCATGTTGTGCGAGCCCGCAGGGACCGGCAGCCAGCTCACGGTCCCGGGGCGCTTGGGATCGGTGACGTCGACGATCACGGTGCCGGCGTCGCCGGCCTCGAGGCCGAGCTCGGTGCCGCAGCGCGACGCGGCGCCGGCCGCGCCCACGGTGCCGTCGGCGGTGTAGCTGGCCAGCACCCGGCCGCGGCGCTTCCAGACCTGGATGTCGCCCTGGGAGATGTCGCAGTCGTAGACCGCGACCGGCTTGGGCTTGCGGGGCCGGGTGATGTCGATGATCTGCAGGCCACCGCGCAGGGTGCCGGCCAGCGCGTACTCCCGCTTGCCCAGGCGCATGAACTCGATGTCGGAGCCGTTCTGCGCCTCGCCGCTGTCGTCGTACTGCAGGTTGGCGACGTACTCCATCGCCACGCCCTCGCCCTCGGTGGCGACCTCGGCGGCCCGGGTGTTGGTGGGCAGGTCACCTCCCTGGTGCGCCAGCGCCGAGGGGGCGGCGAGCACGGGGGCCAGGGCGGCCAGGGTCAGGGCGAGCAGGGCGGAGCCGGCGCGTCGGGTCATGCCCGGACAACGGGAGGGGACGGCTGCGGTTACGCGGCGGACAGCAGAAGAGCCCCCGAGCGGCGCCAGGCGCTGCTCGGGGGCTCCTCGGTGGTGCTGTGGCAGATGAAGGATTCGAACCTTCGAAGGCAAAAGCCGACGGATTTACAGTCCGCTCCCATTGGCCGCTCGGGCAATCTGCCAGGGTGCTGCCGTGCGGGCGTTTGGCCACGCGACAACGAGACGAAACAATAGCGCAGCCCCCGGGCGCGACCGCAAACTGCCGCGGCACCCCGCGCAGGCACCCCGCGCGCCCCGACCAGACCGCTACGACCGAGAACCAGGTGGACCCCATGGCCGACTCGTCCTTCGACATCGTCTCCAAGATCGACCGCCAGGAGGTCGACAACGCGCTCGGGCAGACCGCCCGCGAGATCGCGACCCGCTTCGACTTCAAGGGCACCGGGGCGAGCATCGAGTGGTCCGGCGAGCACGCCATCGAGATCAGCGCCTCGGCCGACGACCGCGCCAGCGCCGTCCTCGACGTCTTCAAGGGCAAGCTCGTCAAGCGCGACGTCTCGCTCAAGGTGCTCGACGCCTCCGAGCCGCGCCCCTCGGGCCAGCAGTCGAAGATCTCGATCGCGCTCAAGGAGGGCATCTCCTCCGAGGACGCCAAGAAGGTCTCCAAGCTGATCCGCGACGAGGGCCCCAAGGGCGTCAAGGCGCAGATCCAGGGCGACGAGCTGCGCGTCTCCTCCAAGAAGCGCGACGACCTGCAGCAGGTCATCGCGCTGGTCAAGGCGCAGGACTACGACTTCGCGGTGCAGTTCACCAACTACCGCTGAGAGCACGTCCGGGCGGTCGCCGCTGACACCGTTCACTCCTCGGCTGGGGCGCGGTCCTGCTACGCCCCCGCCGTACAGTGGAGGGCGTCCGGCGAGCCCGGAGTCACGAGAACTAGAACGAGTTCTCATTCCGACATACCCGCAGTATGCTCGGCCGGTCTGTCCGCGCAGCAACCACAGGAGTGGCACCTCGTGTCCGAGAACACCAAGCAGGTCAAGCAGCTCGACCGCGTCATCATCCGCTTCGCGGGCGACTCCGGCGACGGGATGCAGCTGACCGGCGACCGCTTCACCGCCGAGTCGGCCTCCTTCGGCAACGACCTGGTGACGCTGCCCAACTTCCCGGCCGAGATCCGCGCCCCCCAGGGCACGCTGCCGGGCGTCAGCTCCTTCCAGGTGCACTTCGCCGACCACGACATCCTCACGCCCGGTGACGCCCCCGACGTGCTGGTGGCGATGAACCCGGCCGCGCTCAAGGCGAACCTGGGCGACCTGCCCAAGGGCGCCACGATCATCGTCGACACCCACGACTTCTCGGCGCGCAACCTGACCAAGGCCGGCTACGACGCCGACCCGCTCGAGGCGCTGGACACCCCGGGCTCCGAGCTCGACGGCTTCAACGTGCACCCCGTCGACCTGACCGGCATGACCGTCGGCGCGGTCAAGGAGTTCGGCCTCTCGCGCAAGGACGCCGCCCGGGCCAAGAACATGTTCGCCCTCGGCCTGCTGTCGTGGATGTACGGGCGCCCCACCGAGGGCACCGAGACCTTCCTGGCCCGCAAGTTCGCCAAGAACGCCGCCGTGCGCGACGCCAACCTGACGGCCTTCCGGGCCGGCTGGAACTTCGGCGAGACCACCGAGACGTTCGTGGTGCGCTACGAGGTCAAGCCGGCCCCGATGTCGGCCGGCACCTACCGCAACATCACCGGCAACCTGGCGCTGTCCTACGGCCTGGTGGCCGCGGGCGTGCAGTCGGGGCTGCCGCTGTTCCTGGGCTCCTACCCGATCACCCCGGCCAGCGACATCCTCCACGAGCTCAGCAAGCACAAGGGCTTCGGCGTCACCACCTTCCAGGCCGAGGACGAGATCGCCGGCGTCGGCGCCGCCATCGGCGCCTCCTTCTCGGGCGCGCTGGGCGTGACCACCACCTCGGGGCCCGGTGTGGCCCTGAAGTCCGAGGCCATCGGCCTGGCCGTGATGACCGAGCTGCCGCTGCTGGTCGTCGACGTGCAGCGCGGCGGCCCCTCGACCGGCCTGCCCACCAAGACCGAGCAGGCCGACCTGCTCCAGGCGATGTTCGGGCGCAACGGCGAGGCGCCGGTGCCGATCGTGGCCCCGCAGTCGCCCGGCGACTGCTTCGACGCCGCGATCGAGGCGGCGCGCATCGCCATCACCTACCGCACCCCCGTGATGCTGCTCTCCGACGGCTACCTGGCCAACGGCTCGGAGCCGTGGCGGATCCCCGAGGTCGCCGACCTGCCGAGCATCGACCCCGCCTTCGCGACCGCGACCAACCACACCTCGACCAGCACGGCCAAGGACGGCACGGTCACCGAGACCGAGGAGTTCTGGCCCTACCTGCGCGACGAGGAGACCCTGGCGCGGCCCTGGGCCGTGCCCGGCACCCCCGGTCTCGAGCACCGCATCGGCGGGCTCGAGAAGGGCGAGGGCCACGGCAACATCTCCTACGACCCCGCCAACCACGAGCGGATGGTGCGCACCCGCCAGGCCAAGGTCGACCGGATCGCCGAGTCGCTGCCGCCGCTGCAGGTCGACGACCCCTCCGGCCGCGCGAAGGTGCTGGTGCTGGGCTGGGGCTCGACCTACGGCCCGATCGGCGCCGGCGTGCGTCGCGTGCGCCGCGCCGGCTACGACGTCGCGCAGGTGCACCTGCGCCACCTCAACCCGTTCCCGAAGGACCTCGGCGAGATCCTCGCCGGCTACGACAAGGTCCTCGTGCCCGAGATGAACCTCGGCCAGCTCTCGATGCTGCTGCGCGCGAAGTACCTCGTCGACGCCATCGGCCACCACCAGGTCAACGGCATGCCGCTCAAGGCCGCCGAGCTCGCCCAGGTCATCGGCGAGCTCGTCGCCCAGGCCGAGGGCATCCCCGCCGACCAGCTCGACCTCTCCGTCGCGACCAGCCAGGAGGTCCACCAGTGACGCTCACCCCGAACCGCACCGACCTGCCCACCCCGGGCCTGCGCTCGGGCACCGACTCGGTGCCCGCCTACGAGGGCGCGGCCCCGCAGACCGGCAAGGACTTCACCTCCGACCAGGAGGTGCGCTGGTGCCCCGGCTGCGGCGACTACGCCGTGCTCAAGGCCGTGCAGTCGTTCCTGCCCGACCTGGGCCTGCGCCGCGAGAACATCGTCTTCGTCTCGGGCATCGGCTGCTCCAGCCGGTTCCCCTACTACCTCGACACCTACGGCATGCACTCGATCCACGGCCGGGCGCCGTCGATCGCCACCGGCATCGCCACGGCCCGCGAGGACCTGTCGGTGTGGGTCGTCACCGGTGACGGCGACGCGCTCTCCATCGGCGGCAACCACCTGATCCACGCGCTGCGCCGCAACGTCAACATGACGATCCTGCTGTTCAACAACCGGATCTACGGCCTGACCAAGGGCCAGTACTCCCCCACCTCCGAGGCCGGCAAGGTCACCAAGTCGACCCCGATGGGCTCGGTCGACCACCCCTTCAACCCGGTGTCGCTGGCGCTCGGGGCCGAGGCGAGCTTCGTGGCCCGCACCATCGACTCCGACCGCAAGCACCTCACCGAGGTGCTGGCCGCGGCCGCCGCGCACCGCGGCACGTCGCTGGTCGAGATCTACCAGAACTGCCCGATCTTCAACGACGGCGCCTTCGACGCCATCAAGGACCGCGACACCAAGGCCGACGCGATCATCCCGCTGGTGCACGGCGAGCCGATCACCTTCGGCGTCCCGACCGAGGACGGGCGGGCCACCAAGGGCGTGGCCCACGACCCGGCCACCGGCGGCGTGCGCGTCGTCGAGGTCGGCGACGGCCCCGACCAGGTCGCCGAGGCCGACCTGCTGGTCCACGACGCCCACAACCCCGACCCCTCGGTGGCGTTCGCGATCAGCCGCCTGACCGACGCCGGCTACCTGAACACCAGCCCGATCGGGATCTTCCGCCAGGTCGAGCGGGCGACGTACGACGACCAGGCCCGCGCCCAGCTGGCCACCGCCGGCGCGACCAGCGACGCCGACCCGGCCGAGCGCCTCAGCGCCCTCATCACCGGCGCCGACACCTGGACGGTCGTCTAGTCCTTGGCCGAGTCCCGCCGCGGTGTCCTCCTGGGGGCAGCGGCCTACCTGATGTGGGGAGCCTTCCCGCTCTACTTCCCGCTGCTCGAGCCGGCCGGCTCGCTGGAGATGCTGGGGCACCGGGTGGTCTGGTCGGCGGTCACGATGGCCGTCGTGGTGGTCGCGCTGAGCCAGCTGGCGGCGCTGCGGGCGCTGCTGGCCGACCGCCGCCGCACCCTGCTGCTGGTCGCCGCGGCGGCCACGATCACCACCAACTGGGGCGTCTACATCTACGGCGTGACCCACGACCGGGTCGTGGAGACCGCGCTGGGCTACTACATCAACCCGCTCGTCACGGTGCTGATGGGCGTGCTGCTGCTCGGCGAGCGGATGCGGCGCCTGCAGGTGGTCGCCCTGGCCGTGGCCGCGGCCGCCGTGGTGGTCCTGACGATCGGCTACGGGCGACCGCCCTGGGTGGCGCTGGCCCTCGCACTGTCCTTCGGCACCTACGGGCTGCTGAAGAAGACCGCCAACGCCGGCGCGGTGCCCAGCCTCACGCTCGAGACCCTCTTCGTCACCCCCGTCGCCCTGGCCTACCTGGCCGTCCTGGGCTCCAGCGGGGCCGCCGAGTTCGGCAGCAACGGGGTGGGCCACGCGCTGCTGCTGACCACCACCGGCGTCGTCACCGCGGTGCCGCTGCTGTGCTTCGGCGCTGCCGCCACCCGCATCCCGCTGACCACCATCGGGCTGCTGCAGTACCTCACGCCGACGCTGCAGTTCCTGCTCGGCGTCCTCTACTTCCGCGAGGACATGCCGACCGCGCGGTGGGTCGGCTTCGTGCTGGTGTGGGTCGCCCTGGCGGTCTTCACCTTCGAGGCGCTGCGCCACCGGCGCCGCCAGCTGCGGCTGACCGTCGCCGCCAGCGTCGGCTGACGCGCTGTCGACGCGCTGCCGGGGCCGCGGCGGGGCTCAGCCGGTGCGGACGGCCACGAGGTCGGCGAAGGCCTCCAGGGCCTCGCGCACGGGCCCGGCGGGCACCACGTCGAGGTGGGCCTTCGCTGCCTGGGCCTGCCTCACGACGTAGGCCCGCGCCTGCTCCATCGCCGGGTGGGCGCGCAGCAGGCCGAGGGTCTCGGCCAGCAGCGCGTCGTCGGTGAGGTCGGCGTCGAGCAGCTCGAGCAGGCGTACGTCGGCGGGGTCGCTCGACCCGGCGCCGGCGGCGCGGGCCATCAGCACCGGCAGCGTCGGCACGCCCTCGCGCAGGTCGGTGCCGGGGGTCTTGCCGGACTCGTCGGTCTCGGAGGCGATGTCGAGGATGTCGTCGGAGAGCTGGAAGGCCGCCCCGACGATCTCGCCGTACGCCGCCAGGGCCTCCTCGACCTCGCGCGGGGCGCCGCTGAAGCGGGCGCCGTAGCGCGCGGAGGTGGCGATCAGCGAGCCGGTCTTGCCGGCCACCACGTCGAGGTAGTGCTGCAGCGGGTCCTCGTCGGGCCCGGGCGTCACGGTCTCGAGGATCTGGCCCTCGACCAGCCGGGTGAACGTCTCGGCCTGGATGCGCACGGCGTCGGCGCCCAGGCGGGCGGTCAGCTCGGAGGAGCGGGCGAAGAGGAAGTCGCCGGTGAGGATGGCCACGAGGTTGTCCCAGCGGGCGTTGGCCGAGTCGGCGCCGCGGCGCAGGTCGGCCTCGTCCATCACGTCGTCGTGGTAGAGCGAGCCGACGTGGGTGATCTCCACGACGCAGGCCGCGGTCAGCACGTCGTCACAGCCCGGCTCGGGCCCCGTCTCGGCGGCCAGCAGCACCAGCAGCGGCCGGAACCGCTTGCCGCCGGCCGACATGAGGTGCGCGGCGGCCTCCGAGACGTACTTCGTGCGGCCCTGGACGTGGCCCGCGAGCAGCTCCTCGATGGTGTCGAGGCGCTGCTGCAGGCGCGCAGCCAGGGCCTCGTCGGTGACGGGCAGGGCGAGGTTGGCCAGGGGCGGGGTCGAGCTCACCTGATGAATTGTCCGGCATCGGCGGCGAGGTCGAGCACCGGGCCCGGCACCACGCCGAGCGCCAGGGTGCCGACGACACCGACGACGATGACCGCGGTCGTCAGCGCCGACGGGGTGGTCACCGAGGCGACCTCCCCCTCGGGCACCGCGAAGTACATGACGCGGATCAGCCGGACGTAGAAGAACACCGACAGCACGCTGGCGGCGATCGCGACCAGCACGACCGGCCAGGCGCCCGCCGACAGGGCCACGGTGAACACGGCCCACTTGCCGGTGAACCCGGCGGTCAGCGGGATGCCGGCCATCGAGAGCAGGAAGAAGGCGAACGCACCCGCGACGAGCGGGGAGCGCGCACCCAGGCCGGCCCAGCGGGCCATGGCGGTGGCCTCGCCGGAGGAGTCGCGCACCAGCGTGACGACGGCGAACGCGCCGACCGTCGCGAAGCTGTAGGTGAGCAGGTAGAACATCACCGACTGCAGCGAGGTGACCTGGCCCTCGGCCAGCTCGCCCGCGCCCTGGACGCCCAGGACGCCGGTGAGCAGGAAGCCGGTGTGCGCGATCGCCGAGTAGGCCAGCATCCGCTTGACGTCGGTCTGCACGATCGCGAGCACGGCGCCGACCAGCATGGTCAGGATCGCGATGACCCACATCATCGGCTGCCACGACCAGCGCTCGGCCCCGAAGGCGACGTAGAGCAGGCGCAGGATCGCGCCGAAGGCGGCGATCTTGGTGCCGGCGGCCATGAAGGCGGTCACCGCGGTGGGCGCGCCCTGGTAGACGTCGGGGGTCCAGGCCTGGAAGGGCACCGCGCCGACCTTGAAGAGCAGGCCGACCATCAGCATCCCGATGCCGACCAGCAGCAGGCCGCGGTTGGCGGTGTCGTTGCGCACCGCCTCGTCGATCGCTGCGAAGTCCATCGAGCCGGCGAAGCCGTAGACCAGCGCGACGCCGTAGAGGAAGAAGCCCGAGGAGAAGGCGCCGAGCAGGAAGTACTTCAGCGCGGCCTCCTGGCTCAGCAGCCGGCGGCGTCGGGCCAGTCCGGCGAGCAGGTAGAGGGGCAGCGAGAGGACCTCGAGGGCCACGAACAGCGTCAGCAGGTCGGCGGCGGCCGGGAAGAGCATCATGCCGGTGACCGCGAACATCAGCAGCGGGTAGACCTCGCTGTGGTCGAGCGCCTGGGTGCGGCGCTCGGCCTCGGTGCCCGGCAGCGCGGCGGCCTGGCCGGCGAAGGCCGAGACGCCGCTCTCGAGGCGGCGCTCGGCGAAGAGCGCGACCCCCGTCAGCGCGAAGACCAGCAGCATGCCCCACAGGAAGACCGTCGGACCGTCGACGGCGACGGCGCCGGCGGCGCCGAAGAGGCCGCGGGCGGCCCCGCCCTCGGTGACCTCGAGGTCCGTGCCGATCCACACGGTGCCCGCCAGCGCGGCCACCAGGCCGGCGACGGCCAGCACCAGCTGGGTGGTGTGGCGGCGCCCCCGGGGCAGGAACGCCTCGGCGAGGACGCCCAGGCAGGCCACGCCGAAGACGACGAAGAGCGGCCAGATGCTGCCGTACTCCATCACCGGCTTGGTGAACTCGCCCATCAGTTCTCGCCCTCCTCGGCGGTGTCGGAGTCGGAGCCGGCGTCGCTGTGCGCGTCCGCGCCGACCTCCGGCGGGTCGTCAGTGACGCCCACCTGGCTGAGCAGGTCGCCGACGTAGGGGTCGGCCGCCTCCATCAGCGGCATCGGGTAGAAGCCGAAGAGCACCAGGCCCACGAAGAGCGGGGCGACGGCGACCAGCTCGCGGGTGGTGAGGTCGCGGCTCTCGCGCACGGTGCCGGGCACCGGTTCGACGGTCGGGCCGGTCATCGTGCGCTGGTACATCCACAGCGCGTAGATCGCGGCCAGCACGATGCCGGTCACCGCGACCGCGCCGACGTACCAGGCGTAGTCGAAGGCGGCGATGATCACGAGCATCTCGGAGACGAAGGTGCTCAGGCCCGGCAGGCCGAGCGCCGCCAGGCCGGCGACGAGGAACAGCCCGGCGAGGACCGGCGTGACCTTCTCGGCGCCACCCATCTCGCGGATCGAGGCGGTGCCGCGGCGGGCCACCACGTAGCCGGCGACCAGGAAGAGCGCAGCGGTGCCCAGGCCGTGGTTGACCATGTAGAGGATCGAGCCGGTGCCGCCCTGGCTGGAGAAGACGAAGATGCCCAGGGTGATGAAGCCGAAGTGGCTCAGCGAGGTCAGGCCGATCAGGCGCATCAGGTCGTCCTGGCCGATGGCCACCAGCGCGCCGTAGACGATCGAGACCAGCGCCAGCACCACGACCAGCGGGGTGGCCCACTGCGAGGCCTCGGGGAAGAGCCCCAGGCAGAAGCGCAGCATGCCGAAGGTGCCGATCTTGTCGAGCACGCAGACCAGCAGCACCGCGGTGCCGGGGGTGGCCTTCTCGGTCGTGTCGGCCAGCCAGGTGTGCACCGGGAACAGCGGCGCCTTGATCGCGAAGGCGATGAAGAAGGCCGCGAAGAGCCAGCGCCCGGCCGAGGTCGACATGTCGAGCTCGGTGAGGTCCGAGAGCAGGTACGACGGCGTGCCCTGCTGGGCGGAGACGACGTAGAGGCCGATGACGCCACCGAGCAGCACCAGGCCGCCGGCGAGCTGGAACATCAGGAACTTCACCGCGGCTGCGCTGCGCCCGACGCGGCCGAAGCCGCCGATCAGGAAGTAGGCCGGGATCAGCGTGGCCTCGAAGACCACGTAGAAGAGGAAGACGTCGGTGGCCAGGAAGACCGCCAGCGACAGCGCCTCGAGCGCGAGGGTCCAGGCCACGAAGGCCGCCGGGGAGCCCTGGGCGCCGCCGTCGAGGTAGCCCTCGTCGTCACGCCAGGAGGCCAGCAGCACGACGGGGACCAGCACCGCGGTCAGCAGGACCAGCAGCAGGCCGAGGCCGTCGACGCCCAGCGCGTAGTGCACGCCGAAGGCGCTGATCCAGTCGTGGGTCTCGCTCAGCTGCATGCCGCCGTCGACGTCGTACTGCAGCGCGACGGCCACGGCGAGCGCGAGGGTGGCCAACGAGACGCCGAGGCCGACCTGCTTGGTCAGCGCGGCCGAGCCGCGCAGGAAGGGCACCGCGACCGCGCCCACGAGGGGCACCAGGACGAGGAGGCTGAGCCAGGGGACGTCGGACATCACAGGTTCACCACCAGGAGCGCGCCGAGGACGAGGACGACCCCGCCGACGACGGAGAGGGCGTAGGAGCGCACGAAACCGTTCTGGAGCTTGCGCAGCTGGCCACCGAGCGCGGCGGTGACCCCTGCCGAGCCGGTGAACAGCCCGTCGACCAGGCTGCGGTCACCGCGGGTGAGCCCCGCGGTGGCGTGCCGGCCGGGGTTGATCACCAGGGTCTCGTTGATCGTGTCGCCGTACAGGTCGGCGCGGGCCGCACGGGTCGCGAACGACACGTCCTGCGGCGCGGTGACCGGCACCGGGCGCTTGCCGACGAGGAACCAGGCGGTGGCGACACCGACGGCCACGACGGCCAGGACCAGCAGCGTGATCACGATCGCCGGGACCGGCGGCTCGTGCTCGGGCGCGGTGCCCACGACCGGCGAGAGCCAGTCGACGATCCAGTGGCCGAGGTAGAGCACGCCGCCGAGCACCGACAGCGCGGCGAGCACGATGAGCGGCACGGTCATCACCGAGGGCGACTCGTGCGGGTGCACGTCGTCCTTCCAGCGCTTCTCGCCGAAGAACGTCATCAGCATCAGCCGGGTCATGTAGAAGCCGGTGACACCGGCGCCGATGAGCGCGCCGACGCCCGCGACCGGGCTCTCGATGAGCGCGGTCTCGATGATCTTGTCCTTGGACCAGAAGCCGGAGAACAGCGGGAAGCCGATGATCGCCAGGTAGCCCATGGCGAAGGTCAGGAAGGTGACCGGCATGGCCTTGCGCAGCGCGCCGTAGCGGCGCATGTCGACGTCGTCGTTCATGCCGTGCATGACCGAGCCCGCACCCAGGAACATGTTGGCCTTGAAGAAGCCGTGGGTGATGAGGTGGAAGATCGCGAACGCGTAGCCGTAGACCCCCAGGCCGGCGGCCAGCATCATGTAGCCGATCTGGCTCATCGTGGAGCCGGCGAGCGCCTTCTTGATGTCGTCCTTGGCGCAACCGATGACCGCACCCCACAGCAGCGTCACGGTGGCGACCACGACCACGGCGGTCTGCGCGTGCGGCGCCAGCTCGAAGACGAAGTTGGAGCGCACCACCAGGTAGACGCCGGCGGTGACCATGGTGGCGGCGTGGATGAGGGCCGAGACCGGGGTCGGGCCCTCCATCGCGTCGAGCAGCCACGACTGCAGCGGCACCTGCGCCGACTTGCCGCAGGCGGCGAGCAGCAGCAGCAGGCCCAGCGCGGTCAGGACCCCGTCGCTGGCGCCGGAGGCGTTCGCGCTGATGACGGTGAAGCTGGTGGAGCCGAAGGTGACGAAGAACAGCGCGATGCCCAGGCTCAGGCCGATGTCGCCGACGCGGTTGACCACGAAGGCCTTCTTGGCCGCGGCGGCCGCCGAGGGCTTGTGCTGCCAGAAGCCGATGAGCAGGTAGGAGGCCAGGCCCACGCCCTCCCAGCCCAGGAACAGGCCGAGGTAGTTCTCGCTCAGGACCAGCATCAGCATGGCCGCGACGAACAGGTTGAGGTAGGCGAAGAAGCGGCGACGGCGCGGGTCGTGCTCCATGTAGCCGATCGAGTAGACGTGGATCAGCGAGCCGACGCCGGTGATCAGCAGCAGGAACAGCACCGACAGCGGGTCGAGCAGCAGGTCGAGGGAGACCGTCAGGTCGCCCACGCGCATCCAGTCGTAGAGGTGCTGGACGACCTGGCGCTCACCCTCCTCGCGGCCGGTCAGCGAGACGAAGAGGACCAGGCTGAGCACGAAGGAGCCGACCGCGGTCAGCGTGCCGAGCCAGTGGCCCCACGCATCGGTGCGGCGCCCGCCCAGGAGCAGGATCGCGGCGCCGGCCAGCGGCAGCGCGATCACCAGCCACAGCAGCGAGAAGACGCCGTCGGCGCCCACGGGATCGACCACGGGGATGGACGCGCCACCCTCGGACAAGAGAAACATCTGCGGCGGGCTCCTAGTACTTCAGCAGGCTCGCGTCGTCGACCGAGGCCGAGCGACGGGTCCGGAAGATGGTCATGATGATGGCGAGCCCGACCACGACCTCGGCGGCGGCGACGACCATCACGAAGAAGGCCGCGACCTGCCCGTCGAGGTTGCCGTGCTGCTTGGCGAAGGCCACCAGCGCGAGGTTGCAGGCGTTCAGCATCAGCTCGACGCACATGAACACCACGATGGCGTTGCGGCGCGTGAGCACGCCGACCGAGCCGATCGTGAACAGGATCGTGCTGAGCACGATGTAGGGGGTGACGTCGTCCATCACTCGTCTCCCTCGGGGCGGTCGGCGCCCAGCGGGCGGGTCTCGGGGTTCTCGGTGTTGTGACCGGCACCGGCGGAGGTGTCGGCCGCGCTGCCGGAGCCGCCGGAGATGCCGCGGACGCCGTCGAGGGTGCGCTGCACCTCCTCGATGTCGTCGGCCAGCGCCGGCGCCGAGCGCACCGTGCCGCGGGCGCTGAGCACCCGCGAGACCGAGTCCTCGGCCGGGGTGCCGTCGGGCAGCAGCGCCGGGGTGTCGACCGCGTTGTGGCGGGCGTAGACGCCCGGCGAGGGCAGCGGCCCGAGGTGGCGACCGGTGGCGGCGTACTCCTGCATGCGGCGCGTCGCCATCGCGCGCTGGCCCTCCTTGGGCTCGAGGCGCTCGCGGTGGGCGAGCAGCATCGCGCCGAGGGCGGCGGTGATCAGCAGCGCGGCGGTGGCCTCGAAGGCCAGCACGTAGCGCGCGAACAGCAGGTCGGCCAGGCCCTCGATGTTGCCGCCGGAGTTGGCCACGCCCATCCCGACCACGGTGCCGAGCGAGATCTGGGCGACCACCACCACCAGCAGCAGGCCCATGACCAGCCCACCGAGGATCGAGAGCACCCGCTGGCCGCGGATCGTCTCGACGACCGAGTCGGCCGCGTCGACGCCGACCAGCATCAGCACGAAGAGGAACAGCATCAGGATCGCGCCGGTGTAGACGATGATCTGCACCGCGAAGAGGAACGGCGCGTCGAGGGTCAGGTAGAGCACCGCGAGGCTGATCATCACCACGGCCAGCAGCAGCGCCGAGTGCACCGCGCGGCGCACCAGCACCACGCCGAGCGCGGCGAGGACGATGAGGGGCGAGAGCACCCAGAAGGCGATCACTGGGCGCCCTCCCCGGTGGTGCCCGGCGCCGGCGCGGCGTACTGGCCGCGGTAGTAGTCGGTCTCGTCGTCACCCAGCAGCATCGCGTGCGGCGGCTGCTCCATGCCCGGCAGCAGCGGCGCGAGCAGGTCGGACTTCTCGTAGATCAGCGACTCGCGGGTGGAGTCGGCCAGCTCGTACTCGTTGGTCATCGTCAGCGCCCGGGTCGGGCACGCCTCGATGCACAGCCCGCACAGGATGCAGCGCAGGTAGTTGATCTGGTAGACGCGGCCGTACCGCTCACCGGGGCTGAACCGGCCCGAACCCTCCTCGGCACCCGGCTCGTCGCTGTTCGAGGCGCCCTCGACGTAGATCGCGTCGGCGGGGCACGCCCAGGCGCACAGCTCGCACCCGACGCACTTCTCCAGCCCGTCGGGCCAGCGGTTGAGCTGGTGACGGCCGTGGAAGCGCGGCGCGGTGGGCAGCTTCTCGAAGGGGTACTGCTCGGTGACGACCTTGCGGAACATGGTGCGGAACGTGACCCCGAAACCCGCGATGGGGTCCCAGAACTGCTCCTTCATGCTCTTGGCGCCGGGGGACTCTGCCATGTCAGCTCTCCTCGGGGGCACCGTGGGACACGGTGGCCTGCGTGCGGGACGTCGGGAACGTGAGCGGGGCGGCGGCGCCGCGCACGGCACCCCCGCTCGGCATCGGCGGGACGGGGTAGGCGCCGGTGGGCGCGGTGTGGTCGTCCACGACCTGCTCGTCGGCCGACTCGTCGGGACCGAAGAAGCCCCACACGAGGATCAGCGCCAGCAGGACGCCACCGCCGATGAGGATCTCCTGGGTACCCAGCTCGTAGGCGGTCGAGACGTAGCGCATGGTCGCGACCAGGACCACCCAGACCAGCGCGGCCGGGATCAGCACCTTCCAGCCCAGGTCCATGAACTGGTCGTAGCGCATCCGCGGCAGGGTCCCGCGCAGCCAGATGAAGAAGAAGATGAAGAGCAGCATCTTGCCGAAGAACCAGATCAGCGGCACGTAGCCCTCGTTGGCGCCGGCCCAGATCTCGTCGATCCAGAACGGGGCGCGCCAGCCGCCGAGGAACAGCGTCGTGGCCAGCGCCGAGACGGTCGCCATGTTGATGTACTCGCCGAGGAAGAACAGCGCGAACTTCAGCGAGGAGTACTCGGTGTGGAAGCCGCCGACCAGCTCGCCCTCGGCCTCGGGGAGGTCGAAGGGCGCGCGGTTGGTCTCACCGATCATCGAGATCACGTAGATGACGAAGGAGGGGAACAGGATCGCGCCGAACCACCAGTCCTCCTGGGCCGCGACGATCTCGGAGGTCGACAGCGAGCCGGCGTAGAGGAACACCGCGACGAGCGCGAGACCCATCGCGACCTCGTAGGAGATCATCTGCGCGCTCGAGCGCAGGCCGCCCAGCAGCGAGTACGTCGACCCGCTGGACCAGCCGCCGAGCACGATGCCGTAGATGCCGATCGAGGCGATGGCCATCACGAAGAGGACCGCGACGGGCATGTCGGTCAGCTGGAGCGGGGTGCGCTCGCCGAACATCGTGACCTCGGGGCCGAAGGGGATCACCGAGAAGGTGACGAAGGCCGGGATGACCACCAGCACCGGGGCGAGGACGAAGACGACCTTGTCGGCCGCCTTGGGGATGATGTCCTCCTTCAGCGCCAGCTTCACGCCGTCGGCCAGCGACTGCAGCAGGCCGAAGGGGCCGTGCACGTTGGGGCCGATGCGGTGCTGCATGCGCGCCACGACGCGCCGCTCCCACCAGATGTTGAACAGCGTCAGCAGCACCAGCACGACGAAGATGAGCACGGCCTTGACCAGCACCAGCCACCAGACGTCCTGGCCGAAGAGGGGCAGTTCGTTCACAGCGAGGCTCCCTTCAGGCTCACGCGGCTGCCCGGCGAGGCCAGGCGTTCGAGCACGGAGGTCCCGAAGGACGCGGACGGCACCCACACGACGTCGTCGACCATGCCGGGCACCTGCTCCACGGGCAGCGTCAGCTCACCGCGGTCGCCCACGACCGTGACCGAGCCGCCCGACAGGGAGGCGGCGGCGTACGTCGCGGGGCTGAGGCGGGCCACGGCGGGCCGGGCGGTGGCGGCGAGGTGCTTGTCGCCGGCCTGCATGGCGCCGTCGTCGATGAGCTGCTTCCAGGTCGAGAGGGCGACGCCCTCACCCGGGGCGGCCCCGGTGGGGTCCGAGAGCGGGTCGGAGTGCATCGCGGCCCGGTCGCCGTCCCAGGCGCCGAGGTCGGCCATCTCGGCGCGGACCTCGTCGACGGTGCGGAACCCGAGGGCGGCACCGTGGCCGGCGGCCGCGAGCTCCTCGGAGATGCCGGCGAGCACCCGCAGGTCGGGCAGCGACGAGGGGCTGGGCAGCACGGCCTCGAAGGGACGCACCCGCCCCTCCCAGTTGACGAACGTGCCGGCCTTCTCGACGGCGGCGGCGACGGGGAACACCACGTCGGCGGCCCGGGTCACCTCGGTCTCGCGCAGCTCGAGGGCGACCACGAAGGAGGCGGCCTCGAGGGCGGCGCGGGTCGCGGCCGGGTCGGTGGTGTCGGCGGGGTCGACCCCGCCGACGACCAGGCCGCCGACCTCGCCGGCGACCAGGGCGGCGACGATCGCGTCGGCGTCACGGCCGGGCGTCTCGGGCAGCGAGGCGACGCCCCACGACGCGGCGGCGTCGACGCGGGCGGCGGCGTCGGCCACCGGCCGGGCGCCGGGCAGCAGGCCGGGCAGGCAGCCGGCCTCGACCGCACCGCGGTCACCGGCGCGACGCGGCACCCAGGCCAGTCGGGCGCCGGTGCGGGCGGCCAGGTCGGCGGCCGCGGTGAGCGCGCCGGGCGAGGTCGCCAGGCGCTCGCCGACCAGCACGACGGTGGTGGCGTCGACACCGTGCTCGGCGTGCTCGACCATCGCGGCGAGCGCACCGGCCTCGGCGCCGGGGGCGGTGGGCACCAGGTGGGCGGAGAGCTTGGCGAGCCCGCGGGTCAGGTACGGCGCGACCGCGAGCACGCGGGTGCCGTGCTTGGCCGCGCGGCGCAGGCGCAGGAAGACCGCGCCGGCCTCGTCCTCGGGCTCGAGCCCGGCCAGCACCACCGTCGCCGCCGACTCCAGGTCGGCGTAGGTGACCCCGCCGGCCTCGGGGGCGCCGAGGGCGACGTGGGCGGCGAGGAACTGCTCCTCCTCCGCCGAGTGCGGGCGGGCGCGGAAGTCGATGTCGTTGGTGCCGAGCGTGACCCGCGCCAGCTTGGCGTAGGCGTAGGCGTCCTCGGTGCTCATCCGGCCACCGGTCAGCACCGCCGACGAGCCGGCGGCGGCCAGCCCGCGCGCGGCCACGGCGAAGGCCTCGGGCCACGACGCCGGGCGCAGCGAGCCGTCGCCGCCGTCCTCGACGCGGTCGCGCACCTGCGGGTAGCCCAGCCGGTCCTCGAGGTGGGCGTAGGTGAAGGCGAAGCGGTCCTTGTCGGTGATCCACTCCTCGTTGACCTCGGGGTCGTTGCCGGCCAGGCGACGCATCACCTTGCCGCGACGGTGGTCGACGCGGATCGCGGAGCCGCAGGCGTCGTGCTCGGCGACGCTGGGGGTGGAGACCAGGTCGAAGGGGCGCGAGCGGAACCGGTAGGACTCCGAGGTGAGCGCGCCCACCGGGCAGATCTGGATGGTGTTGCCGGAGAAGTAGGACAGGAACGGCGCCGACTCGGCGATGCCGATCTGCTGCTGGGCGCCGCGCTCGACCAGCGCGATGAACGGGTCGCCGGCGATCTCCTCGGCGAAGCGGGTGCAGCGCTGGCACACGATGCAGCGCTCGCGGTCGAGCAGCACCTGCGGGGAGAGGTTGATCGGCTTGGGGAAGGTGCGCTTGACGCCGCCGGAGGCGGTGAAGCGCGACTCGCCGCGCCCGTTGGACATCGCCTGGTTCTGCAGGGGGCACTCGCCGCCCTTGTCGCAGACCGGGCAGTCGAGCGGGTGGTTGACCAGCAGGAACTCCATGACGCCCTGCTGGGCCTTGTCGGCGACCTCGCTGGTGGCCTGGGTGTTGACGACCATGCCCGGTGCGACCGGCAGGGTGCAGGAGGCCTGCGGCTTGGGGAAGCCGCGGCCGTTGCCGGCGTCGGGGACGTCGACCAGGCACTGGCGGCAGGCGCCGACCGGCTCGAGCAGCGGGTGGTCGCAGAAGCGCGGGATCTGCACGCCGACCTGCTCGGCGGCCCGGATCACCAGGGTGTCCTTGGGGACGCTGACCTCGATGCCGTCGATGGTCACCTGGACCAGCTCGACCTCGGCCGAGGTCCTCTCGGGGGTGGTTGTCATGCCTGGGCTCCAGCGGTGGCGAAGACGGTCGAGGCCGCGGGGTCGAAGGGGCAGCCCCCGTGCTCGAGGTGGGCGAGGTACTCGTCGCGGAAGAACTTGATCGAGCTCGAGATCGGGCTGGTGGCACCGTCGCCGAGCGCGCAGAACGAGCGGCCCAGGATGTTGTCGCACTGGTCGAGGAGCAGGTCGAGGTCCTCCTCGCGGCCCTCCCCCTTCTCCAGGCGGGCCAGGGTCTGCACCAGCCACCAGGTGCCCTCGCGGCACGGGGTGCACTTGCCGCAGGACTCGTGCTTGTAGAACTCGGTCCAGCGCAGCACCGCGCGCACCACGCAGGTGGTCTCGTCGAAGAGCTGCAGGGCGCGGGTGCCGAGCATGCTGCCGGCCTCGGCCATCCCCTCGAAGTCGAGCGGCAGGTCGAGGTGCTCGGCGGTCAGCATCGGGGTCGAGGAGCCGCCGGGGGTCCAGAACTTCAGCTCGTGGCCGGCGCGCATGCCGCCGGCCAGGTCGATCAGCTCGCGCAGCGTGATGCCCAGCGGGGCCTCGTACTGCCCGGGCCGGGCGACGTGGCCCGAGAGCGAGAAGATGCCGAAGCCCTTGGACTTCTCGGTGCCCATGGAGGCGAACCAGTCGGCGCCGTGGGCGATGATCGAGGGCACCGAGGCGATCGACTCGACGTTGTTGATGACCGTGGGGCTGGCGTAGAGCCCGGCCACGGCGGGGAACGGCGGGCGCAGGCGCGGCTGGCCGCGACGGCCCTCGAGGCCCTCGAGCAGGGCGGTCTCCTCGCCACAGATGTAGGCGCCGGCGCCGGCGTGGACCACGATGTCGAGGTCGTAGCCGCTGCCGTGGATGTCGGTGCCGAGGTGGCCGGCGGCGTACGCCTCGGCCACGGCCGCCTGGACCCGGCGGATGACGTGGAGCACCTCGCCGCGGATGTAGATGAAGGCCTTGTTGGCGCGGATGGCGAAGGAGCTGATGATGACGCCCTCGACCAGCGTGTGGGGGCTGGCCATCATCAGCGGGATGTCCTTGCAGGTGCCCGGCTCGGACTCGTCGGCGTTGACCACGAGGTACTTGGGCTTGGGGTTGTCCTGCGGGATGAAGCCCCACTTCATGCCGGTGGGGAAGCCCGCGCCGCCGCGCCCGCGCAGACCGGAGTCCTTGACAGCGGCGATCACGTCGTCGGGGGCCATGCCCAGGGCGGTGCGCAGCCCGGCGTAGCCGCCGTGCTCCTCGTAGGACGCCAGGGTCCAGGAGCGCTCGGCGCCCCAGTTGGCGGTGAGGACCGGGGTCAGGGTGTCGACCACGTCAGTTCGCCTCCTTCTTCTCCGCGGCGGTCTGGTCGCTGCCGCTCTCCGCCTCGACGGCGGCCGACTCGGCCTCCTCGGAGGCGTCGGTACGACGCGCGGCCTCGGCGCCCTCGCCGTCGGCGGTGGGCTCGGTGCCGGTGGCGCCCGAGGCCTGCGCCGAGGGGGCGCTCCAGCCGCGCTCGTGGGCGATCTCGAGACCCACCAGCGAGGCGGGGCCCGCGGCGGGGCCCTCGTCGGCGCGCCCGTCGGGGAAGCCGGCGAGCACGCGCTCGGCCTCGCGCCAGGTGCACACGCGCGGGCCACGGGTCGAGGTGACCTCCTTGCCGGCGCGCAGGTCGTCGACCAGGGCGACCGCCGAGTCGGGGGTCATGTTGTCCATGAACTCCCAGTTGACCATCATCACCGGCGCGTAGTCGCAGGCCGCGTTGCACTCGACGTGCTCGAGGGTGATGTTCTTCTGGCCCGGCACGTCGGCGGTGGTCTCGTCGTTGCCGACGTCGAGGTGGTCCTTGAGCCGCTCGAAGATCTGGTCGCCGCCCATCACCGCGCACAGCGTGTTGGTGCAGACCCCGACGTGGTAGTCGCCGACGGGGCGGCGCTTGTACATCGTGTAGAAGGTCGCGACACCGCTGACCTCGGCCGCGGAGATGTCGAGGATCTCGGCGCACGCCTCGATGCCCTCAGGGGTCACCCGGCCCTCGGTGGACTGCACCAGGTGCAGCATCGGCAGCAGGCCGGAGCGGGCCTCGGGGTAGCGGCCGGCGATCTCGCGCAGCTCGTCGAGGGTCGTCTGCGACAGCGTCATCGGTCGACGCCTCCCATCACGGGGTCGATCGAGGCGATCGCCACGATGACGTCGGCGACCATGCCGCCCTCGCTCATCACGGACGTCGCCTGCAGGTTGGTGAACGACGGGTCGCGGAAGTGCGCCCGGAAGGGTCGGGTGCCGCCGTCGGAGACGACGTGTGCGCCGAGCTCGCCGCGCGGCGACTCCACGGGCACGTAGGCCTGGCCGGTCGGGACCCGGAAGCCCTCGGTGACCAGCTTGAAGTGGTGGATCAGGCCCTCCATCGACTCGCCCATGATGTGGCGGATGTGGTCGAGGCTGTTGCCCATGCCGTCGGAGCCGATCGAGAGCTGGCTGGGCCAGGCGACCTTCTTGTCGGCGACCATGACGGGAGCGCCCTCGAGGCCGGCGAGGCGCTCGGCGGCCTGCTCGACGATCTTCAGCGACTCCCACATCTCGGCCAGGCGCACCCGGAAGCGGCCGTAGGCGTCGGCGGTGTCCCAGGTCTGCACGTCGAAGTCGTAGGTCTCGTAGCCGCAGTACGGCTCGGACTTGCGCAGGTCCCAGGGGTAGCCGGTGGCGCGCAGCGGCGGACCGGTCAGGCCCAGCGCCAGGCAGCCCTCGAGGTCGAGGTGGCCCACGCCCTCGAGGCGGCCCTTGAAGATCGGGTTGGCGTTGCACAGCGCGGCGTACTCGGGCAGGCGCTTGCGCATCAGGTCGATGAAGCCTCGGATCTCGTCGAGGGCGCCGGGAGGCAGGTCCTGGGCGACGCCGCCGGGGCGGATGAAGGCGTGGTTCATCCGCAGGCCGGTGATCAGCTCGAAGAGGTCGAGCACCAGCTCGCGCTCGCGGAAGCCGATCGTCATCACGGTCAGCGCGCCGAGCTCCATGCCGCCGGTGGCGATCGCGACCAGGTGGGAGGAGAGACGGTTGAGCTCCATCAGGAGCACCCGCATGACCTGCGCCTTCTCGGGCACGTCGGCCTCGATGTCGAGCAGCCGCTCGACGCCGAGCACGTAGGTCATCTCGTTGTAGAACGGGGAGAGGTAGTCCATCCGGGTGCAGAACGTGACGCCCTGCGTCCAGGAGCGGAACTCCATGTTCTTCTCGATGCCGGTGTGCAGGTAGCCGATGCCGCAGCGGGCCTCGGTGACCGTCTCGCCCTCGAGCTCCAGGATCAGGCGCAGCACGCCGTGGGTCGAGGGGTGCTGGGGGCCCATGTTGACGACGACGCGCTCCTCGGCGCCCTCCTCGAGCCCCTCGGTGATGGAGTCCCAGTCCTGGCCGGAGACGGTGAAGACGCGCCCCTCGGAGGTCTCCTGGGTGCCGGCGTAGAGGTCCTGCTCGCCGGCGCCCGTGCTGGTGTTGGTTCCGGTGTTGGCAGCCATCAGTTGTACGACCTCCGCTGGTCGGGAGGCGGCACGGTGCCGCCCTTGTACTCCACGGGGATGCCACCCAGCGGGTAGTCCTTGCGCTGGGGGTGGCCCGGCCAGTCGTCGGGCATGAGGATGCGCGTGAGCCCGGGGTGGCCGTCGAAGACGATCCCGAACATGTCGTAGGTCTCGCGCTCGTGCCAGTCGGCGGTCGGGTAGACCGCGACCACCGAGGGCACGTGCGGGTCGGCGTCGGGGGCGGTGGCCTCGACGCGGATCCGGCGGTTGTGGGTCATCGAGAGCAGGTGCATCACCACGTGCAGCTCGCGCCCGGTGTCGTCGGGGTAGTGCACGCCGGAGACGCTCGAGCACAGCTCGAAGCGCAGCGCCTCGTCGTCGCGCAGCAGCCGCGCCACGTCGAGGAGGTCCTCGCGGCGCACGTGGAAGGTGATCTCGCCGCGGTGCACCACGACGCTGCCGACGGCCTGCTCGAGCCCGGCCGAGCGGGTCGCGGCCTCGAGGGCGTCGGCGACCTCGTCGAACCAGCCGCCGAAGGGACGGCTGCTCGGCGCGGGGTAGGTGACGGCCGAGACCAGGCCGCCGTAGCCGCTGGTGTCACCGGTGCCGCGCACGCCGAACATCCCGTGGCGCTGGCCGACCTGGTGGACCTGGCCGGGGGCGGAGGGCAGGTTCTCGGGCGACTGCTCCACCGCCGGCTTGCCGGGGGTCTGCTCGGGCCCGTCGGGGGTCGCCGTCGTGACGTCCTTGTCGTCGCTCACCGCAGCAGGCCCTTCATCTCGGAGGTCGGCAGCGCGGTGAGGCGCTCGTTCTCGAGCTCCTCGATCTGCGCGAGGCGGTTGGCCCCGAGCTTGGTCGACTGGACCTGGTCGTGCAGCTTGAGGATCGCGTCGATGAGCATCTCGGGCCGCGGCGGGCAGCCGGGCAGGTACATGTCGACGGGCACGACGTGGTCGACGCCCTGCACGATCGCGTAGTTGTTGAACATGCCGCCGGAGCTGGCGCACACGCCCATCGCCAGGACCCACTTGGGCTCGGCCATCTGGTCGTAGATCTGGCGCAGGACCGGGGCCATCTTCTGGCTCACGCGCCCGGCGACGATCATCAGGTCGGCCTGGCGCGGGCTCGCGCGGAAGACCTCCATGCCGAAGCGGGCCATGTCGTACTTCGGGCCGCCGCTGGTCATCATCTCGATGGCGCAGCAGGCCAGGCCGAACGTCGCGGGCCAGAACGAGGCCTTGCGCATGTAGCCGGCCACGCCCTCGACGGTCGTCAGCAGGACGCCGCTGGGGAGCTTCTCCTCGATACCCATGGCTGGGTCCTTTCGCAGATGTGGTCCGGTCAGTCCCAGTCGAGCCCGCCGCGACGCCACTCGTAGGCGTAGGCGACGGTGATGTTGACCAGGAACAGGACGACGGCGAGCAGGCCGAAGCCGCCCAGGGCGTCGAAGTGGACGGCCCACGGCACCAGGAACATGATCTCGACGTCGAAGATGATGAAGGTCATCGCGACCGTGTAGAACTTCACCGGCACCCGCCCGCCGCCGACCGGCTGCGGGGTGGGGTCGATGCCGCACTCGTAGGAGTCAAGCTTGGCGCGGTTGTAGCGCTTGGGTCCGGTGAGCGTGCTGACGCCCACCGAGAAGACGGCGAAGCCGGCGGCCAGCGCGGCCAGCACCAGCACCGGGGTGTAGAGCTCCATCGCGATCCCTTCCTCCTACGTGCGCCACGCAGCCCGGGTTGTGACCTTGTGAACCGAATCACTAGTGGCGTGGCGCACAGTCTGCCACTCCCCCGCACGGGTGGCGAGCCGGGGGGTGGGTGCGTGCTGCGGGCCGGGATCGGGCCCTGACCTGCGCATTTAACGCACGTCAGTGTTACTTAATTCGAGGAGGACTCCGGCGCGCGCTCAGGCGGTCGCGCGGTGCAGGGCGACGATGCCGCCCGAGAGGTTCTTCCACTCCACGCCGCTCCAGCCGGCCCCCGCGACGAGGTCGGCCAGCCCGGCCTGGTCGGGCCAGGCGCGGATCGACTCGGCCAGGTAGACGTAGGCGTCGGGCGACGACGAGACCGCACGGGCCACCGGCGGCAGCGCCTTCATCAGGTACTCGACGTACAGGGTGCGGAACGGCGACCAGGTCGGGTGGCTGAACTCGCAGACCACCAGGCGCCCGCCGGGCCGGGTCACGCGGCGCATCTCGGCCAGGCCGGCCGCCGGGTCGACGATGTTGCGCAGCCCGAAGGAGATCGTGACCGCGTCGAAGGTGTCGTCGGCGAAGGGCAGGCGGGTGCCGTCGCCGGCGGTGAAGGGCAGGTGCGGGCGCGCCTGCTTGCCCACGCGCAGCATGCCCAGCGAGAAGTCGCAGGGCACCACGGTGGCGCCGCGGTCGTGGAAGGGCGCGCTGGAGGTGCCGGTGCCGGCCGCCAGGTCGAGGATCCGCTCGCCCGGCACCGGGGCCACGGCCTCGAGGACCTCGGTGCGCCAGCGCCGGTCCTGGCCCAGGGAGAGCACGTCGTTGGTCACGTCGTATCGCTTGGCGACGGCGTCGAACATGCGTCGTACGTCGGTCGGCTGCTTGTCCAGGTCTGCACGGGCCACAGGCGCAGCGTAGAGGCCGGTGCCGAAGCCGCTCACCGGCGGCACGCAACCAACCGCCGCGCCCGTGCGTCTCCCTGGTGAGACCCGACGGCCCCGGCCGTCCCGCTGCACCCGACGAGGACCTCCTGATGACGCACCTGACCCGCTTCGCGCTCCTGCTCGTGCTCGCGCTCCTGCTGCCCGCGACGGCGTACGGCGCCGGGCTGGCCCAGGAGCGCTGGCTCGGCGACGACGCCGTGGGCCGGGGGCCCGCGGTGGCGGCCGACCCGCACCGGTCCGGGCCCCGGCCCGCCCGGCGCGGCCGGCCCGGCCCGTCCGGCAGCCGGTGGCACCCGCCCCGGCGCCGATCGAGCCGGCGATGGTGCCCGGGCCGGCGCTGATGGGCCCCGGCGGGCAGGGCGAGGACGTGCGCGACCTGCAGGCCCGGCTCGCCCAGATCGGCTGGTTCTCGGCCGGGGTGACCGGCTTCTACGGCGACGTCACGGTCGCCTCGGTGCGCGGCTTCCAGGCCAAGCGCGAGATCCCGGTGACCGGCGAGGTCGACCGACGCACCCTCGACCGGCTGCGGGCGATGACCCGCCAGCCGACCACCGACGAGCTGCACCCCGAGCGCGTGGTCGCGGCGCCCGCAGCGGCGCTGGACCCGCGGTGCCTGGTCGGCACCGCGCTGTGCATCGACAAGACCACCGCCACGCTGTCCCTCGTCGTCGACGGCCAGGTGCGCTCCACCCTCGACGCGCGCTTCGGCGGCGCCGCCACCCCCACCCGCGAGGGCCTCTTCTCGGTGCTGCGCATGGACCGCGACCACGTCTCGAACCTCTACGGCTCCGCGATGCCCTTCTCGATGTTCTTCTCCGGGGGCCAGGCCGTGCACTACTCCTCCGACTTCGCCGCCCTCGGCTACGCCGGCGCGTCGCACGGCTGCGTCAACATCCGCGACTACGACGCCCTCGCCGCCATCTACGACCAGGTGAGCGTCGGCGACCGGGTCGTGGTGCACCGCAGCTGACCCGCCCCACGACCCGTGGCGCACGGACCCGGCCCGCGTGAGGTCGCCCACGCGGGCTCGGGTCGGCGCCGGGCGCTGAGTACCCTCGACCCCGTGACGACCAGCGCGAGCCCCGGGAGCCAGGGCGCCCCCTCGGCCGTGGAGGCACCCCTGGTGGCGCGCACCGTGGCCGTCGACGTCGCCCGGCTCGACGCCCTGGGCTCGCTGCTGGACCTGCTGCCGTCGGACCACCCGGTCAGCTGGCTGCGCCGCGGCGAGGGCCTGGTCGGCTGGGGGTGCGCCGCCGTCGTGCGCACCCAGGGCCCGGCCCGCTTCAGCGACGCCGCGAAGTGGTGGGAGGAGACCACCGCCCGCGCGGTGGTGCGCGACGAGGTCGAGGAGCCCGGCACCGGCCTGGTCTGCTTCGGCACGTTCGCCTTCGCCGACGAGCCCGGCCACTCGGTGCTCCAGGTGCCCTCGGTCGCGGTGGGCCGCCGCGGCGACCGCGCCTGGGTGACGGTCGTGGGCCGCGGCAGCATCGAGCCGCTCGACTCGCACCTCTCCCCCGCCGCGGCCCCCGACGCCCCGGCCGGCATCACCTTCGCCGACGGCTCGCTGAACTCCGAGGAGTGGATGTCGGCGGTCGCCGACGCGGTGGCCCGCATCGGTGGTGGCGACCTCGAGAAGGTCGTGCTGGCGCGCGACCTGGTGGCCACGGCCGACGAGGACGTCGACGTCCGGGTGGCCGCTGCAGAGCGTCTCGCGGCGGCGTACCCGATGTGCTGGACCTTCCACGTCGACGGCATGTTCGGCGCGACCCCCGAGATGCTGGTGCGCCGCGAGCGCGGGCTGGTCACCTCGCGGGTGCTGGCCGGCACCATCCGCCGCACCGGCGACGACGAGCGCGACCTGGCGCTGGCCGCCACCCTGGCCCGCTCGTCGAAGGACCTCGAGGAGCACGAGTACGCCGTGCGCTCGGTCGCCGACTCCCTCGAGCCGCACTGCTCCTCGATGAACGTGCCCGAGGCCCCGTTCGTGCTGCACCTGCCCAACGTCATGCACCTGGCCACCGACGTGGCCGGGGTGGTGCACGACGCGCAGACCGTCTCCTCCCTCGACCTCGCCGAGGCGCTGCACCCCTCGGCGGCCGTCGGCGGCACCCCCACCGCCGCGGCCACCGACCTGATCACCGAGATCGAGCGGATGGACCGGGGTCGCTACGCCGGCCCCGTCGGGTGGATGGACGCCAGCGGCGACGGCGAGTGGGGCATCGCCCTGCGCTCCGGCTCGGTCGAGGGCCGCAGCGTGCGGCTCTTCGCCGGCTGCGGCATCGTCGCCGACTCCGACCCGGAGGCCGAGCTCGCCGAGGCGCAGGCCAAGTTCGTGCCGGTGCGCGACTCCCTCTCCGGCTGACCCGGCGCAAATCTCACGCTGACCCGGCGCGAACTTCGCGTCGAGCCGGCCCGAACCTGCTCAGGCTGGTCCGGGCCGGGTCGGCGCGAGATTCGCGCCGGGTCAGCGTGAGATTTGGGCCGGGTCAGCGCGAGATCTGGGCCGGGTCGGCTAGAGGTCGGCGCCGTCGGGGCGGCGGACGAACTCCAGGCCGTCCTGGCCCAGGAAGCGGCCGAAGTGCTGGTCGACGATGCCCAGGGCCAGGTCGGAGTAGACCTTGTCGTGGATCGCGAGCACCCGCGGGGCCGCCACGAAGCGGGCGAACTCGATGCCGTCGGCGACCGCCATCCAGGGGGCGCAGACGGGGGCCAGCAGCACGTCGACGGGCTCGCCGGGGCCGGTGAGGGCGTCGCCGGGGTGGTAGACCCGTTGGTCGCCGCAGGTCAGCACGTAGCCGGAGTTGTCGAAGTGTGGCAGCTCGGGGTGGATCACCGCGTGCTTCTCCCCCACCACCTGCACCGGGAGGCCGGCGACCTCGAGGGACTGGCCCGGCGCGACCACGGTGACCCGCTCGGCCAGGTCCGGGGCCTGCTCGCGGATCTGCTCGGCGACCGCCGCGATGGTCCAGATCGGGGCGTCGGCGGCGCGCAGCGCGTCGGCGGTCCAGTGGTCGGCGTGCTCGTGGGTGACCAGCACCCCGGCCGCGCCGTCGACGGCCTGGGCCGCGTCGGGTGTGAAGGCGCCGGGGTCGAGCACCAGCGCGGTGCCGCCGTGCTCGACGCGCACGCAGGAGTGGCCGAACTTGGTGATCCGCATGCCGTCCACCGTAGCCGCGCCGCCGTCGGCGACGGCGACACCGGCGACGCTGCCTACGATGCGGCGGTGACCTCCTTGCGCGCCGCGACCGTCGCCGACGCCGAAGCGCTGGGCGGCCTGCACGTCGACGTCTGGGACGACGCCTACACCGGGCTGATGCCCGAGCGGCTGCTCGAGGAGCGCCGCGCCGCACTGCCCGAGCGGGTCGAGAGGTGGCGCGAGATCCTGGCGGCCCGCGCGCAGGCGCCGGATGCGCCCGTGGTGTGGCTGGCCGAGGACGCGAGCGGGCTGGTCGGCTTTCGCCTCGGCCCTGCCGGCCCGCGACGACGACCCGGCCCTGCCCGGGCTCGAGCTCACCGCGCTCTACGTGCGGGCCCGCTGCTGGGGCACCGGGCTGGGCCACCGGCTGCTGGAGGCGGCGGTCGGCGACCGGGCGGCGTACCTGTGGGTGCTGGCCGGCAACGAGCGCGCCACCGGCTTCTACGAGCGGCACGGCTTCGTGCTCGATGGGGCGGTCGACGACTCCGACGACCACGGCCGGCACCTGCGGATGGTGCGCCGGTGAGCGCCCACGGCGCCGCCGAGGTGCCCTGGCTCGACCTGGCCGACCCGGCCTTCGACACCAACGGCGAGGCGGTGCACGCCGCGCGCGAGCGCTCCTGGTGGGCGCGCACGCCGTACGGCGCCGCGGTGCTGCGCCACCGCGAGGGGGCGGCGCTGCTGCGCGACCGGCGCTTCGTGCAGGGCAACGCGCGCTGGCCCGAGCAGAACGGCATCCGCTCCGGGCTCTTCCACGACTGGTGGGCCGAGACCCTGCTCAGCCTCGAGGGCGACGACCACGACCGGGTGCGGCGGCTGCTGCTGCCCGCCTTCCGCAAGCGCTCGATCGAGGCGATGCGCCCCTCCTTCACGGCACTGGCCGACGAGCTGGTCGACGGCTTCGCCGCCCGCGGCCGGGTGGAGCTGGTCGGGGAGTTCGCCGAGCCGTACGCCGCCCGCATCATCTGCCGCCTGCTCGGCCTCGACGAGGACCACTGGCCGCAGGTCGCGCACTGGGCCGACGACCTGGGCGCGTCGTTCTCGACCGACGTGGCCGCGCAGGTGCCGCGCATCGAGGCCGCGCTCGACGGGCTCAGCGGCTACCTCGCCGACGTGGTCGCCGAGCGTCGGGCGACGCCGCGCGACGACTTCCTCACCACCCTGGTGCAGGCCGCCGACGCCCCGCCCGAGGGCACGGTCGGGCTGAGCGACCACGAGCTGTCGGTGGCCCTGGTCTTCCTGGTCTTCGCCGGCATGGAGACCACCCGCAACCAGATCGGGCTCGCGGTGCGCACCCTGCTGCGCCACCCCGACCAGTGGCGGCTGCTGGCCACCCGGCCCGACCTCGGCGCGGCCTGCGTCGAGGAGGTGATGCGGGTCGACCCCACCGTCACCTGGGTGACCCGCGAGGCGCTCGAGGACGTCGACCTCGGTGACGGGCTGGTGGTGCCCGCCGGCGGGGTCGTGCAGGTGCTCTCGCACGCGGCCGGCACCGACCCGGCCGCGATGACGACGACGGGCCTCGACCTCGAGGCCGCGGCCCGCGGCGAACGGCCGCCGCACACCGGCTTCGGCGCCGGCATCCACCACTGCCTGGGCCACTACGTCGCCCGCGTCGACATGGCCGTGGCGCTGCCGCTGCTGGCCGCCCGGATGCCCGACGCGGAGTGCGCCGGCCCCGGCGAGTGGCTGCCCGCCTCGGGCAACACCGGCGCGGTCTCCTTCCCGCTGCGCTTCACGCCCACCTGACCACCGCACCCCGACACCGAGGAGCACCCATGACCACGATCGGCATCACCGGCGCCAGCGGCGCCCTCGGCGGCCGCGTCACCGCCCTCCTGGCCGGCGCCGACCTGCGCCTCGACCTGCGGCTGCTGGTGCGCGACGCCGCCCGCGCCCCTGACGTCGACACCGACGTACGGGAGTGCACGTACGGCGACCACGACGCCGCGCTCGCGGCGCTGCGCGGGGTCGAGACCCTCTTCATGGTCTCCACCCACGAGGGCCCTCAGCGCCGCCACGAGCACCGCACGTTCGTCGCGGCCGCAGCCGAGGCCGGGGTGCGCCACGTCGTCTACACCTCGTTCGTCGGGGCCGCCCCCGACGCCACGTTCACCCTGGGCCACGACCACCACGTCACCGAGGAGGCCCTGCGCGACAGCGGCATGTCGCACACCTTCCTGCGCGACAACCTCTACCTCGACGTGCTGCCGCACTTCGCCGACGACCACGGCGTGCTCCGCGGCCCGGCCGGCCGGGGCCGCCTGGCCGCCGTGGCCCGCGCCGACGTCGCGGAGGCGGCCGCGGTGGTGCTGCGCGACCCGGGCGACCACGCGGGGGCGGCGTACGAGATGACGGGCCCGGAGGCGCTGATTCTCGACGAGGTGGCCGCACGGGCCGGGGCGGTGCTGGGGCGCGAGATGAGCTACGTCGAGGAGGGCATCGAGGAGGCCTACGCCTCGCGGCGCGCCGGCTGGCCCGACGCCGAGCAGTGGCAGCTCGACGCCTGGGTCAGCACCTACACCGCGATCGCCGACGGCTCGCTGGCCGAGATCAGCCCCGACGTCGAGCGGCTGCTCGGGCGCCCACCGCGCACCCTCGAGCAGGTCCTCGCCGACCGCTGAGCACCAGGGCCTCAGGTGGCGAGGTGGTGCACGAAGCACCAGCGCCAGTGCTCGCCGGGCTCGGCCGACTGCATGACCGGGTGGCCGGTGTCGCGGAAGTGCGCGGAGGCGTGCTGGGCCGGTGAGGAGTCGCAGCAGGCCAGGTGGCCGCACGCCAGGCACTGGCGCAGCGCCACCCAGGAGGTGCCGGCCTCGAGGCAGTCGACGCACACGCCCGCGTCGCTGGTCTCCACGACCGACGTCGCGGTCAGGTGCTCGCACTCGTCTCGGGTCGCGGCGCGCAGCCCCACGGGCTCGTCCTGCTCGTGCTGGGGCAGCACCCGGTCGATCAGCGACTCCTCGACGTCGAGCATCGCCAGCACCTCGGCGACCACCACGGAGTCGACGCGCCCCGAGCTGCGGATCTCGAGCACCCGCTCGCGCTCGGCGTCGATCATCGCCAGCCGCACGCGGGCGTAGAGCTCGCTGGGGGTCTCCAGGCCCGGGGTGGTGCCCAGCCGCTCCCAGGCGGCGAAGTTGCGCTGGTCGACGCGCTGGCGGATCAGCTCGACGACGCCGTGGGGGTCGTCGTACTCCTGCTCCTCCAGCGCCGCGAAGCCGGCCTTGGAGGCCTGCTGCAGCAGGGTCGCGCGCGCCAGGGCGTCGTCCATCGGGTCCGGCGCACGCACCCGCAGCCGGCGGGCCAGCCACGGCAGCGTCAGCCCCTGCAGCAGCAGGGTGCCGGCCACGACGGTGAAGGCGACCATCAGCAGCACCTCGCGGTGCTCGACGTCGGAGGGGATGACGAAGGCGGCGGCCAGGGTGACGACCCCGCGCATCCCGGCCCACCCGACCAGCAGCGTGTTCTGCCACGACGGCTTGACCCGGGTCGCCCCGTCGTCGCTGGGGCGCAGCAGCACGTAGCGGGCCCCGAAGACCCACACGACGCGCAGCACGATCACCGCGACCAGGGTGGCGCCGCAGACCAGCAGCACCCGGCCCCAGCCGACCCCGCCACGGCCGACGTCCTCGACCAGGCGGGCGGCCTGCAGGCCGATGAGCAGGAAGACGACGTTCTCGAGGACGAAGGCGATCGTGCGCCAGTTCATCCGCTCGGCGATCCGCGACGAGGCGGTCTGCAGGACCGGGGACCGGTGGCCCAGCAGCAGCCCGGCCACGACCACCGCGATGACGCCCGAGGCCTGGATCTCCTCGGCCAGGACGTACGCCGTGAACGGGGTGACCAGCGAGATCGCGGTGTCGGTCAGCGGGTCCTCGACACGGCGGCGTACCCAGCCGATGACCAGGTAGAGCAGCGCCCCCACGGCCACGCCACCGCCCGCGGCGAGCGCGAAGTCGAGCCCGACGCCCACCGCGGTGATGCCGGCGCCGCCGGCGGCGATGGCGGTGCGCAGCGAGACCAGGGCGGTCGCGTCGTTGAAGAGCGACTCGCCCTCGAGGATGGTCACGATGCGGCGCGGCAGGCCGATGCGCCGACCCACCGCGGTCGCCGCGACCGCGTCGGGAGGGGCGACGACGGCGCCGATCGCCAGCGCGGCGGGCCAGCCGATGTCGGGCAGCAGGGCGTGCACCAGCACCCCGACCCCCACGGTGGTGAAGACGACCAGCCCCACCGAGAGCAGCAGGATCGAGCGCCGGTTGGCGTTGAAGTCGACCAGCGACGTCTGGATGGCCGCGGCGTAGAGCAGCGGCGGCAGTAGCCCGACCAGCACCACCTCGGGCGAGAGGGTGATCTCGGGGACGCCCGGGACGTAGGACCCGGCCACTCCCACCACGACCAGCACCAGCGGCGCGGGCACCTCGATCCGGTCGGCCACCGCGGTGACCACGAGCACGGTGAGCGCCAGGGCGATGAGCAGCAGGGCGATCTCCACCCGGTGATCCTCCCAGGTGGGCGGTGCCCACGCTCGGTTCAGGGGCGCAGCGCGCGGATCCGCTCGTCGAGGGCCCGGCGGTCGTCGCGGCGCACCCGGGCCTCGACCACCTCGATGCCGCCGTTGGGCGAGGCCAGCGCCTGCTCGAGCTCGGGCAGGCTCTCGACGCGCCAGTGGGGGGTGCGGGTGGCCGCGCACAGGCTGGCCAGGTCGACGCGGTGCGGGGTGGCGAAGAGCCGCTCGAAGCGGTCGGCGTGGGCGGGCGCGCCCTGCTCGAGCATCGAGAAGATCGAGCCGCCGTCGTCGTTGACCACCACGATCGTCAGGTCCGGCTCGGGCTCGTCGGGGCCCAGCACCAGCCCGTTGGCGTCGTGCAGGAACGTCACGTCACCGACCAGCGCGAAGGCCCGGCTGCTCGACGGACGTCCGAGGGCGGCGCCGATCGCGGTCGAGACGACCCCGTCGATGCCCGACAACCCCCGGTTGGCCACGACCTTGCGGCGCGCGCCGACCTGCCAGCCGTGCACCATCAGGTCGAGGTCGCGGATCGGGCTCGAGGCGCCCACGTGCAGCAGCCCCTCGGGCGGCAGGGCGCGCGCCACCGCGCCCGCGACGTCGTACGGCGTGAGGCCGGGCTCGGCGCCCAGCAGCGCGTCGAGCCGGCGGGAGACCGCGCGGTCGGCCTCGACCCAGGCCGCGAGCCAGCCGGGGTCGGTGGCCTGCTGGTCGGGGTGCGGCGCGGCGCCGGGGAGCTCGACGTCGACGGCGAAGGGACGGGCCGGCCACACGCCCCGGGCCGGGGCCGCCAGCACCTCGACGCCGTCGCGGCCCAGCAGCCGGGTCACGGGCCGGCTGAGCGTGGGGTGCCCGGCCACGACGACCCGCTCGATGCTGCGGCCCAAGTCGGTCTCGAGCAGCAGGCGGTAGGCGCGCAGGGCGTGGGAGCCGGTGCGCGAGCCGCTGGACGGCTCGGCCAGCAGCGGCCACCCGGCCGCCTGCGCCAGCAGCCGGGGCGGCGGCCCGGCGTCGTCGCCGGCGACCACCACGGTGCGCGGGCCCGGATGGATGGGGACGTCGGTGGTGGGCCAGCGGGGCCCGGGGCGCTCCTGGGGGTCGGAGCCGGTCACGGCCGCCCGCTCGTCGGCGTCGAGCACCCAGGGGCCGGCGGGCAGCAGCGGCTCGTCGAGGCGCACGTTGAGGTGCACCGGCCCGTCCTCGAGCCACAGCGCGAGCCAGCCGGGCGGCCGGTCGGCGCCGACGTCGCGGGTCGCGACCAGCGGGCCGAAGACCCCGACCTGCTCGGTGGTCTGGTTGGCGCCGGTGCCCGAGAGCCGGGCCGGGCGGTCGGCGGTGACCACGACCAGCGGCACCCCGGCGTGCGCGGCCTCGAGCACCGCGGGGTGCAGGTTGGCCACGGCGGTGCCGGAGGTGCTCACGACCGCGGCCGGCGCGCCGGTGCGGGAGAGGCCGAGCGCCAGGAACGCGGCGGAGCGCTCGTCGATGCGGGTGTGCAGGCGCAGCAGCCCCGCGGCGGCGGCGTCCCAGACCGCGAAGGACAGCGGGGCGTTGCGCGAGCCGGGCGCGACGACCACCTCGCGCACCCCGGCGCCGAGCAGCGCCACGACCACCGCGCGGGCGGTGCGCGTCGCGTCGTTCTCGTCGGGCTCAGCCACGGCGCCGATCCTCCCGCACCCCGCGCACCCGGGCCAGCCGCGCCTCCCAGTGCGCGACCCGCCCGGGGTCGGCTGCCAGCCGCCCCAGGGCGGCCGGTGCGACCGCGGGGCGAGCGACCCGCAGCGCCCCGTCGACGGGCAGCAGCGGTTGGGTGGCCACGTCGTCGGTGAGCAGCTGCACGGTGGCCAGCCCGCACGCGTGCGGCAGCTCGGGCAGCGCGGCCGCCAGCGCGACCCCGGCCGCGATCCCGACCGAGCTCTCCAGCGCGGAGGAGACCACCACGGGCAGGCCGATGTCCTCGGCGATGCGCAGGCAGGCGCGCACCCCGCCCAGCGGCTGCACCTTGAGCACGGCGACGTCGGCGGCCTCGAGGTCGCGCACCCGGTAGGGGTCGGCGGCGCGGCGGATCGACTCGTCGGCGGCGACCGGCACGTCGACGCGGCGGCGTACGAGCGCGAGGTCCTCGACCGCGGCGCAGGGTTGCTCGACGTACTCGAGCCCGCCGGCGGCGCGGTCGTAGCGCGGGATCGACGCCACGGCGGTGTCGACGTCCCAGAGCCCGTTGACGTCGATGCGCACCCGCCCGCCGGGGCCGCCGGCGTCGAGCGCGGCGCGGACCGCCTCCAGCCGCGCCAGGTCGTCGGCCTCGACCTGGCCCGGCTCGGCGACCTTGACCTTCGCGGTGCGGCAGCCGCCGCGGCGCACGATCTCGTGGGCGCTCGCGGCGTCGACGGCCGGCACGGTCACGTTGACCGGCACCAGGTCGCGCAGCGGGGCCGGCCAGTCGCCGGCTGCGGCCTCCTCGGCGCAGCGCAGCCAGGGCTCGGCGACGGCGTCGTCGTACTCCAGGAAGGGCGACCACTCGCCCCACCCGCCGGGGCCGTGCAGCAGCACGCCCTCGCGCACGGTGATGCCGCGGAAGCGGGTGCGCATCGGGATCGAGAAGACCTGCAGCCCGCCCATCAGGCTCCCTCGGCCAGGGCCTGCAGGGCGACCCGGTCGGGCTTGCCGTTGGCGAGCAGCGGCAGGGCGTCGAGGTCGACCACGTGGCGCGGCGCCCAGGAGCGCGGGTGCGCGTCGGCGACCCAGGCGCGCAGCTCGTCGAGCGGCACCGGGCCGTCGGTGCCGACCACGAGCGCGACCAGGCGCCGGCCCCACTCCTCGTCGGGCACGCCCAGCACCTCGGCGGCCTCGACACGCGGGTGCTCGCGCAGCCGGGCGGCGACCGCGGGGGCGGGCACGTTGACGCCGCCGGTGACCACGACGTCGTCGAGCCGGCCGAGCACCTGGAGCCTGCCGTCGTCGTCGAGACGACCGGCGTCGGAGGTGAGGAACCACCCGTCGACCAGCACCTCGGCGGTCAGCGCCGGGTCGCCGTCGTACCCCGCGAAGAGGGTCGGCCCGGCGAGCCGGATGCGCCCGTCGGGGCCGAGCGCGAGCCCGACGCCGTCGAGCGGCACACCGTCGTAGACGCAGCCACCCGCGGTCTCGGCCGAGCCGTACGTCGCCACCACGCGCACCCCCGCCCGCGCCGCGCGCTCGCGCAGCGACGCGTCGATCGGGCCGCCGCCCAGCAGCACCGTGTGCAGCGAGGCCAGGGCCGCGGCGTCGCCGGAGTCGCCGCGGTCGCCGAGCGCGCGGTGCAGCTGGGTCGGCACCAGCGAGACGAAGCCGTCAACCCCCGCGGGCAGCGCGGCGACCGCGGCCGCGAGCGAGCCGTGCTCCTCGAGCAGCACCGGGTCGTGGCCGGCCACCAGCGACCGGGCGACCACCTGCACCCCCGCGACGTACGACGCCGGGAGCGCGAGCACCCACGCGCCCGTGGCGCCGAGTCGGCGCGCCGAGGCCTCCACCGAGGCCAGCACCGAGGTCCGCGGCAGCAGCACCCGCTTGGGCCGCCCGGTCGAGCCGGACGTCTCGACGACCCACGGCGCGGGCTCCCTCACGGAGCCCAACCAGGCCCGCAGCGACGCCACCGCGTGACGTGGGCCACGGGGGTCGATATCCATGCGACGAACGCTAGCCCGGCGTGGTCTCATCCTCCGGTGCCGACCCGCCCCGCCGTCCTCGACCAGTTCGTCCCGCCGACCCCGCTGGCCGGCAAGCTGTCGGTCCAGTCGGTGCTCTTCGCGGTCGGCGACGGGGCGTTCATCACCGCCAGCGCCGCTTTCTTCCTTGCGGTCGTGGGCCTGTCCCCGACCCAGGTCGGCATCGGCATCACGGTCGCGGGCGTGGCCTCCTTCCTGGTCGCGGTGCCGGCGGGCAAGCTGGCCGACCGGATCGGACCTCAGCGGTTGTGGGCGCTGGGCGCCGTAGGCACAGCGGCGTCGTACGCCACCTGGCCGTGGATCGACGGCTTCATCGGCTTCCTGCTCGTCAGCGTGGTGCTCGAGGTCGTCAACTCCACCGGCGGCGCCGCCCGGGGCGCCTACGTCCTCGACGTGCTGCCGCGCGCCGAGCGGATCGGGTCGCAGGCCTACATGTACGCCGCCACCAACCTCGGCTTCACCGTCGGTGCAGGCGTGGGCTTCATGGCGCTCGCTGTCGAGCACAACACCCTGCTCACCGGGCTGCCGCTGCTGGCGGCGGCCCTGAGCCTGGTCAACGGCTACTGGATCACCCGGCTGCCGAAGGCCCCCCACAAGGAGCGCCCCTCGCCGCTGGAGACCGCGATCAGCGCCGCGGTCGACGAGGCCGACGCCCCGCGGGCCGTCCCGAGCGCCCTGCGCAACCCCGGCTACCTGCTCACCTCGTTCTTCAGCGGCGTGCTGATGACCAACCAGGTGCTGCTGCACACGGTCATCCCGCTGTGGCTGATCTCGGAGACCGACGCGCCCCGGGTGCTGCTGGCGGCGCTCTTCGCCACCAACACGCTGATGTGCATCGTGCTGCCGATGGCCGTGGCCCGAACCGTGCGCGGCCTGCCGACCGCGCTGCGCGCGGCCCGGATCAGCAGCGCGTTCTTCGTCATGGCGTGCGTCATCACGATGGTCACCCGCGACACCCTCGGCTGGCAGACGATCATGCTGATGTGGGCCGGGCACATCGTCGTCACCTTCGCCGAGCTGTTCCTCTCCGCGGCGAGCTGGGCCTTCGAGTCCGAGCTGTCCGACCCCGACCGCCGCGGCGAGTACCAGGGCGCCGGCAACCTCGGCGGCACCCTCGGGTTCGTCTGGGCCCCGGCCGCCTACACGTGGCTGGCGCTGAGCTGGGGCACTGAGGGCTGGCTGGTGATCGCCGCGATCATCCTGGTCGCCGCCGTGGCCATCCACCCCTCGGCGCGGATGGCGCAGCGCTTCCTCGAGCGCCACGAGCTCGACCCGGCCCGCTGAGGGCCGCGCGGGCGGTGTTGAATCGTCCGGTGACAGCTCCCGCTCAGTGGCTCGCCGGTGCGCGCCCCCGCACCCTGCCCGCCGCCGTCGCCCCCGTGCTCGCCGGCACCGGCGTCGCGGCGTACGTCGACCAGCCGGTGTGGTGGAAGGCGCTGCTGGCCCTGGTGGTCAGCCTCGCGCTGCAGGTCGGCGTCAACTACGCCAACGACTACTCCGACGGCGTGCGCGGCACCGACGACGACCGGGTCGGCCCGATGCGCCTGGTCGGCTCCGGCGCCGCCACGGCGCCCGCGGTCAAGCGCGCCGCCTTCGCCGCCTTCGCGGTGGCGGCCGCGGCCGGACTGGTGCTCGCCGCCACCACCGCGTGGTGGCTGGTCGCCGTCGGCGCCGTGAGCGTGCTGGCCGCCTGGTTCTACACCGGCGGCGACAGGCCCTACGGCTACCTGGGCCTGGGCGAGGTGATGGTCTTCGTCTTCTTCGGCCTCGTCGCGGTCGTCGGCACCACCTACGTGCAGACCGAGACCTTCGAGCCCGCCGCCCTGGCCGCCTCGGTCGGCATCGGCGCCCTGGCCTGCGCGATCCTCGTGGTCAACAACCTGCGCGACATCCCCACCGACACCCTCGCCGGCAAGCGCACCCTCGCGGTGCTCCTCGGCGACCCCCGCACCCGCACCCTGTACGCCGCCCTGGTCGCGGTCGCCGCGCTGGCCGTGCTCGGCGTGGCCGCGCTGACGACCTGGTGGGCGCTGCTGGGCCTGGGCTTCCTGGTCGCGGCCCTGCCGGGCCTGCGCGTGGTCGGCGGCGGCGCCACCGGCCCGGGGCTCGTCCCGGTGCTGCAGGCCACCGGCTCGGCGGAGCTGGTCTGGTCGGTGCTGGTCGCCGCGCCGCTGCTCCTCCGCTGATGCCAGCCGAGCAGTCACTTTCGAACCAGCGACCGGTCACTCTCGAACCACCGAGCGGTCGATGACCGGCACCCGCGCCACGGCGACCGGGCTAGGCTCGGGGCATGAAGTTCCTGCTGCTCATCCTCGTGATCGTGGCCGTCGTCGCCGCCTGGCGCATGCGCAGCGTGCTGCTGGGCAAGGTGCTGGGCCAGTCCTCGAGCCGGGTCGACCGGCACCTGAACCGCCGGAAGCGCTGAGCCTCAGTCGACGTCCTCGCGCGCCTTGCGCTCCTCGAAGCGCTGCCCCGCCGCGCGGGCCCGGGCGTCGACGCGCCGCGCCAGCGCCTCGCGGGGGCCGTTGAGCAGGAAGTAGGACCCGATCCCGCTGAGCACGAAGGCGATCACGAAGACCCCCAGCAGGTTGGCCTCACCAGCCACGAGCAGCCAGAGACCGCTCACCACGCCCAGCGAGGCGAGGAAGAGCAGGATGCGCAGGGCGGTGTAGACGGCGAACTCCTTCACCCCTCCAGGGTAGGTCGTCACCGGGCAGCGCCTACATTGGAGGGGTGCTGAAGTTCCTGCTGGTCGTGGCGTTCGTCGCGGTCGTCACCTACCTGGCCATCCGCCTGATGCAGCGTCGGCTGCCCGGCGGCGGCTCCCAGGGCGTACGCCGCCCGCTGCCCGGCCCCAAGCCGAAGCCGCGGATGGTCGCCCCCGACGACGACGAGGACTTCCTGCGCGACCTCGAGCGCAAGCGCCGCCACCCCGAGGACCCCGACACCCCCGCCACCTGACAGCCCGGCCGAGCGGTCACTTCTGCACCATCGACCAGTCAGTCGCGGACCACGCCCGGTCGCCCGGCGACCGCTGGGTGGTGCGTAAGTGACCGGTCGATGGTTCGAAAGTGACTGCTCGGCCGGCCTCAGCGCTCGAGCGGGGAGACGACGGCGCTGGAGGCGTCGGCGTAGGAGTGCTGGGAGCTGCTGGAGAAGAAGTTGATCCCGATGAAGTTGAACCACAGGGTGGCCAGGCCGACCAGGGCGATGATCGCGGCGTTGCGGCCCTTGAAGCCGGCCGTCGAGCGGGCGTGCAGGTAGGCGGCGTACACGACCCAGGTGATGAAGGCCCAGACCTCCTTGGGGTCCCAGTTCCAGTACGACGCCCACGCCTCGTGCGCCCAGATCGGGCCGGTGATGAGCACCGCGAAGGTCCACACCGGGAAGCCGAAGGCGTGCATGCGGTAGGAGACCCGGTCGAGCACGGCGGGTGCGGGCACCCGGGCGAGGTAGCCGGTGGTGCGCTCGGGGTGCTTGGCCTGGGCGCGCTCCTTGAGCAGGTAGAGCACCGAGGTGATCCCGCCGAGGGTGAAGGCGCCGGTGGCGATGACGGCGGAGACGACGTGGATGACCAGCCAGGGCGAGTTCAGCGCCTCGGTGAGCGGCGAGACCGGGGCGTAGAGCCAGATCTCGGCGACCATCATCAGCACCAGCACGGTGGAGACGACGATGGGGGCCATCCAGCCGAGGCCGAAGCGGCGGCGGGTGGCCAGGTAGAGCGCGGCGACCACGAAGGTGCCCGAGAGCGTGAACTCGTACATGTTGCCCCACGGCACCCGGTTGGGGTCGGCGGCCATGCCGCGCCCCACCAGGGCGACCAGGTGGACGCCGGCGCCCAGCCAGGTCAGCAGCAGCCCGAGGCGGCCGGCCATCAGCACCCGGCGCTCGTGGGCGTCGTCGACGTCGCCGGAGGTGGGGGCGGCGGTGGGCGCCGCCTCGTCGGCGGCCACGGCGCCACCCGCACCGGCCGAGACGCGGGCGACCTCGGCCGAGGCCGGCACCTTGCGCAGCAGGCTCCACTCCACCAGGTGCGACAGCATCGCCAGGAAGTAGACGGCACCGGCGGCGGCGACGGCCTGCTGGCTCAACGCCTCCCAGGACGGGTCGGTCATCTCAGCTCCTTCTGCGCCGCGGGTCGCAGCGCCTCCACGATATCGGCGAGCACCAACGCCACGTCCCCGCCGCCGGAGCGGTCCAGGGCGGCCAGCTCGACCACGGTGCGCCCGTCCTCGCGACGCGCCCGCACCCAGACCCGGCGGGGCCGGATGAACAGGCTCCCGAGCAGCCCGAGCAGGGCGGCCACGACGCCGACGAGCGCCACGACCTTGCCGGGGCTCTGGCTGACCTGCACGCGCACCCACGGCTGGACGCCCTCGAACGTGACGCTGCCGAGCCCGTCGGGCAGCTCCTGGGTGGCCCCGACCTGCAGGTCGACGCGCAGCGGGCTGCCGTCGGCCTTCGTCACCTGCTCGGTGCCGTCCTTCTCGAGGATGTAGACCGACTGCGAGGTGCCGTCGTCGAGACCCAGGTCGCCGCGGTAGACCAGCATCGAGATCGCCGGGTTGAGGGTGTCGCCCATGACGTTGACCGGGTCGCCGCCGATGTTGACGAACGTCGGGTAGAACAGCCCCTCGAGGCCGAGGCCGTCGGGCTCGGCGGCGGGCGCCTTGATGACGCCGAAGGACAGGAAGCTCTGGTCCTGGGGCAGGAAGATGCGCGGCCCGCTGGCCACCACCTTCCCCTCGGCGTCGCGCACCGTGATCACCGGTGCGTAGCCGTGGCCGACGAGGAAGACCTCGGAGTCGCCGATCTGCAGCGGGTGGTTGACCCGCAGGGCGTAGTCCCGCTCCTCGGCGCCGGGCTCCTCGCGGTAGCGCAGCTGGGCCACGAAGTTGCGGGCCTGGCCCTGGGCGCGACCCTCGGTGAGCCACTCGACCTCGAAGTCCTCGACGTCGAAGGAGAACGGCTCCATCTCGTCGGCGGAGAACGCCGAGCCGGGCACGAAGTCGTCGTACTGGGTCAGGTTGTTGGAGAAGCCGTTGCCGACCAGCACGATCACGCCGCCCTTGTAGCCGAGCAGGCTGCCCATCGCGAAGCCCACCAGCACCACGATGATCGAGAGGTGGAAGACGAGGTTGCCGACCTCGCGCAGGTAGCCGCGCTCCGCGGAGACCGCGCCGGCCCCGGGGCCGTCGGGGTCGGCCGGGCGCAGCCGGTAGCGGCGGCGGCGCAGCTCGGCGCGCGCCTGCTCGAGGACCTCCTCGACCCCCTCGTCGCTGTCGTACGACGCGTGGTCGGGCAGCCGGGTCAGGTTGCGCGGCGCCGCGGGCGGGACCGCCCGGATGTTGCGGGCGTAGACGAGGGTGCGCGGGATGATGCAGCCCACCAGGCTGACCATCAGCAGCACGTAGATGGCCGCGAACCAGACCGAGCCGTAGACGTCGAAGAGGTCGAGCCACTCGTAGACCGGGGTCAGGCGCGGGTGGTCCTCGCGCCAGCGCGACGCGGCGAGGGCGTCGACGCCCTGCTGCGGCACGATCGAGCCCGGCACGGCGGCCAGGGCCAGGAGCAGCAGCAGGATCAGCGCGGTGCGCATCGAGGTCAGCTGGCGCCAGGCCCAGCGGCCCAGCTCGCGCGGGGTCAGCTCGCCGGCGGCGCGGCGACCCTCGGGGCGCACCTCGGGAGGAGCGTCGGTCATATCGCCACCTCGAAGTCGGAGACCAGCTCGCCCTGCAGCCAGGTCACCGCGTAGTCCCACCAGCCGGTGACCAGCAGCACCCCGACCGCCACCATCATCACGCCGCCGGCGCGGGTCACCCACGCCTGGTGGCGGCGCACCCAGGCGAAGGCGCCCAGGGCGCGGCGCCACAGCAGCCCGGCGAGCACGAAGGGCACGCCGAGGCCCAGGGTGTAGAAGGCCAGCAGCAGCGCGGAGCGCCCGGCGGTGCCCTCGCTGTAGCCGAGCCCGAGGATCACACCCAGCGTCGGGCCGATGCAGGGGGTCCATCCCAGGCCGAAGAGGAAGCCGAGCACCGGGGCGGCGCCCAGGCCCACCGCGGGCACCTTGTGCACCCGCAGGTCGCGCTGCAGCCACGGGACGAGCCCGACGAAGGCCAGGCCCAGCACGATGGTGAACAGCCCCAGCCAGAAGCTCAGCGTCGACTGGTTGACGCGCAGCCAGGTGCTCACCGAGCCCGCCAGCGCCCCGAGCGTCACGAAGACCGCGCCGAAGCCGGCCACGAAGAGCACCGAGCCGGCGACCATCCGGCCGCGGCTGCCGCGGCCCTCGGCGATGTCGGCGCCCGAGAGCCCGGTGGCGTAGGAGAAGTAGCCCGGCAACAGCGGCAGCACGCAGGGGCTGAAGAACGAGACCAGCCCGGCCAGCACGGCCACGGGCACCGCGAGGGCCAGCGAGCCCGACGAGGCGGTCTGCTGGAGCCAGTCGGTCACTGGCCCGTCTCCTGGGCCGACTCGACCAGGGTCAGCAGCGTCGTCTTCGACGGGATCTCCCCGCTGATCACCGACGCCACCCGGCCCTCGGGGTCCAGCACGAGCGTCGAGGGGGTCGCCTTGGGCGAGGTGCGCCCGGGGAAGGCCAGCAGGGCCTGCCCGTCGGGGGCGTAGATCGAGGGGTAGTCGACGCCGAGCCGGTCCTCGAAGACCTGCGCGTCGGCCGCGGAGTTGTCGCGGATGTTGATCCCGACGAAGGCGACGTCGTCGCCGAGCTCGTCGGCGGCCTCGGTGAGCATCGGCATCTCCTTGATGCACGGCCCGCAGCCGCTCCACCACACGTTGACCACGACCGCCTTGCCGCGCTGCTCGGCCAGGTCGTAGCGGCCGCCGTCGACGGTCTCGCCGGAGAGCTCGATGGGGCCCTCGCGGTCGCCGACCTCGTACTCGACGACCTGGCCGTCGCCGGGCACGTAGCCGGCGTCGTTGGTGCCGGCCAGCGACGAGCAGCCGGCGAGCGGCAGCAGCAGGGCCGCCGCGAGGGCGGCCCGGCGGGGGCGAGGGGTCAAGGCCGCTTCTCCTCCGGGGCCCCGCCGGCCGAGAACGGCGCGGAGCGGTCCCCGGTGGGGATCAGGTCGCCGGCGGGCTCGGAGTACGAGACCTGCGCGAGCCGCTCGCCGACGAAGTGGAAGGAGGTCAGCGAGCACAGCGTGCACTGGCGCTTGCGGGGGTCGTGCAGGAAGGAGCGGCCCTCGGCGGCCAGGCGGGTCGTCCAGATCGGCAGCTGGTGGGAGACCAGCACGGCCTCGTGGCCGGTGGCCGCCTCGCGGGCCTCGTGCACCGCGGCCATCATCCGCTCGACGATCTCCTTGTAGGGCTCGCCCCACGACGGCTTGAACGGGTTCCACAGGTGCCGCCAGGTCGACGGCTTCTTCAGCGCGTTCTTGCCGGGGCCGAACTGCTCGCCCTCGAAGACGTTGGCCGACTCGATGACCCGCTCGTCGGTGACGATGTCGAGCCCGAGCGTCGCGGCGAGCGGGCGGCCGGTCTCCTGGGCGCGCTCCAGCGGCGAGGAGCGCACGTGCACGATGTCGCGGTGCCCGATCTGCTCGGCGACGCGGTCGGCCATCCGCCGGCCCAGGTCGGAGAGGTGGAAGCCGTCGCGGCGGCCGTAGAGCACGCCCTCGGGGTTGTGCACCTCGCCGTGGCGCAGCAGGTGGACGATCGTGTCGGGGGTGCCGGTCATCGCTGGGGCCTCTCGGTCGCGGCGGCCGCACGGGCGGCCTCGGGCAGCGCGTCGAGCACGGTCTGCACGGCGCGGTCGTCGTGGGCGGCGGAGAGGAACCAGGCCTCGTACGCCGAGGGCGGCAGGTAGACACCGCGCTCGAGCATGGCGTGGAAGAAGGCGCCGTACGCCGCGGTGTCGGTGCGCGAGGCGTCGTCGAAGTCGCGCACCGGGCCCTCGGCGAGGAAGACGGAGAACATGGTGCCGGTCGACTGGATCGTGTGCGCGACGCCGGCGGCCGTGAGGGCCTCGGCGGCGGCGGTCTTGATGGTCTCGCCGGTGCGGTTCAGGTGGTCGTAGACCTCGGGGGTGGCCAGCCGCAGCATGGCCAGGCCGGCGGTGGTGGCGACGGGGTTCCCCGACAGCGTGCCGGCCTGGTAGACCGGCCCCTCCGGCGAGAGGTGGCCCATCACGTCGGCGCGACCGCCGAAGGCCGCGGCCGGGAAGCCGCCGCCCATCACCTTGCCGAAGGTCACCAGGTCGGGGCGCCAGCCCTCGACCGCCCCGTCGAGGCCCCACTGGCCCTGCCGCGAGGCCCGGAAGCCGGTCATCACCTCGTCGCTGACGAACAGCGCGCCGTGGCGCGCGCAGGTCGCGGCCAGGAACTCGTTGAAGCCCGGCTCCGGCGGCACCACGCCCATGTTGCCGGGGGCGGCCTCGGTGACCAGGCAGGCGATCCGGTCGCCGTGCTCGGCGAAGACCGCCTCGACCGCGGCCCGGTCGTTGTAGGGCAGCACCAGCGTCAGCTCGGTCGAGGACGCCGGCACACCGGGGGTGCCGGGCACCGCGAAGGTGGCCAGCCCCGAGCCGGCCGAGGCCAGCAGCGCGTCGACGTGGCCGTGGTAGCAGCCGGCGAACTTCACCACGACGTCACGACCGGTGAAGCCGCGCGCCAGGCGGATCGCCGACATGGTGGCCTCGGTGCCGGAGGAGACGAAGCGGACCTTCTCGACCGAGGTGCGCTCGACGATCTCCTCGGCCAGCTCCACCTCCGGCTCGGTCGGGGTGCCGTACGACGTGCCGCGCGCGACCGCCGCCTGCACCGCCTCGAGCACCTCGGGGTGGGCGTGGCCCATCAGCATCGGGCCCCACGAGCAGATCAGGTCGACGTAGGCGTTGCCGTCGACGTCGTGCAGCCACGCGCCCTGCGCGGAGCGGATGAAGCGGGGGGTGCCGCCGACGGCGTTGAACGCGCGCACCGGCGAGTTCACCCCACCGGGGGTCACGCGGTGGGCCCGGCGGAACATCTCCGCCGAGGCGTCGGTCGTCACGGGCTGCAGACCTTGGCTCACCCGGCCATTGTCCTCATGCCCCACAAGCCCGTCACGCCGGTGCCCGCCCGCGCGGGGGCGGGGGTGGTCCAGCCCACTGCGGCCCACGCGCGGCCCCCGACACCGTGCGCCGGTCCGGGACGCTGGTTTGTGCCCGCTGACCTGGGGGCATGGTGGAGGACCGGGGGGCCGAGGGCCTCCCGGCCCACCTCCGGCGAACGGCAGTGCCCGTAACGTCGGTATGGGAGGATCGTTAGGTCGGTCACAGAGTGCTTGAGGGAGCACGGCCCACCAGCAGATCCACCGGCAGAACCAAGGGGAGAAGACTCGATGTCCGCACAGCGTTTGGGACGCCTGCAGAAGGCGACGGCCCTGGTGCCGCTCGGTCTGCTGTCGGCGGCAGTGACCGCCAGCCTGGTCGGGGTCTCCCCCGCGACGGTCAACGCCTCCGAGGAGGTCGAGGCCCCCGAGGTCTCCGCGCTGCCCGACGGCAGCAGCGTGCCGACCGAGGCGATCGAGGCCCCCGCGAGCGTGTCGACCGGCGACGTCGTCGCCGCCGGCCTGCGCGGCAAGAACGCCCAGCGCGTCGTGGCCACCGCCTCCAACGCCGACATCCCCTCCGCCGCCCTGGCCGCCTACCAGCGCGCCGAGACGGTCATCAACGAGGCCGACAAGTCCTGCAACATCACCTGGCAGCTGGTCGCGGCGATCGGCCGCGTCGAGTCCGACCACGGCCGCTACGGCGGCAACGTGCTCGACGACGAGGGCGTCGCCCGCCCCGGCATCTACGGCATCGCCCTCAACGGCAAGCGCGGCACCGCGTTGATCCGCGACACCGACGCCGGCCAGTTCGACAAGGACACCACCTTCGACCGGGCCATCGGCCCGATGCAGTTCATCCCCTCGACCTGGTCGGTCGTGGGCGTCGACGCCGACGGCGACGGCCAGCGCAACCCCCAGGACATCGACGACGCCGCGCTCGGCTCGGCCGTCTACCTCTGCTCCGGCGAGGACGACCTGTCGACCACGGCGGGCCAGGAGAAGGCGGTCTTCCGCTACAACAACTCCACCGAGTACGTCGACCTGGTCCTCTCGATCATGGACGCCTACATGTCCGGCGACTACACCTCGGTGCCCACCAACACCCTGGCCGCCGCCACCTTCGCGCCCGACCCGTCGTACACCCCGCCCAAGCCGCCCAAGCCCACCAAGAGCCCGCAGCAGGGCGGCCAGCAGCAGCCGGCCACGCCTCCCGGCGGCGGCTCCTCCGAGCCGGCTCCCGAGCCCGAGCCCACCTCCCCCGCCGAGCCCAGCGGCCCGGTCGGCGGCGGCAACGGCGGCTCCGGCGGCGGCCTGGGCATCCCCGGCGCGCCCACCCCGACGCTGCCGGCCCTGCCCTCGACCAGCGTCTCGGTCGTCGACGAGGTGCTCGGCTACGCCCAGGCGGTGCTGCAGTGCACCCTCGACGGCTACGTCGACAACATCCTGAGCAACAACGACCCCTTCGACAAGTGCGTGAAGGACTACATGGGCAAGTAGCCCCCCACCACGCGCGAGGAGCCCCGACCGGTCACCGGTCGGGGCTCCTCGCCTTGGGCGCTCAGGCGCGCAGCAGGCGGGCGGCCTCGGCCGCCCAGTAGGTCAGGATCACGTCAGCGCCGGCGCGGTGGATCGAGCCGAGCGTCTCGAGGATCGCCGGCTCGCGGTCGATCCAGCCGTTGGCGGCCGCGGCCTCGACCATGGCGTACTCGCCGGAGATGTTGTACGCAGCCACCGGCACGTCGACGGCGTCGCGCACCCGGCGCAGCACGTCGAGGTAGGCCAGGGCCGGCTTGACCATCACCAGGTCGGCGCCCTCGGCGACGTCGAGCAGCGCCTCGCGCACGCCCTCGACCGCGTTGGCGGGGTCCTGCTGGTAGGTGCGCCGGTCGCCCTCGAGGCACGAGTCGACGGCCTCGCGGAAGGGGCCGTAGAACGCCGAGGCGTACTTCGCGGAGTAGGCCAGGATCGAGACGTCGGTGTGCTCGGCGGCGTCGAGCGCCTCGCGCACCACCGCGACCTGGCCGTCCATCATCCCGCTGGGCCCGACCATGTCGACCCCGGCGTGCGCCTGCGCGCGCGCCATCTCGGCGTACGCCGCGAGCGTGCGGTCGTTGTCGACGCGCCCGTCGGGGGTGAGCAGGCCGCAGTGCCCGTGGTCGGTGAACTCGTCGAGGCACAGGTCGCTCATCACCGTCAGCGCGTCGCCGACCTCGCCGACGACGTCGGTGATGGCGAGGTTGAGGATGCCCGCGGGGTCGACGCCGCCGGAGCCGGTGGCGTCGCGGGTCTCGGGGATGCCGAAGAGCATCACCCCGCCCAGCCCGAGCTCGGCCGCCTCGGCGACCGCGGCCAGCAGGCTGGAGCGGGTGTGCTGCACGACGCCGGGCATCGAGGAGATCGGCTGCGGCTCGCTGATGCCCTCGCGCACGAACAGCGGCAGCACCAGCTGGCGCGGGGCCACCTGGGTCTCCGCCACCATCCGGCGCAGCGCCGGGGTGGTGCGTAGGCGCCGCGGGCGCACCACGGGTCCGCGCAGCGCCGCGGGCTCGACCGGTTCGTTGCTCACCGTGGCTGCCCCGCCCCGCTCAGGACCGCGAGGTCGCGCGACGCCGGGCCGCGGGCTTGCGCTCCGACGGCTTGGTGACCGGCTGGCCCTCCTCGACCAGCGCCAGTCGGCGGGCGGCGCCGAAGTCGGCGAGCGCGTCGGTGAGCACCTCGACGTCGGGCTTGGGCGAGAGCACGTCGACGCGCAGCCCGTGCTCCTCGGCGGTCTTGGCCGTGGCCGGACCGATCACCGCGATGACGGTGGAGGGGTGCGGCTTGCCCGCGATCCCGACCAGGTTGCGCACCGTGGAGGAGGAGGTGAAGACGACCGCGTCGAACTTGCCCGACTTGATGGCGTCCCGCGTGGGCGCCGGCGGCGGGGTGGCCCGCACGGTGCGGTAGGCGGTGACGTCGTCGCACTCCCAGCCCAGGTCGACCAGGCCGGCGACGAGGTTCTCGGTGGCGATGTCGGCGCGGGGCAGGAAGACCCGGTTGATCGGGTCGAGCACGTCGTCGTACTCGGGCCAGTCGGCCAGCAGGCCGGCCGCGGACTGCTCGCCCGAGGGCACCAGGTCGGCGCGCAGGCCCCAGTCGGCGATGGCGCCGGCGGTCTTGTCGCCGACGGCGGCGATCTTCAGGCCCGAGAACGCACGCGCGTCGAGGCCGTACTCCTCGAACTTCTCGCGCACCGCCTTCACGGCGTTGACGGAGGTGAAGGCGATCCACTCGTAGCGGCCCTCGACCAGGCCGCGCACGGCCTTGTCCATCTGCTGGGGGTTGCGGGGCGGCTCGACGGAGATCGTGGGGACCTCCTCGGGCACGGCGCCGTAGCCGCGCAGGCGGGTGGTCAGCGGACCGGCCTGGTCCTTGGTGCGCGGCACCAGGACCCGCCAGCCGAAGAGCGGCTTCGTCTCGAACCACGACAGGGTCTCGCGCAGGTCGACGACCTTGCCGATGACGATGACCGCCGGCGGCGACATCCGGGCGGCGCGGGCGTCGGCGCCCACGTCGGCCAGCGTCGAGGTGAGGGTGGACTGCTCGGTGGTGGTGCCCACCCGGGTCATCGCGACCGGGGTCGAGGGCGAGCGGCCGGCCGAGACCAGCGCCTTGGCGATGTCGGCGACCTGGCCGACGCCGGAGAGCAGCACCAGGGTGCGGTCGTCGGCGTACTGGCTCCAGTCGACGCTGCCGTCGCAGGTCACGACCGCGACCTCGCGGTGGTCCTTGGTGGTCAGCGGAATGCCGGCGTAGGCCGGGACCGCGGAGACCGAGGAGACGCCGGGGACGATCTCGAAGCCGATGCCGGCCTTGGCGCAGGCCTGCGCCTCCTCGGGGCCGGAGGCGTAGAGGAAGGGGTCGCCGGTCATCAGCCGGACCACGCGCCGGCCCTTCTTGGCGTGCTTGACCACCACCTTGGCGCGCGCGGCGTGGGTCAGCGGCTGGCCGTCCTCGCCGAAGCCGCCGTCGACGACCTCGGGGCCGGCGTCCTGCTCGGGCGCCTCCGCGTCGGGGGCGGGCAGGCCCAGCAGCCGGGAGACCAGCTCCGCGTGCTCGGGTGACTCGGTGACGACCACCTCGGCCTGGCGCAGCAGCTCGACCGCGCGCAGGGTCATCAGGTCGGGGTCGCCGGGGCCGCTGCCGACGAACGACACCCAGCCGCGGGTCCGCTCGGTCGGGTCGGTCGTGGTCTTGCCTCGCGTCATGCGTCTCGCACCTTGTCTGCTTCAGTGGTGGCTGCTGGACCTGGCTGGCCCAGCTGTCCTGCCCCGTCGGCGAGCATCTCTGCTCCCAACCGGGTCCCGACGCCCACGGCGTCGGAGGGCGTCCCGGTCGCGGACATCCGCACCGAGAGCGTCCCGTCGGGCGAGAGCGCCACGGCCCTCACCCACAGCTCTTCGCCGTCCTCACCCTCGACGACCTCCGCCAGCGCCCCGATCGGGGCCGAGCAGCCGCCCTCGAGCGTCGACAGCACCGCACGCTCGGCGTCGACCGCCGCGCGGGTGGGCGCGTCGTCGAGCGCCCGCAGCGCCTCGGCCAGCTCGTCGTCGGCGCGGCACTCGACCGCCAGCGCGCCCTGCCCGGGGGCGGGCAGCACCTGGAGGGGGTCGAGCACCTCGGTGACCTCCGCGAGCCGATCGATGCGGGACAGGCCGGCCCGAGCCAGCACGACGGCGTCGTAGTCGCCGCTGCGGACCTTGCCGATCCGGGTGTCGACGTTCCCACGAACGCCACGCACCTCCAAACCGAGCCCGAGGGCGTGCAGCTGGGCGGCGCGGCGCGGCGAGCCGGTGCCGACGACCGAGCCGACGGGCAGCTCGCCGATGGTCAGCCCGTCGCGGGCGACCACGGCGTCGCGGGGGTCCTCGCGCTGCGGCACCGCCGCGAGCACGATGCCCTCCGCGGGGTAGGTGGGCACGTCCTTGAGCGAGTGCACGGCCACGTCGACCTCGCCGCGCAGCAGCGCGTCGCGCAGGGCGCTGACGAAGACGCCGGTGGACGACGCGCCGACCAGCGGCGTGCCCGCGGCCTGGCTGCGGTCGCCGTCGGTGGTCACCTCGACGAGCACGGTCTCGCGGCCCAGCCGCTCGCGGATCATCGCGGCGACGTGGCCCGACTGGGTGGTCGCGAGCAGCGAGCGGCGGGTGCCGACCCGCACCGGCGGCTGCTGGGCGTGGTGGTCGGTGGTCACGACGACAGCCCTCCCGGTCGGGTCACGGCGGAGACCGCCTCGGGGTCGAGGGCGAAGAGCTCGGCCAGCGCGGCGGCGTAGGAGACCGCGCCGGTCTCGTTGGCCAGCTCGCGCACCCGGACCGTGGGCTCGTGCAGCAGCTTGTCGGCCACCCGCCGCACGGTGTGCAGCACCTCGGCGCGCGCGGCGGGGTCGAGCTCGGGCAGGCGGCTCTCGAGGCGCGACATCTCGGCGTCGACGACGCCGGTGGCCATCGAGCGGAGCGCGACGACGGTGGGGGTCACGCTGGCCTGGCGGCGCGCGGTGAGGAACGCCGCGACCTCCTCGGTGACGATGTCGCGCACCGCCCGCACCTCGGTGCCGGCCTCGGTGTCGTCGACCTCGCTGGCGAGGCTGGCGAGGTTGATCAGGCTCAGCCCGTCGAGCTCGGCCGCGGCCGGGTCGACGTCGTGGGGCAGCGCGAGGTCGATGACGGTGAGCCGGCGACCTCCCTGGAGCGCCTGCTCCAGCAGGTCGACCCCGACCTGGACGCCGGTGGCGCCGGTGCAGGTGACCAGCAGGTCGGCCTCGGCCACGGCCGCGCCGAGGTCGGAGACGGGGGCGGTGCGGGCGCCGTACTCGCGGGCCAGCCGGTCGGCGCGCTCGGCGGTGCGGTTGAGCACCACGATGTCGGCGGCGCCGTGGCGGGCCATGGTCGCGGTCGCGAGGCCGGCCATCGAGCCGGCGCCGAGGACGGCGACCCGCCGCCCGGCCACGTCGCCGAGGCTGTCGCTGGCGCGGCGCAGCGCGGAGGTGATCAGCGAGGGCGCGGCCCGGTCGATGTCGGTCTCGGCGCGCGAGCGCTTGCCCACCCGCAGGGCCTGCTGGAAGAGGCTGTTGAGCGCGGGGCCGACGGTGCCGAGCTCCTGGCCCAGCCGCAGCGCCTCGCGGGTCTGGCCGAGGATCTGGCCCTCGCCGACGGCCATCGAGTCGAGCCCGGCCGCGACCTGGAAGAGGTGGGAGACCGCGCCGTCGTCGTAGTGGACGTAGAGGTGCGGCAGCATCGTCTCGGTGCTCTCGCCGGCCCGGTCGACCAGCAGCGTCGAGAGCTCCTCGACCGAGCCGTGGAAGCGGTCGACGTCGGCGTAGACCTCGAGGCGGTTGCAGGTCGAGATGACCGCGGCCTCGGAGACGTGCGCGGCCGCCGAGGCGGCGGCGACCAGCTTGGCGACGCTGTCGTCGTCGGTGCCGGCCACCCGCTCGAGCAGCGAGACGGGGGCGGAGTTGTGGGAGATGCCCACGACCAGGACGCTCATGCGGGCCTTCCTTCCAGCTCGCCACCGGCGCCGCGGGCGACGCCCGCGGCACCCAGGGCCTTGCGCTGCTCGTGGTAGGCGAGGATCTGCAGCTCGATGGACAGGTCGACCTTGCGCACGTCGACCCCGTCGGGGACGGCGAGCACGGTCGGGGCGAAGTTGAGGATGCTGCGGATGCCGGCGGCGACCATGTGGTCGGCGACGTCCTGGGCGGCGGGCGCGGGGGTGGAGATGACGCCGATGGCGACGCCGTGCTCGTGCACGATCGCCTCGAGGTCGGAGAAGGGGCGCACGTCGACGCCGGCCACGACCTCGGAGTGGCGGCGCGGGTCGGCGTCGAGCAGCGCGACGACCCGGAAGCCGCGGCTGCGGAAGCCGGAGAAGCTGGCCAGGGCGTGGCCGAGGTTGCCGATGCCGACGATGACCACGGGCCAGTCCTGGGTCACGCCGATCTCGCGGGCGATCTGGTAGAGCAGGTACTCGACGTCGTAGCCGACCCCGCGGGTGCCGTAGCTGCCCAGGTAGGACAGGTCCTTGCGCAGCTTGGCGCTGTTGACCCCGGCCGCGGTCGCGAGGTCCTCGCTGGAGCAGGTGGCGGTCCCTGCCTCGGAGAGCCCGGTGAGGGCTCGCAGGTAGACCGGCAGCCGCGCGACGGTCGCCTCGGGGATGTCCCGCGACGCCTCGGAAGGGGTCCGTTCGGTCACTTCAGTGCTCTCCATGCCCAGCCGCGGGACGGGGACCGAGGAGCCCCTGATCGTCCGAGCGACCTCGCCACTGTAGGAGTTTGTGAACGCGAGAACAAACCGAGCCGGCGAGCGTCCGGAGGGTGGGCTAGCACATGTGAGAACCCCCACGCCCACCGGGGCGCCCCGGCGCTGCGACGGGTCGGCTCAGGCACCCAGCGCGCGACGCAGCCGCCCGGGGTCCACGCGCCAGTAGTCGTGCTGGCGACCGTCGACGAAGGTCACCGGGATCTCCTCGCCGTAGCGGCGGGTCAGCTCGGCGTCGCCGTCGATCGACAGCTCGTCGTAGCCCTCGCCGAGCTCGGCGCAGACCGCCTCCACCACGGCCCGGGCCTCGTCGCACAGGTGGCACCCCGGCCGGGTCAGCAGGCGCACCCGCGGCTGCGGGGCGCTCATCCGAGCAGCTCCAGGTGGCGGCGCCGCTCCTCGGCCCGCAGCGAGCCTTTGCGGACCTTGCCGGTCACCGTGACCGGCAGCGAGTCGACGACCTCGACGCGGCTGGGCACCTTGAAGCGCGCCAGCCGCTCCTCGCAGCGCTCGCGCACCGCGGCGACGACCGCCCCGGGCTCGGCGCCGGGGGCGACCACGTAGGCCACCACCGCCTCGCCCGTCGCGGCGTCCTCGACGCCGATGACCGCGGCCTCGCGCACCCCCTCGACCTCCCGGACGACCTCCTCGACCTCGGTGGGGTAGACGTTGAAGCCCGAGACGATGACCAGCTCCTTGAGCCGGTCGACGAGGAACAGCTCTCCGTGCGGGTCGAGCAGCCCGACGTCGCCGGTCGCGAACCAGCCCTCGGCGTCGGGCCCGTCGGCGCCGTCGGGCCAGTAGCCGCTGAACAGGTTCTCGCCGCGCACCTGGATCTCACCGGGGTCACCGGGCTCGCTGGAGCGCCCGGCCTCGTCGACCAGGCGCACCTCGACGCCGGGCAGCGCCCGGCCCACCGAGCCCGGGACCGGGGCGTCGGGCAGCGAGCACAGGGTGCTGGTCACCACGGGCGCCGCCTCGGTGAGCCCGTAGCCCTGGTGCACCGCCAGCCCGGTGGCGGCGGTGAACAGCGCGACCGACGCGGGGTCGAGCGGCGCCGAGCCCGAGAGGACCAGCCGCACCGGGCCGAGCCGCTCGGCGAGGGAGTCGTCGTCGCGCCAGTGCCGGAAGACCGGCGGAGCCAGGGGCAGCACGCTGCACGCCTCGTCGTCGACGACGTCGAGGATCGTCTGGGGGTCGTACTCGCGCACCAGCACCAGCTTGGCGCGGTGGCGCAGGACGCTGCCCAGCACGGCGTTCAGCCCGTAGACGTGGAAGAGGGGCAGCACCCCCAGCACGACGTCGTCGCCGTGCATCATCGGCGGCTCGACGGCTCCCAGCTGGTCGATGTCGGCCAGCAGGGCCCGGTGGCTGAGCATCGCGGCCCGCGGGTGCCCCGAGGTGCCGGAGGTGTAGAGCAGCACCGCGAGCCGCTCGGGGTCGCGCACCCGGGGCACCGGCACCGGGGCCGGGTCCTCGCGCAGCGCCGCGTGGGCCCACTCCCCCGGCTCGGGGTCGGCACCCGCCACGACCACCCGCGGGTCGGCGGCGCGCGCCCGCAGGTCGGCGGGCAGCTCGACGGACGCCAGCCCCGCGACCGCGCGGCGTACGACGTCGAGGGCGGCGGGGCCCGCGACCACGAGCCGGCTGCCGGAGTCGGCCAGCACCCGGGTCAGCTCGTCGACGGTCGAGCGGGGGTTCACCGGCACCGCGACCGCGTGCACGCGCAGGACCGCCAGGTAGGTCGTGACGAACTCGATGGTGTTCTCCAGCGCCAGCACCACGCGGTAGCCGGCGACCACGCCCACCTCGGAGAAGCCGTGGGCCAGCCGCGCCACCTCGTCCTCGAGGCAGGCCCAGGTCACGCTGCGCCCGTCGGCCTCGACCAGCGCCAGCTTGTCGGGCGACTCGGCCGCCGCGACGACGACGAGGTCGCTGAGGTCCCCCGGTGGTGGGGCGGCGTGCTCGTCGTCGACGGGACGCCCCTGCGTGGTGCCCTGGTCCATCCGGCGATGCTCCCACATCGCGACGGCGCGGGCCCTGGGAGCGGCGGCCACATTCTCCTAGGGTGGCGGCGTGACCCCGCCCGCCGAGCGCCGGACCCTGCCGAACCTCCAGCAACGCTCCACGCTGGCGGGCGAGGCCGCGGCCGCCGCGGCGGAGGTCGAGTCGGCGCTGGTGACCCCCAGCGACCCCACCTCGGCGGCGTTCTTCGACGTCGACAACACGATCATGCAGGGCGCGAGCATCTTCCACCTCGCCCGCGGCCTGCACCGGCGCAAGTTCTTCACCACGCGCGAGATCGCGGGCGCCGCCTGGAAGCAGGCCTACTTCCGCGTCGTGGGGGTCGAGGACCCCGAGCACGTCGCCGACGCCCGCAACTCCGCGCTCGGCTTCATCGCCGGCCACACCGTCGCCGAGCTGCAGGAGCTCACCGAGGAGATCTTCGACGAGGCCATGGCGCACCGGATCTGGCCCGGCACGCGCGCGCAGGCCCAGCTCCACCTCGACCAGGGCCAGCGGGTGTGGCTGGTGACCGCGGCCCCCATCGAGATCGCCCAGGTGATCGCCCGCCGGCTCGGGCTGACCGGGGCGATGGGCACGGTCGCCGAGCACCACGACGGCGTCTACACCGGCCGGCTGGTCGGCGACATGCTGCACGGCCCGGCCAAGGCGGAGGCGGTGCGCGCGCTGGCCGAGCGCGAGCAGCTCGACCTCGCCGCGTGCTCGGCCTACTCCGACTCCTTCAACGACCTGCCGATGCTGAGCATGGTGGGCGACCCGTGCGCCATCAACCCGGACGCGCGACTGCGCGCCCACGCACGCGAGGCGGGCTGGCGGATCCGCGACTACCGCACCGGGCGCAAGGCGGCCCGGGCCGGGCTGGTGCTGGGCGCCGCGGCCGGTGCGGTCAGCGGCACCGTGGCGGCCGGGGTGGCGCTGCGCTCGCGTCGCCACTGACCGGGCCGCCTGCCTCCTCCACCCCCGACGCTGGTCTGGACCGGCCGGCGGCGCGCGCCTCCCGCATCGGGAGAAACTTTTTCGGTATACGACTGTTTCGGTTCCCAGCGACCCCGATCCGTCGTACCCTCGGAGTCGCTCTGGGAGAGAGCGTGCATGGGAGGGAACACCTGATGGCGCCGCACGCCGACGTGACGCACGGCTTCGACGCCCTGCGACGCCTCGTGCTCCGCGCCCTCGACGACGCCCTCTCGCCCCTCGCCCCGACCCCGGCCCTGGCCGCCGCGGCACTGCCCGGGGCTCCCCCGGCGCGGCTGGTCGACCTGCTGCTGCAGACCGTGGCCGACGACAGCCTGCACATCGAGGCCGACCCGGGCACCGGGGTGCCCCCGCCGGGCGGCTACGACGACAGCGCCCTCGCCACGTCCTCGGAGGAGTCCGCCGACGACCGCACGCGGCTGATCGCGCTGGTCGAGCTCGCCCGCCAGGGCGACGTCGACGCCTTCGGGCTGCTCTACGACCACTACCAGGGCTCGGTCTACCGCTTCCTCTTCCACCGCACCCGCTCGGCGACGCTGGCCGAGGACCTCACCTCCGAGACCTTCTTCCGGGCGCTGCGCTCGATGCAGGGGTTCCGCTGGCAGGGCAAGGACTTCGGCGCCTGGCTGATGACCATCGCCCGCAACCTGGCCACCGACCACTTCAAGGCCGGGCGCACCCGCCTCGAGATGACCACCGAGGACATGGGCCAGCACGACGACGCCACCGAGGGCCCCGAGGCCCTCGTGCTGGCCGGGTTGACCAACGAGATCCTGCTCCAGGCGCTGACCGAGCTGCCCGACGAGCAGCGCGACTGCCTGGTGATGCGCTTCCTCCAGGGCATGAGCATCGCCGAGACCGCCGCGGTCCTGGGTCGCAGCGACGGCGCCATCAAGCAGCTGCAGCTGCGCGGGGTGCGCAACCTGGCCAAGCTGATGCCGGAGGGGTTGCGGTGACGAGCCCGGTGACGCCTGCGTCACAGCCCGTAACCAACCGTCGCGACCGGTCGTTGAGCGGGGTGTCGAGACGTCACCACGACGTCTCGCCGACCCACCCCGACTTCGGAGAAGGACGCCACCGATGAGCCCCGTGTTCGCGGCGCGACGACGCGCCGAGGAGTTCGACGCACTGGTCGAGGCCCGCGCTGCGGGTCGACCGGTCGATGACGCGCGGTTCGACGCCCTGCTCGACGTCGTGGGCGCCCTGCGCACCAGCCCGCAGCCCCAGGCCCGCCCCGAGTTCGTGGCCGACCTGCGCGAGCGGCTGATGACCGCCGCCGCCACCGAGCTGCGACCGGCGAACGCCGCGTCCCCGGCGACCGCGGCCCGCCTGACCGTCGCCCCCCAGCGCACCCGACGCGACCGGCGCCTGGCCGCCGCCGTCGGCGGCCTGGCCATCGTGGGCGCCTCGAGCACCATGGCGGTCGCCTCCCAGTCGGCGCTGCCCGGCGACGTCCTCTACCCGCTCAAGCGGGCGATGGAGAACATCTCGACCGGCGTCAGCACCAGCGACGAGCGTCGCGGCGAGAGCCTGCTCTCCCACGCGGCCGGTCGCCTGGCCGAGGTCGACGCCCTCTCGCGCGACGAGCAGGGCCAGGACCTCGTCGCCATCGAGAACACCCTGATCGCCTTCACCGACCAGACCTCCGAGGCCAGCCAGGTGCTGATCGGCGACTACGCCGAGACCGGCGACGAGACCTCGATCGTGGAGCTGCAGCAGTTCACCGTCGAGAGCATGGGCGCCCTCGAGGACCTCTCCGCGGTCCTTCCGGCCACCGCCCAGGAGGTGCTGGTCACGGCCGGCACCCTGCTCGCCGAGATCGACCAGACGACCCAGCAGCTGTGCCCCACCTGCCCCGGCACCACCATCGGCCAGGTGCCGGCCTTCCTGGTCAACGCCGCCGAGGCGCTGCTGGGCGACCTGGTGACGCCCACCCCCGCCCCCGAGGCGGCGGCCGGCTCGCAGCGCGACCCGGGCAAGGGTGGGCGCCAGCCCGGCAAGGGTGCCAAGGGCGCCGACGGCTCCGGCAGCGCCCCCTCGACCAGCACCCGGGCACCGTGGCCCTGCCGACGCCGCCCTCGAGCCCCGCGCCGGGCGCCGGCAACGGCTCCCAGCAGGGCGGCACCACCGGTTCCAACCAGGGCCCGCTGGGCCCGATCACCGACAACGTGCCCGGCACCGGGACGCCCACGGGCGGCGCCGGCGGCAACGGCGGGTCGGGTGCGCTCAGCGGCCCGGTCGAGGACATCGTCGACGGGGTCAACGGCCTCGTCGAGGGCATCACCGACCCGCTCCTGCCCTGACCGGTCCCCCGGGGCACCCACGAGGCCTACTCCGGGGCCTGCTCCGGTTCCCGGGGAGCCCGGGACCTCCGGGACCTCCGGGACCCCGGCTCAGCGGAAGACGGACTCGCGCTGGCGCAGCAGCGAGTAGAGCGTCTGCTGGATCGTCTCGCGCACCTGGTCGGTGACGTTGAAGACCAGCATCGGGTCGTCGGCGGCGCCGTCCTCGAACTCGTCGGTGCGCACCGGCTCGCCGAACTCCAGCAGCCACTTCGAGGGCAGCGGCACCAGGCCCAGCGGCCCCAGCAGCGGGAAGAGCGGGGTGATGGGGATGTAGGGCACCCCCAGCAGCCGCGCCAGCGAGGGCACGTTGCCGACCAGCGGGTAGATCTCCTCGGCGCCCACGACCGAGAGCGGCACGATCGGCACCCCGGTGCGCAGCGCGGCCGAGACGAAGCCGCCGCGCCCGAAGCGCTGCAGCTTGTACCGCTCGGCGTACGGCTTGCCGATGCCCTTGAAGCCCTCGGGCCACACGCCCACGAGCTCGCCCCCGCGCAGCATCCGCTCGGCGTCCTCCGAGCAGGCCAGGGTGGCGCCGCCCTTGCGGGCCAGCGCGTTGACCAGCGGCAGCCGGAAGACCAGGTCGGCACCGAGCGGGCGCAGGAACCGGTCGGCGTGGTCGTGGATGGACACCATCGTCATCAGGCCGTCGAGCGGCACCGTGCCAGAGTGGTTCGAGACCACCAGGGCACCGCCCTCGGCCGGGATGTTCTCGATGCCGCGGACCTCGATGCGGAACCACTTCTGCGCGATCGGGCGCAGGGCGGCCATGAAGAAGCGCTGGGTGACCTCGGCGTCGAAGCCGTACTCGTCGACCACGTAGTCGCCGGTCACCCGACGGCGCAGGAACGCCAGGAACCGGGCCAGCTGGCCCTCCCACTCCTCGCCGAAGAGCTCGCGGGCGGCGTGCTGGAAGGCCGAGAGCCAGTCGCCGACGGGGATGCCCGCCGAGGGGTGGCGCTCCTCGGTGGTGGTCGCCGGTCGGGGCGGCGTGACCTGCTCGGCCGCCGCCGGCTCCACGGGCTGCTGCTCGGACCGGTCGTCGCGGCCCTGGGGCTCCTCGGCCGCCGTCGGCGCCTCGGGGGGCTGCTCGGGCGCCGGCCCGGCTTCGCGGGGGGGCGCCGGGGCCGGCCAGGCCGCGGGCCGCCGACGACGGCTGCTTGCCCGTGCCGCGCCCGGGACGGCCGCGGGTGCCGATGGGGATGATCTCGGCGTCACCCATGGTGCTGGCCTCCCGGTGCTCGTCGTACGTCGTCGCCGTCGATCGCCTGCAGGGGCTCGACCCGTCTCGCGTCGGCCGCGCCGGGGTCGGGGAAGGCCGAGGCCAGCCCGTCGAGCAGCCGCTCGGCCCGCCCGCCGGTGCGCGGCAGCGTCGCGCCGAAGTCGGTGAGCGCCTCGGCGGTGGAGCGGGCGGGGGGTGGAAGCCCAGCTCGCTGCGCATCCGGGTGGTGTCGACGCCGCGGCCGTAGGTCAGGAAGGCGACCTGCTCGGGCGAGAAGTCGGCGACCCGGGCCGAGCGCAGGGCCGAGCCGAGCGAGCCGACGGCGAAGCCGGGCAGCGCCAGGGTCGGGCGGCGCAGGCGGCGCAGGGCCTGCGAGAGCATCAGCACCCCGTCGCCGGCGACGTTGAAGGTGCCGGCGACCTCGTGGGTCACGGCGTGCTGGAGGACGGCGAAGAGGTCGTCCTCGTGCAACAGCTGCAGCCGCGGGTCGTAGCCGGCGACCGTGGGCACCACGGGCAGGCGCAGGTAGGAGGTCAGCGGGCTCTCGACGTGGGGACCCACCACGTTGGCGCAGCGCAGCAGGGTGACCCGCACGTCGCCGCGGCGACGGGCGAAGCCGCGCACGTAGGCCTCGACCTCGGCGACGTCCTTGGCGTAGCCGGCGCGCGGGGCGCGGCGCGGCTCCATCTCCTCGGTGAACATCGCGGGGTCGCGCGAGCTGGCGCCGTAGACGGTGGTCGTCGACTTCACGACGAGGTCGCGCACGCCGGGCGCGCGCTGGCAGGCCGCCAGCAGCTGCATCGTCCCGATGACGTTGAGCTCCTTCATCGTGCCCCGACCCCCGGCGCTGCCGGGGGTGGCGATGACGCTCATGTGGACGACGGTGTCGACGTCCTCCTTGGCGATCACCTTGGCGATCACCGGGGTGCGAATGTCGGCCCGCACGAAGGAGACCTCGCCGATGTCGCCGCGGGGCGGCACGACGTCGACGCCGATCACCCGCGAGACGGCGGGGTCGGCGGCGAGGGAGCGCGCGAAACGGCGCCCGAGGTCACGTGAGACCCCGGTGACCAGGACGACCTTGCCCATGCTCGCGCCCGATTCCCTCGAGAACTACCGACGACGTAGGAGGTGGTGCGCCACCGGCGCGGACCCGTGGCCCGCGCGGTGGCCCGCGACTACTTGCCGAGCTTGCGACGCTGGACGCGCGTCTTCTTCAGCAGCTTGCGGTGCTTCTTCTTGGCCATGCGCTTGCGCCGCTTCTTGATGACCGAACCCACAGGTTGTTCCTTTCCCAGCTGGTGGTCCCGCGCAGAGGCGCGAAGGACGCCGACAGCCTACTGGGCCGGTGCCGGGCTCGGAGAATCGCGTCCGCCTCGGCGGCCGCAGAGCGGGCGCGGGGCGCGTGCGGCGGCTCAGCCGGCGTCGTAGAAGGACTTGCGGATGTACTCGTTCGCGTCCTCCTCGCGCACGCGGAACGAGCGGCCGACCCGGACGGCGGGCAGCTCTCCGTTGTGCACGAGGCGGTAGACCGTCATCTTCGAGACCCGCATCATCGCGGCCACCTCGGCAACGGTCAGGAACTTGGCCTCGGAGATGTCTCCGGAGGAGCTGGTCACCATGAGATTGCACCGACTTCCTGGGCGGCACGTCCGCCGGCTTCCCCGCCGGCGACTCCACGGCCACGCAGTGGTGAGAATAGGGCCTGGAGTGACTCGTGGGGAAGAGGAAACCTGAAGTGACCTGAGTTTTGTCGGCGTGTCGGCTTGCATGTCACCCAGATGGGGCACGCCGCGCCGCCGTCACCAAGCCTGCGGGTCCAGCCCGTGCAGGGGGAAGGCGGCCACCCGGGTGGCCTGCACCGCGCGGTCGAGCCAGGTGTCGGGGTCATAGCCCTCGGACCAGTCCTGGTAGGTGGGGGTGACGCCGTCGGTCATCCGCCGCGGCGCCACCTGGCCCAGGAGTCGCTGCACGTGCTCGCGCCAGGCGTCGGGGGTGGCGGTGTCCGGGTCGAGCGGCGTGCCGCGCACGGCCGCCAGGAGGTGGGTCCACGAGCGCGGCACCACCGAGACCAGCTCGTAGCCGCCGCCGCCCAGCGCGACCCACCGGCCGTCGGCCACCTCGTGGGCCAGGTCGTGCAGGGCGTGGTGGGCCATCCGCTGACCGTCGACCGAGAGCATCAGGTGGGCCAGCGGGTCGTCGGCGTGGGAGTCGCACCCGTGCTGGGTGACCAGGACCTGCGGGGAGAACTCCCGCAGCAGCGGGGGCACGACGGCGTGGAAGGCGCGCAGCCACCCGGCGTCGGAGGTGCCGGGAGGAAGCGCGACGTTGACGGCGCTGCCCTCGGCGCCGGGTCCGCCCAGGTCCTGCGCCGACCCGGTGCCCGGGAAGAGGATCTGGCCGGTCTCGTGCAGGGAGACCGTCAGCACCCGCGGGTCGTCCCAGAAGATCTTCTCGACGCCGTCGCCGTGGTGGACGTCGATGTCGACGTAGGCCACCCGCTCCACGCCCTGGTCGAGCAGCCAGCGGATGCCGACCGCGATGTCGTTGTAGACGCAGAACCCGCTGACCCGGTCGGGCATGGCGTGGTGCAGCCCGCCGGTGATGTTGGCCGAGTGCAGCGACTCCCCGCTCCAGACCTGGCGACAGGCCTCGACCGTGGCGCCCACCACGTGGGCGCCGGCCTCGTGCATGCCGGCGAAGACCGGGTTGTCCTCGGTGCCCAGCCCGACGTCGAGGCGCGGCCGGACGTGGCGACCGGCGTCCTGCACGGCCTCGAGCAGCGACGCCTCGTGCACGGTGGCCAGCAGGTCGTCGTCCGCGACCGGCGCCGGCACGGTCCGCAACCCCTGCGGGCCGCCCACCACGCCGAGGCCCTGGGCCAGGCGCATGGTCAGGTCCACGCGCACCGGCGACATCGGGTGGCCGGCGCCGAAGTCGTACTCCGTGAGGCGGGCGTCGAAGACGACGCTGGAGGGTCCGGAACAGGCGAGCACGACCGCGACGCTACCGCCCGGGTGACGTCGGACACGCGCAGGCGCTACCGTGCTCACGTGCTGATCACCTCCACGACCTCGTCGCAGTGGTGGGCCGCCTGACGGCGGACCACCGATCGAGCACACCCTCATCCCACGGCCGCCCACGGGCGGCCGTTCGTCATCTCCGGACCTGCACCGCGCGTGGGCACACCCACCTCCAGGAGCAGACATGTCCACGACCACCCCCACGACCACGGCCACCATCGCCACGACCTCCACCGCGCGGCGGCTCTCGCTGCTCACCCCGTCCGGGACCCCGACCCTCGGCAATCTGCTGGGCGCGCTGCGGCCGCTCGTCGCCGGCCAGGACGCCCACGACTGCTTCGTCGGGGTCTCCGACCTGCACGCGATGACCGACGGCCACGACCCGCGGCTGCTGCGCGAGCGCAGCAGCGACCTCGCGCGGCTGCTGCTCGCGGTCGGTCTCGAGCGCAGCACCCTGTTCGTGCAGAGCCGGGTGCCCGCGCACCGACAGCTGGCGTTCCTGCTCGAGTGCGTCGCCTCCAGCGGCGAGCTGGGCCGGATGATCCAGTTCAAGCAGCGGCGTCGGGCCAACGGGTCCAGCAGGGCCGCACTGCTCACCTACCCGGTGCTGATGGCTGCCGACATCCTGCTCTACCGGCCCGCCCAGGTGCCGGTGGGCGACGACCAGCGCCAGCACGTCGAGCTCGCCCGCGACCTCGCCCTGCGCTTCAACCGCACCTACGGCGAGGTCTTCACGGTGCCCGAGGTCGTCGTGGCGCCGACGGGGGCACGGGTGATGGACCTGCAGCGCCCCACCGAGAAGATGAGCAAGTCGAGCACCGAGCTGTCCGGGGTCGTCGCCCTGCTGGACCCGCCGGACGTCGTGCGCCGCAAGGTGGCCCGCGCCGTCACCGACGCCGAGACCGGGCCCGACGCGGTGCGCGCCGACCGCGACACCAAGCCCGGGGTCACCAACCTGCTCGAGGTGCTGGCGGCCTGCGGCGGCTCCGCCGACGGCATCAGCACCTACGGCGCGCTCAAGCGCGCCGTCACCGACGCCGTCGTCGGCGTCCTCGAGCCGCTGCAGCGCCGCCACGCCGAGCTGGCCGCCGACCCCGGCCCCCTCGAGGCGGCGTACGCCGCCGGGGAGGCACGCTGCCGCCGGGTCACCCCGCCCCCGCTCGCGGCCGCCGAGGCAGCGATGGGGCTGTGACCCGGGCCGGGGCCCGGCTCAGGTCGCGGCGATGAAGTCGGCCACGGCGTGGCCGAGCTCGGCGCCGGCGTCCTCCTGCAGGAAGTGGCCGGCGCGCTCGATCACCGGGTGCTCGACCTCGCGGGTGCCGGGCACCAGCTTCTTCATCAGCGGCCCCATCGCCCCGGTGATCGGGTCGGAGTCGGAGAAGGCGACCAGGAACGGCTTCTCCCAGCGCCCCAGCACCTCCCAGGCGGCCCGGTTGGCCTCGGTGGCCGGGTCGTCGGTGCTGGTCGGCACCAGCCCGGGCATCGCCCGCGGGCCGGCGACGAGGTCCTGGCTGGGGAACGGCGCGTCGTACGCCGCGCGCACCTGCTCGCTCATCCCGCGCACGCACCCGGACTCCACGAAACGGCCCACGTCGAGGGTGGGGGCGTTCTCGACCGCGCGGCGGAACTGCCACCAGATCTCCGGCATGTCGAAGTCGCCGGTCGGCATGCCGGTGTTGGCGGCCACGACGCGGGCGAACCGGTCGGGGTGCTCGGCGACCAGGCGCAGCCCGATCAGCCCGCCCCAGTCCTGCCCGACCAGCGTCACGTCGCGCAGGTCGAGGTCGTCGACGACCAGCTCGCGCACCCACTCGACGTGGCGGGCGTAGCTGTGGTCCTCGGTGCGGGTGGGCTTGTCGGACCGACCGAAGCCGATCAGGTCGGGGACGATGCAGCGCACCCCGGCCGAGGCCAGCACCCCGACCACGTGGCGGTAGAGGTAGGACCAGGTCGGCTCGCCGTGCAGGAGCAGCGCGACCGGGGCGTCGTCGAAGCCCTCCTCGGGGCCGACGTCGAGGTAGGCCATCCGCACCGGCTCGTCGCCGCCGTCGGGGTCGGTCAGCTCGGCGTACGACGGGTGCCACGGGAAGTCGGGCAGGTCGGCGAAGCGGTCGTCGGGGGTGCGCAGGGTCTTCACGGGTCTCCTCGAGGCAGGTGCGGGCGGGGCGGGTGCGGGCGGGGCGGGTGCTACTTCTTCTGGCGGCGCGAGCCGCCGTGCCAGTCCTCCTGGACGCCGGCCTCGTCCTCGTCGACGCCGAGGGCGCGCAGCTGGGGCAGCTCGCGCAGGCTGCGCTTGAGCTCGGCGAAGCCGGGGAAGGTGGCCAGCCCGACCACGTGGTCCCACAGCGCACCCGCCTCCTCCTCGCCGGGCAGGCGGCTGATCACGGGACCGAAGAACGCGGCCCCCTCGGGCGGGGCGATGTGCAGGATGGGGGTGCCGACGTCCTTGCCGGTCAGCGCGAGCGCCTCGTCGGTCTCGGCCTGCAGCTGCGCGTCGTACGACTCGTCGTCGAAGGCCGTGGCGAGCTCGGCCGGCAGCCCGGCCTCTTCGAGGGCGGCGTGCAGCAGCTCCTGGGCCCGCTCGCCGTCGGGCATCCCGCCGCTGGAGGTCGCGGGGTCGACGTCGAAGATCCGCGAGGTGATCGCGGGGTAGAGCCGCGCCACCGCGTCGGGGCCGTGCTCGTCGCGCGCCCGCGCGCAGACCCGCAGCAGGCGCAGCCCCGAGGTGTGGCCGGCCTCGTACTCCGCGGGGAAGTGGGAGTCGTAGTCGATGTGGGAGTTCAGCAGGCGCAGCGAGATGAAGCGCCACTCCACCTCGTGCTCGCGCTGCTCGGCGACCATCCGGACCCACTTGCTGGTCATCCAGGCGAAGGGGCACACGGGGTCGAACCAGAACCGGACGTGCGGCTGCGCCGCGGTGTCAGTCATGCCTCCACCCTGCCAGCACCCCGGTCGGCCCCACCACCACCTGTCCAGGGGCGGCTGCATGAGTCCCCGGTCAGCCGGTGACTCCTGCACTTGGTGGGTGTTGCAACACCTGACAAGTGCAGGAGTACCCGGTCAGCCGGGGACTCATGCAGGGCCGCCAGCAGCCGGTCAGCTGCCCTGGGCCAGGGCGCGGGAGCGGTCGCGGGCGGCCTCCATGGCGGCCAGGAACGCGGCGCGGACCCGGTGCACCTCGAGCTCGCGCAGGGCCGAGGCGGTGGTGCCGCCCGGGGAGGTGACCTGCTCGCGCAGCACCGTGGGGTGGGTGCCGGTCTCCTGCAGCATCCGGCCGCTGCCCACGAGGGTCTGGATGACCAGGTCGGTGGCGGTGCTGCGGGGCAGCCCGAGGTGGACGCCGGCCTCGATCATCGACTCCACGACGAAGAAGATGTACGCCGGCCCGGAGCCGCTGATCGCCGTGACGGCGTCCTGCTGGCGCTCGGGGATGCGCAGCACCTTGCCGACCGACGACATCAGGGTCTCGACCTCGGCGAGGTCGGCCTCGGTGCAGTGCGAGCCCGGCGAGATCGCGGTCATCCCCTCGTCGACGAGCGCGGGGGTGTTGGGCATCACCCGCACCACCGCGACGCCCTCGGGGACCCGCGCCTCGATGAAGGCGGTGGTGATGCCGGCGGCGAGGCTGACGACCAGGACGCCGGGCCGCAGCACCGGGGCGATCTCGTCGAGGAGGTCGCCCATGTCCTGCGGCTTGACGACCAGTGCCACGGTGTCGGCCTTCTCGGCGGCGCTGCGGTTGTCGAGCACGGCGACGCCGTAGCGCTCCTCGAGCTCGTGGGCGCGCTCGGCGCGCTTCTCGCCGACCATCAGCCGGTCGACGCGGCGCCCCGCCCGCACCAGGCCCGAGAGCAGGGCCTCACCCATCACGCCGGCACCGATGATCGCGGTCTGAGAGGTCATGGCGCCCATCCTCCCAGCCCGCGGCCCACGGCGCGGGGAGGAGTCACTTCTTGGAGACCAGCGACCGCGCGAAGAAGGCCAGGTTCTGCGGGCGCTCGGCCAGGCGGCGCATCAGGTAGCCGTACCACTCCTGGCCGTAGGGCACGTAGACCCGTACCGTCTCGCCGCTGGCCGCGAGCCGGCGCTGCTCGTCGGGCCGCACGCCGTAGAGCATCTGGAACTCGTAGCTGCCCTGGGGCCGCGCGGAGCGGCCGGCCAGCGAGGTCGCGATCTCGACGAGGCGCGGGTCGTGGGTGGCGACCATGGGGTAGCCCTGGCCCTCCATCAGCACCTTCAGGCAGCGCACGTACGAGCGGTCGACCTCGAGCGGGTCCTGGTAGGCCACCGACTCCGGCTCGGCGTAGGCGCCCTTGCACAGCCGCACCCGCGAGCCCTCGTAGGCCAGCTGGCGGCAGTCGTCCTCGGTGCGGTGCAGGTAGGACTGCAGCACCGCGCCGGTCTCGGGGAAGTCCTTGCGCAGCTCGCGCAGGATCGCCAGCGTCGAGTCGGTGGTGGTGTGGTCCTCCATGTCGAGGGTGACCGTGGTGCCGGCGTTGCGCGCGGCGCGGCAGATGGTCCGCGCGTTCTCCAGCGCCACGCGGTGCCCGCCCTCGGGCGCGACGTCGGCGGGGAGGAACTGGCCGATCGCGCTGAGCTTGAGCGAGACCTCGCTGCCGCCGGCCAGGCCCTCGGAGCCCAGCGCGCCGAGCACGTCGAGGTACGCCGCCACCGTGGCGTCGGCCTGCGCGCGGTCCTCGGTGTCCTCGCCGAGGAAGTCGAGGGTCGAGGCCAGCCCGTCGGCGGCGAGCTCGCCGGCGGCGCGCACCGCGTCGGCGGTGGCCTCCCCCGGCACGTAGCCGCGGACGATGCCGGCCGAGACCGGCAGGGTGCTGACGAGGTTCTTGACCTGCTGGCTGCGGGCGAGCAGGAGCAGCGGCTGCCGGAGAAGGGCCATGGGCAGCAGGCTACGTCGGCGCCCCAGCCACCGCCTCAGGCGGTACGACGCCGCAGCGTCGCCGCCCCGAGCAGCACGGCCGCCACGGCGAACCCGGCGACCACCGCCAGGTCGCGCCACGCCGCGCCGGTGCCGCTCGAGGTCGACAGGGTGCTCATCGCGTCCACGGCGTAGGACAGCGGCAGCACGTCGGAGACGGTCGCGAGCACCGGCGGCAGCGCGTCGCGGGGCACGAAGAGCCCGCAGAGGAGCAGCTGGGGGATCACCACGGCCGGCATGAACTGCACGGCCTGGAACTCGCTGCGGGCGAAGGCGCTGACGAACAACCCGAGCGAGGTGCCGAGCAGGGCGTCGACGACCGCGACGAGCACCAGCATCCACACCGGGCCGGCGACCTCCAGGCCGAGCGGGCCGGCGCTGACCAGCACCGTGACCAGCGACTGCACCACCGCGACCAGCCCGAAGGCCAGGGCGTAGCCGCCGAGCAGGTCGAGGCGGGCGGTGGGCGCCACCATCAGCCGCTCCAGGGTGCCGCCGGCGCGCTCGCGCAGCGTGGTGACGCTGGTGACCAGGAACATCACGGTGAAGGGGAAGATCGCCAGCAGCGCCGGCCCGACGCGGTCGAAGACCTCGGGATCGACGTCGGAGAACATCCACCACAGCAGCACCACGAGCAGGGTCGGCAGCAGGAGCAGCATCGCCATCATGCGGTGGTCGCGGCGCAGCTGGGTCAGCACCCGGGCCGCGACCGCGACCGTGACGCGCGCCCTCACCGCCCCTCCTCCACCAGCGCCAGGAAGGCGTCCTCGACGGTGCCGGCCCCGGTGCGCTCGCGCAGGCCCGCCGGGGTGTCCTCGGCGAGCAGGCGCCCCTCGCGCACCAGCAGCAGCCGGTCGCAGCGCTCGGCCTCGTCCATCACGTGGCTCGAGACGAGCACCGCCGCGCCCGCCGCCGCCAGCTCGTGGAAGCGGCCCCACAGCCGGGCCCGCAGCACCGGGTCCAGGCCCACCGTCGGCTCGTCGAGCACCAGCAGCCCGGGGCTGCCCAGCAGCGCCACCGCCAGCCCGACCCGGCCCCGCTGCCCGCCGCTGAGCCGTCCGACCACCGCGTCGCGCTGCTCGGCCAGGTCGACGACCTCGAGCACCCGCTCGACCTCGGTGCCGCCGACGCCCAGCACCCGGGCGAAGAAGCCGAGGTTCTCGGCGACGCTGAGGTCGTCGTAGACCCCCGCCGACTGGGTGGCGTAGCCGACGCGGCCGCGCACCGCCGGGCTCCCGGCCGGGTGGCCGAGCACCGTGACGGTGCCGGCGCTGACGAGCTGGCTGCCGACCAGGGCGCGCATCAGCGTCGACTTCCCGCTGCCCGAGGGGCCCAGGAGGCCGGTAACCCCGTGGCCCACCCGCAGGTCGAGGCCCTGCAGCACCGCGCGCCCACCTCGTCGTACGACGAGGCCGGCGACCTCCGCGACCGGCGGCTCAGAGGGCAGGGACCGCGAAGTGCTCACGGGCGAACTCCAGGGACTCGCGCAGGTCGGCCTCGCGCTCCTCGCGGGTGTCGCAGCGGCGGGTGTTGATCTCGAGCACGATGTCGCCGTCGAAGCCGTTGCCGGCGAGGTGGCGCAGGAAGCCCGCGGCGTCCATGCCGCCGCGGCCGGGCACCAGGTGCTCGTCCTTGGGCGAGCCGGTGCCGTCGGTGAGGTGCACGTGGCGCAGCCGGTCGCCGAGCCGCCGGGCCATCTCGACCGGGTCGTCCTCGGCGATCGCGGCGTGCGAGAGGTCGATGGTGGTGGAGGCGTAGGTCTCGGCGGAGGGGTCCCAGCCCGGCAGGTACATCTCCATGCCGGCGCCGGCGCGCGAGGTCACCTGGGCCCGCCAGGGGTACATGTTCTCGACCGCGAACGCCAGCCCCGTCGACTCCTCCAGGGCGGCGATGCCGTCGACGAAGCCGCGGGCGTACTCCTTCTGCCAGCGGAACGGCGGGTGCACCACGACGGTGCGCGCCCCCACGGCGTGCGCCATCTCGGCGGAGCGCTCGAGCTTGCCCCAGGGCTCGGTGCCCCACACCCGCTGGGTGAAGAGCAGGCACGGGGCGTGCACCGCGCAGACCGGCATCTCGTGGTGCTCGGAGAGCTGCCGGACCGCCGCGGTCTGCTGGCTCAACGCGTCGATGCCGACCATCACCTCGACGGCGTCGTAGCCCAGCTGGGCGGCGTAGGCGAAGCCGTGGGCGGTCGACTCGGGGTAGACCGAGGAGGTGGACAGGCCGATGCGGGTGCGGGCGCTGCTCACGGCTCAGCCCAGGACGCTGAGCTGGTCGAGCCGCTCGAGGATGACGCCCTCACGCAGCGCCCACGGGCAGATCTCGAGCTCGTCGAGGTCGAAGATGTCCATGCAGGCCTCGGCCACCAGCGCGCCGGGCACCACCTGGTGGGCGCGGCTGGCCGACACGCCCGGCAGCGAGGCCAGCTCGTCGTGGTCCATCGCGACCAGCTTGGGGATCCACTCCGCGAGCGCCTCGAGCGGCAGCGCGCGCGGCACCAGCGGCCCCTCGGAGGAGGAGGCGGCCCCGCAGATGCGGGCCAGGGACCGGAAGGTCTTGGAGGTGGCGGCGGCCGTGTCGGGCGAGCCGGCCCGCAGCAGGTGGCCCGCGTCGCGGGCGATCTCGGCGCGGATGCGGCGGCGCAGCTCGCGGATCGCCTCCTCGTCGGGCGCCCCGTCCCCGAAGTGGGCCCGGGCAGGCGCGCCGCGCCCAGCGGCAGCGACCAGGCCACGTCGGGCGCCTCGTCGGGCCCGCCGGCGATCTCGAGGGAGCCGCCGCCGATGTCGAAGACGGCCAGCCGGCCTGCCGACCAGCCGAACCAGCGGCGTACGGCCAGGAAGGTCAGGCGCGCCTCGTCCTCGCCCGAGAGCACCGCGATCCGCACCCCGGTGCTCGCGTGGACGTGGTCGAGCACCTCGTCGGCGTTGGCCGAGTCGCGCACCGCGGAGGTCGCGAAGGCCAGCATGTCCTCGCAGCCCTTGTCCTCGGCCACGGCGAGGGCCTGGGCGGTGAAGGCCGTCAGCGCCTCGACACCCGCCTCGGAGACCGCGCCCTCGTCGGGCCCCTCGACCACGAGGTGCTCGGCCAGGCGCAGCGGCTCCTTGTAGGAGTACGCCGGCAGCGGCGCCGCGCCACCGTGGGCGTCGACCACCAGCAGGTGCCCGGTGTTCGAGCCGATGTCGAGGACGCCCAGCCGCATGGGACCAACGTACTCCCCCGGCCCGCCCGGGAACGTAGGGTGTGCCGGTGCCCGAAGTGGACCTCGTCTTCCCCCGCGCCTGGGTCGAGTTCGTCAACCCCGACGACCACGACGAGGTGCTGCGCTGCGACCTCACCTGGCTGACGTCCTCCTACACCTGCATCTTCGGCCAGGGCTGCCCCGGCATCTTCGCCGACGCCCCCGACGTGGGGTGCTGCACGCTCGGCGCCCACTTCGCCGACGACGCCGACGAGGAGCGGGTGGCCGGCTTCGTCGAGCAGCTCTCCCCGCACCAGTGGCAGCAGCACCCCGGACGCGCGGTGGGCCGCGACGACTGGGTCGAGCTCGACGACGAGGGCGCCCGCAAGACCCGGGTCACCGAGGTCGACGGCCAGCAGGCCTGCATCTTCCAGAACCGTCCCGGCTTCGCGCCCGAGGACCCCGAGGCCGGCCCCGGCGGCGCCGGGTGCGCGCTGCACGGCCTGGCCCTCGACCTCGACCTGCACCCGCTCGAGACCAAGCCCGACGTGTGCTGGCAGCTGCCGATCCGCCGCACCTTCCGCGAGGTCGAGCGCACCGACGGCACCGAGTACACCGAGGTCAGCATCGGCGAGTACGACCGCCGCGGCTGGGGCCCCGGCGGCCACGACCTCGACTGGTACTGCTCGGGCAACACCGAGGCCCACGTGTCCATCGAGCCGGTCTACGTCACCAACGAGGCCGAGCTGCGCGAGCTGATGGGCGCGGCGGCGTACGACGAGCTGGTGCGCCACTGCGAGGCCCACCTGCGCTCCCGCTCGGCGCTGGCGCTGCACCCCGCCGACCCGCGCTGACCCCGGGCGGCACCGGACTCTCGACGTCGAGAGAACCGACCCCGCCGTCGAGGCACGTCTTTGCGGAGTTCACAATCGTGGGTATGCGCCTGGACCACCTCTCCTACGCCGCCGGACCCGACGGACTCGCCAGCACCGCGCAGCGCATCGGCGGGCTGCTGGGCCGCGACTTCACCGACGGCGGCATCCACCCCCGCTTCGGCACCCGCAACATGGTGCTGCCGCTCGCGGGCGACACCTACCTCGAGATCGTCGAGGTCCTCGACCACCCCGCCTCCGACAAGGCCCCCTTCGGCCAGGCCGTGCGCGCCCGCTCGGCGCTCGGCGGCGGCTGGCTGGGCTGGGCCGTCGCGGTCGACGACATCTCGGTCGCCGAGCAGCGCCTGGGCCGCGAGGCCGCGCAGGGCAGCCGGCACCGCCCCGACGGCACCGAGCTGCGCTGGAAGCAGATCGGCATCAACGGGCTGATGGCCGACCCGCAGCTGCCGTTCTTCCTGCAGTGGGAGGTGCCCGCCGAGCTGCACCCCAGCCACGGCGCCGACGACTCCTACGCGCTGGCCTGCCTCGAGATCGCCGGTGACCCGCTGCGGGTCAGCGAGTGGCTCGGCGAGCCGGTCGAGGCACCCCTCGAGGACGTCAAGGTCGAGTGGGTCGCCCCGCACGGCACCCCCGGCGTGATCGCCGTGCAGATCCAGACCCCCGGCGGCCTGGTCCGGCTCTGAGCACGACCCCTGGGCCCCCGGCGACACCCGGGCTGCCCGAGGGCACCCGCCCGAGCCCCAACATCTGGCACCACACCGACACCTACGAGGTCGAGAACCACGCCTTCGACCCCGACGGGCTGGTCGAGGCCGCCATCGAGCGGCTCGGCGGCTGGGCCGGGCGCGACGTGCTCGACCTCGGCTGCGGCACCGGCTTCCACCTGGGTCGCCTCGCCCGCACCGCCGCGTCGGTGACCGGGGTCGAGCCGCACCCCGACCTGCGCGCCATCGCCACGCGGCGCACCCGCCGGACAGCGGGGGTCACGGTGCTCGGCGGCACCGCGCAGGCCCTGCCGCTGCCCGACGCGAGCATCGACGTGGTGCACGCGCGCTGGGCCTACTTCTTCGGCCCCGGCTGCGAGCCCGGTCTGGCCGAGCTCGCCCGGGTCGCCCGCCCCGGGGCGGCGGCGTACGTGATCGACAACGACGCGAGCCGCTCGACCTTCGGGGCGTGGTTCGCCCGCGGCTTCCCCGAGCACCCCGCGCCCGAGGTGAAGCGGGAGTTCTGGGCCGCGCACGGCTGGCGGCGCGAGCCGGTGCTGACCCGCTGGTCCTTCGACTCCCCCGCCGACCTCGAGGCGGTGGTGCGCATCGAGCTGCCCGGCCCCGCGGCCGAGCAGGCGCTCGCCGAGCACCGGGCCGCCGGCGGCGGCACCGAGGTGGAGTACGCCGTCGACGTGTGGTGGCGCCGCTTCTGAGCCGGACGCTCAGCCGGGCATCGGGCTGACGTCGACGGGCTCGAGCAGCTCGGGGTGCCCCTCGACCAACCGGTTGCCGAGGACCTCCAGGCGCCACCCGGCGGCCCGTCCCTGCTGGCCGTACGCCCGCAGCACGACCCCGGTCCCCGGGCAGGTCACGACCTCGGCGCTGCTGTCGTCGTGCTCGCCGCGGAGGCGGACCAGCCCGTCGTGGTCGACCGCGACGACCTCGTCGGCGTTCACCCGCTCCACCAGGTCGAGCAGGGACCGCACGACGAGTGCGTCCATGGCGCGGTTGCCGCGGGGGAAGACGCCGCTCTCCTCGACCACGATCGAGCCGTCGCGGGGGTGGGCCTGCCGCTCGGGGTCGGCGTACCAGCGCAGCCGGCCGTCGGGGAGCCGCACCGCGCAGCGGTGGTCGTCCCACATCACCAGCAGCGGGTCGGCGGGCAGGGCGTGGAAGCCGTGCAGGACGACGCGCACCAGCCGGACCGCGCCGGGCGGGACCGGTCGCGGCTCGAGGTCGACGCCTGAGGACGCGTCACCCCGGTCGCCGCTCTCGTCGTCGCCCCAGCTCATCCGCCACCCGGTCATGGCGACACGGTGGCACAGGCCGCCGACAGCCCTCGCTCAGCGGCGGTCGGGTCCGGAGGAGTCGCGGACCACCAGCGACGGGGTGAGCAACACCCCCTGCTGGGCCACCCGGGGGCGACCGAGCAGGCCCTCGAGCGCGGTGACGACCTCGATCGCGACGTCCTCGAGCGGCTGGCGCACCGAGCTCAGCCCGGGGCGCACCACCTGGGCGACCTGGGAGTCGTCGAAGCCCACGACGGCGACGTCGTCACCGACCCGCAGCCCGCGCAGGTCGAGGGTCTGCAGCACCCCCATCGCCAGGGTGTCGGAGGCGCACACGAACGCGGTCGGCGCGGCCTCGTCGAGCAGCACCTCGCTGGCCTCGGCGCCGCTGGCCACGGTGTCCTCGACCCGGGAGGCCAGGCCCGAGGTCGACAGCCCGGCCTGCTTCATCGCGCGGTGCCAGCCCGCGCGGCGGTCCTCGCCGATGCGGGAGTCCTTGCGCCAGCCGATCCAGGCGATCCGCTCGTGGCCCTTGTCGAGCAGGTGGCGGGCGGCGCTCTCGCAGCCCGCCGCACCGTCGACGTCGACCCAGGCGTGGGTGGACTCGGGGTTCTCCCACGGGCGGCCGAAGGCGACGAACGGGGCCCGCCGGCTGTCGAGCCACTCGGCCTGCGGGTTGCCGAGGTAGGTGTCGGTGACGACGAAGGCGTCGACCGCGGTCGAGCGCAGCAGGTCGTCGTAGCCCGAGAGCGGGTCGGTGGGGTCGCCGGTGAAGAGCAGCACGTGGTAGCCGGCCTCGCGCGAGGTCTCGACCAGCGAGTGCACGAAGCGGTCCATCGTGGCGTTGGCGGTGCCCTCCTGGACGGCCTGGATGCGCAGGCCGATCAGGTGGGAGGCCCGGGTGCGCAGGTTGCGGGCCGCGCGGTTGGGCAGGTAGCCGAGGTCGGCGATGGCCTGCTGGACCCGCAGCAGGGTGTCGGCGCGCAGCAGGTCGGGGTTGTTGACCGCGTTGGAGACGGTCTGCCGCGAGACCCCGGCGCGCTCCGCGACGTCGGCCAGGGTGGGCGGCAGCGCCGACGTACGAGCGCTGGTGCGGGACACGGCCACCCCCTCGTGCGACTTCTTGATCGTTCCAAGTCCGACAGGAGCACTGTAACCACGACGGGCGCCCGGCGCTGTCGGTGCCCTGGCCTAGCGTGCGCCCCATGGCGAAGTCCCCCGCACGTGCCGCCCGGCCCACCTACCGCTGCTCCGAGTGCGGCTGGGAGACCGGCAAGTGGGTGGGCCGCTGCGGCGAGTGCCAGGCGTGGGGCTCGGTCGCCGAGGCCGCCGCCGCGCCCGCGCTGCGCACCGCCGCCTCCCCGGTCACCACCAAGGCGGTGCCAATCGGGCAGGTCTCGGTCGAGGAGGCCGGCTTCCGCACCAGCGGGGTGCCCGAGCTCGACCGGGTGCTGGGCGGCGGGCTGGTGCCCGGCGCCGCGATCCTGCTGGCCGGCGAGCCCGGCGTCGGCAAGAGCACCCTGCTGCTCGAGGTGGCCGCCCAGACCGCGCGCTACCAGCGCCGCACGCTCTACGTCACCGGGGAGGAGTCGGCCTCCCAGGTGCGCCTGCGCGCCGACCGCACCGGTGGGGTGCACGACGAGCTCTACCTGGCCGCCGAGACCGACCTCGGCGCGGTGCTCACCCACATCGAGGAGACCCGCCCCGAGCTCATCGTCGTCGACTCGGTGCAGACCATCGGCGCCTCCGGCGTCGACGGGGTCCCCGGCGGCGTCACCCAGGTCAAGGAGGTCGCCGCCGCGCTGATCCGGGTCGCCAAGACCCGCGGGATCACCACCGTGCTGGTCGGCCACGTCACCAAGGACGGCGCGATCGCCGGGCCGCGGGTCCTCGAGCACCTCGTCGACGTGGTCCTGCACTTCGAGGGCGACCGCAACTCCCGCTTCCGCATGGTGCGCGCGATGAAGAACCGCTTCGGGCCGGTCGACGAGGTCGGCTGCTTCGACCTCGGGCCCGACGGCATCAGCGCCGTGGCCGACCCGACCGGCCTGTTCGTCGAGCAGCACCACGGCCGGGTGCCCGGCACCTGCGTGGCCGTCTCCATGGAGGGCCGCCGCCCCATGCTGGCCGAGGTGCAGGGCCTGGTGACCACCTCGCCGCTCGACCGGCCGCGGCGTACGACCTCGGGGCTCGACGGCTCCCGGGTCGCGATGGTGCTCGCCGTGCTCGAGCGGCACTGCGGGCTGCGGCTCTCCGCGCAGGACGTCTTCGCCTCCACCGTCGGCGGGGCGCGGCTGCACGAGCCGGCCAGCGACCTGGCGGTGGCGATCGCGCTCGTCTCCTCCCACCTGGGCATCGCCCCGCCCACCGGCGTGGTGGCGATCGGCGAGCTGGGTCTGGCCGGCGAGCTGCGCCGGGTGCGCGACCTGCCGCAGCGCGTCGCCGAGGCGGCGCGGCTGGGCTTCCGCCACGCGGTGGTGCCCACCGAGCCGGGCCGCCGCGGCCAGGGGGTGGGCGCCCCGCGCGAGATCGAGGGCATGCGGGTCCTCGAGGTGCCGGGCATCGCCAGCGCCCTCGAGGTGCTGCGCCTGACCGACCGGCCGGGCTGAGCCACCGGCGAGCGACCCCGGCCGGAATGATGACGCGCACCCCGGCGCACCGCTCTAGACTCGCTGGGTAGGGGTGGACCGACCGCCCTGCTCCCCCCTTGGAGGAACGCGTGCCCGCCGAACGCTCGGACGACCTGCTGCGCCTGCGCGAGACGCTGGCCTCGATCGCGCCGGGCACCTCGCTGCGCGACGGTCTCGAGCGCATCCTGCGCGGGCGTACCGGTGCCCTCATCGTGATCGGCCAGGACGAGCGGGTCGACGAGATCAGCACCGGCGGCTTCGACCTCGACGTGCCCTTCACCGCCACCGGCCTGCGCGAGCTGGCCAAGATGGACGGCGCGATCATCGTCGACGCGGGCCTGACCCGCATCGTGCGCGCCGCGGTGCACCTGATGCCCGACCACACGATCCCCTCCGAGGAGACCGGCACCCGGCACCGTACCGCCGACCGGGTGGCCCGCCAGACCGGTTTCCCGGTGATCTCGGTGTCGCAGTCGATGCAGATCATCGCGGCGTACGTCGGCTCCACGCGCCACGTGCTCGAGGACGTCGGCCAGATCCTCTCGCGCGCCAACCAGGCGCTGGCGACCCTGGAGCGCTACAAGCTGCGCCTCGACGAGGTCTCCAGCACCCTGTCGGCCCTCGAGATCGAGGACCTGGTCACCGTGCGCGACGTGGCCGTGGTGGCCCAGCGCCTCGAGATGGTCACCCGCATCGCCCGCGAGATCGAGGACTACGTGCTCGAGCTCGGCACCGACGGCCGGCTGCTGTCGCTGCAGCTGGAGGAGCTCATCACCGGTGTCGACACCGAGCGCGAGCTGGTGGTGCGCGACTACCTGCCCGCCGGGCGCAAGGCCTCGACGCCCGAGGAGCTGCTCCAGCAGCTCGAGGCGCTCTCCCCCACCGCCCTGGTCGACCCCGCCGCCACCGCCAAGGTCCTGGGCCTGGGCAACGGCGAGCACCTCGACGGCGCCGTCGCACCGCGCGGCTACCGCCTGCTGGCCAAGGTCCCGCGCCTGCCCCCCACCGTCGTGGACCGCCTCGTCGACCACTTCGGCACCCTGCAGAAGCTGCTCTCCGCCGGCATCGACGACCTGCAGGCCGTCGAGGGCGTCGGCGAGCTGCGCGCCCGCAGCGTCCGCGAGGGCCTCTCCCGCCTCGCCGAGTCCACCATCCTCGAGCGCTACGTCTGAGCCGCCCGCGGGAGTTTCATCGGGTACCCGCTGGAACTCGCGGCACCTGGCTGAAGGTTCAGCCAGGCGGCACCAGGTTCATCGGGTACCCGATGAAACTTCACGGGGGCGGTGCTTGCCGTCGTGGAGCAGCGCGTTGAGCTCGCCGCCGAGGAGCAGGGCCAGGGCGAGCAGGTACATCCAGGTCAGCACCACGACCCCGCCGCCGAAGACGCCCAGGAGCGGGTTGCCCTCGCCGAGGGTGCGCAGGTAGAGGCCGAAGGCGGCGCTGGCGCCCAGCCACAGCAGGGTGGTGGCCACGGCGCCGGGCAGCGCCGCGCGCCAGGGCGTACGCCGGTTGGGCGCGAGGTGGAAGACCAGCGCCAGCCAGCCGACCAGCACCAGGAACAGCAGCGGCAGGCGGGCCAGGTCCCAGAAGGCCTCGAAGGCGCCGCCCAGCCCCACGACGTCGGCGACGTCGGAGCCGCGGCCCAGCAGCGGGCCGACCACGACGACGGCCAGGGCGACCACCACGACCACGACCGTCATCAGCCCCAGCCCCAGGCCCAGCAGCCGGCGGCGCAGCCAGGGGCGGTGCTCCTCGCTGTCGTAGGCCAGGTTGAGCGCCTGGACGACGACCGCCCAGGCGCCCGACAGCGTGACGAGCGCACCGAGCGAGGCGACGGTGAGCAGGCCGCCGTACTCGCCGGAGAAGACGGCCTGCACCGAGTCGAGCACCGGCGCCCCGCGGTCGGTGAGCACCAGCGCCAGCGCGTCGGTGACGCGGGCCTCGGTGCGCGCGGCGACCTCGGCACCCACCAGCGCCTCGAGGTAGGACAGCAGCCCGGCCGCGATCAGCAGCGCCGGGAAGATGCTCAGGACCGCGAAGAACGCGATCTCGGCGGCCAGCCCGGCCACCCGGTCCTTGGCGACCTCGTGGCCGAGCACCCGCACCAGCGCGACCGAGCGGTCGCGGCCTCGCCGCAGCACCGGGTGCACGTCAGTGCGCGGCGAGGTTGCCGCTCAGCCGACCGTGCATGTGCAGCGACTGCTCGTTGAGCCCGTGGATCTCCACGGTCTTGCCCTTGCGCTCGTACTTGTAGGTGATCGAGTCGAGCGCAGCGACGGTCGAGGCGTCCCACACGTGCGAGGCCGCCATGTCGATGACCACGTGCTCGGGGTCGTCGGCGTACTCGAACTGGGTGTAGAGGTCGTTGGAGGAGGCGAAGAACAGCTCGCCGGTGACGGTGTAGCGCGCCTGCGGGCGCCCCTCGACCTCGACCAGCTCGCGCTCCACGGTGGCCAGGTGGGCCACCCGGCGGGCGAAGAGGGTCATCGCGACCAGCACGCCGACCCCGACGCCGATGGCCAGGTTGTGGGTGGTCACGGTGACCACGACGGTCGAGACCATCACGGTGGTCTCGCTCTTGGGCATCCGGCGCAGCGTGCGCGGCGAGATCGAGTGCCAGTCGAAGGTGCCGACGGCGACCATGATCATCACCGCGACCAGGGCGGCCATCGGGATCTGCGCGACCAGGTCGCCGAAGCCGACGACCAGCACCAGCAGCAGCACGCCGGCGGAGAAGGTGGAGATCCGGGTGCGGGCCCCCGAGGCCTTCACGTTGATCATCGTCTGGCCGATCATGGCGCAGCCGCCCATGCCGCCGAAGAAGCCGGTGATCATGTTGGCCGCGCCCTGGCCCCAGGCCTCGCGGGTCTTCGGGGAGTGGGTGTCGGTGATGTCGTCGACCAGCTTGGCGGTCAGCAGCGACTCGAGCAGGCCCACCAGCGCCATCGCCAGCGCGTACGGCGCGATGATCTCGAGGGTGGTCAGGGTGAAGGGCACGTCGGGGACCAGCAGCGCGGGCAGCGTCTCGGGCAGCTCGCCCTCGTCGCCCACGTCGGGCAGCGCCCAGCCGGCGGCCAGCGCGGCGGCGGTGACGGCGACGATGACGACCAGCGGCGAGGGCACCGCGGTGGTCACGCGCGGCAGCAGCACGATGACCGCGACGCCGAAGGCCACCAGCGGGTAGACCAGCCACGGCACGTCGACCAGGTAGGGGATCTGGGCCATCGCGATGAGGATCGCCAGGGCGTTGACGAAGCCGACCATCACCGAGCGCGGGATGAAGCGCATCATCCTGGCCACGCCGAGCAAGCCGAGCACGATCTGGATGGCGCCGCCGAGGATCACGGTGGCGATCAGGTAGTCCACGCCGTAGTCGCGCGCCACCGGCGCGATCACCAGCGCGATGGCGCCGGTCGCGGCCGAGATCATCGCGGGGCGACCGCCGAGGAAGGCGATCGAGACGGCCATCGTGAAGGAGGCGAAGAGACCCAGGCGCGGGTCGACGCCGGCGATGATCGAGAACGAGATCGCCTCGGGGATCAGCGCGAGCGCCACCACCAGGCCGGCCACGACCTCGCGGCGCAGGACGGAGGGGCGGCGCAGGGCGCCGCGCACGGTGTGCGTCTCGGCCGGCGGCAGCGCCACGGACGGCTGCAGCAGCGAGGACTGGTCGGACGGGTCGTTGCTCACTCAGGACTCCTGGGCGGTGGTGGCGGTACGACGGCCGGGAGCTGCGCTGCGACTGGCCGCGGGGAGGTCGGTGGGTGCTCGACGGGCGAGCGGTGGCGGCCCGTGGGCGTGCGTGACGCGTCGACCGACGCGGCGACTCTACCCTGACGTGACGGGAGAGTGGGCATCCGCGACCAGCGCTCGGGCGGTGAGACGGCTCACCGCTCGCGGTGGGCGCGCACCCGCTCGTCGAGCCCCGCGGCGAACTCCTCGGCCCAGGCCAGCCGGGTGCGCAGGGCGTCGACCCGCTGCTCGGCGGCGGTCCGCAGCGACTCCAACTCGCCCAGCAGCCGGGCCCGCTCGTCCTCGTCGGGGTCCGCGTCGAGCGCGTCGACGACCCCGAGCAGCCCGCGCATGTCCTCGAGGGAGAAGTCCAGCGGCTTCATCCGCTTGATGAGCTCGAAGCGGTCCACGTCGAGGGCGGTGTAGAGCCGGAAACCGCCGGCCGAGCGCGCCGACGGCGCGACCAGCCCGACCTCCTCGTAGTAGCGCAGCGTGCGCAGGCTCAGCCCGGTGAGCGCGGCGACCTCGCCGATCTGCATGTGTGCGGCCACGGCGGGGAGTCTAGGCCCGCCGCGAGACCGCGACCGACACCGCGGCGAGCCCGGCCGAGAGCGCCAGCACCGCCACGAAGGCCGACCGGTCGGCGGCGGTGCCGACGGCGGTGAAGACCAGTCCCGCGACGGCGACCGCGACGGCCGCACCCACCGAGTCGCTGATCGTGACCGCCGAGGAGGCGGTGCCGCGCTCGTGCACGGCGGTGCGGGCCAGGACGGTGGAGGTGATCCGCGGGTACATCAGGCCCATGCCCGCCGCCGCGACCAGCCAGCCGGCGCCGACCAGGACGCCGGGCAGCGCCAGCGCCGCCACCACCAGCACCACCACGATGCCGGCGGCCAGCACCGCGGCGCCCAGGCGCAGCGCCGCCTCGTCCGGCAGCCGCTCGCCCAGGCGCCCCTGCACGTGCGAGGCCCCGGCCCAGCCCAGCGTGGCGACGGTCAGCACCAGGCCGCTGACCCAGGTGGCGGCGGCGTACTGCTCCTGGAGCAGGAAGGGCAGGTAGGCCTCGGCGGCGAAGAACGTGCCACCGACCAGGCCGCGCTGCGCGATGACGGCCGGTACGCCGCGCCCGGCGCGCAGGGTGCCGCGCGGCAGCAGCGGCCGCACGGCCACCAGCGCGAGGCCGACCGCGACCGCGGCCACCCCGGCGCGGGCGGGTCCGGGCAGGGCACCGGTCAGGTTGAGCGCCACCACCGCCGCCGCGACCGCGACCGCCAGCCCGAGGCGTCGTACGCCGCCGCCGCGGCGCGCGGGCGCGGCCTCGGGCGGCTCGACGGCCCGCAGCGTCGGCACCAGCAGCGCCAGCGCGGCCACGGCGATCACCACGACGCCCAGGAAGACCCAGCGCCAGCCGAGGGTGTCGGCCACGACGCCGGCCAGGAACGGGCCGACCAGCCCGGGCAGCACCCAGGCGGCGGCGAAGAGCCCCAGGATGCGGGGCCGGTCGACGGGGTCGAAGACCTGCGCGACCAGCACGTAGAGCGCCACCACCATGCCGCCGAGGCCCAGGCCCTGCAGGAACCGGCCCACGACCAGCAGCAGCATCGTCGGGGCCAGGCCCGCGGCCAGCAGGCCGAGCCCGAAGAGCGCGACCGAGACCAGCAGCGGGCGCACCGCCCCGCGGCGGTCGGACCACTGGCCCACCGCGACCATGCCCACGACGCTGGCGGCCAGGGTCGCCGAGAACGCGACCGAGAACCAGGCCCGCCCGTCGAGGTCGCGGGTGACGCTCGGCATCACCGTCGCGACCGCCAGCGCCTCGAAGGCGGCGAGGAAGACCAGGGCGACCGAGCCGGCGGTGGCACCCCGGTAGCGCGGGCCCAGTAGCGGGGTCAGGGTCGTCAGGGCCAGATCCGCCGCTCGCCCTCCGCGGCCCGCACCTCGCCGAGCTGGTGGCGGCGCTTCTGGGCCTTGTAGGGCACGGCGAGCACCAGCGCCGGCGTCTTCGGGCTGCGGTGCTCGAGCAGCACCTGCACCGCGCGGGCGCCGCCGACGATGGCGTCGAAGACGACCGCGACGCAGCGCACCTGGTCACGCTCGGCGCGAAGCTTCTCGAAGAGCTCCTCGAGCAGCTGGTCGGGGCGCACGTCCTCGACGATCTCGACCAGGCGGGCGCTCTCGGTGCCGTCGTCCTCGACGACCTGCACGAAGGGGACCAGCACGTCGTCGGCGTCGAGGCGGTCCTTCGCGGACCGCAGGGCGGTGTCGAGCAGCCCGTCCATCTCGCCGAGCACGGTCTTGCTCACGTCGTCACGCCACGAGGTCATGGCCCCAGCCTCGCAGACCGCCCGCTCATCCCGGGAGTCCGAGCCGGGCCTCCGGCCGCAGCCAGTCCTCCAGCCCCTCCCCGTCCGCCGCGGCGGCCAGGCGCCGCCCGAGCCCGGGCGCCTGCTTGTAGAGGTTGTGGCCCACCGGCAGCAGCACCCCGTCGGCCTCCCACACCGCCATCGCGTCGTCGCTCCACGGCAGCGTGGTCACCCAGCAGTGCCGCACGTCGACGGGGTCGGGGTCGAGGCCCGGCAGGGCCCGGGCGACGTAGTCGCGGGCCCGGGTCGCGAGCTCGTCGAGCCCGCCCGGCACCGGCATGCTGGCGTCGTCGCGGGCCGGGGTGGTCTGGCTCAGCCCCACGCCGTACGACGCGTTGCCGGGCGCCGCGGCGGCGTACACGCCGGTCTCGCCGAAGACGCCGCTGGAGTCCTGGAGCGTGGCCAGCGTGCCGGGCGCCTCGCCGCGCACCGCGAAGGTCAGCCGCACGTGCGCGGCCTGGGTCACCGGCAGCGAGAGGCCCAGGGTGCGGGCCAGGGCGGGGGTGCCGCGACCGGCGCAGACGACGACGCGGCGGTAGGTGTCGGTGCGGCCGCCGCTGCGGACCTCGACCCGCTGCCCGGCGGGCCCGCCGCCGAGGGGTCGCACCGCGAGCACCTCGTCGCGCACCACCCGGTCGCCCAGGGCGGCGCTGAGCGCCGCGACCGTCGCGGTGGTGCGGATCGACCCGCCCTCCTCGTCGCACATCGCCGGGCCGTCGAAGCCGGTCAGCAGCGGCACCCGGCGGGCCAGCTCGTCGGCGTCGAGGCGTCGGGCGGCGACGCCCGCGTCCTGCAGCAGCGGGAGGTGGTCGTCGACGGCCGGACCGATCGCCACCGCCCCGTCGGGCGAGACCATCTCGACGCCCAGCCGCTCGCCCCACTCGCGGTAGGCCGCGCGGCTGGCGCGCGCGGCCGCCACCAGCCGCGGGTCGTCGTGGGCGTGCCGGAAGATCCGCGACACCCCGCCGGACTGGCCGTTGCCGGGCTCGCCGTGCTCGTAGACCCGCACCTCGACGCCGCGCTCCAGCAGGGCGTAGGCGGTGCTGAGGCCGACGATGCCGGCGCCGACGACGGCCACCTCGGGGGCCCCGGCGGCGACCGGTGCGACCTGCTGGACGTGCTCGGCACCGGTGGGGGGCGCAGATGTCGACATGGGTCCCACCCAACCAGCCGCTCCCCCACCCGCCCGGGCGGTCGCTCAGGCGTCGGTGGGCCCGTCGGCAGGCTCGTCGGGCTCGTCGGGGTCGTCGGCCCGGCGCCGCTCGAGCAGCACCGTGTCGCGCCACCGCCCGTCGAGGCGCGCGATGCGCGAGCGCACGGCGAGCACCTGGTAGCCGGCGCTGCGGTGCAGCGCGAGGCTGGCACGGTTCTCGGGGAAGACGACCGCCTGCAGCGTCCACAGCCCGCCCGCGTCGGCCTCGGTGACCTGGCGGTGCAGCAGCGCGCGGCCCACGCCGCGCCCGCCGGCGTCGGCGGCGACGTAGACGGTGGTCTCGCCGACGCCGGCGTAGCAGGCGCGCGCCGAGACCGGCGAGACCCCGGTCCAGCCGACCACCCGGCCCGGCTCCGCGTCGTCGTCCGGGTCGTCCCCGACCAGCTCCGCGACCCAGCGGTGCCCCGGCAGCCAGCGCTCGCGCAGCGCGTCGAGCGCGGGCACCTCGGTCTCGAAGGTGGCCTGGCGCCCCGCGATGCCCTCGGCGTAGATCTCCTGCACCCGTGGCAGGTCGTCCTCGGTCATCGCCCGGGTGCGCACGTCACCGGGCAGGTCCTCGGGGCAGCACGGCCGCGCGGCCAGGGTGCCCATCACCACGTCGGCGGCGTGCGGGAGCCCGGTGCAGCAGGCCGCGTTGACCGAGACCAGGCTGGCGGTGCCGACCTTGTCGACCACGACGAAGCCGAGCTCGGCCAGCCGGCGCACGTGGTGGGAGCAGGTGGCCTGGCTGATGCCCAGGGCAACGGCCAGGTCGCCGACCCGCAGCGCGCCGGCGGGGGCCGAGGCGACCGCGTGCAGCAGCCGCACCCGGGTCGGGTCGGCCAGCGTCGCGAACCACTCGGCGTACGTCGTCGCGGTGGTCGCGTCGAGGAGCGTCATGCGCCCAGGCTAGCCGTCGATCGATCCGGATCGATGGTTGAACATATCGACATCTGTCGATACAGTCTCCATCGACCGTCATCGATCCTTCCTGAGGAGCACCCATGCCCGCCCCGCACCTGCAGCCCACCCCCGCCGAGCCCCTGGTGGTCGTCGGCGCCGGCCCGGTCGGTCTGGCCGCCGCCGCCCACGCCCACGAGCGCGGCCTCCCCGTCGTGGTGCTCGAGGCCGGGGCGGCGGCGGGCGCGGCGGTGGCCGGGTGGGGCCACGTGCGGCTGTTCTCGCCGTGGTCGGAGCTGGTCGACGACGCCGCGGCACGGCTGCTCGCGCCGACCGGATGGACCCGGCCGGCCGACCCCGCACCGCCGACCGGCGCCGAGTGGGTCGAGGGCTACCTGCGTCCGCTCGCGGCGGCCCTGGTCGCCGCCGGCGTCGAGGTCCGCACCGGCCACCGTGTCACCGGGGTGGCGCGCCGGGGCCGCGACCTGCTCGTCGCCGGTGAGCGCGACCGGGTGCCGTTCGCGGTGCACGTGGAGTCCCCCGGCGGGCACGAGGTGCTCACGGCGGCCGCCGTCGTCGACGCCTCCGGCACCTGGGGGCGGCCCGGCCCGCTGGGCACCGACGGCTACCCCGCGCCCGGCGAGCGCGAGCACGCCGAGCACGTGACGTACGCCGTCCCCGACGTCGACGACCCGCGGTGCGCGCCCGGCTCGCCGGTCGCCACGTGGTGGTCGCCGGCGCCGGCGCCTCGGCCCAGAACGCGCTGGTGGCGCTGGGCCGCCTGGCCGAGCAGGAGCCGGCCACCCGGATCACCTGGCTGCTGCGCCGCGGCGACGTGGGCCACGCCTTCGGCGGCGGCGACGCCGACGAGCTCGAGGCCCGGGCGCGCTGGGCGACCACGCCCGCGCGGTCGCGGAGTCCGGGCGGGTGGAGACCGTGACCGGGTTCCGCACCAGCGCGGTGCGGCGCGACGAGCGCACCGGGCGCCTCGTGCTGAGCTCGCTCGACGGCCGCGAGGTCGGCGACGTCGACGAGGTGGTGGCGGTGACCGGCTTCCGGCCCGACCACTCCTGGCTCAGCGAGGTGCACCTCGACCTCGACCCCGAGCTGGGCGCGCCACGGCTGCTGGCCCCCGAGATCCACCCCGAGCACCACTCCTGCGGCTCGGTCTCGCCCCACGGCGCCTCGGTGCTGCGCCAGCCCGAGCAGGGCCTCTACATCGTCGGGATGAAGTCCTTCGGGCGTGCCCCGTCGTTCCTGACCATGACCGGCTGCGAGCAGGTCCGCTCGGTGGTCGCCGAGATCGCCGGCGACCAGGAGGCCGCCGACCGGGTCGAGCTGGTGCTGCCCGAGACCGGTGTGTGCGGCGCGGCGCCGACGTACGCGTAGTCGCGCCCGCCGCCAGGTAGGGCTCAGCCCCGGCCGGCCACCAGCGGCTCGAGGTTGAGGTGCGGGTTCATCCGCTCGATCGCCTCGAGGCGCCACCGGTCGGAGAAGAGCGCCAGCAGCGCCCCGTCGGTGCGCTCCATCACCTCGACCCCGCGCAGGGCGGCGACCTCGTCGCGCTGCTCGGGGTCGACGCGGCGCGCGATGGAGTAGTCGAGGCTCTCGAGGCGCACCGGGGCGCGGTACTCCGACTCCATGCGGGCGCTGACGACCTCGAACTGCATCGGGCCCACGGCGGCCAGCACGGGGGCGTGCTCGCCGCGGAACTCCGAGCGCAGCACCTGGATCACGCCCTCCTGGTCGAGCTGCTCGATGCCCTTGCGGAACTGCTTCCAGCGGCCGGTGTCGGTGACGCTGACGGTGCTGAAGTACTCGGGGGCGAAGCTGGCGATCGGCGGGTAGCGCACCGGCGGCCCGGCGTGGATGGTGTCGCCGACCCGCAGCGCCGAGGCGTTGACCAGGCCGATGATGTCGCCGGGGCGGGCCCGCTCGACCGAGGTCCGCTCACGGCCGAAGACGGCCTGGGCGTACTTGGTGGTGAAGGGGCGCCCGGTGGTGGCGTGGGTGACGACCATGCCGCGCTCGAAGGTGCCCGAGCAGACGCGGGCGTAGGCGAGGCGGTCGCGGTGGGCGGTGTCCATGCCCGACTGCACCTTGAAGACGAAGGCGCTGAAGTCGTCGTCGGGCTGGCGCTCGGTCTCGTCGACCGCGACGGTGGGCCCCGGCGGCGGGGCGAGCTCGATCAGCACCTCGAGGATCTGGGCGACGCCGAAGTTCGACAGCGCCGAGGCGAAGAGCACCGGCGTGGTGCGCCCGGCCAGGAAGCTCTCCTGGTCGTGGTCGGCGCCGTCGGCGCTGAGCAGCTCGTGGCCCTCCTGCGCCTCCTCCCAGCGCTCCGGCTCGGCGGCGGCCGCCGCGGCGGCGTCGAGGTGCTCCTCGGGCGCACGGGTGCTGCCGCCGGCGGTGCGGGTGTAGCGCACGAACCCGCCCGTACGCCGGTCCAGGACGCCGCGGAAGTCGCCGGCGACGCCGACCGGCCAGGTCAGCGGGGTCGGGCGCAGACCGATCTGCTTCTCGATCGAGTCGAGCAGCTCGAGCGGGTCGAGGCCCGGGCGGTCCCACTTGTTGATGACCGTGATGACCGGGATGCCCCGGTGGGCGCACACCTGGAAGAGCTTGAGCGTCTGCGGCTCGAGGCCCTTGGCGGCGTCGACCAGCATCACCGCGGAGTCGACCGCCGAGAGCACCCGGTAGGTGTCCTCGGAGAAGTCGGCGTGGCCGGGGGTGTCGACCAGGTTGACCACGTGGTCGCCGTACGCGAACTGCAGCGCGGCGGAGGTGATCGAGATGCCGCGGGCCTTCTCCATCTCCATCCAGTCGGACACGGTGCCCTTGCGCCCGCCCTTGCCGTGCACCGCTCCGGCCTCGGAGATGACGGCGGCGTGCAGGGCCAGCGCCTCGGTCAGCGTCGACTTGCCGGCGTCGGGGTGACTGATGACGGCGAAGGTGCGGCGCGGTCGGAGGTCTGCTTCATCCACCCGTCGACTCTACGTGGCGGCCCGCGACCACTACCCTGACGGGGCGGACGGGTCGACCGTCCGCATTTCCCGACGTACGTGAGGACACCGAGTGAGCCACCCCCACCCCGAGCTGCAGGCGCCCCCCAAGCTTCCCTCCGGTGCCCTGCGGATCGTGGCGCTCGGCGGCCTCGGCGAGATCGGCCGCAACATGGCGGTCTTCGAGCACGCCGGCAAGCTGCTGATCGTCGACTGCGGCGTGCTCTTCCCCGAGGAGCACCAGCCCGGCGTCGACGTGATCCTGCCCGACTTCACCTGGATCCGGGACCGCCTCGACAAGATCGTCGGCGTGGTGCTGACCCACGGCCACGAGGACCACATCGGCGGCGTGCCCTACCTGCTGCGCGAGCGCCCCGACATCCCGCTGATCGGCTCGCGCCTGACGCTGGCGCTGATCAAGGAGAAGCTCAAGGAGCACCGCATCCGCCCGGTGCTGCGCGAGGTCAAGGAGGGCGACCGGATCGACCTGGCGCCCTTCGACTGCGAGTTCGTCGCGGTCAACCACTCGATCCCCGACGGTCTCGCGGTCGCCATCCGCACCCGCGCCGGCATGGTGCTGCACACCGGCGACTTCAAGATGGACCAGTTCCCCCTCGACCGGCGCATCACCGACCTGCGCGCCTTCGCGCGCCTCGGCGAGGAGGGGGTCGACCTGTTCATGACCGACTCCACCAACGCCGAGGTGCCCGGGTTCACGACCTCCGAGCGCGACCTGACCCCGGCGATCGAGCACGTCTTCCGCACCGCGCCGCGCCGCGTGATCGTCTCCAGCTTCGCCAGCCACGTGCATCGCATCCAGCAGGTGCTCGACACCGCCCACGCGCACGGGCGCAAGGTCGCCTTCGTGGGCCGCTCGATGGTGCGCAACATGGGCGTCGCGGGCGACCTGGGCTACCTCAAGGTGCCCGAGGGCCTGATCGTGCCGCTCGACCAGCTCGAGCGGCTGCCCGCCAACAAGGCCACCCTGATCTGCACCGGCTCGCAGGGCGAGCCGCTGGCCGCGCTGTCGCGGATGGCCTCGCGCGACCACAAGATCCGCGTCGGCGAGGGCGACACGATCCTGATGGCCAGCTCGGTCATCCCGGGCAACGAGAACGCCATCTCCAACGTCATCAACGGGCTGACCCGCTGGGGCGCCAACGTCGTGCACAAGGGCAACGCCAAGGTGCACGTCTCGGGCCACGCGAGCGCCGGCGAGCTCGTCTACTGCTACAACATCATCAAGCCGCGCAACGTGATGCCGGTGCACGGCGAGTACCGCCACCTGCGGGCCAACGCCGACCTGGCGATCTCCACCGGCATGGACGCCGCCAACGTCGTGCTGGCCGAGGACGGCGTGGTCGTCGACCTGGTCAAGGGCCGCGCCAAGGTGACCGGCAAGGTGCCCGCCGGGCTGGTCTTCGTCGACGCCCAGCAGGTCGGCGGCGCCACCGAGGCCACGCTCAAGGACCGCCGCACCCTGGCCGAGGAGGGCGTGGTGACGGTGCTGGCCATCGTCGACGCCGACACCGGCAAGCTGGCCGACCGCCCGGACTTCCTGGTGCGCGGCTTCGTGCACGAGCCGAAGGCCTTCGACCCGGCGGTGCAGGTCATCGAGAAGACCCTGGCCCGGGCCGCCTCCGAGGGCATCGGCGACGCCCACCAGCTGGAGCAGATGATCAGCCGCGACGTCAGCCGGTGGGCGCACAAGACCTTCCGCCGCAGCCCGCTGATCATCCCCGTCGTCGTCGACGCCTGAGCCCGGTGGCCCGCCGGTGGCGCTCAGCCGCCGGCGGCCGCCCGCTCGAGCTCGGCGACGTCGAGCCTGCCCATCGTGAGCATGGCCTCCATCGTGCGCCGGGCCCGGTCGGGGTCGGGGTCGTCGAGCAGCTCGTTGAGCCGCGTCGGGACGACCTGCCACGAGAGGCCGAAGCGGTCCTTGATCCAGCCGCACGGTCCGGGCTCACCGCCGTCGGCGCCCAGCGCCTCCCACAGCCGGTCGACATCGGCCTGGTCCTCGCACTCGTAGACCAGCGAGACGGCCTCGCTGAAGCTGAACTCGGGGCCGCCGTTGAGCGCCTGGACCCGCTGCCCGGCGATCGTGAGGTCGACCACCAGCACCTGGCCGGCCGGGCCGGCAGGGGTGTCGGCGGGCGAGCGCCACACCTTGTCGACACGGCTGTCGGGGAAGATCCCCACGTAGTGCTCGGCCGCCTGCTCGGCCACGCCGTCGAACCACAGGCACGGGTACATCCTCGTGTTGGTCATGTGGAGATGGACCGGCGCGACGCGGGCGAATCATCGCCCGCGCCGCCGGGGCGGTGCGCCAGCAACCAGGTGTCGGCGACGGAAGGTTGCTGGGTCACCGCCGACCCCGGCGCGCGCACGCCACTGCGACCAGGGAGGCGCGGCACCTCCATCGCTGTCGTCAGGGCATCGCAGTCGATCCGGCGCCTCGTCGCGAGAGCTCCCGACGCCCGGTCACACGCTCATCCGCGTAGCTCGGACTGCAGACTGAGCGCGAATTCGGGCCATCGCCGGCGTGGACTGGGGCGATCGAACTCCTTCCATGCCCACACAGTGGTTCCTCCACTGAGGAGGAGCGAGAGCACCATCGGGACCAGCAGCGCCCGGATCTCCAGCGCCATGGCCAGCGCGATGGAACCGAGGGCGCAGGCCATGCACACCATCGTGAACGTCGCGGGGAGAGACGTGAATCCCAGCCTCGCTCGCCACAGCGCCTCTCGACGGCTCCTGAAGTCGTCGACGCCCGCCTTCCCGAACCCGCGGAGGAACCACTGGTGCTGCCACCACGACAGACCCGCGGCACCGAAGCAGGCGATGGAACCGATGACCGAGAAGAAGAACTCCGAGGGATAGGACTCGACCATCACCACCGGTCAGAGCTCGCTCTGGACCCCCGCCAGCAGCTGGCGCGCCATCACGATCCGCTGCACCTGGTTGGTGCCCTCGTAGATCTGGGTGATCTTGGCGTCGCGCATCATCCGCTCGACCGGGTAGTCGCGCGTGAAGCCGTAGCCGCCGAGCACCTGCACGGCGTTGACGGTGACTTCCATGGCCACGTCGGAGGCGAAGCACTTGGCCGCGGCACCGAAGAAGGTCAGGTCGCTGTCGCCGCGCTCGGAGCGGCCGGCGGCGGCGTACGTCATCTGGCGCGCGGCCTCCACCTTCATGCCCATGTCGGCGAGCATGAACTGCAGGCCCTGGAAGTCGGCGATGTTCTTGCCGAACTGCTGGCGCTCCTGGGCGTACTCCAGCGCGTAGTCGAGCGCGCCCTGCGCGACGCCGACGGCCTGCGCGGCGATGGTGACGCGGGTGTGGTCGAGGGTCTTCATCGCGGTCTCGAAGCCGGTGCCCTCCTCGCCGATCATCCGGTCGGCGGGGATGCGCACGTTGTCGAGGTAGACCTCGCGGGTCGGCGAGCCCTTGATCCCGAGCTTCTTCTCGGGGGCACCGAAGGAGACGCCCTCGTCGGACTTCTCGACCACGAAGGCCGAGATGCCCTTGGAGCGCTTCTCGGGGTCGGTGACGGCGATGACGGTGTAGTACTCCGACTCGCCGGCGTTGGTGATCCAGCGCTTGGTGCCGTTGAGCACCCAGTGGTCGCCGTCGCGCACCGCGCGGGTCTTCATCGACAGCGCGTCCGAGCCGGCCTCGGGCTCGGAGAGGCAGTAGGAGAACCCGCCCTCGCCGCGTGCGAGCGCGCCGAGGTACGTCGCCTTCAGCTCCTGCGAGCCCGCGATCTGCACCGGCAGCGAGCCGAGCTTGTTGACGGCCGGGATCAGCGAGGACGACACGCAGGCGCGGGCGATCTCCTCGATGACCAGCACGGTGGCCAGCGCGTCGGCGCCGGCCCCACCGAACTCCTCCGGCACGTGCGGGGCGTGGAAGTCCGCGGCCTGCAGCGCGGCGGCCGCCTCGTGCGGGAAGCGGGCCTCCTCGTCGACGGCGGCGGCGTACGGCGCCACCTTGGCCTCGACCAGGTCGCGCACGGCGCCACGGATCGCGCGGTGCTCCTCGGGCAGGGCGTAGAGGTCGGTCGTCTCGCTCACGGGGGCACTCACTTCTTGTCGTAGGTGTAGAAGCCGCGGCCGGACTTGCGGCCCAGGAGGCCGGCGTCGACCATCCGGGCCAGCAGCGGCGGCGGGGCGTAGAGGGGCTCCTTGAACTCCTCGTACAGCGACTCGGCCACGGCCTTGGTCGTGTCGAGGCCGATCAGGTCGGCGAGGGCCAGCGGGCCCTGCGGGTGGGCGGCGCCGAGCACCAGGCCCTGGTCGATGTCCTCGGCCGAGGCGAAGCCCGACTCCATCATCCGGATGCCGGAGAGGATGAAGGGCACCAGCAGCGCGTTGACGACGAAGCCGGCGCGGTCCTGGCAGAGGATCGAGCGCTTGCCGAGCAGGTCCTCGACGAAGGAGCGCGCGGTCGTGGTGGTCTCCTCCGAGGTCAGCAGGCTCGGCACCAGCTCGACGAGCTTGAGCACCGGGACCGGGTTGAAGAAGTGGATGCCGAGCACCTGCTGGGGCCGCGAGGTCACGACGCCGAGCTTCATGATCGGGATCGAGGACGTGTTGCTCGCGAGGATCGCGTCGGGCGCGGTGACGATCTCGTCGAGGCGCTTGAAGAGGTCGACCTTGACGGCCTCGTCCTCGACGATCGCCTCGACCACCAGCCCGCGGTCCGCGAGCGCCTCGAGCTCGGTCTCGACCCGGATGCGGGCCAGGACCTCGTCGGCGGAGTCGAGCTTGCCGCGCGACTCCGCGCGCCGCAGCGACCCCTCCAGGCGGGCCCGGCCGGCCTCGGCCGCGGCCTGGCTCGACTCGACCACGACCACGTCGAGCCCGGCCCTCGCGGAGACCTCCGCGATGCCGGCCCCCATCAGGCCACAGCCGACCACTCCGACGTTCTCGACACTCGTCACGCGCGCTCCATCCGTTGGTTCGGTACTCAGTACCGTACTCTCGGCATCGAGTCTCACCAACCTTGGGAGGTCCCGTGCCCGAATCGAGCACGCAGTCGAGCCGGCCCGGCGCGGGCGAGGTCCGCGACCGGCTGCGAGCCGCCGCCTTCGCCCTCTTCGAGGAGCGCGGGTACGACGCCACGACGGTCGGCGACATCGCCGAGGCCGCAGGGGTCGGGCGCACCACGTTCTTCCGGGCGTTCGGCTCCAAGGAGGACGTGATCTTCCCCGAGCACGCCGCCCTGATCGAGCGGGTGCGGGGCCGGCTGGAGACCGCGACCGCGCCGGGCGCGGCCACCCTGATCGGGATCGCCGAGGCGACCCGGCTGGTGCTGGAGCACTACCTGCAGGAGGGCGACGTGGCCCGGGCCCGCTACCGGCTGACCCGCACCGTGGCCACGCTGCGCGACCGCGAGCTGGCCAGCACCCTGCAGTACCACCGGGTCTACCGCGACGCGCTGCGCTCGTGGACCGGCGAGGAGGCCGGCAGCGACCTGCGCGCCGAGCTGGTCGCGGCCGCGGTGGTGACCGCTCACAACCACGTGCTGCGCCGCTGGCTGCGCGGCACGGTCGACGACGCCGGCGCCGTCGAGGAGCTGGGCGCGGCCCTGGAGCAGGCGCTGGACCACCCCTCACCCGGCGCCGGGCCGTCGCTCGACCACGCAGGGACGTCGGTGGTGGTGCTGCGCACCCCGCGCGACGTCGACGAGGTGCTGCCGGCGCTGCGCCGGGCGCTCGCCGAGCCGCCGCGCTGAGCGCACCCCGATTCCGGCCCCACGAGCCGCCCTGGATGGGACCATCGGAGCACCATGAGCACCGAGGACCAGGACGCGCAGCCGGGCGACGACCTCGTCGACCGGTGGCTCGCGCACCGCGAGCGCACCGCCGAGGACCCCGCGACCCGTCCCCGCACGTACGGCATCGCGCGCACCCAGCCGCTCGAGCGGCCGACCGCCCGGCCAGCCGCCCCTGCTCCCCCGCCTGCTGCCATCCCTGATCCCGTCCCTGCCCCCGCTCCTGCCGCGCCCGTCGAGGAGGCGACCCCGGTCGCCCGTGCGGCCGCCTCGGAGGTGGGCCTCGACCTCGACGGCTTCGAGCCGGTGCTCACCGCCTCCGCGCGCCGCGCGCTCGAGCAGCCCGAGCAGCGCCGGGGGTGGCGCGCCCGCACCCGGCCCGGTCGCGGGCCGGCCCCAGCCGACGCCGATCCCGCTCTCGATCCCGCCGAGGAGGTCGCGCCGGAGCCGGAGGTGGACACCGAGGAGGCGGTCGGCGCACCACCGGAGCCGGAGCCCGCGCCAGAGCCCACGCCTGCGCCCGAGCCCACGCCTGCGCCGGAGCCCGCGCCGGTGCGCGAGCCCGAGCCCGAGCCCGAGCCGGCGCCGGAGCCCGCGCCGGTGCGCGAGCCGGAGCCCGAGGCCGCGCCGACCCCGGCTCGCCCGACTGCCCGGCGCCACCCCGCCCGTCTCGCCCACCTCGGAGCGGCAGCGTCGTCGCTGCGCTCCCAGCTCGACCGGGCCGTCTCCGGCGGACCGCAGGCCCAGCCCGCCCCGGCGCGCGCGCAGGCACCGGCCACCCCGGCCCCACCAGCACGCCCGGCACGCACCGCACAGCCCGCGCCCGCGCCCCTGCCCGCTCCCGCGGCCACGCCGCTGCCCACCGAGCTGCACTCACCCGGCGGAGTACGAGCGGCGACCGGCCTGCTGCTCCTGCTGGGCCTGGCGGCGACGGGGGTGGCCGGCTACATCGCCTACGGCGACCCGACCGAGACCGCCCTGGGCGTCACGGGTGTCCTGGCCCTGCTCAGCGCCGTGATCTGGGCGGTGCGCGCGAGCGCCAGCCCGACGCACATGACGTTCCAGCAGGGCCACCTGGAGATCCGCAGCGCCGCCGGGCGGCACCTCTTCGACCTGGGCAACCCGCACACGGCCATCGAGGTGCGCGGCCGCCCCGGGTCGCGAGGCTGGAAGGTGCTCTTCCACCGCCGCTCCATGGCCCCGTTCGTGGTCGACCCCTCGATGGTCGACCCGGTCGCCTTCACCGAGGTCCTGCTCCACCACCGCCCCGACCTCGCGCCGCCGGACGACGCCCGACCGCGTCGGTGAAACGTGTTCTAGTCTGACCTCGTGGTCGGATACACGAAGGACGACGTCTCAACCGAGGAGCGCGAGCGCCAGCGCGCTCTCTACGGACCGTTCACCGACGCCCTGCGCGGACTCGTCGACGCGGGCATCCGCACCGAGGTCGACGACGACGAGGTCCGTGCGGTCCAGGCGGAGGTCGAGGCGCTCACCGCCCGCCTGCGGGCCCGCCAGATCGACGGGGCCTACGGGGTGCGCATGGGCGCGGGAGGACAGGGCCGGGCCTGGGGCAACGCCGTGGTGGGGCTGCGCAACGCGGTCGCGCCCCCGCTCGTGGTCGAGCAGGAGGGCGACAGCGGCCGGGTGTGGTCGGACTTCCACCTCGGCGCCGCCTACGAGGGGCCGCCCACGCTGGTGCACGGCGGCGTCGCCGCGCTCATCCTCGACCAGGTGCTGGGCCAGGCCGCGGGAGCCGGACGGCGGCCCGGGATGACCGGCACGCTGACGCTCGTCTACCGCCAGGGCACCCCGCTCGGCCCGTTGCGCGCCGAGGCGTGGATCGAGCGGAGCGAGGGGATCAAGACCTGGGCGCGCGGGCACATCCTGGGCCCCGAGGGCGTCACGGTCGAGGCCGAGGGCGTCTTCATCCTGCCGCGGTGGGCCCGCCGTGCCCTGGCCGAGCAGGACGCCTCGGACCAGCAGACCCCGCGCTACTTCGAGTGACCGCGCCTGCTCGACCGACGAAGGGGGTCAGGCGCGGTCGCCGACCTTGGTGCCGCGCTCGCCGGCGTCGGTGAGGCGGGCCTCCTCGGCGGCCTGGGCCTCCAGCTCCTCGCGCCGCTGGGAGTCGGCGCTGCGGCGCAGGTCGTCATACTCCCCCGGCTCGGAGACCAGGTCGCTGGCCCCGCGTTGCAGCCGCGCGAGCGCGCTGCGCCCGAAGATCTGCTGCTCGGTGGCGGTGCGCTCGGAGCGCCCACGACCCAGGAAGGAGACGAACCAGTGCAGCACCGCCGTGACGCGGTTCTTGAAGCCGGTGATGTAGAAGAGGTGCACCGCCAGCCACATCAGCCAGGCGATGAAGCCGGTCAGGCGCAGCTTGCCGACCATCGCCACCGCGCGGAAGCGGCTGATGGTCGCCATCGAACCCTTGTCGAAGTACTTGAAGGGCTTCTGCGCGGGCTTGCCCTTGAGCCGTCCGTCGATCTCCTTGGCGGCGTACTTGGCGCCCTGGATGGCCACCTGGGCCACGCCGGGCAGGTTGTCGAGGGCGATCATGTCGCCGACGACGAACACCTCGGGGTGCCCGGGCAGGGTCAGGTCGGGGTTGACGCTGATGCGTCCGGCCCGGTCGAGGGGCGCCCCGGTCTGCTCGGAGAGGGTCTTGCCCAGCGGGCTGCCCTGCACGCCGGCGGCCCAGATCTTGGTGATGGCCTCGACCCGGACGGTGCGCCCGTCCTTGTAGGACATCTCGAGGCCGCGCTCGTCGACGTCGGTGACCATGGCGCCGAGCATCACCTCGACACCGAGGTCCTCGAGCTCCTTCTTGGTCTTCTCGCCCAGCTTGGCGCCGAAGGGCGGAAGCACCTGGGGCGCCGCGTCGACGAGCAGCACGCGGGCCTGGCGGGTGTTGATGTGGCGGAAGTCGCGGCGCAGGGTGCGGTGCGCGAGCTCGGCGATCTGCCCGGCCATCTCGACGCCGGTGGGTCCGGCGCCGACGACGACGAAGGTGAGCAGGTGGTCGACCTCCTCGCCGCGGCGGGCGGCCAGCTCGGCCATCTCGAAGGCGCCGAAGATGCGGCCGCGCAGCTCGAGGGCGTCGTCGATGCTCTTCATGCCGGGAGCGAACTCGGCGAAGTGGTCGTTGCCGAAGTAGGACTGGCCCGCGCCGGCAGCGACGATCAGCGAGTCGTACTCGGCGACGGTCTCGCGCCCCAGCACGTGGAAGCTGACGCGGCGCTCCTCCAGGTCGATGTCGGTGACCTCGCCGAGCAGCACGGTCGCGTTGTCCTGGCCGCTGAGCACCTCGCGGGTCGGGGGCGCGATCTCGCCCTCGGAGAGGATGCCGGTCGCCACCTGGTAGAGCAGCGGCTGGAAGAGGTGGTGGGTCGTCTTGGCGATCATCGTCACCTCGACGTCGGAGCGCCGCAGGTGCTTGGTGCCGAAGAGACCGCCGAAGCCGGAGCCGATGACCACCACCCGGTGGCGTCGGGCGGCCTCGGGCGTGGCGTCCTGGGTCGCGGTCATGGGTGCTCACCTCTCGTGTCCGGGGCCGGCGCCCCGGGTGGTCGTACGTCGTGGTCGGCGGATCGGTGCCGGCACGGGTGCCTCGGGCACCCATTGTCGCCGATGCCCCGGCCACCACTGTCTCAACCTCGGGGCGGGCGCCCACCATCCGTATGGTCCGTCACACCGTCACGACGGGTGAAAATTCGACGACCCACGGTTTGCCCCCGAGCCCGGCGGGGTATGCGGGCACCAGTGCAGTTGATGCCGCCCGTCCTGATGTCCACCGTGGGAGTTCGCCAGTGCCGCTGAACCGGCCCGCCCTCTTGCTGGGCGCAGGACCTCGCAGCGTCCAGGACGCGAGGCGCTGGGTCGTCGACACCTGCCGCGACATCGACCGGCCCGAGCTCGCCGAGTGCGCCGAGCTGGGCGTCTCCGAGCTGGTGACCAACGCGCTCCTGCACGGTGAGGGCCCGATCCGGGTGCGCGTGCGCGGCACCCGGGAGCACCCCCGGGTCGAGGTGCGCGACGCCTCGCGCGAGCGGCCGGTGCTGCCCACCCCCGCCGAGCCCGGCGACGAGGACGACCTGCTGCTGACCTTCGGGCGGGGCCTGAGCATCGTGGCCCGCTCCTCCGACGCCTGGGGCGCCGAGATCGAGGCCGACGGCAAGGTGGTCTGGTTCGCCCCCGCTGCGCAGTTCGCCACCGACGACGGCGTGCAGGGCGTCATCACCGGCCTCGACGAGGTGCCCGGAGCCGCGCCCGCCGACCCCGTCACCGTGCACGTCCCCGGCGTCCCCGTCGAGCTCTACCAGGCCTTCGAGCGGCACTTCAGCGAGCTGCGGCGCGAGGTGCGGCTGCTGGCCCTGGCCCACGAGTCCGACTACCCGATCGCCAAGGACCTCTCCGACCTCTTCGGCGACATCGACCGCGAGCTGCGCCAGGCCGTGGGCACCGAGGAGATCGCGGTGGCCGAGCAGCGGGGCGAGAGCACCACCGACGTCGAGGTCGTGGTGTCCCGCTCGAGCGCCGACACCACGCAGAAGTTCGTCGAGCTGCTCGACATGGCCGACCAGTTCTGCCGCGAGCAGCGCCTGCTCTCCCTGGCCCGCTCCGAGGAGCAGCGGCGCTTCCAGCAGTGGTACCTCGGCGAGTTCGTCCGCCAGGCCCGGGGCGACGAGCCCACCCGCTGGGTCGGCGCGGACCGGCACAGCGGCGTCTGCTGAGACGGCACCACCGGCCGGACGGCCCCGCGACCGGCCACTAGGGTCGGCGCGTGAGCCCGCACCCCCCGCCCGGCCCGGCCTCGGGTGCCCCGGCGCTCGCCGCCGTGGCCCTCGGCGGTGCGGTCGGCGCAGTGCTGCGCTGGTCGGTCGGGGCGAGCGTGCCAGGCGGCGACTGGCTCGTGGCGGCGACGCTGGTCGTCAACGTCACCGGGTCGTTCGCCCTCGCCGCCCTGCCGGTCCTGCCCGCCGTACGCCGCCGGCCGCTGCTGCTGGTGGGCCTCGGCCCCGGTCTGCTCGGCGGGTTCACCACGCTGTCCGCCGCCTCGGAGCAGACCCGCTCGCTGCTCGACGAGGGGCGGGTGGTGAGCGCCGCCGCGCTGGTCGCGCTGACGCTGGCGGCGTCGCTGGGGGCCGTGGCGCTGGCGCGACGGCGCTGGCCGCCGGTCCGGGTCGAGCCGGGGCCCGCGCGGTGACGCCGCTGCTGGTGGCCCTGGGCGGCGCCGGGGGCGCGGCGCTGCGGTGGTGGCTGGGGGCGCGCCTGGACTCCGCGAGGTTCCCGCGGGGCACCCTGCTGGCCAACCTGGCCGGGTCGCTGCTGCTCGGGGTGCTGGTGGGCCTGGCGCTGCGCGGGCACGCCCTGGCCCTGCTGGGCACCGGCTTCTGCGGCGCGCTGACCACCTACTCGTCGTTCGCGGTGCAGGCCCACGACCGCGGGCGCCGCGCGGCGACGTACGTCGTGGTGACGCTGGGGGGCTCGCTGGCCCTGTGCACGCTCGGCTTCGTCGTCGGCGCCCAGGTGTGAGGGCGGCGGCTGCGGGGCCTCAGGCGTAGCCGAGGTCGTGCAGCCGGGCGTCGTCGATGCCGAAGTGGTGCGCGACCTCGTGGACGACGGTGACCCGCACCTCGTGGGCCAGCTGCTCGGGGGTGTCGCAGAAGTCGAGCAGCGGACCGCGGAAGAGGAAGATGCGGTCGGGCAGCCCGGCGGGCCCCCACGAGTCGCGGTGGGTCAGCGCGACCCCGTCGTAGAGGCCGAGCAGGTCGTCGGGCTCCTCGGGCGGCGGCTCCTCCTCGACGAGCACCACCAGGTTGCGCACCAGCGTGGCGAGCTCCTCGGGGATCTCGTCGAGCGCCGTCTCGACCAGGGCGTCGAAGCGCGCGGGGTCGGTGACGAGCGGGTCGAGCGGATCCAGGGGCACGACCCCATCGTGCCCGAGATGCAGAAGAGCTCCGAACCGTGACGGTCCGGAGCTCCCCGCTTCGTGCTGGCGACCCCGACGGGACTCGAACCCGCGGCCTCCGCCGTGACAGGGCGGCGCGCTAACCAACTGCGCTACGGGGCCATCGCTAGTGCCGGTCAAACCTCACCGGCGAAGCGTCGGAACTCTAACCCACGACCGGCGCCGCACCCAATTCGAGGTCCCGACCCGTCACGCCCGGGCCGTGGCGCGCGCCGCTCGGCGCCGCAGCACCCACCTCACCAGGCCTGCCGCACCGACCGCGGAGACCAGGAGCAGCAACCCCGCCGGACCGGCCAGGGCCCCCAGGGCGCGGACGGCACCTCCCGCGGTGACCCACACCATCGCCCACACCAGCGACCCGGAGACCGAGGCCGCAGCGAACCAGGCGTAGCGCATGCCGGCGACCCCGGCCACGGCGGGCATGACGGTGCGCACCAGCGGCAGCAACCTGCTCACGAAGACCGCGGGGGCGCCTCGCCGCTGCACCAGCCGGGTCGCGGTGGCCCACCGGTCCACGCCCACGCGCCGTACGAGCCGGGACCCCGCCAGACGCGGCCCGAAGCGGCGTCCCAGCAGGTAGCCGACGTGGTCCCCAGCGGTGGCGCCGAGGGCGAGGACCAGCACGGCGGCGCCCTGGCTCGCGCGGTCCAGACCCGCCACCACGGCGGTGATGGCCACCTCGCCCGGGAAGAAGGCGCCCACCCCCAGTGCGGACTCGGCGAAGGCGAGCAGCCCTGCCAGCAGCACCGACCACCCGTCGGCCGAGCTCACGCGCCCGGTCCCGGCGCCGGCAGGACCCGGCCCTCGGGCAGCGAGGTCCACCCTCGCTGACCCCGACGCGCCTGCGCGGCAGCCCGCACCAGCTCGTCGAGGCGGGGCCCCTCGACGGGCCAGATCTGGAACCGCTGCAGCATCTGGACCGCGCTCTCGGGGGCCCTCACGTCGTGCCGGACGACGACGGCGAGGTCGATGCCGCGCACGCGCAGCATCCGGCCCTCGAGGCAGAGCAGGACCGCGAGGTCCATCGAGATCTCCGTGAGCCCGGTCAGGTCCACCCCCACCACCTCGATCCACCCGGGGAGCCGCTGGTGCGCGCGGCGCAGCTGGCCCAGCAGGCTCTTCGGCGTCACCGCCGCGCCCAGGTGGGCGGCGAGGTCGAGCCACGCCGCACGGTCGGCCCGGTGGACGTAGGTCGGCACCGTCGGGTGCCGCAGCGCACGCCAGCGACGCCCTTCCGTCCGGACCTGGGTGCCGACGTTCATGCGTGCACGTCCTGGGCCGCCACCCGGACCGACGGGCTCGCGCCCAGTCGTGCGAGGGCCGAGACGCCCGGCCCTGGCAGCAGCCAGGCGGCGGCCCCGAGGAGCAGCGCAGCGACGAGACCGTCGAGCCACCAGTGGTTGGCGGTCACCACCACGACGAGGACGGTCACAGCCGCATGGAGCACCGCCACGGCGGCCAACGGTCGTGGCCCGGTCCGCACGAGGACCAACGCGATCAGCAGGGCCCACCCGATGTGCAGGCTGGGCATCGCCGCGTACTGGTTGGCGACCGCGGCGCTGGCACCGTCGTAGGCGGAGGGCCCCCAGACCGCCATCGTGTCGACGAATCCCCACTCCGGGAACATGCGCGGCGGCGCCAGCGGGAAGGCCACGTGGAGCACCAGCCCCAGGAAGGTCAGGGTCGCGAGCAGGTTGCGCGCCCAGGCGTACTCGGCCCGGGGCCGGGCCAGGAAGCCCCAGACCAGGAAGACGACCATCACCGGGAAGTGCAGTCCGACGTAGTAGTGGTTGGCGGCGACCAGCAGGTCCGGGACCCCGAGCAGCGCCCCCTGCAGCTGCGCCTCGGAGGGCAGCCCGAGCACACCCTCCACCCTGCGGACGAGGTCGGCGTTGCTCCGGGCCGTGTGCTCCTGGCCCTCGAGGGAGACACGACCGAGGTTGTAGAGGACGAACAGGACGCCCACGACGGCGGCCTCGACAGCGAGTCGAGCCAGGAGGCCCAGGCGACGTCTGGCCGTGGTCGGGTGGTGGGACATCCGGTTCCTCCTGGGGTCCGGGCGAGGACGGGCGGGCAGGCGCGAGGCCCGGCCGCACGGGAACCGTGCGGCCGGGCTCGGCACTCAGCCGACAGGCTGCGGCACCTGGTCGCCGTCGGAGGTCGGGTCCTCGGCGCCCGCGGCGGGCTCGGCCGGGTGGTCCCGCTCGAGCTTGGCGCCCTCGATGTCGACGTCCGGCAGGATGCGGTCGAGCCACGACGGCAGGTACCAGGCCTTGTCGCCCAGCAGCGCCATCACGGCCGGGACCATGGTCATCCGCACCACGAAGGCGTCGATGAGCACACCGAAGGCCAGCGCGAAGCCGATCGACTTGATGGTCGCGTCGTCACCGAGGATGAAGCCGGCGAAGACGGAGGCCATGATCAGCGCGGCCGCCGTGACCACCCGGGCGCCGTGGCGGAAGCCGCCGACGATCGACTCGCGCGGCGAGGCCCCGTGCACGTAGTCCTCGCGCATCCGGCTGACGAGGAACACCTCGTAGTCCATCGCGAGACCGAAGAGCAGGCCCACGAGGAGGATGGGCAGGAAGCTGATGATCGGCCCGGTCGACTCCACGCCGATCAGCTCGGCGAGCCAGCCCCACTGGAAGACCGCCACCAGCGCGCCGAAGGTGGCCGCCAGGCTGAGCAGGAACCCGGCGGTGGCCTTGAGCGGCACCAGGATGGAGCGGAAGGCGACGGTGAGCAGCACCAGCGAGAGGCCGACGACCACGATCAGGAAGAGCGGCAGGGCGCCGGTCAGCTTGTCGGAGATGTCGATGCCCAGCGCGGTGTTGCCGGTCACGTAGATCTCGCCGCCCGTCGCCTCGGCGACCTCGGGCTGCAGGTCGCGGATCGACCCGACCAGGTCCTTGGTCGCACTGTCGGCCGGGCCGCTCTCGGGGAACACGGTGATGATCGCGGTGTCACCGGCCGGGTTGAGCGTCGCGGGCGCGACACCGGCCACGTCGTCGAGCCCGCTCAGGGCCTCGACGGTGGTGTCGGCCGCCTCCTGCACACCACCGGTCCCGGCGCCGTCGACCACGACGGTCAGCGGCCCGTTGAAGCCCGGGCCGAACCCGTCGGCGAGGAGGTCGTAGGCCTGGCGCTGGGTGGTCTCGGAGCTCAGGTTGCCCTCGTCGGGCAGGCCCAGCTCGAGGTCGAGCGCCGGCACGGCGAGGATGCCGGTGCCGATCACGGCGGCGAGCAGGAACGCGGCAGGACGCTTGGTGACGAGCTTGGCCCAGCGGGTGCCGGTCGACTCGTTGGAGGCCAGGCGCGCCTGGCGGCCCTTGAGCCCCGGGACGGGGTACTTGTTGAACGACCGACCGGCGAAGCCGAGCAGCGCGGGCACCAGGGTGAGCGCGACCAGGACGGCGACACCGACCATGCCGGCAGCCACGAGACCCATCGTGGTCAGGAACGGGATGCCGACGACCGTGAGACCGGCGAGCGCGATCATCACCGTGGCACCGGCGAAGACCACCGCGCTGCCGGCGGTGCCGACGGACATGCCGGCGGACTCGTGCGGGTCCATGCCCTCGGCCAGGTGCTGCTTGTGGCGGATGGAGATGAACAGCGCGTAGTCGATGCCGACCGCCAGCCCGACCATCAGGCCCAGGGTGGGCGCGGTGCTCGTCAGGTCGACCACGGCCGAGAGGGCCAGGGTGCCGGCCATGCCGACGCCGACGCCGATGAGCGCGGTGAGCAGGGGCAGCCCGGCCGCCACCAGCGAGCCGAAGGTCACCGCGAGCACGAGCATCGCGACGAGCACGCCGATTGCCTCGGCTGCGGACTGGTGGGCCTCGGCCTGGGTGGCCTCGCCACCCACCTCGACCTGGAGCCCGGCGGCCTCGGCTGCCTCACCACTGTCGAGCAGACCCTCCCGGGCCTCCTCGGTGATGGCGTCGACGGCGACCGCGTAGGAGACGGTCGCGTAGGCGACCGTGCCGTCCGGCGAGACCGACTGGCTCTCGAACGGGTCCGACACCGCCGCGACCTGGGCGGCCTGGCCGACGGCAGCGAGCGACTCCTCGATGGCGGTCCGGTTCTGGGGGTCGCTCACCTGCTCGCCGTCCGGGGCCGCGAAGACGACCCGGGCGGTCGCTCCACCCGCGGCGCCCTGCGGGAAGCGGTCCTGCAGCAGCTCGGTGGCGGTCACGGACTCCACGCCGGGGATGGTCAGCTGGGCGTCGGCGTTCTTGCTGAACGCGCCGGCCAGTCCGCCGGCGGCGACCAGCACGAGCAGCCAGGCCGCGAGCACCAGCCTGCGGCGCTCGAACGCGAAGCGTCCGATGCGGTAGAGGAGTGAAGCCATGGGAGTCGTCTCCTGACGAGGATGAGGTGGACTCGATCTGACCGATCGACAAGTAGAGAGTGACACCGTCACTTGCCGATCGTCAAGTTATCGACTTGTCGCTCGTACAGATTTTGCTGTCCGGTCAGCCAGTCCCGCCCTTGTCGATCGACAAGTGGTTTCGCTTGTGTGTCACCTCTGTGGACGGCTAACCTCGCCCCATGCCGTCCCCAGCGATCTCCTCCCACCAGCCCGGTACACCGGCTGGACCGAGCCAGCGGTTCGTCGACGCGGCCCTGGACCTGTTCCTCGAGCACGGGTACAACGGCACCTCGCTCGCGATGATCGGCGACCGGTTGGGGGTCAGCAAGGCCGCGGTGACCTACCACTTCCGGTCCAAGGAGGAGCTCCTGGCCGCCGTGGTGGGGCCCGCGTTCACGGACCTCGCCCAGCTCCTGGACGAGGTGGAGGCGGTGCGGCGCGAGAGTGCGCGGCGACGCGAGGCGTTGCACGCCTACATCGACTACCTGATCCGTCAGCGTCAGGTCGCGGCGTGGCTGAGCCGCGACGTGGCCGCGATGACGCACCCGGTGGTCGTGGAGCCGGCCATGGCTCTCAGCGGCCGCATCGACGCACTGCTGGTCGCGGACCGCGACGAGCCCCTCGGCCGGATCTGGGGCGCCGCCATCACGCAGGCCCTGACCGGCCCCATCCTCAGCGAGATCCCGGTCAGCGACGACGAGCTGCGACTGCAGCTGGAGGGCATCGGCGAGACCCTCCTCCGTGGCTACCAGACCGCACGCCGCCGGGCCGCGGAGCCGACGGACTGACTGACGAGGACGCTGTTCCCCGCGGTCAGGGAGCGTCGCCCTCGCGAGCGAGCACCTCGGCGTGCAGGCGCTCCATGTGCTCATCGAGCCGGCCGGCCATCTCGGCGGCGTCGAGCAGGTCTCCTGCGAGCCGGGGCGGGACGGCGCGGTGGTAGCGGTAGTGGATCTTGTGCTCGAGGCTCGCCCAGAAGTCCATGGCGACCGTGCGGATCTGCACCTCGACGAGCACGAGCTCGACGCGGTCGGACAGGTGGACCGGGATGCGGACCACCAGGTTCAGGCTCCGGTAGCCGTTGGACTTCGGTTCGGCGATGTAGTCGCGCGCCCGGACCAGCTCGACGTCCGGCTGCCCGGTCACCATCTCCATGACGGTGTAGGCGTCGGAGATGAAGCTGCACACGATCCGGATGCCGGCGATGTCGAAGATGCCGTCCCGCACCGCCTCGAGGGTGGGTGGGCAGTCGATGCGCAGCGCCTTCTCGCGGATGTTCTCCAGCGACTTCAGTCGTGAGCTCACGTGCTCGATCGGGCAGTACCGGTCGGCCAGCGTGAGCTCCTCGCGGAGGATGTTGATCTTCGTCATCATCTCGTCGAGGCCGAACTTGTAGGCCATCAGGAAGCGGGTGAGCTCCGGCGTGACCGGGCCTCGGAACGGGTCGTCGGCAGGCAGCGCCCTCAGCCCCTCAGGTCGCGGCGGGCAAAGCCACGCTGACCGCCGACGAGGACGAGCGACGCCAGCGCGACGAGCACGAGGAGGTGGACCGGCTCTGCCCCGTTGGCGAGCGGGTCGCTGGAGTTGTAGTAGTACCAAGGACTCGTCCTGGCTCCCTCGGTCAACGAGTCGGAGAGCGGCAGGAAGCTGGCGAGCGCGAAGGAGAGACCACCCAGGCCGGCAGCGACCGCCGTGGTCAGCCGGGCACTTCCGCTCCAGGCACTCACCGCGAGGGCGACCGCCCCGAACAGCAGCCCCAGCGCTGCGACGTGCAGGCTGGCGCCCACGATGCCGGCCACGTCCAGCCCCATGTCGCCGACGAGGTCACCGAGCAGCAGCCCGACGCCGACCGCGACCGAGGCCAGCACGACGTGGACAGCGGTGGCTGCGACCTTCGCCCAGAGGAAGGCCGACCGAGGGACGGGTGCCGCCAGCAGCACGCCCAGGGTCTTCGACTCCTCCTCCCCGGCGACCGACTTCGCTGCGGAGATCACCGCCACCGCGATGACCGCGGCGGGCGCCACCATCGACAGCATCTCGGCGTTGGCCCACCCGCTGGGGGTGGACATGTCGGCGCCCGCCAGGACGGTGACGAAGGCGTCGGGCAGCGAGTCCTGGATGTCGGCGAAGGTGTCCTTCAGGGAGGGCCACAGCGCGCCGACCAGCAGTCCCATGCCCAGCATCGCCGCCGAGACGGTGCCGAGCAGGGCCAGCTTGTCCCGGACCGCGTAGGAGGCGATGACGATGCCGGGGTTGCCGGCGGCACCGGCGCGCGTGGCGGGGGTGGGGGCGGTACGGGTGGTGCTCATGTCTCTCAGCCCTTCAGGTCACGGCGGTTGAAGGCCACGACGGCCACGGCGAACGCCGCTGCCGCGAGCCCGCACAGCACCAGGAGGTGGGTCGGGTCGAAGCCGTTGACGAGCGGCTCGCTGCCGGCGTAGTAGAACCAGGGGCTCAGCTCGGCCCAGGCATCGAGGTCGGCCAGCGGCAGCATGCTGTTGGCCAGGTAGGACGCGACCGCGATCCCGCCCGCCACGCCGGCCGCGACCGACGCCCGGCCCGTCACGGCCCCCGCAGCCATCGCCACGGCCCCGAACGCCAGGGCCAGGGCGCCGAGGTGGACCGCGGTGGCCACGACGTTGCCGGTCGACAGGCCGACGTCGAACCAGGCCGTCGCCGCCGAGGCTGCCAGGAGGAAGCCTCCGGTGGCGGCGCCCAGCGCGACGAGCAGGGCACCGGCCTTGCCGACCAGCACGCTGGTGCGGCTGACCGGGGTGCCCATCACCATGCCCAGGGTCTTGCGCTCCTCCTCACCCGCGGTGGCGGCGGCACCGGTCATCACCGCGAGAGCGACCAACGCCAGCGGAGCGATCAGGTTGAAGACCTCGCCGACGACGTACCCCCCGGGCGCGTCGCCACCCATGAAGCTCATCAGCTCCTCGGGGAAGTCCTTCGTCAGGTCGTCGAGCGTGTCGCTCATCCCCGAGTAGACGCCCAGCGCGCCGATGGTCAGGATGCCGATCCCGATGCTCAGGGCCGCGACCGGCAGCGACCGCTCCCGCAGGTCCTTGACCAAGATCTCAGTAGACATCGGCGGGCTCCTCGTCCGAGCGCTCGTGCTGCGGCTGGGCGTCGCGGTAGTAGGCCAGGAAGATCTCCTCGAGGTCGGACTCCTTGCTGTGCAGGTTGACGACCTCGTGCGTCATCGCGGCCTGGAGGAGGGAGTTGACCGACCCTTCGAAGGACACGTGCGCGATGCGGCCCTCGACCTCGGACGAGCGCACCCCCTCGACGCCGAGGAAGAGGTCGGAGGGCACGTCGTGCGCGAACTCGAAGTCGATGCGCCGGATGGCCTTGCGCTTGAGCTCGTCGACCCGTTCCACCACGACCAGACGGCCGTTGCGGATGATGCCGACGCGCTCGGCCACACGCTCGACCTCCGAGAGGGTGTGCGAGGAGAGGAAGACGGTGCGACCGTCGTCGCGCACCTCCTGCATCATCGAGTGGAACTCCTGCTGCACGAGCGGGTCGAGGCCGGCGTTCGGCTCGTCGAGGATCAGCAGGTCGGGCTTGTGCATGAACGCCTGGATCAGCCCGATCTTCTGGCGGTTGCCGGTGGAGTACTCGCCGACCTTCTTCGACAGGTCCGCCTCGAGCCGCTCGGCGAGCTGGTCGACGTAGGACTGGTCCACGCCGCCTCGGAGCCGGGCGAAGTACTGCAACGTCTGGTGCCCCGTCAGCTTGGGGTAGAGCGCCAGGTCACCAGGCAGGTAGCCCAGGTGCCGACGGATCCGCACCGACTCCTCGCGGATGTCCATCCCGAGGATCCGGGCGGAACCGCTGGTGGCGCGGATCTGGTCGAGCAGGGTGCGCATGGTCGTGGACTTGCCGGCGCCGTTGGGCCCCAGGAAGCCGAAGATCTCTCCCCGTCGCACGTCCAGGTCGAGGTCCGCGAGGGCCGTGAAGTCGCCGTACTGCTTGGTGAGTCCACGGGACTCGATGACGTGCTCACTCATCAGACATCTCCTGGTGCGCTGGACCGGCCGGGGCCGCCTGCGAGGAGTTTAGGTGCAGTCACTGCATCAAAGCAACAACTGCATGCGTAGACCACCTGCACTGTTGCGGACGATGACATCACTCCGCATACTTCGGCCATGGACTCCGCAGTGGAACCGCCGGGCAGGCGCGAACGGAAGAAGCGTCAGACGCGTCGCTCACTGCGCGACAACGCGCTGCGGCTCTTCGCCGAGCAGGGCTTCGAGCGCACGACGATCGCCCACATCACCGAGGCCGCCGACGTGGCGCCCCGCACCTTCTTCCTGCACTTCGCCTCGAAGGAGGACGTGCTCCTCGCCGACGCCCAGGAACGAGGCGCTGCCTTCGAGGCGGCCCTCGCGGCCCAGCCGGCCGATGCGACGCCGCTCGAGGCCGTCCGCGAGGCTCTGCGCGCACTGATGGGCAGCGAGGACCTCGACGCCGAGGAGCTGATGCTGCGGGCGCGGCTGATGGAGGAGGCCCCCTCGGTGCTGGCCCGCAACCTCGAGCAGTACACCGCGTTCGAGGACCTCATCAGCCGCGACGCCGCGCAGCGGCTGGGTCAGGACGCCTACCGCGACCGCTACCCCGCACTGCTCGGCGCGTCGGTCATGACCGGGCTGCGAGTGGCCATCTCGCTGTGGTACCGCCAGGGCGGCACGAGCGATCTGACCACGTACGTCGACGACGTGCTCGACGCGATCGGCTCCGGACTGGCACTGGCACCCCCAACGGGATTCGAACCCGTGCTACCGCCGTGAAAGGGCGGGGTCCTGGGCCGCTAGACGATGGGGGCAGGACGCGCCAGATCATAACGTGACCCGTCGACGCCCGCGTGCGTCGGCTCGCGACCGGTGGGAGCGGCTGGCAGGCTGGGTGCCACCACCGGCCAGCACGTGCGGCACCGACGACGAGGAGGGTCAGCGATGGGCAGGGCCACCCTCCAGTCGATCGCCGACGAGGTCGGCGTCAGCCGGATGACGATCTCCAACGCATTCTCGCGCCCCGAGAAGCTCAGCGCCGACCTGCGCACCCGCATCCTGGCCGTGGCCGAGAAGCAGGGCTACGCGGGGCCCGACCCGGCGGCGAGGGCACTGGCCCGGGGCCGGACCGGCACCGTGGGCCTGCTGGTGACCGGGCGGCTCGGCGACAACGTGCGCGACGCGGTCGGCACCCAGTTCCTGGTGGCGGTCGCCGACGCCCTCTCCGACCACGGGCTCGCCCTGACGCTGATCGTGGCCGGCGTCGGCAGCGACGTGGTCCCCGCCCGGGACGTGCCGATGGACGGCGCGCTGGTCTACGTCAGCGAACCCGGCTCCCCGGACGTCGAGTGGCTGCGCAAGCGCGAGCTGCCGCTGGTGACGATCGACCAGGACCCGCTGCCCGGAGTGCCCAGCATCAACGTGGACGACCTGGCCGGAGCCCGGGCCGCGGCCCAGCACCTGCTCGACCTGGGTCACCGACGCATCGGCACCCTCAACCTCGACCCGGTCAGCCCACCCTCCCTCGAGCGCGCCCGGGGCTGGGCCCAGGCCTTCGCCACCACCGAGGTCGAGGTGGTCGAGGTGGTCACCCCCTTCCGGCCTCCCGAGGCGGCGTACACCGCTGCCGTGCGCCTGCTCAGCGCCGCGGACCGGCCCACGGCGGTGCTCTGCTACTCCGACGCGTACGCCGCGCAGGCGCTGCGGGCGGCCGAGTCGCTGGGGCTGCGGGTGCCCGACGACGTGTCGGTGGTCGGCTTCGACGACGGACCCCTGGCCGCCTCGCTGAGCCCCGCCCTCACGACGGTCGCCCAGGACGTCACCGAGAAGGGCCGGCTCGCGGTCACCAGGCTGCTCGAGGTGACCGCAGCCCGCGCCGCCGACGCCTCGACCAGCCCGGCCTCGGCGAGCGCGGCCCCGACGAGCACCGCCCCGCGCACGGTGATGGCGACCTCGCTGGTGGTGCGCGACAGCACCGCGCCCCCACCCGCGCAGGTGCGCCCGGCTCGCGCGCAGGCCGATTCGTGACGTCCCGCGGCGCTGCGGTAAGGTGACCGCGCTCGGGCAGGTAGCTCAGTTGGTACGAGCGTCCGCCTGAAAAGTGGAAGGTCGGCGGTTCGACCCCGCCCCTGCCCACGAGCACCGCAGGGCTCTGACCTGCAGCACGAGGCCCCCGCCGGTTCACCGGCGGGGGCCTTCTGCGTCTCGGCTCAGACCAGGGCGCTGCGGCGTGCCTTGAGCTCCCAGCCTCGGAGTGGGTGCTGGGTGAGGTGCCACCTGGGGTCGTGGGCGCGGTGGTGGTGCCAGGAGCAGAGGGGGAGGGCGTCGTCGAGGTCGGTGTCGCCGTGGTGGGCCCAGGGGGTGAGGTGGTGGGTCTCGGTCCAGGCGAAGGGTCTCTCGCAGGTCCCGATGGCGCAGGTGTCGTAGAGCAGGAACAGGGCTTTGCGTTGGTGGTGGGTGTGGAGTCGTCGGGTGCGGCCGAGGTCGAGTGGGACCGAGTCGTTGGTGCCGGGCGGGGCGCCGAGGACGGCGGGGACGAGTCCGGCTTCGCAGGCCAGGCGGCGCAGGTCCCCGGCGGCGACCCGGGTGCCGGTGTCGAGGCGGGCGGTGCCGGTCTCGTGGGGTCCGTGCCAGTCGGGCCAGGTGGTGGGGTCGAGGTCGCCGGACTGTGCGAGGTCGCGGGTGAGGTCTTCGGCGGTCATGGTGACGAGCAGTGTGAGGGCGTTGGCGCCGTTCCAGCCGTCGGTGGGCAGGTGCTCGATGAGCTCGCACAGGGCGTTGCCTGCGACCTCCCAGCCGGAGAGGCCGTGGTCGGGGCCGGTGGGGGCGGACTCGTCGTACCCGGAGACCTGTTCTCCCTCCGGGCCGTTGCGCGCCTTGTTGAGGCGCCGGGGTGCGGAGAGGGTCTCGAGGGCGGTGCGGAGCAGGGAGCCGTGGAGCTCGGGGATGGTGAACTTGCCGGAGTAGGTGCCGTCGCCGTTGTCGTGCAGGGCGAGGTAGGTCTCGTGCTTGGCTCGCCTGGATTCGCGCCCGAGCATGATCGCTTCGTGCTTGTCGGCGAGGTCGCGGTCGACGACGTCGAGCATCCGCCGCGCGGCTTGGCGGAGCCTCTTGGGGTTCATCGGGCGACCGGTGCGGGTGCCGATGCCGATGGCTTTGTTCACCAGGACCTCTTCGGCGGCGGCGAGCTGCTCGGGGGTGGTCTCGAGGGGTGCTTGTTCGGCGGCGGCGACGATGATGCGGACCTGGCGGGTGGTGATCGCACCGGTCGCGTACGCCGCACGCGCGTGGTGGTACTTGCTGCGGAGCAGCTCCGCCACCCGCGCACCACCGGCGAGGACCTCACGGGACTGCTCGGTCAGGGCGGCGGCCCACGCGTCGGTACCGGTGGCGGCCTCGGCGTCGGCGACCTGGCGTCGTTCGGCCTCACCGAGCACCTCACCCAGCAGCGCGGACGCCTCTGCCTCCAGTCCCGAGAGGGCTTGGACCAGGACAGCGAGGTCCTCGACCGGCTGCCGACGCAGATCCCCGTCGCGAGCAGCCGCCATCGCCGCACGAGCCGCCGCGACCGCCGCCGCGACAGGACCCGACTCAGGCGCTGGGGCGAGGCTGGCGGGCACCCCAGGACCCGGGCCGGGGGCCCGGTCGCTGGTGGGGTGCTGGAGCAGCCTCATGCCCACCATTCCCCCACGCCGAAACCGGTTTGTCGAACACTTGTTCTAAACGATTCTGCCCTCCCGGGACGCAGCTCACACGACGACGAGCGCCACCGAACGGGTGGTGAGACAAGTGCTTGACGCCCCTACCGTCGGGACCATGACCGGCACAGCGCAGCCCCCCCTCACCCCGACCACCGCACGCACGCCGGGGACCCGGCCGCTGGCCTGGGCGGTGCTGGCTGCCTCCGTCCTCGAGGTCGTGGCGCCAGCGATCACCCTCAACGGACCCGGCTCCTCCCCCGACGCCGGTTCGGGGCCGGAGCTGCTGATCACCCCCGCCGGGTGGGCCTTCTCGATCTGGGGCGTCATCTACGCCCTGGCGATCGCCCAGGCGGTCGGGGTGCTCGCCGCCGGGGCCGAGCACACCTCCCGGCGCCTCCAGGTCTCCCAGCTGGTGCTGTACGTCGGCGGGGCGGTGTGGATCGCGGTCGCGGGCGTCGACAGCACCCTGGCCACCGCCGCCGTGCTGGTCGTGATGGCGGTGGCCGCCACCGCCGCCGTCCTCACCGTCGCCACCCAGGGCGGGCCCGAGTGGCTGCGGCTGCTCAGCCGCGCAGCGGTCGGCCTGTACGCCGGCTGGGTGACCGCAGCGGTCTTCCTCAACGTCTCCACGGCCCTGGCCGAGCTCGGCCCGCTGTCGGCGCGTGACGCCGGCTGGCAGGTCGTCGTGCTGGCGCTGGCCGCACTGACCCTGCTCGTGATCACCGCGCTGACCGGCGGGGTGGTCACCTACGCGCTGGCCGGCGCCTGGGCGATGCTCGGCATCGCCGTGACCGCGGCCGGGGACGGCACCACCGCGGTGCTCGTCACGGCCGTCGTCGCCGGAACGGCGCTGCTGGTCGCGCTCGCGACGGCCGCGGCGCGGGCCCGGCGAGCGGTCGCCACCGCCTGACCCTGACCGACCCACCCTCCCGGTGAGCCGTGAGGCTGCCACAGTGGAGGCATGGACGTCGCCCTCACCCTGGTCGCCGGCAGCCTGCTGATCGCGGTCATCATCGCGGCCAACGGCTACTTCGTGGCCCAGGAGTTCGCCTACATGGCCGTCGACCGGTCGCGCCTGAAGGCCATGGCCGGGCGCGGCGACAAGGCGGCCCAGCGGACCCTGCGGATCACCGACCGCACCTCCTTCATGCTCTCGGGCGCCCAGCTCGGCATCACCGTCACCGGTCTGCTGGTCGGCTACGTCGCCGAGCCGGTGCTGGGCACGGCGATCGGCGAGGTGCTGGGCGGCGTGGGCGTGCCGACCGCCACCGGCATCCTGGCCGGCACCGTCCTGGTGCTGGTCGGCTCCACCTTCGTGCAGATGCTCTTCGGCGAGCTCTTCCCCAAGAACCTCGCCATCGCCCGGCCGTACCCGGTCGCCGAGCGCCTCTCCCGCTCGACCCTCGTCTACATGGCCGCCTTCGGGTGGCTGATCCGGGTCTTCGACGCCGCCTCCAACGCGCTGCTCAAGGTCCTGCGGATCGAGCCCGTGCACGACGTCGAGCACTCCGCCAACCTCCACGACCTGCGCCGCATCGTCAGCGTCTCCCGCGACTCCGGCGAGCTGCCGCCCGAGCTGAGCCTGGTGCTCGACCGGATGCTCGACTTCCCCCAGCGCCCCGTGGGCCACGCCCTGGTGCCGCGCTCGCGGGTCGACGTGCTGGCCCACGACACCCCGCTGACCGAGGTGCGCGACGTGATGGAGGGCGGGCACTCCCGCTACCCCGTGCTCGACGACGAGGGCGACGTCGTCGGGGTGGTCCACCTCGTCGACGTCCTGGAGTCCCTGCACGGGACCGGGGACACCGGGGACCGCCCCGTCAGCGACGTGGCGCGCCCCGCGACCGTCGTGCCGACCCTGATGCTGCTGCCCGGGGCGCTGGCCGCCATGGACGAGTCCGGCGACCAGATGGCCTGCGTGGTCGACGAGTACGGCGGCTTCGTCGGCGTGGTGACCCTCGAGGACCTCGCCGAGGAGGTCGTCGGCGAGATCACCGACGAGCACGACGTCGACGAGGAGCCGCACCTCGTGCCGGTCGGCGACGACGGGCGCTGGACGGTGCGCGGCGACGCGCCCCTCGACGAGGTCGAGCGCGAGATCGGCGTGGTGCTGCCCGAGGGCGACTACGTCACCGTGGGCGGACTCGTGATCGCCACCCACGGCGCGCTGCCCCGGGTGGGTGAGCAGGTGGTCGTGCCCCTGCCCGACGACCCGGCCGACCTCGCCCACGACGACCACCCGCCCCGGCGCCGCCTGGAGGTCGAGGTGCTCGAGGTCGCCCGCCACGTCCCGACCCAGCTGGCCGTCGCCCTGCACGCCACGGATCCGGACGCCCCCGACGAGCACGCCGAGCACGCCGAGACCGAGAGCGAGGTCGCCCGATGACCGGTCTGGCCGCCATCCCCGTCACCATCGCGATCATCGCGGCGAGCGCCTTCTTCGTCGCCACCGAGTTCTCGGTCATCGCCGCCCGCCGCACCCGCCTCGAGGCCGCGGCCGCCGACAGCCGCTCGGCCCGCGCCGCGCTGCGCAGCGCCTCCGAGGTGCCGCTGCTGCTCGCCGGCAGCCAGCTCGGCATCACCGCCTGCACCCTGGCCCTGGGCGCGGTCACCAAGCCCGCCGTGGACCACGCGCTCGAGCCGGTGCTCGAGCAGGTCGGCCTGCCGGCCTACGTCGCCGCACCGGCGTCGTTCGCGCTGGCGCTGCTGCTGGTGACCTTCCTGCACCTCGTCGTCGGCGAGATGGCCCCGAAGTCGTGGGCGATCAGCCACCCCGAGCGCTCCGCGACCCTGCTGGCGCTGCCGATGCGGGGCTTCATGTGGGCCTTCCGGCCGGTGCTGACGGTCCTCAACGACGCCGCCAACCGGCTGGTGCAGCGGATGGGGGTCGAGCCGGTCGCCGAGGTGGCGATCGAGCAGGACCCCGACGACCTGCGCGAGCTGGTGCGCCACTCCGCCGAGACCGGCGAGCTCGACGCCGGTTCCTCCGAGCAGCTCGTCGGCGCCCTGGAGACCTCCCGCGCCACGGTCGACGAGGTCATCGGCGAGCGGGAGCTGGTCGTGGTCGACGCCGGGGCCAGCGTCGCCGACGTGCACGAGCGCGCCCGGAGCACCGGCCACCTGCGCATCCTCGTCGGCAACCAGCACGCCCCCACCGGGGTCGTGCACGTGCGCGACACGCTGACGGCGTCCGGACAGGACGCGGTCGAGCCGTTCGTCCGCGGCCTGCACCGCCTCGACGGGAGCACGACCGTCCTGGAGGCGCTCTCGGCGCTGCGCGAGGAGGGCACCCAGATCGCCCTGGTCGTGCGGGAGGGCGCCAGCCCCGCCGTCGTGACGATCGCCGACCTGCTGTCGCGGCTGATGCCGGCCACCGCGCGCGCGGAGAAGGTCGAGCAGTAGGGAGCCCCAAAGGTCAGTAGGGAGGCCGGACTACCTGATCGGGTGGTTTGGCGAGCAGGTCGGTGCACGGGTGTTTTACCCGGCCCGGGTGCGGGCACAGGACGGTGCACCGCACCCGACCTGAGGAGACACCAGATGAGCGAGCACCGCGAGCCGCAGGGCCTGTCCGACGAGGAGCTGGCCGCCGAGACCGGCACCGCCCTCCCCGACAAGGAGGTCGTCTCGATCCTCGACCTCAACGCCGACCTCGACCTCGCGATCGACGCCGCGGCCCCCATCGACCTCGGTGTGGCGGCCAACGCCAACGTCGCGGCCCCGATCGACGCCGCGGTGGGCGCCAACGTGCTCTCGGAGGGCTCGACCGCCCAGGCGATGGCCGACCAGGGCGCGGTCATCAACCAGAACGTCGAGGCCGACGCGATCGCCAACGCCACGCAGGACAGCACCCTCGAGCAGGGCGCCTCGCCCGACGCCTCGGCCTCGAACGACCCGGTGACCACCGCGGCGGGCGACCCGACCGGACAGGAGTCGACCACCCCGACCGCACCCGACGCGACCGGCACGACCGGCACGATCGGCGGCGCCGTCGACGGTGCGACCGGCGCGGTGGACGGTGCCACCGGCGGCGCCACGGGCGGCGCGACCGACGGCTCGGCGACACCGTGGGCGGCGCCGTGGGTGACGCGGGCGGCGCCGTGGGCGGCGTGACCAGCGGCGCTCCCTCGGTGGGCGACCTGGCCGACGGCAACCTGCTCGACGTCAACGTCGACCTGGCCGCCGACGCCAACCTCGCGGCCCCGATCAACGGTGCCGTGGCCGCCAACGCCAACGTGGCCGCGCCGATCGACGCCGCGGTGGCCGCCAACGTCGGCTCGGTCGACAGCGACGCGGTGGCCCTGGCCCAGCAGGACGCGATCATCAACCAGAACATCGAGGGCTCGGCGGAGGCCACCTCCGACCAGACCTCCGACATCTCGCAGCCCTGACGGAGACCCGGTGACCCAGCAGACCGACCCGCCGCCGCAGACCGCGCTCGCCGACCCGGCGGCCGGTCTGCGGCGTGCCGACGGGGTGCAGCTGATCGGCGAGATGGAGGGGTCCGGCTACCGGACCCCTCCGGCCCTCGCCCGGCGCTCCGACGGCCAGACCGTCCAGCTCACCGCGCTGCTGTACGCCGTGCTGGCCGCGCTCGACGGTCGCCGCGACCCCGAGGCGGTCGCGGCGGCGGTGCGGGAGACCACGGGTCGCCCCGTCAGCCCCGACAACGTCGCCACCCTCGTCGACAAGCTGCGCGAGCTCGGTCTCGCGGTGCGCGCCGACGGCAGCGAGCCCGTCGTGCGCCGCAGCAACCCGCTGCTGGCGCTGCGGCTCAAGGTCGCGGTCACCGACCCCGAGCGCACCCGGCGCCTCACCACCCCCTTCGCCCGGCTCTTCCACCCGCTGCTCGTGGTGCCGGTTTTGCTGGGCTTCGCCGCCATCACGGTGTGGGTGCTGGTGGTCAAGGGGCTGGCCTCGGCCACCCACGAGGCCTTCGCGCGGCCCGGCCTGCTGCTCGCCATCCTGGCCGTCACGATCCTTTCCGGCGGCTTCCACGAGTTCGGGCACGCGGCGGCGGCGCGGCGGGGCGGCGCCGACCCGGGGGTGATGGGTGCGGGCCTCTACCTGGTCTGGCCCGCCTTCTACACCGACGTCACCGACTCCTACCGCCTCGGCCGGGTCGGGCGCCTGCGCACCGACCTGGGCGGGCTCTACTTCAACGCCATCGTGGTGGTGGCCACCATGGGCGTGTGGTGGGCCACCGGCTACGACGCGGTGCTGCTGGTCGTGGCCACCCAGATCCTCCAGATGCTGCGCCAGCTGCTGCCGCTGGTGCGCTTCGACGGCTACCACGTGCTCGCCGACCTGACCGGCGTGCCCGACCTCTTCGCCCGCATCGGCCCCACGCTGCGCGCCCTGGTGCCCTGGCGCGAGACCGAGCCACAGGCGCGCGACCTCAAGACCTGGGCCCGCGTCGTGGTCACCGTCTGGGTGCTCACGGTGGTGCCTGTGCTGCTGGGCGTCGTGGTGCTGCTCGTGCTGACCCTGCCCCGCATCGTCGGCACCGCCCTGGCCGCCGCCGACGCGCAGCGCCGGATGATGCTCGGCGGCGCCACCGGCGACCCGACCCTGCTCGAGTCGGCCGGGCACGCCGTGTCGATGGTGGTGGTCGCGCTGCCGGTGCTGGCCATCGGCTACATGCTGACCCGGGTCGTGCGCCAGGTCGGCGCCGCGACGTGGCGACGTACCGACGGCCGCCCCGTACGCCGCGCGCTCGCGGTGCTCCTCGCGCTCGCGCTGGCCGCCGGGCTCGCGCTGGCGTGGTGGCCCCAGGAGGACCGCTACCGACCGGTGCAGGCCTGGGAGGGCGGCACCCTCGGCGACGCGGTGAGCCTCGCCCGCCCGCCCGCCGGCTACGAGGTCGGCGCCCGTGGCAGCGGCACCATCTACCTGCCCGACGGCGCCGAGGCACCCACCCGTGAGCGCCCGACGCTCGCCGCGGTGCTGGTCCCCGCCGGGGGCGGGGTCACCGACCCGGCGGCCGGGGAGGCCGCGGCGACGGAGACCGCCGACCTCGAGCAGGGTGACGTCGAGCAGGCCGACGACGGCACCTGGATCTTCCCCTTCGACGAGCCGCTGGCTCCCGACGCCGGCGACAACCAGGCCCTGGCGACCAACACCACCGACGGGACGGCCGCCTACTCCGTGGCCTTCGCGCTGGTCTGGGCCGACGGGGACCAGCCGCTGACCAACACCAACGAGGCCTTCGCGGCCGCCAGCTGCGACCGGTGTGCCGCGGTCGCGGTCGCGTTCCAGGTGGTGCTCGTCGTGGGCGAGGCGAACGTGGCCGTGCCGCAGAACACCGCGGTGTCGGTGAACTACGACTGCACCAGCTGCCTGACGTTCTCGGCGGCCGTGCAGCTCTTCGTCACCCTCGACGGGCCGCTCAGCGAGGAGTCCACCGCGCGCATCGAGGAGATCTGGGCGGAGGCGGTCACCTTCGGGCAGGACATCGGCTCGGTGCCGCTGGACCAGATCCAGGCCCGGCTCACCGACTTCGAGCAGCAGATCCTCGCCGTCATCGAGGCCGAGCAGGGGCCGCTGACCCCCGGTGGCGCCACCGGCTCGCCCAGCCCCGGCGACAGCGCGAGCCCCAGCGGCACCCCCGGCGGGAGCACCAGCGCCAGCCCGAGCGGCTCCCCCGGAGCGAGCACCAGCGCGAGCCCCTCGGGCTCGACGAGCCCGTCCGGCAGCCCGTCGTCGAGCGGGTCGACCAGCCCCTCGGGCTCGACCACGCCGAGCCCCACCGCCGCGTCGTCGAGCACGTCGTCCGGCACGTCGTCGCCCACACCGTCGAGCACACCCTCGCCGAGCGGCTCGGTCAGCCCGTCGGGCAGCGCCACGCCCTGACCCCGCACAGCGACGGGCCCCCACCCCCGCTGCCGGCGTACCGGCGGGAGGGTGGGGGCCCGTGCCACGGGGCCCGTCTGCTCAGAGCACGAGGAACAGCAGGATGACGATGGCGATGACGAGGGCGGCGATGGCGATGGTGCGAGTGTTCATGGTTCCTCCTGGTGACGGGGTGCCAGGCGTCCGGTCGGACCCCTGCCCCTGATCGTGGGGGCACCAACCTGCCAGTGTCACGCCGCCACGCGGCCCACCCCTTCGGACACACCCGCCCCAGCGACCCCAGGGGCCGCTCCTCACCCGCACGGGCGGTGCGCCCGGGGCCGGGAGACGAGAACCTCACAGGGAGCGCCGCCGGCGCGAAGGGAGGCACCACCATGCGAGGCATCCTCGGAGCCGTCGTCGTCATCTGGCTCGTCATCGGCGTCGTCGCCGCCATCCAGCGCGGCTACTTCGGCGACGACCAGGAGGTCAGCTGCGCGACGGCCGGCACCACCGCCGTCACCGTGCTGGCCGGTCCGCTCAACTACGTCGGGGCCAACCCGAAGGTCGACTGCGAGGTGCCCGAGCCGTCGAGCTGAGCCGTCGAGCCGAGCCGTCGAGCCGGGCCGCCCGCACCGGGACCTCGGTCCCTGGGGCGGCTCGGGACGGCGTGGGACCATGGCAGCACCATGACGACCCCGCAGCCCGCCACGCGCCCGCGACGCCGCCACCTGATCGATCCCGACAACCCCCCGCCGCCGCCCAGCAACGCCTCGCTGGGCCGGGTGCAGCAGTGGGTGATGTCGGTGCTGGTCACCACGACGATCCTGCACCTGAGCGTCGGGCTGGTGCTGGCGGCGTGGGTGATCGACCAGGACGACCTGGTGCCGGTGGTCGGCCTCGAGGTCATCGCGGGCATCTTCGCGGTGATCGCCGTCGGGCTCGCCCGGGCGATCCACCGCCTGCCGGTCCTCTCGCCGTGGCTCCTGCTGGGCGTCGTGCCCACCCTGGTCGGGCTCGTCGTCACCCTGACGTGACCGACACCGGCGAACCCGCCCGGGTGGTGCCGCGACGTGGGACCCTGGGACCCGGCACCGAGGCGCGGTGCCCCGCGGCACAGCGACGACCATCCGGGGAGGGGACACGTGGCTGACTCGCCCGACCTGCCGCCCACGGTCTGGCGCTCCCTCGTCGAGGCCAGCACCGACGCGCTGTGGCTGCTCGGCACCGACGGCACCACCGTCTGGGCCAACGCCCGTCTCGGCGAGCTCCTGGGTCGCGACGACGACCTGACCGGCATGGCGGCACCGCAGGCGTTCGCGCCCGAGGCGCGCGAGCGCGTGCGCGGCCACCTCGCCCAGCTGGCCCGGGCCAGCCGCGGCCGCGAGAACGTCGCGATGGAGCTCCAGCGCGCTGACGGCGAGCGCCTGCCGGTCCTCGTGAGCTACGCCCCCGTCCGCGACGGCGACCCCTCGGCCCCGACCCGCTGGCTGCACCGGCTCACCCCGGCGCCGGCGGCCGCGACGAGCCCGCCGGCGGTCGATGCGCTGCTCGAGCGCCTCGAGGAGGTCACCGAGCGCGAGCGGCAGCTGGCCGAGGCGCAGGAGATCTCGGGGATGGGCAGCTGGTCCTGGGACATCGCCGAGGACGTCGTGACCTGGTCCGAGCAGCTCTACCGCTTCTACGGCATCGACCCGTCCGAGCACGTCGCGACCTACGACGGCGTGCTCGAGCACACCCATCCCGAGGACCGCGACCTGGTGCACGACGCCGTGCAGGAGGCCTTCGACGGCAGCGGTGAGTTCGAGCTGGAGTATCGCGTGCTGCGCCCCTCCGGCGAGGTCCGCTGGACGGTCGGAAGGGGTCGCGTGACCCGCGACCCCGCGACCGGTCGGCCGGTGCGGATGAGCGGCACCACCACCGACGTCACCGAGCTGCACCGCACCCAGGAGCTGGCCGCCGAGGCGACCGAGCGGATCCGCCTGCTGCAGGAGCTGGCCGTGGCCGCCAACAGCGCCACCACGCTCGAGGAGGCCGTCGAGGTGGCCGGCGCCGCCCTGGTCGAGCACACCGCCTGGCGACCCGTCGCCGGCTTCCGCGCCGTCCCCGGCGAGGAGTCGCTGCGCCCCATCGACCTGCTGATCCCACCGGCGTGCGACCCCGACCCGGCGCTCGCCGAGCGCGCGCGCCGCACCCGCAGCATCGTCGACGGGCCCGCGCCGGCGCCGTACGACGCCCCGGGGCCGTCCGCGCGGCGCCTCGTCGCGCTGCCGGTGTCGGCGGGCGAGCACGTGGTGGCGGTCCTGCAGGCCCTCACCGGGCCCGGCGTCGACCAGGAGGACCGGCACCTGGCCGTGCAGGTGGCCGACCAGCTCGGGCTCGTGGCGCTGCGCGAGCGCGACGCCGCCGAGGTGCTGGCCGCCCGGGACGCGGCGATGGAGGCCTCCCGGCTGAAGTCGGAGTTCCTGGCCACGATGAGCCACGAGATCCGCACCCCCATGAACGGCGTCATCGGGCTCAACGAGCTGCTGCTGCGCACCGAGCTCGACGAGCACCAGCACCGGCTGGCAGCCGGCGTGCAGAGCGCCGGGCTGTCGCTGCTGGCGATCATCAACGACATCCTCGACCTCTCGAAGATCGAGTCGGGCAAGCTCGAGCTCGAGGACGTCGACTTCGACGTGCGCAGCGTCTTCGAGCAGACCGCGGCCGTGCTGAGCGGACCCGCCCACGAGAAGGGCCTCGAGCTGGTGGTGGGCTGCCACCCCGACGTGCCCGAGTTCCTGCGCGGCGACCCGACGCGGCTGGGCCAGGTCGTGACCAACCTCGGCTCCAACGCGGTCAAGTTCACCGAGAGCGGCGAGGTGGCCATCCGCGCCCACGTCGAGCGCAGCGACGAGGGCGGGGTGCTGCTGCGCGTCGAGGTCAGCGACACCGGTGTCGGCATCCCGGCCGCCGCGCAGGCCGGGCTCTTCGACGCCTTCACCCAGGCCGACCTGTCCACCACCCGCCGCCACGGCGGCACCGGGCTGGGCCTGGCGATCTCCCAGCAGCTGGTCGAGGCGATGGGCGGTGCCATCGAGGTCGCCAGCGAGCCGGGCCGGGGCAGCACCTTCAGCTTCAGCGCCCTGCTCGAGCACACCTCGGTCGCCCCGCGACGCACCACCCCGCGCAGCCAGCCGCTGCGCGACGAGCGGGTGCTGGTGGTCGACGACAACGAGACCAACCGCTTCATCCTCACCGAGCAGCTCGCGGCCTGGCACCTGCGCCCGGTGGCGGTCTCGACACCCGCCGAGGCGCTCGCCGCGCTGCGCGAGGCGCACGCCTCCGGCGAGCCCTTCACCGTCGCCCTGCTCGACCTGGTGCTCCCCCGCGTCGACGGTCTCGAGCTGGCCCGCATGATCCACGCCGACACCGACCTCGCGGGCCTCACGATGCTGCTGCTGACCTCCGACCAGGCGGTCAGCCCCCGCGACGCCCGTGCCGCCGGCATCAGCGCGACCCTCAACAAGCCCGTGCGCCACGCCGAGCTCCACGACGCCATGGTCACCGCCACCGGCCGCACCGGCGAGCCCGTGCGGCGCTCCGTGCGCCGCGTCGTGGTGCCGTCGCTCGACCTGTCGGTGCTGGTCGTGGAGGACAACCCCGTCAACCAGCTGGTCGCCACCGGGCTCCTGGAGTCGCTGGGCCTGCACGTCGACGTCGCCGACGACGGCCTGGCCGCGGTCGAGGCGCTGCGCGGCGACCACGACTACGCGCTGGTGCTGATGGACTGCCGGATGCCCGAGATGGACGGCTTCGAGGCCACCCAGGTGGTCCGGGCCCGGGAGTCGCCCGGGCGCCGGGTGCCCATCATCGCGATGACCGCCTCGGCCCTGGAGGGCGAGCGGGAGCGGTGCCTCGAGGTCGGGATGGACGACTTCCTGACCAAGCCCGTCGACCCGACCTCGCTCGAGGAGGTGGTGCGGCGCTGGACCCGGCCGCAGCCCCCGGCCGACGAGCCGGCTGTCGCCTCCGCACCCGCGGGTGATCCCGGCGACCCCGGCGACCCCGGGGACCCCGCGACCGTGACCGACCCCGGGCTGCCGGTCGTCGACCAGGCCCGCCGCCGGCTCCTCGACGAGCTGGTCAAGGACGGCGTGAGCTTCTTCGACCGCACCGCGCGCTCGTTCTCCTCGCGCATCGACGACCAGGTCGCCGCGATCCGCGACGCCGTCGCCGCCGGCGACGCCAACCGCGCCTTCACCGCCTCCCACCTGGTCAAGGGCAGCGCGCTCAACCTGGGGCTGCCGCGGGTCTCGGCCGTGGCCGCCGCCCTCGAGGCGCACGCCCACGGCGGGCGCACCGACGACGCCGAGCCGATGCTCGCCGAGCTCGAGGCGGAGGTCGCCCGCGCCGTCGACGAGCTGCAGCGCGTGGTGCGGTCCTGACCCCTGTGCCTGCGCCCCCGCCGCCGCCCCCGGGCCCCACGGCCCCGGGCCGGTTCGAGGAGGTCGCCCGGCACCGCCCGGTCGACCTGGTCGCCCCCGGCGCGGTGCAGGTCGACGACGCTCCCCCGGCGCGCACTCGCGGCGACCGCTGCCCCAGGTGGCGCCCAGCACCGCGGTGGAGGCTGTCGTGCGGGGCCCCGGCCCGGTGCGCCTCGCCCTCGGCCTGGCCCCGCTGGTGGTGGCCGCGACCTGGGCCGACGGGGTCTGCGCCCTCGAGGTCACCACGCCCGCGGGCACCCAGGTGCACCGCAGCCGGCGCTCGGCCCGCGCGCCCGGCCTGGAGCGGCTCGCCCTCACCCTGACCGGCACCGAGGCCGTGGTGCTGGGCCACGACGGCAGCGGGTGGCGCGGCCACGCCCGCGTCGAGCTGCGCGAGGCGGCGGGGGTCCCGCCCGGTCTGTGCCGTGACGAGGCCTGGCTCGCCGGCGTCGAGGTGCAGCACACCGGCGACGTGGCCCACCTGCGTGCCGGCGGCTTCGGCCAGCTCGGGCTGCGCGACCTGCGGCTGGTCACCCACGCCGACGGCACGGCGTACGCCGACGGGGTGCAGGAGGAGGGGCGGGTGCTGTGGCTCAGCGCGACCAGCGCCGGCCCGGGGTTCTTCGGCACCGCCCACACCTCGGTGTGGCGCCTCGAGCTCGACGGCCACCGGCTCGAGCACCGCGCCGACCTGTTCTTCCGGCGGCCCGACCGGCCCGGGGTCTTCGGTGACCACGCCACCCACGTCGTGCGCGACGGCGACGAGTGGCTGGTGGCGACCAGCACCTGGGGCGACTTCGACCGGGACGCCGACGATGCGGGCGTCGCGGTCACGCTGGCGCGCACCGACGCCGACCTGCTGCGGGGGCGGCACGTCCTCGACACGCAGCCGCTGCCGCTGCCGGTCGAGGGGTTCGCCTCGGTGGGCGTGTGGGACCCGCACCTGGTGCGCACCGACCTCGGCGCCGGCCCGACCTGGCTGGTGGGCTACGTCAGCGCGCGGCGCTTCTTCGACTTCCACCCCGTGCTGGCCGCCGGCCCCGACCTCGACCACCTGTCCCTGCGCGCCGCCTCGCTGACGCGGCGCGCCACCGAGGGCACCACCCTGGTGCGCTGGGACGGCCAGTGGCGGGTGCTGGCCAGCGACGGGCGCGACAACCCGCGCCGCCACCGCGAGCAGCACCCCGTGCTCGACCTCGACCTGCAGCCCGCCGGCGCGCCCCTCGACGCGGCGTACCCGACCAACATCCCATGGCCCACGCTCGCGCCGCTGCCCGACGGTGGGTGGCTGATGGTCACCTTCAACGGGCGCGGGCTCGGCGGCCGGGTGGTGGGCTACGGCAGCCACGGCGACGTCATAGTCATGCGGGCGCCGGCCGCCGAAGCGACCGGGCCCGGCGTCTCGTCGTAGGCTGGGAGTGAGACCTGCGCCACCCCTGCGGGCTTCACCACCACCGCCACACCACCCCTGTGGCCCGAGCAGAGAGCGGCCCATCATGTCCGTGACCCCCAGCAGCAGCCCCGTCGACGTCTTCGAGCTCGGCGCCGAGCACGAGCAGGTCGTCTTCGCGAGCGACCCGGCCACCGGGCTGCGCGCCATCATCGCCATCCACTCCACCGCCCTGGGCCCGGCGCTGGGCGGCACCCGCTTCTACCCCTACGCCTCGACCGACGACGCGGTGCGCGACGTGCTCGACCTCTCGCGCGGCATGTCCTACAAGGCGGCCCTGGCCGGCCTCGACCTCGGCGGCGGCAAGGCCGTCATCATCGGCGACCCGGCCACGCTGAAGTCCGAGGCCCTGCTGCGCGCCTACGGCCGCTTCGTGCAGACCCTGGGCGGTCGCTACCGCACCGCCTGCGACATCGGCACCTTCTCGGCCGACATGGACCACGTCGCGCGCGAGTGCGACTACGTCACCGGGCGCACCGTCGCCCACGGCGGGGCCGGGGACAGCTCGGTGCTCACGGCGTACGGCGTCTTCCAGGGCATGCGCGCCGCCGCCCAGGTCGCCTGGGGCGAGCCCACGCTGGCCGGGCGCACCGTCGGCGTCGCCGGCGTCGGCAAGGTCGGTCGGCACCTGGTGCGCCACCTCGTCGAGGACGGCGCCGACGTCGTGGTCACCGACGTGCACGCCCCCGCCGTCGACGCCGTGGTCGCCGAGCACCCCGGGGTGCGCGCGGTCGCCACCACCGAGGAGCTCGTCGCCTCGCCGCTCGACGTCTACGCCCCCTGCGCCATGGGCGGCGCGATCAGCGACGAGGTCGTCGAGGTGCTCAGCGCGCGCGTCGTCTGCGGCGCCGCCAACAACCAGCTGGCCCACCCCGGCGTCGAGAAGGCGCTCGCCGACCGCGGGATCGTCTACGCCCCCGACTACTGCGTCAACGCCGGCGGGCTGATCCAGGTCGCCGACGAGCTCGACCCCGCCGGCTTCAGCTTCGAGCGCGCCCAGCAGCGCGCCACCGGCATCTTCGACACCACCCTGGCGATCCTCGCCCACGCCGAGGCCGAGCACGTCTCGCCCGCCCTGGCCGCCGACCGGATCGCCGAGGCGCGGATGCGCGACGTGGGTCGGTTGCGCTCGATCTGGGTCGGCTGAGCCACCCGCGAGCCGGCGCCAGTTCCTCACCGAGCCGGCGCCAGTTCCTCACCGAACCGGCGCGACTTCCTCACCGAGCCGGCGCTACTTCCCGTCGTACGACGTCGACGGCGGGAAGTGGCGCCGGCTCGCGCAGGAACTGGCGCCGACTCGCGCAGGAACTGGCGCCGGCTCGCGCCCGGACCCGGCCCCGAGTGGCCGGTGTCCGGGCGCGTCGACACGTCCGGTGGCCCACCCGGATGACCGGGGAGACCGTGCGAGGCCCGAGGGCCGCCGGTGGGGTCAGTCGCGACGAGGGTCGTAGTCCGACCACTCGTCGGGCTCGTCGCCCTGCTCGGTGTCACTTGCTTCTTCACTGCCATGCAGCTCTCGCGCCAACGCCCCGAAGTCCGTCTCGTGAGTGCGGTACTTCAGGTCGCGGGCGACCTTCGTCTGCTTGGCCTTTGCACGGCCGCGCCCCATAGGGTCAGCCCCCTCGCACGCTTGGCCGGGGCGCTATGGCTCCCGGGCTGTCTCTGCAATCTCGTGGGGGCAACGCTACCTGCTGGGGGGTCGTTCACGCACACCCGGCTCGCGGAGGCGCCCCCAGGCTTCACCAACCGGGGTGCTGGCCCACCAGGTCGACGCGCCCACCACGGTCGGCCGAGGCGCTCACCTCACCGGCCACCCAGGCGCGCACGCCGTGGCCGGCCAGCACCGACACCGCGGTGTCGACGTCGTCGGCGGGCAGCAGCGCCACCATCCCGACGCCGCAGTTGAGGGTGGCCTCGAGGTCGGGCTGGGAGACCGAGCCGACCTGGCGCACGAGGTCGAAGACCGGCTGCGGGGTCCAGGTGGCGCGGTCGATGGTGGCGGCCAGCTCGACCGGCATCACGCGCTCGAGGTTGGTGGCCAGGCCGCCGCCGGTGACGTGGGACATCGCGTGCACGCCGGTGCGGGCGGCGAGGTCGAGGCAGGCCTTGGCGTAGATGCGGGTCGGCTCGAGCAGCTCCTCGCCGAGGGTGCGGCCCAGCTCGGGCACGTCGCGGTCGAGGGCCCAGCCCGCCCCGCCGTCGGCGGCGCTGCCCAGCAGCACGTGGCGCACCAGCGAGTAGCCGTTGGAGTGCAGGCCGCTGGCCTCCATGGCCAGCACCACGTCGCCCGGGCGGACCCGCGCCGGGCCCAGCAGCCGGTCGGCCTCGACGACGCCGGTGGTGGCGCCGGCGACGTCGTACTCGTCGGGGGCCAGCAGCCCGGGGTGCTCGGCGGTCTCGCCGCCGACCAACGCGCAGCCGGCCTCGGCGCAGCCCTCGGCGATGCCCTTGACGATCGCGGCGATCCGCTCGGGGACGACCCGGCCGGTGGCGATGTAGTCGGTCATGAACAGCGGCTCGGCGCCGCACACGACGAGGTCGTCGACGACCATCCCGACCAGGTCGCGCCCGATCGTGTCGTGCACGTCCATCGCCTGCGCGATCGCGACCTTGGTGCCGACCCCGTCGGTGGAGGTGGCCAGCAGGGGGCGGGTGTAGCGGGTCAGCGCGGAGGCGTCGAAGAGCCCAGCGAAACCGCCGAGCCCGCCGATCACCTCGGGGCGCGTGGCCTTGGCGACCCAGCCCTTCATCAGCTCGATCGCGGTGTCGGCCGCCTCGATGTCGACGCCGGCCCGGGCGTAGGCGTTGGTCTCGGTCACGTCGGGGCCTCCTGGCCGGCTCACGGGTTGTTGAGGACGGGCAGCGCGCGGCCCAGGGTGGGCGAGCTCAGGCTCACCTCGAGCAGGTGCTTGCCGAGCAGCGACTCGTCGGGCAGCTCGACGGGGTAGTCGCCGGTGAAGCAGGCGGTGCACAGCGCCGTCTGCGGCTGACCGGTCGCCTCGACCATGCCGTCGAGGGAGATGTAGCCGAGGCTGTCGGCGCCGACGCTGGCGGCGATCTCGTCGACGTCGAGGCCGTTGGCGATCAGCTCGGCGCGGGTGGCGAAGTCGATGCCGTAGAAGCACGGCCACTTCACCGGCGGCGAGGAGATCCGCACGTGCACCTCGAGCGCCCCGGCCTCGCGCAGCATCCGCACCTGGGCGCGCTGGGTGTTGCCACGCACGATCGAGTCGTCGACGACCACGAGCTTCTTGCCGCGGATCATGTGCTCGAGGGCGTTGAGCTTGAGCCGGAGCCCGAGCTGGCGCAGCGTCTGGCTGGGCTGGATGAAGGTGCGGCCCACGTAGGCGTTCTTGACGAAGCCCTGGCCGAAGGGGATGCCGGACTCCTCGGCGTAGCCGGACGCGGCCGGGGTGCCCGACTCGGGCACCGGCATCACCATGTCGGCGTCGACGGGGAACTGGCGGGCCAGCTCGCGGCCCATCTCGACGCGCGCCTCGTGCACCGAGCGCCCGGCGATCTTGGCGTCGGGGCGGGCCAGGTAGACGTACTCGAAGACGCAGCCCTTGCGCTCGGGCTCGGCGAAGGTGTGCGAGCGCAGGCCGTCGCCGTCGATGACGATGAGCTCGCCCGGCTCGACCTCGCGCACCACGCTGGCGCCGATGGTGGCCAGGGCGGCGTCCTCGGAGGCCACCACCCAGCCCCGGTCGAGGCGGCCCAGCACCAGCGGCCGGATGCCCTGGGGGTCGCGCGCGGCGTAGAGGGTGTCCTCGTTCATCCACACGAAGCAGAACGCGCCGCGCAGCATCGGCAGCACCTCGAGCGCCCGGTCCTCGAGCGTCGAGTCGGGGTGGTGGGCCAGCAGCGCGGTCACCAGGCTGGTGTCGTTGGTGGACACGTGCCCGGGGCGCTGGAGGTCGAGCTCGTCGTCGGGCCCGGGCAGCGCCGCGACCTGCTCGCGCAGCTCGTGGGTGTTGATGAGGTTGCCGTTGTGGCCCAGGGCGATGGAGCCGTCGGGCGTGGGCCGGAAGGTCGGCTGGGCGTTCTCCCAGGTCGAGGCCCCGGTGGTGGAGTAGCGGGCGTGGCCGATGGCCAGGTGGCCCTTGAGGGAGTCGAGGGTGGTCTCGTCGAAGACCTGCGAGACCAGGCCCATGTCCTTGTAGACCAGGATCTGGCGACCGTTGCTGACGGCGATGCCGGCGGCCTCCTGGCCACGGTGCTGGAGGGCGTAGAGCCCGAAGTACGTCAGCTTGGCGACGTCCTCACCGGGCGCCCAGACGCCGAAGACGCCGCAGGCGTCCTGGGGTCCCTGGTCCTGGGGGTCGAGGGCGGTCGTCAGCCGCCCGTCGCCGCCTCGGCGGGTGCTGCCACTGCTCTGGAAGGGCACGACCGCAGTCTACGCACCGTCCACCTCCTGGCCGATTCGCCTCCCGCGAGGCCCCCCGGACCGTAGGATCGCCGGGCCTGGGGGGCATGACGTCACGTGCGGAGGACTGGGACCTGTGAGCGAGCGAGCCTGGCTGGGCGCGGACGCCGCGAGCCCTGCCGTCGACGCGCTCACGCTGATCGCCGAGGGCGTCACGCGCGTCGCCGGCTTCCGGGTCGCCACGGTCGGCCTGGTGCGCGGCAACGAGCTCGAGACGGTCGCGGTCGCCGGTGACGACGAGGCCCGCACCGCCCTGCTCGGCGCCCGCACCCCCCTCGCCTCCATCCTCGCCGAGCTCGAGCTGGCCGAGCACTGGGGCCCGCTGCGCTTCGTGCCGCACGAGTCGCTGCCCGTCGACCTGCAGGTCTGGGGCTGGGTCCCCGACCTGCTGCCGCTCGAGGGACCGGACGCCTGGCACCCGATGGACGCGCTGTGCGCCCCGCTGCACAGCGGGAGCGGCGAGATGCTGGGCATGCTGTCGATGGACCTGCCCGACGACGGGCGCCGGCCGGGCCCCGAGGCGCAGCGCGTCCTCGCGGCGTACGCCGACCAGGCGACGCGCGCGGCCCTGCTCGCGCTCGAGCGCGAGCAGCTGGCCGAACAGGTGCGCCTGGCCTCGGCGGCGCGCCAGATCGTGCGTGACGCCCCGGCCCAGCTCGGGGTCGAGGAGGTGCTCGCGGCGAGCGCCGACGCGCTGATGCAGGGCTTCCGGGCCGTCGGGGCCTGGTTGCAGATCTTCGCCGACGACGGCCTGGGCACCGGTCGGCTCGTGGCCGCCGACGGGACCCAGGTCGCGCTGCCGGGCCGGCTGGTGCGCACCGCCGAGCGCTCGGCGCGCGCCTCGTGGGCCGCGCAGCGCGTCGACGTGGTCTCCCGCGAGCACCTCCAGGCGCCGGCGCTGAGCGCGCGCGAGACCAGCGAGATCGTCGACTTCCTCGACGAGATCCGGGTCGGCTCGCTGCTCTTCGTGCCGATCGGGGCCGCCCACGAGGCCCTGGGCAACCTGGTGCTGACACGGCTCGCGGGGGCGCCGGGGTGGACGGCCGCGGAGCGCGAGGCGGCGCTCGACATCGGCCACGACCTGGGACGCGTCGTCCTCAACGCCCGCTCCTTCGAGCGGGAGCACCGGATGGTCGAGGAACTGCGCGCCCTCGACTCCTACAAGGGCCGGCTGATCGCCACGGTCTCGCACGAGCTGAAGAACCCGCTGACCGCGATCGTGGGTCACCTCGAGATCCTGCAGGACGAGCCCACAGACCCGGCCGTGTCGGCGTCGGTCGACGCCATCGACCGGGGAGCCCGGCGACTGGCCCGGGTGGCCGACGACCTGCTGCTGCTGGCCAAGGTCGGCGACCCCGACCACCCCGTCGTGCCGCGACCGGTCGACCTGGCCGACGTGGTGGCCGACGTCCTCGCGCTGCAGGAGCACAGCCTGACCCGCAAGGGCATCGAGGTGGTGGTGGAGAAGCCCGAGGAGCCGGTGGTGGCGATGGCCGAGGCCGAGGAGATCGAGCGCCTGGTGACGAACCTGGTCAGCAACGCCGGCAAGTACACCCCGAGCGGCGGCCGGGTGACGGTCTGCCTCGCGGTCGAGGGCGACGAGGCGGTCCTCGAGTGCACCGACACCGGCCTGGGCATCTCCGCGGAGGACCAGGAGCAGCTGTTCCAGGAGTTCTTCCGCTCCACCAACCCGCTCGCCCTGGCCCAGCCGGGCACCGGGCTCGGGCTCAGCATCGTGCACCGGATCGTCAGCCGCCACGGCGGGCGCACCGAGGTCGAGTCGCGGCTCGGCGAGGGCAGCACCTTCCGGGTGCGGCTGCCCGTGGCCGGCTGACCGTCCCGGCGGGACCGACCTGTGGAAAGCAGCGGCAGGGTTCAGGACCCCCCTTTAAGGTGAAGGGGACGGCGGCTCGTGCAGGCAGGGCCGCACTCTGCCACCCACCTGCCGGAGCCCCCACGTGACCCCGACCCAGGGCACCACCCACCAGCCCCTCGCGGCGACCCCCGTCGCTCCGGCGAGCCCGGTCCCCGCGACCACCGAGCTGACCCGGGTGCTGCGCTCGATCGCAGCGGAGATGGCCCAGGCCGGTGGCTTCCGGGTCTCGGCGGTCAGCCTGTTCCGGGCCACCGACGAGCTCGAGTTCGTCGTGGTCGACGGCGACCCCGAGGCCGTGGCCGAGCTGACCGGCGACGTCACCCCGACCCCCGTGGCGATGACGATGCTCGAGCGCGCCGAGCAGTGGGGGCCGCTGCGCTTCCTGCCCCACGAGCAGGCCGTGGAGCTGCTCGACCACATCTGGGTGGGATCGGCGCAGTCCGCGGCACCCGCGCACCCCGACGCCTGGCAGCCCTGCGACCTGCTGATGGCCCCGCTCACCGACACCGACGGCACCCTGCACGGCATCGTGTGGGTCGACCTGCCCCTCGACGGGCTGCGCCCCGGCACCGACCAGCGTCGGCGCCTGGGGGGCTACGCCGAGCGCGCCAACAGCGCCATGCTCGACGTGCTCGAGCGCGAGCGCCTGCTCGAGCAGGTGCGGCTCGCCGACGCCGCCCGGCGGGTGGTGCGCAGCGCCACCGCCGACCTCGACCTGGCCCGCCTGGTGCAGACCGTCATCGACACCGTCTGCGACGGGTTCACCGTCGACGACGTGCGGGTGCAGCTGCTCGCCGAGGAGGAGGAGGCCGACCTCGACGAGGTCTCGCTGCTGTCCCGGCGGCTGGCCGAGCGCTGCTGGCGCGACCAGCGCGTCGCCATCATCTCCCACCGCCGTGCCGCGCCGGCCCTGCTCAGCGCCGAGGAGCACGCGCTGCTGCTCGAGGGCCTGCACGGCCAGGGCGACACCTCGCTGCTGCTGACCCCGCTCGGCGCCGGGCCCGAGTGCGTGGGCCGGCTGCTGATGTTCCGCCGCGACCGCACCGACTGGTCCGACGAGGAGGCGAGCGCGGCCCTCGACATCGGCCACGACCTGGGCCGTGCGGTGCTCAACGCCCGCAGCTTCGAGCGCGAGCAGCAGGCGGCGGCGTACCGCCAGCAGCTGATCGCGACCATGGCCCACGAGCTGAAGAACCCGCTGGCGGCCGTCGGCGGATACCTCGACATGCTCGAGGACTTCCTGGCCGAGGAGCCCGCCACCGGCCCCGAGGTGCAGCGCTCGCTGCGCGGCATCGGGCGCGCCACCCGGCGCCTCGACGACATCGTCGCCGACCTGCTGACCCTGGCGCGCTTCGACGAGGCGGCCGACCCGGCGCTGGTGGCGCCGCAGGAGCTGGGCGCGCTGCTGCACGAGGTGGTCGAAGGCCTCGCCGTGCAGGCGGACGCCCGTGACGTGCGGGTGCGCGTGCACGCCCCGTCCAGAGGAGTGCTGGTCAGCGCCGACGCCGCGGACCTGGAGCGGCTGCTGGTCAACCTGGTCAGCAACGCCGTGAAGTACTCCCACGAGGGCGGCGAGGTCGAGGTGCACCTCGAGACCCGCCCCGGCCCGGTCCCCGCCACGACCGAGGTGGTGCTGCGGGTCGTCGACCACGGCATCGGCATCGCCGCCGCCGAGCAGCAGCGGCTCTTCGAGGAGTTCTACCGCTCGGCCGACCCGGCCGCGGCCAGCCAGCCGGGCACCGGCCTGGGCCTGGCCATCGTGCAGCGCGTCGTACGACGCCTCGACGGCGACATCGCCGTCGAGTCCGCTCCCGGGGAGGGCAGCGTCTTCACCGTCACCCTCCCCGGCAGCGGGTCCCCGACCTGAGGCCGGCGGGGTCGCTCAGGCCATCCCGCGCGCGCCCTGCACCACGGCCTCGCGGATGCGCGTGTAGGTGCCGCACCGGCAGATGTTGCGGATGGTGTCGAGGTCGGCGTCCCTGATCTCGCGTCCCTCGCGGCGCACCTTCTTGACCAGCGCGACCGCCGCCATGATCTGGCCCGGCTGGCAGTAGCCGCACTGCGGGACGTCGCGGTCGATCCAGGCCTCCTGCATCGGGTGCAGGTCCTGGCCCACGGTGTCGGGCAGGCCCTCGATGGTGGTGACCTCGTCGTCGCGGCCGAGGTCGCCCACCCGCACCGAGCACGGGTTGAACGCCTTGCCGTTGATGTGCGACGTGCACGCCTTGCACACGTTGATGCCGCAGCCGTACTTCGGACCGGTGACCCCGAGGAGGTCGCGCAGGACCCAGAGCACCCGCACGTCGTCCTTGACGTTCACGGTGACCGGCTTGCCGTTGAGGATGAATGTCTGCTTGGGCATGTCGGCCTCTCCTTAGTAGGTGAACTTGAGGCCGTTGGTCGGCGACTTGGGGACCGACGGCACGAACGACTTGGGCTTGAAGGTGACCTTGCCGTGGTTGATGGGGAACCGGGTCGGCATCGTCCCGGTCGCCCGGGCGTAGGCGCAGGCCACGGACGCCGCCGAGGCGGCCACGCCGGCCTCGCCGGCACCGCCGGGCAGCCGGTCCTCCGAGGGCAGCACGAAGCACTCGAAGCGGGGCGGGATGTTCCACTGCCGCGTGTAGTAGTAGTTGTCCCAGCTGGCCTCGAGGAAGTGCCCGTCGCGCAGGTGCACGCTGCTGGTCAGGGTGAGCGCGAGCCCGTCGGAGAAGCCGCCCATCATCTGGGCCTTCAGGCCCTGGGGGTTGATCACCAGGCCCGCGTCGACCGCGAAGGTGGCCCGGGTGACCCGCGGGCCGGTGACGGCGTTGCGGATCCTGCGGTTGACGGTCTCGGGCCGGGTGTCGATCTCGACCAGGCAGGCCGTCGCACCCTTGTACTCCTGGTGGATCGCGATGCCCTGGGCGAAGCCGGCGGGCATCCTGCGACCCCAGTCGCCCTCCTCGGCCACCTTCTCCAGCGCCTTGCGGACCTTGGCGCTCTTGGCGTGCTTGAGCCGGAACTCCAGCGGGTCCATGCCGACCTCGGCGGCGAGCCGGTCGACGACGAGCTCGACGGCGACCCGGGTGTCGGGCGAGTAGATGTTGCGCATGCTGCCGGTGTTGAACCGGTCGTCGGTCTCGTTGAGCAGCTGGGTGACGACACCGAAGTTGTAGCCGAGCTCCTGGGTCAGGGTGAAGATCGTCTGCGAGAAGCCCAGGCCGCCGACCTTCTTGCCGACCTCGGTCGGCGCCTCGTCGATGGTCGAGGTGATGATCTCGCCCAGCCCGTGGCTGAAGTCGGTGACGACGCTGGTGTTGCGCTGCTCGAAGCTGAGCACCTGCCCGGCCAGCACGGTCGCGCGGATGCGCGAGGTGACCATCGGGTGCAACCGGCCCTGGCGGGGCTCGTCGGCGCGGTGCCACATCAGCTTGACCGGCTTGCCCATCGCCTGCGAGACCTTGGCGGCCTCGATGGCGGCGTCGCTGAAGAGCTTGTGGCCGAAGGACCCGCCACCGGTGACGACGTTGACCTTCACCTGGTCCTGGCTCATCCCGAGCGCCTGGGCGATGTTCTGCTGGGCCAGGATCGGGACCTTGAGCCCCGCCCAGATCTCGGCGGAGTCCTCCCGGACGTCGGCGATCGCGCAGTTGGGCTCCAGCGCGGCGCTGGAGCGGAACATGAACTCGAAGCGCTCCTCGACGGTCTTGGCCAGCAGCGGCACCTCGGGCACCGCCAGCGGCAGCTCGGCCTTCTTCAGGCGCGCCAGGATGGTCTGGTCGGACTCGCCCTCGACGGGCCCGTCGTTCCACACCACGTCCATGGCCCGGATGGCGTCGATGCACTGGCCGAAGGTCGTGGCGCGCACCGCCACCCCGGTGTCGACGACCGCGACCTGCTTGACGCCCGGCATCTTGAGGATCTTCTTCTTGTTGCGCAGCCGCTTCGGCGAGCCGTTGAGGGTCGGCGGACGGCACAGCATCGTCGGCTTCGCACCCTTGACCTCGAGGTCGAGGGTGAAGTCCTTCCTGCCGGTCACCGCGAGCCGCGCGTCGTCGCGGTTGCGCGGCTTGCCGATGCGGGTGAACTCCTCGGGGTCCTTGAGCAGCACGTCGACGACCTCGGTAACCGGGCTGGCCGCCAGGGTCGCCAGCTCGCCGTAGCCCAGCGTCTCGCCGCCGGGACCGATCACGACGCCGTCCTTGGTGCGCAGCCGCTCGACGGCGTACCCGAGCTGGCGCGCGGCGGCGTCGAGCAGGGCGCCGCGCGCGATGGCCGAGGCCACCCGGATCGGGGTGTACGTCGACACGGTGCTGTTGGAGCCGCCGGTGAGCTGGTTGAAGACCAGCTCGGGACGGGCGGGGGCCAGGGTGACCGTGACCTTCTCGACCGGCAGGTCGAGCTCCTCGGCGATGATCATCGCGGTCGAGGTGGTGATGCCCTGGCCGACCTCCATGCGCGGCAGCGCGAAGGAGGCGGTGCCGTCCTCGTTGATCTCGATGGTGATCAGCTGCGAGGTCGGCAGCGCCGCGTCGGTCTGCAGGTCCTCGAGGTCGTAGAGCTCGGGCACCTGCGGCAGCGAGGGGACCGCCGCCCGCGCGGGCCGGGCCATGGTCAGGTCGGCGGCCGCGACCAGCGTGGTGCCGGCGACCACGTAGCCGAGGAAGGAGCGGCGGCGGACCCCTCCGGGAGGCCCGGTGTCCGGGGCGCTGTCGTGGCTGGTTCCGGCGGGTCCGGTGCTGTCTTCAGGCGCTGTCATGTGACCGAGAAGCTCCCCATGTCGTGGTCGGGCAAGGCCCCGGTCTAGACCGGGCGCCTCCTTTCTACCCGCGCGTGAGCGTCGTCACGCACATCTGGCGTTCGTTCCTGTCAGATGGACGGATTTTTACCCGGTGGGGCATCTCAGGGGGTGGGACGCCCCGCCTCCGCGAGCCGTGCCAGCAGCAGCGTCTCGGCCAGCACGACCCGCTCGAACTCGGCCAGGTGCAGGCCCTCGTTGGCGCCGTGCGCGCGGGTGTCGGGGTCCTCGACACCGGTCACCAGCACGCTCGCGCGCGGGAAGGCCTCGAGGAACTCCGCGATGAACGGGATCGAGCCGCCCACGCCCATGTCGATCGGCTCGGTGCCGTCCCAGGCCTCGGTGAAGGCCGCCCGCGCCGCGTCGTACGCCGGCCCGGTCGCGTCGATGTCGGTCGCCTCGCCGGTGTCGACGACGGTGACGGTGAGCTCGGCGCCCCACGGGACGTGGCGCTCGAGGTGGCGGCGCAGGCAGTCGGTCGCGTTGGCGGCGGTGTCGCCGGGGGCGATGCGCAGCGAGACCTTGGCGCGCGCGGCGGGCACCAGGGTGTTGCTCGCCCCCTCGACCTTGGGCGCGTCGAGACCGGTGATGCTCAGCGCCGGCCTGGTCCACAGCCGCTCGACCGCCGAGCCGGTGCCGATCCACTCGGTGCCGGCGCAGGCGCCCGAGTCGGCGCGCAGCCGCTCCTCGGGGTAGGCCACGTCGGCGGCGGGGCCGGAGTGCAGGCCCTCGATCGCGACGTCACCGGCGTCGTCGTGGAGGGTGGCGATGAGCCGGCTCAGCGTCATCAGCGCGTCGGGCACGAGGCCGCCCCACATGCCGGAGTGCACGGCGTGGGTAAGGGTGCGGACCTCGACGTCGGCGCGCACCAGGCCGCGCAGGCTCGTGGTCAGCGCCGGCACGCCGACGTCGAAGTTGCCGGAGTCGGCGATCACGATCACGTCGGCACGCAGCCGCTCCTGGTGGGCGGCCAGCAGGGCCGGCAGGGTCTCGGAGCCGACCTCCTCCTCGCCCTCGACGAAGACCGTCACGCTCACCGGCAGGTCGTCGCCGAAGACCCGCAGGGCACCCAGGTGCGCCACGATGCCGGCCTTGTCGTCGGCCGCGCCACGGGCGAAGAGCCGGCGCCCGCTCGGGGAGTCGCGCTCGGTGGGCTCGAAGGGCGGGGAGTCCCAGTCGGCGTGGTCGTTCTCGGGCTGCACGTCGTGGTGGGCGTAGAGCAGCACCGTCGGCGCACCCTCCGGGCCGGCCTTGTGCCCGATCACCGCGGGCGCCCCACCCTCGATGCTCACCACCTCGGTGTCCATGCCCTCCGCGGCCAGCAGCACACGCACGGCCTCGGCGCTGCGGCGCACCTCGTCGGCGCGCGCGGGGTCGGCGCTCACGGACTCGATGCGCACGAGGTCCTCGAGGTCGCTGCGCAGGCCGGGCAGCACGTCGGTGACGCGGGCCCGCAGGTCGGTGGTGTCGGCGTGGGAGCTCATGGCGTCAACGTAGCCGGGCCGCGACGCCGCAGGCACGCCGGCAGGGCGGCTCAGAAGCGCTTGCGCCGGCGCATCGACAGCGAGCGGCCGTCGGGGTCGTGGAGCAGCTGGTAGCCGGGCACGGCGAGCAGCTGGCGCGCCAGCGGCAGCCGCGGCTCGGGCAGGCGTCGCAGGCGCCCCGGGGGCCGCTCGCCCACGCGGCCGCCGTCGTGCCAGGCCTCGAGGGCGTCGGCGCTGGCCGCGAACCGGGCGAACATCTCGGCCGGGTCGACGCAGTCGGCCATCACCTCGAGCAGCCCGGCGTCGTCCATGTCGTCGAGGCAGGTCAGCTCGTCGGGGTCGAGCCGGTCGAGGTGCTCGGCGGCGAGCGTCAGCCGCAGCCGGCGCGCGAAGCCGGCGCGGTCGCCGTCGGTGCCGCGGTCGATGACGGCGGCCGAGAGCTCGGAGTCGTTGGTCCAGGAGCGGCGGCAGAAGTTGTCGGACCCGATCGAGGCCCAGGAGTCGTCGAGCACGCAGACCTTGGCGTGCACGTAGACGGGGGTGCCGGCGTGGTTCTCCAGGCCGTAGAACGCGACGCGGTCGGGCGCCTCCAGCAGCAGGCGCTGCACCCCGCGCAGCCGCCCCAGCACCTGGGGGTCGCGGGCGAACCAGCCGTCCTGGTCGGGGTACTGCGGCAGGACGGCGACCAGGTGCAGCCCCGGGTTCTCCTGCAGCGCGTCGACCAGCACGCTGCTCATCTCGTGGCCCCACAGGAACTGGTCCTCGACGTAGACGAGCTCGCGGGCGTGCCGGACCGCCTTGGTGTAGCCGCGGGCCACCGACCGCTCGCCCCGGGGGGCGAAGTCGAAGGCCCACCCGGCGCCCAGCACGGGGTAGGTGCGCAGCAGCTGCACGGCGTGGTCGGCCCCGGGCACCTCCGGCGGGGGCGGGGCCTGCGGCGGCAGCGGACGCTGGGCCTCGTCGAGGTCGGCGCGGGCGTCGCGCCAGCGGCGTACGGGGTTGCGCGAGGTGGGCGTGGAGTCCTCCCAGCGCTCCCGGAAGACGGTCTCGACGTCGTGCACCACGGGTCCCTGCACGGCCAGCTGCACGTCGTGCCACGGCGGGCGCTCGCCGTACTCGTCGGCGACGTGGATGCTCTGCGGGTCGCCGTGGTGCAGCGCGTCGTCGCGGCGGCCGTGGCACAGGTCGATGCCGCCGACGAAGGCGATGTCGCGGGTGGGGTCGTCACGGTGCCGGACCACGCAGAACTTCTGGTGGTGCGCACCCACCCGGGTCACCCGCATGTCGAGCTGGACGTCGCCGCCGCGCTCCTGCAGCAGCGCCCCGAGGTCGCGGTGCTCGTCGTGGGCGTAGCCGAAGAGCCCCGACTGCGAGCGCCACACCAGGGCCCGCACGTCGACGCCGCGCTCCAGCGCACGCCCGAGCACCTCGACCAGCTCGCTGGCCGGGTCGTCGTCGAGGCGCTGGTCGGGGTTGGACTGCCAGTCGGTGAACCAGACCAGGTCGCCCTCGCCGGTGGCCTCGACGCAGCGGCGCAGCTCGGCGAAGTAGGTGGCCCCGTGCACCAGCGGCCGGGCCAGGTTGCCGGTCGTGAAGGCGGCGTCGGGGTGCGCCTCGTCGAGACGGGTCGCGGGGTTGCCCCGCTCGTCGCGGGACAGGAACCAGTCACGCGGGTCGGGCATCGGGGGCATGGGTGGAGGCTAGACCTCCACCTCCCCCGCTCAGGTCAGCGGCAGGTGCGGGCCCAGGTCGGCGCGCTGACCGGAGGCGCTGACCCGCCCGGCGTCCTCGGCCTCGGCCCAGGTCAGCGCGCCCGTGGCCAGCGCGATCCAGGTGGCCCCGTCGGTCTCGACCACGGCCGGCGGGGTGCCCCGGGTGTGGCGCACGCCGGGGATGACCTGCACGGCGGCGTACGGCGGGACCCGGACCTCGACCGAGGCCCCGGGCGCGCGCTGGTCGAGGACGGCCAGGAAGTGCTTGACCAGCAGCCGCAGATCGGCGCGCTCCTCGGCCCCCGCGGCGAGGCGCTCGAGGGCCTCGGCGACGTCGTCGGGGTCGGCGGGGCGGAGTCGGACGGGCACCGCGGCAGCCTAGTCCCGCCGGGCCGGTCGGTGCGATCGGGTAGACAGGGCGCATGGACCCGCACTCCTCCGGCCGCACCGCCCGCTCGCTCGAGACCCTGCACGCGCTGGGCTACTTCGTGCCCGAGGTCGAGGAGGAGGTCACCGCCCTCGGCGTCCGCCGCGGCCGTGGCGCCTACTTCGCCTCCCGCTCGGCGGCGATGGGCCGGGTCGGGCCGGGCCCGGTCGCCGCGACCTTCTTCGTCTTCTCCCCCTCGCTGGTGGCCCACTTCGTCCCGGCCTGCTGGGAGGCGGCCTCCCCCGAGGACGTGCTGGCGGCGCGCTACCGCGGCGTCGACGCGGCGTACCGGCGGCTGCTGGGCCAGGAGGTCCTCGACTCCCCCGAGATGGCCGAGGCCGCCGAGCTGGGCCGCACCGCCGCCGGGGCGTGCACGCCCGAGGGTCGTGCGCTGTACGCCGCGCACGCCGACCTGCCCTGGCCCGAGGCGCCCCACCTGGTGCTCTTCCACGCCCTCACGCTCGTGCGCGAGCACCGCGGCGACGGCCACGTCGCGACCCTGCTGGGCCACGGCCTGACCGGCCTGGAGTCGCTGGTCACGCACACCGCGACCGGCACCGGCTTCACGGTGCCGGCCGCCCAGGCGACCCGGGGCTGGTCCGACGAGGAGTGGGCGGCCTGCTCGGCCGACCTGCAGCAGCGCGGGCTGCTCGGCGCCGACGGCGCCCTGACCGACCAGGGCGTGGCGCTGCGCACCTCGGTCGAGACCGCCACCGACGAGCTCGGGCACGCCCCGTGGGCCGCGCTGGGCGACGAGGGCGCCGACCGGCTGCGCACCCTGGGCCGTCCGTGGGTCAAGCAGATGGTCGCCGGGGGCGTCTTCCCCACCGGCGTGCTGGCCTGAGCGCCGTCCGGGGGCGACGTGCCCGAGGGTGACAGCGTCCACAAGCTCGCGCGGCGCCTCGACCGGGCGCTGCGCGGGCGCACCGTGGCGCGCTCGGACCTGCGGGTGCCGAGGCTGGCCACGCGCGACCTCGCCGGGCGCGAGGTGCTCGAGCACGCCACCCACGGCAAGCACCTGCTGACCCGCTTCTCGGGCGACGTCACCCTCCACAGCCACCTGCTGATGGACGGAGAGTGGTCGGTGACCCGGCCGGGCCGCCAGTTGCCGCGACGCCTGCAGCCCGACGTCCGCGTGGTGCTCGAGACCACTGAGGGCTCCACGGCCTGGGGGCTGCGCCTGCACCAGCTCGAGCTGGTGGCCACCTCGCAGGAGGCGCAGGTGGTCGGCCACCTGGGCCCCGACCTGCTGCACGACGACCTCGACACCGCCGAGGCGGTGCGCCGGCTGCGCGCCGACCCCGAGGTGCCGCTGGTCAGCGCCATGCTCGACCAGACGAAGGTGGCCGGGCTGGGCAACCTGTGGGCCAACGAGCTGGCCTTCGTCCTCGGCCGCAGCCCCTGGACGCCGGTCGGCGAGGTCGACGTCGAGCGGCTGGTCACGCTCGCGGCCCGGGCCCTGCGGCACTCCGCGACCGTGCCGGGCGCCTACCAGGTCACGACCGGCACGGGTCGCCGCGGCGAGTCGCACTGGGTCGCGGGGCGCCAGCGCCGACCGTGCCTGCGCTGCGGCACCGTGGTGCAGATGGTCGACGAGGTGCCGAACGACCCGGCCAACCGGCGTACGTGGTGGTGCCCGCACTGCCAGCCCGGCCCGGCCCGCCCGGCGCGCTGACCTCGCTGTCGGCTCAGAGGGCGTCGAGGACCTCCAGGGTGCGGGTCCAGGCGGCCGAGGCCGGGTCGACGACGGTGAAGTGGTCGCCCTCGACCTCGACCAGCTCGGCCTGTGCGCCCGCGGCGAGCGCGGCGTCGACGTAGCGCTGCGACTGGGTCGGCGGCACGATCGTGTCGTCGCGCCCGTGCACGCACCACACCGGCTGCTCGAGCGGGACCTGGCTCAGCGGGTCGACCGCGGTGTCCGCGGGGTCGGAGACGTCGGGGGCATGACCGAGGAACGCCGCGACCGCACCCCCGCCGAGCCCGGCGGCGTGCGCCCCGGCGAGGTCGAGCACCCCGGCCTGCGAGACGACGTGGGTCAGCTCGACGCCACCGGCCCAGCGGTCGTGACGGGTGCGCGAGGCCGCCCAGGTCGCCAGGTGACCGCCCGCGGAGTGACCCACGGCCACCACCGGCGCGGTGGCGAGGTCGAGGTCGGTGGTCGCGAGCAGGTCGATCCCGGCGGCGACGTCGTCGAGCGTCTCGGGCACCCCACCACCCCCGCCGTCCCCGCCGCCGACGCGGCGGTACTCCAGCGCCAGTGTCGCCCACCCGGCCGCGACCAGGCTCGGCACCAGCGGCTCGGCGTACTCGATGCCGTACTCCGCCTTCCAGAACCCGCCGTGCACGACCACCACGACCCCGCGCGGGGTGCCCGCGGGCCGGGTCAGCACGGCGTACTGGCTGGGGTCGTCGCCGTACGTCAGTCGCTCGGTGGTGGAGCCGTCGGCGGGAGCGGGCACGGTCGGGACCTCCTGGGAGCCGGTGGCGCAGGCCCCCACGGCGGCGAGGCCGGCGAGGGCGGGCAGGGTCAGCAGGCTACGTCGGCGCACACCCCTGCTTCGTAGCCGCGGCCACCCCCGATGCCGAGCAGTCACTTGTGAACCATCCACCGGTCACTTGTGCACCCTTCTTCAGCACCACGAGGGGCGGAAGTGACTGCTCGATGGTTCACAAGTGACTGCTCGTGCCTCACTCGTCGGGGCCGCGGCGCAGGCGCTTGGTCTGGCTGCGCTGCTTCTTCGCCTCGAGCCGGCGGCGCTGGGAACCGCGGGTCGGCTTGGTGGGCCGGCGCTTGGGGGGAGGTGGCCCGGCCGCCGAGCGCACGAGGGCCGCGAGCCGTTCCCGGGCGGCGCGGCGGTTGGCCAGCTGGGTGCGGAACTCCGAGGCCGCCACCGTCAGCACCCCGTCGACCAGCCGGCCCGAGAGCGCGTCGAGCACCCGGGAACGCACCACCGGGGGCAGCGACGAGGCCGCGACGTCGTACGACAGCTCGACGCGGGAGTCGGTGGTGTTGACGCCCTGCCCGCCGGGGCCGGAGGAGCGCGAGAAGCGCTCGGTGAGCTCGGCCCCCGGGATCACCAGGGTCCGGGTCACCGGCAGGTCGTCAGCCACCGCTCATCGTCAACCGGTCACAGGGTCGCGGCGACCACGGCGGGGTCGCCGGCCAGCGCGGCCGGCAGCGTCGCGGTCCACGCCGAGCGGAGCCGGAGCAGGTTGAGGGCGAACGAGCCCTCGACGACCAGCTCGTCGCCGCCGGTGCGGCCCAGCTCGGTCACCGGCACGCCGTGGCGCCCGGCCAGCTCGAGCAGCGCCGGGGCGTCGGCGTCGGCGACGGTGACCACCGCGCGCCCGGCCGACTCGGCGAAGAGCGCCAGGAACGGGTCGCCGCCGGCGACGGCGGCCAGGTCGACGGTGACGCCGCACATGTTGCTGATCGCGGACTCGGCCAGGGTCTGGGCCAGGCCGCCGTCGGAGACGTCGTGGGCGCTGGTGAGCAGCCCGACGCCCTCGTGCAGCACCCGCGCCAGCGCCTGCTCGGCAGCCAGGTCGACCTGCGGCGGGAGGCCGCCGAGGTGGCCGTGCACGACGTGGGCCCACTCCGAGCCGGAGAGCTCCTCGCGGGTCTCGCCGAGCAGGAAGACGCTCTCGCCGCGGTCGTCACCCTCGACGGCGCGCCAGCCGGTCGGCGTACGACGGGTGACGTCGTCGATAACGCCCAGCACGGCCACGACCGGCGTGGGCAGGATCGCCGTCTCGCCGGTCTGGTTGTAGAGGCTGACGTTGCCGCCGGTGACGGGGATGCCGAGCTCGAGGCAGCCGTCCTTGAGGCCGCGGCAGGCCTCGGCGAACTGCCACATCACGTCGGGGTCCTCGGGCGAGCCGAAGTTGAGGCAGTCGGAGATCGCCAGCGGCACCGCGCCGCCGGTGGCGACGTTGCGGTAGGACTCGGCCAGCGCCAGGCGCGCGCCGGTGTAGGGGTCGAGCTTGGCGAAGCGGCCGTTGCAGTCGGTGGCGACCGCGACGCCGAGGTTGCTCTCCTCGTCGATGCGGACCATGCCCGAGTCGGAGGGCTGGGAGAGCACGGTGTTGCCGCGCACGTAGCGGTCGTACTGGTCGGTGATCCACGACTTGTCGCAGAGGTTGGGGCTGGCGACCAGGCGCAGCAGCGTCTCGCCCAGCTCCTCGCCGGTGGTCGGCCGGGGCAGCGCCTCGGCGGCGTCGGCCTGCAGCGCGTCCTGCCAGGCCGGGCGGGCGAAGGGGCGCTCGTACGTCGGCCCGTCGTGGGCCACCGAGCGCGGCGGCACGTCGACCACGCGCTCGCCGTGCCAGTCGATCTCGAGGCGGCCGGTGTCGGTGACCTCGCCGACCACGACGGCCTCGACGTCCCACTTGGCGCAGATCGCCATGAACGCCTCGACGTCGCCGGGCTCGACGACGGCCATCATCCGCTCCTGGCTCTCGCTCATGAGGATCTCCTCGGGAGCCAGGGTCGAGTCGCGCAGCGGCACCCGGTCGAGCTCGACGTGCATGCCGCCGTCGCCGGCGCTGGCCAGCTCGGAGGTGGCGCAGGAGAGCCCGGCGCCGCCGAGGTCCTGGATGCCGGCGACCAGGCCGGCGGCGAAGATCTCGAGGGTGCACTCGATGAGCAGCTTCTCCATGAACGGGTCGCCGACCTGCACGCTGGGCCGCTTCGCGGGGCCGTCGGCGTCGAAGGTCTCGCTCGCGAGCACGGAGACGCCGCCGATGCCGTCGCCGCCGGTGCGGGCGCCGTACAGGATCACCTGGTTGCCGGCCCCCGAGGCCTTGGCCAGGTGCAGGTCCTCGTGGCGCAGCACGCCCACGCACAGCGCGTTGACCAGCGGGTTGCCGAGGTAGGTCTCGTCGAAGACGGCCTCGCCGCCGATGTTGGGCAGGCCCAGGCAGTTGCCGTAGTGGCCCACGCCCTCGACGATCCCGGGCAGCACCCGGTGGGTGTCGGGGGCGTCGAGGGGGCCGAAGCGCAGCGGGTCCATCACCGCGACCGGGCGCGCGCCCATGGCCAGGATGTCGCGCACGATGCCGCCGATGCCGGTGGCGGCACCCTGGTGCGGCTCGACGTACGACGGGTGGTTGTGCGACTCGACCTTGAAGGTGACGGCGTAGCCCTGGCCGACGTCGATGACGCCGGCGTTCTCGCCGATGCCGGCCAGCATCTTGCCGGCGGGGGTCTCCTGGGGGATCTCGGAGAACTGCTTGAGGTGCACCTTGGAGGACTTGTAGGAGCAGTGCTCGCTCCACATCACCGAGTACATCGCCAGCTCGCTGGAGGTGGGCCGGCGCCCGAGGATCTCGCGGATCCGGGCGTACTCGTCGGCCTTCAGACCGAGGTCGGACCAGGGCTGCTCACGGCCCGGGTCGTCGGTCGCGACCGCGACGGTGTCGAGAGCGGAGACGCGGGGCTGCGGGGAGTCCTCAGGCACGAGGGTCAATCTACCGGCGCCCCCGACCGCGGCTGCGCCCGACCGTCGGGTGACGGGTCGTCGGGCCACCGCACCCCCTCTGACCTGGGAAAACTACACGTCTGTAGTTCACGGTGAAGGCTGTTACTCGTGTGACTGGAGTGGTTAAGGTGGCGCAGCCCGACCCGTCGGGCGTCGTTCTTCCCCGCCTCGTAGGAGCCCCCTGATGCCCCGACAGACCTCCCCCCGGGTCCGCCTCGCCCTCGCCGGCGCACTCAGCGGCGCGCTCGCGACCACCGGGGTCCTGGCCCTGGTCCCGCTCGCCTCCGCCGCCGACCAGGGCAGCGCGTCGGCCCCCACGAGCAGCACCGGCGACCGCCGGGCCCCGACGGTCGAGGAGGGCCAGGTGGTCACCCCCGGCGACTTCACCGGCTACGGCTTCGACCAGTGCCTGGCGCCCACCCAGAAGTCGATGAACACCTGGTGGCGCACCTCGCCGTTCTCGGCGGTCGGCATCTACATCTCCGGCAAGTCCCGCGCCTGCCGCGACCAGCCCAACCTGACCCCCACCTGGGTGGTCAAGCAGGCCACCAAGGGCTGGCGGCTGCTGCCGATCACCCTCGGCCCGCAGGCCTCGTGCCAGCCGCGCTTCCCGCGCTACGACGACGACGTCACCATCGACCCCCGCCCCGGCAAGAACGGCCAGTACGTCAAGGCCCTCAAGATGGGCCGGCGCGAGGCCGTCTCGGCCGTCGCCGCCGCCAAGGCGCTCAAGATCGCCGAGGGCAGCACGCTGTGGTACGACCTCGAGGGCTTCGACCACAACAACACCGCCTGCCGCGAGTCGGCGCTGTCCTTCCTCTCCGGCTGGACCCAGAAGCTGCACCGCCTCGACTACGTCTCGGGCGTCTACTCCAGCGTCTCCTCGGGCATCAAGGCCCTCGACGACGCCCGGGTGAGCCGACCCGACCGCTTCGAGCTGCCCGACGCCATCTGGCTGGCGCGCTGGGACGGCGTCGCCAACACCTCCAGCAGCTACATCCGTGAGGACGGCTGGCGCCCCGGCGGCCGCGTCAAGCAGTACCGCGGCGGCCACGACGAGACCTGGGGCGGGGTGCGGATCAACATCGACTCCAACTTCCTCGACCTCGGCAAGGGCAGCACCGCCCGACCGGCCGCCGAGATGTGCGGCGGCACCCGCGTCAACTACACCTCCTACGAGCTGCTGCGCCCGCCGCGCGAGACCAGCGGCGGCACCAAGAAGTCCGACCCCGACAAGGTCGCGGCCCTGCAGTGCCTGCTCAAGCAGCGCGGCTACTTCGACACCGACATCACCGGCACGTACGGCGGCCGCGTCGTCACCGCCACCAAGGCCTGGCAGCGCGACCACGGCTTCGCCGAGCAGGACCTCTGGTCGCGCAAGCACTGGATGTCGCTGCTGGCCTCCGGCTCGAAGGTCACCACCAAGTACGGCTCCAGCGGCGACGCCGTGCGCCGGCTCCAGCGCGCCCTCAACGCCGCCTCGCCGAAGGCCCGGGTCGTCGTGACCGGCGTCTACGGCCCCGCGGTCGAGACGGCGGTCAAGGACTGGCAGGAGCGCGTCGGGATGAGCGCCTCCGGGGTCGTCAACGCGAAGACCTGGAAGAAGCTGCAGGCCGGCGCCCGGGGCTGAGGCCCCCGGCGCGGGCCGGTCAGCCGACCGGGGGGCCGGCCAGCAGCGCCACGCCGGTCAGCGCCGCGACCGCGGCCGCGCCGGTGACCGCGCCCCGGCCCGGGTGGCGCACCAGCCAGGAGACCGGGCGCTCCAGCCCCACGGGGGCGGCGGTCCGCAGCCGCCACGCGCTCCCGAGCAGCCCGCGCCGGTCGGCGTACCGCTCGAAGGGGAGGGTGGCCAGCGGGGGCACCGCGCTCGCGAGGCCGAGCAGGGTCCGACCGGCGCCCCAGCGCTGGTCGACGGCGACCACCACGGTCGCCACGGCGTAGGCCACGAAGACCACGCCGTGCAGCATCCCGAAGACGCTCACCGCGACGTCGGTGGTCTCGGTGACGTACTTGAGGAACATCCCCACCAGCAGCAGCGACCAGGTCACCGCCTCGGCGCCCGCGAGGCCGCGGAAGAGCAGGCGTGGGCTCACGCGAGCACGGCCTCGACGAGGCTGGTGAAGAAGCCCAGCCCGTCGGTGCCGGAGCCGGTGAGGTCCTCGACGGCGTGCTCGGGGTGCGGCATCAGGCCGACCACGTTGCCGCGCTCGTTGCTCACGCCCGCGATGTCGCGCAGCGAGCCGTTGGGGTTGTGGTCGAGGTAGCGGGCCACGACCTGCCCCTCGCCCTCGAGCCGGTCGAGGGTGGCCTCGTCGGCGACGTAGCCGCCCTCGCCGTTCTTGAGCACGACCGTGATCTCCTGGCCGGCCTCGTAGGCGGAGGTCCAGGGAGTGTCCGCGCGCTCGATGCGCAGGCGCTGGTCGCGGCACACGAACTTGCGGTGGTCGTTGCGGATCAGCGCACCCGGCAGCAGGTGCGACTCGCAGAGGATCTGGAAGCCGTTGCAGATGCCCAGCACCGGCATGCCGCGCTGGGCCGCCTCGACGACCTCGGCCATCACCGGCGAGAACCGCGAGATGGCGCCGCAGCGCAAGTAGTCGCCGTACGAGAAGCCGCCCGGCAGGACGACCGCGTCGACGCCCTTGAGGTCGTGCTCGCCGTGCCACAGCGCGACGGCCTCGTTGCCGCCGATGCGCACGGCGCGCTGGGCGTCGACGTCGTCGAGGGAGCCCGGGAAGGTGACGACGCCGATCTTCACGCCTGCACCTCGGCGGTCTCCTCGACGCGCACGGTGAAGTTCTCGATGACGGGGTTGGACAGCAGGGTCTCGGCCATCCGCGCCACCTCGGCGAGCACCTCGTCGGTCACCTCGCCCTCGACCTCGAGCTCGAAGCGCTTGCCCTGGCGCACGTCGGCGACGCCGGAGAAGCCCAGGCGCGGCAGGGCGCCGAGCACGGCCTTGCCCTGGGGGTCGAGGATCTCGGGCTTGGGCATCACGTCGACGACGACTCGGGACACGGGGCGCTCCTGGAGGAGGAAGGGTCGGAGAACACCCCGATCCTAGGCGCCGCCCCGACGGCTCACCCGCTCGGTCCCACCCCCACCGCGGCATGATGGGGCCATGAGCATGAACGCAGCGTCCCGCGCCCGCACGGCCCTGCCGCTGGAGTTCCCCCAGTCGCTGGCCGTCTACGACGACTACGCCGACGCCCAGCGCACCGTCGACCACCTCTCCGACAACAAGTTCCCCGTCGAGCACCTGATGATCGTCGGCACCGACCTCAAGCGGGTCGAGCGGATCACCGGGCGCCTGACCACCGGCCGGGTGGCCGCCGGCGGGCTGGCCTCGGGAGCCTGGTTCGGCACCTTCATCGGCCTGGTCTTCACGATCTTCACCGAGGAGGGCTTCCTGGCGACCTTCCTGCCGGTCGTGGTGATCGGCGCGCTCTTCGGCATGGTCTTCGCCCTGGTCGGGTACGCCGCCTCGCGCGGGCGGCGCGACTTCTCCTCCGTCACCCAGGTCGTGGCGACCCGCTACGAGGTGCTCGTCGAGCACAAGCACCTCGCCCGCGCCCGCGAGCAGCTCGCCGACCTGCCCGGCGCGCTGCCCAACCCCTTCGCCTGACCCGGCCCAAATCTCGCGCTGACCCGGCTCATATCTCTCACTGACCCGGCCCGAACCTCTCGACGAGAAGTTCGGGCCGGGTCAGGGTGATGTTTGCGCCGGGTCAGGGTGAAGTTTGCGCCCGGTCAGGGTGAGATTTGCGCCGGGTCAGGGTGAGATCTGCGCCGGGTCAGGGGCGGCGCTGGAGGACCACGATGGCCAGGGCGACGCCGAGGCCGGCGAGGACCGGCCCGAGGGTGCCCAGGGTGCGGTCGCCGCCGGGCTCCCCTGCCGCGCCGTCGTAGGAGAGGCCGAGGTAGGTCACCACGGCCCCTCCCACCAGCATCACGGCCGCGACGGCCAGCCCGAGGATCCGGGCACCGGTCACGACAGCTCGCGCTTGAGGATCTTGCCGGTCGCGGTCATCGGCAGGTCCTTGCTGAACTGCACGATGCGGGGGTACTTGTAGCCGGCCATCTGCTCCTTGCACCAGGCGACGATGTCGTCCTCGGTGACGGTGGAGCCCTCGTTCATGATCAGGACGGCCTTGATCTCCTCGCCGTGCGACTCGTGCGGCACGCCGATGACGGCGGCCAGCGAGACGTCGGGGTGGCTCATCAGCACCTCCTCGATCTCGCGCGGGTACACGTTGTAGCCGCCGCGGATGATCATGTCCTTGGAGCGGTCGACGATGTAGTACCAGCCGTCCTCGTCCTTGCGGCCCAGGTCGCCGGAGCGGAACCAGCCGTCCTGGATGGACTCCGCGGTCGCGTCGGGGCGCCCGTAGTAGCCCTTCATGATGTTGTGGCCCTTGATCGCGATCTCGCCGACGGCGTCGGGGCCGGTCTCGGTGATGTCGCTCCAGTCGCCGGGCTCGGGGCTGATCAGCTTCATCTCCACGCCGGGGATGGGCGTGCCGATCGAGCCGGGGCGCGGCTCCTCGCCGTACGGCGAGAAGGAGGCGACGGGGCTGGTCTCGGACAGGCCGTAGCCCTCGAGGATGGTGACGCCGAACTTCTTCTGGAAGTCCTTGTGGACCTCCACGGGCAGCGCCGAGCCGCCGGCCGCGGCCACGCGCAGGTTGGCGGCCAGCGAGGAGACGTCGTGCTCGGGGGTCAGCGCACCCAGCAGGCCCCAGTACATCGTCGGCACACCGGCGAAGAAGGTCACCTTCTCCTTGAGCATCAGCGACAGGGCCGGCTCGGCCTCGAAGCGCGGCAGCATCACGACGGTGCCACCGAAGGCGAAGGCGCCGTTCTGGATGACGGTCTGGCCGAAGGAGTGGAACAGCGGCAGCACGCACAGGTAGGTGTCGGGCTTGGCCGGGTCGGCGCCGAAGAGGTCGGTGCCGGCGAGCGCGTTGTCGCGCATGTTGCGGTGGCGCAGCTCGGCGCCCTTGGGCTGCCCGGTGGTGCCGGAGGTGTAGAGGATGACGGCGGTGTCGTCCTCGTCGGTGGCCACCGTGTCGAAGGTGGGCGGCTGCTGGGCCATCGCGCGGCCCATCGTCTCGGTGCCCTCGATCGGCGACTCGGCGGCCGGGTCGGCGGTGATCATGAAGAAGTGCTCGCAGGAGTCGGTCTCGCTGAACCCGGCGTGGCCCTCGGTGCCGATCGGCAGCTCGGGGGTGCCCTGGAAGCAGAAGAACGCCTTCGCGTCGGAGTCGGCGAGGTGGTAGGCCACCTCGCGGCCCTTGAGCAGCACGTTGAGCGGCACCACGGTGGCGCCGGCCTTGAGGATGCCGTAGTAGACGATCGAGAAGTACGGCAGGTTGGGGCAGCTCAGGGCCACCTTGTCGCCGGGCTGGACGCCGCGCGAGGCCAGCAGGTTCGCGACCTGGTTGGCGGCGCCGTCGACCTGGGCGTAGCTGAGCCGGGTGTCGCCGAAGATGATCGCGTCGCGGTCGCCGAACTCGCCGGCGGTGCTCTCGAGCAGGGTCGCAAGGTTGTAGCTGGTCACGCGGTGGCCTCCGTCACGTTGGTGGATGGCCCCAACCTACCGACGGGTCCTCAGGCGGACGAGGCCCCCTGGCACAACCTGGCCGCTCGGCGCAGGTCGGCGCGCACCGGGAGCACCGAGCCCAGGCTGAGCAGCAGCCCGAGCGGGCGCAGCGGCCCGGGCCCGCTGATGCGGAAGCCGAAGGTGACGTCGCAGCCCGCCGCGGTCGGGGCGAAGGACAGCTCGAGGCTCGCGCGCACCGCCCTCCAGGTGCCGACCTCGGCCCAGCGCCGCGGCCGGTCGTACGCCGTGGTCTCCATCGCCGGTCGCAGGCCCGGGCGGGTCACGTCGACCCAGCGCTGGCCGACCCCCACCTCGCCCTCGACCTGCTCGACGCCGGCCAGGCTCGACTGCCACTGCGCCCGGTGGCGCGGATCGACCAGGTAGTCGAAGGCGGCCTCGGCCGAGCACGGGAAGGCGACGGTGCCGCCCACGGTGCGCTCGCGGCTCACCACGCCTGCCCGGTGAGCAGCTCGTAGGCCTCGACGTAGCGGGCGCGGGTGCGCTCGACGACCTCGGCCGGCAGCGCGGGCGGCGCCTCGCCGGAGGCGCGGTCCCAGCCCGACTCGGGCGAGAGCGCCCAGTTGCGCACGATCTGCTTGTCGTACGACGGCTGGGTGCGCCCCGGCTGCCAGTCGTCGGCGGGCCAGAAGCGCGAGGAGTCGGGGGTGAGCACCTCGTCGCCGAGCACGACCGCGCCGGCGGGGTTGCGGGCCGCGCCGGCGGAGCGTCCGAACTCGAGCTTGGTGTCGGCCAGCAGGATGCCGCGCTCGCGGGCCAGCTCCTCGGCGCGGCGGTAGACCGCCAGGGTCAGCTCGCGCAGGTGGGCGGCGTCCTGCTCGCCGATCCGCTCGGCGACCGCGGCGTAGGAGACGTTCTCGTCGTGCTCGCCCAGCTCGGCCTTCGTCGCGGGGGTGAACACGGGCTCGGGCAGCCGGCTGCCGTCGACGAGGCCGGGGGGCAGCGCGACCCCGCACACCTCGCCGGTCGCGTCGTAGTCGAGCAGCCCCGAGCCGGTCAGGTAGCCGCGGGCCACGCACTCGACGGGGAACATGTCGAGCCGCTCGCAGACCACCGCGCGGCCGGCCACCGCGGCCGGCACGTCGGTGGAGAGCACGTGGTGGGGCACCAGGTCGGCGAGCTGCTCGAACCACCACAGCGACATCCGGGTCAGGATCTCGCCCTTGTCGGGGATCGTCGTGTCGAGCACGAAGTCGAAGATCGAGAGGCGGTCGCTGGCCACCACGAGCAGCTGCCCGGCGTGCTCGCCGGCCTCGACCTCGTAGAGGTCGCGCACCTTGCCCGAGTGCAGGTGGCGCATGCCGTCGAGGGCGGGGGCGGGCGGGATGTTGAGGTCGGCGCTCACTCGCCCAGCCTAGGGCCGCCCCAGGAACGGCGACGGGGCCGGCCCGGAGGATCGCTCCTCCGGACCGGCCCCGCCGGTGCTGCTGGTGCTGCTGGGTGCTGCTGGGTGGTGCTGGGTGGTGCTGGGTGTCAGCGACGCAGGTCGTCGCGGTGGTCGTGCGCCGGGTGCAGCTCGGCGTTGCGGGCCGCCTCCTGGGCCGCCTTGCGCTCCGAGCCGCTGGGACGCGGCTCGGGGGCGGGCGAGCCCTCGCCGAGGCCCTCGGTGCTGACGGCGTACGTCGCCACGGCGTGGGCGATCGCGCCGGACATCTCCGCGATCGCGTCGCTGCTCACGTTGTCGCGGTCGTCGCACTCCTGGTGGTAGCAGGGGTCGTAGGCCTCGCCGGCGGTGCCGCCGTAGATCGCGGCCTGCTCCTCGGTCTTGACGCCCTCGGCGCCGGTGAACAGGCCACCGGACGGGATGTCGACGCCCTCGGCGATGAACGGGCCGTAGTCGGAGCGGCCGCTGAACGGGGTCGCCTCGGAGGGCAGGTCGACGCTGTCGAAGTACTCGTTGAACATCGCCTCGATGTCGTCGGAGCCGGCGGGGCCGACCGCGCCGCCACCCTCGGAGTTGTCGCCGTCGTAGACGAAGCGCACGTAGTTGGGCGAGCCGACCATGTCGAAGTTCAGGTAGAGCGCGATCTCGTCGGTCTCCCCGGCCTCCACCAGCTGGTCGATGTAGTACTCGGAGCCGAGCAGGCCGAGCTCCTCGGCACCCCACCAGGCGAAGCGCACCTGGTTGGTCAGGCGGCCCTTGCCGCCGTTGCCCTTGGCCTTCTTGCCCTTCTTCTTCTCCTTGGCGTCGAACTTGGCCAGCTTGACCGCGGTCTCCAGGATCGCGCCGGAGCCCGAGCCGTTGTCGTTGATGCCGGGGCCCTCGGGCACCGAGTCGAGGTGCGAGCCGGCCATCACGACGTTGTCCTTGTCGCCGCCGCGGGTCTCGGCCAGGACGTTGTAGGTCGTGCGGATCTCAGACGTCGTGTCGGTGGTCAGGGTGACCTCGGTGCCGGCCGGGTCGTAGAGGTCCTGGCCGACGGCGAAGGAGGTGCCCACGACGGGGATGGTGTAGCCGGGCTGGCCCAGGGTGCCGGCGAAGGAGTCGGTGGCGCCCTCCGCACCGGAGTTGAAGATGATGACGCCGGTGGCACCGGCGTCCTGCGCGTTCGTGGCCTTGGTGCCGAAGGTGCACCCGCCGCGCTGGATCAGCGCGATCGAGCCCGCGGGGAAGTCGGTGAAGTCCGTGGCCCCGCAGCCGCTGGTGCCCGCACCGGGGGTGGCCGTCGTGTCGACGGGGGCCACCGCTCCGCTGGCCTCGCCCGAGCCGGAGTAGGTCATGATCGAGAAGTCCTCGGGCGAGTCGTACGTCGTCGCGTCCGGGGCGGTCTGCGCGAGCGTGGCCGGCGCGTTCTCGACGAAGTAGGGGAACTCGAACTCCTGCACCTCGGGCTCGTAGCCGACCCGCTCGAGGGTCCGCACGATGTAGCGCACGCTGGCGTTGTAGCCGGGGGTGCCCGAGGCACGGTTGCCGTCGAACTTGTCGGCGATCGCCTGGAGCTTGTCGAGGTGCACGTCGATGCCCTCGGCCTTGACCCGCTTGGTCAGCTGCTTGGGGAGGTCGAAGCCCTTGTCCTTGGGCTTGCCGCGCTCGGCGGCCTGGATGGTGGTGGTGTCGTCGGCGTTGGCGGTGAAGCCGACGCCGCCGGCGACGAGTGCTGCGGCCGTGGTGACGGCGAGTGCCGGCACGGCGGCACGGGACAGTGAACTGAGACGCACGAGTTCCTCCGAGAAAGTCCGCCCGCTCCCCCGGTCGTCCAGGGGCGGGCATGTCATGTGCGCGTCACCCTAGGCAGCGTGTGACCCAGCCCACAAGAGGCGCGCCGAAGATTCCCGACCGATCGGTCAGTGCCCGGCGCTGGTGCGCCGCCACGGCGGCGGCTGGCCCTGGAGGAACCACTGCATCCTGCGGGTGATCCAGGGCAGCGCGGCGTACGTCATCACCGGGGTCATCACGAGCACGGTCAGCAGGATCCGCACCGGCAGGGCCAGGTCGGCGACGTAGGAGCCGGCCAGCCAGTTGACCAGCACGCTGAGCGGGTAGAAGACCAGGAAGATCGTCACCGCCTGCTTCCAGCGCGGCGGGGGCGGCGGGTTGAGCCGCAGGTCGCGCACGTCGCGGCTGGTGGGCTCGTCGAACCACCCCTCGATGCCCGTACGCCGCTCGACGCGGGACTCGCGCACGCCCAGCCCGACCGCCGCGTGGCGCCACCACTCGCGCTCGTGGGAGTCCTCCCAGCGCGCCAGCGCCTCGGCGTCGGCGAAGCGGTAGAGCATGTGCCAGGTCTCGGAGTCGGCCTCGGGCCGCACCCACCCGGCGCCCAGGAAGCCGGGGAAGCGCTGCGCCAGCGCGGTGCCGGCCTGGAGCCAGCTGACCATCTCGGCCTCCCGGCCGGGGTCGAGGTGCCGGGTGATCGAGACGGTGACGGGGGCACTCATGCCCCGGATCCTCCCGGCCGGCCCCCGGGGCGCCAAACCGGGCGGTGCGACAGGATGGGCCGATGACCCCCAGCGACGGGAAGGAACAACAGGGCCCGGCGGGTTCCGAGGACATGACCCCCGCCGCCACCCACCCGACGACCGGGGACCCGGCCGCCGCCCGGGCCGAGGCGTTCGCCCGGTGGGTCGAGCCCGAGGTCGAGGTGCTGCTGCGGGTGGCCCACACGCTGACCGGCTCCTGGAGCGACGCCGACGACGTCGTGCAGGACACGCTGGTGCGGGCGTGGCGCGCAGCCGACCGCTTCGACGGCCGCCACCCCCGCGCCTGGCTGCTGACCATCCTGCGGCGCACCCACCTCAACAGCCTGCGCCGCACCCGGCCCGACCTGGTCGGCGACGACGTCCTGACCACCCGGCGCCCGGCCTTCGGCAGCGCCCGGGCCGCCTCGCCCGAGCAGATCGTCGACGAGCAGGGCTTCGACGCCGACGTGGCCGCCGCCCTGGCCGGCCTCGGCGAGCAGTTCCGCCGGGCGGTGCTGCTCGTCGACGTCGACCACCTCACCTACGAGGAGGCCGCCGCGGCCCTCGACGTGCCCGTCGGCACGGTCGTCTCGAGGGTCAGCCGGGGCCGCTCCCGCCTGCGCGCCGCCCTGGCCCACCGTCGCCCCGCAGGAGGTGCCTGATGCAAGGACCACGATCGATGCTGGAGTGCTGGTGGTCGGGCCGCGTCCTCGACCGCTACGTCGAGCAGCAGCCCGCCGCACCGCTGGGCCGGGCCGAGCGCGAGCGCCTCGAGCGCCACCTCGCCGTGTGCGGGCGCTGCGCCTCCTCGGCCGCCGAGCGCCGGCGGGTGCACGCCGCGCTCGACCGCCTCGGCGCCGGGCACACCCCTCCCCCGGCGTCCCTGCGCCGGGCCCACGACCTCGTCCGCGACCTGACCCACGGAGACAGCCGATGACCGCGACCACCCGGACCCCCGGCAGCCCCGGCAGCCCCGAGGCAGCGGCCCGCCGCTCCGACCCGCTCACCACCCCCGACGGCGCACCCTGGGACCTGCTGGTCGTCGGCGGCGGCACCGCCGGGCTGGTGGCCGCCCACACCGCGGCCGGGTTCGGTGCCCGCACCCTGCTCGTCGAGCGGCACCGCACCGGCGGCGACTGCCTGTGGACCGGCTGCGTGCCGAGCAAGGCGCTGCTCGCCGCTGCGCACGCCGCCGCCGCAGCCCGGCAGGCGCCGCGCCTGGGCGTGCACGTCGGCGACGTGCGGGTCGACTTCGCGGAGGTGATGCGCCACGTGCACGCGACGATCGAGCGCATCGAGCCGGTCGACTCCCCCGAGCGGCTGCGCGGGGCCGGGGTCGCCGTGGCCCACGGCAGCGTGGTGATGACGGGGCCGCAGAGCGCGGTCGTGGACGGCGAGCCGGTGCGGTTCGCCCAGGCGCTGCTGGCCACCGGCTCCTCACCGAGCGTGCCGGGCATCCCCGGGCTGGCCGACTCCGACCCGCTGACCTCCGACGACGTCTGGGACCTCACCGAGCTGCCGGGGCGCCTGCTGGTCCTGGGCGGCGGTCCGATCGGCTGCGAGCTCGGCCAGGCCTTCGCCCGCCTCGGCAGCCGGGTCGACATCGTCGAGGCCGGCCCTCGGATCCTCGGCCCCGAGGACGCCCACGCCGCCGCCCTGGTGCGCGCCTCGCTGCGCGCCGACGGTGTCGAGCTGCACGAGGACGTCTCCCTCGAGCGCGTCGAGGGCGTGCCGGGCGGGGTCACCGCGCACCTCTCCGACGGCACCCGCCTGCAGGCCGACCGGGTCCTGGTCGCCGTCGGCCGCGCGCCCGGCACCCGCGACCTGGACCTGGCGGCCGCCGGCGTCGAGCTGACGGAGCGCGGCCACGTCGTCGTCGACGGCGCGCTGCGCACCACCAACCCGCGCATCTGGGCGGCCGGCGACCTGACCGGCCACCCCGCCTTCACCCACGTGGCCGGCATGCACGGCAGCCTCGCGGCCTCCAACGCCGTGCTGGGCCTGCGCCGCAAGGTCCGGCTCGACACGGTCCCGCGGGTGACCTACACCCAGCCCGAGGTGGCCTCCTTCGGGGTCGGCACCGAGAGCGACGACCCGTCCCACACGGTGCACCGCGTCGACGCCGGCGAGGTCGACCGGGCGGTCGCCGAGGACGACACCGACGGCGAGGTCGCGGTGGTGCTCGACGGCCGGGGCCGGCTGGTGGGCGCCCGCGTCGTGGGGCCCCGCGCCGGTGAGGTGCTGGCCGAGCTCACGCTGGCCGCCCAGGCCGGCGTCAGCCTGCGCACCGTCGCGGGCACCATCCACCCCTACCCGGCGTGGAGCGACGGGGTCTCCAAGGCCGCGCTCTCGCGGACCCGCGAGGAGCTGGCGAAGCCGGTGCCGGCGACCGTCACCCGGGTCCTGGCGCGCGGTCGGCGTCGCTGGGTGCAGCACCGCGCGTCCGCCGCTGCCGCCACACCCCCAGCACGGTGAGCAGCACCAGCGCCGCGATCGCCAGCAGGAACGGCGGCGAGCCGGGGTCGGTGCCGAACGCGCCGACCGCCACGTAGACCGCCGAGCCCGGCACGATGCCCAGCGCCGTGGCGCCGGCGTACGAGCGGGTGCTCACCGAGGTCAGTCCGAAGGCGTAGTTGGCCGTGCTGAACGGCACCAGCGGGATCAGCCGGGCCAGCAGCACCGTCGCGAAGCCGTTGTCGCGCACCCGGTCGTCGAGGCTGGCGAAGCGCTGGCCGGTGAGGCTGCGCACAGCGTCGCGGCCCAGGAGCCGGCTGACGAAGAAGGCGGCGACGGCCCCCAGCACCGCCGCGGCGAGCACGGCGGCCAGCCCGGTGCCGAAGCCCAGCAGCAGCCCGCCGAGCACCGTCATCACCGCGGTCGGGCCGGCCGGCAGCAGGCTGACGGCGGCGTAGGCCGCCACGAAGGCGGGCACCGCCCACGCGCCGAGCCCGTCGAGGGTCGAGCGCAGCTCGGCCTGGCTGGGCAGGCCGACGCTCAGCTGGAGCCCGACGGCGAGCGCGACGAGGGCCAGCAGCACCCCGGCCTTGACGACGGTCGCGCGGTTCATCGCTCTCCTCCGTCCTGCTGGGCCTGCTGGGGCTGCTGGGGCAGCGAGGGCTGCCGGGGCAGCACGTGGCAGCGGTCGGGGGGCAGCACCAGGCGCGCGGGCTCGCCCGGCACGACCGCGGAGCCCACCGGCAGGTGGGCGCGCAGCGGCGTGCCGTCGGCCAGGGCGACCTCGACGACGACGTGGGTCCCGGCGAAGCGGACCTCCTTGACGGCCGCGTCGACGACACCGGCCCGGGCGGCCCGGGCGGACCCGGGGCCGGTCCGCCAGGAGCAGCGCCTCGGGCCCGCACGACGAGCACCGCCGACCCGGCGGGGGCGCCGGTCGGCACCCGCAGCGTGCCGTCGGGGCTGGTGAAGCAGCCGTCGGCGACCTCGCCGGCGAGCTCGTTGACCGGGCCGAAGTAGCGCGCCGTCGCCAGGGTCGCGGGCCGGGTGTAGACCTCCTCGGGGGTGCCGCCCCCGACGACCCGGCCGCGGTCGAGGACCAGCACCCGGTCGGCGACGTCCACGGCCTCGTCGCGGTCGTGGGTCACGAAGAGGGTGGTCACCCCGAGCTCGTCGTGCAGCCGGCGCACGAGGGTGCGCATGTCGGCGCGCAGCTCGGGGTCGAGCTGGCTGAAGGGCTCGTCGAGCAGCAGCACGCGGGGGCGGCGCAGCAGGGCGCGGGCCAGCGAGACGCGCTGCTCCTGCCCGCCCGAGAGCTCGTGGGGCCGACGGGTCCCGAGGTCGTCGAGACGGACCCGGCGCAGCATGTCGGCGACCTCGGCCCGTTCGTGGGACCTCAAGGCGCCGGCCATCCGCAGCCCGAACCCCACGTTGCGGGCGACGTCGAGGTGCGGGAAGAGCAGCGGCTTCTGCAGCACCAGCCCGACCGGGCGGCGCTCGGGCGGGCTGCCGAGCACCTCGACGCCGTCGATGCTCACACTCCCGGAGTCGGGGCGCTGCAGCCCCGCGAGCACCCCCAGCGTGGTGCTCTTGCCGCAGCCCGAGGGGCCCAGCAGGGCGGTGAAGCTGCCGGGCTCGAGGTCGAGGTCGAGGTGGTCGACGGCGACGGTCTCGCCGAAGCGGACCACCAGGTCGCGGGCGACCACCCGGGCCGCGGGGGCGGAGGCGTCGCCGGGACGCGGTCGGGGCTCACGCACGGGAGACCCCCATCCACGCGACGTCGCGCCCGGCCACCCGGGTCAGCGCCAGCACGAGCAGCACCGGGGGCGCCACGACGAGCAGCCCGAGGGCCGCGGCGGCGGTGCGGTCGGAGGACTCGATGGCCGAGAAGAGCAGCAGCGGCAGGGTCGTGACCCGGCCGCCGCCGACGAGGAGGGTCAGCACGTACTCGCTCCAGGAGATGAGGAAGGTCAGCAGGAAGGCGGTCACCAGCGCCGGGCGCAGCAGCGGCAGGCTCACGTGGAGCAGGGTCGCCACCGGGCCGGCACCGAGCACCCGGGCGGCCTTCTCGTGGTCGGTGTCGAGGTCGGCGTGCGCGGCGGCGAGCAGGCTGGCGGCGTACGGCACGGTCGGCACGAGCTGGACCAGCACCACGCCGGCGACGGTGTCGGAGAGGCCGTAGCGCACGAAGAAGACCTGCAGGCCCAGGGTGACCGCCAGCGGCGGCACGATGATCGGCGCCAGCAGCAGGAACTGCACCAGACGGCGGCCCCGGAAGCGGTGCAGGCCCAGGGCCCGGCCCGCGGGCAGGCCGACCAGGCAGGCGAGCGCCGCGACGCTGGTGGAGACCAGCACCGAGGTGCCCAGCGCACCCACGACGCCCTCGCTGCCGAGCAGCCGCAGGCCGCGCAGGCTCAGCTCGGGCGGCAGCAGGTCGGGGTAGCGCCACGCGCCGGCCACCGCCCACAGCACCACGGGCAGCATCGGCAGCAGGGTGACGACCGCGACGACGGCCACGGCTGCGCCGCGCCACGGGCTGCGGGTCACAGCGACCGCCTCGTGAGCCCGCCGACGAGGCGCAGGTAGACCAGCGCCGCGACGGTGGTCAGCAGCGCGATCAGCACCGCGAGCGCCATCGCCTCGGGCCGCGAGGTCAGGTCGATGTCGCGGTAGCGCTGGAAGGCCTCCACCGACAGCGTCGCCGGGTAGGGGCGACCCAGCAGCCGCGGCACCTCGTAGGAGGCGGTGACGAAGGCCAGCACCAGCACCGAGGCGGCCGCCACCGGCGGGGCGAGCACCGGCAGCGTCACCTCGCGCAGCCGCTGCCAGCGCGAGGCGCCCAGGGTCGCGGCGACGTCCTCGAGGTCGCCGACGCGGCGGCTCAGCGCCGCGAGCGCCACGACCGCGACGAAGGGCGTCTCCTTCCAGGTGTACTCCGCGATGATCCCCCAGCCGAAGGCGTCCTGGGTCAGCGCGGGCACGTCCTGCACCGAGTCGACCAGCCCGAGGCGGTACGCCGCCCGCGAGAGCAGGCCGGAGGGCGAGAGCAGCAGGCCGATGGCCAGCGCCCCCACCAGGTGCGGCACCGCCAGGGTGCCGTGGAACAGCGCGGCGAGCCGGCGGCGTCCTCCCAGCCGGCGCACCAGCAGGGCGAGCGCGGTGCCGAGGACGGCGGCGGCCGCGGTCGAGATCAGCGAGACCCGGGCGGTGAGCAGCAGGGAGGCGCGCACCGCGGGGTCGGCGACCACGCGGCGGTAGGCGTCGAGCGTCCACCGCGACTCCCCCACGACCGGTGCGTACCCGAGGCTCTGGAGCACGGCCTGGAGCACCCCGCCCACGACGAAGACGCCGACGACCAGCAGGGCCGGGGCCAGGAGCAGGGCGATGCGCAGGCGCGGGCTCACTCCTCGCCCCGCAGGACCTGTGCCCTCCAGTCGTCCTCGATGCGGGCGAGGGTCGCGCTGTCGAGCTCGGGCAGGGCGTCGGCGGTGAGCTCGGCGGGGGTCAGCACCGAGGGGCCCGCGTCGACCGCGGCGAAGCGCTCGGCCAGGGCGGGGTCGAGGGTGTCGAGGTCGACGACCGGGAAGATGCCGGTGGCCTCGTAGAGCCCCAGCTGGACCTCGGGGTCCTGCAGCACGTCGGCGAGCACCATCGCCCCCGCCCGGTCCTCCGCGTTGGCGGGCACGCCGACGAAGGAGACGTTGGAGATGTTGCCGACCGACAGCACGGTCTCGCGGGTGCTCCCGGGGAAGACGCCGTCGGCCACCAGGCTGCTCACCGCCCCGGGGCCGTAGGTCAGGAAGGCGCTGATCTCGCCGTCGGCGTAGAGCTTCTCGACCTCCTCCTGGCTGACCGGGTAGGTCTCGCCGCCGCGCCAGAAGCCGTCGGAGGCCGCCACGAGGCGGTCGAAGGTCTCGTCGCGGGCCTGCTCGTAGACGGCGTCGTCGAGCCCGCCGTCCTCGGCCGCGGCGGTGACCGTCTCGGCGCCGAGGGTGTCGTAGAGGAAGGTGCGCACCGCCATCGAGCCGGTGAAGTCGGGCGGGGCGGGGTGGGTGAAGCGCCCCGGCTCCCGGGCGGTCCAGGCCAGCAGCGACTCGACCGACTCGACGTCGGCCTCGTCGAGCACCGCGCTGTCGTAGACCAGCGCCGAGCTGGCCTGCTGCCAGGCCGCCTCGCAGCCCTCGACCGGCACCCCGAAGTCGGTGGCCACCGCCGGGTCGTCGAGGTCGACGTACCGGGCGTTGGGCAGGTCGGCGGTCCAGCCGCAGGCCCACAGGTCGGCCTGCACACCGGTGGCGAAGTTCTCGCCGTTGACCCAGATCGCGTCGACCGACCCGCCCGAGGTGCGCCCGGCCTGCTGCTCGCCGAGCACCTTGTTGACCGCCTCAGCGGTGTCGGTGATCTTGACCTGGTTGAGCGTGATGCCCAGCGCGGCCAGCCGGTCGGCCACCTCGCCGTTGACGAAGTCGTTGAGCCGCTGGTCGCCGCCGTACATGTACCAGTCGACGCTCTGGCCCTCGGCCTGGGCGAGGACGGCGTCCCAGTCGGAGGTGTCCACGGCGACGGCCTCCTCCGGCCCGCCGCCGCACGCGGAGGCGAGCAGGGCGGTGGCGGCGAGCGTCGCCGTCAGGGCGGCGGCGCGGGCGGGGCGGGTCACGGGGTCTCCTCGGCAGGGCGGGTCTCGGGGGTGGTTCGGAGCGGCCGCCGGTCCTGGATGCCCGGGCTCCGCTCACCCAGGCTCCGCACACCCAGGGCGATGCGCTGGAGGGCGGTCAGGGCGACCATCGCGGCGAAGACCCACAGCACGGTCTCGGCGTGGCCGGGCAGCAGGCACAGCACGGCGTAGGCCAGCACGGTCTCGGTGCCCTCGGCCAGGCCACCGACGAAGAGCACGGAGCGGCCGTCGCCGCGGGCGCCGCGCTTCTCCAGCAGCGGCGCGAGGGTCAGGAAGGCGGTCCCCGACACGTAGTAGGTCAGCAGCAGCACCAGGCAGGCCAGCCGCGCCTCGGGCACGGCGACCCCGACCGCGAGCACGAATCCGCCGTACACGCTGAAGTCGGCGAGCAGGTCGAGGTAGCCGCCCAGGTCGGTGGCGCCGCGGCGGCGAGCGAGGGGGCCGTCGAGGCCGTCGAGGAGCCGGTTGGCCAACCACAGGACCAGCGCCGTCGACCAGTGCGAGGTGGCCACGGCGACGCACGCGGCGAGGCCCACCAGCCAGCCGAGACCGGTGACGGCCAGCGGACGCACGCCCAGCCGGTCGAGGCCGGCCGCGGCCGCGTCGAGGCCCGGACCGAGGGCGCGGCGCGCGGGTGCGTCGAGCACGGTGGCTCCTCCTGGGTCCGGGATCGGGGGCGTCCTGGACCGGGAACCCGGTGGGACCCCCAGGATCATCCCGCGCCCAGCACACCCGCGCGGGTCTGGGGTGGTGCGTCAGGCTGGGGGCATGGTCGAGCAGCAGGACGTCCCGCGCGCCACCACGGGGCGCAGCGACGCCCTCGCACCCTGGTCCGGCGGCGACGGCGGGGACGAGCCCGACCCGCGGCGCTGGCGGATCTTCGCGGTCTCGCTGGTGGTCGGCTTCATGGCGCTGCTCGACGTGACCATCGTCAACGTGGCGATCCCCTCGATCCAGGAGGGCCTCGACACCTCGACCGGCACCGTGCAGTGGGTGGTCTCCGGCTACGCGCTGAGCTTCGGGCTGGTGCTCGTGACCGGTGGCCGGCTCGGTGACGCCTACGGGCGCCGGCGGCTGCTGCTCGTCGGGCTGGGCCTCTTCGTGCTCACCAGCGCGGCCGTCGGCCTCGCGCCCGGCGTCGAGCTGGTGATCCTGGCCCGGCTGCTGCAGGGCGCGGCCGCAGGCCTGCTGACCCCGCAGAACTCGGGGCTGATCCAGGAGCTCTTCTCGGGCCGCGAGCGAGGGCGCGCCTTCGGGATCTTCGGCCTGACGGTCTCGGTCTCCGCGGCCCTCGGCCCGGTGCTGGGCGGGCTGATCATCTCGCTCTTCGGCGAGGAGGACGGCTGGCGCTGGATCTTCCTGGTCAACGTGCCGATCGGGCTGGCAGCGCTGGTGGCGGTGCTGCGGCTGGTGCCGCACACCCCTGCGCGCGGGGCCGGCGAGACCCGTCCGCGGCTCGACCCGCTGGGCTCGGCACTGCTGGGTGCCGCGGTCCTCCTGCTGCTCTACCCGGTGGTCCGGGCCGAGAGCGGCAACTACCTGTGGCTGCTCCTGCTGCCGCTCGCGCCCGTGGTGGGCGCGTTGTTCGTGCGCTGGGAGCACCGCGTCGTACGCCGGGGCGGCGCGCCGCTGCTCGACGTCACCCTGCTGCGGCGCACGCCCGGCTTCGCCAACGGCATCGCGGTCGGCACCCTCTACTTCACCGGGTTCACCGGCCTGGTGCTCGTGCTCTCGATCCACCTGCAGACCGAGATGGGGCTCGCGCCGCTGACGGCCGGGCTGCTGCTCACCGGCTTCGCCCTCGGCTCGGCGATCTCGGCTCCGCTGGCGGGGCGGGTGGTGACGACGGTGGGTCGCCAGCTCAGCGTCGCCGCGCTGGTGACCGTCGTCGCGGCGGTGCTCGTGATGGCGGTGCTGGTGCCCGGGCGCGACGGGGGCGCCCTGTGGGCGCTGCTGCCGCCGCTGCTCTTCGTGGGCGGCCTGGGTGGCGGCGCAGTGATTTCGCCGAACTTCACCCTCACCCTCGACCGGGTGCCGCCGCGGATGGGCGGCGCCGCCGGCGGCGCACTGCAGACCGGTCAGCGCATCGGCTCGGCCGTGGGCTCGGCCCTCGGCGTCACCGCCTACACGGTGGCCCTGGGGATGTGGGGCCCCGACGCGGGGCTGCGCACGGCCTTCCTGACCTCGGCGGCGCTGGTGTCGCTGGCGCTGGTCGCGGCGGTCGTGGCCCTGCGCGACGAACGCGCCGGCCGCGAGGCCTGAGCCCCGCGACCGGCGCGCCGGTCGGTCACTGCGTCGTCAGGCCCTCAGGAGCCGATCGACTCGAGCATCCGCTTCGCCAGCGGCCCCGACGAGGCGGGGTTCTGGCCGGTGAACAGCGAGCGGTCGACCACGACGTTCTCGGACCACGGGTCGGCCTCCTGGAAGTCGGCCCCCAGGGCGACGAGCCGGTCCTGCAGCAGCCACGGCGCACCCTCGGCCAGCCCGGCCTGGGTCTCCTCGGCGTTGGTGAAGCCGGTCAGCTTGTAGCCGGAGAAGGGCGAGCCGTCCTCGCCCTCGGTCGCGAGCAGCGCGGCGGGCGCGTGGCACACGATGCCCAGCGGCTTGCCCGACTCGAGGGTCTGCACCAGCAGGCGGGCGGAGTCGGCGTCGCCGGAGAGGTCCTCCATCGGGCCGTGGCCGCCCGGGTAGAACACCGCGTCGTAGGCGGTGGGGTCGACCAGGTCGAGCGACTCGGGCGAGCGCAGCTGCTCGATCTCGTCGATGGCCTTGCGCAGCGCGTCGGCGTTCTCCTGCCCGCCGTTGGCCTCCGCGGCGAGGCTGCCCTCGTCGACCACGGGCTGCACGCCACCGGGGGTGGCGACGACGACCTGGTGGCCGGCGCCGGTGAAGACCTGGAAGGGCGCGACGAGCTCCTCGGCCCAGTAGCCGGTGGGGTGCTCGGTGCCGTCCTTGAGGGTCCAGTGGCGGGCGCCGGTGACGACGAAGAGGATCTTGCTCATGGGGTTGCTCCTTCGATCAGCTGAAGTTGCGTACCCCGTCACAACAGGTGCCCCGACGCGCGTGTTCCGACCTCAGGGGTGAGGCCGGGCAAAGCCTGCGTGGGCGACCTACAGGATCGCGCCGGGTGCGTACGCCGCCGCGACGGGGTGCTGCTCGGCGAGCGCCGCCACGCGGCGTACGACGGCCTGGGTCTGGGCGACCGCGGCGCCGGTGAAGGCGATCGGCTCTGCGACCAGGCTCTCGAGCTGCGTCTCGGTGAGCCCGAGCCGCTCGTCGGCGGCGAGCTTGGCGAAGACGTCGTTCTCGGCCTGGCCCTGGCGCATCGACAGCGCCGTGCCGACCGCCGCCTCCTTGATGGCCTCGTGGGCGCTCTCGCGGCCCACGCCGTTGCGCACCGCGGCCATCAGCACCTTGGTGGTGGCCAGGAACGGCAGGTAGCGGTCGAGCTCGCGCTGGATCACCGCGGGGAATGCGCCGAACTCGTCGAGCACGGTCAGGAAGGTCTGGAAGAGGCCGTCGACGGCGAAGAACGCGTCGGGCAGCGCGACGCGGCGCACCACCGAGCAGGAGACGTCGCCCTCGTTCCACTGGTCGCCGGCGAGCTCGCCGACCATCGAGAGGTAGCCGCGGGTGACGACGGCCAGCCCGTTGACCCGCTCGCAGGAGCGGGTGTTCATCTTGTGCGGCATCGCCGAGGAGCCGACCTGGCCCTCCTTGAACCCCTCGGTGACGATCTCGTTGCCGGCCATCAGCCGGATCGTGGTGGCCAGGTTCGAGGGGCCGGCGGTGAGCTGGACGAGCGCCGAGAGCACGTCGAAGTCGAGGCTGCGCGGGTAGACCTGGCCCACGCTGGTCAGCACCCGCTCGAAGCCGAGGTGGGCGGCGACGCGCTGCTCGAGGTCGACCAGCTTGTCCTCGTCGCCGTCGAGCAGGTCGAGCATGTCCTGGGCGGTGCCCATCGGGCCCTTGATGCCGCGCAGCGGGTAGCGCCCCAGCAGGTCCTCGACCCGCTCGAGGCTGACCAGCATCTCGTCGGCGACGCTGGCGAAGCGCTTGCCCAGGGTGGTCGCCTGCGCGGCGACGTTGTGGGAGCGGCCGGCCATCACGGTGGTCTCGTGCTCGGCGGCCAGGCGGCCCAGGCGGGTCAGCGTGGCCACGGCCCGGTCGCGCAGCAGCTCGAGGGACTGCTTGACCTGCAGCTGCTCGACGTTCTCGGTCAGGTCGCGGCTGGTCATGCCCTTGTGAATGTGCTCGTGCCCCGCCAGCGCCGAGAACTCCTCGATGCGGGCCTTCACGTCGTGGCGGGTGATCCTCTCGCGGGCGGCGATCGAGGCCAGGTCGACCGCGTCGGCACCCTGCGCGACCACCCGCTCGTACGCCTCGACGACCCCCTCGGGCACCGAGATGCCGAGGTCGCGCTGGGCCTTGAGCACCGCCACCCACAGCTCGCGCTCGAGCACGATCTTGTGCTCGGGCGACCAGATCTGGGCCAGGTCGGCGGCGGCGTAGCGGGTGGCGAGGACGTTCGGGACGGTCACGGACCCCATTCTCACCGATGCGCCGCGCCGCCTCCCACTCGCGGGTCGTGGTCCGGGTCGTGGCCTGGGTTGTGGCTCGGGTCGTGTGCCCGAGGACGCGCCAGGGCGCGACCAGGACCCACGACCCGGACCACGACCCAGGCCACGACCCGACGCAGGGCGGGCGAGGGCGGGGTCAGCCCTGCTCGGCGGCCTTCAGCGCGATGTCGGTGCGGTGCTGGGCGCCGGCGAAGGAGATCGCCCCGACCCCGTCGTACGCCGCGGCGCGCGCGGCGGGGAGCGAGTCACCGGTGCCGACCACGGCCAGCACGCGGCCGCCGGCCGTGACGACCTCGCCGTCGCCGCCGAGCGCGGTGCCGGCGTGGATGACGTGCACGTCGGGCAGCGCCTCGGCGGCCTCGAGGCCGCTGATGACGTCACCCTTCGAGGAGGACTCGGGGTAGCCGGCGCTGGCCATCACCACACCCACCGCCGCGCCGGAGCGCCACTGCGGGGCGGGCACGTCGGCCAGGGTGCCGGTGGCGGAGCCGAGGAGCAGCGGGGAGAGCGGGGAGTCGAGGAGCGCCAGCAGCGGCTGGGTCTCGGGATCGCCGAAGCGGGCGTTGAACTCCACGACCCGCACGCCGCGCGAGGTCAGCGCCAGGCCGGCGTACAGCAGGCCGGTGAAGGGGGTGCCACGGCGCGCCATCTCCTCGACCGTGGGGCGCAGCACGGTGGCCAGGACCTCGTCGACGAGGCCCTCGGGCGCCCAGGGCAGCGGCGTGTAGGCGCCCATGCCGCCGGTGTTGGGGCCCTCGTCGCCGTCGCGGATGCGCTTGAAGTCCTGGGCGGGCTGCAGCGGGTGCACCACGGCGCCCTGCTCCTCGTCCCAGCCGCAGATCGCGAACAGCGAGACCTCGGGGCCGTCGAGGAACTCCTCGACGAGCACCCGCTCGCAGCCGGCGGCGTGGGCCAGCGCCTCGTCGCGGTCGGAGGTCACCACGACGCCCTTGCCGGCGGCCAGGCCGTCGTCCTTGACGACGTACGGCGCCCCGTGGGCGTCGAGCGCGGCGGCGACCTCGTCGGCGGTGGTGCAGCTGGTGGCGGCGGCGGTCGGCACCCCGGCGGCGGCCATCACGTCCTTGGCGAAGGCCTTGGAGCCCTCGAGCTGCGCCGCGGCGGCCGAGGGGCCGAAGACCGCGGTGCCGCGCTCGCGCACGACGTCGGCGACCCCGGCGACCAGGGGCGCCTCGGGGCCCACCACGACCAGGTCGGCGCCGAGGCGCTCGGCCAGGTCGGCCACCGCCGTGCCGTCCATCGGGTCGACGTCGTGGAGCTCGGCGACCGCCGAGACCCCCGGGTTGCCGGGGGCGCAGTGCACCGCGGCGACGCCGGCGTCGTGGGCCAGGGCCCGCGACAGCGCGTGCTCGCGGCCACCGGTGCCGATGACGAGGACGGTCAGGGGGCCGGTCGGCGCGGTCGCGGAGGGGGCGGTGCTCACGGGCCCTGACTCTCTCAGATCAGCGGGTGGACGACCACGGTGGCCTCACGGTCCGGACCGACGCCGACCGCGGAGATCCGCGCCCCCGACAGCTCCTCGACGCGGCGCACGTAGGCCTGGGCGTTGGCGGGCAGGTCGTCCATGCTCCGCGCGCCGCTGATGTCCTCGGTCCAGCCGGGCAGCTCCTCGAAGATCGGCTGCGCGTGGTGGAAGTCGGTCTGGTTGACCGGCATCTCGTCGTGGCGGACCCCGCCCACGTCGTAGGCCACGCACACCGGGATCGTCTCGAGGCCGGTGAGCACGTCGAGCTTGGTGAGCACGAAGTCGGTCACGCCGTTGACCCGCGCGGCGTAGCGGGCGATGACGGCGTCGTACCAGCCGCAGCGGCGCTGGCGACCGGTCGTGGTGCCGAACTCGGCGCCGACGCTGGCCAGGTGGGCGCCGTTGTCGTCGAAGAGCTCGGTGGGGAACGGGCCCTCGCCGACGCGGGTCGTGTAGGCCTTGACGATGCCGATGACCTGGTCCATCCGCATCGGCGGGATGCCCGAGCCGGTGCAGGCGCCGCCGGCGGTGGCCGACGAGGAGGTCACGAAGGGGTAGGTGCCGTGGTCGACGTCGAGCAGCGTGGCCTGGCCGGCCTCGAGCAGCACGGTCTCGCCGCGGTCGAGGGCCTGGTTGAGCAGCAGGCCGGTGTCGGCGACCATCGGGCGCAGCCGGTCGGCGTACTGCAGCAGCTCCTCGAGGGTCTCGTCGACCGAGGGGGCGCGGCGGTTGTAGATCTTGGTGAGCACCTGGCCCTTGAGCTCGAGGGCGCCCTCGATCTTCTGGCGCAGGATCTTCTCGTCGAAGATGTCCTGCACCCGGATGCCGATGCGGTTCATCTTGTCGGCGTACGTCGGGCCGATGCCGCGCCCGGTGGTGCCCAGGCGGCGCGAGCCGAGGAAGCGTTCCGTGACCTTGTCGACCGTGCGGTTGTAGTCGGCGATCACGTGCGCGCTGGCGCTGACGACCAGCTTGCCGGTGTCGACGCCGCGGGCCTCGAGGCCCTCGATCTCCTGGAACAGCACGTTGAGGTCGACGACCACCCCGTTGCCGATGACGGGGGTGCAGCCCGGGGTCAGGATGCCGCTGGGCAGCAGGTGCAGGGCGTACTTCTGGTCCCCGATGACCACGGTGTGGCCGGCGTTGTTGCCGCCGTTGAACTTCACGACGTAGTCGACGCTGGAACCGAGGAGGTCGGTGGCCTTCCCCTTGCCCTCGTCGCCCCACTGGGCTCCGATGATGGCGATAGCGGGCATCTGCTCGCTCACTCTCCGTGGAAATCGAAGAACCCCGGCACAAGCGCACCGGGGCCTCTTGCGCAGTCACGCTACCAAAACGGGCGCCGGCCTCCCCTTTCGCCGCCGGTCGTCGGGACGGGCGGATAGGGTCACCGGCGATGGAACCCCTGCTCGTCATCAAGAACAGCGACGCGGGCACCGCCGACGAGGAGACGCTCGAGCGGGGCCTGGCGGTCCTGCGCGCCCGCACCTCCGTCGAGGTGGCCGGCACGTCGAACCCCGGCGAGCTCAACGGCGTCCTGCACCGGGCGGGCTCGCGACGCATCGTCGTCGCGGGCGGCGACGGCAGCCTGCACGCGGTCGTCTCGGCGCTGCACCGGCGCAACGAGCTCGCGGAGCGCACGCTCGCGCTGCTCCCGCTGGGCACCGGCAACGACTTCGCCCGCGGCAACGACATCCCCCTCGACATCGAGGAGGCCGCACGCCTGGTGCTCTCGGGCGAGCCGCGCCCGGTCGACCTGGTCGTCGACGAGGTGGGCGAGGTCGTGGTCAACAGCGTCCACGTCGGCGCCGGGGCGCAGGCCAGCCGGCGCGGCGCGCGCTGGAAGGAGCGCCTGGGCTCGGTCGGCGTCAAGGGGGTCAACCTCGGCAAGCTCGGGTACCCGGTCGGCGCCGCGCTCGCGGCGTTCCGGCCGCCCTACGTGCGCCTGCACGTCGAGGTCGACGGGCGCAGCGTGGTCGGGTTCGACCAGCCGGTGCTGATGGTGGCGGTCGGCAACGGCTCCAGCGTGGGCGGCGGCACCGACCTGGTGCCCGACGCCGACACCGAGGACCGTCGCCTCGACGTGATGATCTCGCGCTCCGTCGGCCCCGTGGCCCGCTTCGGGTACGTCGCCGGGCTGGTGCGCGGGCGCCACCCCGAGCGCGACGACGTGATCTCGCTGCGCGGCACCGAGGTCTCGGTCTCGGGCGAGGAGTTCTGGTGCGCGGCCGACGGGGAGATCTACGGCCCCGAGCGGCGACGCACCTGGCGCCTGGAGCCGGCGGCGTACACGATGGTGCTGCCCCGGCGCCGCTCCTCCTGAGCCGTCAGGGGCTCAGAGCCAGCCCCGCCTGGCCGCCTCGACGCCAGCCTGGAACCTCGAGTCGGCGCCCAGCTCGGCGAGCAGCTCGGCGACCCGGCGGCGCACGGTGCGCAGGCTGACCCCCAGCCGCCGCGCGATCTGCTCGTCCTGGGCGCCCGAGGCCAGCTGCTCGAGCAGGAACTCACGCATGTCGGGGCCGTTGTCGCGGGCACCGTCGAGGTCGAGCGGCACGGCGCGGTCCCACATCGACTCGAACCACAGGATCATCGCCTCGACCCAGCCCGGCTGGCGCACCAGCGTCCGCGGCTCGTCCATGAAGCCCAGCGGCTCGGGCAGGATCACGTGGGTGGTGCCGATGATGAACATCCGGGTCGGCAGGTCGGGCAGCAGCCGGATCTGCTCGCCCACCTCGGCGCGCAGCCGCAGCGTGTCGGGCACCTCGCTGACCGCCCGGACCGGGTAGATCGCCCGCGACTGGCGCCCGGTGCGGATGGCCTCCCCCACCACATGGGCCATCGCGTCCTCGCGGGGCTTGCGGAACTGGTCGGGGCGCAGCCACAGCAGGTCGCCCCGGCTCTCCCGGATCAGCGCCGTCAGCAGCTCCACGGGCTGCCCGCCCGAGGTGACCTCGCCGTCGATCGGCTCCACGTCGAGGATGTCGACCGGGCCGGGCCGGGCGCTGCTGCCGCTGAGGTAGGGGATCGCGTCGGCCACGGCGTTGAGCCGGGCGTGCGAGGCGGCGGCCGACTCGGCCGCCGAGGTCACCATCTGGCCGATCACCTCGGCCGGCGAGCTGACGAAGAGCCGCGAGTCCTCGACTGTGACGATGCCGCGCTCGCGCAGCGGCGCCAGGTCGCGCAGCAGCTCCTCGGGCGTCTGCAGCAGCGAGGCCGCCACCGAGACCAGCTCGCGCCCGGACTGCGGCAGCACCCGGTGGTAGGCGCGGTCGGCGTTGCGGGAGAAGCCGAGCGCGCTGATCACCGAGGGGTAGCTCGAGCGGACCATCGCTCCACTGTAGTGGCAACTTGCTGCCAGCGACAGGTACGCCGCGACTGGCACGGTCCGGTCAGGCAAAGATGGGTACCGCGGTGCCCCGCCGTCCTCGGCCGGGGTCTGGAGCCTCGCGACATCGGGGGATGACGTTGCTCCGACCACCGCAGGAGGGGCGCCGGGGCTGCCACAGGGGACGGCTCCGGCGTCCTGCACCCCCTCGGCGCTCCGGTAGCGTTTGCGCGGCCACAGCACCCCACGACGCAGGAGCTCCCCACCCCATGGCACGAGGCGGCGACGCACGCGGTACCGACCGGCCCGACCCCACCGACTGGGTCACCCGGGCAGCCGACGACGCGATCCGGCACGCCGGCGGCGAGGACGCGGTGCGCGCCGAGGGCCGCACCATCACCTGCGCCTCGGGCGCCAGCCCGTCGGGCCCGGTGCACCTGGGCAACCTGCGCGAGTTCCTGACGGTCCACTTCGTCGCCGAGGAGATCCGCCGCCGCGGGCTGCCCGTGCGCCACCTGCACAGCTGGGACGACTACGACCGCTTCCGCAAGGTCCCCGCCGGCGTCGACCCCTCGTGGACCGACCACATCGGGCGCCCGCTCTCGGCCGTGCCCGACCCGTGGGAGTGCCACGCGTCGTGGGCCGAGCACTTCAAGGAGCCGCTGGTGGCCTCCCTGCGCGCGATGGGCGTGGAGATGGAGGAGGTCTCGCAGACCGAGGCCTACCGCCGCGGCGACTACGTCGAGCAGGTGCTGCAGGCCGTGGCCCACCGCGACCGCATCGAGACGATCCTGGGCCGCTACCGCACCAAGGCCGCCCCGGTCGCGGAGTCCGAGCAGGAGGCCGCGGCCCTGGCCGACTCCGTCCTCGAGGACGACGAGGCGACCGGCGCCGGCGACGGCAACGGGGCCGGCGACCTCGCCCGCTTCCCCTACAAGCCCTACTGCCGCGAGTGCGGCCGCGACACCACCACCGCGACGGCGTACGACGACGAGAGCGCCGACCTCGCCTACACCTGCACCTCGTGCGGCTTCGAGGGCGTCACCAACCTGCGCACCGACCACGAGGGCAAGCTGGTCTGGAAGGTCGACTGGCCGATGCGCTGGTCGGTCGAGGGCGTCGACTTCGAGCCGGGCGGCGTCGACCACGCCAGCCCCGGGTCGTCGTACACCGTGGGCAAGGAGGTCGTGAAGGCCGTGTACGGCGCCCGCGCGCCGTCCTTCGTCGGCTACTCCTTCGTGGGTGCCGGCGGCCAGGTGAAGATGTCGTCCTCGCGCGGTGGCGTGCCGACCGCGGCCGACGCGCTGAAGATCCTCGAGGCGCCGGTGCTGCGCTGGCTCTACGTGCGCCGCCAGCCCAAGCAGGCCTTCAACGTCGACTTCGGCCCCGAGGTGGTGCGCCTCTACGACGAGTGGGACTCCCTGACCCGCAAGGCCGCCGACCCGGCCAAGCGCGACGCGCAGGTGCTGGCCTACGAGCGGGCCTCGTCGACGGCGGCCGCGGGCACGCTGCCCACGCCGCCGGTCGTGGTGCCCTTCCGGCTGCTGTCGTCGGTGGCCGACGTGACCGCCGGCAGCGCCGAGCTGGTCAGCCGCATCGTCGGCGACGTGGGTCACGAGCACGCCACGGTGGCCGACCTCGAGCCGCGGCTGAGCCGCGCGATGACCTGGATGTCGGAGTACGTGCCGGAGTCCGAGCGCACCACGGTGCGCTCGGAGCCCGACACCGCCCGCCTCGCCGCGCTCGACGAGGACGAGGAGCTGTGGCTGCGCCAGCTGCTCGACCGGATGCCCGACCGGCTCGAGCTCGACGAGACCACGGCGCTGATCTACGGCGTGCCCAAGCTCGCGCGCGGCCTGGGGCTCGACGACGCCCCCACCGACGAGGTGAAGGCCGACCAGAAGGCGTTCTTCCGGCTGCTCTACGAGCTGCTGGTCGACGCCGAGCGCGGCCCGCGCCTGCCGACGCTGTTCCTGGCGCTGGGCGCCGAGAAGGTGCGCAGCCTGCTCACCCCCTGACGACGAACGCCGAGCCGGCTCGTTCGAACGAGCCGGCTCGGCGTTGCGGGGAGGTGTCAGGCGTCCTTGACCAGCTCGTCGTACGCCGTCGGGCTGGAGTCGCGCAGGAAGTCGCGGCAGCGCTCCCACTCGTCGGTCTCGCCGATGCTGCGAGCGGCCAGCGCGAGCAGCGCCAGGCACATCAGGAAGCCGCGGTTGGGCTCGTGCTCCCACGGGACCGGCCCGTGGCCCTTCCAGCCGTTGCGGCGCAGCATGTCGAGGCTGCGGTGGTAGCCCACGCGGGCGTAGGCGTAGACGGTGATCGCGTCCTCCTGCGCCTCCGCCGCCGCCCCGGCCAGCGCGGCCCAGGCGAAGGGCGAGGCGGGGTGGGTGCGGGCCACGTCGTGGCGGTCGGTGCCCGAGGCGAGCAGCGCCTGCGCGGGGTCCGCGGGGAGGTGGGTGGGCGGCGGTCCGGCCATCAGGTCCTGTCCGATGTTCATCCCGCCATCGTGCCACCCACCCCCGTCGGGGCCTCAGGCCAGGGCGCGGCCCGCGGAGCGCAGGTTCTCGCAGGCCTCGACGACCCGGGCCGCCATCCCGGCCTCGGCGGCCTTGCCCCACGCGCGCGGGTCGTACTGCTTCTTGTTGCCGACCTCGCCGTCGACCTTGAGCACACCGTCGTAGTTGCGCAGCATGTGCTCGGCGACGGGGCGGGTGAAGGCGTACTGGGTGTCGGTGTCGACGTTCATCTTCACCACGCCGTAGTCGACGGCCTCGGCGATCTCCTCGGCGCTGGAGCCGGAGCCGCCGTGGAAGACCAGGTGGAAGGGCTTGGAGCCGGGCTCGAGGCCGAACTCGCCGACCACGGCCTCCTGGGCGTCCTTGAGGACGCTCGGGCGCAGCTTGACGTTGCCGGGCTTGTAGACGCCGTGCACGTTGCCGAAGGTCAGGGCGGTCATGTAGTAGCCGCGCTCGCCGTGGCCCAGCGCCCTGGCGGTGGCGATGGCGTCCTCGCGGGTGGAGTAGAGCTTGTCGTTGATCGCGTTCTCGATGCCGTCCTCCTCGCCGCCGACCACGCCGACCTCGATCTCGAGGATGATCTTGGCCTCGATGCACCGCTCGAGCAGCTCGGCGGCGATGGAGAGGTTCTCCTCGAGCGGCACCGCGGAGCCGTCCCACATGTGCGACTGGAAGAGCGGCGCCTCGCCGCGCTGGACCCGCTCGCGCGAGATCTCCAGCAGCGGGCGCACGAACCCGTCGAGCTTGTCCTGCGGGCAGTGGTCGGTGTGCAGCGCGATGTTGACCGGGTAGTTCTTCGCGACCTCGGCGGCGTACGCCGCGAAGGCGACCGAGCCGGTGACCATGTCCTTGACGCTGGGGCCCGAGAGGTACTCCGCACCGCCGGTGGAGACCTGGATGATGCCGTCGGAGCCGGCGTCGGCGAAGCCCTTGAGCGCGGCGTTGAGGGTCTGCGACGACGACACGTTGATGGCGGGGAAGGCGTAGCCGCCGGCCTTGGCGGCATCGAGCATCTCGGCGTACTTCTCGGGCGTTGCGATCGGCACTGCGGGCTCCTGGGTCACGGTCGTGGGTGGGCGAGGCCACCCTAGTGGAGCCCGCGCGCGGCGTACGCTGCGGAGGATGGAGCGCCGCACGTCGCTGACCAGCACCACCCGCGCGAGCCGCCTGAGCCTCGACGCCGCGCACGCCTGGGGGCTGGTGGCCTCGGCCCGCACCGGACCGCAGTGGTACGTCGACGCCGCGCCGTTCGTCCTCCGCGGTGCGGTCGACCGGCTCGCGCTCGGGCGTGGGCGCCGCTGGCCCGTGCCCGACCGGCCGGTGCTGCGCGCCGGCGACACGGCCGGCTTCTGGGAGGTCGTGGAGTCGGGGCCGGTGGCCGAGGGGCCCGCGGACCACCACCGGCTGGTGCTCGAGGCGCGGGTCCGCGCGCCCGGCACGGTGCGCCTGACCACCGAGGTCACCCCCGAGGGGCCGCGCTGCTGCCGGGTGGCGCAGACCGTGACGTTCACGCCCTCGGGGGTGCTGGGGCGCGCCTACCTGCTCACCGACGTGCCGGCCCGCGAGGCGCTGATGGAGCTGGTGCACCGACGGGTCGTGCGCGACCTCGAGCGCGCCGCCCCCTGATCGGGGCCGGTCTGGGCGAAGATCCGTCGCGACGCATGACAACCGATCGACCACGAGATCCGTAGACAGGGCATGGACCAGGACAACGAGCGCGACCTCTCCCGCCGCATCGACGACTCCTTCGGCGACGGGCCCCCCGCCGGGCCGGTCGACGAGGTCGTCGCCGCCGGGCGCGGGGCGCTGCGCCGGCGCCGGGCCGCGACCTGGGGCGGCGCGCTGGCCGTGCTCGGCGTCGTCGGCGTGGGCGCCGTGGTGGCGCAGACCGGCACCCCCGGCGGCGGTGACGACCTGGTGGCGGGCGGCACGAGCGCCTCGGAGCCGGCCCAACCCGATGAACAGCCCAGCGAGGAGCCCGGCGAGGAGCCGAGCGCCGAGCCCGAGCCGCCGACGTACTCCGACGACGTGCCCGACTCGTGGGGCCAGGGACAGCTCGCCGGCTACGTCGACGGCGAGGTCGTGGTGCGGGCCGGGCTGGAGGTCACCGAGGTGGCCGAGGACCCGCTGGGCCTCGAACCGGCCGTCTCCTCGACCGCGCTGGCGCTGGCCGAGACCGACGGCAAGCGCTCGTGGCGCTACCTGCTGTGGACCGACGGCGAGCGGCCCCGCTTCGCGCAGGAGAGCTCGACGGTGCCGGCCTGGAGCTTCGAGGAGTGGCTCGAGGCCTACGCGGTCGACACCGTGGAGGCGATCGGTCGCGACCTGGTGCGCTTCGGTGGCGGCAAGAGCCTCGAGGCCGGCGAGCGCGCCACGATCCTCGAGCAGCGCCCCGACCCCGACCTGCCGGCGCCGTTCGCGCCCGCCTCGGCCCGCACCGCGGTGGCCCAGGTCGAGCGCGACGGGCTGACCTGGTTCGTGCTGGCCCGCGAGCTCGAGGGCGAGCGCGACTACGTCGCCACCCCGCTCTCCGAGGAGACCGGCGACGACGTCGACAGCTTCCTCGAGCTGGCCACCGAGCGCTACGCCGACCAGGGCGGCACGGGCATGCGGTGACGCGCGACAGCGAGTTCAGCGACTTCGTGGCCGCCCGGCGCACCCACCTGCGCCGGGTGGCCTACGCCTGCTGCGGCGACTGGCACCGCGCCGAGGACCTCGTGCAGACCTCGCTGGTCAAGCTGTACGTCGCGTGGCCGCGGCTTCACCGCGACGGGCGCGAGGAGGCCTACGCGCGCCGCATCATCGTGCGCGCCGACGTCGACGAGCGGCGGCGCCCCTGGCGCCGCGAGGTGCCCTCCTCGCAGGCCGGCGAGACGCTGAGCGGGGTCGCCGACCCCGCGGCGGGCGACGTACCGGGCCCGGAGGAGCGCAGCGAGCTGTTCGCCGCCGTGCAGGCCCTGCCGGCGCAGCAGCGCAAGGTGGTCGTGCTGCGGCACTGGCTGGGGCTCTCGGTCGCCGAGACCGCCAGCGAGCTGGGCATCTCGGAGGGCACCGTGAAGAGCCACTCCTCGCGCGGCCTGGCCGCCCTGCAGCGCACCCTGACCCCGCCCACCTGACGCGAGCCGGCGCCAGTTCCCCCGCGAGCCGGCGCCAGTTCCGGAAGTGGCGCCGACTCGGCGAGGAAGTGGCGCCGGGTCGGCGGGGCGGGTCGGGGGCCGGCGTGACCCACGGGGCAAAGCGGCGTTGTAAGGGCACATCCGCTCGCCCCGACCCCGCTTGGAGATCGACGATGACCCGCCGACCCCGCCCCGTCCCCCACCGCCACCGGGCGCGCCGCCGCGTCGCCGGCCTGGCGACCCTGGCCGCGCTCGCCGTGACCGCGCCGATGGCCGCCACGGTGGGCAGCAGCGCCGCCACCCCCGGCGCCCCCAGCGTCTTCGCACCCCAGCTGGTCACCGTCGACACCCCCGACCGCGCCGACCGCACCCGGCTGCAGAAGCTCGGCCTCGACCTGACCGAGCACGCCGGCCACGACTACGTCGAGGTCGTCCTGCACACGGCCGCCGAGCGGGCCGCACTGCGCGCCGCCGGCTTCACCTACGACGTGCGGATCGAGAACCTGGTCGAGCGCGGCGTCGAGATCGCCGAGATCAACGAGGCGTACGCCGCCTCCGTCGACGTCTCCCCGCTCCCCTCGGGCCGCGACAGCTACCGCGTGCTGGCCGACTACGTCGCCGACATGACCGCCCTGGCCGCCGACTTCCCGGGCCACGTGCGGATGTTCGACCTGGCCAACCCGACCCTCGACGGCAACACCGTGCACGCCATCGAGATCGGCGCCGACGTCGACAAGCCCGCCTCGGGCAAGCCCACCTTCCTGCTGATGGGCCTGCACCACGCCCGCGAGTGGCCCTCGGGCGAGCTGGCGATGGAGTTCGCCACCGACCTGGCGCAGAGCTTCGGCAAGGACAAGCAGATCACCCGGATGCTCAAGAAGGCCCGGGTGCTGGTCGTCCCCGTCGTCAACCCCGACGGCTTCGACCTCTCGCGCACCGACGGCGAGTACGTCGACCTGCGCGCGCTCAACGACACCGGCGCGGACCCGCTGGGCGGCTCCACCACCATCCTGGCCACCCCCGGCCAGGCCTACAAGCGCAAGAACTGCCGCGTCGTCGACGGCCAGGACATCCCCGACGGCTCGTGCCGCGCCACCCTGGCCAGCCCCGGCGGGTTCGGCCTGGGCGTCGACCTCAACCGCAACTACGGCGGCTTCTGGGGCGGCCCCGGCGCCGCGGGCACGTTCCCGAACCCCGCCGAGGTCGACACCGGCTTCCTCGACCCGACCTACCGCGGCGCCTCGGCGTTCTCCGAGCCCGAGACCCAGAACATCCAGACGCTGGTGCGCGAGCGCCAGGTCACGATGATGATCTCCAACCACACCTTCTCCAACCTGATCCTGCGCCCCAACGGCGTCGCGCCGACCACCATCGGCCCCGACGGCAACCCCGTCGGCAACGCGCCCGACGAGAAGGGCCTCAAGGCGCTCGGCGCCAAGATGGCCGCGCAGAACGGCTACCTCAACCAGAACAGCTGGCAGCTCTACGACACCACCGGCACCACCGAGGACTGGTCCTACAACGCCACCGGCGGCTTCGGCTACACCTTCGAGATCGGCCCCGACGAGTTCCACCCGCCGTTCCCCCACGTCGTCGACGAGTACCTCGGCGCCGGCGAGCACGAGGGCCGCGGCAACCGGGCGGCGTACCTGCTGGCGCTGCAGCACACCATCGACACCAGCCAGCACGGCGTGATCAAGGGCAAGGCCCCCAAGGGCGCGACGCTGCGCCTGCGCAAGGACTTCGAGTCCCCGACCTGGGAGTCCTCCTTCGAGGACTTCCTCGACTCGACGATCACCGTCGGCAAGAAGGGGCGCTTCTCGTGGGTGGTCAACCCCTCGACCCGCCCGCTCCTGCAGTCGCGGCCCATCGAGAAGCTGGACGACGAGCCGTTCGCGGGCGAGACCATCGAGGGCGGCGCCACCGAGCCCGTGGTCGGCACCGTCGACCACGAGTACGTCGCCACCAAGGACTCCGACGTGCTGCGCATCAACCTCGACTGGCCCACCCCCGACGACTTCGACCTCGAGGTCTACCGCAAGGACGCCTCCGGCGAGCTCGTCGAGGTCGGCACCTCGGGCAACGCCCCCGGTGAGAAGGAGGAGGTGCAGGTCTTCGACGCGGCGAAGGGCACCTACGTGCTGCGGGTCGTCAACTACGCCTCCGTCAGCCCGTCGTACACGCTCGAGGTGGGGCAGTACGCCAGCCGGTCGACCTTCACCGACGGCGCCCGCGAGACGTACACGCTCAGCTGCGAGGTGGGCGGCAAGACCCTGGCGTCGAAGAAGGTCTTCATCGACCGTGGCCAGGTCAAGCGCTTCAACCTCAAGCGCGCCTGCCGCTGACCCAGCGACGCCCAGCAGCACCCAGCACCAGCCCTGAGCCGGCTCCCGCGCACCGCGGGGGCCGGCTCAGCCGCGCCAGGCCCGCTCGTCGCCGAGGTCGGCGTGGTCGCGCACCCACGCGTGCATCGCGATCGCCGCGGCGGCCGAGGCGTTGATCGAGCGCGTCGAGCCGAACTGGGCGATCGAGAAGGTCGCGTCGCAGGCCTCGCGGGCCCCCTCGGAGAGCCCCGGCCCCTCCTGGCCCAGCAGGAAGCACACCCGTCGCGGCACCGGACCGGCCTCCAGCGGGCGCGAGCCCGGCAGGTTGTCGATGCCGTGCAGCTCGACCGGGCCGCCGGGCAGCGCGTGCAGGTAGTCGCGCAGCGCCGGCACGTCCTCGTGGTGGCGCAGGTGCTGGTAGCGGTCGGTGACCATCGCCCCGCGCCGGTTCCAGCGGCGGTTGCCCACGATGTGCACCTCGGCGGCCAGGAAGGCGTTGGCGCTGCGCACGACCGTGCCGATGTTGAAGTCGTGCTGCCAGTTCTCGATGGCGACGTGGAAGTCGTGGCGGCGGGTGTCGAGGTCGGCCCGGATCGCCTCGAGGCTCCAGTAGCGGTAGCGGTCGACGACGTTGCGCCGGTCACCGCCGGCGAGCAGCTCGGCGTCCCACTGCTCCCCCGTGGGCCAGGGACCCTCCCAGGGGCCCACCCCGACCTCGGCCGGGCCGTGCGGCATCGGGTCGTACGGCGCCCGGCGGGCCTCCTCGGGCAGGTCGGGGCCGACGGGAGGGGGACTCTGCGCGGACACGTCCGCAGGCTAGTCGGCGCCGACCGATAGGCTCACGTCCGTGCTGGGTATCGAGCCGCTCCTGTTCGGCATCGAGTGGCTCCAGCTGGAGTGGTGGCTGGGCCACTTCGGGCAGACGCTCTTCTGGATCGCCCTCGCTGTCGTGTTCGTCGAGTGCGGGCTGCTGTTCCCGTTCCTGCCCGGCGACACCCTGCTCTTCAGCCTCGGGCTCTTCATCGCCACCGGCCAGATCGACCTGTTCCCCGGCGGCGTGGTCACCGAGCTCGCCATCGCCATCGTGCTGCTGATCGCGGCCGCCTTCGCCGGCAACGTCGCGGGCTACGAGATCGGGCGCCGCATCGGTCCACCGCTCTACGCCCGCGACGGGCGCATCATCAAGCGCAAGCACTTCGACCAGACCCACGACTTCTTCGACCGGCACGGCTCGACCGCGCTGGTGCTGGGCCGGTTCGTGGCGTTCGTGCGCACCTTCGTCACCGTCGTGGCCGGTGCGACCGGGATGCCGCGGCGCACCTTCTGGCTGTGGAGCTTCGTCGGCGCGGTGCTCTGGGTCGTGGGGATCACCCTGCTGGGCTACTTCCTGGGCGGCATCCCCTGGCTCGGCGACAACCTCGACTTCGCCATCCTGCTGATCCTCGCGGTCTTCGCGGTGCCGCTCGTGCTCGAGTGGCGCCGGGAGTCGGGCACCACCCGCTGACCCGGCGCAAATCTCACGCTGACCCGGCGCAGATCTCACGCTGACCCGGCGCGAACTTCGCCTCGAGCCGGCACGAACCGTCAGCCTCGGGCGGTGTCGCGAGTCGCGCGCGCCTCGACGACCACCAGCACCAGCACCACCGCGGCGCCCAGCAGCGCCAGCAGCACGGGGCCGGCCACCGGGGCGTACGGCGCCAGCAGCGCGCCGGGGCCGTGGGCCTCGCCGTCGGAGGACGCCTCCGGCACCGACTGCCACGGCCACAGCGCCCGCAGCGAGCCGAGCATCAGCCCGACCATCACCAGCAGCGTGGTGCGCCGGCGGTGGTCGAGCAGGTAGTTGAGCAGCTGCACGAACGACGCCAGCCCGACGACGGCACCGAGGGCGAAGACCCCCACGTAGACCAGGTCGCGGCTGTCGACGGCCTCCAGCGTGGTGGTGTAGAGCCCGACGGTGAGCAGGAAGAACGACCCCGACACCCCCGGCACCACCAGCGCGCAGATCGCGATCGCGGCCGCCCCGAAGACGACCACCAGCGACGGGTCGACCTCGGCCCCGCCGCCCGCGAGGCCGACCGTCCAGAACGTGGCGACCGCGACCAGCGCCACCAGCAGGGCGTCGACCCAGGCGGGGCGGTGCCCGGCCGGCATCATCCGCAGCGGCACCACGATCGAGACCGCGACCATGCCCAGGAAGAGCCCGCGCGACAGCTCGGGGTGGTCGGTCACGAAGGCGCCCATCACGCCCGCGATCGTCAGCAGCGCCGCGGCCATGCCCATCAGCACGGGCACGATCAGGAACCAGTCGGTGCGCTTGAGCTCGGCGCGCGCCGACGCGAGCCGGTCGGGGCCGGTGACCAGGCGTCGTACGGCGGAGACGACGTGGTGGGCGGAGTCGATGAGCTGCTCGTAGACGCCGGTGACCAGCGCGACCGTGCCGCCCGAGACGCCGGGCACCAGCTCGGCGCAGCCGATCAGGAAGCCGCGCACCAGGTCGAGCGGCAGCGCGTGGCGCGGGCGGTTGGTCGCCAGGGTGCGGGCCTCGGTCACGAGACGGCGTCCAGCTGGGCCTTGGTGAGCACCGGGCGGACCTCGAGGCCGACGTCGGCCAGCGGGTTCTCGCCCTCGGGGCTGCGGTCGATGGCGCAGACGACGACCTCGACGACCGCTCCCGCGGCGCGCAGCGCGTTCGTCGCGTCGCGCACGGCGCCACCGGTGGTGATGACGTCCTCCACCAGCGTGACCCGGCGGCCCTCGACCTCGGGGCCCTCGGCGAGCTTGCATGTGCCGTACTCCTTGGCCTTCTTGCGCACGAACAGCGCCGGGCGCCCGGTCAGGCTCGAGACCATCGTCGCGATCGGGACGCCGCCGAGCTCGAGTCCGCCGAGCAGCTCGGTGTCCTCCGGCAGCAGCCCGACCATCTGGCGCGCCACGCGCAGCAGCAGCGCCGGGTCGGACTCGAAGAGGTACTTGTCGAAGTACTCCGAGGCCACCTGCCCCGAGCGCAGCGTGAAGCTGCCGGTCAGGCGGCACAGCGCGTCGATGTCGGCGGCCAGGGCGGCGTCGGGGGCAGCAGTCGTCTCGCTCACGCGAGACATTCAACCCGACCCGGGTGCGTGGCTACGGTGGGGCCATGGCTGCACCCGGCACGTCCTCCACCTCCGCCCCCGCCTCCCGGCCGCGTGGCGCCTCGCCCGCGCACCGCCTCGACGGCATCCCGCCGACGATCTTCACCCAGATGTCGGCTCTCGCGCTGCGCACCGGGGCGGTCAACCTGGGCCAGGGCTTCCCCGACGTCGACGGGCCGGCCAGCAGCCGCGCCCGGGTCGCGCGCGCCGTCGAGGAGGGGGCCAACCAGTACGCCCCCGGCACCGGCGTCCCCGCGCTCCGCCGGGCGGTCGCCGAGCACCAGCGCCGTCACTACGGCATCGACCTCGACCCCGACACCCAGGTCTGCGCCACCACCGGCGCCACCGAGGGCATTGCCGCCGCGCTGCTCGGCCTGGTCGACCCCGGCGACGAGGTCGTGGTGCTCGAGCCCTACTACGACTCCTACGTCGCGATGATCCAGATGGCCGGCGGCGTACGACGCCCGGTCACCCTGCGCGCCCCCGACTACCGCCTCGACGTGGCCGAGCTGCGGGCGGCGGTCACCGCGCGCACGAGGTTCGTGCTGCTCAACTCCCCGCACAACCCGACCGGCACCGTCCTGGGCCCCGAGGAGCTGCAGGCCGTGGCCGACGTCGCGATCGAGCACGACCTGGTCGTGATCACCGACGAGGTCTACGAGCACCTGGTCTACGACGACGCCGTGCACACGCCGATCAGCACCCTGCCGGGGATGGCCGAGCGCACCCTGAGCCTGTCGTCGGTCGGCAAGTCGTGGTCCTTCACCGGCTGGAAGGTCGGCTGGGCCACCGGGCCGTCGTACCTGGTCGAGGCCGTGCTGAACGCCAAGCAGTGGCTGACCTTCACCTCGGGCTCGCCGCTGCAGCCGGCGGTGGCGCAGGCGCTGGACGAGGAGGCCGACTTCCCGCTCGCGCTCGCCCGCGACCTGCAGGGCCGCCGCGACCTGCTCTGCGAGGGCCTAGGCGCCGCGGGGCTGCCGGCGCGGGTGCCGCAGGGCACCTACTTCGCCAGCGTCGACGTCGAGCACCTCGGCTGGGAGGACTCCACCGCCTTCTGCCGGGCGCTGCCCGAGCGCGCCGGCGTGGTGGCGATCCCGCTACGCGGCTTCTACCCCGACTCCGACGCGGGGCGCCACCTGGTGCGCTTCGCCTTCTGCAAGACCGTGCAGGTGATCGAGGACGGGCTGGCCCGCCTGGCCGCCGCCGACCTCACCGCCTGAGCGCGCGCCGGCGCCGGTTCGCGCCGGGTCGGCGCGAAGTATGCGCCGGGTCGGCGTGGGGTGGGGGGGGCTGGTCAGCGGCGCCAGGCGCGGACGTCGGGGCGCAGCAGCAGCACCACGGTCGCGGCCACCGGCACCATGACCAGCAGCATCGCGGGCGCCCAGACGACACCCCAGACGAAGAGCACGCCGGCGAGCGCCGCGCTCGAGACCGTCAGGGCCAGCCGCGCCCAGGCCACGCCCCGGAAGGCCAGCACCGCGAGCACGATGGCCACGATGCTCCACGTCACGCTGACCGCGGTCATGACGTAGACGCTCTGCGTCACCTCGGCCCAGTCGTAGGCCGCCAGCTGCGCCTGGGCCTCGGGCTGGCCCTCCAGCAGCTCGTCGAAGTCGGCTTGGGGCACCGCGACGAAGACCAGCGTGGCCAGCAACCAGAACAGGGAGACCAGGCCGCTGCCGACCCAGGTCAGGGCGCAGGCCCAGGCCAGGGCGGCCGGGCGCCGATGGGGGCCGGGGGCGGGCGCGCCACCGGGCACCGCCTGCGGGCGCTCGGCCTGCGGGTGGCCGAAGCCGGCGTACGGCGCGGGGCCGGGCTGCTGCTGGGGGTACGCCGGGGGCGGCGGGTACGCCGACGGCTGCTGCGGCGGCGCGCCGTGGCCGACCGGCTGGTGCTCCCGCTCGGGTGCCGGCGCCGGCTCCTGGGCAGGCTTCTGACCAGGCTTCTGGGTCGACTCGTCCTTGCGCAGCGTGCCGTCGGCGTTGAAGCGCTCGGGCAGCGGCTCACCGGCGAACCAGGACTTGGCGGGCTGCAGCCACAGCATCACCACTGCCGCGGCGACCAGCGCGCCCATGAAGCCGCCGATGAATGCGGCCGAGAGGAACAGCGGCACCGCCAGCACCGAGAGCCAGGTGCGCGCGGCGCGGGAGCGTTGCAGGACCTGGGTGCCGAGGATCGCGGTGGCGGTCGCGGTGGCCGCGGCGACCATCGCCACGATGCGCAGCATCTCGAGCACGGTGCCGACCGAGAGCCCCAGGCCGTCGGCCGGGGGCTCGGAGAGCAGCGCCTCGATGCGCTCGCGGGTCTCGAGCGAGCTGACCCCCGAGACCTGGCCGAAGGCGGAGAGCACGACGAAGACCGAGCCGAGGATGATCAACCAGGCAGCGACGGTCACCTGCCGCGGGCGGGCGGGAGCGGCATCTGACATGACGCCCATTCCACCAGACGACCAAGGGAGCCCGCCGGGCTGCCTACGCTGGGGCCATGACTCACACCCGGTCCGCGCCCCGCTCCTCCGCCCTGCGCACCGCCGCGCGGCTGCTGCTCGGCTCGGCGATGGTGGGCGCCGGGGTGCTGCACCTGACCTCCCAGCGCGAGGAGTTCCAGGCGCAGGTGCCCGACTGGTTCCCCCTCGACGACGACCTGGTCGTCGTCGGCTCCGGGGTCGTCGAGATCGGCCTCGGCGCGGCGTTCGTGGCGCTGCCGAGGCGCCGTCGCCTGGTCGGCGCGCTCCTGGCGGCGTTCTTCGTGGCGATCTTCCCCGGCAACGTGGGCCAGTACCTCGAGGGCACCGACGCCTTCGGCCTCACCACCGACCGGGCCCGCTTCGTGCGGTTGTTCTTCCAGCCCGTGCTGGTGCTGTGGGCCCTCTTCGGCGGCGGCTGGCTGGGCCGCCGCGCCGACCGGGGCGACCGGGCCTGAGCCCGGCCGCCCTGCGGCGTCAGGTGCGCAGCACCAGCCCGTCGTCGCCGACGTCGACCTGCACCGAGCCCCCGTCGACGACCTCGCCGCCGATCAACATCCGGGCCAGCCGGTCGCCGATCGCGGTCTGGATCAGCCGACGCAGCGGCCGGGCGCCGTACGCCGGGTCGTAGCCGGTCTCGGCGAGCCAGGTCCGCGCCGCGTCGGTGACGTCGATCGAGATCCGCCGCACCGCCAGCCGCTTCTCCAGCAGCGCCAGCTGCAGGTCGACGATGTGGGTCAGCGCCTCCTGGCTCAGCGACTCGAAGGTGACGATCTCGTCGAGCCGGTTGAGGAACTCGGGCTTGAACGAGGCCCGCACCAGCGCCAGCACCTGCTCGCGGCTGGTGGCCGCGTCGAGCGTGGGGTCGACGAGGTACTGCGAGCCCAGGTTGGAGGTCAGGATCAGCAGCGTGTTGCGGAAGTCGACGGTGCGGCCCTGGCCGTCGGTGAGCCGGCCGTCGTCGAGCACCTGCAGCAGGATGTCGAAGACCTCCGGGTGCGCCTTCTCGACCTCGTCGAGCAGCACCACCGAGTAGGGCCGGCGGCGCACCGCCTCGGTCAGCTGGCCGCCCTCGTCGTAGCCGACGTAGCCCGGGGGCGCGCCGACCAGCCGCGAGACCGAGTGCTTCTCGGAGTACTCGCTCATGTCGATGCGCACGATCGCGCGCTCGTCGTCGAAGAGGAAGTCGGCCAGCGACTTGGCCAGCTCGGTCTTGCCGGTGCCGGTGGGGCCCAGGAAGAGGAACGAGCCGGTCGGGCGGTTCGGGTCGGCGATGCCGGCGCGCGAGCGGCGTACGGCGTCGCTGACCGCGGCGACCGCCTCGCGCTGGCCGATGAGCCGCTCGCCGATGACCTGCTCCATCTCCAGCAACTTGGCGGTCTCGCCCTGCAGCATCCGGCCGGTGGGGATGCCGGTCCAGGCCTCGACGACGTCGGCGATCTGCTCGGGCCCGACCTCCTCGCCGACCAGCGGCTCGGTGCCCTCGACCTGGCCGCTCTCGGCGGCCGCGGCGGCCTCGATCTGCTGCTCGAGCTCGGGGATGCGGCCGTAGAGGATCTCGCTGGCGCGCCCCAGGTCGCCCTCGCGCTGCAGCCGCTCGGCCTCGATGCGCAGCCCGTCGAGCTGGCGGCGCAGCTCGCCCTCGCCCTCGAGCGAGGCCTTCTCGGACTCCCAGCGGGCCTCGAGCCCGCGCAGCTCCTCCTCGGCGTCGGCCAGGTCGGCGCGCAGCGCCTCGAGGCGCTCGACGGAGGCCTCGTCGCTCTCCTTGGCCAGCGCGAACTCCTCCATCTTGAGCCGGTCGACGTGGCGGCGCAGCTGGTCGATCTCCTCGGGCGAGGACTCGATCTCCATCCGCAGCCGCGAGGACGCCTCGTCGATGAGGTCGATGGCCTTGTCGGGCAGCTGGCGCCCGCTGATGTAGCGGTCAGACAGGGTGGCCGCGGCCACCAGCGCGGCGTCGGTGATGCGCACCCCGTGGTGCGCCTCGTACTTCTCCTGGATGCCGCGCAGGATCTGGATGGTGTCCTCGACGCTGGGCTCGCCGACGAAGACCTGCTGGAAGCGGCGCTCGAGCGCCGGGTCCTTCTCGATCCGCTCGCGGTACTCGTCGAGGGTGGTGGCGCCGATCATGTGCAGCTCGCCGCGCGCCAGCATCGGCTTGAGCATGTTGCCGGCGTCCATGGAGGAGTCGCCGCCGGCGCCCGCCCCGACGACCGTGTGCAGCTCGTCGATGAAGGTGATCACCTGCCCGCCGGCGTCCTTGATCTCCTCGAGCACGGCCTTGAGCCGCTCCTCGAACTCGCCGCGGTACTTCGCGCCGGCGACCATGGCGGCCAGGTCGAGGCTGAGCACCCGACGGCCCTTGAGGGAGTCGGGCACGTCGCCGGCGACCACGCGCTGGGCCAGGCCCTCGACGACGGCGGTCTTGCCGACGCCGGGCTCGCCGATCAGCACCGGGTTGTTCTTGGTGCGCCGGCTCAGCACCTGCACGACGCGACGGATCTCGGCGTCGCGGCCGATGACCGGGTCGAGCCGGCCCTCCTCGGCGGCCGCGGTGAGGTCGACGGAGTACTTCTCGAGCGACTCGTACGTCGACTCGGCGTCCTGGCTGGTCACGCGGCGGTTGCCGCGCACCGCGGTGAGCCCCTCGCGCAGGCCGGCCTCAGTGAGCCCGGCGTCTGCGAGCACCTTCTGGGCGCTGGACTCGGTGCCGGCCATCGCGATCAGCAGGTGCTCGGTGGCGACGTACTCGTCCTTCATCGAGGAGGCCAGGTCGAGCGCCCCGGCCAGCACCCGGGTGAGCGCGGCGGAGGCGGAGGGCTGCTGCACGGTCGCGCCGCTGGCGCGCGGCAGCGCCTCGAGCGCCGCCCCGGCCCCGGTGACCAGCTGCTGCACGTCGACGCCGGCCTTGGTGACCAGGCTGCGTGCGATGCCGTCGTCCTGACCCAGGAGCGCGACGAGGAGGTGGACGGGCTCGGTGTGGCTGTGCCCGGAGGTGGTGGCGAGCCGCTGCGCGGTCTCGATCGCCTCGCGGCTGCGGGTGGTGAACTTCTCGGCCCCGAACTGGCTCACGGCTGCTCTCCCTGTCTCGTGCGGTGTCTGGCTGAGTCGTATGGGTCGTTCACTGGTCCCAACGCCCGACAAGTTGAGTCTGTTCCACTCAACTTTGTCCGGTCAACAATTTTTCTGTGATTCGGCTCGCACGGCCCTCCGCGCGCCCTACGGTGGTGCGCGGAGCAGGGTCCCGCCTGGGGAGGAGGGACCCGGGAGGGAAGCCGGTGACGGCCTGGGTCGGCGCCACGAGCGCCAGCGCCGCCGCCCACACCGTGCACTACGCACTGGTGGTCGGCGGACTCGTCGCGCTCGCCGGCCTGCTCGGCGCCCGGCTGCTGCCGGCCGCCCACCGCGCGCCCGACGCCCACGACCTGCGGGTCGCCGCGCTGCGCCACGCCGCGGCCACCGGCACCCTGCAGCTCCGCCCGCTCGCGACGACCCCGGCCCCCGTCGCGCAGCCCCGGGCCGGCACCGCGGTCACCCTGCTGCTGCCGCTCGCGCTGGTCTCCAGCGCCGCCGCCGCGGGCGTGCACGCCGCGATGGGGCCGGCCCACCTGCGCGAGCAGACCCTCTTCGGGCTCTTCTTCGCCGCGGCCGCGCTGGCCCAGCTGGCCTGGACCGCCGCCGCCCTGCAGCGCCCCGGTCGACCGAGCCGCCGCCTGCTGCTGCTCGGCGCCGCCGGCAACGCGGCCTGCCTGGGCCTGTGGGCGCTGACCCGCACGGTCGGGCTGCCCCTGGACCTGATGGGGACCCCCGAGGCGGTCGGCGCCTGGGACCTCGCCGCCGTGGCCTGGCAGCTCGTCGTCGTCGGCGCCTGCGTCGCCCTGCTGCGCGGCGCGCCGCCGGCGCCCGGCGGTGCGCCGGCCGGCTGGCACCCGCCGCGACGGCGTACCTCGGCGTCTCGGTGACGGCGCTGGCGCTGCTCTCCCTGAGCGGGGCGGGCGGATGAGCGTGGAGCCCTGGGTCGTCGGGCTGGTCTGCAACACCGTCATCGCGATCGCCTACCTGCTGATCAGCACCGCCATCGTGGTCCCGCTGGCCCGCAGCAACCAGCTGCGCACCAACCCGCTGGGCGCTGCCACCGCGGCCATCTTCCTGACCTGCGCGGTCCACCACGGCGCCCACTCGGTGCACATGCTGCTGCCGAGCTTCGGGCTCGACGACGTGCAGGGCCTGGCGATGCGCACCGCGTGGGGCTGGCCGCTGGCGCTGTGGGACGTCGTGGGCGCAGCCGTGGGCGTCTACTACTGGTCGCAGCGACGCCAGTACTCCTCGTTGATGGAGGGCGCCCAGCTCTTCCAGGACCTGCGCCAGCGCGAGCAGCAGGCGCTCGAGCTCAACGACACCGTCCTGCAGGGCCTGGTGGTGGCCAAGATGGCGCTCGACCTCGACGACCCCGCCCGGGCGCAGGCCGCGCTCTCCTCCTCCATCGACTCGGCGAGCCGCATCATCACCGACCTGCTCGGCAACAGCGCCAGCCAGTCCCTCGAGCTGGTGCGCAGCGCCGCCGCCGAGATCCTCAAGGAGCCGCCCGACGGCGACCCCACCGCCCCACCAGAGAGGCCTGCCCCGTGAGCGCAGCCGCCCGAGCCCGACCGCTGCGGGTCGTCATCATCGACGACACCGCCGACCTGCGCGAGCTGCTGCGCCTGGCCCTGGGCCGCGGCGGGTACGACGTCGTCGGCGAGGCCGGCGACGGGCGCCGCGGCATCGAGGTGGTGCGCGAGCAGCGCCCCGACCTGGTGCTGCTGGACCTGTCGATGCCGGTGATGGACGGCCTCGAGGCGCTGCCCTCGATCCGGCGCAGCGTGCCGCGGGCCAAGGTCGTGGTGCTCTCGGGGTTCGGGGCCACCCAGATGTCGGAGCGGGCGCTGGCCGTGGGCGCCGACGGCTACGTGCAGAAGGGCGCCTCGCTCGACTCGATCCTCGACTACGTCGGGGAGATGACCTCCGGGGCGCCGTCGCCCAGGGCCCCGCACTCGCTGTCGGTGGTGCCGCCCCTGGAGGAGTCCGAGAGCCGCATCCACCCGGCCCGCGAGGACGACGGGTCCCCAGGTGAGGAGGCCGCGGGGGCCGCCGGCGCCGCCGGGGCGCCGGAGCCGGTCGAGCAGGCGCCGCGCAACCCCGCCTCGGCCTCGCAGATCTCCTGGTGGCAGGCGCTGAGCATGGCCCCGATGGGCATCCTCGAGCTCGCCGACGAGCCGCTGTTCCGCATCGTCTTCGCCAACACCACCGCCCAGCGGCTGCTCGGCTCCTCGGCCAGCCCCGGCACCCCGCTGGGCTTCACGTCGGGGCCGCTGGCCACGCTCGTGGCCTACCACCGCCTCGACGCCGACGCCTCCTTCGAGGTCGAGCTCGACGGCGCCACGGTGCGCGCGACGATGCGGCGTACCGGCTGGTCGGTGCTGGTCTTCCTCGACTCCGCCAGTGACGACGTGGGCCTGCTGCGCCGCGCCATCGCCACCACCGCCCACGAGATCCGCGGCCCCGTCGCGGTCATCTGCGGCATCGCCGAGACCAGCGAGTGGGGCGAGGACGACCTCGGGCCCGAGGTGCGCGCCCGGCTGATGGGCTCGGTGGCCCGCCAGGCGCGGATGCTCGACTCGATCACCGCCGACCTGCTGACCGCGGCGCAGATCCAGCGCGGCACCCTGCGCTTCGACCTGCGCCCGGTGCGCCCGCGCCAGGTCGTGGAGTCGCTGGTCCACGACCGCTACCGCGGCGACCCCGACCCGGTGGTCGAGGTCCGCGTCGACGACGACCGCGAGGTGCGCGTCGACCCGCTGCGCCTGGAGCAGATGGTCGGCAACCTGCTCGGCAACGCCCTGAAGTACGGGCGGGCCCCGTTCCTGGTGCACGTGCGCGGCGAGGACGACCGGGTCTGCATCGACGTCGTCGACCACGGCCCCGGGGTGCCGGAGGGCTTCCGCGACGACCTGTTCCGGGAGTTCACCCGGGCCAGCGGCACGGTGGCGACCGGCACCGGGCTGGGGCTGTACGTCGTCCGCACCCTGGCCGAGGCGCAGGACGCCACGGTGGGCTACGCGCCGGGCCGCTACGGCGGCTCGGTCTTCACGATCTCGCTGGCGGCGGTGGAGGCCCCGTCGCTCCCCGAGCCGCCTGTGGAGGGAGTGGGCGACTCCTCGGAGTAGGCGTCGACGCCGCCAGCGACACCGGCTCCCGACCCGGTCACCGGGTCGGGGGCCGGACCCTGCTCCGGACCCCGCCCCACGTCCGGGCCGGGGGGTGTCAGTCGGCGGTGCCGCCGTGCTTGGAGGGCTCGCCGCTCTCGGCCTCGGGCGGCGCCTGGTGCTCGGGGAAGGAGCGCTCGGCGGTGACCTCGTCGACCAGGCAGGTGCGGCAGAAGTCCTCGCCGAAGGGCGTGAGGTGGATGCTGCGTCGCACCACCTTGGCGAACTTCACCGTGTGGCAGGCCTCCAGCACGTCGGGCTGGGCCTCGAGCACCTGGTAGTCCATCGGGTCGCGCAGCGGCTCGCGGGAGAACCACACCAGGCCGAGACGGAAGAGGTTGTTGAGGTAGGCCGGCACCTGGTCGACGTAGCGGCAGCCCGCGCGGGCCCCGATCATCGTCAGGCCGGGCGCGATGAGCTGGCTGCTGACCATCCCGATCGGGCCCCCGGTGCGCACGTCGACGCTGGGCTGCGGGCCGTGCTCGAGCAGCAGCAGCAGGACGCGGGCCTCGTCGGGCGCCAGCTCGCCGAGCATCCGCTCGTACGCCGGGTGCCCGTCGCGCTCGCTCCACACGTCGCGCGAGCGCTCCAGCAGCTCGGCGCCGCGCTCGCGCAGCGAGGGCCGGCGCGGGTCGGTTCGCGGCGGGGGTCCTCGTCGTGGCGGCGGGCCCGGCGCTCGGGCGGCTCCGAGAAGGAGCCGAGGGTCTCGCCGGCGCGCACCAGCGCGGAGGAGACGGGGATGCCGGCCGAGACCGAGCGCGCCAGGTCGCTGACGACCTGCACCGCCTCGGTGGCCTCGTGGGCCAGGGCGGCCGCCTCGTCCCGGTCGGTGACGGCGCGGGCCAGCCGCGCGGTGTTGCGCAGCGACTGGCGCACGCCCCAGCCGGTGGTGTGCCAGGCCGCCGAGGCGGCCACGCGGGCCAGGCCCGGCAGCGCCTCCACCGCGGGAGCGAGCCGGTCGTGGGCGCTCGGGTGGGCACGCGGGTCGACACCGTCGGCCGGCAGGTCGTCCAGCAGGGGCTCAGGGGCCTCGGACTCGGCAGGCTGGGGCAGGGGCGCGCCGGCGGGCGGCGCCACCTCGTCGTGCAGATCGGTCATGACCAGCCCTCCTGTCGGCTCACGCGACACCGAAGATCCACAGGTGCAGGAACCCGCCGCCGAGACCCATGATGGCCCCGTGGGCGTAGAGCATCCACTCGTCCTCCCGGATCGCCGAGCGCATCATCTCGACGAAGTCGCGCGGCGGCAGCTCCTTGGTGCGGCGCGCGATCAGCACCTGGATCTTGTCGGACTGCTGCCGGCTGAACTCGGGGTCACGGAACGGGGTCAGGGTGCGCCCGACCGCCTCCTGGGCGACCTGGTCGCGGATGGTGTCGAAGCGGCGCGTGCCGACCGCCACCCGCACGGCGCCGCGGGCCGGGCCCGCGGCCCGCTCGATGGCCGGGCGCAGCGAGTGGGCGAGCATCTGGCGGGTCCGGTCGCCGCTGGGGCCGTCGAGCAGGAAGTCGCCGATCCGCTCGAGGGTGATGACGTCCTCGGCGATGATCCGGGCGTACACCTCGGCCGCCTCGGCCTGGCGGCGCAGGAAGAGCCCGTGCACCTTCACGCCCAGGATGCGGCGCGGCTCGGGCGGCTCGAAGATCAGCCACATGCCCAGGGCGTTGGTGATCCAGCCGACCACCACGCCCATCAGCGGCAGCAGCCACCACTGGCCGAAGATGCTGTCGACGACGGCCACGGGCACGCCGAGGGCGAAGCCGAAGACGAACCCGAAGGCCACCATCAGGTTGAGCTCACGCTGCCCGAAGTCGCGGAAGATCCGCACCACCAGCGACGGGTTGTCGCGGAAGTGGTCGATCACCATGATCTTGGGGTCGAGCAGCTGGTCGATGTGCACGCCGATCTCGGTGGTGATGCCGCTGACCACGCTCGGCAGCTGCGACTGCACCCGGTCGATGATCGCCTGCCGGATCGGTCGCGGCAGGTCGCGCCAGAGCCGCGGGTGCTCGCGACGCATCACCTCCTCGACGAGGCCCGGCACCTCGGGGCGGAAGGACTCGACGATGTGCTCGGCGATCCGCTCGGGCTCGAGCTGCTGGTAGAACTCCGCGGGCGTGCCGAGCTTCGAGATCGCCTTGTCGACGGCGATGGAGCCCATCTTCGCGGCCCGGGCCGGCACGATGCCCTGCCAGCCGATGCCGCCCTGGAGGACGCCGGGCACCTCCTGGACCTTGCGCGGCAGGATCGTGGCGAGCTCGCGCATCCCGGGGATCCGCACGCCCTTGAAGTGCAGCGGGCTGAAGAGCATGAAGAGCCCCGACCAGTTGATCAGCCAGCCGACGACGCCGGTGAAGACGGGGATCGTCAGGAAGTGGACCCAGTGGATCCCCGCGACCCACTCGTAGAACCAGTCCACCGACGTCTCGCCCTTCGTCCGACCCTCCCCAGAGCCTGCCCCGAGCGCGCGGCACCCGGGCTGACCTGGCGAGACTAGCGTCGAGGTCGGGCCCGCGACAGGGCTCGATAGCGTTGTGGGGTGACTCACGCCACCACCGCCGCACTCGCCGGCCTGCCCGCGCACCGCCGCCGCACCTTCGCCGCCCGCGTGGAGCGCTGGCGCCCCGACCTGGTCACGGCCCTCGAGGAGGTCTTCGCGGACCCCGAGGCGGTCGCCGAGCGGCTGCTGCAGGTGGCGGCGCGCCGCTTCGCCGAGCGTGAGGACGACCTGCACGACCTCGACGAGCGGCGCACCCTGGCCCCCGACTGGTTCCAGCGGCCCGGCGTCCTGGGCTACGCGGCGTACGTCGACCGCTACGCCGGCACCCTGACCGGCGTCGGGGAGCGCCTCGACCACCTGCGCGACCTCGGCGTCACCTACCTGCACCTGATGCCGCTCCTGCGGCCGCGCCCGGCGCCCAACGACGGCGGCTACGCGGTGATGGACTACCGCAGCGTGCGCCCCGACCTGGGCACCATGGACGACCTGCGCGCCCTGACCGCCCGGCTGCGCGAGGCCGGGATGAGCCTGTGCCTCGACCTGGTGCTCAACCACGTGGCCCGCGAGCACGAGTGGGCCGCGCGCGCCCGCGCCGGCGAGGCGGCGTACCGCAACTTCTTCCACATCCACCCCGACCGCACCGAGCCCGACAGCTGGGAGGAGACGCTGCCCGAGGTCTTCCCCGACTTCGCGCCCGGCAACTTCACCTGGGACGACGAGCTGCAGGGCTGGGTGTGGACGACCTTCAACGCCTGGCAGTGGGACCTGGACTGGTCCAACCCGGCGGTGCTCGAGGAGTTCGCCGACATCATCTGCGACCTGGCCAACGCCGGGTGCGAGGTCTTCCGGCTCGACGCGATCGCCTTCACCTGGAAGCGGCTGGGCACGAGCTGCCAGAACCAGCCCGAGGTGCACGCGCTGACCCAGGCGCTGCGGATGGTCGCCCGGATCGCCTGCCCCGCGGTGGCCTTCAAGGCCGAGGCGATCGTGGGCCCGCGCGACCTGGTCGCCTACCTCGGTGAGGGCCGCCACCACGGCAAGGTCAGCGACCTGGCCTACCACAACGCCCTGATGGTGCACCTGTGGTCGATGCTGGCCACCGGCGAGACCTGGATGTCGTCCCACGCGCTCGCCTCGCTGCCGACGCCGCCCTCGACGACGGCCTGGATCACCTACGCCCGCTGCCACGACGACATCGGCTGGGCGGTCTCCGACGAGGACGCCGCCGCGGCCGGGCTCGACGGCTTCGCGCACCGCCGGTTCCTCTCCGACTTCTACGACGGCTCCTTCCCCGGCTCGTGGGCGCGCGGGCTGGTCTTCCAGTCCAACCCCGCCACCGGCGACAAGCGGATCTCCGGCTCGCTGGCCTCCCTGGCGGGCCTCGAGGCCGGCGACCCGCACGCCCTCGACCGGGTGCTGCTGGCGCACGCGGTGGTGCTCGGCTTCGGCGGGGTGCCGGTGATCTGGATGGGCGACGAGGTGGGGCTCCTCAACGACCCCGAGTGGGACGCCGAGCCCGAGCACGCCGAGGACAACCGCTGGGTGCACCGGCCGCGGATGCCGTGGGCGGCCGACGGCAGCGTCCCCGACCCGCACGGGCTGCTGCCGCGCCTGCAGCACCTGGTCGGCGTACGACGCTCGCTGCCGCACCTGCACGCCGCCACGCCCGCCGAGGTGCTCGACCCGCCCGACACCGGCGTCTTCCACGTGCTGCGCCGCCACCCCGAGGGCCCGTTCCTGGCGCTGCACAACATGACCGCCACCGAGCGGCGGGTGCCGTGGTGGCTGCTCGAGCAGGCCGGCCTGGGCCGCGACGGCGCCCCGGTGCACGACCACCTCGCCGGCGGCCCGGTGCGCGCCGCCGACGGCGAGGTCCTGCTCGCTCCCTACCAGGTCGCCTGGCTCACCTGACCCGGCACAAATGTTGCGCTGACCGGGCGCAAATCTCCCACCGAGCCGGCGCAAATCCTTCGCCGAGCCGGCCCAAACTTCCTCGCGGGAGGTTCGCGCCGGGTGGGCGCGAGATTTGCGCCGGGTCAGGGTGAGATTTGCGCCGGGTCAGGGTGAGATTTGCGCCGGGTCAGGGTGAGATTTGCGCCGGGTCAGGGTGAGATCTGTGCCTGGTCAGCGCCGGCGCCAGACCACCATCGAGCCGGAGGCGTCGGGGGCGCGCAGGACGGGCAGCTTGTTGGGCGGCAGGTCGCCGCGGCGCACGGCGACGGCCTGGCGCAGGGCGGCGCGGGTCGCCTCGAGCTCGGCCACCAGCTCCTCGTTGCGGGCGGAGAGGGCGCTGACCCGGTTCTCCAGGTCGAGGATGCGGCGCACGCCCTCGATGCCGATGCCGGCGCCGGAGAGCTCGGCGATCTCGCGCAGCCGCTCGATGTCGCGCCCCGAGTAGCGGCGCCCGCCGCCCCCGGTGCGACCGGGCGTGATCAGGCCCAGGCGCTCCCACGTGCGCAGCGTCTGCGGGTGCAGGCCGGTGAGCTCGGCGGCCACCGAGATGACGAAGACGGCGGCGTCGGGGTGGGCGTCACCGAAGGGGTTGCCCGACCGCCCGGCCATCAGGCACCTGCCTGCTCGAAGAGGTTGGCGCGCAGCGGCTTGGACGCCGTCGCGTCGCGGTAGGCCTCGATGGCGGCGCGGGTCGCGGCGTCGAGCACCGCCGGCACCTGCACCTCGACGGTGGCCAGCAGGTCGCCGTACGAGCCGTCGGCCTTCTTGGCGCCCTTGCCGCGCACCCGGAAGGTGCGACCGTTGGGGGTGCCGGCCGGCAGCCGCAGCGTGACCGGGCTGCCGCCGAGGGTGGGGATGCGGACCTCGGCACCGAGCGCCAGCTCGTCGAAGGAGACCGGCACGTCGATGGTGAGGTTGTCGTCCTTGCGGCCGAAGACCCGGTGCGGCGAGACCTTCACGGCCACGAACAGGTCGCCGGGCGGGCCGCCGTTCTCACCGGGGGCGCCCTTGCCGCGCACCCGGATGCGCTGGCCGTCCTTGACGCCGGCGGGGATCCGGGCCTGGATGGTGCGCGCGGAGGTGCCGCGACCGGTGCCGCGGCACGCGGGGCACGGGTCGTCGTAGACCAGCTGGCGACCACCGCAGGCGGGGCAGGTCTCGTTGACCGAGAACGAGCCGCCCATCGAGGCGACCACGAAGCCGGCGCCCTCGCAGGTGGTGCAGATGTGCGGCCTGGTGCCGGGCTTGCCGCCCGAGCCGCCGCAGGTGGTGCAAGCGGTCTCGGAGGAGAGCCGCAGCGAGACGGTGACGCCGTCCATGGCGTCGGTGAAGCTGATGGTCGCCGAGGTCTCGACGTCGCTGCCCTTGGTGGGGCGCGGGCGCGCCGTACGCCGCCGGCCACCGCCGCCGCCCCCGAAGAGGTCACCGAACATGTCGCCGAAGCCGCCGGCCCCGCCGCCGTCGCGCAGCAGGTCCTCGAGGTTGACCCCGCCCTGCTGGCCGCCGAAGCCACCGCCGCCGAAGCCACCGGCCCCGCCGCCGGGGTAGCCCCCGGAGGCGTAGAGACGGCGCATCTCGTCGTACTTGGCGCGCTTGGCCGGGTCGCCGACGACGTCGTAGGCCTCGGCGACCTTCTTGAACGTGTCGTGCTTGGCGGTGTCGCCGGGGTGCGTGTCGGGGTGGTTGGCCCGCGCGAGGCGCCGGTAGGCCTTCTTGATCTCGTCGGTCGAGGCGTCCTTCTTGACCCCGAGCACGGCGTAGAAGTCCTTCTGCGCCCAGTCGGCGCGCATGCCGTCGGTGTCGCTCACGTGGTCCTCCCCTCGCTCCTGGCGGTCGGTGCAGGTCTCGGTACGGGTGCTGCGGGCCGGCCCGGGGGCCGACCCGCAGCGGGTCGTGCTGGTGCTACTGGTCTGGCTGGTCCTGCTCGGCCGGCTGGTCGGTCGCGGCCGGCGCGTCGGCGTCGGCCGGGTCGACCACCAGCACCTGCGCGGCCCGCACCACCCGGTCACCGATGCGGTAGCCGGCCTTGGCGATGACCTTGCAGGTCGTGACGCTCACCTCGGGATCCTCCCCGATGTGGGAGAGGGCCTCGTGGAGGCTGGGGTCGAACGGGTCGCCCGGCGCGCCGTAGCGGGTCAGCCCGGCCGCGCCCACGGTGCGCTCGAGCTGCTCGGCGACGGCCTTGAAGCCGCCCTCGAGAGGCTCGTGCTCGCGGGCCCGGTCGATGGTGTCGAGGACCTCGGTGATCGGGGCGAGCGCGGCGTACGTCGCGTTCTCCTTGATCAGGTCGCGGTCCCGCTCGACCCGGCGCTTGTAGTTGACGAACTCGGCCTGCAGGCGCTGGAGGTCGAGCGTGCGCTCCTCCAGGGCGATGCGGGCCAGGGTGAGCTCGTCGTCGGCCGGCTCCGAGGCCCCGGCAGCACCGGGGTCGCTGGAGTCGGTGGCTGAGTCGGCGGCGGGGTCGGCCGTGGCAGGGTCACCGCCGGCCGCACCCGCCTCGACATCGGTCTCGGAGACCATCTCGGCCGCCTCGTCCGGGAAGGACCCCTCGGGCGGGGGGATGTTCTCCTCGTCGCGGGGCTGGGTCACTTGCTCTCACCACCGTCGGCACCGTCGGTGCCGTCGGTGCCGGGCTCCTCGTCGACCACCTCGGCGTCGACGATGTCGTCGTCGCCCTCGCCGGTCGCCCCGGTGGTGCCACCGGCGGCGGCCTGCTCGGCCTCCGCGGCGGCGTACATCGCGGCGCCCATCTTCTGGCTCGACTCGTTGAGCTTGGTGAGGCCGGCGTTGAGCTCGTCGGCGTCGGCGTCGTCCTTCTCGAGGGTGGCCTTGAGGGCGTCGACGTCGGCCTGGACCTCGGTCTTGACGTCGTCGGGCAGCTTCTCGCCGTTCTCGGAGAGGAACTTCTCGGTCGTGTAGACGAGCTGGTCGGCCTGGTTGCGGACCTCGATCGCCTCGCGACGCTTGGCGTCCTCCTCGGCGTACTGCTCGGCGTCCTTGACCATCCGGTCGATCTCCTCCTTCGACAGCGCGGAGCCGCCGGAGATGGTCATCGACTGCTCCTTGCCGGAGCCCTGGTCCTTCGCCGAGACGTGCACGATGCCGTTGGCGTCGATGTCGAAGGTGACCTCGATCTTGGGCACGCCACGCGGCGCCGGGGGCAGGCCGGTCAGCTCGAAGTTGCCGAGCGGCTGGTTCTGGGCCCACATCTGGCGCTCGCCCTGGGCGACCTTGATCTCGACCGAGGGCTGGTTGTCGTCGGCGGTGGTGAAGATCTCCGAGCGCTTGGTCGGGATCGTGGTGTTGCGCTCGATGAGGTTGGTCATCACGCCGCCCTTGGTCTCGATGCCCAGGGAGAGCGGGGTGACGTCGAGGAGCAGCACGTCCTTGACCTCGCCCTTGAGGACACCGGCCTGGAGCGCGGCGCCGACGGCGACGACCTCGTCGGGGTTGACGCCCTTGTTGGGCTCCTTGCCGCCGAGCAGGTCCTTGACCACCTCGGTGACCGCGGGCATCCGGGTCGAGCCGCCGACGAGCACGACGTGGTCGATCTTGTCGATCGCGACGCCGCCGTCCTTGAGCACGGCCTGGAACGGGGCCTTGGTGCGGTCGAGCAGGTCGGAGGTCATCTTCTGGAACTCCGAGCGGGTCAGGCGCTCCTCGAAGTGCAGCGGGCCCGACTCGCCGTGGGTGATGTAGGGCAGGTGCACCGTGGTCTCGGAGCTCGAGGACAGCTCGATCTTCGCCTTCTCGGCGGCCTCCTGGAGGCGCTGCTTGGCGATCTTGTCGGCCGCGAGGTCGACGCCGTTGTTGTCCTTGAACTTCTTGACCATCCACTCCACGACGCGGGCGTCCCAGTCGTCACCACCGAGGTGGTTGTCGCCGGAGGTCGCCTTGACCTCGACGACGCCCTCGCCGATCTCGAGCAGGGACACGTCGAAGGTGCCGCCACCGAGGTCGAAGACGAGGATGGTCTGGTCGTCGCCCTTGTCGAGGCCGTAGGCCAGCGCGGCCGCGGTGGGCTCGTTGACGATGCGCGAGACGTTGAGGCCCGCGATCTCGCCGGCCTCCTTGGTGGCCTGGCGCTGGGCGTCGGAGAAGTAGGCCGGCACGGTGATGACCGCGTCGGTGACCGTCTCGCCGAGGTAGGCCTCGGCGTCGCGCTTGAGCTTCTGCAGGACGAACGCGCTGATCTGCTGCGGCGTGAAGTCCTTGTCGTCGACCTTGGTCTTCCAGTCGGTGCCCATGTGGCGCTTGACCGACCGGATGGTGCGGTCGACGTTGGTGACCGCCTGACGCTTGGCGACCTCGCCGACGAGGACCTCGCCGTTCTTGGCGAACGCGACGACCGAGGGGGTCGTGCGGGCGCCCTCGGCGTTGGCGATGACGGTGGGCTCGCCACCCTCGAGGACCGACACGACGCTGTTCGTGGTGCCGAGGTCGATTCCGACCGCTCTGGCCATGGTGTTACCTCCATCTAGGGGGACGTGCTGGGGAAGTCCGGTGCGACCATCGTGCGTCGCTGCCCAGAGTCTGGCAAATTACTTGAGTCTGATCAACTCAACTTTGCTCACTGGGTCCAATGCAATGGCAGCCGCTTTCATTCCCGTGCTTGGCTGCGTCCCATGAGCGACCTTCTGCTGCGACCACTGGGCCCCGACGACGAGGCCCAGGCGCGCGCCGCGCACGCCGAGCTGGCCGCCGACGACTTCGGGTTCCTGATGTTCGAGCGGGTCGGAGAGTCGTGGCCCGACTACGTCGCCCGGATCGAGGGACACCGCCGAGGGCAGGACCTCGAGGAGCGGATGGTGGCCTCGACCTTCCTGGTCGCCGAGGTCGACGGCCAGATCGTCGGGCGGGCCTCGGTGCGCCACGAGCTCAACGACTTCCTGGCCACCTGGGGCGGCCACGTGGGGTACGGCGTGCGCCCGGCCCACCGCCGCCGCGGCTACGCCACCGCGATCCTGCGCGGCTGCCTCGAGGTGTGCCGCGGGCACGGCATCGAGCACGCGCTGGTCACCTGCGACGTCGACAACGTCGGCTCGGCCGCGGTGATCGAGGCCTGCGACGGGGTGCCCGACGGGGTCGCGCCCGCCACCGGGACGGTGGCGGCGAAGAAGCGCTACTGGGTGCCGACCGGGCTCTGAGCAGCAGGACTCCGGGGCGACGCGTCAGAGGTGCCGCGCCAGCGGGGACTCGCGCGGCGCCCCGCCGGCCTCGACGTGGTCGGCCTGGGCCGCAGCCGCGAGGTGAGCCGCTGCCGCTCGGGGGCCCACCGGTCGATCTCGTCGGCGAGGACCCGGAGCAGGTCGGGGCCGGCGCTGCGCTCGCCCCCGAGGTCGTCGGCGAGCAGCGTGACGCGCACCGTCCCACGCTCGCCCCGGGCGCGCAGGGCCAGCTGGCCCGCCCGGTTGCGCTCGAGGTCCACGGTCGTGGCCTGCGCCCAGGCCACCCTGCGCTCCGGCAGGAACGCGACCCGGTGGTGCAGCGTCCCGTCGCCGGTGTCGAGCCACGTGCGGCGCCAGACCACCGCTGCCACCGCCACGACCGTCGCCGCGACGACCAGTCCCGCCATCACCTGGTTGACCCCGGTCTCGGTGGCCACGGCCCACCCCGCCATGGCGAGGACGGCGACCACGGTGCCTCCGAACGCCAGCCACCTCGTCGGCTGGCGTGACAGCAGCCGCGGGATGTCGAGCTGCGCGCTCTCAGCCACGCAGCACCTCCAGCTCGGCACGCAGCGGCTCGTCCGCAGCATCCACCACCCAGCACCCGTCGGGGCCGGAGAAGACGGTCAGGGCCGGCGGATCCGTGTCGTCGCGGACCGCGGCCGTCCGCGCGATCGCCTCGGGCGTCGGCGGGTCCAGGACCCCACGGGCCAGCAGGGAGCGGTACGCGGTGCGCCGGGCGGTCTCGCGCTGGGAGTCGTCGAGCTCGTCGACCTGGTCGTCGACGGCGCTGGAGGCCCTGCCGAGGTCGTCGGCGGCGGAGGTCAGGGCGGCGGGCCGCCAGGAGCGCACCAGCGGGATCGTCCACCCGCTCATCGGGGCATCCCCTGCTCGAACCGCGTGCTGGCGCCGCCGTCGGCGTCGGAGACCGTGGCGGCGGTCTGCGCCGCGTCGACGTCCAGGATCGCCGACGCGGCCGCGTCCACGCGGCCTGCGGCGGTGGCCACCGCATGGGGATGCACGTCGAGCACGGGCCGATCCTGCCCTGCCGCGGTGGCGCTAAACCGACGCCCGCGCCGGCAGCGACCCGCGGGACCGGCCTGGAAGGCACAGGTGCCGACGGGCTGACCGCGGCGGTGCTGGCGGCCTACGATCACGCATGCCCGCGACCGAGCCAGCGACCGCCGGGCGCACGGTCCGGCTGGGCGGCACCGACTACCCGGTGCGCCTGCCGTCACCGCGCGACCCCCGGCTGCACCTGGCCGTCACCATCAGCACGCTGCAGGTGCTGGGCCAGACCGTCCTGGGCTGGCAGGTCTCGATCGCCCAGATCCTGCTCTGCCTCGGGACCTGCGCGGCGATCGAGATCGTCGTGGTGGCCCGGGAGTCGGGGGTGCTCGCCTGGCCCGCGAGCGCGCTCCTCACCGGCAACGGGGTGGCGCTGGTGCTGCGCTGGAACGGCACCGAGCACGGCGACTGGTGGAGCCTGCAGGGCTGGTACGTCTTCGCGGCGACAGCTGCCCTGGCGCTCCTCTCCAAGTACGTGCTCCGCCACCGGGGGCGACCCCTCGTCAACCCCTCCAACCTGGGGCTGGTGGTCTGCTTCCTGGTGGTCGGCGAGGACCTCGTCAACCCGCTCGACTTCTGGTGGGGCGACCTGGGGCCGGCGCTCCTGGTCGTGTACGCCGTGCTGCTGGCCGGCGCGCTGGCGGTGACCCGGCGCCTGGGCCTGCTGGCGATGTCGCTGGCGTTCTGGGGCGTCCTGGGCGTCGGGGTGGGAGCGCTGGCGCTGACCGGGCACTGCTTCTCGGCCCGCTGGAGCACCGCACCGGTCTGCGGAGCGGACCTGTGGCTGGTGGTGCTGGCCTCGCCGGAGGTCCTGGTCTTCATGTTCTTCATGATCACCGACCCCATGACCTCGCCCCGCGACCCTCGGTCCCGGGTCGCCTTCGGCGCCGCGGTGGCGGCGGCGTGCACGCTGCTCATCGCCACCGCCGAGACCGAGTTCGGCGCCAAGGTGGGGCTGCTCGGGGGCCTGGTCGCCGTCTGCGCGCTGCGACCGGTGCTGGGGTGGGCACGCGAGCGGAGCGCGGTGCCGGCGTCCCCGGCGTCCCCGATCTCGCGCGCCACCGTCCTGGCGCTGGCCGCCGCGTTCGTGCCGCTCGTGCTCGTCGTCGGGGCCACGACCCCCGCGCCCACCCCGACCGCCTCCGCGTCCGCGTCCGACGCTTCCACCCCGTCCGGGGCGCGCCCCGCCGTGACCCTGCCCGCGCCGCCCGAGGTGGGCGTCTCCGCGGAGGTCGAGAGCATCCGGGGAGGCACCGCGGGGCTCGACGCGGGGGAGATAGCCACCGACCTGCTGGCCGCCCTCGCCATCGAGCACCGGGCGCTCGAGGAGCGCGACCCGGCCATGGCCGCCACCGCGCTGGGGGCGACCCGGCTGGCCGCGACGACGGACGCGATCCGCGCCGGGGTCGCGCCGGCGACGTACGACGTCGACGCCGTCGAGCTGGTGCTGGTCCGCGACCCGTCCGACGAGCAGGCCGTGCCCCGCTTCGGCCTGCACGCGACCGGCAGCGTCGACGGGCGTCCGCTCGACCGGGTGTTCGTGCTGGAGCCGGCGGACGGCGTGTGGCTCCTCGTCGACGAGATCGACCCCGCCGCGGCCTGAGACCGGGACTCAGCGACGCGTGAGCGTGACCAGCCGGTCGACCGCCAGGTCGTCGACGCGCTGCGGGAGCCGGGTCCCCGGCCAGGTCACCAGCACGTCGACGGGACCCCCGACCGCACCCAGCCCCACGTGCACCTCGGGCGGCCGCTGGGACTGGTAGGACCCGGAGCGGTGCACCCAGCGCACCACGCGGCGCCCGTCGGGCAGCCGGACCTCGACCCGGGCCCCGATCCCCGCGGCGTTGCCGGTCGAGCGCGGGTCCTCGAGCCGCAGCGCGAGCCAGTGACGACGCGGTGAGACGTTGCGGTAGAGCGTCGGGGCCGCACCGCCGTTGGCGACCAGGAGGTCGAGCCGGCCGTCCCGATCGACGTCGAGGACGACGAGCCCGAAGCCGACAGCCGTGTGGTCGATCCCCACCTGCTCCGCGACGTCGACGTAGGCCCCGCCGTCCGGCACCCACACCCGGCTCGGGTCGTCGACGAAGGCCCGGTAGTAGACGTCGGCGGCGTCGTCCGGCGCGGCGGGCCCCGGCCCCGCCGCTCGACCGTTGACGGCCACGACCACCTCCCGCTCGTCGTTGCCGAGGTCGGCGGCGCTGATGCCCCAGCCCCACCAGCCGTCGCGCAGCCCCCAGTCGTCCGTGCGGTCCGCGAAGGTCAGGTCGCCCTCGTTGGCGAACGCACGGTTGCCCGAGCACCCGGCGAAGAGGGAGACCTCGGGGCAGTCGCCGTCGCTCGTCGGGTAGCCGATCGAGCTGACGAGCCAGTCCGGGCGGGCGTCGCCGTCGAGGTCGCCCAGCCAGGAGCCCATGCCGTTCTCCGCCCCTCCGGCGGACGAGGAGGGCGTCTGGTCGAGGAACCGCTCGCCGTCGACGTTGCGGTAGACCCGCGAGGTGCACACGTCGCCGGCGACCACGAGGTCCAGCCGCCCGTCGTCGTCGAGGTCGTGCAACTGCGGGGTCATCGGCAGCCGGGTGCGCAGCGGCTCCAGCCCCCACTCGCGGGTCGCGTCGCGGAAGCCGGCCGCACCGTCGTTGAGCAGCAGCCGGGTGTCGCCGGTGGCCTCGAGCCCCCCACGCACCCGTTCCCGGTCGATGAAGGCCGCGAACTCGCACTGCGTCTCGAAACCCGTCGGGCCCCGCCCCGCCATCGACGCCGCCACGATGGCGGCGGAGTTCCAGTCGGTGACGAGCAGGTCGAGGTCGCCGTCACCGTCGACGTCACCCATGTCGGCTCCCCGGATGCGCCGCCGCTGCGCCCCCGCGACCGCTGGCCGGTCGTCGATGCCCGCGGCCCGGGTCGCGTCCCGGAAGCCACCGGTGCCGTCGCCGAGCAGGAGCCGGCCGAACCTGCCCTCGGGGCCACCGAGGAAGAGGTCCTCGTGGCCGTCGGCGTCCAGGTCGCCCACCGCGAGCGCGCTGACGGTGGCCAACCCGGTCAGTCCCGACCCCGCGGTCACGTCGCGGAACCTGCCCCCGACGTTGCGGTAGAGACCGCTGGCGGGGCCCGCAGCGGTCAGCACCAGGTCGTGGTCGGCGTCGTCGTCGAGGTCGAGCACGGCGACCCCGCCGTCGAGCTCGTCGGGCAGGGACGGGCCGCCCGCCGGTCCCCGCGCGAGCCCGGCACGGGCGGTGACGTCCTCGAAGGCCAGACCGCGCAGCACCTCCGGGCCGACCCGCACAGGCTCGTCGACCAGCGGCGGCACCACCGCAGGAGCCCGCTCGGCAGGGACCGCGACGTCGGCGAGCGGGGGCGAGCCTGGCCGGTGGTCGGAGACCCGCACGACGACCAGCACCGCCACGGCCAGCACGGCGAGCGCCGTCAGCCCCACCGGCGCACCGGTGCGGGGCTCGCCGTCCATCAGCCGATGGTGCCACGCAGGAGGGTGGCCGTCAGCCCCTCTCCCGGGCCGTCTGCCTACAGCAGGCCGGCGAGCCGCAGCGAGATGTCGACGATCGAGACCCGGTCGAGGCCGCGCACCTCGTCGAGGGTGAACCAGCGCGCCTCGTCGGTGCTGCCGTCGCGCTCGGGGGTCAGCTCGCCGCCGACGACCTCGGCGCGGAAGACGGTGCGCACGGCCTTGAGGGACCGGTCGCTGTCGTTGAGCCGGCGGTGCGGGGGCAGCACGTAGGTGTCGACGCCGAGCAGCGCGCCGGCCACGACGTCGTACCCGGTCTCCTCGCGCACCTCGCGCACCACGGCCTGCTCGACGCCCTCCTCGAGCTCGACGCCACCGCCCGGCATCGTCCACTGCCGCCGCGACCCCTCGTTCCACAGCGCCAGCAGCACGCGCCCCTGGTCGTCGGTGATGACGGCGTACGCCGCGAGCCGGGTGTCGTAGTCGGTGTAGTGCACGTGAGCATCCTCTCCTCACCCCGGTGACAGGAATGAGCCAGGGCCTGCGGGGCATTGTGGACACCATGAGCGTTCCCACCATCACCCTGAACAACCAGACGCAGATCCCGCAGCTCGGCTTCGGCGTGTTCCAGGTGCCGCCCGAGCAGACGGCCGACACCGTGACCAAGGCCTTCGAGGTGGGCTACCGGCACATCGACACCGCGCAGATGTACGGCAACGAGCAGGAGGTCGGCGTCGCGATCGCCAACGCCGACATCCCCCGCGACGAGCTGTACGTGACCAGCAAGCTCAACAACGGCTTCCACCGCCCCGACGACGCCCGCCGCGCCTTCGACGACACGATGAGCAAGCTCGGCCTCGACCAGATCGACCTCTTCCTCATCCACTGGCCGCTGCCGACCCTCTACGACGGCGACTTCGTCTCGACCTGGCAGACCCTGTCGGAGTTCGTGGCCGACGGGCGCGCCCGCTCCATCGGCGTCTCGAACTTCCAGCCCGCCCACCTCGAGCGGATCATCGCCGAGACCGGCGTCGTGCCCGCGGTCAACCAGATCGAGGTGCACCCCTACTTCACCAACGAGGAGGCGCGCGCCGCCTCGATCCGCCACGGCATCGAGGTCGAGGCCTGGTCGCCGATCGCCCAGGGCGCGGTGCTCTCCGACGAGACCATCGGCGAGATCGCGGCCGCCCACGGCAAGACCGTCTCGCAGGTCACCCTGCGCTGGCACGTCGAGCGCGGCGACATCGTCTTCCCCAAGTCGATGAAGGAGGAGCGGATGCGCGAGAACTTCGACATCTTCGACTTCTCCCTCACCGCCGACGAGGTCGCGACGATCGCCGCCCTCGACCGCGGCGCCGACGGCCGTCGCGGCCCGAACCCCGACGAGTTCGACTACGTCCCGGGCTGAGCCCCCCGCACGACCCGTACGCCGCCCGGCCCGCCTCAGGTGAGCCGGGCGGCGACGTCGTCGGCCTCGGCGCGGGTCCAGCCGTCCCGCCGACCTGCAGGTCGCGCCGACCCCGTCGGCGACGCGCGGCAGCGCGACCAGGGTGCCGTCGACGACGACGGCGAAGCGGCCCTCGGAGCCGACCAGCCCGCTCACCAGCTCGTCCAGCGCACCTGCTGCGGCCTCGTCGAGCGCGACCTGCACGGCGTACCCGCCGTCGACCTCGACCACCTCGACGCCCTCGACCCCGCCGTCGACGCCCGTGGGGCCGAGCAGGAAGCCGGCGCCGCGGGCGTCGCAGGCGAGCATCGCCTCGCCGCCGGGCCCGTTGGCGCTCGGCGGCTTGCGCAGGCAGTCGAGGGCCTCGAGGCGGCGCGCGAGGGCGGGGTCGAGCCCGTCGGGGCTGCGTCCCTGCGCCGCGAGCACCGGCCGGGCCTGGAAGGGCGCTGGCTCCCCCGCCGCGTCCTCCGACGGGCCGGCCGGGCTCGTCGGGGTGGGGGCCACGCCCTCACCGGGGCTGGGCTGGGAGGGCGAGGAGCCCTCGTCGGCGCAGCCGCCGACCACGACAGCCGTCAGCAGCAGGCCCACCAGACCCGTCAGCCCGGTCAGCCCCGTCGTACGCATGCTCCGAGACTACGCGCGAGCAGGGAGCCGCAGGCTCAGCCGACGGTCACCTTGACCTCGTTGGAGGCGGTCTCGGAGTCGTTGTCGACGACCCGGAAGCGGTTCACGCCCTGCGCACTGGTCTGCACGTAGGTCGCGAAGGTCTCGTTGCTGACCACGGCGGTGACCGGGAAGTCCTGCCAGCCGCCGCTGACGAACTTCTGCACCTGCAGCACCCGGCCCTCGCCGCCCGGGTAGACGCCGGTGAGGTCGATCTGGCCCATCGGGGCCACCTGGGTCTGCCCCGCAGACAGCGAGATCTGGCCCTCGGCGTCGTCGCTCTTCGACGGCTCCTGGGTCGGCTCCTGGCTCGCGCTGGACCCCTCGCCCGGCTCGGCGGCCAGCGTGAGCAGCGGCCCCGAGGGGCCCTCGGTCTGCGAGGGGCGCGGCAGGTAGAGGGAGGCGGCGTCGGTCGCGGTGCTGGCGCCGGAGGAGCCGTCGATGCCCAGCACCCGGGTCACGGCCAGGGCGCCACCTCCGAGCACCAGACCGACGGCCAGGCCGACGCCGACCAGCGCGAGCAGCCCCGTCAGGACGGGGCGGTCGTCGTGCAGGGCCACGGGGGTCTCCGTCGTCGTCTCGGCGAGCAGTCGCTGCTCATTGTCGCGGACAACGCGGCGCGGACCAAGCCGCGTCCCCGCGGGCAGCGGCTACAGGCCGCGCCTCCACACGATCTCCTCGTGCAGGTGCCGGCTGCGCCAGCCCTCGGCGGTGCGCACCAGCCGGTGGTGGTAGATCCCGCCGAGCTCCACGACCTTCTCGCCGCCGGCGCCGTCGCTCATCACCATCGGGTTGTGGAAGTACGCCGTCGTGGTCGCGGTGTCGCCCTCCAGGCGGGTCTCGACCTGGCCGAGCATGTGCATCCGGCGCAGGAAGAACGCCGGCAGCACCTCGGCCAGCCACGGCTTCACCTCGGCGTACCCGGCCGCGATGCCGCCGGAGGCGGTGTAGTCGATCTGGGCGTCGGGGGTGAAGACCGTGTCGAGCAGGTCCCACTCGCCGGTGTCGATGGCCCGGGTGTAGCGGGTCAGCACGTCTGCCGCCTCGAGCCGGTCGCTGATCTCTGGGAGGTCCACGGTCGGAACTCTGGCACAGAACTGAAACACGTTCTATATTTCGACAGGCTCAATAACCGAGGGAAGAGAGCAGATGCGTTTCACCTATGCCGAGGCGATGACCAGCATCGAGCACTACGCGCCGCTGGCCCAGGCCGCCGAGGCCGCCGGCTACACCTCGATGACGGTCGCGGACAGCCTCATCTACCCCGAGGTGTCGGACTCGACCTACCCCTACACCGACACCGGCGACCGGGAGTTCCTGCAGGGCAAGGACTTCGTCGAGACGATGGTGATGTGCGCGCACCTCTTCGCGCTGACCACCACGCTGCGCCTGACGCCGTTCGTGCTCAAGCTGCCGGTGCGCCCGCCGGTGCTGGTGGCCAAGCAGGCCTCCAGCCTGGCCGCGCTGTCGGGCGACCGGCTCGGTCTCGGGGTGGGCCTCTCGCCGTGGCCGGAGGACTTCACCGCCATGGGCGTGCCGTGGGAGCGGCGCGGCAGGCGGATGGACGAGTGCCTCGACATCGTGCGCGGGCTGACCTCGGGCGAGTTCTTCTCCTACGACGGCGAGTTCTTCTCGATCGAGTCGATGCAGCAGCGGCCCGCCCCCGGGCGCCCGGTCCCGCTGCTGGTCGGCGGGCACGCCGACGCCGCGCTGCGCCGCGCGGTGCGCAAGGGCGACGGCTGGATGCACGCCGGCGGCGACGGCGAGGAGCTCGACCGGCTGCTGGCCCGGCTCTCCGAGATCCGCCGCGAGGAGGGCGACACCCGCGACGACTTCGAGGTGCACGTGATCTCCTACGACGCCTACGACCCCGACGGCGTCAAGCGCCTCGAGGACAAGGGCGTCACCGACTGCATCGTCGGCTTCCGGGTGCCCTACATCAAGGGCCCCGACACCGAGCCGCTCGCGACCAAGGTCGAGCACCTCGAGCGGTACGCCGAGTCCGTCATCAGCCGGGTCGGCGCGTGAGCGGCCCGTCGCAGGAGCCGACCGAGGACCCCGGCTGGGACCTCACCGCACCGCTGCGCGAGGCGATCGCCGAGGGCGAGCACCTCGTCGCGACCGCCCCGTTCATCCGCACCGAGCAGGACCGCCTCGAGGGCTACGACTACCTCGCGGGCCGCATCCGGATGGCGATGCAGATGGCCTTCGACCACGACCTCGACCGGCCGCTGTTCATCAACGCCACCCACCAGTTCTCCCGCCAGGGCCTCGACAACCCCGATGCGGTCTACTTCAGCGCCTACCTGCGCGAGGGCGTCGAGTACGTCGTGCGCGGGCGGCGCGGCAGCTCGGCCGACCTCTCGTTCCAGGTGATGGGCGGGGCCTACACCGCCGACTCCGCCGCCACCTCGCTGATGGCCTTCGACGACCGCGAGCTCGACGTGGCCCCCGACGGCTCCTTCGACTTCACCTACACCGCCGAGCCGGGCGCCAGGACCCTCATCGTGCGCGAGGTCTTCAACGACTGGGACACCGAGGAGCGCGGCACCCTCACGATCGAGCGCACCGACACCCTGGGCCGCCCCGCCCGCGACCTGACCCGCGACCTGCTGGCCAAGCGGTACGACGTCGCCGCCCGCACCCTCACCGGCTCGATCCGCACCTGGTTCGCCTTCCCGCACTGGTTCCAGTACGCCGAGCCGGTCAACACCCTCACCGCGCCCCAGCAGACCCCCGGCGGGCTGGCCTCGCAGCGCTCCTCGATCGGGCACTACGCGCTCGCCGAGGACGAGGCGATGATCGTGACGGTGCCGCGCTGCGACGACTGCAGCTACCAGGCGATCCAGGTCGGCTCCGACTGGTACGCCTCCACCGACTACGAGACCCACCAGACCTCGCTGACCAAGGCCCAGGCGGTCACCGACCCCGACGGGCTGATGCGCTTCGTCATCAGCGAGCACCCGCCCAGCGGCGACGCCGAGGCGCCGTACCTGGCCAACTGGCTGGAGACCACCGGGCACCGCACCGGCTCGATGATGCTGCGCTGGCAGCGCCTCGAGCGCGACCTCGGCCCCGACGACGGCCCGCGCGTGCAGGTCGTCCCGCTGGCCGAGGTGCCCGCGCACCTGCCCCACCTCGCCCCGCTCACCCCGCAGCAGCACGCCGAGCGGATCACCGCCCGGCAGCGCCACGTCGCCCGGAGGATGATCTCGTGACCCCCACCACCGCCACCACCCACGACACCTCGGTCGAGGAGCGCTACGAGCCGCAGCCGCTGCTGCGCGGCAGGGTCGTGGTGCTCTCCGGCGTCGGCCCCGGGCTGGGTCGCGCGCTGGGCGAGGAGGCGGCCCGGATGGGCGCCGACCTCGTGCTGGTCAGCCGCACCGAGTCGCGGCTGGAGAAGATGGCCGCGGTCGTGCGCGAGCTCGGGTCGCGCGCGCTGGTGGTGCCGACCGACATCACCGACGAGGCCTCCCGCGCCGCGCTCGTGGAGCGGACCCTGGCGGAGTACGGTCGGGTCGACTGCCTCATCAACCACGCCTTCGCGATCCCCCCGATGGACCCGATCTCGACCATCCCGGTCGAGGAGCTGCGCCGCGCCAACGAGACCAACGTCTTCGCGCCGCTCTCGCTGACCGCCGCCTTCGCCGACGCGCTCGCCGCGGCGCCGGGGAAGCCGGGCGGGTCGGTCATCATGCTCAACTCCTGCGTGCGCTACTCCTCCCAGCCCGAGTACGCCGGCTACAAGCTCTCCAAGGGCGCGCTGGCGCACCTGGCCGAGTCGCTGGCCACCGAGCTCGGCCCGCGCGGCATCCGCGTCAACAGCGTCGCGCCGTCCTACATCTACGAGGACGTCAACAAGGCCTACTTCGACTGGATCGCCGCGGAGTCGGGGCGCACCCACGACGAGGTGTACGCCGAGAAGGCCGCCCCGACCGACCTGCAGCGGCTGGCCTCGCCGCAGGAGGTGGCCCGCGCGGCGCTTTTCCTGGCCACCGACCTGGCCTCGGCGGTGAGCGGGCAGACGCTCAACGTCGACTGCGGGGAGTTCCACTCGTGAGCGGTGCCAACGTGATGACCCGCGAGCGCGCCGACGTCGGGTCCTACGACGACATCGCCGCCGCCGCGGTGCGCACCACCGGCCTCGACGACTTCGGGGGCGACGCCCACGAGGAGGGCCTGCGGGTGCTCGTCGAGGACCTGAACAGCCCCGAGGCGGGGCTGACCGGGCGCGGCAACTACTTCCAGCGCTCCGAGGTCAAGAGCGCGCTCGTGGGCCGGCTGCTCACCCAGGCCCAGTTCACCGCGCTGCCCCAGCACGCCGACGTACCGCTGGAGCGGCCGGTCTTCGTGATGGGCCTGCCGCGCACCGGCACCACCGCGCTGCACCGGCTGCTGGTCTCCGACCCCGCCCACCAGGGCCTCGAGATGTGGCTGACCCAGTTCCCCCAGCCGCGCCCGCCGCGGGCGACGTGGGAGGCCGACCCGGTCTTCGCCGCGATGCAGGAGGCCTTCAGCGCCCACCACGTCGAGGACCCGGAGTACATGGGCATCCACTACATGGACGCCACGTCGGTGGAGGAGTGCTGGCGGCTGCTGCGCCAGACCGGCAAGTCGAACTCGTACGAGTCGCTGGCCAACCTGCCGCGCTACACCGACTGGCTGCGCGGCCAGGACTGGACCGACGCCTACGCGCGGCACCGCCAGAACCTGCAGCTGATCGGGATGAACGACCCCGAGAAGCGCTGGGTGCTGAAGAACCCCTCGCACATGACCGCCCTCGACGCGCTGATGAGCGTCTACCCCGACGCGCTGGTGGTCTACACGCACCGCGACCCGGTCACCTGCATCGCGTCGTCGTGCTCGCTGTCGGCGGCCACCACCGCCGGGCACTCCGACACCTTCGTCGGCGGCGTCGTCGGCCACACCCAGCTCGACCTGTGGTCGCGCGCCTTCCACGCCTTCCACGACGCCCGGCCCCGCTACGACCAGTCCCAGTTCGTCGACGTCGACTTCGCGGACCTCCAGGGCGACCCGCTCGGCACGGTGCGCGGCGTCTACGAGGCCTTCGGCATGACGCTCACGACCGAGGCCGAGGCGCGGGTGCGCGAGATCGACGCCGAGGCCCGCTCCGGCCACGCCCGCCCCAGCCACCAGTACTCGCTCAAGGACTACGGCCTCACCGAGACGAGGGTGCGCGACGCGTTCGCGCGCTGAGCCGTCACCGGCGGCGCCTCAGCCGAGCGGCTCGCCCTCGCAGCAGTTCGCCTTGAACTTGCAGTGCGGGCAGAACCAGCGGGTGGCGATCGGGTCGAACTCGTGCCCGCAGGCCATGCAGGAGTAGTAGCCGCTCATGGTGGCCCAGCCTGCCACGCGATCACCCCTCGTCGCGGGCGGCGCGCACCGCGCGCTCGGCGACGGCGTGCTCGTCGGTGCGGGCGTCGTAGGACCAGAAGTCGCGCAGCCACAGCGCGGTCGCGCCCACACCCGCGACGCAGGCGATGCCGCCGCTGGTGATCGAGCCGCGCACCGACCACAGGTCGGCGGTGACGCCCGCGCGCACCTGCCCGCCCAGCGGGCCCAGCGAGTAGGACAGCATCTCGATCCCGGCCAGGCGCCCGCGCATCCCCTCGGGGATGGTCTGGCTCCACACGATCCCGCGGAAGACCCCGGAGACCATGTCGGCGGCGCCGGCCAGCGCGAAGAAGACCGCCACCAGCCAAAAGCTCGGCATCAGCCCGGCCAGCGCGATGCACACGCCGTACGCCGCCGCGGCCAGCACGATCGCGCGGCCGTGGTGGTGGACCCGCCCGGTCCACCCCGACAACGCCGTGGCCACCAGCGCACCGACGGTCTCCGCGGAGTAGAGCAGCCCCAGCAGCTCGGGGGCCTCGAAGACGGTCTCGGCCAGCGCCGGGAAGAGCACCACCGGCATCGCCAGCAGCATCGCGGCGATGTCGACGAGGTAGGTGCCGAGCAGGTCGCGGCGGGCCAGGGCGTAGCGCGCGCCCTGCACGACGCCGGCCAGGCTCGGCGGGGTGGTCTCCTCGCGGTGCGGGTAGGAGCGCATCGCCAGGTACATCAGGGTGGCCACCCCCAGCCCGACGACGTCGACCACGAAGCACCAGCCCAGCCCGACGTACGCGATCAGCAGGCCGCCGAGGGCCGGGCCGACGAGGACCCCGATCTCCATGCCGAGGCTGGTCAGGGCCTGCGCCGCCGGGATCTCGTCGTGACGCACGGTGCGCGGCATCAGCGCCTCGCGGGAGGGCCGCTGCATCGAGGAGGTCGAGGCGAGCACGGCCGCGAGCACGAAGACCAGCCACAGGTGCGGGTCGGGGCCGAAGGCACCGAACGCGTTGGCGGCCAGCACCGCGGTGGCCACGGCCTGGGCCACGCCCGTGGCCACGAGCAGCCGCTTGCGGTCCACGTGGTCGGCCAGCGCGCCGCCGTACAGCGCGAAGACCACCAGGGGCACCAGCTCGACGAGGCCGATCGCGCCGACGGCGAGGTTGGAGCCGGTGACCCGGTAGACCTGGAACGGGATGGCGACGTAGGTGACCATCGCGCCGAGGTAGAAGACGGTGCCGGCCACGAAGAGCAGCCGGAAGTCGCGCGAGGTGCGCAGCGGGGTCAGGTCGATGCGCAGCGCGCGCAGCCGCTCACCCCAGGACATCGCCCACCACGACGGGCCACGCTGCCAGGAGCGTGACCCCGCCGCGAGTGGTTTTGCGCCGGGTCGGCGCGAGATCTGGGACGGGTCAGCGCGAGATGTGGGCCGGGTCGCGCCGGGAGACGCGGACCCGGGCGCCGTCGCGGGGCACCGAGGTGATGTTGCGGACCTTCGGGGCGTCGTCGACCGGGGTGGCGACGTCGTGGACGCGCAGCACCTCGCGGAGCACCGCGACGCCCTCCATCTGCGCGAAGCCGGCGCCGATGCAGCGGCGTACGCCGCCGCCGAAGGGGATCCAGGTGTTGGTCGGCGGGTTCTGCCCCAGGAAGCGCTCGGGACGGAAGGCGTCGGGGTCGGGGTGGTGCTCGGACTTCTGGTGGGTCACGATGATCGAGGGGCCGACGGTGACCCCGCGGGGCAGGTCGACGCCGCCGACGGTGGCGGGCCGCATCAGGGTGCGCACCACCATCGGGATGACCGGGTGCAGGCGCATCGACTCCTTCATCACCGCCTCCAGCCAGGCGTCGTCCTCGGCGCTGTCGCCGTCGGCGGCGGCCTGGGAGCGCCGCAGCAGCTCGGGGTCGCGGCCCAGCTCGTAGAGCGCCCAGGCCAAGGAGGTGGCCGTCGTCTCGTGCCCGGCCAGCAGCAGGGTGATCAGCTGGTCGCGCAGCTCGGTGTCGCTGAGCTCGTCGCCCTCCTCCACACCGTGCCGGATCAGCCGCGACAGCACGTCGCTGCGCTCGGCGAGGTCGGGGGCCGAGCGGCGCTCGCGGATCTCGGCGTAGATCAGCCGGTCGAGCTCGGCCTGGTTCTGCACGGTGCGCCGCCACGGCCCGAAGCGCTGCAGCCGCGGGTAGCCCCAGCCCAGCAGCACCGCGGGGCTGATGTCGACGGTGGCGTTCACCCGCGGGCGCATCGCGGCCAGCCTGGACTCGTCGGTGACACCGAAGACCACCCGCAGGATCACCTCGAGGGTCAGCACGTTCATCCGGTCCAGCGAGCGCAGCACGACGCCGTCGGGCCAGTGCGCCGCCTCGTCGGCGGCCAGGTCGGTCACCAGGAAGCGGTACTCGCGCAGCGCGGCGCCGTTGAAGGCCGGCATCAGCAGCTTGCGCGCCCGCTTGTGGTCGGCGCCGTCCTGCAGCAGCAGCGAGTGCTCGCCCATGATCGGGCCGAGGATGGCGTTGCCCTTGCCGGCGTGGAAGAACTCCGGGTCGGCGGCGAAGATCTCCTTGGTGTGCTCGGGGCGGGTGAAGAAGACCAGCGGCTGCGCGCGCGGCACCAGCCGCACGGTGAAGACGTCGCCGTAGGTGCGGTGCAGGTAGGGGTGCATCCAGTGCCGGAAGCGCAGCAGCGCCGCCGTCTGCACCAGGGCCGGCCACCGCGGGCCCGGCGGCAGCCCCTGCGGGGCCACCCGAGCAGCGCCGGCCTCGCCGACCGAGGCACCGCTCATCCGGCGGAACCGCTCCTCGGTGAGCTCCCCGGTCTCGGGGAGCGCGTCGAGCAGGGCGTTCTGAGAGGTGGCCATGTCACATACTAGGAGTACGTCACCCCGTCGTGTCGAGGGCCGGCGCCAGGTGCCGGGTCAGGAAGTGCACCTGGTGGGCCAGGGCGGGGGCGAAGAAGTCCTTGCCGGGCCAGACGTCGAAGTGGTCGCCGGGGTAGTGCCGGACCTCCGCCCGACCCTTGACCGCCGCCTTGGCCGCCGCCTGCGGCGGGGCGAGCCGGTCGAAGTCGGCGATCTGCACCAGCAGCGGGCAGGTGACCTCCTTGGCGCTCTTGATCGGGCGGTGGCTGCCGAGCTCGAGCGCCACGGCGGCGTCGACCTCGTTGCGCCACGACGGCCCGGCCAGTGCGAGGTAGTCCTCCTTGCAGCCGGGCAGGGTCAGGGCGCCCTGCTCACCGGGGTCGGCCACGACCGGCACCATCACCGGGCCGCGCCGCGAGGCCAGCGCGCGCGAGCGCACCCCGTCGACGGTCGAGCGGGCCAGCGTCAGCGGCGAGTGGTGGCGCAGCGCCAGCCGGCCGGCTGCGGCCCCGTCGACCAGCGGCGTCAGCGAGACCACCGCGGCGACGTCGTCGCGCCCGGCGGCGACGGCGAGCACGTGGCCGCCGGCCAGCGAGACGCCCCAGAGGACCAGGCGGCCCGCGTCGACGCCCGGGAGGGCGGCGGCCGCGGTCGCGGCGGCGCGGAAGTCCTCGAGCTGGCCGGCCACCGAGACCCGCTGGCGCACCGCCCCGCCCGAGCGCCCGAAGCCGCGGTAGTCGAAGGCGAGCACGTCGAGCCCCGCGGCAGCCAGGCCGTCGGCGAAGGGCAGCAGCCCCGAGTCGACGGTGCCGGCCAGGCCGTGGGCCATCACCACGACCGGCCGCCCGGCCGGTCCGGCCAGCTGGTCGTGCGCGGCCGGCACGTGGGTGGCCACGCACTCGTCGGAGCCCGACGCGAAGCGCACCTCGTGGTGGGTCGGGGCCGGGGCGGCCAGGGTCGTGTCAGCCAGGGTCGTGTCGGTCATGACGTCCTTCCGTAGATGGTGCGCAGCCACACGGCGACCACGCCCTCGACCAGCTCCTCGCGGCCCAGCGGGCCGCCGACGGCGCTGCGTTCCAGCATCCGGTCGTTGAGCTCGAGCAGCACCGTGGCCAGCGTCGTGGCGGCCACCCCGTCGGGCGCGCGGCCGGCCTCGCGCTCGGCGTCGATCATCGCCGCCACCACGGGCACGAACGACTCGCGGTCGGAGTCCCACATCTCGCGCACCGCGGCGCTGGAGGCGCGGGCCTCCAGGGTGGCGCGGCACAGGTGCTCGTTGCGGTCCCAGCTGGCGAAGAGCCCGCGGATGGTGCCCTCGATGCGCTCCTGCGGGGTGCCCTCGCCCGTCAGCAGGGCGGCGGCCGCGGCGGTGTCGTCGTACATCTGCTCCATCAGCGCCGCGACCGCGGCCGCCTTGTTCTCGAAGTAGAAGTAGAAGGCCGAGCGGGTCACCCCCGCGCGACGCGAGATCTCGGCGATGTTGACGGCCTCGAACGAGGAGTCCTGCAGCAGCGCGTCGAGGGCGTTGAGCAGCGCCGTGCGCCGCTGGTCGCCGCGCGGGGTGGCGGAGTCGAGGGTGTTCACCGGGCTCCTGCCAGCACGCCGCCGCCGAGCCGCTCGGCGCGCCGCATCCCGGCCGGGATCTCCTTGGCGCGCATGTCGTGCTCGTAGATGAAGTAGTCGAGCTGCTGGGTGTGGCGGGGCCGGTCGAGCACGTGGCCGGTGTACTTCTGCTGGTCGGCGTCGATCACCTGCTCCATGGTGTCGACGTCGGGCAGGCGGTAGCGGCCCACCGCGTAGGCCCCGAGCAGGCGCGCCTGGCACTCCACGAAGGGGAACAGCGTCGGGGTCGACTGGGCCAGGCCCATGAAGACCAGGTCGTCGCGACCGGGCAGGAACATCCGCTTGAAGAGCCGGATCCGGTTGTCGGGGGCGCTGACCACGTCGGGGTCGAAGAACGGGAAGGTGATGTTGTAGCCGGTGGCGTAGACGATGACGTCGAACTCCCCCGACGTGCCGTCCTCGAAGTGCACCGTCGAGCCGTCGAGGCGCGAGACGTTGGGCTTGGGCGTGACGTCGCCCGAGCCGAGCCGCAGCGGCAGCTCGACCGACTGGGTCGGGTGCGCCTCGAAGAACTTGTGGTTGGGCTTGGGCAGCCCGTAGAGCTCGGGGTTCGAGCCGGCCATGAACTGCATCTTCTGCAGCACCTTGCGCTGCCACTTCAGCGGCAGGTACGGCGTGGTCACGTAGTACTTGTCGGCCGGGAGCCCGCCGGTGTACTTCGGCACGATCCAGGCGCTCGAGCGGGTCGAGAGGGTGACCTCGTTCTGCAGGCTGCGGCTGGAGAGCTCGACGGTGATGTCGGCGGCACTGTTGCCCAGGCCCACCACCAGGATCCGCTTGCCGGTGAAGTCGAGCGGGTCGTGCGGGTCTATGTAGTGGTGCGAGTGGATCGAGGTGCCGGTGAACTCGCCGGGGAAGTCGGCCATCCGCGGGTCCCAGTGGTGGCCGTTGGCGACCACGAGCAGGTCGACGTGGCGCTCCTCGCCCGACTGCAGGCGCAGGTCCCAGCCGCCGCCGGGCGCGGGGTCGGCGTGCTCGACGCCGTTGCGGAACTCGATCGGGTCCAGCAGCCCGAAGGCCTCGGCGTAGGAGTCGAGGTACGCCTTGACCTGGGTGTGGTGCGGGAAGTCGGGGTAGTGCTCGGGCATCGGGAAGTCCTTGAAGGACAGCCGGTGCTTGGAGGTGTCGATGTGCAGCGAGCGGTAGGCGCTGCTGTGCCCGTTGGGGTTGCCGAAGGCCCAGTTGCCGCCGATCCGGTCGGAGCTCTCGTAGCAGGTGTAGGGCACCCCGTAGTCGGTGAGCATCTTGCCGGCGGTCAGCCCGCTGATGCCGGCGCCGATGACGGCGGTGGTCGGCAGGGTCGGAGCGGGCACGGGGCCTCCTGGGGCGTGGGCGGACGTCGGTGTGACGTGGGACACGCTAGGGCGCGATTTGACACGCGTCAACTGACTGTCCGCGCCTGCTGCGGCCGTACGCTTCGTCGGTGCCCACCTCCCCGCGCCGTCGCGCGCGCCCGGCCCCCACCCTCGCTGCTCTCGCCCTCGCCGCGACGCTGCTGCCCGGCGCACCGGCCTCGGCCCGGCCCGCGGGCGAGACGCTCTTCCCGTCCCAGGGCAACAGCGGCTACCAGGTCCGCGTCTACGACGTCGCGATGGACTACCAGCCGCTGACCAACCGGGCCCGGACCCGGGTGCTGGTGCGCGCCAGCGCCAAGCGGACCCTCGACTCCTTCCACCTCGACTTCTCGGGCCCGCGCGTCACCGAGGTGCTCGTCGACGGGGTCGCGGCACAGCACCGGCGTACGGGCGCGCACGAGCTGGTCGTCACCCCCGCCGAGCCGGTGCGCCGCGGGCGGTTCACGGTGTCGGTGTCGTGGCAGGGCGAGCCGCCCGAGCACACCGACGCCGACGGCTCCACCGAGGGCTGGGTGCGCACCTCGGACGGTGCGGTGGCGCTGGGCGAGCCGGTCGGTGCGATGACCTGGCTGCCCTCCAACAACACCCCCGGCGACAAGGCCCGGTTCCGCTACGCGATCACGGTGCCGACCGGCTACGAGGTCGCGGCCAACGGCGACCTGGTGGGCCGCGACGAGACCGCCACCTCGACCACCTGGCGCTGGGACGCGCGCGACCCGATGGCCACCTACCTGGCGATGGTCGCGATCGGGCAGTTCGACGTACACGAGTCGGCGACGACGTCGGTCGACGGCCGCACCATCCCGATCTGGTCGTTCACTGACCCCACCACCGGCGACGCAGCCGACGCACGCGAGGCCCTGCCCGGGATCCTCGCGTTCAACGAGGAGCTCTTCGGGCCCTACCCCTTCACCTCCGCCGGCCTCGTGGTCGACGACGCGAGGGTCGGCTACGCCCTCGAGACCCAGACCCGCGCCTTCTACCCGCCGGGCGCCGCGACCACCTCCACGGTCGTGCACGAGGTCGCCCACCAGTGGGTCGGCAACGCCGTCACCCTCACCGACTGGCACGACATCTGGCTGGCCGAGGGCTTCGCGACGTACGCCGAGTGGCTCTACGCCGCCGAGCACGGCGGGCCGCGCCCGGGCCAGCGCTTCAAGGCGCTCTACGCCCGCCCGGCCTCCGACGACCTCTGGAGCCCCGCGCCCACCCGCTTCACCGACAGCTCCCAGCTCTTCGGCGCGCCGGTCTACACCCGGGGCGCGATGACCCTGCACGCGCTGCGCCAGCGGGTCGGCGACGCCGACTTCTTCGCGATCCTGCGCGCCTGGGTGCGCCGCCACCACGACGCCAACGTGACCACCCGCGACCTGCTGCGCCTCTCCGAGCGGGTCTCGGGCGAGGAGCTGGACGGGCTGTTCCGCGAGTGGCTGGTGCGCGACGGGAAGCCGCGGGGCTACTGACCCGGACCGGCAAGTTGGAAAGTGTGGAGTCCTGGATGAACCAGGTTGATCCAGGACTCCACACTTCCTCGGGGACACACCCGGTGCGACCTCACTGCAGCGGGACGCCGCCGCGGTAGACCGAGCGCACCAGCGGCACCCCGGGGCGGTAGGCCAGGTGCACGTGGCTGGGGGCGTCGAGCACCACCAGGTCGGCCCGCATGCCCGGCGCCAGCACGCCGACGTCGTCGCGGTCGAGGGCGCGGGCCCCACCGAGGGTGACCGCGCGGACGGCCTCGGCCGGGGTCATCCTCATCTCGCGGACCGCGAGCGCGACGCAGAACGGGATGGAGCTGGTGAAGCAGGAGCCGGGGTTGCAGTCGGAGGCCAGCGCGACGTCGACGCCGGCGTCGAGCAGCCGACGGGCGTCGGGGTAGGGCTGGCGGGTCGAGAACTCCACGCCCGGCAGCAGAGTGGCGATGGTGCCGCTGTCGCGCAGCGCGTCGACGTCGGCGTCGTCGAGGTGGGTGCAGTGGTCGACCGCGACGAGGCCGAGCTCGCAGGCCAGCTGGACGCCCGGGCCCGGGCCGAGCTGGTTGGCGTGCAGCCGCCCGCGCAGCCCGGCGGCCGCGCCGGCCGTGAGCACCGCGCGCGCCTGGTCGGCGTCGAAGGCGCCGCGCTCGCAGAAGGCATCGATCCAGCGGGCGTGCGGCGCGGCCGCCTCGAGCATCGGGCCGGTGACCAGGTCGACGTACGCCGCCGGGTCACCCGCGTGCTCGGGTGGCACGACGTGGGCGCCGAGGAAGGTCGTCTCGTCGGTGAGCTCGCGCGCGACCGCGAGCGAGCGGGCCTCGTCGTGGACGCTGAGGCCGTAGCCGCTCTTGATCTCGACGGTGGTGGTGCCCTGGCGGCGCATCTCGGCCACCAGCCCGGCGGCGTGGGCCAGCAGCTGCTCGTCGGTGGCGGCGCGGGTGGCGGCGACGGTGGTGCGGATGCCCCCGGCTGAGTAGCTCTCGCCGGCCATCCGGGCCGCGAACTCCGCCGACCGGTCGCCGGCGAAGACGAGGTGGCTGTGGCTGTCGACGAAGCCGGGCAGCACCGCGCGGCCGCCGACGTCGACCGCGGCGGCGGCGGCCGGGGCCTCGGCGGCGGGTCCGACCCACGCGACCCGTCCCCCCTCGACGACGACGGCCGCGTCGGGCACCAGCCCGAGGACGTCGCCGGGCCCGACCCGGGCGGGGTCGTTGGTGGCGAGCTCGGCGATGCCGGTGATCAGCAGGGAGGTCATCGGTCGTCCTTCCAGACGCGGTCGATCGCGGCGGCGAGGTCGCGGCCGACCTCGGGGGCCTGCTCGCGGGTGTGCACCAGGCGTCCGTCGACGACGACCCGGGTGACGTCGGCGCCGGTGGCGGCGAAGACGGCGGTGTGCTCGTCGGCCCCGGTGCCGGCGGTGCGGGGGCTGGTGGTGTCGAGCGTGACCAGGTCGGCGCGCGCCCCGACCGCGATCGCGCCGGCGTCGTCCAGGCCGAGCGCGCCGTGGCGCAGCCCGGCCCCGAGCAGCTCGGCGGCGGCCCAGTGCCCGCGGCGCTCGGCCACGAGCCGCTCGTCGAGCTCGACGGCGCGCATCTCCTCGAAGAGGTCGACCACGGCGTGGCTGTCGGAGCCCAGCGTCAGCGCGCTCCCGGCGTCGTGCAGCGCCCGGCTCGGCCCGACCCCGTCGCCGAGGTCGCGCTCGGTGGTGGGGCAGAAGCAGGCGTGCGTGCGACTCGCGCCGAGGGCCAGCACGTCGGCGTCGTCGAGGTGGGTCGCGTGCACCGCGCTGGTCAGCGGGCCCAGCACCCCGGCCTCGGCGAGCACCTGCGTCGGCGAGGCGTCGTACGCCGCGCGGCAGGCGTCGTTCTCGGCGCGCTGCTCGCTCAGGTGCACGTGCAGCGGCCGGCCCCGGGCGCCCTCGACCACGGTCGCCAGCTGCTCGCGCGGCACGGCGCGCACCGAGTGCACCGCCGCGCCGACGACCACGTGGGGCTGGTCGGCGACCGCGGCGGCCAGCGCCTCGACCCGCCGCGCCCACCGCTCGGCGTCGCCGTCGCTGTAGCGCACCTGCGCACCCTCGACCGGCGCCCCGAACCCCGAGGAGAGGTAGCAGGTGTCGAGCAGCGTGAGCCGGATCCCGGCGCGCCGGGCGGCCTCGACGAGGACCAGGCCGGTCTCGTTGGGCTCGGCGTAGGGGCGTCCGTCGGGGGCGTGGTGCAGGTAGTGGAACTCCCCCACCGTCGCGATCCCGACCGAGGCCATCTCGCGGTAGAGCGCGGTGGCCAAAGCCAGGAGGTCGTCGGGGTCGAGGCGCCCGGCGAGGTCGTACATCTGCTCGCGCCAGGTCCAGAACGTCCCGCCCCCGCGCTGGGTGCGCCCGCGCAGCGCCCGGTGGAAGGCGTGGCTGTGGCTGTTGGCCAGGCCGGGGAGCGTGAGACCGGGGACCCGCTCGACCCCGGACGGCACCCGCGCCGACGCCTCGACCTGGGTGAACCGGCCGCCCTCGACCTCGACCAGCACGTCGTCCTCGACCCGCCCGCCGACCCAGGCCCGCTCGAGCAGGTACGCCGTCGGCCCCGTCACCGGCCCCGTCACGTGCACAGCCGCTCGAGGGTGTCGGCCAGCGCGTCGACGCCGGCCAGGCAGTCGGGCAGCTCGGCGTGCTCGGCCGGGGAGTGCGAGACGCCGGTGGGGTTGCGCACGAAGAGCATCACGGTCGGGATGCCGGCGCCGGAGAGGATGCCGGCGTCGTGGCCGGCCTGGGTGGGCAGCACCGGCCAGTCGCCGCCGGTGTGGTCGGCGGCGACGCGGCGGGCCAGGTCGGGGTCGAAGGAGACCAGGCCCGAGACCGACTCGGCGACCACCCGCACCTCGGTGCCGTCGACCTCGGCGCGCTGCCGGGCGCGCCGCTCCAGCCCGGCCACCAGCTCGGCCAGGGCGCCCTCGGACTCGCAGCGCGCGTCGAGCCAGGCGGTGACCCGCGACGGCACGGCGTTGGTGCCGTTGGGCACCACCTCGACGCGCCCGAAGGTGGCGCGGGCGCCGGCCCGACGGGCCTCCTCGTCGGCGGCCAGCGCGGTCGTCGCGTAGGTCAGCATCGGGTCGGCCCGGTCCTCCATCCGCGTGGTGCCGGCGTGGTCGGCGGTGCCGCTCAGCTCGAAGCGGTAGCGCCCGTGGGGCCAGATCCCGCTGGCCACCCCGATCGCGCGGCCCAGGTCGACCAGGGCCCGGCCCTGCTCGACGTGCAGCTCCACGAAGGTCGTCACGCCCGCCAGCAGGTCGGGGTCGCCGGCCTGTGGGCCCGGCAGCCCGGCCGCCTCGAGCGCATCGGGCAGCGCCACGCCGTCGCGGTCGCGCAGCTCGCGCGCCCGCTCCCACGTCGTCGCGCCGGTCAGCAGCCGCGAGCCCAGGCAGGCCAGGCCGAAGCGCGAGCCCTCCTCCTCGACGAAGACCGAGACCCCGACCGGCCGGGCCGGCACCACGCCGCGCTCCCGCATCCGGTCGATCGCCGCGAGCGCCGAGACGACGCCGAGCGGGCCGTCGTACGCCCCGCCGTCGAGCACCGAGTCGAGGTGCGAGCCGGTCAGCAGCCGCTCGTCGGGGCGGGTCGCGTGCTCCTCGCCCCACCAGCCGACGAGGTTGCCCAGGCCGTCGCCCTGCACGCGCAGGCCGCGCTGCTCGCACGCCTCCACGAACCAGGCCCGCAGCTCGCGCTCGGCGCCGGCCCACGGCTGGCGGAAGTAGCCGCCGCTAGCGGCCGAGCGGCCCACCGGCGCCAGCGCGCCCCACATCGCCTCGAAGTCATCGGCCACCGGGCCACCTGCCTCTCGCCCCACGCTGGCCGTGTCCGAGCTCGTGGCCATACTCGTCGCCATGGAGTTCCAGGACGTCGTACGCCGCCGCCGGATGGTCCGCGACTACGCCGACCGGCCGGTGGCCCGCGAGCAGGTCGACCGGATGCTCGAGAACGCCACCCGAGCGCCCAGCGCCGGGTTCAGCCAGGGCTGGTCGTTCCTGGTGCTCGACACCCCCGACGACGTGCGCCGCTTCTGGCGCACGACCTCCGACGACGTCGACGACCCGGACCGCTGGCTGGCCGGGATGATGCGCGCCCCCGTGGTGGTCGTGCCGTGCAGCAGCCGCGCGGCGTACCTCGACCGCTACGCCCAGCCCGACAAGGACGGCACCCGCCGGCGCAACGGCGCACCGGCCGGCGACCCGTGGACGGTGCCCTACTGGCACATGGACGCGGCGATGGCGAGCCTGCTGATCCTGCAGACCGCGGTCGACGAGGGGCTCGGCGCCTGCTTCTTCGGGCTGCCGCCGCACCGCGAGCCCGAGGTGCGCGAGGAGTTCGGGGTGCCCGACGACGTCGACCCGATCGGCGTGATCACGATCGGCCACCGCGCCGAGGGCACCGGCGCGAAGGGCTCGCCGGCCACCCGTCGCCGACGTCCGGTGGGCGACGTGGTGCACCGCGGCGGCTGGGGCTGAGCAGGGGCGGAGGGGCACGGCACCAGTCCAGCCACCGCCGCGTGGCGGGTCAACGACCCCCGCCCCACCCGTGTCTCGGATGCGAGACCAGGTGGGACCGGGCGTTCGGCCCCGGGCCGGCCCCCGCACCGCGTAGCCTGCCGCCCGTGACCTTGAGGGAGGGCGCGGAGCAGTCGCGCGCGGTGGGCAAGCTGCAGGCACTCGTACGGATCCCGACGGTGAGCCACCGCGACCCCGACCTGGTCGACACCGCCGCCTTCGACGCCTTCCTCGTCGAGCTCGAGACGCAGTTCCCGCTGCTGCACCGGCACCTGGACCTGACCCGGGTGCACACCCACGGACTCCTCTTCCACTGGCGCGGCGCGAGCGACGCGCGGCCCGTGGTGCTGATGGCCCACCTCGACGTGGTGCCCGTCGAGGGCGAGTGGCAGCACCCGCCCTTCAGCGGCGCGATCGCCGACGGCAGCATCTGGGGCCGCGGCACCCTCGACGACAAGGGCTGCCTGGTCGGCATCTGCGAGGCCGTCGAGACGCTCCTCGAGGCCGGGCACACCCCCGCCCAGGACGTGTGGCTCTCCTTCGGCTGCGACGAGGAGGTCTTCGGCCACGCGGCGCCGCTGGCCGTCGACGAGCTGCGCCGGCGCGGCGTACGCCCGTGGTTCGTGCTCGACGAGGGCGGTGCCATCGCCTCGGAGGCCTTCCCCGGCGTCGGTGCGCCGATCGGGGTCATCGGCGTGACCGAGAAGGGCATCACCTCGGTCGAGCTGCGCGCCGAGGGCCGCGGCGGCCACGCCTCGACGCCCGCGCGCAACGGTCCGGTCGCCCGCGTCGCGCGCGCCGTCACCCGGCTCGAGAAGGCACCGCTGCCCGCGAGCCTGCCGGCCCCCACCATCGAGCTCTTCCGCCGCCTGGCGCCGCACGCACCGCTGCCGCTGCGGCCGCTGATGGCCAACGCCGAGCGGCTGCGCCCGGCGCTGACCCGGGTCCTGCTCGCGGCCGGCCCCGAGACCGCCGCGATGACCCGCACCACCGTCGCGGTCACCACGCTGTCGGGCTCCCCCGCGCTCAACGTCATCGCCGCCACCGCCAAGGCCGGGGTGAACATGCGGCTGATGGTCGGCGACACCGTCGAGGAGGTGCTGGCCCACGTGCGCCGCACCGTCGGCAGGGGCGTCGAGGTCGACGTGGTCGAGAGCAGCGAGGCCAGCCCCGTCTCGCCGTACTCGACCACCGACGGCCGGGGCGGGCACGGCAGCGTCGACGAGGCGTTCGCGCTGCTCGAGGACACCATCACCGAGGTCTTCCCCGACGCCGTGCCGGCGCCGTACGTGATGATGGCCGCCACCGACGCGCGGCACTTCACCGCGATCTGCGAGCGGGTCTACCGCTTCGCGCCGTTCCGGATGACCAAGCAGCAGCGCGAGTCGATCCACTCCTACGACGAGCACATCGGCGTCGAGGCCTTCCTCGACGGCGTCGACTGGTACCGCCGACTCCTCGAGAGGCTCCCGTGAACCGCTCCCTGCCCCCCGGCGCCCGTGGCCTGGCCACCGTCGTCGGCTTCCTCGTCGTCGTCGAGCTCGCCAGCGGCGTCCTGCAGGGCTACTACACCCCGATCTTCAGCGACATCGCCGACCACCTGGGCATCCAGGACGCCGACGTCAACTGGTTCGAGGCCGCCCAGCTGCTGGTCTCGGCGCTGTGCGTGCCGCCGCTGGCCCGCCTCGGCGACCTCGTGGGCCACAAGAAGGTGCTGCTGATCTCGACCGCGGTCACCGCGGTCGCCTCGTGGGGCGTCGCCTTCGCACCGTCCTTCGAGACCTTCCTGGTCGCCTGGGCGCTGCAGGGCTTCTACGTCGTGTGGCTGCCGCTCGAGGTCGCGATCATCTACCGGCGCACCGCCGGCTCCGGTCGCCAGGGCGTGCTCACCCGGCGCTCGGCCGCGGTCCTCGTCGGCGCCCTCGAGCTGGCCGTCATCATCGGCGCGCTGACCTCGGGGGCGCTGGTCGAGAGCACCTCGATGACCGTGCTGCTCGCGCTGCCGGCCGTCGTGGTCACCGCGTGCCTGGTCATCATCTGGATCGGCATCGACGACGCCCCCGGCGAGGCCACCGGCGGGTTCGACTGGCCGGGCCTGGGCCTGGTCACCGCCGCGCTGCTGCTGGTGATGGGTGGGCTGATCGCGGTCCGGCTCCAGGGCCCCGGCAGCGTGCTGCCGTGGCTGCTGATCGCGGCCGGGCTGGCTGTGCTGGTGCCGTTCCACCGTGTCGAGGCCGCCCGCGCCGACCCGATGATCGACGTCCGGCTGCTGGCGACCCGCGGCCAGTGGCCGGTGCAGCTGACCGCGTTCCTCTTCGGCATCTCGGTGCTCGGCGCCCAGATCCCGCTCTCGACCTTCGCGCGCACCGACCCCGACGTCGCCGGCTACGGCCTCGGCGCCGACGCCGCGTTCGTCTCCACGCTCGTGGGCGTCTACGTCGTCTTCCTGGCCGTCGGCGCCCTCACCCTGCCGCTGACCGCCCGCCTGCTCGGCCCCCGCGGGGCGCTGGTGGCCGGCGCCCTGCTGGTGGCGCTGGGCTACGGGCTGTTCCTGCCCTTCCACGACTCCACGACCCAGACCCTGGTCAACATGGCGATCGCGGGCATCGGCTCCGGCGCCCTGGTGGCGGCGCTGCCGGCCACCGCGGCGGCCGCCGCCCCGCCCGACCGCACCGGCTTCGCGACCGGCATGACCAACGCGACCAAGACGGTCGGCGGCGCCTTCGCCAGCTCGGTCTTCGCGATCGCCCTGGCCTCCACCGGCTCCCTCGGCGAACCGGGCGCGGGCCAGGCGCCGCTGTCGGGCTACCTGACCGTGTGGGCGATCTGCTCGGTCTCGGCCGTCGTGGCCGCCCTGGTGCTCCTGATGATGCCGCGACCCGTCGAGACCGTGCCCGACACGGCGCTCGACGCCGTGCCCGTCGGCTGAGCACCGATCCGAGTACCCGGGCTCACGACTGAGCAGGGGCCCGCGGGGAAGGCTGTGCCCATGAGCTCCCCCACCACCCCCACCCCGACGTCGTACGGCGCCCCGCCGGGCCGCTCGCCCCGCGCCCGCACGGCGTACCGGGTCGCCACCCGGGTCGTGCTGGGCCTCAGCGCCCTCGCCCTGGTCGGCGTGGTGGCCCTGTGCGTGGCCGGCGCCACCGACCCGAGCGAGTACGCCGACTTCTACTACCTCTTCGCCGTCCTCCTGGCCGCGCCGGTGCTCCTGGCGCTGGCGCTGACCTGGGCGGCCCGCCGGCTGCGCCCCCGCGCCCCGCGGGTCTCGCTGGCGCTGGCCTGCGTCGCCGCCGCCGGCATGACGTGGCTGGCGTTCGGCGCCCTCGCCGTGCTGTGGCCGATGTGACGGCGCCGCGCTCCCCGGGCGCGGCCTACGCCGTGCCGGCGCTGCTCGCGCTGGTGACCTGCGCCCTCGCCCTGGCGGCGGCGGTCGCGCTGGGGGCCCAGGCCTGGGTCGACCCCGACCCGTGGGCGGGGGTGGGCTTCGTCTACGTCGTCATCCTCGCCGCCCCGGCGCTGACGTCGCTGGCGCTGCTGGGCGCCGCCCACCGCGCCCGGCGGCACAGCCCCGGCCGCGCCCGGGCGCTGGCCTGGACCGCGCTCGGCCTGGTCGGCCTGGTCGGGCTCGCGGCCAGCCGCCACCTCGCCTACTGACCGATCTCCCACCGAAGTCCCACCACGACCACGCCGGCCACGGCCGAGGACCAGGATGTGCCCATGACCACCGACCCCGGGCTCGAGAGCCGCTCCGCCACCACCGGCGAGCCCCGCCCCGACCGCGCCGCACGACGCAGCCCGGCGCTGCGGCGTACCGCGCGTGCCACGCTCGTGCTCGACGCGCTGGCCGTCGCCGGGTGCGTCGCCCTGGCCGTCGCCTTCTCCGTCGACCCGCTCGCCGTCGCGGTGGCGATCATGCTGCTGGTCCCCTTTCTCGTCTCCGCCGTGGTGGTGCTGGTCGGCGCACGGGTGCGTGACGCCGCCTTCGCCTGGCTGCTGGTCGGACCCGCCTGCGCCGGCACGCTGGGGCTGCTCGCGCTGGTGCTGGTGCAGTGGCGCTTCAACGCCTTCTGAGCCCTGGTCGGCTCGGACCCACCGCCTAGGATCGGGACCAGGGAGGTGGCGACATGTCCGAGGAGCCGCACCGCCGCGCCGACGCCGCGCGGCCCACCGACGAGTCCCAGGCCGCCGACGAGGTCGAGCGGCGCAAGCGCAGCGGCGAGAGCATCGCCGCCGCCCGGATCGGCAACCAGACCGCCTGGGTCGACCAGCAGGTCCGGGTGGCGATGGCCAAGGGCGAGTTCGACGACCTGCCCGGCAGCGGGCGCCCCATCGAGGACCTCGGCTCCGAGCACGACCCCGACTGGTGGGTCAAGCGCCTCGTCGAGCGCGAGCAGATCACCGGCGTGCTGCCCCCGAGCCTGCAGCTGCGCAAGGACGACGCCGAGCTCGACGCCCGCCTCGACGCCCTCACCGTCGAGCGCGAGGCCCGGCGCGAGGTCGAGGACTTCAACGCCCGCGTCATCCGCGCCCGCTACACCCCCGCCGACGGCACGCCCCCGCTCATCACCATGCCCCGCGACGTCGAGGCCACCCTCGCCGCCTGGGCCGAGCGGCGTACGGCGCGCGCGGCCGCCGTCCGCGCCCAGGTGCAGGCCCAGGCGCTGGCCGCCGCCACCCGCCCGCCCCGCCGCCCCTGGTGGCGCCGCTCCCGCCCCGGCCCCGCCGAAGGTTCATCGGGTACCCGATGAAACTGGCGCCACCGGGCTGAACCTTCGTGCAGGTAGCGCGAGGTCCATCGGGTACCCGATGAAACTCCCGCCGGGCCCCTCCACACCCCACCGCTGTCAGATCCGTCATACCCACGGGTAATGCTTCGCTGCTACTTTCGCGCGCATGCCCAGCTCGAGCCGCAGCGCCAAGGACTTCTTCCGCCCCCTCGCCGTGGGGGCGCCGACCCCGCCGACGGAGATCCCGGCCCGCCCGAGCCGGGCGATCCACTTCTTCGACCCCAGCAACGCCAAGATGGCGGCGAAGATCCCGCAGATGGTCGGCAGCGTCGACGTGCTGCTCGGCAACCTCGAGGACGCCGTCAAGGCCGACAACAAGGAGGCCGCCCGCGAGGGTTTGGTGAAGATCGCCCAGGAGACGGACTTCGGGCCGACCCAGCTCTGGACCCGGATCAACGCCCTCGACAGCCCCTGGGTGCTCGACGACCTGACCACGCTGGTGCCGGCGATCGGGCACAAGCTCGACGTGATCATGGTGCCGAAGGTGCAGGGCGCCGAGGACATCCACTACGTCGACCGGCTGCTGGCCCAGCTGGAGGCCAAGGCCGGGCTAGAGAAGCCGATCCTGGTGCACGCGATCCTCGAGACCGCGCGCGGCGTGGCCAACGTCGAGGAGATCTGCGGCGCCAGCCCCCGCATGCAGGGCCTCTCCCTGGGCCCGGCCGACCTGGCCGCCGACCGCCGGATGAAGACCACCCGGGTCGGCGGCGGCCACCCCGGCTACCTGGTCCGCCAGGACCCCGACGGCTCCGGCGAGGAGGCGATCAACGGCGCCCGCACGACGTACCAGCAGGACCTGTGGCACTACACGATCGCCCGGATGGTCGACGCGTGCGCGATGCACGGCATCTACCCCTACTACGGCCCCTTCGGCGACATCGCCGACGTGGTGGCCTGCGAGGACCAGTTCCGCAACGCCTTCCTGCTCGGCTGCGTCGGCACCTGGAGCCTGCACCCCAAGCAGATCGCGATCGCCAACCGCGTCTTCAGCCCCAGCGTCGAGGACGTCACCCACGCCCGGCGCGTGGTCGCCGCGATGGGCGACGGCACCGGCGCGGTGATGCTCGACGGCAAGATGGAGGACGACGCCTCCCTCAAGCAGTGCCTGGTGATGGTCGAGCTGGCCGAGGAGCTGGCCGCGATCGACCCCGACCTGAAGAAGCAGTACGACGCGATCACCCTGCCCGGAGAGGACGCCTGAGATGACCGACGTGACCCCCCTGCGCAGCGTCCTCTACATGCCCAGCTCCAACGAGCGGGCGCTCGAGAAGGCCAAGTCGATCGCCTGCGACGGCCTGATCCTCGACCTCGAGGACGCCGTCGCCCCCGACGCCAAGCCCGCCGCCCGCGACCAGGCCGCCGCGGCCGCCTCGTCCGGCGAGTACGGCCGGCGCACCGTGACGATCCGCGTCAACGGCATCGGCACCGAGTGGCACGACGACGACATCGTCGCCGCCGCCCAGGCCGGCCCTGCCGGCGTCGTGGTGCCCAAGGTCAACAGCGCCGAGGAGGTCCGCACCCTGGTCGCCGCTCTCGAGAAGGCCGGCGCCCCCGACCACACCCGCCTGTGGGCGATGGTCGAGACCCCCGAGGCGATCTTCAACGTCCGCGAGATCGCGGCCGCCTCCGACCGGCTCGCGGTGCTCGTGATGGGCACCAACGACCTGGTCAAGGAGCTGTACGCCGAGCACGTGCCCGGCCGCGCCCCGCTGCTGACCTCGCTGTCGCTGAGCCTGCTGGCCGCCCGGGCCGCGGGCGTGCAGATCCTCGACGGCGTCTACAACGACGTCAAGGACGCCGAGGGCTTCCTCGCCGAGTGCGCCCAGGGCCGCCAGATGGGCTTCGACGGCAAGACGCTGATCCACCCCGGCCAGGTCGCGCCCGCCAACGAGCAGTTCGCGCCCTCGCCGGAGGCGGTCGAGGACGCCCGCGGCCTGATCCAGGCCTGGGAGGACGGACAGGGCTCCGGCGTGGTGACCTACAAGAACAAGATGGTCGAGAACCTGCACGTCGAGTCCGCCCGGCGCACCCTCTCGATCCACGAGGCCGTGCAGGCGCTCGAGTCCTGAGCCCGGGCTGAGCGGGGCTGGGTCCGCGCTCAGCGGCCGTCGAGGCGCGCCACCCGGCGCGCCCCGGCGGTGCGCCGGTACGAGGCGTCGAGCAGCTCGGCGACCTCGTCCCAGTCCGAGCCCTCCAGGTCGAGGTCGACGCCCAGCCAGCCCGACGGACCGAGGTAGGCCGGCACGAAGACCCGCGGGTCGTCGACCAGCGCCTGGCGGTCGTCGGGGTCGGTCAGCACCATCACGGCCTGCTCGTGCTGCACGTAGCTGCCGGCCACCTTCACCGAGCCGCCGTAGTAGGCGAACACCTTCGTGGTGAAGAAGGCCGGGCGGCCGTGGCTGACCTTCTCGGCGGCGTCGGGCAGCGCGAGCGCCAGGGTGCGCACGCGGGCCAGGACCGGGTCGTCGTCGTCGTACATCTGCGGGTGCGGCACCGCCCCAGACTGCTCGACCCGCGGGGCGGCGTCCAGGCCGCAGCCGGTCCTGGGCCACGATGGGTGCGTGCGAGCCGTCATCCAGCGAACCCTGCGTGCCAGCGTCACCGTCGACGGCGAGGTGGTCGGCCACACCGACCGGCCCGGGCTGCTGGTCTACCTCGGCGTCACCCACGACGACGGCCCGGCCGACGTCGCCTGGACCGCCCGGAAGATCTGGGAGCTGCGGGTGCTGCGCGAGGAGCGCTCGGCCTCCGACGACGACGCCCCGGTGCTGGTGGTCAGCCAGTTCACCCTCTACGGCGACACCCGCAAGGGCCGCCGCCCCTCCTGGTCGGCCGCCGCCCCGGGCCCCGTCAGCGAGCCGTTGTACGACGCGCTGTGCGGCGAGCTCGAGCGCCTCGGCGCCCACGTGGAGCGCGGCCGCTTCGGCGCCGACATGCAGGTCGAGAGCGTCAACGACGGCCCGATCACGATGCTGCTCGACAGCCCCCGCTGAGCGCGGCCGCTCAGCCCCAGAGCTCGCGCACCCGGGCGACGTGTGCCGCGGCCTGGGCGTGACCGGCGCGCGCGGAGCCGGGCCGGGCGGCGGGGTCGAGCACGTTGGAGCCGATCGCGGCACGGGAGCCGTCGTCCGGGGTGATCACCAGGTGCGGCACGCCGAGCTCGGCGAGCTGCTGGCGGGCGCTGCGCAGCGGGCCGACCGAACGGTCGAGCGGCGAGAGCACCACGACCGGGTCGCACCCGGCGGCCAGGTCGGCGTTGGCGCCCGAGCGCATCCCGCCGTCGACGTAGGTGCGGCCCCCGATCGGGATCGGCGGGTAGACACACGGCACCGCGCAGGAGGCGTTGACGGCGTCCTCGAGGCCCACGTCGCCGCCGCCGCGGAAGGCGGCCAGCTCGCCGGTGGCCGCGTCGACGGCGGTCACCACGAGGTCGCGCTCGGGCCAGGTGGTGGTGGTCAGCCGCTGGCGCACCTGGTCGTAGCGCTCGGCGATGCTCGGGGTGCGCCCCCGCGCGGCGGCCCGCACGGCGCGGGAGCCGAGCAGCCGCCCGAAGACCTCGGGGTCGCGGCGCGAGCGCAGCACCGCGACGGCGTACGTCGCCAGCACCCGCGGCCCGATCGCGGCCAGCGCCGCCTCGGTGGGGCCCTCGGGGTGGCCGGGCTCCAGGAGCTGGCGCCGGTAGAGCTCGTCGAGCGGGGTGTCGCTGGTGACCTGGGAGCCGACGATCGAGCCGGCCGAGGTGCCCACGACCCGGTCGGCGCCGGTCAGGTCGACCCCCGCGTCGGCCAACCCGGCGAGCAGGCCGGTCTCCCACGCGATACCGGTGATGCCGCCGCCGCCGAGCACGAGTGCCTTCATGGCCGCCAGTGTGGCGTGCCTTTACCAGTCTTGACCGATCGGGTGGTGCAAAACGCCACACCGGCGTCCACGATCAGCCAGACTGGTCCGTACCAGCAGTACACCGCTTCCCCCACCGACCACGCAGATCCTGTCTCGGGACCAGGAGTAGGCGTCGAAGGAGTCTCATGTCCCCCACCAAGCCCCTGCCCTTCGTGGCCACCCTGGCCACGACGGCCGCCCTGGCCCTCGGCCTCTCGCTCGCCCCCGCCACCGCCGCCGAACCGACCCCCCGCGACGGCGCAGCCACCTCCGCGGCCCCGGCCGTCGCCGAGAAGCGCACCCGCACCCCCTTCGTCTTCAAGGGCAACGGCTACGGCACCGTGGTGGAGGGCGGCGACCTGCCCGTCGACTCCAGCCGGGTGGCGCTGAGCTCGATGGCCTGCACCACGATCGCCGGCAAGAAGAACCGCAACTTCGTCGAGGAGACCGAGGTCCCGGGTCTGGGGACCGTGCGCGGTGTCTTCTCCCGCGTGGTCAGCAAGAAGAAGGGCACCACGACCTTCCAGAAGTCCAAGCACAAGGTCGCCGAGATCGTCCTCGCCGAGACCCCGCTGGGCAGCCTGTCGATCTCGGGCATCGTCTCGACGACCAAGGCCTCCTTCGACACCGAGGAGGGCTGGGCCTCCTCCGCGGTCACCAAGATCGCGGGCATCACCCTGACCCCGGCGGGCGGCGACCCCATCCAGATCGACATCCCCTCGCCCGGCCAGACCATCCCGATCCCGGGGATCGCCAACATCAGCCTGGGCCGGATGATCGAGAAGCCCGAGCCGGACAAGAACCGCTCGCGCGCCTACGCCGTGGGCGTGGTGATCGAGGTGATCCCGACCGGCACCACCGTGAAGGTCGCGCGCAGCATGTCGAAGCTCGAGAAGGGCTTCAAGACCGGCATCTTCGGCGGCAGCGCGATCCCGGTGAAGGCCAACGTCCTCGGCGAGCTGGTCCAGGTCGGTCGCGTCGTGCGGCAGACGATGCCGTGCCTGGGCACCGACAACGAGTGGCAGGCGGCCGACGCCGCCGACGTCAACCTCGGCGACCAGATCGTCGTGCAGGCCGCCAGCGCCCGCCAGAAGGGCAAGCAGACCAGGAAGAAGGCGGTCGGCACCGAGGTGGCGCGCATCGCGAAGCTCGACCTCGGCGACGGTGCCCTGGTCCTCGACGCGATCGAGTCGAAGGCCAAGGTGACCCGCCTCAAGAGCGGCCGGCTCAAGCGCAGCGCCTCGGCCAAGGTCGGCGCCATCACCGCCGGCGGCGGCGACGCGCAGAGCCTCGAGGACCTCGACGGCCTCGAGATCCCCGGTCTGCTCAAGATCCAGACCGGCCTGAAGAAGAAGATCAAGAACGGCATCCGGATCATCGGGCTGCGGATCACGCTGCTCGACGGCACCGGCGCGGTGGTCGACCTGGCCACCTCGAAGGTGACCATCGCCGACCGCTGAGCCACCCGCAGCACCCGGCACCACCCGGCACCGGCCCGGGGCGACGACCCGCAGCACGCGGGCCCTCGCCCCGGGCCGTCTGGTTTCTCACACCCCGGATCCGTGGGACGAGGTGGCTCCCCCGGCCCCCGAGGGCGTCAGATGGGGCGGTGACCACCCGCCCGCCCGCGACCGAGCCCTCCTCCCGCCGCCGGTGGGCGATGCTCGGCGCCTCGACGCTGGCGCAGGGCGCGGCCGCGGTGACCATCCACGGCCCGGCCTTCCTGATCCCGGTGCTGCGCGACGAGGGGCTGAGCCTGCCGCAGGCCGGGCTGGTCGCCGCCGCCCCGACGATCGGGGTGATGCTGACGCTGGTGGCGTGGGGCCTGCTCACCGACCGCCGCGGCGAGCGCTTCGTGCTGGTCAGCGGGCTCGCCCTGACCGCCGTCGTCGGGCTGGTCGCGATGGCGGCGCGGGGCCCGGTCGCGCTCTTCGTGGCGCTGCTGGTCGCCGGCGCGGCCGCGGCCAGCACGGGCTCGGCCAGCGGGCGCGTCGTCGTCGGCTGGTTCCCGCCGCACCGGCGCGGGCTGGCGATGGGGGTGCGCCAGATGGCCCAGCCCACCGGGGTCGCGCTCGCCGCCGTCAGCATCGCCGTCGTCGCCGACACGTACGGCGTCGCCACCGCCCTGGCCGTCCCGGTCGTCGTCGCGGCCGCGGCCGCGCTGGTGGTGGCCCTGGTCGTGGTCGACCCGCCGCGCCCGGCCCTCAGCGCCGGCGAGCGCGCACCCAACCCCTACCGCCGCGACTCCTACCTGGCGCGCATCCACGGCGTCTCGGTGCTGCTGGTGGTGCCGCAGTTCCTGGTGTGGACCTTCGCGCTGGTCTGGCTGGTCAGCGACCGGGGCTGGTCGGCCGCGGCCGCGGGCAGCCTGGTCGCCGGCGCCCAGCTCGCCGGCGCGCTCGGCCGGATCGCGGCCGGCCAGCTCAGCGACGTGGTCGCCAGCCGGTTGCGCCCGCTGCGCTGGGTGGCCGTGGCCGCCGGCGCCACCATGGTGCTGCTGGGCCTGGCCGCCGGCCAGGACGCCGCGGTCGCGGTGCCGCTCGTGGTGCTGGCCACGGTCCTGACCGTCGCCGACAACGGGCTCGCCTTCACCGCCGTCGCCGAGCGCGCCGGACCGCACTGGTCGGGGCGGGCGCTGGGCGCCCAGAACACCGCGCAGTACCTCACCGCCTCGGCCGTCCCCCCGCTGGCCGGCCTGCTCGTCGACCGGGCCGGGTACGCCGCGGCGTTCGCGCTGGCGGGGCTCTTCCCGCTCCTGGCCGTGCGACTGGTGCCGGTGCGCGAGGAGCACGACCTGACCTGAGGGGTGAGCGGGGTTCGACCGCTGGCCAGCGGGGTAGGAGATCTACATGTCCACCACCAGCCTCGTCCTCCTCGTCATCGCCGTCCTGGTCGTCGCGGTCCTCGTGGGTCTCGCCGTCGTCGCGCTGACGAGGCGCAACGCCCGCCTGCGCGCCGCCCGTGTCGAGCAGGCCGGTCAGCTGCGGGCCGCCGCGGCCGCCCACGACGAGCCGATCGCCGCCTCGCGCAACCGGGTCGAGGAGGCCCAGGTCCGCGCCGACGAGGCGCACGCCCGGGCCGACGAGGCCGACGCCGAGGTGCACCTCGCCGAGCAGGTGCTCGCCCACGACGAGGCGCAGCAGGAGGACCAGCTGCGCGCCGCGGACGAGCTCGCCCCCGAGACGAGCACCGGCACGGGCACCGACGACACGCAGAGCACCCAGGACACGCAGGGCACCGACGACGGACCCGAGGGGCGCCACCGCGCCTGAGCCGCCTTGCTGTCTGGGAGGCTGCGCGCATGGCCTCCGACCAGTCCCCGCGGCAGCCCGCGCCCCAGGGCTCGCAGGTGCCTGCGGCCACCCGGACCCTGCGGGTGCTGCGCTTCCTGGCCGGCCAGCCCGACCCGGTGCCGGTCGACCGGATCGCCCGCGCCTGCGACCTGCCCCGCTCCACGGCGTACCACCTGCTCGGCGTGATGGTGGAGGAGGGCTTCGTGACCCACCTGCCCGAGGAGCACCTCTACGGGCTGGGGGTCGCGGCCTTCGAGGTCGGCAGCGGCTACGCCCGCCAGGTGCCGCTGCAGCGGATCGCACGGCGGGCGCTGGCCGCCCTCGTCGACCGCACCGGCCACAACGCCCACCTGGCGGTGCTGCACGGGCGTGACGTGCTCTACGTCCTCGAGGAGCGCGCCCCGGGCCGCGCCCCGCTGGTCACCGACGTGGGCGTGCGGCTGCCCGCCCACCTGACCGCCAGCGGCCGCGCGCTGCTGGCGGGGCTCTCCGCGGCCCAGGTGCGCGCCACCTACCCGGGCCCCGAGGGGATGGTCGAGCGCACCGGTCTCGGGCCGCGGACGCCGGCGGCCCTGCGCGAGCTGCTCGTCCAGACTCGGGCGCGTGGGCACGCAACCGAGGACGGCGAGGTGAGCACGGGGATGGCCAGCGTCGCGGCCGCGGTCCGCGACCACAACGACCACCCCGTCGCGGGGGTGGCGGTGACCTACCCCGTCGACGAGGTCGAGCGGCCGGCCGGCGTCGAGGCCCTGGCCGCGGAGGTGCGCCGCACCGCCGACCAGCTCACCCGCCGCCTGGGCGGCGGGCGGGCCCGGTGAGCACGTCGACGCGGTGGGGCGTCTCGCAGATCGCCCTGGCCGCGTTCCTGTGGGGCACCGGCGGCCTGGTCGTGCAGCTGGTCCGCGAGCAGGTGCCGCTGTCGGTGCCGACCATCAGCGCCTGGCGGCTCGCGCTCGCCCTGGCCGCCCTGCTGGCGGTGGTGCTCGCCCAGCGCACCGGCGGGCGGCTGCTGGCGCTGCTGCGGGCGCGGCCGCGCCGGGTGCTGGCCGTGGGTCTGGCCACCGCGGGCTACCAGCTCCTCTACTTCCTGGCCGTCACCTGGGCCGGCGTCACGGTCGCGACGGTGGTGAGCCTGGGCCTGGCCCCGGTGCTCCTGGGCGTGAGCGAGGCGGTGACGGCCCGCCGGGCGCCGAGCCCGACGCGGCTGCTCGTGGTGACCGCCGCGCTGGCCGGCCTCGCCCTGGTCTCGACCTCGACGGGTCACGGTGGGGGTGGCGTGGGGCCACGGCCCCTGGCCGGCCTCCTGGTCGCCGTGGCCGCCGGGGTGCTCTACGCCCTGGCCACCGGCTGGGGTGGCGCCCTGGCCCGCGACACCCCGCCGCTGGTGCTGACCACCGCGACGACCGGCGTCGGGGCGGTGGCGCTGGTGCCCGTCGCCCTGCTCGGTGGTGGCCCGCACCTCACCGGTGACCCCGCCGCGCTGGCCCTGCTCGCCTACCTCGGCCTCTTCACGATGGCCGGGGCGTACGCCGCCTTCTACGCGGGGCTGCGCACCACCAGCGGCTCGACCGCCGCGCTGGTCACGCTGGTGGAGCCGCTGTCGGCGGCGCTGCTGGCCGCGGTCGTGCTGGGCGAGCGGCTCGGCCCCGGCGGCGTCGTGGGCACGGTGCTGATCCTGGGCGCCGTCGCCGGCCTGGCTCGCGACGACGGGGACGCGGTGGCCGCGACCGCCGGCCCGACCGCGGCACTGCCGGGCGTGCCCCCGCACGCCGACCCGCACTGATCCCACGCCCGGCGAGTTCCCGCGAACCCCGGCGCGATCGTCGCGGGGTGCCCACACTGTGACGAGCGTCTCGACAGGTCAGTGAACATGTGTCACTTTCGTGTCTCGTTCCCCCCGGAGGTCACCATGCGCCGCACCCCGTCCGACACCCGCCCCACCCGGGGCTCCCGCGAGCCCGGCACCACCCGGCGGCTCGCCTGGACCGCCGGTGGCGCCGCCCTGGTGGTCGGTGCCGCGCTCGTGCTCCCCGGCCTGGTGGGCAGCAGCACCCCCGCGACGGACGCCGCGCGCGGCGCGCAGGCCCGCGGCGGGCTGCAGGCCGCCCACGACGCGGCCAGCGGGCAGGGGACGCTGCCGTTCACCGACGCCCACGGGCACGAGGTGCGCCTCGACGTCGACCCCGCCACCAAGAACGCGGTCTCGCGGGCCGGCGAGCTCGGCGCGGAGACCCGCGACCCCACGACCGCGGCCGAGCGCGCCGCCGCGGCGGCGTACGTCGCGCAGGAGCGGGCCCGGCGCGACCCCCGGCTCGGCTCCACCAAGGCCTACCCGAAACGCACCACGCACCCGCGCACCCGCTACGCGATGGCGCGCGGCTGCTACACGCTGGTCCCCGGTGGCGAGCCGACCTACTTCCAGGCCACCGACCTGGGCGACTACCTGCTGCTGCTGCCCGACGAGACCCTGCGCAGCAGCGGGGGCGGCACCGCCACCCAGCCCAGCGACAGCACGGTGTGGACCGCGACCAAGAAGGGCAAGCGGTTCTCGTTCACCAACGACGGCGAGCGGCTCGAGCTCGACGGGGCCACCGCGTTCCGGCTCACGACCGCCCGGGGCTGCGCCCGCTGGCCCGAGGCCCAGGTCGACGTCAAGGGCCGCCCCCACACCGGCGTCACGCCCTTCCAGGAGGTCCGCGGCTACGTCGACGCGCACACCCACCACATGGCCTACGAGTTCCTCGGCGGCGAGGTGCACTGCGGCAAGCCCTGGGACCGGTTCGGGGCCGAGGTCGCGCTGACCGACTGCGAGGACCACACCCTCACCGGCGGCTACGGCGCCCTGCTCGAGACCGCCCTGTCGGGCGAGGTCGGCCACGACCCGGTCGGCTGGCCCACCTTCGTCGACTGGCCCGCGCCGAACTCCCTGACCCACGAGGGCACCTACTACCGCTGGATGGAGCGCGCCTGGCGCGGCGGCCAGCGCCTGTTCACCAACCTGCTGGTGGAGAACAACCAGCTGTGCCAGCTCTACCCGCTGAAGCGGAACTCCTGCGACGACATGGACTCCGTGCGCCTGCAGATCCAGCGCACCGTCGAGTTCCAGGACTACGTCGACGCCCAGTTCGGCGGCCCCGGCAAGGGGTTCTACCGGATCGTGACCAGCCCCTTCGAGGCCCGCGAGGTGATCAACGAGGGCAAGATGGCCGTGATCTTGGGCATCGAGACCTCGGTGCCCTTCGGCTGCACCTTCAAGAAGCTGCCGCTGGGCGACCTGGCCCAGTGCGACGCCGAGACCATCGACGAGCAGATGGACGAGATGCACGACCTGGGCGTGCGCCAGATGGAGCTGGTCAACAAGTTCGACAACGCGTTGTCGGGCATCGCCGGCGACGCCGGCGAGACCGGTGTCGCGGTCAACGCCGCCAACTTCCTCGAGACCGGCACGTTCTGGGACATGCGCACCTGCGCCCCGGCCGACACCGAGAACCACGACCGCAACCAGACCCTCGCGGCTCCCGAGATCTCCGCCGACCAGCAGGACGCGCTCTTCGGGGCGATCGGCCAGCTCTTCGGCACCCTCAACCTGCCCGCCCTGCCGCTCTACCCGCGCACCAACCACTGCAACGCGCGCGGCCTGACCACCCTGGGCGAGCACACCATCAACAGCCTCGCCGAGCGCAAGATCGTCTTCGACCCCGACCACATGAGCGTCAAGGCGCGCAACCAGGCCCTCGACCAGATCGAGGAGCTGGGCTACCAGGGCCTGCTCTCCAGCCACTCCTGGTCGACGCCCGACGCCTACCCGCGCATCTACGAGCTCGGCGGCTTCATCACGCCGTACGCCGGCGACTCCACCGGCTTCGTCGAGAAGTGGCGCCGCCACGTGGGCTGGGCCGACGAGCGCTACTACTTCGCCATGGGCTACGGCGCCGACATCAACGGCCTCGGCGCCCAGGGCGACCCGCGCGGCGTCGACGTGCCCAACCCGGTCACCTACCCCTTCAAGGGCCTCGGCGGCGTCACCGTGCGCCAGCAGCGCGCCGGCGAGCGGGTCTACGACATCAACGCCGACGGGGTCGCGCAGTACGGCCTCTACCCCGACTGGATCGAGGACCTCGGCCGGGTCGCGGACTCCCAGCAGGGTGACGGCCGCGCGGTGCTCGACGACATGGCCCGCGGCGCCGAGGGCTACCTGCAGATGTGGGAGCGGGCCTACGGCATCGCCCCCGACTCCTGCCGCAACCCCGAGCGGCAGCTGCCGGTGGCCACCGTGCAGCGCCGCCTGGAGCGCGGGATGACCACGACGCAGGTGATGCGCAAGGTCGGCCAGCCCTACACCCGGCTGGGCCGAACCTTCGGCTTCTGCGCCCGCAGCGGGGGCTCGGAGGTCGAGATGACCGCCACCTTCACCAAGCGCGGCACCCTGCGCGGCGTGCGCCGCTCGTGACCCCCGGGCGGCGGCCCGCTGCGCAGACACCCGCTGGCGTTGAAGTTACCGCCCGGTAGGCTCCATCTCACCCCGACTGGAGCCTGACGGCACCGACGCTGGGGCCTAGGCTCACGCAGGCGCGCAGGTAGCCGCGCGCCAACAGAACCCGAGGAGCACGTCCGCATGCAGACCTTCGCCATCGTGGTGTCCCTGGCGTTCACGGCGGTCGCCGTGGCGATGACCGTGCGGGCGGTGCGCGCCATCGTGGCCACCGTCCGGCTCGGCACCCCCATCAGCCGCACCGACAACCCGGTACGACGCTCGGTGACGCTGCTCAAGGAGTCGCTCCTGCACACCCGGATGCTGCAGTGGCACTGGATCGGGGTGATGCACTGGTTCGTGTACGCCGCCTTCATCGTGCTCTCCGCGGCAGTGGCCACCGGCTACGTCCAGCTCTTCAACCCCGACTTCGCGCTGCCGATCATCGGCCACTTCTTCCTCTTCGAGTGGGTCAGCGAGGGCCTGGGCCTCCTCGGCACGATCGGCATCATCTTCCTGATCGTGGTCCGCCAGCTGAACCACCCGCGCGACAAGGGCCGCCGCAGCCGGTTCTTCGGCTCCAACCAGTGGCAGGCCTACTTCGTCGAGGCGTTCGTGCTCGTCGAGAGCGCCGCGATCCTCTTCATCCGCGGCGCGGAGTACAACCTCGGCCAGATCGACTCGGCCCACCCCGAGGACTTCACCGCCTTCCACTTCCCGATCTCCAGCATCGTCGGCGAGGCGCTCTTCCCGGCCGGGGTCGCCGGCAACGAGGGCGCCCTGGAGACGACCATCGTCGTCATCGCGATGATCAAGGTCGTCCTGGCGATGATCTGGCTGATGGTCATCTCCTCCAACCTGACCATGGGCGTGGCCTGGCACCGCTTCACCGCCTGGTTCAACATCTTCTTCAAGCGCGAGTCGACCGGTCGCGACACCGACGGCGCCACCACCGCGCTGGGTGCGGTCAAGCCGCTGACCAACAACGGCGAGCGGGTCAGCCTCGACGACATCGAGGACCTCGACGAGGACGCCAAGCTGGGCGTCGGCGCCGTCGAGGACTTCTCCTGGAAGGGCCTGCTCGACTTCACCACCTGCACCGAGTGCGGCCGGTGCCAGAGCCAGTGCCCGGCCTGGAACACCGACAAGCCGCTCTCGCCCAAGCTGCTGATCACCGCGCTGCGCGACGCGACGTACGCCAAGGCGCCCTACCTGCGCGCCGGCGAGGACGAGCGGGCCGCGATGCTCGAGGGCGACACGGCCCTGGCCACCGAGGTCGAGCGTCCCCTGGTCGGCGAGACCGGTGGGCGCATGGACGGCCTCGAGGACGGCGAGTGGTTCTACAACCCGAGCAACGGCGCCGCCGTGATCGACCCCGAGGTGCTGTGGAACTGCACCTCGTGCGGCGCCTGCGTGCAGCAGTGCCCCGTCGACATCGAGCACGTCGACCACATCGTCGACATGCGCCGCTACCAGGTGCTGGTCGAGTCGAACTTCCCTGCCGAGCTCAACGGCCTCTTCAAGGGCCTGGAGAACAAGGGCAACCCGTGGAACATGTCGTCCACGGCGCGCATGGACTGGGCCAAGGGCCTCGACTTCGACGTCAAGGTCGTCGGTGAGGACATCGAGTCCCTCGACGAGGTCGACTGGCTCTTCTGGGTCGGCTGCGCCGGCGCCTACGAGGACCGCGCCAAGAAGACCACCCGCGCGGTGGCCGAGCTGCTCGACATGGCCGGGGTCTCCTTCGGCGTGCTCGGCAACGGCGAGACCTGCACCGGTGACCCGGCGCGCCGCGCCGGCAACGAGTTCGTCTTCCAGGGCCTGGCCGCGCAGAACGTCGAGACCCTGACCGAGTACAAGGTCAAGAAGGTCGTCTCGACCTGCGCCCACTGCTTCAACACCCTCAAGAACGAGTACAAGGAGTTCGGCATCGAGCTGGAGGTGGTCCACCACACCCAGCTGCTGAACCGCCTCGTGCGCGAGGGCAAGCTGACCCCGGTCAAGGAGGGCGCGGGCGCCCACAAGCGCTCGATCACCTACCACGACCCCTGCTACATCGGCCGCCACAACGGCGTCTACACCCCGCCCCGCGAGCTGCTGCAGATCCTGCCCGGCGCCGAGGTCGTGGAGATGGAGCGCAACTCCGAGCGGTCCTTCTGCTGCGGCGCCGGTGGCGCGCGCATGTGGATGGAGGAGAACACCGGCGAGCGGATCAACATGAACCGCACGGACGAGGCGGTCGGCACCGGCGCCGACCAGATCGCCGTCGGCTGCCCCTTCTGCCGCGTGATGCTCTCCGACGGCCTGACCATGAAGCAGTCGAAGGGCGAGGCCCGCGAGGAGGTCGAGGTCCTCGACGTCGCGCAGATGCTGCTCGCCTCGGTCAAGGGCGAGATGGCCACCAAGGCCGCACCCGGCTCGGCTGCGGCGGCCCCGGCCGCCAAGGCGGCGCCCGCCGCCCCCGCCGACGACACCGCCACCAAGGCGGAGCCCGAGGCCGGCGACGCGACCATCACCGAGGACACCGTCGTCGAGACCCAGGACGCCGGCCCGCTCGCCAAGGCCAGCGGCGGCTCCAGCCTCTTCGACTCCCCCGACGCCGCGGCGGCCGACGACAAGCCGGCCGGCGCCACCTCGGGCGGGTCGCTCTTCGACACCCCCGAGACCGCAGCCGAGGACAAGCCGGTCGCCGACGAGGCGACGGCCGCGAAGCCGGCGTCCGCCGGCGGGTCGCTCTTCGACCTCGGTGGCGACGAGCCCGAGGCGAAGACCGAGGCGAAGCCCGAGGCCGACGAGATCGGCTCCGGCGGGTCGCTCTTCGACCTCGGCGGCGACGAGCCCGAGGCCCCGAAGGCCGAGGCACCGAAGGCCGAGGCACCGAAGGCGGAGGCACCGAAGGCGGAGGCACCGAAGGCGGAGGCAGCCGAGCCCGAGGCGCCGAAGGCCGACCTGGGCTCCGGCGGGTCGCTCTTCGACATCGCCGGCGACGAGCCCGCCGCCCCCGCGGCCAAGGCCGAGCCGACCGAGGCACCCGAGGCAGCGGCACCGAAGACCAAGGCCCCCGCGCCCGACCTGTCCGGTGGTGGCTCGCTCTTCGACATCGCCGCCCCCGAGCCGACCGCCACCGCGAAGGCCCCCGCGGCCGAGCCGGAGGCCGAGACGAAGGCCGAGCCGGAGCCCGAGCCCGAGCCCCAGGTCGAAGCCACCCCGGCGCCTGAGCCCGAGGCGAAGGCCGAGGCGGCACCGGCCCCGGCGGCCGCCCCGGTCGCCTCCTCGGGGTCGGCGACCGCGCCGAAGACCGACGTGGACCTCGACGCCATGGGTTCGCTCTTCGACATCGAGGCCCCGGAGGCCACGACCGTCGAGCGCCCTGCCCAGCCGGAGTCGGCGGCGCCCGCGCCGTCGGAGCCGGAGGCGTCCGAGCCCGAGCCGGAGCCGGAGTCAACGGTGTCGTCGGACGCTCCCGACGGCGCGGCGCTGAGCGCGGCGGCCACCCAGGCCGCCGGCACGGCGGAGGAGACCCCCGAGCCGGCCCAGCCCGAGGCCGAGGCCGTGGTGGAGGAGCCCCCGGCCGAGGAGCCGACCGAGGAGCCGACCGAGGAGCCGACCCCCGAGCCGGCCCCGAAGCCGACCTCGAGCGGCGCCGCGCACACGCCGCGCACCGACGTCGAGATCGACGAGTCGGGATCGCTCTTCGACCTCTGAGCAAGGCTAGGCCCGCGCGCGCCGAGGCAGAGTGTGGAGCCCCGGATCAACCTGGTTGGTCCGGGGCTCCACACTTTCCGCAGGACCCCAGCCGGCCGGTCCACCCCCGGCGGGTGAGGACCGCCGCCACCGCCCGGGCCGTCGCGCAGGGGCGGTCGACCGCCTGTCCCCAGCCGATGCGCAGCGTCTCGCCGCCGGTGGCGCCCACCGCGTGGGCCAGGTCCCGGTCGAGGTCACGGTCGCGCTGGCGCACCGAGGAGTGGTGCAGCCGGCCGTCGAGCTCGACCACCACGCCCTGGTCGGCGTACACGACGTCCTGCCAGGTGCTGCGCCCCTCGTGGCGGGCGAGCACCTGGCGCGAGCCGACCGGCAGGGCGTGGGCGCGCTCGACGCGGGTGAGGTACTCGTGCTCCAGCACCGAGCAGGTGCCCTCGGCGACGTCGAGCAGCACCTGGAGGGTCCAGGCCCGGCGCCGGACCCAGGGCCGGGCGTCGAGGGCGGTGACCATCCGCTGCGCCGTCGTGCGCAGCGAGCCGCAGGCGTCGGCCAGGGCCGCCACCGCGTCGAGCTCGCTCTCCGCCGCCAGGGCGACGTCGAGGGCGGCCTCCTCGTAGCGCATCCGCGGTGGCCCGGCGTTCCACCGCACCCGGGCCGCGAAGCCACCGACCCGGTGCACGACGACGCCGGGCGGTGGCTCGAGGCGCCGCCCGCGCTCGACGGTGACGTGCAGCTGGTCGGTGTCGCGCCTGGGACGCCCCGGCCCCTCCGCAGCCCGCAGCGCGCTCTCGTGCGACAGCGCCGCCGGCGCGGCCCACAGCACCGCGGCCCAGGCGCGCTGCGACCAGGTCAGCGGGCCGGTGTGCTCGACGTACACGCCGCGGTGCACCTCGGTGAGGTCGCGGCGGCGCAGCATCCGAGCCACGTCGACCCGGTCCACCCCGTCGAGGTCGAGCAGCTGGCGGCGCGCCACGACGCCGCCCTGGCGCGCGTCAGCCGCCGCTGGACTCGTCGCCGCCCTCGGGCACGTAGACCGGGCGCAGCCGCGCCCAGCCCAGGAAGACGGCGGCGACCACCAGCATCGCCAGGCCGGCCCACAGGTTCGCGTTGACCCCGCCGGTCTTGTCGGTCTCGGGGTCGGCGAAGAGACCCATCAGCACGAGGATGACGCCGTACGCCCCGATCAGCCAGCCGATGATGTTGCGGATGTCGAAGGCCCCCGCCTGGTGTCGGCGGGTGGCTCCGGTCGTGCTCTCAGGCATCGGGGACTCCTCAGAAGGCCACGTTGAGTGCGATGACGATGACGAGCGCGATGCTCGCCAGCGGGACGGTGCGTCGGTACCAGGGGTACGACGCCTCGTCGGGGTCGGTGCGCTCCTCGCGCGGGGTCTCGGAGTAGACTAGGCCGCGCAGCGAGCCCTCCGGCTTGGGAGCGGTGACCAGGGAGACCGCGACGCTGACGACGATGTCGACGGCGAACGCGGCGCCGGCGGCCACGAAGGCCGCGCCCTGGCCGCTGAGCGGCAGCACCCCGATGCTCAGCCCGCCGAGCGTGCCGTCGGAGAGGAAGCCGACCAGGACGGCGGCCGACGTACCCGCCACGAGACCGGCCCAGCCGGCCGTCGCGGTCATCCGCTTCCAGAACATGCCGAGGATGAAGGTCGCGAAGAGCGGGGCGTTGAAGAAGCCGAACAGCGTCTGGAGGTAGTCCATGATGTTCGAGAAGCTGGAGGCCAGGTAGGCGGTGCCGATCGCGGCCACGGTGGCGCCGACCGTCGCCAGCCGCCCCACCTGCAGGTAGTAGCGGTCCGCGCGGTCCTGGAAGGCGTAGCGCTGCCACAGGTCGAAGCTGAAGACGGTGTTGAAGGCCGAGATGTTGGCCGCCATGCCGGCCATGAACGCCGCGAGCAGACCCGCGATCGCCACCCCGAGCAGGCCGTTGGGCAGCACGTCGCGCATCAGGTAGATCAGCGCGTCGTTGTACTGCACGGTGCCCTCGGCGCCGCCGGCGACCTCCTCCCCCGCCTTGGTGCGCGCGATCTCGCTGACCAGCACGGCCGCGATCATGCCGGGCAGGATCGTGATGAAGGGGATGAAGATCTTGGGGAAGGCACCGATGATCGGGGTCTTGCGGGCCGAGGAGATCGAGTCCGTGGCCATGGCCCGCTGCACCTCGACGAAGTTCGTGGTCCAGTAGCCGAACGACAGCACGAACCCGAGCCCCAGGACGATGCCGACGACCGAGAGGACGTCGGAGGAGAAGCCGGTCAGCGCCGTGCCCGGCCACGAGTTCAGCTGCTCGGCCGCCGAGGGCACCCCGGGCCCGCCGGCGTCGGCGGCGATGCGCTCCTTGAGCCCGTCCCAGCCGCCCACGCGCGAGAGGCCCAGCAGGGTCAGCGGGAGCAGGCCGGCGACGATGACGAAGAACTGCAGCACCTCGTTGTAGATGGCGGCGCTCAGCCCGCCCAGCGTGATGTAGCTCAGCACGACGACGGCGGCGATCACCAGCGCGATGATCAGGTCGATGCCGATCAGCGCCTGGATGATGCTGCCGAGCAGGTAGAGGTTGATGCCGGCGATCAGCAGCTGGGCCACCGCGAACGAGATCGCGTTGACCAGGTGGGCGCCGGTGCCGAAGCGGCGATACATGAACTCGGGCACCGAGCGCACCTGGGAGCCGTAGTAGAACGGCATCATCACCACGCCGAGGAAGAGCATGGCCGGGATGGCGCCGATCCAGAAGTAGTGCACCGCGGGCAGGCCGAACTGCGCGCCGTTGGCGCTCATCCCCATGATCTCGACGGCGCCGAGGTTGGCGGAGATGAAGGCCAGGCCGGTGACCCAGGCCGGCAGCGAGCGGCCCGACAGGAAGAAGTCGACCGAGTCGGAGACCTGGCGCCGCGCCACGACGCCGATGGTGAGGACGAAGCCGAAGTAGATGGCGATGATCAGGTAGTCGACGGGGTGCGCCGAGATGATCGTGTCGCCTGCCCAGACAGTGGTCACTGCCAGTCCTTTCACGCCGGGTCGCGCGGTCGGTCGAGGCTAGGACCCGGACGCCGGCGCGGCGCCCACCCCTGGGGGCGAGGCGCTCAGGCGCAGGCCACGCAGGTGCGAGCGGCGGGCCGCACCTCGAGCCGCTCGGGCGCGATGTCGCGCCCGCACCGCTCGCACACGCCGTACGTGCCGGCGGCCACGCGCTCCAGCGCCGCGTCGAGCTCGCGCAGGCGCCGCTCGCCCTCGCGCAGGAGCGCGGAGACCTGGGAGCGCTCGAAGGCGATGGTGGCGCCCTCGGGGTCGTGCTCGTCGTCGGCGTTGTCGCGCTCGGAGGCCGCCCGGAAGGCCTCGAGGTCCGCGCGCAGCAGCGCCAGCCGGGCGTGCACCTCGGCCCGCTCCTGCTCGAGGCGGGCGCGGCTCACAGGAAGCGGGCCGAGGCCCACCGGCGGCGGACGTCGAGGTGCGGGTGGTCGCGGTCGACGTGGTCGTAGACGTCGCGGTAGTGCTGGGCCACCTGGGCCACCAGCTCGTCGGGCAGCGTCTCGGCGGTGCGGGGCGTCTCGTTGGGACGGGTCTCGGTGTCGGGCTCGATCGGGGCCAGGCCCAGCCCCGCCGTCAGCGCCTCCAGCGAGGCGGGCTCGAAGAGCGTCTCGTACAGCACCACGTGCACCCGGTCGTCGGGCAGCACCGCGCGGGCCGCGGCCAGGGTGCGGTCGTAGCGGGTGCGCGACTCGACCTGCTCGTCGGCGTAGAGCTTGCGCACCCAGTCGGCGGAGCCGCCGGGGTAGCGCGAGGGCTGACGCATCTGCATCATCCGCACCGCCGACCAGATCCGCTCGACCGGGTCGCGCAGCGACATCAGCACCCGCATCTGCAGCCCGCGCGCCTCGACGCCGTCGCGCACGAAGGCCAGGCGGCGCTCGCCCAGGCCGCCGTACGCCGGGGTCAGGTCACCGGTGAGCCGGGCGCGACCCGGCCCGACCAGCGAGGCGAAGTAGTCGAAGTAGGACTCCGGCTCCAGCATGAACGCCGCCTGGCGCAGCGCCCGCACGTCGCCGCCGCGACCGCCCTCGGCCAACGCGTCGAGTGCCTCGCGGCCGCGCTTGACCATCCGCTTGAGCCCGGGGCGGTCCTCGGCGAGGTCGAGCCGGTCCCAGACGTGGTACTCCTTCATGAAGCCCAGGTCGGTCTCCGCGGAGGAGGACAGGTAGCCGTGCAGCCAGGCCGTGCCGCCCTTCTGGCAGCCGGTGCCCAGCAGGAAGACGGGGGCGTCGCCGGGCACGGGCATCAGATCGTCGTGCGGTGGAAGCTCTGGAAGGAGCGCGAGGGCGTCGGCCCGCGCTGGCCCTGGTAGCGGCTCCCGTACTTCTCCGAGCCGTAGGGGTGCTCGGAGGGCGAGGAGAGCCGGAAGAAGCAGAACTGCCCGATCTTCATGCCCGGGTAGAGCTTGATCGGCAGCGTCGCGACGTTGGCGAGCTCGAGGGTGACGTGGCCGCTGAAGCCGGGGTCGACGAAGCCGGCGGTGGCGTGGGTGAGCAGCCCCAGACGCCCCAGCGACGACTTGCCCTCGACGCGGGCGGCGATGTCGTCGGGCAGCGAGACGACCTCGTAGGTCGAGCCCAGCACGAACTCGCCGGGGTGCAGGATGAACGCCTCGTCGCCCTCGGGCTCGATCATCCGGGTCAGGTCGGACTGGTCGGCCGCCGGGTCGATGTGCGGGTACTTGTGGTTCTCGAAGACCCGGAAGAACCGGTCGAGGCGCACGTCGATCGACGACGGTTGCAGCATCGCGGGGTCGAACGGGTCGAGGGCGACCCGCCCGGCGTCTATCTCGGCCATGATGTCGCGGTCGCTGAGCAGCACGGGCGCCAACCTACCGCCCGCGCCCCGCGGGCGGCAGGTGCCCGGGCCTCGGGGACAATGGCGTCATGAGCACGACCCCCACCTACTCCCGCTACGTCGCCATCGGCGACTCCTTCACCGAGGGCGTCGGCGACCACGACCCCGAGCGCCCCAACGGGGTGCGCGGCTGGGCCGACCGGGTCGCGGAGGCCCTCGGGGCGCGCGAGCCCGGCTTCGCCTACGCCAACCTCGCCATCCGCGGGCGCAAGCTCGGCCCGATCCTCGAGGAGCAGCTCGAGCCGGCCCTGGCCCTCGAGCCCGAGCTGGTCACCGTCTACGCCGGCGCGAACGACATCATGCGACCCTCGGTCGACCTCGAGGCGCTGCTGGCGTCGTACGAGGACATGATCGCGCGGCTGCGCGCCAGCGGCGCGGAGGTGCTGGTGTGGACCTCGGCGGACCCGGGCGGCTCGGCGACGTACCGGCTGGTGCGCGAGCGGTTCCGCCGCTACAGCGAGGGCGTGCGCGAGATCGCTGCGCGGCAGGGGGCGCGGGTCGTGGACTACTGGCACCTCACCGAGTACGCCGACTGGCGGATGTGGGACGCCGACCGCATGCACATGGGCCCCGCCGGCCACCAGCGGATGGCGATCGAGGTCCTCGACACCCTCGGCGTCGAGCACGACCTCGAGCCGCTCGTGCTGGCCGACGCCGGCCCGACGTCGTGGGTGCAGCGGGTGCGCACCGACGCCACCTGGGTGCGCACCTTCCTGTGGCCGTGGGTGCACCGCCGGGTGACCGGGCGCTCGTCGGGCGACGGGATGGCGCCGCGCTACCCCGAGTACACCCGGATCGCACCGGCCGGCGCCTGATCGTCTAGCATTGGCCCGCACCACCTCGGTGGCGCGTGCGGACGTAGCTCAGTTGGTAGAGCGCGACCTTCCCAAGGTCGATGTCGCGAGTTCGAGTCTCGTCGTCCGCTCCACGAATGCACCGCCCGCCGGTCCGGGCGTACCCTCGGGGTGAATGACCGTCCGCACGAGCCCGTCGGGCCGGTGCGCAGACGGTCGAGAGGCACACGTCATGACGACGGCCACCGCACCTCCCACCACCTCCACGGCTCCCGGCCTCGAGCCGACCGGGCTGCGGCTCCGGCTCGCCGACCACCAGGGGCACGACCACCTCGACGGCGGGTGGTGGCCGCACAGCCGCGACCTGAGCGCCGAGCTGCGCCGGCTCGTCGACGACTTCCCGCCCGAGCGGGGGCGCGTCGTGCGGGTCCTCTACTCCCCGCCCGACTGGGACAACCGCCCCGTCCGCTCCCTGCCGGTCGCCGCGGGCCAGGTGAAGGTCGGCTTCTTCCCCCACGACGACACCCACCTGGTGCACCTGACGATGTCGGACCGCAGCGTGTGGCTGCTGGCCGTCGTGCCGCCCGGGTTCAGCGCCGACCAGGGCGACGAGGCCCTCCTGGCCGCCGCGACCTCCGGCAACCAGCACTCCGCCGCCGACCTGCTGCACACGGTCGAGGGCGAGGCCGCGAGCGTGCCGGCCGACCACTGGGCCCGGGGCAGCTGATCCCACCCGACCGGTGGCCCCGCGGCGACCTAGGCTCGGGGGCATGACGCCACCACCGACCGAGCGGACGGGCACGCCGGAGGGGTCCACGGGGTTCACCGGCTTCCCGAGCGCCGCCCTCGACTTCTACGACGACCTCGAGGTCGACAACACCAAGTCGTTCTGGGAGGCCCACAAGCACGTCTACGCCGAGTCGGTGAAGGCGCCGATGACGGCGCTGTGCGCGGCCCTGGAGCCCGAGTTCGGGCAGGCCAAGATCTTCCGGCCCTACCGCGACGTGCGCTTCGCGAAGGACAAGACGCCGTACAAGACGCACCAGGGCGCGTTCGTGCCGGTCGGGCCGGCCACCGGCTGGTACGTCGAGCTGTCACCGCGGGGGCTGCGCACCGGCGCCGGCTTCTACGAGGCCGCCGGCACCAGGCTGGCCTCGTTCCGGGAGGCGGTGGCCCACGAGCGGTTCGGGCGCGAGCTGGAGCAGATGGTCGCCGGGCTCGTCGCCGCGGGCTTCGAGCTGGGCGGCGAGCGGCTCAAGACCTCGCCGCGCGGCTTCGACGCCGACCACCCGCGCATCGAGCTGCTGCGGCACAAGTCGCTGACCCTGGGCCGCGACCACGGCTTCGGCCCCGAGATCCACACCCCGGCCGCGCTCGACCTGGTGCGCGACGACTGGCGCACGCTGCGCCCGCTCGTCGAGTGGCTCCAGCGCCACTGCCAGGACTGACCTCTACCCGGCGGGGGCCTGGTAGGTGGCCATCGTGCGCTCGGGCTCCCAGAAGGCGCGCATGGACCTGACCCGGCCGTCGTCGCCGACGGTGTAGACCATCACCAGGTCGGTGTGGGTCGCGCCGCCGTCGGCGAAGGCGGTGTGGATGGTGCCGACGTTGGCGCAGGTCGAGCCGTTGGCGAAGGAGTCGCGGATGACGAAGCGGAAGGTCGCGATCGGCTCGATCGCCAGGCGCCAGAAGGCGGCGATGCCCTCGTGGCCGTGGTGGCCGCGGCCCTCGGGGTCGAACATCGAGGGGCCGACCGGGTCCTCCAGCACCGCGTCCTCGGCGTAGACCCCGAGCCACTCCTCGAGGTCGCCCTTGGCCACCGCGGAGTAGGAGCGCATCGAGGCCAGCCGCGCCGGGTGCTCCTCGAGGCTGGCGTGCCACTCGACGGCGGGTGAGCTGATCGCGGACGGGAGCGAGGTCGTCATGCCCGCATCGTAGGACCGAACTGGAACAGGTTCTAGTGATGTGGGGGCGACCTTCGTCAGCAGGTGGCGACCACGACACCCGGGGTTCACCCGCGCGCCGTGCGCCGCTGCCAGCCTGGCGGCCATGAGCAAGCGCAGGTTCGTCCTCCACATCGGCCTCGAGCACGCGGGCGCCGACGGCGTCGCGGCCGGTCTCGTCGAGCACCGTGAGCGGCTCGCCGAGCTGGGCGTGCGCAGCCCGGCCCGCACCCCCGACGACTCGCTGCGCGCGGCCATCGAGATGCGCCGGCTGCACAAGGCCTGGGGCTTCAAGCGCCGCGAGGTGGAGGGGGCCTGGTCCGACCTGGTCCGGCGCGCCCGCAAGCAGGGCGCCACCGCGCACGCCGCGGTGGTCGTGAGCGAGGAGCTGCTCGCGGGCGCGTCCTCCGACCAGGTCGCCCTGCTCCTGGACTCCCTCAGCGGCTTCGAGGTGCACGTCGTGGCGACGCTGCGCGACCCCGCCTCCCAGCTCGTGGACGCCTGGGCCGGCTCGGTGCGGGCCGGCGGCTCGCTGTCGCTGCGCGCGCTACGCGCGCCGGGTGCTCGACAGCGGGCGCGAGACGGCCGAGGCAAGCGACTTCTGGGCCGCGCAGGACGTCGGGCCGGTGCTGGCCCGCTGGCGCGCCGAGCTGAAGCGGGCCGACCGGTTGCACGTGGTCGTGCCCGCCCCCGGGCAGGACCGCACCGAGGCGACCTGGCGCACCATCGCCGAGCTCGTCGGCGTCGAGGCCGAGGGCCTCCCGGTGCGCGAGCCCGCCCGCGCCCCGCTCGGGCCGGTGGGCCTCGGCGTGCTGCGTCACGTCAACCGCGCCGTCGACGACCGCGCGCAGGTGCGCACCTCGCGCCTGGTGCTCGACGAGCAGCTGCGCACCCGCGAGCCCGGCGGTGCCCCGGTCGGGCTCTCCCCCGAGCTGCACGACGAGCTGTGCGAGCTCGCCGACACCTGGGGCAAGGCGGTCGCCGAGGGCGGCTACGACCTCGTCGGCGACACCGCCCACCTGCACCCCGCGTCGCCGCTGGGCCTCGGCACCCGGCCGGGGGCGCCGTACGCCGCCGACACCAGCACCACCGAGCAGCGCCTGGCCTCGGCGACCGACGCGCTGGCCGACCTGCTGGTGGAGACGACCCGACTGCGCGAGCAGACCACCGAGCTCGAGGCCAAGGTCGCCAAGCTGGCGCGCAAGAAGGCCACCCTCAAGGCCCGGCTGGCCGCCGCCATCAGCTGAGGCTGGCGGCGCCGCCCGGCCTCAGTGCGGCTGCCAGGCGTCCTCGTCGGCGGTGCGCTCGGTGACCTGCGGTGGCAAGTCGCGCTCGGCCAGCTGGCGGATCGAGACCTGTTCGAAGACGTCGCGCAGCGAGCCGCGCGCGGCGATCCAGACGTGCTGGAGCACCTCGGCGGACTCGTTGTACTCCACCGCCTCGGGGCGCAGGCCGTAGACGGAGACCAGCGGGCCGTCGACGGCCCGGATCACGTCGGCGACCGAGACGCCGTCCGCCTCGCGGGCCATCCGCCACCCGCCGGACTGGCCACGCTGCGACATCACGATGCCGGCGCGGCGCAGGTCGGCGAGGATCGTCTGCAGGAAGCCGTGCGGGATGTCCTGCACCCGCCCCAGCTCCTCGGCGCTCACAGCCTTGCGGTCGCTGCGAGACGCCATCTCGATCAGCGCCCGCAGGGCGTAGTCGGACTTCGCGGAAACTCGCACGAGTCCAGTGTCTCAGACGAGTCGATCAACTCACTCGACTTCGGGTCCGACCCGGTCGGGTGAAGTTGTTGCGAGCCAAGTTACTGGCCCGTACCATATAAGTTACCGGTCAGTATGACGCGCGTCTCATGGCCGGCCGAGAACCTGACGACGAAGAAGGTGGGGGCCGTGAGCCACTACAAGAGCAACCTGCGCGACATCGAGTTCAACCTGTTCGAGGTCCTGGGCCGTGACGAGGTGCTGGGCACCGGCCCCTTCGGCGAGGTCGACAGCGACACCGCTCGCGAGATCCTGGCCGAGGTCGACCGGATGGCTCGCGAGGAGCTGGCGGCGTCGTACGAGGACAGCGACCGCAACCCGCCGGTCTTCGACCCGGAGACCAGCACCGCGCCGATCCCGGAGTCCTTCAAGAAGAGCTACCAGGCGTGGATGGACTCGGAGTTCTGGCGCCTGCAGATCCGCGAGGAGCTGGGCGGCACCCCCGCCCCCTCGAGCCTGGTCTGGGCGCTCGGCGAGCTCGTCCTGGGCTCCAACGCCCCGGTCTGGATGTACGGCGCGGGCGCGCCGTTCGCCGGGGTCGTGCACCGCAACGGCAACGACCGCGACAAGCGCATCGCCCAGATCATGGTCGAGCGCCAGTGGGGCGCCACCATGGTGCTGACCGAGCCCGACGCGGGCTCCGACGTCGGCGCCGGCCGAGCCAAGGCCACCCAGAACGACGACGGCTCGTGGAACATCGAGGGCGTCAAGCGCTTCATCACCTCGGCCGAGCACGACATGAGCGAGAACATCATGCACCTCGTGCTCGCCCGCCCCGTGGGCGTCGAGGGCGTCGGCGGCCCGGGCACCAAGGGCCTCTCGCTCTTCCTGCTCCCGAAGTACCACTTCGACCACGAGACCGGTGAGCTGACCGGCGAGCGCAACGGCGTGTACGTCACCAACGTCGAGCACAAGATGGGCATCAAGGTCTCCAACACCTGCGAGGTGACCTTCGGCGAGAAGGAGCCGGCCAAGGGCTGGCTGCTCGGCGAGGTCCACAACGGCATCGCCCAGATGTTCCAGGTCATCGAGAACGCCCGGATGATGGTCGGCACCAAGGCCATCGCCACCCTCTCGACCGGCTACCTCAACGCGCTGGAGTTCGCGAAGTCGCGCCAGCAGGGCGCCGACCTGACCCAGTCGGGCGACAAGACCGCGCCCCGCGTGGCGATCACCGCCCACCCCGACGTGCGCCGCTCGCTGATGGTGCAGAAGTCGTTCTCGGAGGCCATGCGCTCGCTGGTGTTCTACACCGCCGCGTGGCAGGACAAGATCATGGTCGCCGAGCACGAGGGCACCATGGACTCCGAGGAGACCAAGCTCGCCGAGGCGGTCAACGACCTGCTGCTCCCGATCGTCAAGGGCTACGGCTCCGAGCGCTCGTGGGTGCTGCTGGGCACCGAGTCGCTGCAGACCTTCGGCGGCTCCGGCTTCCTGCAGGAGTACCCGATCGAGCAGTACGTCCGCGACGCCAAGATCGACACCCTCTACGAGGGCACGACCGCGATCCAGGGCCAGGACTTCTTCTTCCGCAAGATCGTCAAGGACCAGGGCAAGGCTCTGGGCCACCTGGCCGCCGAGATCCAGGGCTTCATCGACAGCGAGGCCGGCAACGGTCGCCTGAAGAACGAGCGCCAGCTGCTGGCCACCGCCCTCGACGACGCCAACGCGATGGTCGGCCACCTCATCAACGACCTGATGAGCGCCCAGGACGAGATCCGCAACATCTACAAGGTGGGTCTCAACACCTCCCGCCTGCTGATGGTGCTCGGCGACGTCGTCTGCGCCTGGCTGCTGCTGCGCGGCGCCGAGGTCGCGCTGGAGAAGCTGGGCGGCGACGTGCCGGCCAAGGACAAGGCGTTCTACGAGGGCAAGGTCGCGGCCGCGCAGTTCTTCGCGTCCTACAACCTGCCCAAGATCAGCAGCGAGCGCGCGATCGCCGAGGCGGTCGACCTGTCGCTGATGGACCTCGACGAGGCCGCGTTCTGATCTGATCGACCGCACGACCACGAGCCGCCGTCGGCCCCGCGAGAGCGGGTGCCGGCGGCGGCTCCGTAGTCGTGGGCGCTAGAGGTCCAAGCGGTGGGCGATGGAGCCCTCACGCTCGAGGTACGGCGTGAAGCCCAGGGCCGAGTAGTAGGCCGCCCGGACGCGCGCACGCACGCCGGCACGCCGCGCAGTGCGTGGCCGTGCCGATCTGCGGACTACGACAGCTGGCGGTAGACGGCGATGCTGTCGTCGCCGTCACTGGACCCGAAGCGTCCGACCTCGGCGTCCTTGGAGAGCCGTCCACAGGGACATCGCTCGGATCGGTCGTTCCACAGCCGGAGCAAACCGCCGCAGGCCCCGCAGCGTCGAAGCAGTTCTCCGCAAGGTGCCAGCCACGTCCGCCGGATGTGGCCTCCGGCCCCAACCGAGGAACCTGTAGCCAGGCAGCTGTGCGTGGTCGCCCATGCGAGGAACGTACTGATCTGCCGCGCGGATGGTCAGCGCGCCACTGCCCGCCGGTCACGGACGTACCAGCTGACCCAGGCGAGGGGGAAGAGGAGACCGGCGCCCAGCACCACCGGGAGCGAACCACCACGGCGACGCTCACCGAAGGCCGTCAGGACGGCCAACGCCGACACCGGGACAGCCAGGAGCAGCATCACCAGCACGGCTCCTGACGGCATGCGTTCAGTGTCGCAGGACATGTCGCCCAGCCGTCGTGGCGAGCGGAAGCTCCGGTGAGCGGGATCAGGCGAGGAAGGACCGGCCCCACAGGCGGTAGCCGGCTATCGCCGTGGACGGGATCGAGCAGACGATGAAGGCGATGCCCAAGAGTCGCCACGGCTCTGACTGCCACACGTCGTAGGCCACGGCTGAGGCGCAGGAGAAGCCGCCTAGCAGAGACGACACTGCTACATGGCGCCGCGCGCTGTAGGCGCGCTCGAGGATAGGCACCTGCGGATGGCGCGCCGCCTGCCTGCGCAGAGACGGGCCTACCAAGATGAACAGAGCTGACGCTGCGACCAGTCCGACCGAGGCGAAGGACAGGAAGCGAGCGTCATCCGACACAGCGAGCAGTCTGGCATGGTGGGCATCTGCCGCTGTCCGCATGGTCGTGGCGAGACGCCTGGCCCTGGTGACGCATGCTGCGCGCTGTCGTTGACCGGGCATGTCGGGCATAGCGCAACGCATCGCACGCCTCACAGGGGCCATCGTCTTCAGCCTCGTGTGCGCGGTTGTCGTACTCGGGTTGTGGGTCGTAGGTCAGGCGAGGTACCTCGAGGACTACTGCCAGACGAGGGTGGATGAGCCTGCGGCACCCCCGGGCATCGAGGGGCTCAGCGGTAGACCGGCGTATCTGGACGGACCTGTCACGATCCGTTGTGAGTACGACCAAGTCCCCGACCTCGCTGTCACAGATCCCCTGCCGCTGATCGGTGCGCTTGTTCTGATCGTTCTCGTGCTCGGCGTTGTCGCGGTGACGATCCAGTGGGCCCGGCGGCCGACGCGCTCCGCCTCACAGGACAGGGCGTCGACACCGGTCCCCTGAGACGCCCGAGTCCGGCGCCCCACTGTGTCAACGGGTGCCTGGGAGCAGGTCCTCCATGTGCTCGCGGCCTGGGTATAGCGACTGCCGTGCGGGTCCGGGGCGACCGGCGAACCGGGCCACGCCACCGACCTCGACCAGGATGCGGGCGGCGCCGGCGGGTCCGATGCCGTAGTCGGCGCCCCCCATCCGGTTCTGCCCGCTCTGCCACAACGGGTCGAACCGAGCGCGGCTCTCCAGCCCCGACACGTTGGGGCGCGCACCGAACAACCCGCCTGAGAGCCGGAACGGACCGGTTGCGTGCGTCGCTGCGCCACCTCCCCCGCGCGGCGTCGAGCGCCATCCACAGCTGCATCTAGACCCTGGACATGGCCTACCGGGCCGCCTAGAATAGAACACATGTTCGAAGCGATCAACGACTCCCTCCCCGGCACGCCGGGCGAGTGTGTCGCGATGCTCGAAGAGCTGGAGTCGTTGAAGGCGCACCTGGCGGCTCGCCAGGCCAGGTTGACCGCGCGTCTCGACGACCTCCAGGCCGACGCCTCGGATCGGTCGGTGGGTGCGCAGGTCGCGCTCGCACGTCATGTCATGAGTCACCGCACCGCGGTGCCCGGCTGCGTGCGATGGCCTGCACCCTGGTCGACGACCTGCCCCACGTCCTCGCCGCCCTCGATGACGGGCTGATCAACGAGCACCGCGCCGAGATCCTCGCCACCGAGGCCGACCACGTCCACTCCGCGCTGCGCCCCGCCTTCGACACCGCCCTCGGTGACCTCCTCGCCACCGGGACACCGCTGGGGGACCGGGCGCTACGACTCGCCGCGCAGCGGATCGCGATCCGCCTCGACGACCACGCTGCTGCCCGGCGCCGCGAACGCGCCCACCGCAACCGCCACCTCACCTACCAACGGCGCGAGGACGGCACCGCCCAGATCACCGCGATCATCTCCGACGTCCAAGCAAGCCGCGGTCATGCAGTCCCTGCACCAACGCGCCACCCAGCTCAAGGCCCAACCCGACGAGGACCGCACCCACGCCCAGATCATCGCCGACCTGTTCGTGGCCCGCCTGACCGGCCAGATCACCGCCACCCACACCCCCATCGCCCTCAACATCGTGATCTCCGCCGAAGCACTCCTCGGCGACGGCTCCGACGCCGACGAGCCGGCCGAGGTCGTGCCGATGTACGGCGGCGCCGGCGGACCCATCCCCGCCTCCGTGGCCCGCAACCTCCTGGCCTGCGCCCCCGAGATGGGCACCCGGGTACGCCGACTCTTCGCCGACACCGACCAGCTCGTCGCCATGGAATCCACCAGCCGGACCTTCGACGGGCTGCTGCGCCAGTTCATCACCCTGCGCGACCGCACCTGCCGCACCCCGTGGTGCAACGCCCCCATCCGCCACCACGACCACATCACCCCCGACCACGCCGGCGGCCCCACCAGCACCCTCAACGGCCAAGGCCTCTGCGCCGCCTGCAACCAGCTCAAGGAAGAACCCGGCTGGCACCACAAGGTGCTGCACCACTACGACCTCGACCCCCACGACGTCGAGATCACCTCACCCGCCGGCCAGACCACCCACTCCCGCGCCCCCGACCCACCCGGCCTCCTCCCACCCGAACCCACCTGGGTCCTGGAATCACCAGGCCACTGGGTCCTCACCGCCTGAGACCTGCGGCCGCGACGGGCCGGCCAGGCCACCACCCATGACAGGTGTCACGGGCAGGTCGTGACAACTCCCCCGGGCCTCGTCGCGCGCGCGGACCCAGGCTGGTGCCATGAGCACACCAGCGGTCCGGATGAACGCCCTGACCAAGACCTTCGCCGCCCCGGTCGGCAGCCACGGCCCACCGGTCAAGGCCGTCGACGCGGTCGACCTGACCATTCGGCCCGGCGAGGTCGTCGCCTTCCTCGGCCCGAACGGAGCCGGCAAGACCACCACCGTCGACATGCTGCTCGGGCTCACCGAGCCGACCAGCGGCAGCGTCGAGGTGTACGGCGTCTCCCCGCGGCGCGCGGTCGCCGCCGGCCGGGTCTCGGCGGTGCTGCAGACCGGGGGGCTGCTGCCCGACTTCACCGTCCGGGAGACGGTCCGCGCGGTCGCGGCGCTGCACGGCCGACCCGACCGGGTCGACCACGTCCTCGAGCGCGCCGGGCTCGGCGAGCTGGCCGGGCGACTGGTGCAGGCCTGCTCGGGCGGCGAGCAGCAGCGCCTCAAGTTCGCGCTTGCCCTGGTGCCCGACCCCGACCTGGTCGTGCTCGACGAGCCGACCACCGGGATGGACGTCGGCGCCCGCCGCGACTTCTGGGACACCATGCGCGCCGACGCGGCCGCCGGGCGCACCATCGTCTTCGCGACCCACTACCTCGCCGAGGCCGACGAGTTCGCCGACCGCACCGTGCTGATGGCCCGGGGCCGGATCGTCGCCGACGCGCCGACCGTCGAGGTGCGAGCGGCGTACGGCGGGCGCAGCGTCACCTTCCGCCCGCCCCCGGAGGCGGTGCACCCCGAGGGCGTGGACCCCGCCTGGCTCGAGCAGGTGCGCGACCGCCTGGCCCCCCTGGGGGTCACCGACCTCGACGTCTCCAGCGCCAGCCTCGAGGCAGCGTTCCTGGCGCTCACCGCGACCCCTGAGGAGGCCCTGCGATGACGACCCTGAGCACCAGCACCAGCACCGCCGCCGCGACCACGGCGACCACGTGGCGCACTCGCCTGCTGGCCTACGGCCGCCTCGACCTGCGGCGGCTGCTGCGCGACCGGACGGGGATGTTCTTCGCGGTCGCGCTGCCCGCCTTCCTCTTCGTCGTCTTCGGGCTGGGCGACGACGAGCCCTACGGCAGCGGCAACGTCGGGCTCTACGTGATGATCTCGATGGCGGCGTACGGCGCCGTCACGGCCACCACGACCGTGGCCGGGTCGGCGGTCCACGAGCAGACCACGGGCTGGGGACGTCAGCTGGCGCTGACCCCGGTCCCGCCGCTGGCCTTCGTCGCGGTGAAGACCGCGGTGGCGATGGTCGTCGCTGCCGTCCCGATCGCCCTGATCTACACCATCGGCGCCGCGACGGGAGCCCGCGGCAACGCCTTCGACTGGGTGGCCAGCGCCGTCGTCGTCTGGCTCGGCTCGAGCGTCTTCGCGCTCTACGGCCTCGCCGTGTGCCTGGTCCTCCGCGGCCAGAACGCCTCGAGCATCGCCTCCGGGCTGATCGTGATCCTGGCCTTCCTGGGCAACGTCTTCACCCCCATGGACGGCGTGGTGCTGGCCATCGGACGTCTCACCCCGCTCTACGGGTACGCGGGGCTGGCGCGCTACCCCTTGAGCGAGGGCCACCTGCCGATCGACGCCGGGCACGATCCGGTGTGGCTGCTGATCGCTAACGTGGTCGCGTGGACCCTGACCTTCGCAGCGCTCGCCGTGTGGGGGCTGCGCCGCCGGCGGGAGCGGGTGTGACCCAGTCCCCCTGGGAGCGGTGGACCTGGGTGGTCGCGGGGGTCTGGCTGGTGTTCCTGACCTACCCCGTCGTCGAGACCTTCCAGGCCGACCTCTCCGCGGTCGCCCGGGCGGCGACCCTCGCGACGCTGGCGGCCTTCGCGGGGGTCTACCTGCTGGGCTTCGCCGTGTGGCGTCGGCACGCGCTGCCGGTGTGGTGCGCACTCGTGGCCCTGGGTCTGGCCACAGCGCCTGCCATCGGCATCGAGGCGGTCGGGCTGACGCCCTACCTCGGGGCGTTCTCGGCGCTGATGGTGCCGGCCCCGTGGTGGCGCTGGACGACTGCCATCTCCGCGGTCCTGCCGCTGGTCTCCCTGATCGGTGGCGGCTTCCCCGCGTTCTTCTTCCTGATGGTCTGGCCGATCATCGGCTTCTGCACCGCGATCCGGGTCTTCGCGGAGCTCGATGTGCGCGCCGCGCGCACCCGCGCCGAGCTGGCGCTCACCGCCGAGCGCGAACGGGTCGCCCGCGACGTGCACGACGTGCTGGGCCACTCCCTGACCGCCCTGGCCATCAAGGCCGAGCTCGCGAGCCGGCTCGTCGACCTCGACCCCGCCCGGGCCCGCGCGGAGCTGGACTCGATCCAGGAGACGGCCCGCCAGGCCCTGGCCGAGATCCGCGCGACCGTGGGCGGGCTGCGGGCCGCCGGCCTCGAGGACGAGCTGCGCTCGGTGCCGGGACTGCTGGCCGACGCGGGCATCGACACCCGGGTCCGCGGTGAGGTCGCCGACACCGACCCACGGCACCGCGCCCTGCTCGCCTGGGTGCTGCGCGAGTCGGTCACCAACGTCCTGCGCCACGCCCGCGCCTCCCACGTCACCGTCGAGCTCTCCTCGACCGGCCTCGCGGTCACCGACGACGGCACCGGTCTGAGTGGCGCCCACGCCGAGGGCAACGGGCTGCGCGGCATGCGCGAGCGGGTGTCAGCGGCCGGCGGGACGCTGCTGCTGGCCCACGGCGAGCCGACCGGGACCAGGGTCGAGGTGCGGCTGCCGTGATCAGGCTCCTCCTGGCCGACGATCAGGCGCTGGTGCGCGGTGCTCTGGCGGCGCTGCTCGACCTCGAGACCGACCTCGAGGTCGTGGCCCAGGTCGGCCGCGGCGACGAGGTCGTGGCCGCGGCGCGGGCCGCCGACGTCGACGTCTGCCTGCTCGACATCGAGATGCCGGGCATGACCGGGATCGAGGCGGCTGCCGCGCTCCGCGCCGAGCTGCCCGGGGTGCGTTCGCTGGTGGTCACGACGTTCGGCCGACCCGGCTACGTGCGGCGCGCCCTCGAGGCGGGCGTGGCCGGCTTCGTCGTCAAGGACACCCCGGCGCGCGAGCTCGCCGACGCCGTACGCCGTGTGCACACCGGGCTGCGCGTGGTGGACCCCGAGCTCGCGGCCGAGTCGCTGCTGGCCGGGCCCAGCCCGTTGACCGTACGCGAGGCGGAGATCCTCACCCTGGCGCTCGACGGGTCGCCGGTGGCGGTGATCGCGGCCCGGGCCCACCTCACGGCGGGGACGGTGCGCAACCACCTGTCCACCGCCATCGGCAAGACCGGCGCCACCACGCGGGCCGAGGCGGCCAGGGTCGCCCAGGCCAACGGCTGGCTCTAGCCCGAGGAGCTAGATCGGGTAGCCGCGGTAGTCGGCGGGCGCCCGGTAGCGGATCTGGTCGAGCATCCAGGACCGCGAGGCCTTGTTGACGCCCTGCACCGAGACGCTGAAGCGCTTGTTGCCGTAGAGGTTGGACCGGACGTAGCCGAGGCCCTGGTCGGGCGTCGGCCGCGAGTAGGCCCGTCCGTAGAGCCAGTCGAAGGACTTCCTGCCGCGGTTGTACGCCGCGATCTCCGACTTCATGGTCGGTACGTCGACCCACTCCAGCAGCCGCGCCTGGGCTTCGCCGTGCGGCGTGGAGCGGCTGCACCGCAGCGCGGGCACCTGGCCCTGCGCGGTGCCGGCGGTGACGCACTCGCCGTCGAGGACGAACATGTGGCGCAGCCCCGTCGCGCCGGTCGGCCCGGCCGGGCAGGCGCCCTGCCCGCCGCTGACCTCGCTGCCGTCCCAGCAGCGGAAGTCGGCGGCGGGCCCTCGTCGGCGGGCTCCTGCGAGCCGCCGCCGTTGCCGCCGTTGTTCCCGCCACCGCCGTTGCCACCGGAACCACCGCCGTTGCCGCTGCCGCCGGGGCCGGCGCCTGGCTGGGCACGGCGGGAGGGGCGCTGGGCAGGCTCCCCGCCGGGGCACACCCGCGAGGGGCTGGCCGCCGGCGTCGCCGGAGCGGCCGCCCGCACCGGCTCCGGCCCGGGGCGACACGGTCGCGTCGAGCGGGCTGAGGGTCGCGCCGGGGGCCACCTGCTCGCCGTCCGCAGCGCCGGTCGGTGCGGGCGTCGGGACGGCGGTGCCGAGCGGCGCGCCGGTGGTGGTGAGCTCGGCGGGGGCGCTCGACGGCGAGGCCGGCGTAGAGCCCGGCGCCGACCAGCAGGGCCGCGGCCGCGGTGCCGACGAGCAGGGCGGCCCCGCGTCGACGACGGCGTACCGGCGCGGCGGGCGGCGCGGCGCCGACGGCGTGCCTGATCGAGGTGTGCTCGGGCAGCGTGACCAGGGCGGGCGCCCGGAGCGCACGGCCTCGAGGTCGAGGCGCATCGCGCGCGCCGAGGCGTAGCGCGCGGCGGGGTCCTTGTGCATCGCGCGGGCGAGCACCCGGTTGAGGCCGCGGGCGAAGGCGTCACCGCCGGGCAGCTGCGGCACGGGGGCCTGCAGGTGGGCCATCGCGATCTCGACGTCGGTGCCGGCGTACGGCGCCGAGCCGGTCAGCACGTGCCACAGCAGGCAGCCGGTGGCGTAGACGTCGCCGGGCACGCCCGCGGTCCGGCCCTGGTGCCGCTCGGGGGCCATGTAGGGGAAGGAGCCGACCAGGCCGCCGGTGCGGGTGACCTCGGCGCCGGGCAGGGTGGCGATGCCGAAGTCGCAGAGGAACGCCTCGGTGCGCTCGCCGCGCCGGCGCAGCAGCACGTTGCTGGGCTTGACGTCGCGGTGCACGATGCCGGCGCGGTGGGCGTCCTCGAGCCCGAGGAGCACCTGGGCGACCAGGTCGAGCCCGGCGCCGGGCGCCAGGGCCCCCTCGGCCCGCAGGCGCTGGAGCAGGTCGCCGTCGGGGACGAGCTGGGTGACCAGGAACAGGCAGCCGTCGACCTCGCCGTGGTCGTGGACGGCCACCACGTGGGGCGAGTCCATGCGGGAGAGCGCCAGCGCCTCGCGCTGGAAGCGCACCCGGTACTCCGGATCCTCGGCCAGCTGCGGGCTGATGACCTTGAGCGCCACCTCGCGGTCGAGCGTGGTGTCGTGGGCGGCGTAGACGATGCCCATGCCACCGTGCCCGAGCTGGCGCACCAGGCGGTAGCGGCCCACGTCGTCGCCGACCGACGGCATCCTGATCATGCGCCCAGTGAAGCCGCCACCCGGCCGACTTTACAAACGGCGGAGCCGCCCGTCAGGGGCGCAGCCGGCGCTGCGCGGCGGCCCGCACCGCGTCGCTGAGTCGGTCGAGGACCTCCGAGCCCAGGCGCCAGCGCTGCCAGTGCAGCGCGACGTCGAGGTGCTCCTCGCCGCCCAGGGCGACCAGGCTGCCGGCGCGCAGCGCCGGGTCGAGCTGGGGCTCGGGCACCATCCCCCACCCGAGCCCGGCCTCGATGGCGGCCACGAAGTCGGCCGAGGTGGGCACCCGGTGCACCACGCGGGGCGCGCCGGCGCCGCGCCGCGCGAGCCACTGGTCCTGCAGGGCGTCCTTGTCGTTGAAGACCACCATCGGCAGCCCTGACCAGTCCGGACGCGCCGCCTCCCCCGGCCCGACCAGGGCGGGCGCGGCCGCGGGCCGGTAGCGCAGCGTGCCCAACGGCTCGACGCGGCAGCCCTGCACCGCCACCGGGTCGCTGGTCACCGCGCCCAGCACCCGCCCCTCGCGCAGCAGGTCGTGCGACCAGGCCTGGTCCTCCACGTGCAGGCCCAGCGCCACTCCCGGCCACCGCGCCACGACCCCCAGCACCTCGCGGAACCAGGTGGCGAGCGAGTCGGCGTTGACGGCCACACCCAGGTCGACACGCGGCCCGGCAGCCCCGACGGCGTCCTCCGGGTCGAGACCCAGCTCGGCCCGGGCCTCGGCCGCCAGCAGCGCCTGGGCCCGGCCGAGCCGCACCAGCACGGCCCCGGCGTCGGTGGGGGTGCACGGCGTCGCGCGCCGCACCAGCACCTGCCCGACCTCGGACTCCAGGGCCCGGACCCGCTGGCTCACCGCGCTGGGCGTCACGTGCAGCGCGCGGGCGGCGGCCTCGAAGGTGCCGGTGTCGCAGACCGCGACCAGCGCGGCGAGCTGCGGGGCGGCGTACGTCATGAAGCAACGCTAAGCCATCCCCAAGAACATTCGCTGTTCTTCAGGCCGCTGCCCTCCTAGCCTCGTCCCATGACCTCCACCGCACTCGCCGGGCTGCTCGCCGGCCTCGGCCTGATCGTCGCGATCGGCAGCCAGAACGCGTTCGTCCTGCGCCAGGGCCTCGCCCGCCAGCAGGTCCTGCCCGTCGTGGTGGTCTGCGCGGTCTCCGACGCGGTGCTCATCGCCGCCGGGGTGGCCGGCATCGGCACCATCGTCGAGCAGGCCCCCGAGGTGCTGGTAGTGATGCGCTGGGCGGGCGCGGCCTTCCTGACGGCGTACGGCGTGCTGTCGCTGCGGCGCGCCGCTCGAGGGGGCGAGACGCTCGAGGCGGCGGCACAGGGGGTGACCCGGCTGTGGCCCGCGGTGCTGACCACGCTCGCGCTGACCTGGCTGAACCCGCACGTCTACCTCGACACGGTGCTGCTGCTCGGCTCGCTGGCCAGCGGCTACGGCGTCGAGGGCCGCTGGGCCTTCGCGGCGGGGGCCGCCCTGGGCTCGGTGGTGTGGTTCGTCGGGCTGGGCTACGGCGCCCGGCTGGCCTCGGGCCTCTTCGCCCGCCCCGGCGCCTGGCGGGTGCTCGACCTGCTCATCGGCATCGTGATGCTGGCCCTGGCGGTCTCGCTCGCGCTCGGCTGAGCCCGCTCAGCGCACCGGACGGATCGGCCCGGCGCCGGGCTCGACCGCCTCGAGCACCTCGACCTCGTCACCCTCGCGGATCGTGACCGGCCGCCCGTCGGGCAGGTCGGGCACCAGGTTGGTGCCGAACCAGGTGGCGCCGTCCCAGCGGCGGATCCGCGCCAGCGAGGCGATCGGCTCCTTGCCGCCCTCGGCGGTGTCGGGGTCGAGGGTGGTGATGACGCAGCGCGCGCAGCCCTTGACGGCGCGGAAGTCGACGCCGCCGATGCGGACCCGGCGCCAGTCGTCCTCGGCCCAGGCGCCGACGCCGTCGACCACCACGTTGGGCCGGAAGCGCTCCATCGGCAGCGGGTCGTGGGCGCCGCCGCTGCGCTCGAGCACCTGGTCGTTGAGGGCGTCGAGCGAGGCGCGGGTGGTGACCAGCAGCGGGTAGCCGTCCGCGAGCGAGACCCGGTCGTCGGGGGCGGCGTACTCGGCGGAGACCGGGCGCCGGGTCGGGTCGTCGAGGTGCACCAGCCGCACCGGGCGGCCCAGCACCCGGTTCAGCCACGCGTCGGCCTCGCCGGCGTGGGCGGCGGTCAGCTCGGAGCGCCACAGCCGCACCGGCACCTGGCGCGCCGGGTCGGGGGTGGCCACCTCGAGCGGGTCGCAGCCCGGCGCCTCGATGCGCAGCCCGGCGGCGGTGATCTCGGGGCGCAGGAGCAGCAGCGGGTGCACCTCGCGGGCGGTGACGGCCAGGCCGTCGGGGTCGACGACCATCCACCGGCGGTCGCCCTCGAGCCCCCAGGGCTCCACCGACGACTCGGCGAGCCGCTCCCCGCGCGCCGACTTGAGCGGGTAGCGGTGGATCGAGGCCAGCGTCGGCGTGCCAACGGCGCTCACCCGGCGCCGCCCAGGGGCAGCACGAGCTCGGCCGGGGCCCCGGCGACGACCCGCACCGGCACGCCCCAGTCCTGCTGGTGCATCCGGCAGGCCGCGCCCTCGCCGCCGTCGGCGTCGCAGGAGGCGGCTCGGGCGGCGACGTGCAGCACGCCGTCGCCGGCGTGCGGGTCGAGCACCAGGGTGCGGGTCAGCGCGGTACCGCGACCCGAGCCCTCGCGCAGCAGCCCCGGCGGCGTCGACTCGACGACGAGCTGGGAGGGTGGGCCGAAGCGGTCGTCGACCTTCTGCCCCGGCGGCGGCTCGAAGGTGACGACGAGCTCGAGCTCGGCGGCCACGTCGGTGACCGGCCGCTGCGTGGAGTGCGCGAAGCCGTCGACGGTGGCCACGGCCCCGAGCGGCACCCGGGCCAGCCGGTGCGCGGCCGACTCGACCACCACCAGCACCCCGGGGTCGGCGGGGTCGAGGACCGCGCCGCTGGGCTCGGCCAACCCGGTCGCGAGCGTCGTGAGGGTCGCGGTCGCGGGGTCGAAGCGGCGCACCGCGCCGTTGTAGGTGTCGCAGACCGCCACCGAGCCGTCGCCCAGCACGGTGACGCCCAGCGGGTGCTGGAGCAGCGCCTGGTCGGCGGGCCCGTCGCGGAAGCCGAAGTCGAAGAGGCCGCTGCCGACCGCGGTGCCGACCGAGCCGTCGGCGCCGATCCAGCGCAACGACGACGTCTCGCTGTCGGCCAGCCACAGCCGGTCACCGTCGGGCGCGAGCCCCGAGGTCTGGGCGAACCACGCCTCGCCGGCGGGCCCGTCGAGCAGGCCCTCGTTGGCGGTGCCGGCGGCGACCTCCACCACCCCGGTGCGCGGGTCGAGGGTCCAGAGCTGGTGGATGCCGGCCATCGCGACCCACACCCGCTCCCGCCACCAGGTGACGTCCCAGGGCGAGGAGAGCCGGGCGGTGCCGTCGCCACTCATCCACTGGTGACCGTCGCCGGCCAGGGTGCGGACCGCACCGGTGGCCAGCTCGAGCCCCGCCAGCCGGTGCCCGACGGTGTCGGCGACGACGACGTCGTACCCGACCTCGGCGGCCACGCCGGGCGGCAGCAGGCACAGCCCGTTGGGCTCGCGGAACCCGCCGGTGCGGCGCACCACGGCCCCCTCGGCGTCGAGCTCGACGACCTCGTCGTGCCCGGCGTCGGCGACCAGCAGGTGCCCGTCGGGCAGCGCGACCGCCTTGGCCGGGAAGCGCAGGTCGGTCGGCTCCACGACCGGGGCGACGTACGGCGACCCGGCGGGCTGCAGCGTGCCGCGCTCGCGGTGCTCGGGCACCAGGTCGGCCAGCAGCGCCTCGATCGCGTGGGCGTGGCCCTCGCCGGCGTACTGCGCCACCACGTAGCCCTCGGGGTCGACGAGCACCAGGGTCGGCCAGGCCCGGGCGGTGTAGGCCTGCCAGGTCACCAGCTCGGGGTCGTCGAGCACCGGGTGGTGCACGCCGTAGCGCTCGACCGCCGCCGCGAGCGCGTCGGGGTCGGCCTCGTGGGCGAACTTCGGGCTGTGCACCCCGACCACCACCAGCTCCTCGGCGTACGCCGCCTCGAGGGGGCGCAGCTCGTCGAGGACGTGGAGGCAGTTGACGCAGCAGAACGTCCAGAAGTCCAGCAGCAGGAAGCGGCCGCGGAGGTTGCTCAGGGTCAGGGGGCCGTCGGTGTTGAGCCAGCCTCGGCCGGCGAGCTCGGGGGCGCGGACGCGCGGGCGGTGCGACATGACCCGGATTCTGCCCCCGCCCGGCAACCGCCCGGAACTTTGCGAAGTCGCTGACGAGGACCGCGGGTCTCGTTACGGTGCTGGAGTCACCTGCCCACGACCCCAGGAAGCCATGACCGCTCGTCCCACCGTCCTGACCGCTCTGACCGGGTCCGCCGCCGTGCTGGCGCTGACCCTGGGTGCGTGTGGGGGAGGTGAGGACGGGCCCACCGTGTCCACGACCGCCGACGTGGACGCCGACACCGGCGCCGAGGACGACGGTGGGGACGACGGTGGGGACGACACGCAGGCCTCCGACGGCGGGACCGGACAGGTCGTCGTCGCGGGCACCACCTACTCCTTCACCCCCACCACCTGCGTCTTCAGCCCCGGCGACGCCCAGGAGTTCTCGATCAACGGCCCCGGCGAGGCGGAGGACGGCACCCCGGTCTTCGTCGACGCCGTGGGCCCGAACCAGCTGGTCGTCTACGTCGGCACCGCCGAGGCCTTCGGCGAGGCCGACACGATCTACGAGGTCAACCCGATGCTGGGCGGGGGCGGACCCACCGAGCCGATGGCCGGTCTCGAGGCCGGCGACGGGTCCGTCTCGGCCACCCCCGGCTTCTACCGGGTCGACGAGTCGCGCACCGAGTTCGAGGACGTCGGCCAGGGCGAGCTCGAGGTCAGCTGCGGCTGACCCGACCGGGCTTCCCGGTTGCCGCCCGACGGCGACCAGGTCTGGGATAGCGTTCGTCCTCGAGAAGACGGAGGTCGCACGCCATGTCCCACCCCGACCTCCGGGCCGGACCCGAGGCCGACCTGCGCGTCGCCTTCGACCGCTACGCGCGCCTGGTGCGCCGGTCCCTGGGCTCCGACATGGCCCTGGTCAGCCTGGTCGAGGAGCAGCGGCAGGCGTTCGTCGGCGCTGACGGGCTCACCGGTGAGCTGGCGACCACGCGCGAGACCCCGCTGTCGCACTCGTTCTGCCAGTGGGTGGTCGCCGACCAGGCCCCGCTGGTCATCACCGACGCCCGTCTCGACGAGCGGCTGCGCAGCAACCTGGCGATCCCCGACCTCGGGGTGATCGGCTACGCCGGCTACCCGATCCGTGACCAGCACGGCACCATCGTCGGCTCGCTGTGCGCGATCACCCACGAGCCGCGCGAGTGGAGCGGGGCCGACCTGGCCTCGCTGCAGGACCTCGCGGCGGCCTGCTCCAGCGAGCTGGCCCAGCGCGGCCTGCGGGCCGAGGCGGCCCGGGCCGCCGACTCGGCGGCCAACCTGTCGCGCCGCTCGAGCGTGCTGCTCGCCCTGAGCGAGGGCCTGGCCAGCACCCGCACCCTCGGCGACGTGGCCGTCGCCGTCGAGGCGGTCTCGATCGAGCAGCTCGGCTGCTCGCGCGCCGGCATCTGGATCGACGACACCGCCCAGCACCCGGGCACCTCCGACCCGGTCGGCGACGACGCCCGCCTGCACTACGTGCCCCCCACCGGCGACGACTGGCGCTCGGCCCAGCTCAACCAGCGCCTCGGCCTCGACCACTCCAACCCGCTGGGCAGCGCGATGGTCCTCCAGCGGCCGGTGTGGTTCCACGACCGGGCCGCGCAGAACGAGCACTACGGCCACCTCGACCTCAGCGCCCAGGTCGGCGAGGCCCGCGCCTTCCTGCCGCTCTACGACACCGACGGCGTCTCGCTGGGGGCGATGGCGCTGGTCTGGGACACCGCCCGCGACCAGAGCGACGAGGACGTCACCACGATGACCGCGCTGGCGTCGTACACCGCCCAGGCGGTGAGCCGGGCGCTGCTGGTGCAGGAGCGGCTCGACGCCCTGGTGACGCTGCAGAGCGCGCTGCTGCCGGCGCTGCCGCGCAGCACCGGCCAGGAGATCGCGGCGCGCTACCGACCGGCCGCCGCCCGCGACCAGGTCGGCGGCGACTGGTACGACGCCGTGGTGATGCCCGGCGGCGACACCTCGCTGATGATCGGCGACGTGGTGGGCCACGACCTCGGGGCCGCGGCGACGATGGGCCAGGTGCGCAACATGCTGCGCGCCATCACCTGGGCCGTCGACGACCGCCCGGCGGCCAACGTGCGCCTGCTCGACCACGCGCTGCACGACCTGGAGGTCGAGGGCCTCGCGACGCTGGTGCACGCCCGCATCGAGGCTCCCGGCCCGGAGGACGACGAGCCCGGCGGGCGCTGGCTGGCCTGGACCAACGCGGGGCACCCGCCGCCGCTGCTGCTCGGGCCCGAGGGCCGGTGCTCCTACCTGCAGGACGGGCCGCCCGACCTGATGATCGGGGTGCTGCCCGACGTCGAGCGCGCCGACCAGCGCGTCCTCGTCGCGGCCGGCTCGACCCTGCTTCTCTACACCGACGGGCTCGTCGAGCGGCGCGGCGAGCACCTCGACGAGGGGCTCGAGCGGTTGGCCGCCGCGGTGGCGGACCACGGCCACCTGCCGGTCGAGAAGTTCCTCGACGCCGTGCTGCGCGACCTCGCCGACGACGACCTCGACGACGACATCGCGGTGATGGCGGTGCGGTTCACGCCCGACGACTGAGTCACCGACCCGGTCGGGCGCCAGTGCGGCCGCTAGTGCTGGCGGCGCTCGTGCAGCCGCTGCTGGGCCGCCTCGAGGTAGGCCAGGCAGGGCGCCTCCTGGCCGGGGTGCTGCTCGGTGAGGTGGAAGGTCCACCGGTCCATCGCGGCCAGATAGCCGTTGTCGGCGCCCGGTCGGTACGTCGACCACGCGCGGCGCTGGGTGCGACCGGTGGCCCGGGCCGAGGCCGAGGTGGTGCACTCGGAGCAGCCGATGCGGTAGACGAAGGAGTCGTCGGCGCCCACGTCGATGGTGACCGTGGCCAGGGCCCCGGCCTCGGCCGTGGCCTTGCGGGCTCGCGCCGATCGTGTCGCCGCCATGGCCACCCCTCCTCGTGCTTCCTCGACGACCGAGACTACGGGGGCTCTAGGCTGCCGCCCATGAGCGCCCCCGACGACCGCGACCTCCTCGCCGGCTACGCCGAGACCTGGTGGCAGGCCATCGACGACTTCACCGCCCTGCTCGAGGACCTCGACGAGGCCGAGTGGGCGACTCCCACCGACCTCGCGGGCTGGGACGTGCGCGCGGTCGCCGCCCACGTCGCCCACCTCGAGCAGGTGCTGGCCACCGGCGTCGAGGAGCACGCCGAGGTCGGCGAGCCCGCCCACGCGACGGGCCTGATGAACCTCTACACCGAGATCGGCGTCGTCAACCGGCGCGACGCCTCGCCCGACGCGATCATCAACGAGATCCGCTCCGCGGCGACCGCGCGGCGCACGGCGTTGCTGGCCGACCCCCCGTCCGACGCCTCCGCGACCCCCGACCGGGTCTTCGGCGGGGTGCCGTGGAGCTGGGGCACGCTGCTGCGCAACCGGCCCCTCGACGTGTGGATGCACGAGCAGGACGTGCGCCGCGCGACCGGTCGCCCCGGCGGCCTCGACAGCGCTGCGGCGCAGCACACCATCGAGTACCTCGCGGAGTCGATGGGCTACGTGCTGGCCAAGAAGGTGGGGGCACCGGCCGGCACCACGCTGGTGCTGCACGTCGAGGGCTGCGAGCCGGTCGCGCACGCCGTCGGCGACGACGGCCGCGGCCGGCCGGTGGCTCCCCCGGCGACCCCCACCGTGGCGCTGCACCTCGACCGCGACTCCTTCGCCCGGCTGGCCGGCGGGCGCTGCGACGCCGAGCCCGGCGCCGTACGGGTCGAGGGCGACCAGGAGCTCGGCGCCCGGGTGGTCGCGTCGATGGCGACCACCCCGTGAGCGCCCCGGTGAACAGGCCCGTGGACACCTGGCGGCTGGCCGACATCCCCGACCAGGCCGGGCGCACCATCGTGGTCACCGGCCCGTCGGTCGGCGGCCTGGGCCACGTCACCGCCCTCGAGCTGGCCCGCCGCGGCGCACGCGTGGTGCTCGCCGGGCGCACCCAGGCCAAGCTCGACGAGGCCCGGTCCAGTATCGAGGCCGAGGTGCCCGGCGCCGACCTCGAGCCGCTGCTCGTCGACGTCTCCGACCTGTCCTCGGTACGCCGCGCGGCCGCGGCCGCCGGCCGGCTGGGGCCGATCCACGTGCTGGTCAACAACGCCGGGGTGATGGGCACGCCGTACTCGCGCACCGCCGACGGCCTCGAGCTGCAGATGGCCACCAACCACTTCGGGCCGTTCCTGCTGACCGGGCTGCTGCTGCCGCAGCTGGTCGACAGCGAGGGCGGGCGCGTGGTGGCGGTGTCCTCGCAGTTCCACCGGGCGGCGCGGCGCGCCCCGCTCGAGGACCCGCGCAGCACCACCGGCCGCTACTCGCGCTGGCCGACGTACGCGCGCACCAAGCTGGCCAACCTGCTGTTCACCTTCGAGCTCGACCGGCGCTGCCGGGCCGCGGAGGTGCCGGTGCTCGCGACCGCGGCGCACCCCGGCTTCGCCGGCAGCCACCTCGCCGTCAACGGCCAGTACGGCCGCACCAGCGGCGGGGTCGCCAGCATCCTCGACGGCGCCATCAAGGCGGTCTCCCAGCCGGTCGCCCACGGTGCCTGGCCGACGCTGATGGCCGCCACCGCCGACCTGCCCGGGTCGACGTACTGCGGGCCGGGCGGGCTGGGCGAGATGTCCGGCGCGCCGCAGGTCGTCACCGCGCGCCGCCTCGCCCACGACGAGATCGCCCAGCGCCGTCTGTGGGAGCTCAGCGAGCGGGTCACCGGCATCAGCTACCCCTGACCCCAGGTGCTGGACGGGCGAGTCGCTCACTTGTCAGGTGTTGCAACCCCTGACAAGTGCATGAGTCCCCGGCCGGCCGGGGACTCATGCAGGGGGTTTAGCGCTGCTCGTCCCGCACCCGCACCAGCCCGCCGAGGGTGGCGACGTACGCCGCCCCGTCGGGGCCGAGGGTGACCTCGGACCAGTGGTTGTCGAGCAGGGGGCCGCGGCCGGTGCGCACGGAGAAGGCGGGGCGGCCGGTGCGGACGTCGAGGGCGGTGAGGTACCAGGCGTCGACGCCCCACCAGCTCTTGCGCTTGGTCCAGGAGTAGAGCAGCCCGGCTTGAGCGGAGACCGCCGGCGTCGCGGAGGGCGAGACGACCTCGGAGGTCCAGGCCGGCACGCACTCGCGCCCCACCACGTCGACGCGGGCCAGGCCGCCGGTCGGGACCCGGCCCAGGACGGTGCGCAGCACCCCGTCGTAGCCGTGGGTGTTGGCGACCACGACCCCGCGGCCGACGGCGACCAGCGCGCCCTGGCTGGCCGAGGCGTCGTCGTCGAAGACCTCGGCCTGGCAGACCCGTTCGCCGTCGGCGCCGTCGAGGACGACAACGTGCATGCGCGGGTTGGCGTTGTCGGTGATCGCGATCAGTCCGTCGGCCAGCAGCGTCGCCGGGGAGCCGCTGCCCTGGGCGAGCTGGCCGGGCTTGGTGGCGCTGCCGCGCTCGTAGTCGCTGCGCCAGGTCAGCACCGGCTCGCCGCCGCGCACGTCGAGGCGGGCCACGGAGCCGACCGTGACGACGTACACGCCGCCGTCGGGGCCGGTGGTGAGCGGGTTGGCGACCTCCTCGTCGAGCTCGAGCAGCTGCGGCGGGCCGCCGAGCGGGTCGAGGAAGCCGGCCCGGCCCTGCCGGGTGACGAACCAGATGCGGCCGTCGCTGTCGGGCGCCACCGAGAGCAGGCAGTCGTCGTCGGGCACCAGCGCGCCCAGGTCGTGGGTCTCGAGGGTGGTCAGGTCGGCCTCGCCGGCGCCGTCGGCGGTGGCCACGACCAGCACCTGCCGGTCGGCGGTCGGCACGACGACCCGGTCGGCCGCGTCGAGGTGGAAGCCGACCCGGGCGCAGCCGGGCGCACCGTCGGGGTCGGGCAGGTCCTTGCCGGCCAGCGGGCGCAGGGTGTCGGCGTCGATGACGCGCAGGCGCTGGTCGTCGCCCTCGCCGCACAGCGCCACCAGCCGGCCGCCGGTGGTGACGTCGATCCCCGCGCACTGCTCGGCGCCGTACCAGGCGGTGTCGACCTCGGGGCTCAGCCCGAGCGGCCCGGCGACGGCCGCCGTGCCGGGGGCGTCGAGGGTGAGCGGCTGCGGGGTGACGGGCCGGCCGGTGTAGCCGGGGGTGACCAGCGCCCCCGAGCCGCTGGGCAGCGGCAGCAGACCGTCGGGCACGAGCACCAGCAGGCCGGCGAGCACCGCGAGCGCCAGCCCCCAGCCGCCGACCGTACGACGACCGGGCCGCCAGGCGCGCCGCACCCGCGGGTGCGCCAGGCCCGCCAGGGCGAGCAGCGGCACCAGGGGCCCCAGCCACCACCACAGCAGGCCGAGGCCCAGCAGGACCGCGGTGCGCCAGAACCTCACGCGCTCAGCGCTGGCGCGGCCCGAACTCGGGGGCGACGCGCTGGAAGGCGGCCTCGCGGGCGGCCTTGGTGTTGCGCGCGACCAGCAGCCAGGCCTGCTCGACCCGCTCGCGGGCGAAGGTGTGGCGCGCCGAGGAGGTCCAGGTGTCGTCGAAGAGCCGCTTGGCGGCGGCGAGCTGGTCGGGCGAGCGGCCCTTGAGCTGCTCGGCGAGCTCGAGGGCGGCGGCGACGGGGTCGCTGTCGATCTCGGTGACCAGGCCCAGGTCGTGGGCCTGCTTGCCGGTGACGGTCTCCGCGGTCATCGTCAGCCGCTTCGCCACGTCGATGCCGACGAGCTCCTTGAGCGAGCGGACGCCCGACATGTCGGGGATGATCCCCCACCTGCCCTCGAGCACCGACCACTGCGAGTCGGGGGTGGCGATGCGGAAGTCGGCGGCCAGCGCGATCTGCAGCCCGCCGCCCAGGCAGTGCCCGTGGACCGCCGCCACGACCGGCACCGGCAGCCGGCGCCAGGCCCAGCAGGCCTCCTGGAAGGTGTTGGTGCCGCGCCAGGGCCGCGGCACGAAGGCCAGCGCGACCCGGCCCGGGGTGCGCATCACGGTCGCGAAGTCGAGGCCGGCGCAGAAGGCGTCGCCCTCGCCGGAGAGCACGACCGCACGCAGGGTCTTGTCGCGGCGCAGCATCCGGGCCGTCGAGACGAGGTCGTCGAGGACGTCGAGAGTCAGCGCGTTGAGCTTGTCGGGGCGGTCGAGACGCACGTGGGCGACGCCGTCCTCGATGGTGCAGGCGACGTGGCTCGTCCGGTTGCTCATGCGCTCATGATGCATGATGCGGGAATGAGCCACGAGCGTGCCGGGACCACCGCCGAGCCAGCCGACCTCATCGACGTCGCGCAGGTCGTGACCGCCTACTACACCGGCGTGCCCGATCCCGACGACCCCGACCAGCAGGTCGCCTTCGGCACCAGCGGGCACCGCGGCACCTCGCTGCGCACCGCCTTCAACGAGACCCACATCCTGGCCACCACCCAGGCGATCTGCGAGTACCGCCGCGAGCAGGGCTACGACGGCCCGCTGTTCATCGGCCGCGACACCCACGCGCTCTCCGAGCCCGCCTGGTCGACCGCCCTGGAGGTGCTGGTCGCCAACGACGTCACGGTGCTGGTCGACGACCGCGACGGCTACACCCCCACCCCGGCGGTCTCCCACGCCATCCTGCGCGCCAACGGCGGCCGGACGACCGGCTCGGGCCTGGCCGACGGGATCGTGGTCACGCCCTCGCACAACCCACCGGCCGACGGCGGCTTCAAGTACAACCCGCCCCACGGCGGCCCCGCCGACTCCGACGCCACGAAGGTGATCGCGGCGCGCGCCAACGAGCTGATCCGCGGCGGCCTCGACGGCGTGCGGCGGGTGCCGTTCGCGCGGGCCCGGGCGGCAGCGACGGCGTACGACTTCCTCGGCGGCTACGTCGACGACCTGCCGAACGTGGTCGACCTCGAGGCGATCCGCCGCGCCGGGGTGCGCATCGGCGCCGACCCGCTGGGCGGGGCGTCGGTGGGCTACTGGGGCGAGATCGCCGAGCGGCACGGCCTCGACCTGCACGTCGTGAACCCGCTGGTCGACGCCACCTGGCGCTTCATGACCCTCGACTGGGACGGCAAGATCCGGATGGACTGCTCCTCCCCCTCGGCGATGGCCTCGCTGGTGGCCCAGAAGGACGCCTACGACATCGCCACCGGCAACGACGCCGACGCCGACCGGCACGGCATCGTCACCCCCGACGCCGGCCTGATGAACCCCAACCACTTCCTGGCCGTGGCGATCGGGCACCTCTTCGGCGGGGCCCGCCCCGACTGGCCCGAGACCGCCCGGATCGGCAAGACGCTGGTGTCGTCGTCGATGATCGACCGCGTCGCCGCCTCGCTCGGCAAGCCGCTGGTCGAGGTGCCGGTCGGCTTCAAGTGGTTCGTGCCCGGGCTGATCGACGGCTCCTTCGGCTTCGGCGGCGAGGAGTCGGCCGGCGCCTCGTTCCTGCGCCGCGACGGGTCGACCTGGACCACCGACAAGGACGGCCTGCTGCTGTGCCTGCTCGGCGCCGAGATCCTCGCGACCACCGAGCAGACGCCCTCCCAGCACTACGCCGCGCTGGTCGCCGAGCACGGCGACCCGGCGTACGCCCGCGTCGACGCGCCCGCGACCCGCGAGCAGAAGGCCGCGCTGGCGGCGCTGAGCCCCGACGCCGTCACCGCCACCGAGCTCGCCGGCGAGCCGATCACCGGCAAGCTGACCGAGGCCCCCGGCAACGGCGCCGCCATCGGCGGGCTCAAGGTGACCACCGAGTCGGCCTGGTTCGCCGCCCGGCCCTCGGGCACCGAGGACGTCTACAAGATCTACGCCGAGTCGTTCCGCGGCCCCGACCACCTGGCGCAGGTCCAGGAGCAGGCCCGCGAGGTGGTCAGCGCCGCGCTGGGCGGGTCGTCGCAGTGACCGGCACGATCCTGACGATGGGCGGCGGCGGCTTCTCGATGGCCGACGACCGGTCCGTCCCGGCGCCGCTCGACGACTTCCTGCTCTCCCTGGTGGAGAGCCCGCGGGGCGCCGGCGGGCTGCCCCGGGTCTGCTTCGTGGGCACCGCCAGCGGCGACGCGGCCGGCTACGCCGAGGGGTTCGAGACCGCCTTCCGGGGTCGCGCCGAGACCAGCGTGCTGCCGCTCTTCTACTACGACCAGATCCCTGGCGGGGACCTGCGCGCGCACGTGCTCGCCCAGGACGTGGTCTACGTCGGCGGCGGCTCGACCGCCAACCTGCTGGCGCTGTGGCGCCTGCACGGCCTCGACGAGGTGCTGCGCGAGGCGGCGGCCGCCGGCACGGTGCTCGCCGGCATCAGCGCCGGCATGAACTGCTGGTACGAGGGCTCGGTCACCGACTCCTACGGCCCGCTCGCCGCACTGCCCGACGGCCTCGGGCTGCTGCCCGGCAGCGCCTGCCCGCACTACGACGGCGAGGCCGAGCGCCGCCCGACCTACCTCGACCTGGTCGGCACCGGCGCCCTGCCCGCCGGCTACGCCGCCCACGACGGGGTGGCGCTGCTGTGGCGCGACGGCGAGCTCGTCGAGGCCGTGTCGGAGCGCCCCGATGCCCGTGCCTTCCGGGTGCGGCGCGAGGGCGGGGTAGCCGTCGAGGAGCCGCTCGAGGTCCGCCTCCTCCCCTGACCAGCACCGTTGGTCGAGCAGCAAGGAGCGCCAGCGACGCGCGTCGCCGAGACCCCGTGAGTGACTCGCAGACCGCAACCGTGGTCGCCGTACGCCATGGGCTCACCGGGTTTCGGCGACGCTCGAGCCTTCGGCCCTCGCTGCTCAACCGACGACGGTGACCTCGTCGCCGGGGCGGACGGTGCCGGGGCGGAGGACGTGGCCGTCGACGCCGAGGGTGGGGGTGCCGCGGAGGGTGGTGAGGGCGGTGAGGACGCCGGAGCCGCGGGCGCCGGTCAGCGGGTCGAGGTCGAGGACGGCGCAGCGGGGGGTGCGGGTGGTGAAGCGGAGGACGGCGCTGCCGACGGCCACGTCGCGACCGACCCAGTCGTCCTCGGCGAAGGCCCGACCGCCCTCGACGACGAGGTTGGCGCGCACCCGGGCGGGGTCGAGGCCGCCGAGCGCGGCGAGCGAGCCCTCGCCCACAGGCTGACCGAGCCGCCGTAGACGACCCCGCCGGCCGGGGCCTGCGCCAGGCGCACCCGGCGACCCAGGTGGGCGGAGGCGGCCTCGGCGAACGGTCCGTCCACCAGCTCGAGCGCCACCTCGCGACCCCAGTAGTCGCAGGTGACCGACTCCCCCGAGAGCACCGCGGGAGCCCGCAGCGCAGCACGCCCCGGCGCTTCGAGCACCAGGTCGTCACCGGCATCGTCGAGCAGCAGCCCCACGAGTCCCGGGTGGGCCACGGTCCGCAGCACCTGCCGGGCGCCGACGTCGACGAAGCACCAGCGCCGGTCGCCGACCACCCCGTCGGCGGCCAGCACCACCTGGTCGCGGGCGAGGTGACGGGTGCCCTTCGCGGCGGCGTACCCGACCCTGCTGACCCTCACCCGCCCGAGCCTGCCACGCCCGGGTCTTGTCCAGGCCGGTCGAGCCTGGTGAGGTACGCGGTGTGACCCAGGACTCCTACGCCGCCGGCCCCACCGAGCCGCCCCTCCCGGACACCACGATCGGCGCCGACCTCTCGCGCACCGTGGCCGCCCATCCCGACCGGGAGGCGCTGGTGGAGGTCGCGAGCGGACGCCGCTGGACCTGGCGCGAGCTCGAGGACGACGTCGACCGGGTCGCCAAGGGGCTGATGGCCGCCGGTGTCGAGAAGGGCGACCGGGTGGGCATCTGGGCGCCGAACTGCGCCGAGTGGACCCTCGTGCAGTACGCCGCCGCCCGCACCGGCGCGGTGCTGGTCAACGTCAACCCGGCCTACCGCACCCACGAGCTGGCCTACGCGGTCAACCAGAGCGGCCTGTCGCTGATGGTGGCCGCGACGTCGTTCAAGTCCAGCGACTACACCGCGATGCTGCGCGGGGTCGGCCCGCAGTGCCCCGACCTGCGCCGGGTCGTGCACATCGGCACCGACGACTGGGACGCCCTGGTCGCCGGCGGCGACGACGTCAGCGACGAGGCGCTGGCCGAGCGTGCCGGCTCGCTGGACCCCGACGACCCGATCAACATCCAGTACACCTCGGGCACCACCGGCTACCCCAAGGGCGCGACGCTCACGCACCGCAACATCCTGGGCAACGGCTTCATGACCACCGAGCTCATCGGCCTGGGCCCCGAGGACCGGCTGTGCATCCCGGTGCCCTTCTACCACTGCTTCGGGATGGTGATGGGCAACCTGGGCTGCACCTCCCACGGCACCACCATGGTGATCCCGGCGCCCGGCTTCGACCCCGAGACGACGCTGCGCACCATCGCCGCGGAGCGCTGCACCGGCGTCTACGGCGTGCCGACGATGTTCATCGCGATGCAGAACCACCCCACCTTCGCCGAGCACGACCTCAGCAGCCTGCGCACCGGCATCATGGCCGGCTCGGTCTGCCCGGTCGAGGTCATGAAGCGCTGCGTCGACGACATGCACATGAGCGAGGTCGCGATCGCCTACGGCATGACCGAGACCTCGCCGGTCAGCTGCCAGACCCGCGTCGACGACGACCTCGAGCGGCGTACGGCGACCATCGGGCGGGTGCACCCGCACCTGGAGATCAAGGTCGTCGACCCGGTCACCGGCGAGACCCTGCCCCGCGGCACCGCCGGCGAGTACTGCACCCGCGGCTACTCGGTGATGCGCGGCTACTGGGACGACGCCGAGCGCACCGCCGAGGCGATCGACGCCGACGGCTGGATGCACACCGGCGACCTGGCAGTCATGCGCGAGGACGGCTACTGCACGATCGTGGGCCGGATCAAGGACATGGTGATCCGCGGCGGCGAGAACATCTACCCCCGCGAGATCGAGGAGTTCCTGCACACCCACCCGGACGTCGAGGACGTCCAGGTCATCGGCGTCCCCGACGAGCGGTACGGCGAGGAGCTCTGCGCCTGGGTCCGGCTGCGTGAGGGCGCGGAGCCGCTGGACGCCGCCGCGGTGCGGTCCTTCTGCGAGGGCCGCCTGGCCCACTTCAAGATCCCGCGCTACGTGCTGGTCGTCGAGGAGTTCCCGATGACGGTGACCGGCAAGATCCGCAAGGTCGAGATGCGCGAGGAGACCACGAGGATGCTCGAGCTCTGAGGACCCTTCCGTAGGATCGGGCGCGCAGAGGGTTCAACGCGCGCTTGGAGGTGGGTTCGGCGCGTCGCTGTGACGCACCCGAAAGGCACCACCCCGTGACCCCCCTGTCCTCCTACCGGCGACTGATCGACCTCGCCGGCCCCACCTACGTCCTGGTGGCGTTCCTCGGCCGCCTGCCCCTGGCGATGAGCCAGCTCGGCACGCTGCTGCTCGTCTCGACCGCGTCGGGCAGCTACGGCCTGGGCGGCCTCTCGGCCGGCGCCCTGGCCGTGGCCAACGCGCTCGGCGCCCCGGCCGCCGGTTCACTGGCCGACCGCATCGGGCAGCGCCCGGTCGTGCTCGTCCAGTCCCTGCTGGGCGCCGCCGGCCTCGTGCTCCTGGTGGCAGCGGTCGGCGCCGACGCCGGTGACGCGGCCGTCGTGGCCATCGCGGCCGCGACCGGTCTGGCGATGCCCCAGGTCGGCCCGCTCGCCCGGGTGCGCTGGCGACCAATGACCGAGGGCACCGGCCCGCAGCAGCGCCGCCTCGTCGACGCCGCCTTCTCGTACGAGGGCGCGGCCGACGAGGCCTCGTTCGCGCTCGGCCCCGCGCTGACCGGCCTGGCCGCGGTGCTGGTCTCCCCCAGCGGCGGCCTGGTCCTGGCCGCGGTCCTGCTGGCGGTCTTCGGCAGCGCCTTCGCCCTCGACGGCTCCGCCCGGCTGGTCCCCCGCCACGACCACGCGGCGCACCCCGGCCGCCTGGTCAGCCTCGTCTTCGTGGTGCTGGCCGCCGCCCAGCTGCTGGTCGGCGTGCTCTTCGGCGCCACCCAGACCGGCGCGACGGTGCTGGCCACCGAGGCCGGCCAGCCCGGGGTCGCCGGCCTGGTGCACGCCACGCTCGGCGTCGGCAGCGCGGTCGCCGGCATCGCGACGGCGTACCTTCCCGAGCGGATCGGCCACGAGCGGCGCGCCCTGGTCGCCGCGCTGGCCCTGGCCGCGCTCAGCTGGCCGCTGCTGCTGGTCGAGAGCCTCCTCGGGGCGACCGCGGTCGTGCTGGTGCTGGGCTGCGCGGTGGCGCCGTACATGATCGCGGTCTTCTCGCTGGCCGAGCGGGTGGTGCCGCTGCCGCGCGTGGGGGCCGCGATGACGACGCTGGCCAGCGCCACCGGCATCGGCTACGCGCTGGGCTCGTCGGTGGCTGGCCGGCTCGCCGACGTGCACGGCTCGACGGCCGCCTTCGCGGTCACGGTCACCACGACCCTGCTCGCCACCGTGCTGATGGCCACCCAGCAGCGGCGGCTGCGCACGGCCGTCAGCGACAGCCAGGAGCAGGAGCCTCTCGCCAGCGACCTCGTGTAGGTGCCATCCTCGGAGGATGCGGGTCGAGCAGGCCACCCCCGAGCAGTACGAGGCGCTCATCGCGCTCGGTGTCGCGCGCAACCGCCACCTCACCGGCTCCGACGCCGGCTGGCAGCTGATGGTGCCGGAGACCTGGCCGGGCCTGGTGGCCCTGCAGGCGGTGCGCGGCGACGGCACCACGCTCGGCTACGGCTGGATCACCCGCGGCACCCACCTGCCCCCGGGCTGGGCGGTGGAGTGGCTGACCGTGGCCGAGGGCGCGGAGGGCTGCGGGGTCGGCTCGGCGCTGCACCGGGCGCTCTCGAGCCGCACCCCGGCGGGCACGACCCTGATGACCAGCCGGGTCTTCGACGACGAGCCCCGCTCCCTGGCGGTGGCCCGGCACTGGGGCTACGAGGTCGAGGAGCTCTCGATCGAGTCGGCGCTGCCGCTGGTCGACCTGCCCGAGCCGCTGCCGCCGTCCGGGGTCGCGCTGGAGGCCTGCGACGACCTGCGGGTGCCCGACCAGGCCGCCTTCGACGCGATGCTGCGCGCCAGCCAGACCAACCCGGAGGCCGTCCGCGGCGGGCGCTACGTCACCGCCGCCTCGCTGCTCTCCTCCAGCCAGGGCGCCCGCTCGGTCGGGGTGCTGGCCCGCGTCGACGGGCGCCCGGCGGCCATCGCCCAGGGCACCGTCGTCGGCGAGGACTTCTTCATCGCCTACACCGGCGTCGACCCGGTCCACCGCGGCCGGGGGCTGGCGCTGATGGTCAAGATGGAGATCCACCGCCGCGCGGCCGCGGCCGGCGCCACGCTCTGCCTGACGGAGAACGAGGAGCACAACCGCGGCATCCGGGCCGTCAACGCGGCGCTGGGCTACGAGGTCCGCCACGGCACCTACCGGCTGAGGCGGACCCTGCCGTGACCCGGCGGTGGCTCAGGCCGCCTGGGCGAGCTTGCGGGCCTGCTGCTGCAGCCGGGCCTGGGCGGCGCGGCGCACCTTGGGGCCCTTGGTCGTCATGCCGTAGAGCAGCTTGAGCTGGCTGGGCAGGTTCTTGGCGTTGGTGGTGGCCATCCAGCCGTTGGGCAGGGAGAGCCGCACGACCTTGTGCCAGGCCGAGTAGACCTGCGCCGGCAGCGGCGCCTCGTGGTAGTTCAGGCCGTACTTGTCGAACAGCGCCTTCACCTTGGGTGCGACCTCCGCGTAGCGGTTGGAGGGCAGGTCGGGGAAGAGGTGGTGCTCGATCTGGTGCGAGAGGTTGCCGGTCATCACGTGCATCGCCTTGGAGCCGGAGATGTTGGCCGAGCCCAGCATCTGGCGCACGTACCACTGGCCGCGGGTCTCCTTCTCCGGGATCGCCTTCTTCTCGAAGGTCTCGACGCCCTCGGGGAAGTGGCCGCACATGATCACCGAGTGCGTCCACAGGTTGCGCACGAGGTTGGCGGTGGCGTTGGCGGCCAGGGTCGGCAGGAACGAGCCGGTCGGGATCGACAGGGCCGGGTGCACGACGTAGTCCTTGGTCGCCTGCTTGCGGATCTTGCCCAGGGTGCCCTTGACGTTGGCCTTGAAGGCCTCGCTGCGCTTGTGCTTGGGGGTGCGCAGGTTCTTGCCGAGCTCGAGGTCGTAGGCGGCGATGCCGTACTCGAAGAAGCAGGCGTTGATGAAGTTCCACAGCGGCTGCGCGAGGTACATCGGCACCCAGCGCTGGTCCTCGTCGACGCGCATGATGCCGTAGCCGAGGTCGTTGTCCTTGCCCACGATGTTCGTGTACGTGTGGTGGACCTCGTTGTGGCTGTGCTTCCACGCCTCCGACGGGGTCGCGTTGTCCCACTCCCAGGTGCTGGAGTGGATCTTGGGGTCGCGCATCCAGTCCCACTGGCCGTGCATGATGTTGTGGCCGATCTCCATGTTGTCGAGGATCTTGGCCACGCTCAGCCCGAGGGTGCCCAGCACCCACGCGGGCGGGAACACGCTGGCCAGCAGCATCGCGCGCGAGCCGAGCTCGAGCTTGCGCTGCACGTCGATGACCTTGCGGATGTACGCCGCGTCCGCGGCACCGCGGGAGTCGATGACCTCCTGGCGGATCGCGTCGAGCTCGGCGCCGATCTGCTCGATGTCGGCGTCGCTGAGGTGGGCGATCGGGTTCTCGGGCTTGCGGGTGATGGCAGTCATGGGGGTCTCCTCGCGTCGAGCGGTACGGGTGGTCGAGCGGGTCAGTGGTCGATGGAGCAGGCGCCGGCCGCGGCGCTCACGCAGGTCTGGACGAGGACGCCTCGCGGGTCGGTCTCGCCGGGCACGGCGGTGGTGACCTCGCCGTTGCGCAGGTCGCGCACCGAGCCCTCCTTCAGCGGCAGCACGCAGCCCATGCAGATGCCCATCCGGCAGCCGCTGGGCATCAGGACGCCGGCCTCCTCGGCCGCGTCGAGGATCGGGGTGGCGCCGTCGGCCTCGACGACCGTGCCGCCCTGGGCGAAGGTGACCGCGCCGCCCTCGCCGGGCGCGACCCGGGCGGTGCGGAACTGCTCGACGAAGAGCTCGACGCCGGCGGCGCGGTGGTGCTCCTCGAGCGCGTCGAGCAGGCCGGCGGGGCCGCAGGCGAAGGTGCGTCGCTCGGCCAGGTCGGGCACCAGGTCGTCGAGGTCGGCGACGTCGAGGACGCCGTGGGTGTCGTCGTAGCGGGCCACGAGGCGGATCGCGCCGGCCTCGTCGAGCGCCGCGAGGTCGTCGCGGAAGATCGAGCTCGGCTCGGTGGGGGCGACGTGGACGACCACGATGTCGAGGTCGTCGCTGCGGCGCAGGCGCAGCACGCCGGTGTCGGTGGCCGGGAAGAGGTTGCGCAGCATCCCGATGACCGGGGTGATCCCGGAGCCGGCGGTGACGAAGAGCAGCTTGGTCGGCTGGCCCACGACGGTCTCGGGCAGCACGAACTCGCCCGCGGCCTGCTCGAGGTGCACGGTGGTGCCGACCGTGGCGCGGTGCACCAGGAAGTCGCTGACCTTGCCGTCGGGCACGGCCTTGACGGTGATCGAGATCAGCCCGTCGCGGCGCGGGCCGTGGGTCAGGGAGTAGGCGCGCCAGTGGCGCACCCCGTCGACGTCGATGCCGATGCGCAGGTACTGCCCCGGCACGTGGCCGGCCCAGTCGGCGCCGGGCTTGATCTCGATGGTGGCCGCGTCGGCGGTCTCGGGGCGCACAGCGACGATCCGGCCGCGCAGCGGCGCGCCGCGGCGCAGCGGGACGAACACGTCGAGCACGTCGTCGACCTCGAGCGGGGTGACGGCGGCCTCGGCCACGCGCCGGACCTGCCGGCGCAGGGCGCTCGACCACGACGGTCGGGCGCCGGGGGCGGGGGCGAGGAAAGCGCTGGTCATGTGTTCCAGGATGCTGGACACAGGCGCTAAAGTCCTGTGCAGACGACGCAGACTTCTGCCTCCCTTTTGTTCGGAGCGAACAACATGGCTCGACACATCCCCCGGCGTATCGCCGGCCACGGGCTCCAGCTGCCCGCCCGCGCGGTCACCGAGATGCGCGCCGACCTGGCCTCGGTCGCCGACCGGGTGGTGGCAGCGATCATCGCCGAGGTGCCGTCGTACGACGACGCGCTGACCGGGTCGATGGGCGAGAACATCCGCAACGCGGTGCAGCTGGCCCTGGGTGGCTTCCTGTCGCTGGCCAGCGGCCGGCGCGGCGCCGACCCCCGCACCCCCACCGCCCCCTCGGTCGAGGGCGCCTACCAGCTGGGCCGCGGCGAGGCCCGCAGCGGACGCAGCACCGACGCGCTGCTGTCGGCCTACCGGATCGGCGCCCGGGTGTCGTGGCGCGAGATGTCGGCGACCGCGGTGCGCGCCGGCATGGACGCCCCGACGCTGGGCGCCTTCGCCGAGCTGGTCTTCGCCTACATCGACGAGCTGTCGGCGGCCAGCGTGGCCGGGCACGCCGACGAGCTGGCCACCACCGGCCGGGTGCGCCAGCGCCTCCTGGAGAAGCTCGCGCGCCAGCTGCTGGCCGGGGCGCCCGCAGAGAGCGTGGCCGAGACCGCCGCCCGTGCCGAGTGGGAGCCGCCGACCACCCTGACGGCCGTGGTGATGCCCGACTCGCAGGTGCGCCCGGTGCTGGTCTCGCTGCCCGGCGCCACGATCGCGGTGACCGACGCCCCCGAGGTCGAGGAGGGCGGGCTGCTGCTGGTGCCCGACGCGCACGGCCGGGCCCGTGGCGCGCTGCTGCGCACGCTCGAGGGCCGCGACGCCGTGGCCGGTCCGCCGCGCCCCTGGCTGGAGGTCCGCGCCTCCCTCGACCGGGCCCGGCGGGCCCGGGCCCTGGGGCTGGGCCCCGACACCGAGAAGCACCTGCCGGCGCTGGTGCTGGCCGCCGACGCCGACGCCCGCGCCGACCTGCGCGAGGCGGTGCTCGCGCCGCTGGCCGACCTGCGCCCGGCCACCGCCGAGAAGCTCACCGAGACGCTGCGCTCGTGGCTGCTGCACCAGGGCCGCCGCGACGAGGTCGCCGCGGAGCTCTTCGTGCACCCCCAGACCGTGCGCTACCGGATGGGCCAGCTGCGCGACCTCTTCGGCGACGACCTCGAGGACCCCGAGACGGTGCTGGCGCTGGTGGTCGCGCTGGGCTGAGGGGGTGTGGCCGGGCGCCGTACGGTGGCCGCCATGACCTCTCGCCTCACCCGGGCCCTCGCCGCCGGTGCCACCGCCGCCCTGCTGTCCGGCGGCCTCCTCGCCTGCGGCGACGACCAGGAGCAGGAGGCGGCGCCCGCACCGACGCCCTCGAGCGACGAGGAGCGCGGCGAGCAGGGCAGCCGGCAGGGTGCGCGCGGGAGCGACTACCCGTCGTACGTCGCCCTCGGCGACTCCTACACCTCGGCGCCGTTCGTCCCCGAGACCGACCGCGACGACGGGTGCCTGCGCTCGAGCGGCAACTACCCCAGCCTCGTGGCCGCCGAGCTCGGCAGCGAGCTCACCGACGTCAGCTGCGCCGGCGCCCAGACGCTGTCGCTGGTCGGGGTGCAGCGCACCTTCGACGGCCAGAGCCGCCCCGCCCAGTTCGACGCGCTCGACGAGGACACCGACCTGGTCACCCTCGGCATCGGCGGCAACGACTTCGGGCTCTTCAGCACCCTGGCCTCGGGCGGGCTGGCGGTCGGCGAGGTGGAGGCCGACGACGTCGTCGGTGACATCACCGAGCAGCTCGACCAGGTGAGCGACCGGGTCACCTCGGCGCTGGCCGGCGTGGCCGACCGGGCACCCGACGCGCGGGTGATCCTGGTGGGCTACCCGCGGCTGGTGCCGGCGCAGGGCACCTGCTCCGCGCTGCCGCTCGACGACGAGGCGCTGCCGGTGGCGCGCACGCTCAACCGCGGGCTGGCCGACGCGCTCGAGAACGCCGCCCGGCGCGCCGAGGTCGAGTACGTCGACCTCTACGCGCTGAGCCAGGGCCACGACATCTGCTCCGACGACCCGTGGGTCAACGGCCAGGAGAACGACCCCGAGCGGGCGCTGGCCTTCCACCCCTTCGCCGCGGGGCAGGAGGCGGTCGCCGACGAGCTGCTGCGGCTGCTGGCGCAGACCCCCGCCGAGGCCGCTCGGTAGAAGTCGCAGCCCGGACCCATCCGGTCGGCCATCTCACCCGTCCGGGTGGGGAGTGACGTCGAACACCTCATGAGGCGCCCCTGGAGGAGGGGCCCATCTCACCGGAGGGAACAACCGTCATGAGCACCATCAAGAACCGCTTCGTCGCGACCGTCGCCACGACCGGACTGCTGGCCGCCGGACTTGCCACCACCGCCCCCGCGCAGGCCGCCGAGGCCAAGGGCGGCGGCACCAGCCTCGCCGAGGTCCTGGCCGCCGACGGCAACAAGTTCGACCGCACGGGCAAGGACTTCGACGTCCTCGACCGCGTGGTCCGCGTCGTGCTGAAGAAGAAGCCCGGCTCCACGGTCGGTGTCCTGGCCGACCCGTCGTTCGAGGCCACCGCCTTCCTGCCCAACGACTTCGCGTTCAAGAAGCTGACCCGCCACCTGGTCGGCGGCAAGGCCGCGCGCACCGAGCGTCGCGCCGCGAAGGCGCTGATCAAGAACGTCGACGTCGACACGCTCGAGACCGTGCTGCTCTACCACGTGGTGCCGGGCGAGCCGCTGGACTCCGGCGCGGTCGCGAAGGCCGACGGCGTCGCCCTCACCACCGCCCAGGGCGGTGACGTGACGGTCCACGTCAACGGCAAGAACGGCGCGATCACCCTGCAGGACCAGGACCCCGACGCCAAGGACCCCCGCGTCGTCGCGGTCGACATCAACAAGGGAAACAAGCAGATCGGGCACGCCGTCAACCGCGTGCTGCGCCCGATCGACCTCTGACCCAGGGACCCGGTCAGGGGGCACGGCGGCCGGGACCGGGTGCTCAGTCGAGGGTGGTGAACACCTCTCGGCCGGCCACCCAGGTCCCGGCCACCTGCATGTCGCGCAGCTGACGCGCCTGCTCCTCGGCGGAGCCGTGGGGCAGCGGGTCGGCGTCGAGCAGCACCAGGTCGCCGCGGCTGCCGGCGCGCACGGTGGGCTGGTCGTCGACCGAGGCGGAGAGCACCTCCTGGGGGGTCAGCGCGTGCTCGCCGTGCCAGGCCTCGCGCTCGTCGCCGCTGCGGTGCACCGCGGCGGCCATCGCCAGCCACGGGTCGAGCGGGGAGACCGGGGCGTCGGAGCCCATCGCGAGCCGCACCCCGTCCTCGAGCATCCAGCGGAAGGCGAAGCAGCGCTCGGAGCGCTCGCCCCAGATCCGCTCGGTCAGGTCGCGGTCGTCGAGCAGGTGCGCCGGCTGCACGCTGGCCCGGATGCCCAGGCGCGCCATCTCGCGGACGTCGGCGCGGTTGACCATCTGGGCGTGCTCGATCGAGCCGCGCGCGCCGGTCTCGGCGTACGACGCGAGCGCCTCGGCGACGGCCGCGTCACCGATCGCGTGGGTGGCGACCTCGAGCCCGGCGGCGTGCGCGGTGCGCAGCAGGTCGCGCAGCTCGGCGCCGGAGAGGTTGGGCTGGCCGGAGGGGTACTCCAGGCGGTGCGCGTCGCCGTACGGCTCGCAGCACCAGGCGGTGCGGGTGTTGAGCGAGCCGTCGCTGATGATCTTGAGCGGGCCCATGGTCAGGCGCGGGTCGACGGGGCCGGCACCGAGCAGGTCGAGACGCAGCGGGTCGCCGCTGCGCAGCCCGTGCGCGAGGACAGGGTCGAGCCCCTCGGCGTACGTCGCCATCCGTACGCGCAGCACGTCGCAGCCCTCGACCCAGCGCTCGGCCCACTCGGCGGCGCCGCCGCTGAACTCGAAGTCGACGAGGCCGGCCACGCCCATCGACGCGGCGTGGTCGAGGGTGCGGCGGTAGGCCTCGGGGGAGGTGCCGTCGTTGCCGACGAGGCTGGCCAGGCGCGGGTAGGCGGCGAACCACTCGGCCTCGCGCACGACCGAGTCGCGCACCGGCATCGCGAGGAAGAGCAGGGCCACGGTGTTGAGCCAGGCGTGGTGGCCGTCGCCGGAGATCAGCACGACGGGGGTCTCGCCGGTGACGGCGTCGAGCTCGTGCACGGTGACGTCGCGGTCCCAGCCGGCGGAGCGGTGGCCCCAGCCGATGACGGGCAGGTCGGGGTACTCCGCGACGCGCTCGGCGACCATCGCCAGCGCGGCCTCGGGGCTGCGGGCGCCGCCGAGGTCGAGGCGGCCCGAGCTCAGCGTCCACTGGGCCAGGTGCACGTGCTGGTCCCAGAGGCCGGGGATGACCCAGCGGCCGTCGGCCTGGACCTCGCGCAGCCCGTCGGGTCGCTCGAGGCTCTCGCCCACGGCCGTGACGGTGCCGTCGGTGACCAGGACGTCGACGGGCTCGTGGGGCACGACGTCGCCCGCGTGCACCGGGACCAGGCGCGCGTGGCGGATGATCAGGCTGCTCATGGCGCAACGGTAGGGCCGGGACGCCCGTCACACCGACGTGCCCCCGAGGGTTTACCGTGAGCGCGTGAGCGTGCGCGGACTCGGGTCGGCCACCGCCGTGGTGGTGCTGCTCGCCCTGACGGGCGGGGTGGCGGGGTACGCCGTCGCGCGCGCCGACCGCGAGACGCCTGCCCCGCTGGGCGAGGTGCGGCCGATGGTGGCCGTCGACCCGGCGTACCCGACGGACCGGCCGGTGCTGGTGCGCGAGGACCGCGACGACCCGGCCCTGGCCCGTGACCTGCCGCTGCGGCGGGTCGAGCTGGGCATGGCGCCCTTCACGGTGTCGGTGTCGGTGCCGAAGGGGTGGGTGCGCAGCGACTCGGCGGGTGGCGAGTGGCGCTTCTACCCGCCGCCGGGGCCGGACGACGCGAAGAACCTCTACTTCCTGCGGGTGCGCCAGGTCGCCAACCTCTTCCAGAGCGTGCCGGCGGCGCGGGCTGCGCGGGTGGGGGCGCTGGCGACGGCCTCGGAGGTACAGGAGCTCGAGGTCGTCGAGGAGACCTACGACGGGCTGGAGGTCACCTACGTCGCGGAGGGCTTCCGGCGGCACTCGCTCGAGCGGTGGCTGACGACGCCGGGCACCGGTGAGACGGCGCAGTACTACCTGGGCATGATCGGGCGCGGGGTCGACCGCGACGCGATGGTGGAGCTGTTGGACCGGATCGCGGAGAGCGCCCGGGTCGGGTAGTCCGCCAGGCTCAGGCGGCGTGGTCGATGCGGCGGGTGCCGGTGTGGTCGACGAGGTAGAGCGCGCCGTAGGGGTCGAGCCACACGAACACGCCGGGGTAGGGCTGCTTGACCCGCATGTGCCCGTGGGTCTTGACGCGGTGGTGGGTGGTGGTCATCGGCCCGTAGTTCCCGACCTCGCTCGTACCCCCGGCGTCCCCGGGTGCCCAGGGGTCGGTGTGGTCGACCTGCATCCGGTTGCTGGTGCCGGAGGAGAAGGGGAACACGTCGGCCGGCGAGATCACCCGCACGGCCCGCCTATGTCGGGCCGGGATCTCGTAGGCATCGACCGGCACCTGACCCAACGGGTCCAGCACCGGGCGGATCGTGAACCTCGCGTGCGGTCCGAGGACGTCGCGGACCCACTCGCGGGTCACCGGGCCGTGGCCCTCCACCCGGCCGATCGGCGGCAGCGGTTCGCCCGCATCGGCGATGGAACGGCCGTCGAGGTGGACCACCAGCTCGGCGCGCGGCGCCAGGGCACCGATGTCGAGGCCCTCGGGGGCGGTGCCGGGGTTCGCCAGCATCAGCACCGCCAGCACCCGCCGCTCATCGGCACTCACCGCCGTGGGGGTCGGGTCGGGCTGCTCCTCACCCACCGGCTGGCGCAGGACCTCGGCGGCATGCGGATCATCAGGCAGTCGCTCGCGCAACCGCTCCGCGACAGCGCCGATGGCGGTGTCGAGCTGCTCGATCACCGGGATCGGGGCCCGGATCAGGAACGAGGCCATCCCGTGCTCAGGCGTCCCGATCTTCTTCGCGAACGTCGCCCGCCGGGCACGCTCCTCCTTCTCCCGCGCCAGCTCCGGTGCCGCAGCCGCGACCTTCCCGACCACCAGCGCCTCGAACCGGGTCCAGGTGATCCGCCCGTCCGCGGACTCCGCCACCTCGCCATCGACCCAGCCCGCCTCGAGGGCGTCGAGCTCGCGGGTCTTCGAGACCACGAACCGGGCATACGAGGCACGCACCTCCCCAGCCAGCACCCGCCCCCACAGCACCGGGTGGCGGTCCTGCAGGTCCTGCGCATCCGCGATCAACGCCGCGGCCGCATACGTGCTGCGACCGATCCGCGCCCCCAACAGCGACGCCGCGAACTCACTCACCGGCCGCGTGCCCGCACCGCCGTACTGCCTGACCTGCTCCCGCCCCGGCTTCGACACCTCAACAGGGTCCAACTTGTGGTCGGGATCGTTGAGCACCGCCCACCGGTACGCCACCACCAGCATCTGCACCTCCGCCTGCTGCGCGGTGGTCGCGAGCGCGGCAGCAGTGTCGAGGACAGCGTCCTCCGACATCTCCCCCACCACCGGCTTCCCGAGCATGAACCCACTCAAGCACCAGCCACCGACACTGAGGTCGGTCGCGAACTCGCACTGTGCAGAACGGCGACGAGCACTGCCTTTCGCCGCTAGAGTGCGCCCCGCGACTGTGTCTAATCGCCGCATCGGGGTCAAGTTTCCCGTCTCGGTCAGCTTTGATGCAGTGTGCGGTGGCTCGAGAACCGGGGTGCGGTGGCGGGGCCGAACGCTGCTACCCGGCGGCCAACGAGCTCGGACACGCTGAGGCTCAGCGCCGCGCTCTCGGCATCACGGTGCGCCACGAGGTGTCCCTCGTCGTCGACAGCGATGTATCCGTGTTCGAAGAGGGCGTCACAGCCGAGCCTGCACGCCAGCATCGCGGCCGAGGTGAAGTCGAGGCGCTCGGCTTCACCCAGGGAGTATCGCGGTGCGATGTGCGCCGCGACGAGAAGTCGCGGTGGGAGTAGGCGATCACAGATGGCGCATGGGGCTTCGGTGCGGTCGCCCAGGAGGTGCTGTCGAAGAAAGCGTTGCTCCCGTCGGACAGCGATCAGGGCGATGCCGTCGGTGGCGGTGTCGCGCGGCCGAGGAAATCTGCTTGCCTTTGGGATGGTGGCCGGGGCAGGAGAGTCCGCGGTCATGCGAGGTCCGCGGCCGGGGTTGTTCGCGCTCTTGGCCTTCGCGACGCAGGTAAGGCACGCCGGGAGACCGCGCATCTGGTCGTTGGTGGCGAGCAGAGGTGGCTCTCCCAGCAGCCGGTCGTCGGCGCCGCGGAACCAATGGGAGCAGTCTAAGAAGTGCCGCATCCTGATCGGGGATCCGTTCGGCTCCTGGGTCTCTCGGTCAATCGGCACCTTTACCCACTCGATTGTGGGCCAGTCGAACGACTCCTGCCGGCCTTGGCGCGCGGCAAAGAGCCGAGCCAACTCCAGAGCAGGCAGGTATTGCTCTACGGCGGCGCGACCGTTCTCGAACCTGACGCCCTCCTGCTCAAGGACGTCGTTGGGGTCGTCGTTTCGGTCGGGGTTGCTCCAGCGGAAGCCGCTTCCGTGTCGTTGTCCGCCAGATGTGAGCACCCTGACGGCGTTCGGGCAACGTGGGCAGTTCTTGATGTGGCTACCCAGACCTCGCGAGTGGACGTCGACCAACGACCCCACATCGCCATAGGTGGTCCATCGACCCGCCGGAATGACTGACATGAGTGTGTGGAGCGCGGCGAACTCGTCAGCCTTCGATGGCGGTCGGAGGAGGCGGAAGCGGGTATCGCTAACTCGCTCGGCCCAGCCCTCATCCTTGAGTACGCGGTGTGCCTGGCGACGGATGGCGTCGTTCTCGGGCATCGTCCGCCCCGACTCGGCGGGAGGCCCGGCCAGGTCGGCGATGAGCCACTTGAGCGCACCGCGGGGTGTTGGCTCATACAGCCTGGTTTGATCGCCGCGGTCGTCGGTGGCGATGTCCCACATCCTGGCGTACAGGTCATCGAAGTCGAGTTCGTATGTGGCGGCACGCAGGGTGGGCGACATGTGTCGACAGCGTACGGGGCCTGACGGGCCGGCACTCACAGATCGCCCGGGCGAACGCCGTCGCTCCGCGCAATGCGTGGGTTCTCTGGCAAGGTAGGGCTGAGCTCCCCTAAGGGATCCGCGTCAGACGCGGCCGGTAATCCAGGTGACGGGTCTGTACTCTGTGTGCACATCAGATGTGCGTCTTTCTGACGCTAGTACGCGGACCCTGGCCCGTCATCGAGGGGCTTTCACCGCTCCTCTACATACTTGAGGACTTGCGCCCGCTGACGTCGCTGGCCGACCCTGCTGTGCCAGTCGTTGCGCAGCCACATATGGACTCTCGCCTCGGCTCGATCTAGTTCATCTGAGACAGCGCTGCCGTTGACCAAGATCAACCCGTGCTCGGGCTCTTCCTCGGTAGCGTTCCAGAAGGCCTCGGCTGCCTCAGACAGCGAACCAATGATGGATTCCGGAACCCCAACTTCGCGGAGATGAACGCGTAGTCGCCCGAGGTACACCTGAAGCTGCACCCAACCGTCAAGAGCGTCTTTCGACCAAACCTGACGGCGCATGTCCGCTAGAAGATCTCCAGCTGCAACTCGGCGAGAGTATCCCGAGTTCGACCTCTGAAGAAAAAAAGTCGTTAGGGCACCGAGCAACAGTGTCACGATTGGGAGGATGCGGTCGAAGACGTCCACAAGGCGAGGTTCCCATACGTTCAAGGCCCGAGCATGCTGCGTGACGAAGTCCCCCGCTCAGACAGGGCAGGTTCCTACGGGCCAATCTCAACCGATATGTGTCACTTCACCGCGTTCGTCGCTACGCGACCCTGGCGCCTGCACTGCCGCGGCGATGGTCCATACTCCTACCGAGCCGGGCTCGTCAGAGGCCGGCCCTGCGGACGTGGTGTAGTTGCAGCGCGCTTCCCTTCCAGGGAAGAGGTCGAGGTTCAAATCCTCGCGTCCGCTCCAGTCTTTCCCGGGGCCTGCGGCCTCACTGCAGGTTCGCGTGCCGCCGGTGCATCTCCTCGCGAGTCGCCAGGTCGCCGGCGTCGATCGCCAGCACCGCCGCGTCGAGCGTGAGCAGCGCGGCCTGCTCGTAGAGGCTGCCGCCGAACTGCACCGACGCCGAGACCGGTACGTCGAGCGTGACGTCGGCCAGGCTGCGCAACGGGCTCGGGCCGGCCGTGGTCACCAGCGCGACGGCGGCGCCGACCCCGCGGGCGGTCTCGGCGTGGTGCCGGCTCACCGCGGTCGTGCCCGAGGCCGAGAGCACCAGCAGCGCGTCCCCGGCGCTGATGGACGGGGCGGTCGCCTCGCCGACGACGTGCGCGCGGTGGCCCAGGTGCACCAGCCGCATCGCCGCCATCCGCGCCACCAGCCCCGACCGGCCCTGGCCGGTGCAGAACCAGGTCCGGCCCGGCTCCCGCAGTTCTGCGACCAGACGGTCGAAGGCGTCCTGGTCGACCTCGGCCAGCACCCCCGCGACCTCGTCGACGACACGACGGATGGCGCTCACGACGCCGCCCCTGCCAGGGCGCGGCCGGCGACGGCGTACCGGGCGCCGGCGGCCGAGATCCGCTCGAGCCCCTCGTCGGTCACGCCCCCGTCGACGCCGGCCGGCCAGCCGCGCCCGCGCGCTGACTCGACGAGTCGCAGCCGGTCGAGGTCGGCCAGTTGCCCGGGCTGGCCGGGCGGGGTCAGCAGCACCAGCAGCCCGTCGGCGTCGGCCTCCCGCAGCCGCGCGAGCGCGAGCGGCTCGTCGTGGACCGCCAGCCAGACCTCGGGCGCCTGGCGCCGGCTGCGGCGTACGAGGTCGACGACGTCGTCGCGGCCGTCGCACTGCAGCGTCACCCTGCCGATGCCCCGCTCGGGCAGGGCGGCCAGGTCGCTCTCGAGGTCATCGACCATCAGGTGCACGTCGAGCCGGACGTCGGGGAGGCCTGCCAGCTCGTGCACCTCGTCGAGGCCCACCCCGGCCTGGCCGCGGTAGGAGCCCTCGATGCGGTCGGCGTGCACCCAGTGGCCCCGCTCGGTCAGCGAGCGCGCGTGGCGCAGGCGGTCGGCGGCCGGGACGGCGATGACGCTGCCCGCCAGGGTGACGTCGAGCGCCGCGGCGTGCACGAGCAGCGTCACGACCGGTCCCCTCCGCGCCACTCGGCGGCGGCGAGGTAGCGCGCGAACAGCTCCTCTAACGCGCCACCCGGCCGCGGCTGGGTGTCGGGCAGCAGCTCGGCGGCCCGGGCGTCACGCACGTCGCGTACGTCGTCGCCGTGCAGGCAGGCGGCCGCCTGGAGCGCGGCGCCGTCGGCCACCGCCTCGACCGAGGTCGACATATGCACCGTGGCGCCGGTGGCGATCACCCGCCCCGATGTGTTGGCGCCGACCGCAGCCGGGCCGCCCCCGCTAACCAGTCCACCGCCGCGACCCGGCCGTGGCGGGTCGCGGCACACGTAACCTCGCCCCATGGACGCTGACAGGCTGCAGTGCGCCGAGCAGGCCCTCCGATCGGTCCCCGAGGACTACCGACAGGTGGACGGCGCGGAGGTCGCGAGCCGCGAGCGGGGCCAGAGCCGGCACCGAGGGATGTACATCGGTTGGGCCTGGGGCCAGGACGGGCAGGGCCGGCACTTCCTCGACCTGCTCTCGGACCACCGCCACCCCGGCATGCTGGCGACCCGGTACTTCGCCAACGGGGACACCGAGCCGATCGAGGTCCCGGCCTCGATGCGTGCTGCGTCGGTCGATCCGGTGGAGGACGCCGAGCTCGAGCGGAGGTACTTCGCGAGGAACAGGGCTGCCTACGCGGACCTGCGCGAGCGCGGCCTCCTGCCTCCCGAGCCCGGCGCCAGCCCCACCAGCAGCGAGCCCTCCTACTGACGAGCCACGCGCCGCATCATGAGTGAGAGCCCAGGTCAGGCGGTGGGGAGATCCCGGCCATCTCGGCGCGCGTGGCGAGGACCTCACGGATCACCTCTCGGCACACCTGGCGGGCGTCGTGGGCGCCGACGAAGGCTGAGGCGGGCAGCTTGATGGCCAGGTCGCCGGACTTCTTGCGCAAGACCCTCTTCGTGGACCGATCCGCGACCTCCAGGTAGTTGAAGGGCCCCCGGACCTCGTCCTCGTACCGAGTCATCCACTCGCGCCACGCGGGCTGCTGCTGCAGCTCGTCCCATTCGGCGTCGAAGGTGTCCTCGATGCCCGCAGGAACGTGCTGGGACACCCAGGCGACGTTGATGCCGGAGTTGATCCATGCCTGCTCGCTCATCGGCACCTGGGCATGCCCGGCGGGCACTCACCCATCCCTCCCTTGCACCTCGTCGCGGCGGGTTCTCACGGCTTAGCGTGCCCTCGTTGAGGTCGTCACACCTTCCCGCGCAGGATCCGCTTGAAGTAGGTCAGCGGCAGCCCGTACCGGTCGGCGTACCAGGTCAGCACCCGTGGCTTGGTCAGGTCGGGGAACGGCACGGTGGGTGAGGGCTGCCCGTCCCGGTCGACCTCGACGAGCATCAGCCGGCGCCGCGAGGTCGTGATCGGCATGACGGTGTAGCCGTCGTAGTGCTGCGGGGGCTCGCTGCCGTCGGTGGTGATGTTGTGCGAGAGCACCGCGACCTGCTTGCGCAGGCCGCCGCCGGAGGGTCGGGTGCCGAGGTCGGCGACGTCGCCGAGCGACCAGACCGCCGGGTGGCGGCGGTGGCGCATCGTCTGCGGGTCGACGTCGACGAGACCCGCGTCGGTCGCGCCGGCCAGGTCGCTCTCGGCGACCCAGCGCGGCGCGCGGTAGTGCGGCACGACGTGGGCGTGGGCGACGTCGTCGAGCTCGACGTCGCCGGTGGGCGTGGTCACCGTGACCCGCCGGTCGGCGAGGCCGGTGACGCGGGCCTCGCGGTGCACCCTGACGCCGTACGACGCGAGCACCCGCTCGAGGCGCGCGTCGGGGCCGGGCAGGCCCAGGGGCGTGGCGCCGGGGAGCACCAGGTGCACCTCGATGTCGTCGAGCACGCCGCGTCGGCGCCAGTGGTCGCAGGCCATGAACAGCGGCTTCAGCGCGGTCGCGCCGCACGGCGCCGGCTCGGGCGGCATTGTGAAGAGGACGCGGCCGTGGGTCAGGTCGCGCAACGCGGGCCAGAGCCGCCGGGCCGTGTCGACGGTGAACGTCGAGCCGGCCCACCCGGCGGTCTGCGCCTCCTGCAGGCCGGGGGTGGCGGCCCAGTCCTCCTCGAGGCCGGGGCAGACGACCAGCGTCGTGCAGCCGACCTCGCGGCCGCTGGCCAGCCGCACGCTCGGGGCGGCCGGGGCGACGCTGACGACCTGGTCCTCGACCCACGTGGCGCCCTGCGGCATCACCTTCGCCGCGGGTCGCTCCAGCGCCGACATGCTCGCCTCGCCGGAGCCCACGTAGTTGAGCAGCGGGCGGTAGCGGTGCGTCGACTGCGACTCCACCACCGCGACGCCCTCGGCGCCGTCGCGCAGCAGCCGCGCGGCCAGCGAGACGCCGGCGTTGCCGCCGCCGATGACGAGGACCTCGTGGTGCTCCATCTCGCCAACGTAGCCCTGTCGACTACACCCCTCGGGCCTCCTCGGGCGCCTGGGTCAGCCGGTGGGGTCGCGCGGCGCCGGCGGCTGGCTGCCGAGGCTGTCCTCGTCGGGCATCAGGATCCACAGCACCGGGTAGATCAGGAACTGGCTGCCCGGCACCACCATCAGGATCAGCACGAACAGCAGCCGGGCGACCCACGGCCCGAGGCCGAAGCGGCGCCCGAGACCGGCGCAGACACCTCCCAGGACCCTGCTGTCGCGGGGCCGGACGAGGCCTTGGTTGCCGAGGCTGGCACGGATGTCGGTCATGGGGTCCTCCCAGTGGTGCGGTTGATGACTCCAGCATGCGCCGGAGTCGGCCTGCGGACCATCGGGGTACGCCCCGAGCCGACCCTGACGCTGGCCTGACCCGACTTTGTAATGCTACGTTTGCGTCAATCACTGACACAAAAGGTTGGAGGCCTCCGTTGGGCGTCATCTACCTCTCCGGGTTCGTCGTCATCAACGTCGTTGCCACCGTCCTCTTCGTGAGGTCGCAGCGTGGGAAGGCCGCTGCCGAGCTGATGACTTTCGCGGAGACCGTGCCGGCTCCGCTGACACCCCAGGTACGAGAGTGGTTGGGGCCTCAGCTGCATCGCCGGGCGGTCTACCCGTTCGTGGGGTTCCTGTGGGGCATCACCGCTGTCTACCTCCTTCCAAGCTCCGCGTGGGACGACCTCCCCTGGCACTGGTTCCTCCTCGTGATCGGCATTGGGGTCGGTTCCTCGACAGGCGCGCTCCTCGCCAGCGTCCGCACCAAGCCGCTGGTCGACGGACCACGACGCGCCGTCGATCCGGTGCGTCGTCGCGCCTCGGACTACTACGGCCGCATCGACGTGCTGCGGCTCCGCCTGTCCGTGCTCACCGCGGGATCGGCGCTCGCCCTGGCGGCCGCACTGGTGGCAGGGACCGGCACGGCGACCGCCGACCGGGCGCTGATCGCGTGCAGCATCGGACTGGTCCTCGTCGCCGCCCAACACGGCGTCGTGGCCGTCGTCGTGGCCCGTCCCTTGGTGACCAGCACCGCCGAGGGCCTGTCGTGGCAGAAGGCGGTCCTGGCCAGAACCATCGCGCCGATGCCACACCTGGCGATCTTCGCCGGGATCTTCAGCACTGTCGTCGCGGTCTACGCAGCGGTCGTGCATGTTCGCGAGCTGTCGTTGCCGATCCTGCTGCTCAGTGTCGGTGTCGCAGTGCTCGGTGCCGCCGCGGTAGTGGTCATGGTCATGGGCATTCGGCGAGATCGGCCGAGGCAGACGGACCCGATCGCCCACCCGAGCTCCGCGCCGTGAACCTCGCCGTCGACACCTCCTCGAGCGTCCCGCCGTACGAACAGCTGCGGGCCCAGATCGCCGGCATGGTCGCCAGCGGGACGCTGGCGGCGGGCACCCGGCTGGCGACGGTGCGCCAGATGGCAGCCGACCTGGGGCTCGCACCCAACACCGTGGCCCGGGCCTACCGGGAGCTCGAGGCCGACGGGGTCATCGACACCCACGGCCGGCGGGGAACGTTCGTCCGCTCCGCGAGCACGCCGGGCCCGGACCTGCGCGACCTGGTCGCCGACTACGTCAGCAGCGCCCGCGCTCGCGGGCTGACCTGCGCCGAGGCGACGAGGCTGGTGGAGGAGCAGTGGTCGGGCTGAGCTACTTCGACTCGCCGTCCTCGTCGTCCGCGGCACCGCGCCGCTTGAACATCGAGGCCCCGGGGATGCCCTCCACGATCTGACCCATCGCCTCGAAGCGCTCGGCCAGCGAGTGCAGCTCGGGCGTCAGCGCACCCAGGTTGCGCAGCGCGGGGGTGATCAGGTCGATCACCTCGGGCGTGAGGTCGAGCAGCTTGGCGACCGACTCGGCGTGCTGCGGCTCCAGCACCTCCGCGCTGCGCTCCAGCGTGGGCCGCAGCTGCGCGACGGCGGGCTCGATCGCGTCGATCAGCGCCGCCAACCGACGGACCTGGACGTCGGCGAGGGTGGCGGTGCGACCCGCGTCGATGGCGACCGCGTCGGCCTGCGAGACCACCAGGGAGGCGCGCCCGGCGATCACCGCGATCTCGTCGACCAGCACCTCGATCGTGCCGACCAGAGCCACGACGCGGGTCACCAGGCCGGCGGCCTGCTCGACCACGTCGGTGGCGTCGGCGACCAGTCGCCGCCCCGCGTCGACGGCCTGGCCGGGCAGACGGGTCACGGCGACCGCCCCCGACACGACCCGGGTCGCGAGCCCGGCCGGGCCCGACCCGAGGCTGGTCGGGGCAGTCGTCGTGGCAGCGGCATCCATCCCTCGACCGTACGGCGCGGGGGCGGTGGCGTCACCGCACCAGGAGGGTGGTGCGCGCTCAGATCCCCGAGGTCGTGACGCTGTCGAGCACCCGGTTGGCGGTGGGCCGGTCGAGGCTGCGCACCTGCACCCACAGCAGCCGGTTGCCCGCGACCTGGAGCACCCGCTCGACCACGACCCCCGTGCCCCCGCCGCAGCCGGTGGACAGCACCGTCACCGACGGCACCTCGCCCTCCTCGACCACCGGCGACTGCTGCTCGTCGCACTCCGGGTGCGTCGGCACCAGCTCGGGCAGGTCGCCGCCGGGCATCAGCCCCAGGAAGACGCCCTCTGCCTCGCGGGCCGGGTCGGTCCAGGAGGCGTCGGTGCCGACCGACAGGGCGGCGTACGACCCGTCGCCCTCGGGCCCGGCCCAGCCCTCACCGCCGACGCTGCGCTCCCAGTCGGCGGGCACCTCGACCGAGAGCGTGCCGCCCTCGTCGCTGAGCACCCGCAGGTCGGGGCGCGAGCCCTGCTCGATCGCCGCGCCGGCCCACGCTCCCCCGGCCGCGGCCAGCAGGCCCGCCACCGCGGTCAGCGCCACGAGCCGGCGGCGGCGCGGGCGCCGCGGGGGCCGTGGGGGCTCGGGGTCGCGGAGGCTGGCCGACGGGGTGTGCAGCGAGGGCCGGTTGCCGGGCTGGGTCAGCTCGGGGTCGACCGGCAGCCACGGCGCGCGGTCGCCGGCTCCCCGGCCCCCGACACCACCGGCTCGAGCGCCGCACCCAGCTCGGCCACGAACGTCGCCACGTCGGGCCAGCGCTCCTCGCGCTCCACCGCGAGCGCCCGGCGTACGACGTCGTCGACGGCGGCGGGCAGGTCGCCGCCGACCGGCGCGGGCGGCTGCGGTCGGCCGCGGCGCGCAGGCTGGCGTGGGAGAAGGCCGGTCGCCCGGCGAGCAGGAGGTAGGCGACCGCGCCCAGGGAGTACTGGTCGGCGCGCGCGTCGGGGGCCTCGGCGCGGGCCTGCTCGGGCGCGACGTAGGAGGGGCTGCCGGCGACCATCGTCAGCCGCGACGACACGTCGAGCGCCTTGCCCAGGCCCAGGTCGCCGAGCATGGCGCGGACCTCGCCCTCCACGGTGCGGAACAGCACGTTGGCCGGCTTGACGTCGCGGTGCAGGATGTCGCGGGCGTGCAGCGCGGTGAGCCCCGCCCCGACCTGGCGCACGATCTCCAGCGACTGCGCCGGGGTGAGCCCGTCGATCTCGAGCCGGTCGGCCAGGGTGCCCTGGTCGGCGTACGACATCACCAGGTAGGGCCGGCCGTCGTCGAGCTCGCCGGCGTCGTAGACGCCCACGACGTGGGGCGACTCGACCCGGCGCAGGTAGCGTCCCTCCTCGAGGAAGCGGCGCCGCACCTGGGCATCGTCGGTCCAGTTGTCGGCCAGCACCTTCACCGCGACCGGCGAGTCGAGGTGCTCGTCGTAGGCCAGCCACACGGTCGCGAAGCCGCCCGAGCCGATCCGCCGGCGCACGGCGTAGCGACCCAGGCGCTGCGGGATGCGCTGACCGGTGGACACCCAGGCATGATGGGCCATCGAGGTAAAGGGAGACCAGTGGGCGCACCGGAGGCGTACGACGCCGACCAGATCGACGACCTGGCCCGACGGGCGCAGGACGGGGACCGCCCCGCCCTCGAGGAGCTGCTGACCGCCGTCCGGCCGCGCGCGCTGCGGGTCTGCCAGGGCGTGCTGCCGCACTCCGCCGACGCCGAGGACGCCTGCCAGGAGGCGCTGATCAACATCGCCGGCAAGATCGGCGGCTGGGGCCGGCGCGGGCGCTTCACCACCTGGATGCACGCCGTGGCGGTCAACTCGGCCCGCACCACCTACCGCCGGATGAAGAACCAGGCCGTGCCCGCCGACCCGCAGGCCGAGGGCGGCGGCAGCCTGGAGCGGCCCGACCCGCGCACCACCAGCGTCATCGCCGGCACCCGCCTGGACCTGCTCGAGGCGATGGAGACCCTCGAGCGGGAGCACCCCCAGGTCGTCGAGCCGCTGCTGCTGCGCGACGTCTACGGCCTGCCCTACGACGAGATCGCCGCGCTGGTCGGGGCGCCGCTGGGCACCATCAAGGCCCAGATCCACCACGGCCGCCGCCTGGCCCGCGAGCTGCTGCGCGGGGGCGTCGAGTGAGGCGCTCGCTGCTCGCGCTCCCCCTGCTGGCGCTCGCCGCCTGCTCCGGCGCCGCCGAGGAGCCGCTGTTCGAGCGGCCGGCCGGGGCCGAGGCGCCCCTCGAGGTCGCCCCGGTCGCCGCCGAGCCGGCGTACGACGGCCTCGACGACCCGGCGCTCGACGCGGCCCTCAGCGAGCCGGTCGAGGACTCCGTCTACCCGCGCACCGGCGACCCGGGCGTCGACGCGCTGCACTACGACCTCGACCTGGCCTGGGACCCCGCCGCCGAGGTGCTGACCGGGCGCCAGACCCTGCTGCTGCGCTCCACCGAGGACGACGACGAGCTGCAGCTCGACCTGAGCCCCGAGCTGCGCGTGGGTGCGGTGCGGGTCGACGGCGAGGAGGTCGACTTCAGCCACGAGGGCAAGGACCTCGTCGTGGTCACCGACGTCGTCGTCGACGGCCGCTACGAGCTCGCGCTCGACTTCGAGGGCACCCCGCTGCCGGTCCCCGCGCCCACCACCCGCGGCGACTTCGCCACCAACGGCTGGACCACGATGCCCGACGGGTCGACGTGGACGATGCAGGAGCCGCACGGCGCCTACACCTGGTACGCCGTCAACGACCACCCCTCCGACAAGGCGCTCTACGACATCAGCGTCACTGTGCCCGAGCCGTTCACCGGCGTCGCCAACGGCGAGCTCGTCGACACCACCGAGGCCGACGGGCTGCGCACCACCACCTGGCACCTGGCCGAGCCGGCGGCGTCGTACCTGATGACGATCGCGACGGGCGACTACGTGCTGACCGAGGACGAGTCGGCCAGCGGGGTGCCGATCCAGTACTGGGTGCCGCGCGAGCGCCAGCGCCTGGCCCGCGCCCTGGCCCCGACCCCCGAGGGGCTGGCGTTCCTCGAGGAGATCCTGGGGCCCTACCCCTTCGACACCCTCGGCATCCTGCTCGTCGACAGCGAGAGCGGCATGGAGACCCAGACCATGATCACGCTCGGGATGACCGACTACACGACCTCGCCGGCGGTGGTCGTGCACGAGCTCGCGCACCACTGGTGGGGCGACGAGGTGGGCCCCTCGGACTGGCGCGACATGTGGATGAACGAGGGCATGGCGATGTACCTGCAGGGCATGTGGGAGGCCTCGCAGGACGACTACACGATCGACCAGCTGATGGACTACTGGGCCTCCTTCGAGGACGAGGAGCGCGCCGCCGCCGGCCCGCCCGCCGCCTACGACCCGGCGACCTTCGGGGAGTCCAACGTCTACTACGGCCCCGCGCTGATGTGGCACGAGCTGCGCCGCGACCTCGGCGACGAGCTGTTCTTCGAGCTGGTGCGGGCCTGGCCGGCCGAGCACTCCAACACCACGTCGTCGTACGACGAGATCACGGCGTGGTTCTCCGAGCGCTCCGGGCGCGACCTCAGCGGGTTCTTCGACGCCTGGTTGCTGGGCGAGACGACGCCGGCGCGGGGTTGAGGCCCGGGTGGCGCCCTGCATGAGTCCCCGGCCGACCGGGGACTCATGCGCTTGTCAGGGGTTGCAACACCCACTATGTGCGGGAGAAGGCTGACAAGTCCGTTGCGCCGGCGACCCCGATGCGCTGCGATGGCCGCATGCGGGTCCTGGTGCTGGGCGGCTCGGTCTTCCTCTCGCGGGCGGTGGCGCAGGAGGCGGTCGCGCGCGGCCACGACGTCACGGCCGCCTGCCGCGGCGCGTCCGGCCCGCTGCCCGAGGGCGTGCGCCACGTCCCCGTCGACCGGGTCGCCGGGCTGCCCGACGAGCTGACGTCGACGGCGTACGACGCCGTGGTCGAGGTGGCGCGCTCGCCGTCGTGGGTGCGGGCCGCGGTCGCCGCCTGGCCCGCGGCGCACTGGACCTTCGTCTCGACCCTCAACGTCTACGCCGACGACTCCACCCCCGGCGGACGCCCCGGCACCCTGCCGCTGCGCGAGCCCCGGCACGACGACGCCGACCTGGCCGTGGACCCGGAGGCGTACGGGCCGATGAAGGTGGCCTGTGAGCAGGCGGTGCTCGACGGCGCCCCCGCGGCCCTGGTCGTGCGGCCCGGCCTGATCGTGGGGCCCGGCGACCCACCGGCCGCTTCACCTACTGGCCGGCGCGGCTCGACGGCGCCGGCGACGGGGAGCCGGTGCTGGCCGGTGGGTCGCCCGACGACCTGGTGCAGGTGATCGACGTGCGCGACCTGGCTCACTGGCTGGTCGACGCCACCGAGCGCGGCCTGACCGGCGTCCTCGACGGGGTCGGGCCCACGCTGCCCCTCGGCCGGCTGCTCGACGAGGTGGCCGCCGGGGTCGGTGCCGCGCCGCGCTGGGTGTGGGCCGACGACGAGACGCTCGCGGCCGCTGAGGTGGCGCCGTGGATGGGCCCGCGCTCGCTGCCGCTGTGGCTGCCGCGCCCGGCGTACGACGGCATCCTCGCCCACGACTGGACACCCTCGCGCGACGCCGGGCTGCGGGTGCGACCGGTCGGTGAAACCGCCGCCGACACGCTGGCGTGGCTGCGGGCCACCCCCGACGCGGTGGTGACCGGGCTGACCCGGGCCGAGGAGCGAGAGGTGCTCACAGGGCTGCCCCAGGAGCCCTAGCCTTCGGCCATGACGCGGCTGACCTCCCACGACCTCATCGACCTCGTGCTGGACGAGGGGTCGTGGCGCAGCTGGGACGAGGCGCCGTCGTACGGCGAGATCAGCGAGCAGTACGCCGCCGAGCTCGCGGCGGCGCGCGAGAAGGCCGGCACCGACGAGGCGGTGGTGACCGGCGAGGGGCTGCTGCGCGGACGGCGGGTGGCGGTGGTGCTGGGCGAGTTCGGCTTCCTGGCCGGCTCGATCGGGCGCGCGACCGCCGACCGGCTGGTCGCCACGATCACCCGCGCCACCGCGGAGGGGCTGCCGCTGCTGGCGGCCCCGATCAGCGGCGGCACCCGGATGCAGGAGGGCACGCCGGCCTTCGTGCAGATGGTGCGCATCGCCCAGGCGGTGATGGCGCACAAGACCTCGGGGCTGCCCTACCTGGTCTACCTGCGCCACCCCACGACCGGCGGCGTGATGGCCAGCTGGGGCTCGCTGGGCCACGTGACGGTCGCGGAGCCGGGCGCGCTGGTGGGGTTCCTGGGGCCGCGGGTCTACCAGGCGCTCTACGGCGAGGACTTCCCCGAGGACGTGCAGACCTCCGAGAACCTCTACGCCCGCGGCATCATCGACGCGGTCGTGGCGCCCGAGGACATCGCCGACATCCTGCACCGCGCCCTGCGGATCATGCTGCCCCCGCGCGAGCAGATGGCACAGGTGCCCGACCCGGGCGACGACGAGATCCCCGACGTCGACACCTGGGAGGCCGTCACCCGCTCCCGCGACCCCGAGCGCCCCGGCGTACGCCGGCTGCTGAGGTACGCCGCCGACGACGTGGTGCCGCTCAACGGCACCGGCCAGGGCGAGGCCGACCCGGGGCTGCTGATCGCGCTGGTGCGCTTCGGCGAGGTGCCGTGCGTGTTCCTCGGCCAGGACCGCCGCGGCCAGACCAAGACCCACCCCCTCGGCCCGGAGGCGCTGCGCGAGGCGCGGCGCGGGATGCGGCTGGCCTCCGAGCTGCGGCTGCCGCTGCTCACCGTCATCGACACCCAGGGCGCGGCGCTGAGCGTGAACGCCGAGAACGGCGGGCTGGCCGGCGAGATCGCGCGCTGCCTGGGCGACCTGGTCACCCTCTACGCGCCCACGCTGAGCCTGATGCTCGGCGAGGGCAACGGCGGCGGGGCCCTGGCGCTGCTGCCGGCCGACCGGGTGGTGGCCGCCCAGCACGCCTGGCTCTCGCCGCTGCCGCCCGAGGGCGCCAGCGCGATCGTGCACCGCGACCTCGACCACGCCCCCGAGATGGCCCGTCAGCAGCGGGTCCGGGCGCTCGACCTGCACGCCGCCGGCGTCGTCGACCGGGTCGTGGGCGAGCGCCCCGACGCCGCCGAGGAGCCCGAGGACTTCTGCCGCCGGGTCGGCGCCGTGCTCGCTCACGAGCTGGCCGGGCTGCTGACCCGAGGCGCCGGCAGCCCCGCGGAGCGGGTGCGCCGCTACGAGTGACCACGCGGACGTTGGTCGAGGAGGTTGCGCAGCAACCGTCTCGAAACCCGGTGACCGGCCGGCGTACGGCGAGCGCGACCCTCACCGGGTCTCGACGACGTTCCTCGCTGGCGCTCGTCACTGCTCGACCAACGAGCGCCTCCGCTGGTTGAGCAGCGAGGGCCGAAGGCTCGAGCGTCGCCGAAACCCCGTGAGGCCATGGCGTACGGCGACCGGGCACGTCACCGGGTCTCGGCGACGTTCCTCGCTGGCGCTCGTCACTGCTCGACCAACGACGCCGGGTCGGCGCGGTCCTCGCTGGCGCTCGTCACTGCTCGACCAACGGGCGCCTCCGTTGGTTGAGCAGCGAGGGCCGAAGGCTCGAGCGTCGCCGAAACCCCGTGAGCCCATGGCGTACGGCGACCGGGCACGTCACCGGGTCTCGGCGACGTTCCTCGCTGGCGCTCGTCACTGCTCGACCAACGAGCGCCTCCGTTGGCGCTCGTCACTGCTCGACCAACGGACGGGGTGACGGGGCACCCTGTTGACTGGGGCGCATGCGCGCCCGCTCCGCCGCCCTCACGGGCGCCCTGGCCCTCGCCCTCGCCCTCGTCGCGTCCGCGGCCTTGCTCGCCCCGGCGACGGCGGCGGGAGCCGGGGGCGAGGTCGCCGAGGCGATGGTCGCGGTGGGGCCCGAGCCCGGCGGCGCCGAGGTCGAGCTCGACACGTCGGTGTTCGTGCCCGACGGGGAGGGGCCGCACCCGGCGGTGCTGCTGACCCACGGCTTCGGCGGCAGCAAGGCCGACCTGGTCGAGCAGGCCGAGGACCTCGCGGGCGACGGCTACCTGGTGCTGACCTACACCGCGCGCGGCTTCGGCGCCTCCGGCGGGCGCATCCACCTGGCCGACCCCGCCTTCGAGATCGCCGACGCCCGGGCGCTGGTCGACCTGCTGGCCGAGCGCGACGACGTCGTCACCGACGCCGACGGCGACCCCCGCGTCGGGCTCGTCGGGGCGTCGTACGGCGGGGCGGTGTCGTTGATGACCGCCGCCACCGACCCGCGCGTCGACACCGTGGTCGCGGCGATCACCTGGCACGACCTGGCCGAGTCGTTCTTCCCGCAGTCGGTGGTCGGCAGCGACGAGCCGGGGCCCTTCAAGCAGCTGTGGGCCTCGCGGTTCTTCCTCTCCTCCACCGCGCAGGGGCAGGGCGGCGACCCGCTCTGCGGCCGGTTCGCCGCCGAGGTCTGCGCGCCCCTCCTGGAGGCGGCCGACAGCGGCGAGCCCAGCGAGGAGCTGCTCGAGCTGCTGGCAGCGCACAGCCCCGCGCCGCTGCTCGACGACCTCGACGCGCCGACCTACCTGGTGCAGGGCATGGCCGACACGCTCTTCGGCCTCGACCAGTCCGAGGCCACCGCCCGCGCGCTCGAGGAGCAGGGCACGCCGGTCGCGGTGCGCTGGAGCGACGGCGGCCACGACGACCTCGGCGGGTCGCTCGAGGCGGACACCGCGACGATCGAGCCGTGGCTCGACCACTACCTGCGCGGCGCCGGGGCCGAGGCAGCCGAGGGGGCCGACGACCTGCCGCTGCCCGAGCTCAGCTGGGCCCTGCCGCGCACCCGCGGCCAGGACACCGCCACCGTGCAGAGCAGCGACGAGACCGACGCGACGTCGTACGAGACGCTCGCGCTGAGCGGCGAGGAGCAGCCGCTGGCCAACCCGCCGGGCGGTGAGCCGCAGTCGCTGACCGCCGTGCCGTCGACCGGTGACGTGGTCGACGAGTTCAGCGACGTGCTGTCGACCTACCCGCTCGCCGCGCTGCCCGGCCAGTCGGCCTCCTTCGACACCGCCGAGCTCGACGAGGCCCGCACGGTCGTCGGCACGCCCCGGGTGCGCCTCGACGTGACCTCGACCGGGCGCAGCAGCACCCTCTTCCTGAGCCTGTGGCAGGTCAGCAACGGGGTGCCCGAGCTGACGCGCCGCCTGGTCGCGCCGGTCACGGTCGACACGACGCCCGGCGAGGAGACCAGCGTCGAGGTCGACCTGCCCGGCGGCACCTGGCAGGTGCCGGCCGGTTCCCGGCTGCGGGTGCTGGTGACCTCGACCGACCAGACGTACGCCGCCCCGCGGGCCGCCCGCGCCGACGTCGTGCAGGTCAGCGACCTGCAGCTGCCCTCGGTCGAGGGCGCGACGGTGCTGGCCACCGAGGGCGGCGAGGGCCTCGACGACGAGGTCGTGGGGCTGCTCGTGGCCATCGGCGTGGTGCTGCTGGGGCTGCTGGGCGCGGCGCTGGTGGGCCGGCGCCGCAGCCACGGACCCGTCGACCCCGAGCTGGCCGACGTGCCGCTGGTCGTCGACGGGCTGGTCAAGACCTACGCCGACGGCCACCGCGCCGTCGACGACGTGTCCTGGCGCGCCGAGCGCGGCCAGGTCGTGGGCCTGCTGGGCCCCACGGCGCCGGCAAGACCACGACGCTGCGGATGGTGATGGGCCTGATCGCGCCCGACGCCGGGCGGGTGCACGTGCTGGGCCGCCAGGTCGGGCCGGGCACGCCGGTGCTGGCCCGGGTCGGGGCCCTGATCGAGGGGCCGGGCTTCCTGCCGCACCTCAGCGGGCGCGCCAACCTCGAGGCCTACTGGGCCGCCACCGGTCGCGACCCGGCCGAGGCCGGCTACGAGGAGGTCCTCGAGATCGCGGCGCTCGGTGGTGCGATCGAGCGGCCGGTGCGCACCTACAGCCACGGCATGCGCCAGCGGCTCGGCATCGCCCAGGCGATGCTCGGGCTGCCCGAGGTGCTGGTGCTCGACGAGCCGACCAACGGGCTCGACCCGCCGCAGATCGCGGGGCTGCGCCCGGTGCTGGCCCGGTACGCCGCCGCGGGCCGCACCGTCGTGGTCTCCAGCCACCTGCTGGCCGAGGTCGAGCTGACCTGCTCGCACGTCGTGGTGATGCACGCGGGCCGGGTCGTGGTGACCGGCACCGTGGCCGAGCTGGTCGACTCCACCGACACCACGGTGGTGACGCTCGCGCCGGGCAGCGACCCGTCGTCGCTGGCCGAGCGGCTGCGCGACCTCGAGGGCGTCAGCGAGGTCGACGTGGTCGAAGACGTCGACGAGCCCCACGTCGTGGTCGTCGCCCACCTCCCGCGCGCCGAGGTGGTGCGCGCGGCCGCCGCGAGCGGCGCCGACGTGGTCGGCGTCAGCAGCCGCCGGCACCTCGAGGAGGTCTTCCTCGGCGTGATCGCCGCGGCCTCCGGCTCCGACCCCGACCTCAGGCAGGTGCGTTCGCGATGAGCTCCTCCACCGCGTCCCTCGAGACGCTCCCCGGGCGGCCGCTGTCGCTGCGCGCCGAGCTGCGCCGCCAGCTGTCGCGGCGGCGTACGACGTGGTCGTTCGTGCTGCTGCTCGCGCTGCCGCTGGTGATCGTGGCGGCCTTCGCGCTCGGCGACGGCGACCCCAGCGAGGGCAGCCTCGTCGACCTGGCCACCGGCGGCGCGGCCAACTTCACCGTCTTCACCACCGCGGTGTCCTCGTCGTTCCTGCTGATCGTGCTGGCGGCGCTCTTCGTCGGCGACTCGCTGCCCTCGGAGGCGTCGTGGTCGACGCTGCGCTACCTGCTGCTGGCGCCCGTGCCCCGCTCCCGGCTGCTGCTGAGCAAGCTGGTCATCGGGCTGCTCAGCACCGCGGTGGCGGTGCTGGCGCTGATCGGCTGGTCGCTGCTGGTGGGGCTGGTCTTCTACGGCCCGGCCGGCTTCAGCAACCCCAGCGGCGGCACCCTCGACTGGGCGACGTTCGGGCCGCGCCTGGCGCTCATCGCGGCGTACCTGGTCGTCGTCCTGATGCCGGTCGGTGCGATCGCCTTCGCGTTCGGGGTGCGCACCGACGCGCCGCTGGCCGCCGTCGGCGGGGCGGTGATGGTGACGATCGTGGCCGCGATCCTCGACCAGATCGACAACCTGGGGTCGCTGCGCAACGCGCTGCCGATGCACGACGCCGGGGCGTGGTTCGCGCTGCTGCGGCCCGAGGTGGTCTGGGACGACCTGGTGCAGGGCACGCTGTGGTCGATGCTCTACACGCTGGTCTTCGTGGGGCTGGCGTTCTGGATGTTCCGGCGCAAGGACGTGCTGAGCTGAGCCGGGTGGTCGTCGGCGGGCGGGCGTAGCCCCGTCCGGCCCGGGTCGTTGACCGGAAGTGGTCCAGACCGCCTGGGCCACGGACGGAAGGACGACGATGCGCCTGTCTCGGAAGGCCGGTACCGCCGGTTCGCTGTTCGCCGCCGCGGCGATGGTGGCCAGCACCACCACCCCTGCCCACGCCGCCACCGACGACCCCCTGCGGGGCCAGCAGTGGGGTCTCGACCAGGTCCGGGCCGAAGCGGCCTGGCCCACCACGACGGGCGCCGGCGCGGTGGTCGCCGTCGTCGACACCGGGGTCGACTTCTCGCACCCCGACCTGAGGGCCAACCTGCTCCAGGGTGCGACCTTCACCGGCTGCGAAGGCACGGCGCCCTGCGGCAACGGCGACTTCCGCGGCCCCGACGGCGAGAACAACGCCGACGAGCACGGCACCCACGTGGCCGGGATCGTCGCGGCCGTCACCGGCAACGGCGTCGGCGTGGCCGGCACCGCGCCGGACGCCAAGATCCTGCCCGTCAAGGTGCTCGAGGACGGCAGCGGCTTTTTCGCCGAGATCGCCGCCGGCATCCGCTGGTCGGCCGACAACGGCGCGGACGTCGTCAACCTGAGCCTCGGCGGCCTGCCCGGGCTGCAGGCGCTCACCCTGACCGGCGTCGAGTCCGACGTCACCGACGCCATCGCCTACGCCAACGAGCGCGGGGTCACCGTCGTGGCGGCCGCCGGCAACACGGCCACCCCCCTGTGCAACACGCCGGCCTTCGAGCCCGGCGCGATCTGCGTGGCCTCCACGGACCGCAACGAGGTCAAGAGCTGGTTCTCCGAGCTGCCCAACAAGCTCGACCTCAAGGCGGTGACCGCCCCCGGCGGCGCCGGCCTGACGTCCTGCGAGGACGACATCGTCTCGACGGTGCCCCTGGGCACCGGCAGCGCGGCCTGCGGCGAGTCCGACTACGACTACTACGCCGGGACCTCGATGGCCACGCCGCACGTCGCGGGGGTCGCCGCGCTGCTCGCGGCCCAGGGACGCACCCGCGAGAACATCGAGGCGGCCCTGCTCGACACCGCACGCCAGCCGCTGACCGACGTCACCGGGCTGTACTCGCCGGTCTACGGGTGGGGCATCGTCGACGCCGCCGCTGCCGTGCAGCAGCCCGGTGCCGCGACGACGACCGTCGACCCCGCGCCCACCCAGGGCAACGGCAAGGGGAAGGGCAAGGGGCGGACGAAGGGCTGAGGCGAGCGCCGACGGCTGGCGCCGGCCCGGGCGCACGCCCGGGCCGGCGTCACCGGGACTGCGGCCCGCCCGGCGGGACCGCGAGGTCGACCCACACCATCCGGTGGTCCGAGCTCGGGAAGCCGTTGGTGTACGACGGGTCGTAGACGCCGGTCAGCCGGAAGAGCGGATCCTCCTGGACCGGCCAGAAGACACCCGCGTCCCGCACACGCAGGGGCCGCGACGGCAGCACGTAGTCGACGCGCAGGTTGCCGGCGGAGCCCGGGCCGTCGCTGAAGTCGGCGGTGTCCAGGGCGGGGTCGCCGGCATGGGTCCGGTTGGCGCCGCCCTGCAGGTCGGTCGCCTCGGCCGCGCCGTCGCTGGCGGGGGCGGGGTCGCGGACCAGGGGGTGCTCCACGACCTGTGCCGCGGCCCCGGCCACGCCGCTGCCGTCGGCGGGATCGGCGTTCAGGTCGCCCATCACGACGAACGCCGAGCCGGGGTGCAGCCCGCCGCGCTCGCCGTCGTCGTCGTAGATGTAGTCCGAGCGACCGGGCGAGACGTAGTCGGCCCAGAAGCGGATCTCGTCGTGGTTGCGGGTGCCGTTGCGGTCCTCCGGCCCGTCGAAGCCCGGGGGCGTCGGGTGGCTGGCCAGCACGTGGACCGTACGGCCGCCGACCTCGACGGGGACGTCGACGTGGTTCTTGCTCGAGAGCCGGAAGACCTCCAGCTCCTCCGGTGAGTACCAGTCGGCCGGCTCCGGGGTGTCGGGATCGTCGGGCAGCAGCGCACCCGGCATGTCCGCCCACCGGAACTCCTGGAAGGTCCGCACCGCGTCGGTGTCGATCGGGTGCTGGGAGAGGAGCGCGAAGGCGTACTGGCCCGGGAACTCGCCGTACCCGAAGGAGTCGTCGCCGTAGGCACGGCCCGACTGCCCGACCTCGCCGTTGTTGTTGAGGTCGAAGCCGCTCGCCACGCCGGTGTTCGAGGCGAACACCATCGCGTAGGGGTAGTCGATCGGCTCGGCGCCACCCTGGCCCACGGCCAGGAAGTTGTCCTGGAAGCGCTGCAGGGCCAGTGCCTCGGGGTCGTGGTCGAACTCGTTGAGCAGCAGCACCTCGGGGCGCTGGCGCTGCACGATCTCGGCGACGTTGCGGACCTCGGCGTCCTGCGCCTCGTCGTCGGCATCGGCGAGGTCGGCGGCGAGCTCGCCCTCGGTGGTCCGGAACATGGAGACGTTGAAGGTGGCGATGCGCAGGCTCTCCGGCGGACCGCCCCGCTCAGGCGGGGGCTGCGCCACCGAGGCGTGCAGCGGCACCAGCAGCGCGGCGACCACCAGGCCGATGGCGCTCACGCGCGCATGACGGATCGAACGAGTTCTCACGAGGACCTCCCGAGTAGATGACCAAGCTCGACCACTGTAGGCCCGGCCACCCCCCTCGAAGCCAGGCTAGAACTTGTTACAGTTCTGCGATGCAGCGCACGTACGTCGTCTCCGGGTCCGCCTCCGGGATCGGGGCCGCCACGGCCGCCCTGCTGCGGGACAGCGGTGACCGGGTGATCGGGGTCGACCTGCGGGACGCCGAGGTGAGCGCCGACCTGTCGACCGCGGCCGGCCGGGCCGAGGCGGTCGCCGGGGTGCTGGCGCTGACCGACGTGGTGCACGGGGTGGTGGTGCGTGCGTGCGCGGGCGTGGCCGGGCTGACCGGCGTCGACCCGGCGCTGGTGGTGTCGGTGAACTACTTCGGGGCACTGGGCCTGGTGCGCGGGCTGCGACCGGCCATGGCCGCGGCGGGCTCGGCGGCGGTGGTGCTGCTGGCCTCGAACTCGATCACCTGCCAGCCCGGCTGGGCCGGCGACGTGGCCGACCTGTGCCTGGGCGACGACGAGGGGGCCGCGTGCGCGGCCGCCGCGGCGACCGAGGCGGTGCAGGTCTACCCCGCGACCAAGGCCGCGCTCGCGTGGTGGGCGCGGCGCGAAGGCGTCGCCGCCGACTGGGTCGGCGCCGGCATCCGCGTCAACGCCGTCGCCCCCGGCCTCATCGCCACGCCCATGACCGACCAGCTCCGGGCCGACCCCGAGCTCGGCGCCTTCGCCGACTCCTACCCGACCGCCATCGGCCGGCCCGGTCAGCCCGACGAGGTCGCCGCCGCCATCGCGTTCCTGCTCTCCGACGCGGCCTCGCTGGTCGTCGGGTCCGTGCTGTACGTCGACGGGGGCACCGACGCGATGCTGCACCCGGAGGTGCCCGTGGGGTGGGAGGTCACTTCCGCCTCATGACCCGCCGCACCTCACGGTCGTGCCCGCGAGCCCGTAGGTGACGAGGACGTCCGACGACGTCGTCCACGCCGTCATGCTTGTCGACCCCACGGCGACCGGCAGCGTTCCCGTGACCCTCACAGTCCTCGTCTTGCCGAAGACCGTGGTGAGCAGGGTCGGACCGATGGTCACCGAGTTGTTCGACGGGTCCGCCACTGCCGGTCCGTCGACGACCTCGACGGTGTACTTCAGCGGCGCGGGCGCGGACACCGCCGGCCAGGACACCACCGCTGTCGTCAATGCGAGGCCGACGGTCTGACAGGTGGCCGTGAACGACGGTAGAGAGCCGGCCGTCGTAGTGCTGGCCTCCACCACCGACTGTCCAGTCCACCGAGCAGTCGTCGTGGCGCCGGGCTGCGCCACGAGGAGACAAACCAATGCACCGCCCAGCAACGCGCGCTTCACGGCGCGACCTGCGTGGCGGTGAAGGTGAACGTCGGAGTTATCGACTTGCCCTGCAGCTCGTTGGCGGCTGTGGGGCGCAAGCTGAGTCGCACACAGACTTGAAGGCTGCCCCCGGGTGAGATGGCGCCCGACAGTGCCCACGACGGCCCATCCTTGAGCGCCAGATCGCTTGCGACACCACAGGTCTGCTTCCGGGGGTAGCTGGTGGAGCCCGTCGTCGGGGCCACCCCTGGCGCCAGTGCCACGTCGACGCCCGGCAGCAGATCCCCAGTCCCCGATCCGGCTACTCCGACCGTGAACGGCGTAGTACCCACGTTCCTCACGGTCAGTGAGGCAGCCACACTCTCTCCAGGAGCCAGGTTGGCGAGGGTCAGCTTCGACCAAGGGCCTACTTCGACACCGTCACTGTCCTTGACGCTCAGCTTCAAGCTGCCGGCGGTGACGACACCCCCCTCCACGGTCTCGACGTCGTTCCAGTAGGCGAAGGTGCCAAGTCCACCGGTCGCCCCCAGCAGGACCGCTGCCGCCACCAGCAGCCCCGACAGGGGTCGACCCCGCCGCGGCGCCTTCTCCGCCCGGTGCGCGCCGCTCATGAGGCTGCTCGGTGCGCCGAGGCGGGAGCCGGCTCCAGGCGACGACGCCAGCTTCGGACCATCAGGCCGGCTGCGTAGACGAAGCACCCGCCGGCGACCACCCGAGTGATCAGCTCGTGCTGGTCGCGGGTGAAGAGCAGGTTGAGGCGGCCGATCCACGGAACGGAGTACCAGACCTCGCCCCGCACCTGCACCGCTCGCACCTGCTCGCGGTCCGGCGCATCGTTGGCGTCACCCTGGGTGGTGAAGACGCGCTCACCCTCACCGTCGTAACCCACCCCAACCACGCGGTGGGTCACGACGGTCGGCTCGCCCGAGCGCAGCTGGTAGGTGATGGGCGTGCCGATGCCGATGTCCTCGGCGGGCACGGGTCGCACCACGACCAGGGCGCCGGGCGGGTAGGTGGGCGCCATCGACCCCGTGAGCACCGTCATGGGGGTGGAGCCGGTCAGCCGCGGTACGAGTACCGCGGCTCCGACCACCGCCACCGCGAGGCCCAGCAGGACCCAGGAGCACAGGCTGAGCATCGCGCACCATCGAGTGCGCACGTCGAGTCCGCTTCTAGGAGGTCTGCTTGACAGTGACTGTGAGGTCGTCCAGCCGTGTCGCGAGAGCGACCTTGTCGCCATCACCCACCAACGAGTTGGCAGCGTTGTTGACGACGCCGTCCTCGAAGGGCAACTTGACGGTGATCACAGCCTTCAGCGTCTTGCCGGTGTCCGCCTGATTGAAGGTCCACTTTCCTACCCCACCCGTGACCACCACCGCGTCACCGACGCTCGGGTCACCCACCGAGTCGAGGATGCTGAAGTCCGAGGTGACCTCGAGCTCGGGACCGAGTTCAAGTCCGTCATCGTCGGCGTCGTTGACTGACAGGCTCGCCTCGAGCACACCCTCCACCTTGACGCCGTAGGTGCAGGTCTTGCTGACCTCGGTACCCGGGACCACCAGGAAGTCGTTCAACAAATCGACAGTCGTCGCCGGCTCCGAGCCGGCCACGACCCAGCCGCTGCAGTCACGATCCAGCAGGTTCAGCGTGCCCGACTCGATCGTCCCACCGTTCTCGGTCTGGGTGTCGTTCCAGAACGCCAGCGAACCCGCGCCCCCCAGCAGCAGACCAGCACCCGCAACTCCCGCGAGCGCAGCCTTCAGCGATGTCCTCATCGGCCCTCCCAAGCCTCAGCGGGGACACACGTCCCCCCTCCGCGGCACAGCCTGGCCGAGTGCGACCTGGATCACACCGGCGCTCCGGCCATGGCTGTCCGCCGGGAGGGGCCGGGGCCGGGTAGTCACATCGGGTCATGCCGTCGTGGCACTTGGGCCAACGACGAAGGAGGATCTCCGGCACCTGGTGCCGGAGATCCTCCTTCGTCGAGTGCTGCGCGCAGGCTCAGAAGAGCAGTGCGGAGGCGGGATCCTGGAGCAGGCCGGCGACGTCGGCGAGGAAGCGCGAACCCTTCTCGCCGTCGATGTGGCGGTGGTCGAAGGACAGCGCCAGCGTGGTGACGTCGCGGGCGACGATCTCGCCGGTGACCTCGTCGACCCAGGGCCGCTTGTTGATCGCGCCGAAGCACAGGATCGCGGACTCGCCCGGATTGATGATCGGGGTGCCCGCATCGACGCCGAAGACGCCCACGTTGGTGATCGTGAAGGTGCCGCCCGACATGTCGGCGGGCTGCGTCTTGCCCTCGCGCGCGGTCGCGGTGAGCTCCCCCAGGGCGGTCGCCAGCTCGACGAGCGAGAGGCTGTCGGCGTCCTTGACGTTGGGCACCACGAGGCCGCGGGGGGTCGCGGCGGCGATCCCGAGGTTCACGTAGTGCTTGTAGACGACCTCCTGCGCGGCCTCGTCCCAGTAGGAGTTGATCTCCGGCGTACGTCGCATCGCCAGCACCACCGCACGCGCCAGGACCAGCAGCGGGCTGACCCGGACGTCGCGCAGCTCGCGCCGCGACTTGAGCCGCTCGACGAGCTGCATCGTGGCGGTGACGTCGACGGTGACCCACTCGGTGACGTGCGGGCTGGTGAAGGCCGACTGGCTCATCGCCTGCGCCATCATCTTGCGCACGCCCTTGACGGGCTCGCGGGTCTCGCGCTCGCCGGGGGTGCGGGGGCTGGGGGCGTGGCCTCGAGACGGTTGCTGCGCGCCCTGATCGGCCTGCGCGGTGGCGGCCCGGACGTCGTCGCGGGTGATGGAGCCCTGGGGGCCCGACCCGGTCAGGGTCGTCAGGTCGACGCCGAGGTCCTTGGCCATCTTGCGCACGGGGGGCTTGGCGAGGGCGCGGGGGTGTCGAGACGGTTGCTGCGCTGCCTCCTCGCCCCCCGGGCGCGCGACCACCGACGTGGCGGGGACGGGCTCGTCGGCGGTCTCCTCCTCCACCACCGGGGAGGCGCCCGGCTCGAAGGCGGCCTGCGCCTGCTGGTTAGCCGCGACAGCGCCGGCGGCGCGGCGTACCCGGCGGACCGGGCCGCGGTCGGCCTTGTTGCGACCGACCAGACTCTCGCCCTCCCCGCCACCGCTGGCGGCGGGGTTGGACAGGTCGATCTCCATCTCGGGCTCGGGCGTGCCCGGGCTGGCCCCGGGGGCACCGCCAGCCGCGGGCTCCTCGGCGCCGATGCGGATGATCGGGGTGCCGACCGGGATCATCTCGCCCTCGGGGACGAGCAGTGCGGTGACCTCGCCGGCGTACGGCGAGGGCAGCTCGACCAGCGACTTGGCGGTCTCGATCTCGACGACGATGTCGTTGATCTCGATGACGTCGCCGACCTTGACCTTCCAGGTCACGATCTCGGCCTCGGTGAGGCCCTCGCCGACGTCGGGCAGCTTGTACTCAGGCATGCAGCAGGCTCCTTCGAGGCTCTCAGTAGGCCAGGGTGCGGTCGACGGCGTCGAGGACCCGGTCGAGGTCGGGGAGGAAGTCCTCCTCGATGCGCGACGCGGGGTACGGCGTGTCGAAGCCGCCGACGCGCAGCACCGGCGACTCCAGGGAGTAGAAGCACTCCTCGGTGACCCGGGCGGCCACCTCGGCGCCGATGCCGAGGTTCACGTGCGCCTCGTGGGTGATGACGGCGCGACCGGTGCGGCGCACCGACTCGTAGACCGGGCCCATGTCCAGCGGGGAGAGGGTGCGCAGGTCGATGACCTCGAGCGAGCGGCCCTCGGTGGCGGCGGCCTCGGCGGCCGACATGGCCGTCTTCACGGTGGGCCCGTAGGCCAGCACGGTGACGTCCTCGCCGCGGCGCACGACGCGCGAGGTGAAGAGCGGCTCGGGGGTGGCGCTCTCGTCGAGCTCGGCCTTCTCGGCGTGGTACTGCCGCTTGGGCTCGAGGAAGATGACCGGGTCGTCGGAGGCGATGGCCTGCTGGATCATCCAGTAGCCGTCGACCGGGTTGGAGCAGGCCACGACCTTGAGGCCGGGCGTGTGCGCGAACTGCGCCTCGGGCGACTCGCTGTGGTGCTCGACGGCGCCGATCCCGCCGCCGAAGGGGATACGGATGACCATCGGCATCGGCGAGCGGCCCTTGGAGCGGTAGTGCATCTTCGCCACCTGGCACACGATCTGGTCGTAGGCCGGGTAGACGAACCCGTCGAACTGGATCTCCACGACGGGGCGGTAGCCGCGCAGCGCCATGCCGACCGCGGTGCCCACGATGCCCGACTCGGCCAGCGGCGAGTCGATGACACGGTCCTCGCCGAAGTCCTTCTGCAGACCGTCGGTGATGCGGAAGACGCCGCCGAGCTTGCCGACGTCCTCGCCCATGACCAGGACCTTGGGGTCGTCCTCCATGGCCTTGCGCAGGCCCATGTTGAGGCCCTTGGCCAGGGTGATCTTCTGCCCGGACATCAGCGTCCTCCTCCGTGCGTGGCGTCCTCGAACGTCTCGAGGTAGGCGGCGAACCCGTCGCGCTGGGTGACCAGCTCCTCGGGCATGTCGGCGTAGACGTGGTCGAACATCTGCATCGCCGTCGGGTCGGGCATCGACTTGCAGCCCTCGCGCAGGTGGGCGCCGAGCTCGTCGGCCTCCTTCTTGAGGTCGTCGATGAAGTCGGTGTCGATGAGGCCGTTGCGGCGCAGGTAGGCCTCGACGCGCGCGATCGGGTCCTTGAGCTTCCAGCTCTCGACGTCGTCGCTGAGGCGGTAGCGGGTCGGGTCGTCGGTGGTCGTGTGCGCGCCCATCCGGTAGGTGTAGGCCTCGACGAAGGTGGGGCCCTGGCCGTCGCGGGCGCGCTGCAGCGCCGCCTGCGTCACGGCGTACGTCGCCATCACGTCGTTGCCGTCGACGCGCACGCCCGGGAAGCCGAAGCCCAGCGCACGCTGGTAGAGCGGGATGCGGGTCTGGCGCTCGATCGGCTCGGAGATCGCCCACTGGTTGTTCTGGCAGAAGAACACGACCGGGGCGTTGTAGGAGGCGGCGAAGATGAAGGCCTCGTTGACGTCGCCCTGGCTGGAGGCGCCGTCACCGAAGTGCGCGACGACGGCCGCGTCGCGCTCGGGGTCGCCGGTGCCGACGACGCCGTCGCGCTGCATGCCCATGGCGTAGCCGGTGGCGTGCAGGGTCTGGGCGCCGATGACGATCGTGTAGAGGCCGAAGTTGAACTCGGCCGGGTCCCAGTTGCCGTGGTCGACGCCGCGGAAGAGGCCCAGCAGCTTGAGCGGGTCGATGCCCTTGCAGTAGGCGACGCCGTGCTCGCGGTAGGTCGGGAAGACGTAGTCCTGGGGCCGCAGCGCGCGGCCGGCGCCGATCTGCGCGGCCTCCTGGCCCAGCAGCTGGGCCCAGATGCCGAGCTCGCCGTGGCGCTGCAGGGCGGTCGCCTCGGTGTCGATGCGCCGGGTGAGCACCATGTCGCGGTAAAAGCCGCGCAGCTGGTCGGCGCTGAAGTCCATGTCGAACTCGGGGTGGTGCACCCGCTCGCCCTCGGGCGTCAGCAGCTGCACGAGCTCGGGGCCGCCGTCGTTCTGCGAGGGGCCGAACACCTCGGCGAGGTCGGGGCCGAATCCGTCGCGGTTCTGGCCGCGTTCGGTGGCGGGATCGGGCACGGGGCACACTCCTTCGAGTCACGGGCCGGACGGGGTCTCCGCTGGCCGCACGTGGTCCGGGCCTGGCTCGGCGCGGGGTGGTGCGCCATCGTGCCAGGGGTCTGTGACCCGGACCACACGAGTGCGCTCAACCTACCCGGCGTGTCGTGGGGCTCGCCAATCACCCACCCTCGCGGGGCCCGCCCAGCCGCTACCGTCGGGGCATGTCCTCCACACCGGTGCACAGCTCCCTGACCGTGCAGGCCCCTCCTGCCGCCGTCTTCGCGATCCTGGCCGACCCGCGCCAGCACCCGCGGATCGACGGCTCCGGCACCGTGCAGGGCACCGTCTCGGGGCCCGAGCGGCTCACGCTCGGCTCGGAGTTCGGCATGTCGATGAAGCAGGGTGCGCCCTACAAGATCAAGAACACCGTCGTCGAGTACGACGAGGACCGGCTGATCGCCTGGCGCCACAAGGGTCTGCACCGGTGGCGCTACGAGCTCGAGCCGGCCGGCGAGGGCGCCACCCGGGTCACCGAGACCTGGGACATCACCCGCTACCCGGCGCCGGTGCGTGCGGTCTTCCGCGCCCTGTTCGCCAAGCGCACCCAGGCCGCGATCGAGGCGACGCTGCCCAAGCTGGCCGCCGCGGCCGAGGCCGATGCGGGGGTGCGCTGATGTCGATCCGCCAGGGCACCGAGGTCCGCTGGTCGTGGGGCAACGGCTCGGCGACCGGCAAGGTCACCGAGGTCCACCACGACGACGTCTCGCGCACCACCAAGGGCGAGGAGATCACCCGCCACGGCAGCAACGACGACCCGGCGTACGTCATCGAGCAGGAGGACGGCACCGTCGTGCTCAAGCTGCGCAGCGAGGTCGAGCGGGCCGACTAGGCCCAGCCCCTCTCGAGCACGCGTGCGGCGTGCTCGAGCGGCCACGGGTCCTGAGTGTCGATCATCCGGGTGATCGCGCCGGTCACGAGCGCGAGCGCCGCGTCAGTCAGGTCGTCGTCGGCCAGCGAGTCGTCGAGCCCGGCGCCCCTCCACTCACGGACCTGCTCGACCACCCGGCGCTCGCCCTCCAGGGCCAGACCGAGCCCGGGCCGCAGCGCCAGGTCCCCCCGCGCCAGCTCGCGCCAGGCCGCCCACTGCCGTTCGTGGGAGAGGTCCCGGGCGTCGGCGGGGAGCAGCACACCCTCCCCGTTCGTCGATCGGTCGACCAACCTCGCGCCGCGTTCTTCAACCGATCGACGAATCGAGAAGGTGGGGGTGGTGCGGACCGCCCCCGTCAGAGGCGGTCGCGGTCGTGCGGGGTGTTCCAGAGCGACTCGTCGGGCCCCTTGGGCACCACGCCGGTGGGGTTGATGTCGCTGTGCACGACGTAGTAGTGCGCCTTGATCTGGTCGAAGTCGATCGTGTCGCCGAACTCCGGGATCGAGTAGAGGTCGCGGGCGTAGCCCCACAGGTTCGGCATCTCGGTCAGCTTGTTGCGGTTGCACTTGAAGTGCCCGTGGTAGACCGCGTCGAAGCGCACCAGGGTGGTGAAGAGCCGCACGTCGGCCTCGGTGACCGTCTCCCCCATCAGGTAGCGGCGGGTCGCGAGCCGCTCCTCGAGCCAGTCGAGAGCCTCGAACAGCCGGTCGTAGGCCGCCTCGTAGGACTCCTGGTCACCGGCGAAGCCGCAGCGGTAGACGCCGTTGTTGACCTCGGTGAAGACCCGCTGCATGACCTCCTCCATCTCCTCGCGGCGATCGGCCGGCCAGAGGTCGGGGGCGTCGGGGCGGTGGTGCTCGCGCCACTCGAAGAACAGGTCGTGGGTGATCCACGGGAAGTCGTTGGTGACCAGCTTGCCGGACTCGACCTCGACCATCGCCGGGACCGTGATCCCACGCGGGTAGTCGGGGAAGCGCGCGAAGTACGCCTCCTGCAGCCGCTCGATGCCCAGCACCGGGTCCTTGCCCCCGGGGTCGAGGTCGAAGGTCCACGACCGCTTGTCGTGGGTCGGGCCGGGCGTGCCCAGCGAGATCACGTCCTCGAGCCCGAGGAGACCCCGCACGATGATCGAGCGGTTGGCCCACGGGCACGCCTTCGCCGCCACCAGGCGGTAGCGGCCCGGTTCGACCGGCCACAACTCGCCCTCGTCGGGACCGTGCTCGGGACGCCGGGCGCCTCGGGTGATCCGGTCGGGCACGTAGTTCATGTCCCGGTCGAAGCCGCCGGCCTCGACGTACGTCGGCTTCAGGTCCTCAGTCATCCCACCAGGTTAGGTGAAGGATCAACCATTGGGCTCACCCGCGGTCGAACGCCCGCGCGACCTCGAGGAGGCGGTCGTTGGCCTCGACCTCACCGATGGAGACCCGGCAGCCCTCGCCGGCGAAGGGCCGCACCACGATGCCGGCCTCGTCGCAGGCGGCCGCGAACGCGGCGGTGCGCTCCCCGAGGGCGAACCAGACGAAGTTGCCCTGCGCGTCGGGCACGTCCCACCCCGCGGCCCGCAGGCCCGACTCGACCCGGTCGCGCTCCGTGACCAGCGCGTCCACCCGCTCCATCAGCGCCTCGCTCGCCTCCAGCGAGGCCAGCGCGGCGGCCTGGGCGACCGAGGAGACGCCGAAGGGCAGCGAGACCGCGCGCAGCGCGCCGGCGACCTCGGCGTGCGCGACGGCGTACCCGACGCGGAAGCCGGCGAGCCCGTAGGCCTTGGAGAAGGTGCGGAAGAGCACCACGTTGGGGTGCGCGCGGTAGGTGGCGAGGCCGTCGACGGCGTCGTCCATCCGCACGAACTCCAGGTAGGCCTCGTCGACGACGGCCACCACGTGCGCGGGCACCCGGGCCAGGAACGCGTCGAGCTCGGCCTGGGTGACCGCCGGCCCGGTGGGGTTGTTGGGGGTGCAGACCATCACCACGCGGGTGCGCTCGGTGATCGAGTCGGCCATCGCGTCGAGGTCGTGGTGGCCGTCGGCGCGCAGCGGCACCTGCACCGACCGGGCGCCCGCGGCCGTGACCGCGATCGGGTAGGCCTCGAAGGAGCGCCAGGCGTAGACGACCTCGTCGCCCGGCTCGCAGAAGGCCTGCAGCAGCTGGTAGATCAGCGCCACCGAGCCGGTCGCCGCCGCCAGGTCCTCGACGGGCACCCCGAGCCGCTGCGCCAGGGCCTCGTAGAGCGCCCGGCTGCCCATGTCGGGGTAGCGGTTCATCGACTCCACCGCCCGGGTGGCGGCCTCCACCACGCCGGGCAGCGGCGGGTAGGGGTTCTCGTTGCTGGAGAGCTTGTACGTCGCCAGGCCGGGCCGCGGGGTGGGCGGCTTGCCGGGGACGTAGGCCGGGATGTCGCCGATGTGCGAGCGCGGCCGGGGCGTCGAGGGGGTGCTCATGGGCGCCACCCTAGTCAGCGCCCACCCCGCGGGTGGCGGGCCCGCCACGGGCGCAGCACCACCACCAGCACCAGCCCGACGGCCACCCCCAGCGCCGCCCCGGTCACGTTGTCGACGACGTCCGTGACGTCGCAGGCCCGGTCGATGCGGGCCAGCTCGAGCTGGGTCCACTCGATGCCCACCGAGTACGCCGCGAGCGCGGCCAGCCCCAGCGGCACCGTGACCCACCCCGAGCGCCAGCGCGCAGCCACCACGACCAGCAGGGCGCCCGACGGCACGAAGACGAGCACGTTGAGCAGCCGCTGGCCACCGGAGAGGATCCAGAACCCGTCGGGGGCCGGGCCACCGAGGTCGAAGGAGCACACCCCGAGCCGCTCGTCGGCGTACACGACACCGGGGTCGGCCTGGGCCGGGAGCAGCGTGAGCAGCCCGATCACCACCAGCGACCAGAGCAGGCCGGCGAAGGCCCAGGCCCACACGACACCGGTGCGCCGCTGCAGCAGCAGCGCGAGACCGGCGAGCAGCAGGCCCGAGGCAGCGGTGCCCGCCAGCATGACCTCCACCCCACCGACCGGCACCACGCCCGAAGCCTACGGAAACGGCCGCTCCCGCCCGACCCGGCACCCGGGTTCCTGACACACTCGGACACGTGCGCTTCGTGACCTGGCTCCTGACCAACGCCATCGCCCTCGCGGCGGCCGCCTGGCTGCTCGACGGCATCCGCTTCACCCCCCGCGACGCCGAGCTGGCCGACAAGGCCCTGGCGCTGCTGGTGGTCGCGGCGATCCTCGGCACCGTCACCGCGGTGCTCAAGCCGGTCCTCAAGCTGCTCGCGCTGCCGCTGATCATCCTGACCCTGGGGCTGTTCCTGCTGGTCATCAATGCCGCGATGCTGCTGCTCACCGACGAGATCGCCGCGCTGCTCGACATCGGCTTCAAGGTCACCGGCTTCTGGCCCGCCGTGGGCGGGGCGATCGTGATCACCGTCGTGACCTGGGCCGTCGACAACGTGATCGGCTCCGAGCGGTGAGCCCCGCGCCGGCCGCGCTGCCCCCGCCGCGCCAGCCCGGGCGCTACGCCGTCGCCCTGGTCTGCCTGGGCAACATCTGCCGCTCGCCGATGGCCGACGTGGTGCTGACCCGCCGCGTCGACGAGGCCGGGCTCACCCCGGTGGTCTCGGTCGCCAGCGCCGGCACCGCCGGGTGGCACACCGGCAAGCCGATGGACAGCAGGGCCGCCGCCACGCTGCTGGCCGCCGGCCACGACCCCAGCGCCCACCGGGCGCGCCAGGTCGACCCGGGCTGGCTGGAGCAGCACGACCTGGTGCTGGCGATGGACGAGCAGAACCTCGCCGACCTCGGCGGCCCCGCCGAGCGCCGTCGGCTCTACCGCGAACTCGACCCCGTCGGCACCGGTGGCGAGGTGCCCGACCCCTACTACGGTGGGGACCAGGGATTCGAGGAGGTGCTGGCGATGGTCGAGCGCACGAGCGCCGCGATCGTCTCCGCTCTGCAGCAGGAGCCGGCCCTGCAGCACCACCCGGACACGCAGCGGTCGACGGGGCCCGCGTGACCCGCCAGCCCGCGCTCGCCCGCCGCGCCGAGGAGCTGCTCGGCTCCGCGGTGGTGGCCACCGCCCCGGTCGCCGGCGGCGACGTGGCCCGCGCGACCAAGCTGCGCCTCTCCGACGGCACCACGGCGCTGATGAAGACGCTGTCGCAGGCGCCGGCCGGCTTCTTCGAGGCGGAGGCCCGGGGGCTGGGGTGGCTGGCCGAGGCCGAGGGCGGCGTGCAGGTGCCGGCGCTGCTGGCCAGCGCACCGGACTGCGTGATCCTGCGCTGGATCGAGCCCGGCCGGGTCACTGCCGACGCCGCCGCCGACCTCGGGCGCGCCCTGGCCCGCACCCACGCGGCCGGCGCACCGTCGTACGGCGCGCAGCGCGACGGCTTCATCGCCCGCCTGCCGCTGCCCCAGCGCCCCACCGACACCTGGGCGGAGTTCTACGCGGTGCGCCGGGTCCTGCCCTACCTCAAGCTGGCCCGCGACCGGGGCGCCGTCACCGACAGCCACGTCGCCACCGTCGAGCGCCTCGTGGGCCGCCTGACCGCGCTGCTGCCCGAGGAGCCGCCCGCCCGGCTGCACGGCGACCTGTGGAACGGCAACGTGCTCTGGGGCACCGACACCACCAGCGGCGCCGCGCCCGGGGCCCCCGCCTCGCCCTGGGTCGTCGACCCGGCGGCGTACGGCGGGCACCGCGAGGTTGACCTGGCGATGCTGGCGCTCTTCGGGCTCCCGCACCTGCCGGTGGTGCTCGCGGCCTACCAGGAGACCCACCCGCTCGCCGAGGGCTGGGAGGACCGGGTCGCGCTGCACCAGGTCTTCCCGCTGCTGGTGCACGCCTGCCTGATGGGTGGCGGGTACGGCGCCCGCGCCGCCGACGTGGCCTCGCGCTACCTCTGAGCCCGGCGGCGGTAGACCGCCCGCACCGTGGTCGTGCCCGCGTCCGCGACGACCACGTGGCTGCGCTCGCCGCCGTCGGACCAGCGCTGGAAGCGCCACACCCGGCCCCGGTGGCGCTGCTTGCGCGGCGCGCTCACGCTGACCCGGGACCCCTCGATGAAGGTGCCGGTCCACCCCGCTCCGCGCGTACGGTGCGTCTCGCCGGCCACCGTCACCCGCAGCCCGCGCGGGCGGCTGCGCACCCGCAGCCGGGCGGTGCTCGGGTCCAGGCGCACCGACTCGGTGCTGGTCAGCCCCCGCGCGTCGGTGGCGCGGTACTGCACCAGCAGGTGGGAGGGGTGCTCGTGGTCGGGGGCGACGAGGTCGGGGTCGGTGCCGGAGCCCACGACCTCGTGGGAGTGGCAGACGTCGTGGGGGCAGTGCCGCACGGCCACCGACCAGGAGACGTCGACCTCGGAGCCGTCCGGGTCGGTGGCGGTGGCGCCGAGGGCGATGGTGTCGCCGACCGCCCAGCCCCGGCCGGCGCCGGGGTCGTCGACCTGGATCTCGGGCGGCCCCAGGTCGCCGGGGTGCAGCCGCAGCGTGGCCACGTCGGACGTCGCCGCGTCGCTGACCCGCACGTGCACCAGCGCGTCGCGGTCCTCCTCGAAGACCGCCTCGGCGCGCGGGCCGCCGGCGTCGTCGAACTCCCCGTCGTCGTCGAGGTCCCACGCGAAGGTGAGCTCGTCGCCGTCGGGGTCGCTCGAGCCGCGGGCGTCGAGGGCGACCGTGAGCGGCAGGGCGCCCCAGGTGCGGTCGGCCTCGACCTCGGCCCGCGGCATCCGGTTGCCGCGGGCGAAGTGGAGGCGGCGCAGCGAGCCGCCGCGCTCCTCGAAGTTGCCGACCTCGTCGACGCCGAGGCTGAGGTAGTAGAGGTCGCCCTCGGGGCCGGTGAGCAGGTCGACCGGGCTCGCGGCGCCCTCGAGGAACGGCTGCACCCGGCCGGGGTCGGGCAGGCCGTCCGCGCCGGCCTTCATCACCCAGATGCACTGGCGGGAGAAGTCGGAGAAGAACAGGGCGCCGTCGTAGCGGTCGGGGTAGCCCTCGCCGGTGGGGATCTGGACCCCCGAGATCGACGAGGAGCCGGTCGGGCAGCTCTCCCCGGCGACGGTCTCGGTGCGCGGGTAGGCGAAGTAGGGGGCGTCGGCCGAGCGCTCCTGGTAGAGCGACTCGCACAGCGGCAGGTCGACGGAGTCGAAGCCGGGGTTGCGCCCGGGGCCCTCGTAGCAGGGCCAGCCGAAGTTCTCGGCCCGCCCGCCGGTGCGGAACCGGTCGATCTCCTCGAAGCCGCCCTGTCCGACGTCGCCGACCCAGACCTCGGGCTCCCCGGCGCCCGCAGCGGGACGGAAGCCGAAGCGGAAGGGGTTGCGCATCCCGTAGGCCACGATCCGCTCCGCGTTGGCGTCGCCGTCCCCGGCGAACGGGTTGCCCGGGGCGCCCAGGCCGGTGTCGGGATCGATCCGGATCACGCTGCCCGACAGCCCGACCGCGTCCCCGCGGGTGCGGATGTCCTGCGAGCGCAGCGAGCCGCCCTCGCGGTCGGGGTCGCCGCACGGGTTGCCCTCCTCGCCCCAGAAGGGCGCCTCGACCTGGCCGTGGTCGACCTGCGAGTAGTGCGCGCCCTCGCCGGCGCTGGCGTAGAGGTAGCCGTCGGGTCCGAAGCGCAGCGACCCGGTCGCGTGGCTGGGGTACTGCATGCACCAGTCCTCGACCAGCACCTCCTCCTCGCCGCTCATCCGCCAGGAGCCGCCGACGTCCTGCGCGGTGAGCCGGCTCAGCCGCCCGCTGGCCACACAGCCGCTCTGCTCCGCGCCCGGTCCGCCGTCGGCGGGGTCGGGGCACTCGTCGTAGTAGGAGCCCGGCGTCCCCCAGCGCGGCGCCGGCTCGGGGTCGCCGAGCACGTGGTCGTAGGCGTAGAGCACGTAGACGTAGGGCCGGCGCGGGAAGCCGGGGTCGACGGCGATGCCGAGCATGCCGCGGTCGAAGAGGTTGTGGACCTCGGCGTTGAGGTCCGCGAAGAGCTGCGGCGCCTCGCCGGGACCGGCCACGACCTTGACCACCCCGCTCTTCTCGGCCACGAAGATCTCGCCGTCGGGCGCGAACGCGGCGCCCGTGGGGATGTAGAGGTCGTCGACGACGACGCGCTCCTCGAAACGTCCCGGCATCCGGGGCGCACCGGTGGTGGGCTGCGCCCGCTCCTGGCCGGCCACCGCCACCGGGGTCGTCATCAGGGTCGTCACCGGGGTCGTCACCGAAGCCGGCTGGTCGTTCGGTCCCGTGCCCAGCAGCAGCGGCAGCACCAGTGCGCCCGCCGCGAGTCCCTGCAGCCTCATGCCAACCCCCCATGGTCGTCCCGGCCACGGTAGGTCCCCACGGGCCCCGTTGTCCGCTGTTCACGCTCGCGACTCTCAGGGCCCGACTCTCAGGACGCCTTCAGGGGTTCCTGGCAGAGTTGGGGCCGTGACCGCCCCCGACGCCTCCTCGACCAGCCGCTCCACGGTGCTCGTCGTCGACGACGACAAGGCGGTGCGCGAGTCGCTGCGCCGCTCGCTGGAGTTCAACGGGTACGCCGTCGCGCTGGCCACCGACGGCGCGGAGGCGCTGGCGGGGATCGCCGCGGCGCGCCCCGACGTCGTGGTGATGGACGTGATGATGCCGCGCCTCGACGGGCTCGAGACCACGCGCGCGCTGCGCGCGGCCGGCAACGACGTGCCGATCCTGGTGCTCACCGCCCGCGACGCCGTGGGCGACCGCGTCGACGGGCTCGACGCCGGCGCCGACGACTACCTGACCAAGCCCTTCGCGCTGCAGGAGCTGCTCGCGCGGCTGCGCGCCCTGCTGCGCCGCACCGTGCCGGTCTCGGCGGAGGCCGAGGAGACGCTCGTCTTCGCCGACCTCAGCATGAACACCGCGACCCGCGAGGTGCGCCGCGGCGACCGGCAGATGGAGCTGACCCGCACCGAGTTCGCGCTGCTCGAGATGTTCCTGCGGCGCCCGCGCCGGGTGCTGGAGCGCTCGTTCATCCTCGAGGAGGTGTGGGGCTACGACTTCCCCACCACCGCCAACTCCCTCGAGGTCTACGTCGGCTACCTGCGCCGCAAGACCGAGGCGGCGGGCGAGAGCCGGCTGCTGCACACCGTGCGCGGCGTGGGCTACGTGCTGAAGGAGTCATGACGCCGGCGCCCGGGCGGTCCCGGCGCCTCGGCTTCCGGCGCTCGCTGGCCGGCCGGGTCACCCTGCTGACCACCATGGCCGTGGGGCTGACCGTCGCCCTCGTGGCCGCCGGCACCTACCTGACCATGCGGATGCAGCTGCAGGACAGCCTCGACGAGTCGCTGCTCGACCGGGCCCGCGCCGCCGCCAGCGCCGACGCCCTGCAGCAGCTGACGGTCGCCAACGACATCCCGTCGTGGGCGCTGGGAGCCGGCGACATCCGCATCGCCTTCCTGACCGCGGAGCCGGAGCCCGAGGTCGTCTCGGCCGACCGCAGCCCCGACGCCGCGCGGATCGCGCTCGGCGACCCCGAGACGCTGGTGGCGCTGCGGGGGCGCGGCTCGAGCCTGCGCACCGTCGAGGCGGGCGGCGAGCGGTTCCGGGTCGTGGCGGTGCCGGCGCAGAGCACCGGCCAGGCGCTGGTGATCGCCCAGTCGCTCGAGGCGCAGGAGAAGGTGCTGGCCAAGGTGGGCGTCGTGACGCTCCTGCTCGGCCTCGCCGGGGTGGTGCTCGCGGGGTTCGCCGGGTGGGGCGTGGCGCGCAACGGGCTCAAGCCCGTGCGCCGCCTGACCGGGGCCGTCGAGACCATCGCGCGCACCGAGCAGCTCACCCCGATCCCCGTCGAGGGCGACGACGAGATCGCCCGGCTCTCGACCTCCTTCAACCAGATGCTCGCCGCGCTCGAGGCCTCCCGCGACCGCCAGCGCCGGCTGGTCGCCGACGCCGGCCACGAGCTGCGCACCCCCCTCACCTCCCTGCGCACCAACATCGACCTGCTCAGCCAGGCCACCGCCGCCGACGACGACCCGCACGCGCTGCACCTGCCGCCCGAGGCCCGCCAGGAGCTGATGGACGACGTGCGCGCGCAGACCGAGGAGCTGACCACCCTCATCGGCGACCTCGTCGAGCTGGCGCGCGACGAGCCGCTCGCCCACGTCGTGGAGACCATCGACCTCGCCGAGCTGGTCGAGCACGCGGTCTCGCGGGTGCGCCGCCGCGCCCCCGGGGTCCGCTTCGAGGTGCACACCGACGCCTGGGAGGTCGTCGGCGAGTCCGGCACCCTCGAGCGCGCGGTCACCAACCTGCTCGACAACGCCGCCAAGTGGAGCCCCGCCGGCGGCACGGTGCGGGTGCACCTGGCCGACGGCGAGCTCAGCGTCGACGACGAGGGCCCCGGCATCGCCGAGCACGACCGGCCCCACGTGTTCGAGCGGTTCTACCGCGCCGAGGAGTCCCGCTCGATGCCCGGCTCCGGGCTCGGCCTAGCGATCGTGGCCCAGGCCGCCGAGCGGCACTCGGGCTCGGTGCGCGCCGAGGCGTCGGCGTACGGCGGGGCGCGGCTGGTGCTGCGGCTGCCCGGACGGCCGCCGGCACCGCGCGACCTCTAGGGTCGGCGCGTGGACCTCTCCTTCTTCACCCGCGACGGCGACGTGCTCGTGCCGACCGAGATGGCGCTGAGCAGCTGGTCGGGCGACCAGCTGCACGGGGTGGCCGTCAGCGGCGCGCTGGGCCGGGCCGCCGAGCAGGCCGTCGAGGCCATCGGGCGCGCCGAGCTGGTGCCGGTGCGGCTGACCGTCGACCTGTTCCGCGCCACCCGGATGCGGCCCTGCCGCCTCGAGACCACCGTCGTGCGCGAGGGACCGCGGCTGTGCCTCGTCGACGTGCACCTGCTCCAGGACGGCGACGACACCGAGGACGGGCCGGTCGCGACCGCGCGCGCCTCGGTGCTGTTCCTGCGCACCGGCGAGGCGCCGACCGGCGAGGTGTGGATGCCGCAGGACGCCCCGCAGCCGCCCCCGGTCGAGGTGGCCCCGGTCTCCGACCAGCCGCACGTGCCCTACCTGCGCAGCGACGCCGACTGGTCACAGAACTTCCGCGAGCACCAGAACGCCGGCCGCAAGACGACCTGGAACACCCCGCCCGCGATCGTCTCGGGCGAGCCGCTGACCGGCTTCCAGGCCGCTGCCGCGATGGCCGACGGCACCAGCCTGACCAGCAACTGGGGCAGCCGGGGCGTCGAGCACATCAACGCCGACATCACCCTGACCCTGGCCCGGCGGCCGGTCGGGGTCACCGTGGGCCTGCACGCCACCGACCGCGTCGAGCACGACGGCATCGCGGTGGGCACCGCGACCCTCTTCGACCGCGAGGGCCGCCTGGGCACGACCGTGGTCACCGCGATGAGCAACACCAAGCGCTCGGTCGACCTCGGCTCCGACGACCGGGCCCGCGGCGACGACGTCTGAGGCGGTGCCTGAGGTGGGTCCGAGGGGGCCCGCTCAGGCCTCGTTGGTGTTCGGGTCGCGCCACTCCCGCTCGAAGGGCAGGCGCCAGGCCCGCGGGGCGATGAGCTGGTGGATGGCGTTGGGGCCCCACGAGCCGGGCGGGTAGCTGCGCACCGGCGGCGGGTCCTCGAGCAGCGGCGCCGACTTGGCCCACAGCTCCTCGATGCCGTCGGCGGTGGTGAAGAGCGTGTGGTCGCCGCGCATCGCGTCGTGGATCAGCCGCTCGTAGGCCTCGAGCACCAGGCCCGAGGACGGGGTGTCGTGGGTGGCGAACTGCATCGAGAGCTTGTCGAGCTTCATGCCCGGGCCCGGGCGCTTGCCGTAGAACGACAGCGACATCCGCGACTGGTCGGCCAGGTCGAAGGTCAGGTGGTCGGGTCCGTGCCTGCCCACCCCCGAGCCGGCCGGGAACATCGTCAGCGGCGGCTCCTTGAAGGCGATGGAGATGATCCGCGCGCTCTCGGCGAGCTTCTTGCCGGTGCGCAGGTAGAACGGGACGCCGGCCCAGCGCCAGTTGTCGATCTCGACGCGCAGCGCCGTGAAGGTCTCGGTGTCGGAGTCGTCGGCCACCTCGTCCTTGCCGCGGTAGCCGGCGTACTGCCCGCGCACCACGTGGTGCGGCTCGATCGGCTTCATCGAGCGGAAGACCTTGAGCTTCTCGTCGCCGATCGGGTCCTGGGTCAGCGACGTCGGCGGCTCCATCGCCATGAACGTCAGCACCTGCATCAGGTGGGTGACGACCATGTCGCGGTAGGCGCCGGTGGCCTCGTAGAACGACGTTCGGCCCTCGAGGCCCAGCGTCTCGGGCACGTCGATCTGCACGTGGTCGATGAAGTTGCGGTTCCAGATCGGCTCGAAGAGGCCGTTGGCGAAGCGGAAGGCCAGGATGTTCTGAGCGGCCTCCTTGCCCAGGAAGTGGTCGATGCGGAAGACCTGCGACTCGTCGAAGACCTCGTGCACACGGGCGTTGAGCGCCTTGGCCGACTCCAGGTCGGTGCCGAACGGCTTCTCCATCACCACCCGCGAGCGCTCGACCAGGCCGCACTCGTCGAGCTGCTTGAGCACGTCGAGGGCGGCGCTCGGCGGCACCGAGAGGTAGTGCAGGCGGCGCTTGTCGTGGATGTCGCCCGGCAGCAGCGTCTCGGCCCGGTAGACCTCGTCGCGCAGCGCCTCCGTACCCGCACCCTGCGAGACGTAGCTCAGCATCGCCGCGAAATCGTGCCAGGTGTCGGCGTCGAAGTCGTCCTTGGCGAACTCCTGGCAGGCCTTGCGCGCCAGGTCGACGAAGTCGTCGTCGGTCATGTCCTCCAGCGAGGTGCCCACGATCTTGGCGTCCCTGAGCAGGTCGGCCTGGAAGAGGTGCAGCAGCCCCGGCAGGAGCTTGCGCCTGGCCAGGTCCCCGGTGGCGCCGAACAGGACGACGACGTGCGGCTTCTCCATGGCCCCGAGGCTAACGGTCCCTTGTTACGCGTCGAAGACGGCCAGCAACCGGTCGGCCTTCAACCGGGCCTCGGCCCACTCGTCCTCGACCTCGGAGAGCACCGTGACGCCCCCGCCGGTGCCCAGGCGCCAGGTGCCGTCGCCGCGGGTGCTCAGCGCCCGGATGACCACCCCGAGGTCGGCGCGCCCGTCGGCGCTGAGCCACCCGAAGGCGCCGGCGTACGCGCCGCGGGGGCTCTCCTCGACCGCGTCGATGACCTCCATCGTGCGCAGCTTGGGCGCCCCGGTCATCGACCCCGCGGGGAAGAGGGCGCGCAGCGCACCGACCGTGGTCACCTCATCGCGCAGCCGCCCGCGCACCACGCTGACGAGCTGGTGGAGGCTGGCGTAGGTCTCGACCTCCATCAGCGTCGGCACCTGCACCGAGCCGGGCTCGCAGACCCCCGCCACGTCGTTGCGCAGCAGGTCGACGACCATCAGGTTCTCGGCGCGCTGCTTGGGGTCGCCGGCCAGCCGCTCGCGCAGCGCGGTGTCGCTCGCGGCGTCGGCCCCGCGCGGGGCGGTGCCCTTGATCGGCTTGGTCTCCAGCACCCGGTCGGCCCCCACCAGCGCGTAGCGCTCGGGGCTGCTGCTCAGCAGCCACCCGCGCGCGCCCGCCACGTCGTGCTGCAGGAAGCCGGCGTACGGCGCCGGGTTCAGCGCCCGCAGCCGCAGGTAGGCCGCGACCGGGTCGAGGCCCGAGACGACCTCCTCGCGCAGTGTCAGGTTGACCTCGTAGGTGTCGCCGGCGTGCAACCGCTCCTGGACCTCCGCGAACGCCGCCCGGTAGGCCGCGGACGCTGGTCGAGGAGGTGGCGCAGCCACCGTCTCGAGACCCCCCGGGCCCGCCGCCATGTCCGGGTGCTCGAAGAACCGCACGTGGCTCGGGCGCATCCACACCGCGTCGGGCACGTCGAGCGACGGGCGGGCCGGCAGGTCGGGACGGCAGGCGTAGCCCAGGTGGCCGAACCACTGGTCGGCCGGGCCGCCGGCGGCCAGCTCGGCCTCGAGCACCGCGAAGACGTCGTCACCGACCACCTCGGCGCGCCCGCCGCTGTGGCGGGTGACCTCGCGGCGCCCGGCGTCGTAGGTCAGCGACACGTCGTCGGGCTCGCACCAGCCCAGGATGGAGCGGCGCCCCGACCACTCCCGCGCCCCGCCGCCGTCGAGCCAGAAGCAGCGCTCGTGGGTCGCCGCCACCTGCTCGAAGACCGCCACCGGGTCGCTCGGGGGGCCGCTCACCGGGTGCCCCGCAGGAAGGAGGCGACCAGGGCGGCGCCGTGGCGCGACAGGACCGACTCGGGGTGGAACTGCACGCCCTCGAGCGGCAGGTCGCGGTGGCGCACCCCCATCACCACCGGCGGGTCCTCGGGGGTGGCGCCGGCGCAGGTGGAGCTCACCTCGAGGCACGCGGGCACCTCGAGCGCGGCCAGGGAGTGGTAGCGCACCACCTCGAAGCCCTGGGGCAGGCCGGTCAGGACGCCGCGCCCGTCGTGGGTCAGCGCCGAGACGGTGCCGTGGGCGGGGGGCACCCGGCCCACGCGGCCGCCGTACGTCGTGACCAGCCCCTGCATGCCCAGGCACACGCCGAGCACCGGCCGGGTGGCGCGGCGCAGCACCTCGACGCCGACGGCGAAGTCGCGCGGGTCGTCGGGGCGCCCAGGACCCGGCGAGAGCACGACGTGGCTGTGGCGCAGCACGTCGTCGGGGTCGCTCTCGTCATGTTGGACCACCCGCGGCAGCCGGCCGGTGACCTCGGCGACCAGGTGCACCAGGTTCTGGGTGTAGGAGTCGTGGTGGTCGACCACGACCACGTCGGGGGCGCTCACCAGCCCGCACCGACCATGAAATGCGACAAGCCCGGTGGATCTGGGGGGCAGTCTCCACCGGGCTCCGACCCGCGTCGCGTGTCGAGGCGAAACACTACCCGGGCCAGACCGGGAAGCATCCTCCGATCGGTCATTCTTGACCGACGAGCAGGTCACGCACGAGCGTGTGGAGCAGGTCGAAGCCGTTCTGGGTCAGGATCGACTCGGCGTGGAACTGGATGCCGCGGTAGTGCGGCCCGCGCAGCGCGTGCACGTCGCCGGTCGCGGGGTCGGTGTCGACCTCGACGCCCTCGGGCAGCACCGTGTCGTCGCCGACCCGGCCGACGAAGGTGTTGTAGAAGCCGACCCGCTCGGTGCGCCCGGCCAGCCGCACCGGCGACTGGGTGCCCTGGAAGACGATGTCCTTGTAGGCCAGCGGCAGCCCGAGCTGGTGGCACAGCGCCTGGTGGCCCAGGCAGACCGCGAGGAACGGCTGCTCGGCGGCCAGCAGCGAGGCGACCGCCGCGCGCAGGTTCTGCATCTTGGGGTCGGTGTCGTCGCGGGGGTCGCCGGGCCCGGGGCCCACGACGACCAGGTCGTGCCCGTCGAGGCAGCCCGGCTCGTAGTCCTCGTGACGCACCACGGTGCTGCTCAGGCCGATCACGCCCATCACGTGGCGCAGCATGTTCACGAAGTCGTCCTCGCCGTCGAGGATGACCACGCTGCGCCCGGCCAGGCGGGGGTCGGGGTCCTCGTCGGCCTGGTCGGTCAGCCAGAACGACGAGAGCCGGCGGTTGCGGGCGTTGAGGGCGATCAGCACGTCCTCGTCGGCGGCCAGCTCGGCCACCGGCACGTCGGGCGCCGGCGCCGCGGGCACCAGCCCGAAGGCACTGAGGATGCCGCCGGCCTTGGCGTGCGTCTCGGCGACCTCGTACGCCGCGTCGGAGTCGCGCACCAGGGTGGCCCCGGCGGTCACCTTGAGGTTGCCCTCGAGGTCGACGTCGGCGCTGCGGATCACGATCGGGCTGTCGACGACCGGGCCGCCGCGCTCGTCGCGGCCCAGGATCGCCAGGGCCGCGCCGTAGTAGCCGCGCCCCTCCGACTCGTAGGCCTTGATCAGCCGGCAGGCGTTCTCGACGGGGCTGCCGGTGACGGTGGCGGCGTACATCGTGTCGCGCAGCACCTCGCGCGGGTCGCGGTCAGTGCGCCCGGCCAACAGGTACTCGGTGTGCACGAGGTGGGTCATCGGCTTGAGGAACGGCCCGAGCACCTGGCCACCCTCGTGGCAGATGTCGCACATCATCTTCAGCTCCTCGTCGACGACCATGAAGAGCTCGTAGATCTCCTTCTCGTCGCGCAGGAAGTCCATCAGCGGGCCCTTGACGTCGCCCTCGCGAGGGATGCGGAAGGTGCCCGAGATCGGGTTCATCCGCACGTCGCCGTCGTGGATCGAGACGTGCCGCTCGGGGCTGGCGCCGATGAGGAACCGGTCGCCGGTGAAGAAGACGTAGGTCCAGTAGGCGCCGCGCTCGCGCTCGAGCAGGCGCTTGAAGACGGTCAGCGCCGTCGCCACGCCCCAGTCGGCGACCTTCGCGCGGTAGTGGCGACCGACGACGAGGTTGGCGCCCTCGCCCTGGCCGATCTCGTCGCGGATGATCGTGTCGACGACCTTCGCGTACGCCGCGTCGTCGGTCTCGAAGCCGCCGCGGTCGGTGAACTCGACCCCGGTGTCGTCGATCGCCTCGACCACCTCGGCGACGGAGAACTCCAGCTCGGTCTCGACGTCGACGACCACCAGCGGGGTGCCGTCGTCGTGGGCCTCGAAGCCGCGCTCGGCGACCTGGCGGAACGGGATGGCCAGCAGCCGGTCGGCGATGTGGCCGTCAGCCGGGGCGCCCTCCTCGAGCGGGACGTCGAGCAGCGACTCCACGACGCTGCGCCGGCCCCCGACGAGCCCGACGGTGTCCTTGTCGCCGATCCGCGTGGAGCGCCGGATGATGGCCCACGCCTCGTGCCCCTGGATCGCCTCGATCGCGGCGCGGGCATCCCGGGTGGTGGGCTCAGTCATGCCCCGCAGCCTAGTTGCGCGGCTCGCCCCGGTCGGCAGCGCAGTCAGCCAGCAGACGGGCGAGCTCGTCGGGGCGGGTGTACATCGGCCAGTGACCCGAGTCGATGTCGACGTAGTCGACCTGCCGCGCCCTGGCCAGCTCGGGCACGTCGCCGGCCTCGACCCACTCCCTGGCCTGCTCGGGCGTGTACTCGGGGCACACCATGGTCACCGGCACGTCGTAGCGGCGCTCGTCACGCAGCCGCACGACGCCCTGGGTGACCGCGGCCGGCACCGCGAGGGCCCCGGCCGCCACCTCCGCCTTGAGCTCCGCCGACATGTCGTCGGAGTCGGGACCCTCGAAGGGCTCCCAGCCGGGGAACGCCACCACGCCGTCGACGGGCTCGAAGAACCCGAAGTAGGTCTCGCCGTCCTCGGAGGGCATGCCCCCGACCAGCACCACCCGCGCCACCGCCTCCGGGCGGGCGTCGGCCGCGACCCAGGCCAGGGCGCAGGCCGCGGAGTGGCCGACCACCAGCACCGGCCCGTCGGCGGCGTCCACGGCCGCGACGACGGCCGCCACCTGGTCGTCGTACGTCGCGCCGGCGTCGCCGTCGCCCTGGCCGGGCAGGGTCAGGGCGACCGGGCGGTGCCCGAGCCGCTCCAGCCCGGGCACGACCTCGCGCCAGGCCGTCGCGTCGAGCCACATGCCGGCGATGAGCAGGATGTCCATGTCAGTCCTCGTCCCGGGTCAGGAAGGCCGTGAGGCCTCCTCACCCAAGGTAAAGCAGGGCGCCGACGTCGCGCTCAGGACACCGTCGTGAGCAGCTGCGTGGCGCGGGTCAGCACCACGTAGAGCGTGGCCCGGCCGGTCTGCGACTCGTCCTCGATCTCCTGGGGGCGCACGACCACGATCCCGTCGAACTCCAGGCCCTTGGTGTCGAGACCGGTGAGCACCACGACCCGGTCCTCCCCCGACGGCGTGACCGAGGAGTCGACCGCGGCGCGGGCACCCTTCGCGTCGTCGGCGAGCTCGGGCCACGAGGCCAGCCACCCGTTGACCTGCGAGCGGCGCGCGGCCGCGACCACGACGCCGACGGTGCCGGCCACGCGGCCGGCGAGGTCGACGACGGCCTCGCGGACGGCGGCCTCGAGGTCGGGGGCGTCCTCGACGACCCGCGGCTCGACGCCGGTCGAGCGCACCGCGGTGGGCAGGTCGGCGTCGAGGCCGACCCGCTCGGCGTACGCCGCCGCGTGGGCGTAGATCTCGGAGGAGTTGCGGTAGTTGGTCGAGAGGTGGAACTCGTGCAGCGCCTTGCCCTCGATCGCCTCGGCGCGGGCCGCGGCCGACTCCTCGGGCACCGGCCAGGACGACTGGGCGGGGTCGCCCACGATGGTCCACGACGCGGTGCGCCCGCGGCGCCCGACCATCCGCCACTGCATCGGGGTGAGGTCCTGGGCCTCGTCGACGAGCACGTGGGCGAAGGGGTCGTCGTCGATCTTGTGGGTCGGCGGGGCCCAGGCCCGGCCGGAGGGCGCGTACTCGCGGTCGGCGGCGGTCATCAGCTCGGCCATGTCGTGCCCGCCGTCGAGCAGCGCGGTGTCGGAGAGCGACGCCTCGTCGTCGGTGCGCTCGGGCACGTCGCCGAGCGCGTAGCGCAGCTCGTCGAGCAGCGGCACGTCCTGGACCGTGAGGTCCTTGCCGACCGGGTGGTCGGGCAGGTCGGCCCACGACTTGGTGAGCACCCGCTGCTCCTCGGCCGAGAGGACGCCCTCGGCGACCCGGGCCAGCACCTCGGGCTCGCGCAGCCAGGCCAGCACCGTGGGGGCGTCGAGCGGCGGCCACCAGGCGGTGACGAAGTCGAGGAACCGCTGGTCGCCCAGCAGGTCCTCGTTGAAGGAGTCGCGGCCGCGCTCGCGCCCGCGCTCGCCGCGCACCTGGCGCCACAGCGCGTCGAGCAGCGCGCCCGGCACCCGGGGCAGCTGGCGGTTGCGGCGCCCCTGCGACATCAGCTGGCGCCGGATGCGGCCGAGCAGGCCGCGGTCGAGCACCAGCACGTCGTCGCGGTAGAAGGTGCGGAACTCGGTGGGGCTGCCGGGCGCCTGCTGGCGCGCGACGCGGCGCACGACCTCGGCCATCCGGGCCGCGCCCTTGACGTCGGCCACCGACGGGTCGTCGTGGCGGGTCGCGCGCACGCCGTCGACGACCTCGCCGAGCGAGCGCAGCGCGACCGCGGTCTCGCCGAGGCTGGGCAGCACCCGCTCGATGTAGCGCATGAAGACACCGCTGGGCCCGACGATGAGCACGCCGCCGGTCTCGTAGCGGCGCCGGTCGGTGTAGAGCAGGTACGCCGCGCGGTGCAGCGCGACGACGGTCTTGCCGACGCCCGGTCCGCCGGAGATCGCGACGACGCCCTTGCCGGGCGCGCGGATCGCCTGGTCCTGCTCGGCCTGGATGGTGGCCACGATCGAGTGCATGGTGCGGTCGCGGGCCCGCGAGAGCTGCGCCATCAGCGCGCCCTCGCCCACGATCGGCAGGTCCGCGCCGGTCTCCTCGAGCGCCTCGGCGTCGAGCAGCTCGTCCTCGACGCCGACCACCTTCGGCCCCTCCGAGCGCAGCACCCGGCGGCGGATCACCTGCTGGGGCGTGGCCGCGGTGGCTTGGTAGAAGACCGCGGCGGCCGGGGCGCGCCAGTCGATGAGCAGCGAGTCGCGCTCGGCGTCACGCAGCCCGATGCGCCCGATGTAGCGCGGCTCGGGGTCGAGCCCGGGGTGCAGGTCGAGGCGCCCGAAGACCAGCCCCTCGTGGGCGGCGTCGAGCTGGGCGATGCGCCGCGCGGCCTGGTAGACCATCGCGTCGCGCTCGACCAGCCCGCCCTCGTGGCCCAGCCGGCCCCGGTCGTGGCCCTCCTTGGCCAGCGCCTGGGCCGCGGCCGACGACAGCGCGAGCTGCGCGTAGACCTTGTCGACGTACGCCTGTTCGCGCGCGGTCTCCTGCGCTGCGAGATCCTCGGTCAACGCCCGCATCCCCTTCACCGTGCTGCTCCTCGTGCAAGGAGAGGACTTTACCGGTCCCTGTCGGACGACGGCACGCCGACGCCCCCTACCGGGCTCAGGCCACCGGGCGGTAGAGCAGGATCGACCCCTCGAAGGGGCGCCCCCGGTCCTCGTAGAGGCGCACGTCGTAGGTGTCGCCCGCCAGCAGCTGACCGGCGATGCTGCTGCCGCCGCGCGCCGAGGAGCTCAGGCTCGAGGCGACGTCGTCGCTGCGCCGCCTCCCCGACTGCGCCTCGAGGCCAACAGTGCCGCCGTCCCAGGTGTAGCCGACCAGCACGGGCCCCTCTTCGGTCTCGACACGACGGGCGACCGGCTCGCCGTCCTCGGTGGCCGTCATCGCGCTGGCGAGCCGCCACCGGCGGCCGTCGTGCTCCACGACCTCGTCGACCGAGGCGCCGTCGACGGTGGTGGTCGCCGGCTCGGGATACGCCCCGACGCCCAGCACGGCCAGGGGGTCGTCGACCTCGGGGCCGTCCGAGCCACGGGTCAGGTAGACGCGCAGGGTGTGCTCACCCCGGGCGATGCCGTCGCTCATCGACACCCATCCGCTCGGCAGGTCGAGCACCCCGTCGTCGTCACAGGGGCCCCGCAGGAAGGCAGACCTGCCGTCGAGGTCGACGTTGACCCACCCGCCCGAGACCGACGAGGTGCAGTACGTGGAGATCCGCACGACCTGGCGCCGTGGCAGGTCCAGGGGCAGCGACACCTCAGCGGCCCCGTCGCGGCTGAAGGCGGCGCCGAGGAGGTCCTCCCCGGCCACCTCCCCGCGGAACGCCGTCATCATGTCCGGGCCCACGACACCACCGGGCACGGTGCCGGTCGGCTCGTAGATCGCCAGCCCGACCTGCGCCTCGGGGCCCAGGTCCTCGAGCCTCACGGTCAGCTCGGTCGTCACCGGGCCCAGCGGCGTCGGGGGCTGCACCGACCCGTCGCCCAGGACCCTCGCCACCCCGTCCTGAGCGTAGACGAGCGTCGCCACCCCGCCGTCGAGATCGGAGGCGGCCAGCGACACCACCCGCCACCCCTCGCTCGGCGGCAGCGGCACCCGGACCCGCCCGTCGGCGGAGGACACCGCGACCGTCTCGGCGAGCTCGTACTCGCGCCCCAGGACCATCACGGCGCCGGGCACCTCCTGCCCACCGACGGTGCGCGGCCCCCCGGCGGGTTCGGGGCCGTCCCCACCACCGACCGGGCCGAGGGCGGCCAGGCCGACACCGGCGGCGAGCACCACCGCGGCCAGCGCCCCGGCCGCCGTACGCCGCCGGCGGCGCAGGCCCCGCACCCGCTCGTGCACCGCCACCACCCGCGGCGAGGCGCCCGGGTCGTCGACCCGGTGGGCGTGGGCCTCGAGGGTGCTGCGCAGGTCGTCGACGGAGCTCATGAGCGGTCCTCGGTCTCGGTCTCGGGGAGGCTGGTGCGGGGCGAGGGGGCCAGGGACGGGTCGATCCGCAGCTTGGCGAACGCCTTGGACGTCTGGCTCTTGACGGTGCCGACCGAGCAGCCGAGCACCTGGGCGGTCTGGGCCTCGGTGAGGTCCTCGAAGTAGCGCAGCACCACGACGGCCCGCTGCCGGCGCGGCAGCCGCTCCATCGCCGTCCACAGGTCGTGGCGCTGCCCCACCGCCTCGGCCTGGTCGGGGGTGCCGCCCTGCTCGGGCAGCTCGTCGGTGGCGTGCTCGCCGTTCCAGCGCCGCCGCCACCAGGTGGCGTACGTGGTGACCAGGATCCGGCGCACGTAGGCCTCGTGCTGGTCGATGCGCTCCCACGCGAACCACGCCTTGGCCAGCGCGGTCTGCAGGAGGTCCTCGGCCAGCGCGTGGTCGTGGGTCAGCAGGTACGCCGTGCGCAGCAGGCCGGCGGAGCGCGCGAGCACGAAGTCGTCGAAGGCGACGCTCCGGCTGCTCGCCGGGGAGTGCGGCACGGCTCCTCCTGGTCGGGACGGGCCCGAGCGCGTCCCGGTGGGGGTGGTGGTCATGTCCGGGAGGACCACCCGAGGATCATGGAAGGTTGCCTCCCGGCGGCTACAGTCTCGCGCCGTGACCGATCCTCTCGTGCCGAGCGCTGCGAGCCGCCGCCGCAGCCCCTGGCCCGCGGTGGTGCTGGCGCTGCTGCTGGTCGGCATGGTCAGCGCCGCGACCGGCGGGGACCGCTCGGGGCCGCCGGAGGCGCTCACCCCGGTCTCCTCGTCCACCGACCACCGGCCCAACATCGTGCTGTTCTCCAGCGACGACCAGCGCCTCGACGAGATGGTCTTCCTGCCGCAGGTCCGCGCGCTCCTCGGCGAGCACGGGCTGACGATGAGCGAGGCGATCACCCCGCACCCGCTGTGCTGCCCGGCCCGGGCCGAGATCCTCACCGGCCAGATGGCCCAGAACAACGGCGTGCGCACCAACTTCCCGCCCCAGGGCGGCTACGCGGCCTTCGACCCGTCGTCGACGATCGGCACCGACCTGACCCGGGCCGGCTACAACACCGCCTTCCTGGGCAAGCCCCTCAACGGCTACGACGAGGGCGACGGGCGCGACCCGGGCTGGACGATCTTCAACGCCACCAGCCACGGCTACTCCGACTACTACGACTTCACCCAGTTCGACGAGGACCGCAAGGTCAAGGTCGAGGGCTACTACACCGACTACCTCGCCGAGAAGGCCGTCGAGTACGCCGGCGAGCTCAGCGACATGGACGACCCCTTCTTCCTGTGGGTCAGCCACTTCGCCCCGCACCCCAGCAAGGGCCGCTCGGGCTGCCACGACGCCAGCTGCAAGAACGCCCCGCCGGCGCTGTCGCCGTCGTACGAGGCCAGCTCGCGGCTGCTGGGCCGGCTGCCGATGCAGGACGAGGCCGACCGGCTCGCCGACACGATCCTCGACTCCCCCGCCTACCGCGAGCGCGACCGCTCCGACAAGCCGCACCTGGTGCGCCGCCAGGCGGGCACCTCCGACGCCAAGGTGCGCCGCCTCGTGCGGGCCCGCGCCGGGGCGCTGGCCTCGCTCGACGACGCCTTCGCCCGGCTGGCCGCCCAGCTGCGCGCCGACGGCGAGCTCGACAACACCTTCGTCGTCTTCGTCACCGACAACGGCTACACGCTCGGTGAGCACGGCTGGTTCGGCAAGACGCTGCCCTACGAGCAGAACCTGCGGATGCCGATGCTGGTCGCCGGCCCGGACGTCGAGGCCGGCGCCACCAGCGACGTGGCCGTCAGCATCGTCGACCTGGCCGCGACCTTCCTCGACATCGCCGGCGCCGACAGCGACCGCCGCCTCGACGGGGTCTCGCTGCTGCCGACCTGGACCGGACGCTCCACCCGGGCGCTGCACCCGGGCGGGATGCTCATCCAGGGCGGTCCGTTCAAGCCCGAGACCGGCCCCCGGGGCTGGCTCTACCGGGGCGTGCGCACCGAGCGCTACACCTACGCCCGCCACGTCGACGGGACCGTCGAGCTCTACGACCGCGAGCGCGACCCGCACGAGGTCGCCTCGGTGGCCGGGCGGGCGTCGTACGCCGCCGTGGAGCGCGAGCTGGCCCGCCGCACGGCCGTGCTGGGCCGCTGCTCGGGGCCGCGCTCGTGCACCCGTGACTTCGGACCGCTGCCGCAGCCGAGCTGAGCCGAGGTCCCCGTGAACGGCACGCCCACCCTCTCCGCGCCGCGGCTCCCACGGCCGCTGGTGGCGGCCCTCGTCGCCCTGGTGGTGCTGATCGGCCTCGCCGCCGTCGTCGAGCTGCGCTCCCAGCAGCGCGCCGAGCGGCCCAACATCGTGCTGATCACCACCGACGACCAGCGCCTCGACGAGATGCAGTTCCTGCCCGAGACCCAGCGGCTGCTCGGCGGGGCCGGGCTGACCTTCGACAACGCGCTGACCCCGCACCCGCTGTGCTGCCCGGCACGTGCGGAGCTGATGACCGGCCAGCTGGCGCAGAACAACGGGGTGCGCGGCAACTTCCCGCCCCAGGGCGGCTTCGCGGCGTTCGACTCCAGCCAGCACGTCGGCACCTGGCTCAGCGACGCCGGCTACCGCACGGCGTTCGTCGGCAAGATGCTCAACGGCTACGGCAAGAACGACGGGCGCCTGCCCGGCTGGTCGATCTTCAACGCCACCAGCCACGGCTTCGCCGACTACTACGACTTCGTGCAGTACGACGAGGACGAGGCGGTGCAGGTCGACGGCTACTACACCGACTACATCGGCGAGAAGGCCGTCGAGTACGCCGCCGACCTCGCCGACGGTGACGACCCGTTCTTCATGTGGGTCAGCCACTTCGCCCCGCACCCCGCGCGCCAGCGCTCGACCTGCAAGTCCGAGACCTGCGGCACCGAGCCGCCGCTGCCCTCGCCGCAGCAGCGCAAGCAGCAGGAGCGCACCGGCAAGCTGCCGCACCAGGACCGCGCCGACGCGCTGGCCCGCTCGATCATCGAGTCGCCCGCCTTCAACGAGGCCGACGTCTCCGACAAGCAGCGCCTGGTGCGCCGCCAGGAGCGGCTGGCCGAGGGCAAGGTGGTGCGCAGCGCCCGCGGCCGCGCCGCGGCCCTCGACGCGCTCGACCAGACCATCGCGCCCCTCATCGACCAGCTGCGCGAGTCGGGCGAGCTCGACAACACCTACATCGTGCTGGTGACCGACAACGGCTTCCAGCTGGGCGAGCACCGCTGGTTCGGCAAGATCCTGCCCTACGAGGAGAACGTCCGGACCCCGATGCTGGTGCGCGGCCCGGGCATCGAGGCCGGCACCACCACCGACGCGACGGCCACGATCGTCGACCTGGTGCCCACCTTCCTCGACATTGCCGACGCCACGTCGACCCTCGAGCAGGACGGCCGCTCGATGCTCGACCTGTGGCGCGGCGAGGAGGACGACGACCTGCACCCCGGCGGCGTCCTGCTGCAGGGCGGTCCCTACAAGCCCGAGACCGGCGAGACGGGCTGGCTCTACCGGGGTGTGCGCACCGATCGCTACACCTGGGTGCGCTACCACGACGGCTTCGTCGAGATGTACGACCGCCAGCGCGACCCCGAGCAGCTCACCTCGGTCAGCGGCCGCCCCCGCTACGCCGCCGTCGAGACCGAGCTCGAGCGCCGCGCCGAGCTGCTCTCCGACTGCGCCGGCCCCGAGGAGTGCAACCAGGACTTCGGCCCGCTCCCCGAGCCGGGCGTGGGCTGAGCCGGCCGTGGGTTGAGCCGGCCGTGGGTTGAGCCGGCCGAGCGGTCACTTCTGAACCACCGAGCAGTCAGGTTTGCACCCTCGACCGGTCACTTTCGCACCGTCCATCGGGGGATAGGGCACGGCGGCGTACGCCGCGCAGCGAGCCGGCCGGTTCGAACGAGCCGGCCGGCGCGCTGTGGGGTGAGCAGCGAGGGCCGGCGGCCCGACGGCGTACGACGAGGTCTGCGCGGTCCTCACCGGGTCTCGGCGACGCGCGTCGCTGGCGCTCCTTGCTGCTCGACCAACGGAGCGGCGTACGGCCCCCGTGTTGAGCAGCGAGGGCCGGCGGCCCGACGGCGTACGACAAGGTCCGTGCGGTCCTCACGAGGTCTCGGCGACGCGCGTCGCTGGCGCTCCTTGCTGCTCGACCAACGGGGCGGCGCACGGCACCCGTGGTCGAGCAGCGAGGGCCGGCGGCCCCACGGCGTACGGCGAGGTCCGCGCGGTCCTCACCGGGTCTCGGCGACGCGCGTCGCTGGCGCTCCTTGCTGCTCGACCAACGGATCGTCGTACGGCGAGGTCCGCGCGGTCCTTGCGGGGTCTCGACGACGCGCGTCGCTGGCGCTCCTTGCTGCTCGACCAACGGGCGGCGTACGGCGTGAGCTGGCGACCGCGGGTCAGCCCTTGGGGCGGGAGAGGAAGGCGGTCATCGCGGACTTGGCCTCCTCGGAGCCGAAGAGGCGGGCGGAGAGGCGGGCCAGGTCTGGGCCACGCTCGTCGATGCTGGCCAGGAGGTCGCGGTTGAGGAGGGCCTTGGTCTCTCGCAGGCCCTGGGGGGAGCCGGTGGCGAGGCTGGCGCACGCCTCGGCGACGGCGTCGTCGAGGCCGTCGGCGGGGACCACGCGGGTGACCAGGCCCCAATCGAGCGCCTCGGCGGCGCCGAAGACCTCGCCGCCGAGCGCGGCGAGCGAGGCGGCGCGGCTGGTCATCCGGGGCAGCACGGTCAGCGAGATGGCGGCGGGGGCGAGGCCGAGCTTGACCTCGGTCAGCGCGAAGGTGGCGCCCTCGGCGCACACGACGACGTCGGAGGCGGCCACCAGGCCGGTGCCGCCGGCGCGGACCGGCCCCTGGAGCCGGGTCACGACGGGCTTGGGGTGGGCCACGACGGCGCGCTGGAGCGCCACGATGGTGCGCGCCCCCTCCTCCATCGACCCGGCGGCCGCCTCGGAGAGGTCGGCGCCGGAGCAGAAGACCTTCCCGGTGGCGGCCAGCACCACGACCCGGGCCTCGTCGTCGGCGCCCGCGCGGTCGAGGGCCTCCTGCAGCCCGGTGACCAGGCGCCGCGACAGCGCGTTGCGGTTGTGGGGGGAGTCGAGGGTGATCGTGGCGACGCCGTCGGCCACCTCGTAGCGGACCAGGGGCTCGGCGGACTCGTTCTCGTGCGACATGCGCCACATACTGCCGCGCCGCCCCAGGCATCCGTCGAGGGGCTCCGCTACGAACAACCGCCATGTCCACACCCACGCCCGACCCATCGTCCGACAGCACCGCCGACCGCGGCTCCCGGTCCCACCGACTCGGTGTCACCGCGCTGTGGGCAGGCCTGGGCGTGGTCTCCACGCTCCTCGGCATGGCCGCGGCCCACCTGGTCGCCTCCCTGCTGACCCCGTCGTCGTCGCCCGTGCTGGCGGTCGGCTCGCAGGTCATCGACCTGACCCCCACCCCGATGAAGGAGTGGGCGATCCGCCAGTTCGGCACCGCCGACAAGGTGATCCTGGTCGGCTCGGTCATCGTCGTCGTGCTGATCCTGGCCGGCGTCGCGGGCGTGCTCGCCCGCCGCCGCCTGGCGTACGGCGCCGGCCTGCTGGTCCTGCTCGTCGCGATCGCCGCGGCCGCTGCGCTGAACCAGGGCAGCGTCTCGGAGCTGCTGCCCAGCCTGGTCGCCGCCGTCGTCGGCGTCGCGTCGCTGTGGTGGCTGCACCGCAAGGCCTCGGCCACCAAGGCCGCCGACCCCGGGCAGCCCCGCGAGGCGGGCACCGGCGCGAGCCGCCGCGGCGTGCTCATCGCCGCCGGCGCCCTCGCCGCCGCGGCCGCCGTCCTGGGTGGCGCCGGTCGCTACATCACCAGCCTGCGCAGCGGCAACGTCGACATCGCGCTGCCCGAGCCGGCCTCGCCGGCCGGCGCCTTCCCCGAGGGCCTCGACGGCCAGGTCAAGGGCATCACCCCGCTGCGCGTGGCCAACGAGGACTTCTACCGCGTCGACACCCGCCTCGACACCCCCGTGATCGACCAGGACACCTGGACGCTGACCATCGACGGCGACGTCGAGCGCGAGATCACCCTAACCTTCGACGACCTGCTCGAGATGGACCTGATCGAGCGCGACATCACCCTGACCTGCGTCTCCAACAGCGTCGGCGGCGAGTTCGTCGGCGGCGCCCGCTGGCTCGGGGTGCGCCTGACCGACCTGCTCGACATGGCCGGCGTCGGCGACACGGCCGACCAGATCTACACCACCGACTTCGACGGGATGACGATCAGCACCCCGCTCGACCTGGCCACCGACGGCCGCGACTCCATGATCGCGATCGGCATGAACGGCGAGGCGCTGCCCCGCGCCCACGGCTTCCCGGCCCGGATGATCGTGCCCGGCCTCTACGGCTTCATCAGCGCGACCAAGTGGATCACCCGCATCACGCTGACGACGTACGCCGAGAAGTCGGCGTACTGGACCGACCGCGACTGGGCCACCGACGCCCCGATCAAGGTCTCGACGCGCATCGACACGCCCAACGCCCTCGAGCAGCTGCCCGTCGGCGAGAACATCATCGGCGGTGTCGCCTGGGCCCAGCAGAAGGGCGGCGTCGACAAGGTGCAGGTGCGCATCGACGGTGGCCCGTGGCAGGACGCCGAGATGGGCCCGAGCGTCAACAACGACTACTGGCGCCAGTGGTTCTACCGCTGGGACGCCACCGAGGGCGGCCACGCGGTCGCCGCCCGAGCCATCAGCGGCGACGGCACCACCCAGACGCCCGCGCGCGCCCTGCCCTTCCCGGAGGGCGCCAGCGGCATCCAGGAGCTGCGTGTCACTGCGGGATGACCCCGCCGTGAGCCCGCAGTGACCCAGGCCACACGAAAAACCCGCAGTTCGTTCCATCCGGCCCAATCCGGGCCCCCCGCAGTACCGAACAACCAGTGTTCAGCCACCAAGTTCAGCCAACGAAAGGCACGATTCCCCATGAAGAACACCACCTTCAAGCGCACCGGCGCCCTGGCCGCCACGGCCCTCACCCTCTCGCTCGGCCTCGCGGCCTGCGGCGACGACGCGGACGAGACCAGCACCGCTTCCGAGGACACCAGCTCGGAGACCACGGACGCCCCCGAGGAGGAGACCGCCGAGGCCTCCGCCAGCGACCAGGTCTTCGGCCCGGCGTGCTCGGCCGTGCCGCAGGACGGCAAGGGCTCCTTCGACGGCATGGTCCAGGACCCGGTCGCCACCGCCGCCAGCAACAACCCGCTGCTCGGCACCCTGGTCACCGCCGTGGGCGAGGCCGGCCTCGTCGACACCCTGAACGACGCCGAGGCCCTGACGGTCTTCGCGCCCACCGACGACGCGTTCGGCGCCATCCCGGAGGAGGACCTCAACGCGGTCCTCGCCGACAAGGAGACCCTCACCGCGATCCTGACCCACCACGTCATCGGCGAGCAGCTCGACCCCGACGCCGTCGTGGGCGAGCAGGACACCCTCAACGGTGACACCCTCACCATCAACGGTGACACCGACGGCATGACCGTCGAGAACGGTGACACCCCGGCCAACGTGCTGTGCGGCAACATCCCCACGGCCAACGCCACGGTGTACGTCGTCGACGCCGTGCTGATGCCCTGATCCTCTCCACCTGAGAAGATCAGCACGTGACTGAGCCAAGGCTGACCGTCGCCGGGGACCCCGAGGGGTCCCCGGCCGGCGGGGCCGCGCCCCCGGACCTGGCAGAACTCCTTCGCTCCTCCGCCAAGGGGGACCAGCAGGCGTTCGCCCAGCTCTACGACGCGGTCGCCTCCCGGGCCTACGGCCTGGTGCTCCGGGTCGTCCGCGACCCGGCCCAGAGCGAGGAGGTCCTCCAGGAGGCCATGCTCGACGTCTGGCGCCAGTCGGCGCGGTTCGACGCCGACCGGGGCAGCCCGCTGTCCTGGATGCTCACGATCGTGCACCGCAAGGCCGTCGACCGGGTCCGCTCGGCCGAGGCGTCCACGCGGCGCGACACCACGTACCACCAGCACAACCAGCCGGTCGAGCACGACTCGACCGCCGAGGCGGCCCACGCCTCGATGGAGGCCCGCAGGGTCCGCGACGCGCTCACCACGCTCACGCCGGTGCAGCGCGAGGCCCTCGAGCTGGCCTACTTCGGCGGCTACACGCACACCGAGGTGGCCACCATGCTCGACCTACCGGTCGGCACAGCCAAGACACGAATACGCGACGGACTCATCCGCTTGCGAGACACGATGGGAGTAGGCCAATGAACGACGTGCACGCGCTGTCAGGCGTCTACGCCGTCGACGCCCTCGACGAGTTCGAGCGGGTCCAGTTCGAGCGGCACCTCGCCGAGTGCGCCGAGTGCCGCTTCGAGGTCGACTCGCTGCGCGAGGCCTCCGGTGTGCTCACCGAGGTCGCCCCGATCGCTCCCCCGCCGGCCCTGCGCGAGCGGCTGCTCGCCGAGGTCGCCACGGTGCGTCCCCTGCCCCCTTTGGTGCAGGAGGTCTCCCGCCCCCGTGCCCGCCGATTTCCGGTTCTGGTCGCCGCCGCGGCTGCAGTGGTAGCCATGGTCGGCGTCGGTGGCGGCATCGCCGTCATCCAGCCCTGGGAGGACGACTCCTCGGTGCAGGAGGCCAGCCCCGTGGTGGTGACCCCCAAGGCGGTCACCGAGGTGCTGCAGGCCGAGGACGCCGAGACCGTCACCCGCACCTTCGAGGACGGCGCCAAGGCGACCGTCACCCGCTCGAAGTCGCTGGGCCAGGCCGTCATCATCACCGAGGGCATGGCCGACCCGGGCGAGGGCCTGGTCTACGAGCTCTGGCTGCAGCGCGACGGTCGGATGAAGGCCGCGGGCTTCATGCCCAAGGGCCCCGACAACGTCGTGCTGCTCTCCGGCGACGCCGCCACCGCCGAGGCGGTCGGCATCACCGTGGAGCCCGAGGGCGGGTCCAACACCCCGAACTTCGAGTCGGCCATCGTCATCGGCTTCGAGCAGGCCTGACGTGGTCGCACGCACCTCCGCTGCGCCCCGTCGGGTCGCGGTGGTCGGCTCCGGCGTCGCCGGACTGACCGCCGCGTACGTCGCCTCGCGCACCGCCCACGTCACCCTCTACGAGGCCGACGACCGGCTCGGCGGGCACGCCGACACCCACACGGTGGGCGAGAAGCGGCCCGACGGCAGCGAGCACGAGCTGCGCATCGACACCGGCTTCATCGTCCACAACCGCCGCACCTACCCGACCCTGCTGCGCCTGTTCGCCGAGCTCGGCGTGCCCACGCAGCAGTCGGAGATGTCGATGTCGATCCGCGACGACGACTCCGACCTCGAGTGGGCCGGCGCGCTCGGTCGCCGCGGCGTGGTCCCCTCGCGGGGCCACCTGGCTCGGCCGGCGTACCTGCGGATGCTCACCGAGATCCCGCGCTTCCACCGCCAGGCCCGCGCCCTGCTGGCCACCGACAGCCCCCGCGGCACCGACGAGCGCACGTTGCGCGAGTTCCTCGCCGACGGCGGCTTCAGCGACTACTTCGTGCGCCACTTCATGGAGCCGATGGTGGCCGCGGTCTGGTCGTGCGACCCGGAGGTCTCGCTCGAGTACCCCGCGCGCTACCTCTTCAGCTTCCTGCAGCACCACGGCATGCTCAGCATCTTCGGCTCGCCGACCTGGCGCACCGTGAGCGGCGGCTCGCACACCTACGTGCAGCGCGTCGGTGCGGCCCTGCCCGACGTGCGCCTGGGCACCAAGGTCACCTCGGTCCTCGAGACGCCCGGTGGCGTCGAGGTCACCGACGGCAACGGCGAGACCGCGTCGTACGACGCCGTCGTGCTGGCCACGCACCCCTCGCAGACGCTGGCGATGCTGGCCGAGCCGACGCCGCTGCACCACGAGCTGCTCGGCGCGATGCCCTACTCGCACAACACCGCGCTGCTGCACACCGACACCTCGCTGCTGCCGCGGCTGCGCAACACCTGGGCGTCGTGGAACTTCCTGCGCCCCTCCGCGGCCCAGGAGCGCCCCGACGGCGCCGAGGGCGTCGTGGTCACCTACGACCTGACCCGCCTGCAGCGCCTCGACACCGACACCCACTACCTGGTCACCCTCGGCGGCGAGCACCTCGTCGACCCGGCGAGCGTGATCGACCGGATGGAGTACGAGCACCCGCTCTACACCCCCGAGTCCGTCGCCGCCCAGGCCCGCCTCGGCGAGCTCGACACCGACCGGGTGGCGCTGGCCGGCGCCTACCACGGGTGGGGCTTCCACGAGGACGGCGCGCGCTCCGGCCTGCGCGCGGTCGAGCGGCTGGGGCTGACCTGGCCCGAGCGCCCGACCGCGGCCGACGTCGAGGCCGGCGTCGTCTACGACACCACCATCCGCCACCAGCGCCGTACGCCGTGGAAGCGCGCCTTCACGCACCGCTCGCACACCTGGCTCGTCGACCTCGACGACCTGCCCGACCACAAGTCGACGTCGTGGCTGCGCGGCTCCTTCGAGGCCCGCGACCACCTGGGCTCCCCCGAGCGCACCATCCGCGAGAACGTCGAGCACTTCCTCGGCCTCCAGGGCGTGCGGCTCGACCCCGACACCCGGGTGCTGATGGCCGCGCAGCCGCGCGCCTTCGGCTACTGCTTCAACCCGATCACCGTCTTCTGGGCGCTGGCGCCCGACGGCGGCGTCGAGGCGTGCGTCGTCGAGGTGCACAACACCTACGGCGACCGGCACGCCTACCTCGTCCGGCCCGACGAGCAGGGCCGCGCCCGCACCGACAAGGCCATGTACGTCTCCCCGTTCCACGGCACCGACGGGCACTACGAGCTGGCCGTCCCGGTGCCCGGGGAGCGGCTCGACATCGCCGTCACCCTGCACTCCGACGGCGACGCACGGTTCAGTGCGTCGCTGACGGGGAACAGGAGCGGGACCAGTTCCCTGCGCGCCGCCCCGGCCGCCCTGCGAGGATCCGTGCTGATCCGTCTGCACGGCGTGTGGCTGTGGCTGCGCAGGCTCCCGATCCGACAGCGACCCGCGCACCACCAGGAAGGCGTCTCGCGATGACCATGACCCCGTCCCGACCCACCAGCCCGCCGCAGGCGGACCGCTGGCCCGGCCTCGACGTCGTCCCCGGCGGACCCCGCGCCCGGGTCTCCGCGGCCGTGGCCCGCAGGCTCTTCGTCGCCGCGGTCAGCCGCCTCGACGTGACGGTGCACCTCGACCTGCCCGAGGGCCGGCGCACCATCGGTCGCGGGGGCCCCGAGATGACTGTGCACCGCCCCGACGAGCTCTGGGCCCGGGTGGGCCGCCACCAGCTCATCGGCTTCGGCGAGGCCTACCTGACCGGCGCCTGGGACGCCCCCGACCTGGGCGGCTTCCTGACGGTGCTGGCGGCTGAGATCCAGGACCTGGTGCCGCAGAACCTCCAGAAGGCCCGGGCCCTGATCGTCAAGCGCCCGCCGAGCTGGATGCATTCGAGCAAGAAGAACAGCCAGGCCAACATCGCGCACCACTACGACCTGTCCAACGACCTGTTCGAGCTGTTCCTGGACCCGACCATGAGCTACTCCTCGGCGCTCTTCGAGGGCAGCCCGGCCGCCGCGCGGGCCGAGGACCTCGAGGCGGCCCAGGCCAACAAGATCGAGCGCCTGCTCGACCGGGCCAAGGTCGGCGAGGGCTCACGGGTCCTCGAGATCGGCTCCGGCTGGGGCGAGCTGGCCATCCGCGCCGCGCGCCGCGGCGCCACGGTGCGCACCATCACGCTCTCGGTCGAGCAGCAGCACCTGGCGCAGGCCCGGGTCGAGGCGGCCGGCTTCAGCGACCGCGTCGACGTGGAGATCTGCGACTACCGCGACGTCACCGGCGAGTTCGACGCCGTGGTCTCGGTCGAGATGATCGAGGCGGTCGGCCACGACTACTGGGGCGAGTACTTCCGCACCATCGACTCGGTGCTGGCCCCCGGCGGCGTGGTGGCGATCCAGGCGATCACGATGCCCCACGACCGGATGCTGGCCACCCGCAACACCTACACGTGGATCCACAAGTACATCTTCCCCGGCGGGCTGCTGCCCTCGGTGTCGGTCATCGAGCAGATCACCCACGAGCAGACCTCGCTGCGCCTGGTCGAGCGCCAGGCCTTCGGGCAGCACTACGCCGCGACCCTGCGGCTGTGGGACGACGCCTTCCTCGGCGCGCCCGAGCAGGTCGCCGACCTGGGCTTCGACGAGACGTTCGTGCGGATGTGGCACTTCTACCTCGAGTACTCCCGCGCCGGCTTCGCCTCGGGCTACATCGACGTCAACCAGCTGGTGCTCACGCGCCCGGAGGACTCATGACCAGCGCCACCGTCCACTCCATCGGCCCCGCGGTCGACCAGCAGGGGGTCGCGCAGCGGCTGGCCCTCGCGCTGGAGCCGTTCCTGCGCGGGCCCCTGCCGGTGCGGCTGGTCGCGTGGGACGGCTCGGCCACCGGCCCGGCCGACGGGTCGGTCCCGACCGTCGAGCTGCGCACCCCCGACGCCGTACGACGCCTGCTGTGGCACCCGGGCGAGCTCGGGGCCGCGCAGGCCTACGTCACCGGTGAGCTCGACGTGCCCGAGGTCGACGGCTGGGACCTCGACTCGGCGCTGACCCACGCCTTCGCGGTGGCCCGCGAGCGGGGGCTCTCGGGCGTGCGCCCGACGCCGCGCGCGCTGGTCGAGGCGGTGCGCACCGCCGCCGGGCTGGGCCTGCTGGGCCGGCCGCCGGCCAACCCGGCCTCCCAGGCCAAGGTGCGCGGTCGCCTGCACTCCAAGGGCCGCGACCGCTCCGCGATCTCGTTCCACTACGACCTGTCCAACGAGTTCTACTCGATGGTCCTCGAGCCGCAGATGGCCTACTCGTGCGGCTACCACTCCTCCCCGGAGCAGTCCCTCGAGGACGCCCAGCGCGCCAAGCTCGACCTCGTGTGCACCAAGCTCGGCCTCGAGCCGGGCATGCGGATGCTCGACGTCGGCTGCGGCTGGGGCTCGCTGTCGCTGCACGCCGCCGAGCACTTCGGCGCCCAGGTGACCGGCGTGACGATCGCTGCGGAGCAGAAGAGGTTCATCGACGCCCGCATCGCCGAGCGCGGGCTGGGCGACCGGGTCGAGATCCGGTTGCAGGACTACCGCGACGCGGTGCCGGCCCCCGGCCGGGAGTACGACGCGGTCGGCTCGCTCGAGATGGGCGAGCACGTCGGCCAGGGCAACTACCCGACGTACGCCAGGGTGCTGCACGACTCGGTCCGCCCCGGTGGGCGGGTCCTGGTGCAGCAGATGTCGCGCGCGGGCAAGTGGCCCGGCGGCGGGCCCTTCATCGAGAGCTTCATCGCGCCCGACATGCACATGCGCCCGGTCGGCGAGACCGTCGGGCTGCTCGAGGCCGGTGGCCTCGAGGTGCGTGACGTGCACGCGCTGCGCGAGCACTACGTGCTGACCGTCGCGGGCTGGCTGGAGCGCTTCGAGGCGAACGTCGAGCGGCTCACCGAGCTCGTCGGCGAGGAGGTCGTGCGCGTGTGGCGGCTCTACCTCGTCGGGGGCGCGATGGCCTTCCGCGACGGCCGGATGGGCGTCGACCAGATCCTGATGATCCGGCCGAACGGCCCCCACACCCTGCCGGCTGTACGAGACTGGTGACATGGATGCCGCGCCTGCCCTGACCACCTCCCTGCTCGCGGCGCTGGCCTGCGTCGTCGTCGTGATGACCGCGACCGCGCTGCGGGCCCGCCAGCTCGGCGTCGTCGCGGTCGTCGACGTCGCCTGGGGCCTCGGCTTCGTCATCGTCGCCGCGGTGACGGCGCTGGTGGGCCTGGCCGCCGACGGGGCCGACTGGCACCGCTGGCTGGTGCTGGCGATGGTCGCCGCGTGGGGCGGGCGCCTGGCCTGGCACGTGCGCAGCCGCGCGGTGGGCCAGCACGGCGGCAAGGAGGACCCGCGCTACGAGGAGATGCTCGGCGGGTCCCTGCAGGAGGTCGGCCTGGGCACCGCGGTGCGCCGGGTCTTCGCGGTGCAGGGGACCGCGCAGTGGTTCGTCTCGGTGCCGGTCGCGGTGGGTGCGGTGCTGGCCCTCGAGCACACCTGGGTGCTGGTGCTGGGTGTGGTGGTGTGGGCGACCGGGCTCGTCTTCGAGGCCGTCGGCGACCGCCAGCTGGCCGCGTACATGTCACGCCCCCGCGACGAGCGCCCCCCGGTCATGGACCAGGGCCTGTGGGGCTGGACCCGTCACCCCAACTACTTCGGCGACGCCTGCGTGTGGTGGGGCCTGTGGCTGGCCGCAGCCGCCTCGACCGGCTGGGTCGCCGGCCTCGCCACGGTGCTGTGCCCGGTCGCGATGACGCTCTTCCTGCGCAACGTCACCGGCGCCAAGCTGCTGGAGAAGAGGATGAGCCAGCGCGACGGGTGGGACGAGTACGCCGCTCGCGTGCCCATGTTCTTCCCCCGCCCGCCGCGCTCCTGAGGCTGCGGCCCTTTCCGCTCAGCGCATCGTGATGGTGCGCGACCTCTCCCCGCCGCCGATCTTCTTGACCCGCAGCTTGAAGGCGTCGGCACCCTTCGTGTCGGGTCGGTCCTTGTCGATGTCGGCGACGTCGCCGTCGCCGTC